>NZ_CP024314.1:0-1200000 GCF_002944315.1 Rhizobium sp. NXC24
AACATGTCCCCTGCGCAAGACCGGAGGAAATGGTGTTGAACAAGATCCTTGCGAACGGTCTCGAGTTTGTACGCTTGCTCAAGCTTTAGGCCGAGACCCCGTACACTTTGTCTCAAGAAAAGAGCCGGAACTTGAACATGGGAAGGATGCCTACGTGAACAACTGCGAGCTCTCGGAGGAAAATTTCCAGCGACCGTCGTTAGGATCCTGTTGGAGACGACGCGGGCGCCAAAAGATCAATCATGTCACCTATTTCACTTTGCGTTCCGGCGTTATTGTAGTAACCTCCTACTCGTCAAATCGATCCGCATTCAGCAGTTTTGCCTGCGACGGATTATCCCCTCCCAGACACTCTTTTGATCGAAATTGAGCCCTTCCAAAGGGTATAGGGAGTGACGGAAGTTAAAGCCGAAATTACTTCCGTTTGGCAGCTTAGCTTAGATTTAACAGCCATTTAGACATAGGATAATTTGCATCCGCAAAAGGAGAAAATGGCTAGGTTTTGGAGCGGGAGACCCCGGCAGCAACTCTATGGACATGATCCCTCCTACCGTTATTTGCAGTAACCTGCATCCTGACAATTCCAGTCATTTGGCGACAGATTGAAACGCCAGGCAACACGACGGCGATGCAACGCGAAGGACAGGGTCCTCGTCCTTTTCGCTGGATTTCAATCCACGAGATTCTATGTTTAAACGTTCTTCCAGGGTGCGATGCGCGCCTATTGGGAGACGAAGATGTGGCGTTTGACGCCTGCTACTATGTTTCTTTTGCTTTTTGTCGCGGTCACATCCAGCGCGTCGGCAGCCGAGCTTCTCTACAATGATTTCAGGTCGCCGACGCTAGATCAGAGCCAATGGTGTTCCTGCCAGATCGATAACAAAAATACACCGGTAACATTCTCGGCCGATCCAGCCGAAAGGAGGGATTACATAGCCGGGATTACCGTCAACGAATCCTCACTCGGCGGCAAGAAGTGCGAACCTGCTTGCAAGGCGCCGCAGGAGGTCCTGACTGCGCAACACTTCTTGGTGACCGAAGTCAGCAGACCGGAGTTTCTCGGCACGAACTTCTTTGCGAAAGTGAAGCCGACGTGGGCGCCGACGGCGAACCAACCTGATCCTTATTGCGACGACAACGCCTGGAGCCGGGCCAAGGCAGCTCACCAGGAGGACGAATGCATTCAGCGTGAAGAGCTTCGCCTGCAAAAGACCTTCTTTCGAAGGTCCGATGTGCCGCTCGTCTATTCCTTCCGCTTCCGCATGCCGAAAGAGGTTTTGAACGATAAGGATTCCATTCGCTGGATAACGGCGCAATGGAAACAGGAGCCTATAAATAGCAAGTACGCGCAGGAGTTTGCGGGCTGGTCACCAAGCCCGTTTCTCGCCCAGCGCTATGATGACGGCATCCTGCATGTCACGGTTCAGGACGATATGTGCAGGTGCTTGATCGCCTCGGCGCCAGCCAAGGGAAGCAAGCTCGCCTGGAAAAACGGAACGCCGCATTATTGCCAGTCTATCCGGCCGGAGGACAGCGACGGCAAAGCCTGCACGCCCAATTTGAAGGTGGAGTATGGCCGCAATCCCATCCTGTCGACGCCGGCGGGGAAATGGGTCGAGATGCGTTATCGCGTGCAGGCCGGTCGTGACGGCAGCGCTTTCATCGAGATTCATCAGGATGGCCGGTTCATCGCCAGGGTAACCGGCAAGATCGGGTATGAGCCTGATCCATCATCTCCACCGATGACCAAGTTTAAGATCGGCCAATACCGCGACTATATACCGTCCTCGGACACGTTGGAGCTGGATTGGATCAGGATCGAGACCGCCCGGAAATGAGGCAGCCTTGCCCTGCGAGGCGTCAATCCGCGGCGATCGAATGGTAAACCCGCGAACGAATGCCTCTCCGTTCAGCTATGACAATCGCTGCGCAACCAGGGCGGCCCAGTAGTCGATGCCGTAGGCGATGGCATTGTCATTGAAGTCATAAGCCGGATTATGCAGATCGGCGCTGTCGCCATTGCCGACCCAGATGAGCGCGCCGGGCCGCTTTTCGAGCATATAGGAAAAGTCTTCCGAACCCATCGTCATTGGCCAGTTGCCGTTGACGCGCTCTGCGCCGACAACGTTCTTCGCGGCGGCGATCGCAACCGCGGTCTTCTCGGCATTGTTGACGGTCACGGGATATCCCGGGCGCCAATCGATTTCGGCCTGCGTGTCATGGAGCTTCGCCGTCCCAGTCACCACATCGCGAAACCGTTGCTCTACGGCGCGGCGTGTCGCCGGCAGCATCGTGCGGACCGTGCCGCCGATTTCGACGGCGGGAGGGATGACGTTCAGCGCCTTCCGGTCGCCGCCGCTGATGAAGGTAACGGAAACGACGACGGGATCGAACGGATCGGTAAAGCGCGATGCGATCGACTGGAGCGCGACGATGACATGCGAAGCGACAAGCACGGGGTCGCGGGCAAGATGCGGCGAAGCCGCGTGGCCACCGCGTCCGTGGATGGTGATGACGAAACGGTCCCCAGCAGCCATCATCGGGCCGCTGCGGATGGCGAACGAGCCGACGGCGAGGCCCGGCTGATTATGCATGCCATAGACTTCCTCGATGCCGAAACGATCGAGCAAACCTTCCTCCAGCATCACGCGCCCGCCGCCGCCGCCTTCTTCCGCCGGCTGGAAGATCAGAACGATCTTGCCCGCAAAATTGCGATCGGCGGCAAACCGTTTGGCGGCACCCAGGAGCATGGCGGTGTGACCGTCATGGCCGCAGGCATGCATCATGTTTGGTATCTTCGAGGCGTAAGGCAGGTTCGTCTGTTCGGACATCGGCAGCGCGTCCATGTCGCAGCGAAGCGCGATCGTCTTGCCATTGCCTCTGTTACCTGAGATCACCGCCACGACCCCGGACTTGGCCATCCCGGTCACTACCTCGTCGCAGCCGAACGCCCTCAGCTTCTCCGCCACCATCGCCGACGTGCGTGGCAGATCGAATAGAAGTTCCGGATATTGATGTATCTCGCGACGCCAGTTCTTGGCCTCATCCGCAATGATGCGCGATGCTTCGGACGGGTTCATGAACAGTCTCCTTCAGAAAGTCTTACAAATCGCCGCGATGCCGGCGGGAGCGGATCTGTACCAGAGATAACGACGAGCAGCATACGAGTATAGTCACCTTTGCAGACGGCCCAAGATATGGGCCGCCTGTCAATTGATTTGTGACCCGGGGACATTGCTCATCGTCTGCCATGCGTTTGACGGCCTGCGACGGTTCGCCTCACGTTTAAAGAATACGGAATTCGACCTATCTATCTTTGGCCAGGTAGCACGAGGCGCGGTATAGGTTCGCGCTTCGGTTTATAAAATCATGGGCTGAAGCCGATTGTCGTTCCAGGTAAATGACAATCGGCGTATATTCGCACTTCGGCGTGGATCGTTGCGCGACGACAGAGACCAGGTATTTGTGGGGTACGGGTAATGCAATTGTCATCGGAAGCGGCGTCCCGCTCGCATGTCGAGAGCCAGGGTATATGGCCGGCAAGACGGAGTAATATCCTCGATTGGCTGATGCATGATACCCGCGACGAACGCTTCATCGACAATATCCTCGTGGACTTGTGCGGGAGACTGCGGGCAGCGGGTATCCCGGTCGCACGGGCGACGTTGCATTTCAGAACGCTTCATCCGCAATGGCTCGGTGCACGAATCCTCTGGCGTATAGGGATGGAGGAGGCAAACATCAGCACCTTCAGCTACGGGGTGGAGACGACACCGCAGTTTCTGGCTAGCCCGATCAACGAGATCTTCAATGGAGCCGCCGAGGTTCGCCAGAACCTCGAAAAGCTGGATACGGCCGATCGGCCCGCCTATCCGCTCTACGAGGAAATGCATGCCGAAGGATTGACCGACTATATCGCCTGGCCGATCTACCATACGCTCGGCAAGCGCCATATCGTCACCTTTGCCGCCGACATACCGGGCGGCTTTACCGAAGAGCATGTCACCTTCCTGAAGGACCTACTGCCGGCCCTGACGCTGGTGAGCGAGATCCGGCTGAAGAACATCCTGGCCCGGACGCTTCTGCGCACCTATGTAGGGCCGCATGCCAGCGAGAAAATCCTTGCGGGTGCTACCACCCGCGGCAGCGGCACGACCGTCGGCGCGGCCATCCTCATCTGCGACCTGCGCGACTTCACGACGATTTCGGACATGTGGCCGCGCGACGACGTGATCGACCTTCTGAACGGCTATTTCGACGCGATGTCGGAGCCGATCGAGAAACATGGCGGCGAGATTCTCAAATTCATGGGGGATGGATTACTGGCCATTTTTCCGCTGAGCGATCCCATGGCCTGCGCTAACCTTCTTCAGGCGATCAGCGAGGCGGAGGCTGCGGTCGGCGCGTTGAATGAGGAAAATAGTCGGAATGGCCGCGAGGTCTTGCGTTACGGCGTCGGCGTGCATGTCGGCGATGTGATGTATGGCAATATCGGTTCGCGTACCCGCCTTGATTTCACCGTCATCGGGCCGGCCGTCAATGTCGCTTCGCGACTGGAGACATTGACCAAGGAGGTCAAACGGCCCGTCTTGTTGTCCAAGGCCTTCGTCGATATGGCAGGCTGTGAGATCGAAATGGAAAGCCTTGGTGCCTTCCCACTCAAGGGTCTTGGTGAACCGGTCGATGTCTTCGCCTTTGCGACGAATGGAAATAGCGTAGCGCGCCACAAAGCGCGATCCTGATATGTTTCCGAGATCATGCCCGGTCCATTTTCTGGACCTCGCGGAGCGAAAAAGCTGATCGCAAAACGTGAAGTGTCGAGGGCTGTTGTCTCTTGTATATTAGGATGAGTGGAAAGACGATAGCCGCCTCAATTTCGTGGGATCGTTCTGCGATCACGGACGTTAGTTTGGGCCGACTCAACGGCTCGGCGACCGGGTGCCCTGCACCCTGAATACTCTGACAAGGAGAGAAAGATGAATAAATTACTCGCCACGGCATTTTCAGTAGCAGCATTGATCGTCATCGGCGGGACGGGGGTACGCGCGGCCGACCTACAGACCACCTACCAGGAGCCGGACGAGCGCAATGGGGTAAAGATCGGCTATCTTACGTGCGACGTCGGCGGCGGTGTCGGCTATGTGCTTGGCTCTGCAAAAGAGGCCGACTGCGTTTTCCGCTCGACCGTCGGAAAGGAGCGCATTGACCATTATAGCGGTGCGATCAGAAAACTGGGCGTCGATCTCGGCTTCACCACCCGCAGCCGTCTTGTCTGGCTCGTTTTTGCTCCGACAGCCGGCTATCATCATGGTGCGTTAAGCGGCCTTTATACGGGCGTTACCGCGGAGGCGACCCTTGGTGCCGGCGTTGGTGCCAACGTTCTTCTCGGTGGCAGCTCCGGCTCCGTGCATCTGCAGCTAATCAGTGTAACCGGCCAGCTCGGGCTCAACGTCGCCGCTACCGGTACGTCGGTGACGCTGACCACGATAGACTAAGCATATCTTCATTTGCCAGTTCCGCCCCGTGCGTATCTTCTCTAGGGAGGGTACGCATAGGGTGCGACTACGGATGCATGATGGGACACTTTTAAAACGTGGTCATCGTGCAAATGATTGTCTTTGGTGGGTTACTCAACTACCTGGCTGACGCATTTTCAGCCCCAGACAACGCGTGCCGCCGGCGGTCTCGGTGGCATGGGCACACCCTAAGCGTGTTTGTGGTATTTTATACCAGCTAAGGTTATCTCTTGCTATACCGACAAAACGCTTCGGCAAAACGAAAATGCATTCACGGCCGCGTCCGCGAGGGCTATAGCTGTCCATCGTCGATGAATACGTGGACCTGAACTCATGACTGATACCGTTATCGATCGCTTCCTTCGCTATGTCGTTATCGACACCCAATCGGATCCCACGTCATCGACGCAGCCGTCTACGGAAAAACAGAGGAATCTTGGCCGACTCCTGGTGGAGGAATTGCTGGCGATCGGCCTTTCCGATGCGCATCTCGATGAGCACGGTTACGTCTATGCAACCGTCCCGTCCAATGTCGACAGGCCAGTGCCGGTCATCTGCTTCTGTTCGCATATGGATACGGCGCCCGATTTCACCGGCACCAATGTCAAGCCGCAAATCCTGCGAAACTATGGTGGCGGCGACATCCAGCTTCCGGGCGATCCGCAACAGGTCATTCGCGTCAGCGACAATCCGGTTCTGCGCGACCAGATCGGCAACGACATCATCACCTCCGACGGCACGACGCTGCTCGGTGCCGATGATAAGGCTGGCCTTGCGGAAATCATGACGGCCGCCCAGTTTTTGGTCGACAATCCGGAGATCGAACACGGAACGATCAAGCTTCTGTTCACGACGGATGAGGAAATCGGACGTGGGGTCGACAAGGTCGATCTGACGAAGCTCGGCGCAGAGTTCGCCTACACCGTCGATGGCGAAACGGCCGGCCATATCGAGGATGAAACCTTTTCCGCCGACGGCGTCGAAATCACCATTCAAGGCGTTGCCATCCACCCAGGTTTTGCCAAGAGTAAGATGGAGAACGCCATCAAAATCGCCGGCGCGATCATTAGCCGGCTTCCGGAAGACATGGCGCCGGAGACGACAGACGGCAGGGATGGTTTTGTCCATCCAACCGGTGTGACCGGTTCGATGGAAAAGGCAGCCCTCAGCTTTATCATTCGCGATTTCAACGATGATGGTCTCGCTGCCAAGGAGGCTATGCTCGAGGCGACCGTAAAGGAGGTGATGGCGGAATATCCCGGCTCCACCTATTCCTTCAAGGTCAGGCAGCAGTACCGCAACATGAAGACCATCCTCGACCGCCATCCGGAGATCGCCGACAACGCCATCGAGGCCGTCCGGCGCGCTGGCATGACGCCCGTGCGCGGCAGCATCCGAGGCGGCACCGACGGTTCGCGACTGTCGTTCATGGGCCTGCCCTGCGCCAACATCTTCGCCGGAGGCCATGCCTTTCACTCGCCGCTCGAATGGGTCAGCCGGCAAGACATGGAGAAGGGCGTCAAGACGCTTGTCGAACTGGCAAAACTCTGGGCGGAGCGCGCCTAACGCATGCGATGATAGCGTCGTCTGAAATAGATTGACGCCTTTCCTTCATTCGACTCGAAGTCCCGCCTTTTTCAGAAGCGGGATGACCCGATCGCAAAAATAGGGCAGTTCCTGCGTATAGTTGACGAAGGACAGAGCTATGCCGGCATAGCCCTGGGCAGATATGGCGATCATATCCTCGACGATCTTTTCCGGCGTGCCGATCAACGGATAGCTGCCCGCGCCGCCGGCGAAGCGCTGGCGGTATCGGTCATAGGCATCGCGGTCGTGCGATTGCGAGAATTCCTTCTTGCCGGCCATATGCTGATCGACGGCGGCGTGGTCGGCCATGGTGACGGCGTAGCGGGTGTAATAGTCCTCCGCCTCCTGCTGCGTCTGGCGGCAGACGACGTGGCAGACGGTGTAGACGCCGACATCCCTGCCCTTTCTCTCCGCCCTTTCGCGGATATCGATGACATGTTTTCCTGCATCCGCGATCTCGGTGAAGGTGGTGAAGAGATAGTCGCAGCTCGCCGCCGCAAAATCGCGGCCCGGACCGCCGAAAGCGGCGTTCATCGTCACCGGCCGCGGCGTCTGCAGACTTGCCGGCCGGCTCACGGCTTCCTTCAGCGTGTAATAGGTGCCGGCATAGTCGACTGGATCGTCGGAGGCGTAGACCTTTTCAAGGATCTCCAGCCATTCCGCCGCCTGGTCGTAGCCCTTCTCGACCAGGGGAATGCCGAACATGCCGAATTCCTTCGGGTTCCAGCCGCAGACGATGTTGAGGCCTGCTCGCCCCTGGCTGACATGATCGACCGTCGCCAGCGATTTGGCGGCATAAAGCGGATGCACCAACGGCACATGCACCGTCATGAATAGGCCGATCTTCTCGGTCGCGGCCGCCAGCGCCGCCGCCCAGGTGAAAGTCTCGAACGACCATTCGCGCACCCGGTTCTTACCGCCGAAGCCTCGCCAGCGGGCAATCGGCAGAAAGAATTCCAGCCCGGCGCGATCGGCGATCTGCGCAGCGGTCAGATTGTCCTGCCAGCCAGCGGCCCAGCGTTCCGGCACATCGGTGATCGCCAGCCCGCCATCGGCATTGGCGGAGAATACGCCAAGCTTCAGCCGGTTCGGGCCTTTCAGCGGATGCGGCTTGATCATCTTTCCCTCTTCATTTTCGTCTTCGGCGGGCAAGACGGATGGCGGGTGGAACAGGACTTGCCCAAACATTGCCAATCGTGAAAGTGCCGGACGTCCGGCACAAAAAGCCCGGCGCGATATCGTTTCGCGCCGGGCCTTTCTTCGGTTGCTACTTGATGGCGTTGAGATCAATGCCCTTGGTGTCGCGGATAAAGATGAGGCCGATGACAAGGCTCATCGCGGCAACCGCGATCGGATACCAGAGACCATAATAGATATCGCCTGTGGCAGCACTCATTGCAAAGACCGTTGCCGGAAGCAGGCCGCCGAACCAACCATTGCCGATATGATAGGGCAAGGACATGCCGGTATAGCGGATGCGGGTCGGAAACATCTCAACCAATATCGCGGCGATGGGACCATAGACCATGGTCACATAGATAACGAGAATGGTGAGAATGGCGATGGTGAGCGGCCAGTTTACCGCATTGGGATCGGCGACCATCTTGAATGCGCCGCCGTTCGCTATGGTGTAAACCGGCATTTCCGTCGCCCCCGCAGCTTGGTCAGCCGTGAGCAGCTTCGCCTTGACGAGGTCAGCCACCGGCGTGACCGTCTTGTCGCCGGCGCGGATCGTCGTTGCATTGAGGCCGAGTTCAGGGTTTGCGGCAATGAAGCCATCCAGCTTGACCTCAGGCACCTTGGCGGGATCCCGCGCGAGCGGGAAGCCGGCCTTCTGCAAGGCAAGATTCAGATCATGCGTGAATACTGCGCTCTTTGCGGCAGCGTCCGCGCCGGCGGTGACGGCATTGTACGAGGTGACGGTCGTATCGCCGACCGTTACCGTTGCCGGCTGGCCGGCGGGGCCATCGACGATGGCATAGGGGACGGAGCTCTTCGACAGGAATGAAGTCGCAATGTCGCAGGAGTTGTTGAATTTCGCTGTGCCGACCGGGTTGAACTGGAAGGTGCAATCGTGGGGTGCTGCGGTGACGGTGGCGCGGATCGTCTGTTCCGCCTGGGCGAGAGCCGGGTTTGCCGCGCGGGTCAATGCGTTGAACAGCGGGAAATAGGTCAGGATCGCCAAGGCGAGACCGGCCATGATAATCGGCTTGCGGCCGATCTTGTCGGACAGCCAACCGAACACGACGAAGAAGCCGCTGCCAATCAAGAGCGCTATGGCGATCATGATATTGACGGTTTGGCCATCGACCTTCAGCACGTTCTGCAGGAAGAACAGCGAATAGAACTGGCCCGCATACCAGACGACCGCCTGGCCGGCGGTGAGGCCGAGCAGCGCGAGCAGAGCGATCCTGGCGTTCTTCCACTGGCCAAAAGCCTCAGATAGGGGTGCTTTGGAGCCCTTGCCCTCTTCCTTCATCCTTTGGAAGGCCGGGGATTCACTGAGCGACAGTCGAATCCAAACGGAAATGCCCAGAAGGACGCAGGACAGGATGAAGGGGATACGCCAGCCCCAATCGGCAAAGGCGGTTTTGCCAAGCCAATTCTGCACGACCAGAATGACGATGAGCGACAGGAAGAGCCCGAGCGTTGCCGTCGTCTGGATCCAGGATGTGTAATAGCCGCGCCGGTTGTTGGGCGCATGTTCCGCAACATAGGTCGCCGCGCCGCCATACTCCCCGCCGAGCGCAAGGCCTTGCAACAGGCGCAATCCGATTAGAATGACCGGGGCGATGATGCCCCAACTGGCCGAACCCGGCAGGACGCCGACCAGGAAGGTCGACAGACCCATGATCGTGATCGTGACTAGAAACGTATATTTGCGGCCGACGAGATCGCCGATCCGTCCGAAGACCAGCGCGCCGAACGGCCGGACAAGAAAGCCGGCTGCAAAAGCGAGCAGCGCGAAAATATTGCGGGTCGCCTCCGGATAATCACTGAAAAAGGCCGCACCGATGAATGTGGCCAAGGAACCATAGAGATAGAAATCATACCATTCGAAAACAGTTCCGAGCGAAGATGCAAAGATCACCTTCTTCTCTTCCCTGGTCATACCCCGACCAGAAGTTTCACCTACAGAGGTGCTTACCATTTTTATTCCTCCCAGTTGCACCAAGGACATGGACGGCGGGAGCCATGCCATACCCTCCCATGTTGGCATAGCGCTTGATTTTCCGGCCGATCGGCGCGGCAAACCTGCGCTGGTGAACGCCTCCGGATTTCCTCCCCCCTGAGGTCACGCACCTGATGCCCAGGAGAAGTGTTGACCAAAAATTGAAAAATGCAATGCCAGCAACTTGCGTCCGCTGCCTAAAACTGTGTGTAAGGCGGTGAAACGCAGAAACTAAGATCCCCTGACGCCATTGTCTCCGGCTCAGGAGATCCGCTGTAAATGCGTCTTCTTGCAAGCCTGGGTTATGCCGGTTGAAGCCTGACGCGCTGCAATGGTGGAAAGGCGAGTGCGATGGCGACTGCGCCGAGGCCTACCATGGACGATCCGATGAAGAGCCAGGAATAATTCCCGAACGTATCGAAGATCCAGCCGCCCGCCAGTGGGCCGAATGCCATTCCGATACTCGACAGCATGGTTGCCGCGCCGAAAACTGTGCCGATGACGCGCGGTCCGAAATACTCCCGTGCAAGCACCGCATAGAGCGGCATAACCCCGCCATAGGCGCTGCCGAAGATGACCGCGAGGGCGTAGAATTCGCTAAGCTGGCTGACGAGGAGATAGATCGCGAGCGCCGCCGCCTGCACCAGCAGGCCCGCGACCAAGACTGGCTTGACGCCGAGCCTGTCTGCAAGCGTGCCATATAGAAGCCGGCCGCCGAGCCCCGCAAGCCCTTCGACGCTGTAGATGCTCACCGCCGCCATCGGCGCCACGCCGCAGATCGTCGCATAGCTTACCATGTGGAAGATCGGTCCTGAATGCGCCGCGCAGCAGGCAAAGAAGGTTCCGCCGAGAACGAGAAATTGCGGCGATCGGAATATCTGTCCGAGCGGTACGTTGGGGCCTTCGGCCGCGGGATCGGTATCCGGGCCCGCCGCAGCCGCAGGGGGGCGTCGCACGAGCAGTGCCGCCGGCACCAGCAGTATCCAGGCGAGAAAACCGATGAGCATCATGGCCGTCTGCCATTCGTAAGCCGAAATGAGCCAGCGGGCGAATGGTGAAATCGTCATCGGCGCAACCCCCATGCCGGCGGAGACCAGTGAAACGGCGAGGCTGCGGTTTTCATCGAACCATGCGGTCGTAGCCGCGATCATCGGCGCGAAGAATGCGCTGGCGGCGAGGCCGACGAGAATGCCGTAGGTCAATTGAAATTCGAGAAGCGATCCCGCCCGACTCGCCAGGACAAGCGCGAGGCCTAGCAGGACTGCGCCCGTCAGTACGACAATACGAGGACCGAAGCGATCGCTTGCCGCGCCCCACAGGAAACCGCCGAGACCCATGACCAGGAAATTGAGCGTCATCGCGCTCGCAATGCCGGCATGCGACCAATTGGTGGCGGTAGCGATCGGCACCTGAAAAATAGCCAGTGAAAACATTGCGCCCAGCGCAACACAGGTCATCAGCGCGCCGGCGGCCACGATGACCCAACGATAGGAATTGCCCATATCCGCTTAACCCCATTTTGCACGATCGATCTTGATACGGCATGGACGGCCCCGTTCCGCAGCGCCATCCATTCCCTAAGACGCTCGAGCCAGCGTGATTTCGACATGTCCTATCATTTTTATTCTTGGACGTGCGATGAAGGTTACGGCGGATCCGGTCTCATCGAACAGGTGGATGAAAGCTCGCGGATAGCTACAAAGATGACGTCGCCTGCTTTCGCGCGGCAGACGCCGCGTTGGGCGATGGTGAAGGGATGTCCGGCTAGCGGATCCACCTATTTCCAATTCTCGCGCCGCCACTCCTCCACGCGCTCATCCATATCGATGCTTCCTCTTTCCGTCAGGATGTTCAGCGCGGCGTCGTGCTGCGCCTTGCTCACTTCCTGCACGGTCAGCAGGACGCCCCCGCGCCGGAGCGCCTCCGCATAGTTCTTGCGCTGCTCTTCCGTGAAGAAGAACCCGGTCAGCGCGTCGAGGAAGCCGATATGGTCGATCGGCGGTATGTCGGGCCGGTTTCCCGGTGTCATGGTGATGGCGTCTTTCGGGATGCCGGCCTCTATGAGCTCTTCGGACGCCTTTTCGGCGTCGGACTCGTCGTCAAAAAATGCGCTGAGCGCATGCGAGCCCGGTCTTCCTGCGATTTCCATGGTGTTTCTCCATCGCTATACTTGTGTCATAACGACGGCGACACGTCACGGTTCCCCGTCGAGGTCGCTATGAGAAGCGCGGAGCCCCTCGTCACCCGCGCGTCGCGGTGCCGCTCGCACCTGAGCCGCCAATTCGAACGGCCGCTTTCGCCGGATATTTACGACCGGGCAACCGGCAGCAAGTTTCGTTTCTCAATTCGGCCTGCGACAGAGAAGACGAGCAGATCGGTGTTTCGGCCGATTCTCTCGCCGCTCATCAATCTGACGATATCGTCGACACCGCCGACCGGGGTACCGTCGATCGCCAGAATGTAGTCGCCGTCCCGCAAGCCTGCGCGGTCGGCAGGACCGCCGGGTTCCACCCGTCTGATGCGCACCGAGGTTGTCTGGCCGGTGCCGGCTTCAAGGGCGATCCTGCGAGGCAGCTCGATCGTATCGCCGGCGATCCCGATGAAAGCGCGCCGGACCTGGCCATACCGCAGTATTTCCGAAACCACGAAGTTCGCCGTATTGGAGGCCACCGCGAATGCGATGCTCTGCGCGCCCTGGATGACGGCCGTATTGACCCCGATGACCTCGCCGCTCGACGACACCAGCGGGCCTCCGGAATTACCGGGATTGAGCGCGGCGTCGGTCTGAATGACGTCGTCCATCAGCCGCCCGCTCGCGGACCGCATCGAGCGACCGAGTGCCGATACGATGCCGGCGGTCACCGTCCACTCGAAGCCGAGCGGATTGCCGATGGCGATCGCGACGTGGCCCCTGCGCAGACGCTTGGAGTCCCCGAGCCGGGCCCAGGCGCCAACGCCGGAATTCGCTCGGATGAGAGCGATGTCGGTGTCCACGTCGCGTCCAAGGACGCGCCCTTCCGTGATGGAACCGTCAGGTGTGGTGATGCGGACAATCTTGGCATCGTCGACAACATGGTTGTTGGTGACGATCAGCCCGTCCGGCGAGACGGCAAAGCCGGAACCATGCCCGCCCCTGCCGCCAACCCGCTCGATCCGGCTGACCGCCGGGCCGACCGTATCCACTGCCCCAGCTATCGATTGAGAATATGCATCTATCAGTGCCCCGTCGTCCGCGGGCACTATGTCCTTATCTATGAAACCCATCGTTTGATCCTCAAACAGCGGCGCCTATCGCCGCTGCCGTCGGCGATCACAGGGATGCCTGGTTCGCCATGACGCTGTCATTAAGATTAGATGGATGGGCGTCGGCTTGTGTTCAAGTCGGGATGCGAGGCTCTGGCTGCAGAGAGCTTCGATGTCAGGACGACTTATTCAATCGCACGCCGGCTCTCGTGCCGGCGTGCGATGATGATCCCATGAAGGAGGCGCAGCGTCTGTAAGGCGGATTCGCTCAGACCACGTTGATTACGACATCGATATTGCCGCGGGTGGCTTTGGAATAGGGGCAGGTCTGGTGCGCAGCGTCCACGAGGGCCTCTGCGACGTCGCGCTCGACGCCTGGCAGGCTGACGTTGAGACGGGCCTGAAGGAAATAGGCGCCGTCGATGAGGCACAGATCTACCTCGGCGTCGATGGCCGCGTCGGCCGGGACGGCGACCTTCATCTTGCGGGCAGCAAGTCCAATCGCACCTTCGAAGCAGGCTGACCAGCCGGCAGCGAAGAGCTGCTCCGGATTGGTGCCGCTGCCGGAGATGCCAGGAGAGGAAAGCTTGACGTCGAGACGGCCATCGGAGCTGCGCGACGCGCCGTCGCGGCCGCCGGTGGTGTGGGTCTTGCCAGTGTAGAGTACCTTATCGGTCTGGGTCATGATGTCGGTTCCTTTGAAGCGGTTGATAGCGTCCTCTTGGGACGCAATGACTGCTGACCAGCCATTGCCCGCATAAAGCGCTGGTGACGTATCCGGCATGTGTCCTGATTGAGCCGAAGTGTACCGGAGTGTGGGATAGCAGCGGCTGTGTACATTGCCGTACAAGGCAAGCCGGCTGGCACTTCTTGAAATGAAAAACTCCTCCGGCCTGGCGTCAGAGGAGTTTTGTTTCGGCAGACAGTCAGAAGCTTATAAGGCAGAGTAGGCGCTTCGAGGCCTCCGTCAGCCCTGGTTGTCTGAGACCAGAACCGGTTTCTCCCGATAGGTTTGGGGAAAGAGGTTCTTCAGATTGTCGACCTTCGGCTGCTCGTTGATCACGATATAGAGCTGGCCAGGATTGTTGGTCATATAGTTCTGATGGTAGACCTCGGCCTTGTAGAAGGGGTTGCCGGGCTCGACGGCCGTTGCAATCTTCGCCTTGAAGACATGGGCCGTTTCCAACTGAGCGATATAATCCGAGGCGACTTTCCCCTGCTCCGCGTCGGCCGGAAAGATAGCGGAGCGATACTGCGTGCCGCTGTCAGGTCCTTGCCGGTCGATCTGTGTGGGATCGTGCGCGACCGAGAAGTAGATTTGCAGCAGCTTGCCATAGCTGATCTTCTTGGGATCGAAGACGATTTGCACGGCTTCGGCATGGCCCGTGGTTCCGGTTTCCGTCTGCTCGTAGTTCGCGGTCTCCGCACTGCCGCCGGCATAACCGGACGTTGCGCTGATGACGCCGTCGACATGCTGGAACACACCTTGCATGCCCCAGAAACATCCGCCGGCGAACACGGCGGTTTGCTGGCTGGTTGTGTCCGCCACGTCATGAATCGCGGGTGGAACCAGCCGCGGTTCTTCGGCGGCCGATGAATTGGCGAGAAGCGCCGCACTGAGAAAGCCGAGCAGACCTCCGGTAATCAGAAAGGGACGGACGATCCCAAAACGGGTGATAGACTTCGAACGCGTTTTCATCTGCATCATTCCGCTCCTCATCCAAAGGTGAATACGTAGGCTTCGACGCCGGGATCGAGGAAGCGGACCGTGAAGGTCCGTTCCCCGACATCGCCGGCTTGGCGCACGAGCTGATAAAGGCGTGTTTCAGTAACGGTACCGTTGCCTTCGGCGTCGGTGTCGGCGCCGTGGCTTGCACCAGGCACCTTGCCATCGATCGTCACCTGAAACCGCACGGGCTTGCCGTCGGCGCCGGGGCCCAGAACGAAGTGCAGGTCACGGGCACTGAATCGATAGGTGATACTGCCGCCGGCCTTGTTAAGCGTCCCCTGTTCGGGACCGATCGTCCAGTTGCCGGAGAGGCCCCATTCGTTGAGACCGGGTTCGCCTGTCGTGTAGTCCTGGGCGGCATTCCCGCTCAGGCCTTCCGGCGATACGAAGTTCGAAGCCTCCTTATAGCCGATATAGGTCTCGCCGGATTTGATATTGCCGAGATCGGGCGCTGCCTCGGCGCCGGGCGCGTTCGGCCTGACCATATTGTTTTCGGAGACCTGGCTGCCGGCATCGGCCAGCAGTTCCTGAATGATCTTTTCGGAGGTGTCGTATTCCCCCTCCCCGAAAACATGGTGCCTGATCTGCCCCCTGGCATCGACGAAATAGAGAGCCGGCCAATAGCTGTTCTGGAACGCCTGCCAGATCCGGTAATTGTTATCGATGGCGACGGGATAGTCGATCTGGAAGTCCTTGAGGGCTCCCTTGACGTTCTCGATCTTCTTCTCGAAGGCGAATTCTGGCGCATGCACGCCGATCACGACCAGCCCCTGATCCCGGTATTTTTCCGCCCAGGCTTTGATGTAGGGGATGGTGCGGATGCAGTTGATGCAGGAATAGGTCCAGAAATCCACCAGGACGACCTTGCCGCGCAATTGCTCGGCGGTAAGCGGCGGCGAGTTCAGCCACTCGACGGCGCCGTCCAGCGAGGGAAGCCGGCCTTCGACGGGAAGCTTGCTCTTGAAGCGAGGCTTTGCCGCGGCCATCATCGGTGTGTTGCTGGCCACCATCGTCGCTGCCGGCTCCCGGTGATCTGCGTTGAAATTATCGAGAACGGCCTGCTCGAATGTCGAGGTACTGGCATAGGACAGGCGGGCCAGAAATCCCGTGTCGAAGCCAAGCGCAATCGCCGCGACTCCGGCGAGGACCGCCGCGCCGAGCGCCTGGCGAATTCTTTCGCCGGAACCAACCGAGCTTTTCATGGCGGTGAAGACTCGGCCGCCGATCAGAAGCGCGGCGGCGAGCGAGGTTGCCGCACCCGCTGCATAGGCTAGCAGCAGCAATGTCGTGCGGGCATTCGCCCCCTGAAGGGCGGCGCCTGTCAGGATCAAGCCAAAGATAGGGCCGGCACAGGGCGCCCACAGCAACCCGGTTGCGATGCCGAGAACCAGAGAACTCCCAACTGTCGAGCCGGAGCGTTGGCCGGGCGAATTCATCAGCCTGTTTCCCAAGGCGACGATCGGCCGGGTCAGAATGCTCGCTGCTTGCGGCGAGACAAGCGCCACGCCGAAGACGGCGAGCAAGACGATAGCGGCGTAGCGGCCATACTCGTTGGCGCGGACGGCCCAGCCGCCGCCGACGGCCGCAAGGGTTGCGACTGCGGCAAAGGTCATCGCCATGCCGGCAAGCATCGGCAGGCCGCTTTTGACGAAGGGCTGTCCGGCACGGGCAAAGACAAAGGGAAGAACGGGGAGAATACACGGGCTGAGGATTGTCAGCACGCCCCCGAGATAGGCAATGACAAGTAGCGTCATCTTCGTTTCCTTTGAAGGGATTGATCGGGCGCCGAGGCGCAATGGCCGACGAGCAGCCATTGGCCGCATAAGGGGGAGCGGACGTATCCCGCATGTGTCCCGATCGGGCGAAAATGTAACGAAGTGTTTGACGAGGGGGAGCCGCTACGTTCGGATACAAACCGATCGCAATCTTCCGCTTCTCAGCGGATGGAGATTTCCGCCGATAACCCGCCGCCCACGCGGTTGCGCAAGGTGAGCGAACCGCCAATCGCAAGGGCGAGTTGGCCGGCAATCGCTAATCCCAAGCCCGTTCCGCCGGTTCCGCGACTGCGGGATTGTTCGAGCCGGAAGAAGGGCTGCATTACGGCGTCGAGCTGATCCTCGGGAATGCCGGGACCGCGGTCGAGCACTTTGATAAGGACCGCCCCGGTACTGTCCTTCTGCACCGAAATCTCCGCGGTGCCCGCGAACTTGAGCGCGTTGTCGATGAGGTTTGTAAGGATCCGCCGGAGCGCATGAGGCCGCGTGACGATCGCGCCATCGATCTTGTCGGCGACCATCACGCCTTTGCCGGTGTCCTGGTAGTCATAGGCAAGGCTCTCGACGAAGGAGCCGATGTCTATGCGGGAGGGTTTCTCGGTATTTCCATGGGCGCTGCGGGCATAGGCCACCCCTTCGTGGACAAGTCGTTCGATTTCGGCGAGATCTTGAACCAGCTTTTCCTTCTCTGCGGAATCTTCCGCGATTTCGGCGCGGAGCTTCATGCGCGTGATGGGCGTTTGAAGATCGTGCGAGATCGCGGCGAGAATCTGCACCCTCTCCTCAAGATAGTGGGCGATGCGATCCCGCATCGCATTGAAGGCGCGGGCGGCATGGGCGACCTCGGTTGGCCCCGCTTCCGCCAGGCGCGGCGTCTTCTTGTTCGGATCAAGAGCGTCGGCGGCATGGGCGAGGTTCACTAGCGGCCGGATCGCCTGCCGGACGACGAGCCAGGTGCAGAAAATGAGAAGACCGAGTTGCAGGAGAAGAACGAAAGGCAGCCACTGGGCCAGCGGCATGATGGGTGCGGGATTGACGTCGATCGTCAGCGGATTGCCGTCGCTTAGGGTCAGATGGGCCTGGAGGCGTTTGCCGTCACCCGGTATCGATTCGAAGCGGATGGGGAAACGCTTGCCGACGGCATCCTGTATTTTTCCGGCGATCTGCCTGCCCTGCTCCGTCATATCGGGCACGCCGGGAAGACCTGGCCCGAGGACAAAACGGTAGGTTCCGCGATCGAGGCGGTCCAGCCAATCGGCCCGCTCGGCGGCCGGCAGACGGTCGAGAACGGCGATCGAGGTCCCCACATCGTTCTCTAGTGTGTTGAGCATCACCGTCTTGGCCGATATGTAGCGTTCGAGGAACTGGACGCTGAAGGTAAGCCCCTGCGCCAGCAGCAGCCCGGCGAGAAGGATCAGAAACAGCCTTGATCCCAAGGTACGAGGCCAGGGCCGGAATCCTCGAAACCGCGCGACGGCGCTCATCGGCGCAGCTCGGATATTTCGACCGGCATTGCGAAAACATAGCCTTCGCTGCGGACGGTTTTGATATAGGCAGGCTCGCGCGCATCATCGCCCAGGCGCTGGCGAAGCCGGCTCACCAGCAGGTCGATGGACCGGTCGAACAATTCGGCGTCCCGCCCCTGCGTCAGGTTCAGGAGCTGATCCCGGTTAAGGACGCGTTGCGGATGGTCGATGAAGACACGGAGCAGACGATATTCCGCGCCGCTGAGCGCGATCGCCGTTCCTTCGCGATCGAGCAGATGCCGGCCGGTCGTGTCGAGCTGCCAATCGCCAAAGGACAGGAGCTGACCGACTTCCGTCACCTGAAGATTGGGCGGAAGCATGCGGGTGCGGCGCAGGATTGCCTTGATGCGGGCCAGGAGCTCGCGTGCAGCAAACGGCTTTACCAGATAGTCGTCCGCGCCCATCTCCAGGCCGATGATACGGTCCGTTTCATCGTTGCGTGCGGTCAGCATCAGGATCGGTGTCGACTTGTGCTTGCCGGCGCGCAACTCGCGACAGAGAACCAGGCCGTCATCGCCCGGCATCATCACATCGAGGACGATGAGATCGACGGAGCTTGTTTCCAGAAACGCCCGCATATGCCGGCCGTCCGCGGCGACGGTGACGCGTAGCCCGTTCTTTTTTAGATAGCTCGACACCAGCTCACGGATTTCGCGATCGTCATCAACGATCAGGATGTGGTCGATGTGATCCATCATTGGGTGCCCTCTTCTGTCCGCAACGGCGCAGCAGCAATTTTTGAACGGTAGCTCGATGCCCCTGAACAGAATATTGCCGGCAGCGGTATTCTATACCAGTGCCGGCCCCCTGCTCGGAAGATCAGAATCTGTCGACGTCGATGACCGCCTGGGCGAAAGCTTGCGGGGCCTCCTGCGGCAGGTTGTGGCCGATGCCGCCATCGATGGTCCGATGCTCATACTTGCCCGTAAACTTATTGCGATACGCGGCGGGTTCGGGATGCGGCGCACCGTTCGCATCGCCTTCCATTGTGATGGTGGGCGCACTGATCATCGGAGCCTTTGCCAGCCGCTTTTCCAGATCGTCATATTGCGCCTCGCCTTCCGCGAGGCCCAGTCGCCAGCGATAATTGTGAATGACGATGGCAACGTGATCCGAATTGTCGAAGGATGCGGCGCTGCGTTCGAAGGTCGCGTCGTCGAAGTTCCACTTTGGCGAAGCGATCTGCCAGATAAGCCTGGCAAAGTCGCTCCGATATTTTGCGTAACCCGCCTGCCCGCGCTCCGTGGCAAAATAGTACTGGTACCACCATTGAAGCTCGGCCTTCGGCGGCAGCGGAGTCTTGCCGGCTTCCTGGTTGCCGATCAGATAACCGCTGACGGAAACCATGGCCTTGCAGCGCTCCGGCCACAGCGCCGCGAGAATGTTGACCGTTCGCGCACCCCAATCGAAGCCGCCAAGGATCGCCTTCTGGATTTTCAGGGCATCCATCAAGGCAAGGATATCGACAGCGACGACCGCTTGCTGGCCATTGCGGACCGTATCCTTTGAAAGAAAGCGCGTCGTGCCGTAGCCGCGCAGATAGGGAATGATCACACGATAGCCTTGCTGCGCCAGCAAGGGAGCAACGTCGACAAAGCTGTGGATGTCATAAGGCCAGCCATGCAGAAGAATGACCGGCGGACCATCGGCGGGGCCGGCTTCGGCATATCCGATATTCAGCAGGCCAGCATCAATCTGCTTGAGAGGGCCGAAGGATGTATTCGTCCCCGGCTTAACCGCGGGCAGGGCCGTGGGCTTGGTCTCAGCGGACTGTGCTTGTGCGATTCCGAACATGCCAAGCTGAGCGGCGGCGATGGTCATGGCCGCGGTACCAAAAAAGCGGCGGCGGTGATGGTTGATGTCTTCGGACATTGATCTCTCTCCAGTAGGGCCTTGGGTCGTCATGAAGAAACCGCTTCCATGTATCCGCGATGTGTCGCGATCCCCTCGGGTTTGAATGGGGATGTAACTTTTACCGCTCCGGATACAATTGGTTACAAAGGATGGTGCGCGCGCGCCGTTTAACAGCACTACGCTACCAAGCTCGCCTGCCGCACCGCAATGTTCCCCGTGGGGAACTCCCTTATTTTGACATATCAGGGTAAAAGTTCCCCGCGGGGAACCCGCGCGGTTGCTCCCGCCGATAGAATCGCGCTACCTCTTTATCTACGCAAAATGTGAGTAATATTGGCATTCTGCGTAACTACGAGATCTTTCATTAAACATTTACCATCGAGGCGCTTAGTAAGCCGGCCAAAATGGGAGAGTGCCTTGACACGACATCTGAGCAGCCTCGCCTTCATGCAGACATTCTCTGCGAAACTCGACGTTGCGCTGGGCAATCTTAGCCTCGCGCAATTTCCCCCGAATGCCCGCCGCATGATGCGCAAATTCAGCTCCTCCGAGGTCGCTGAGCTGCTCAACGTTACAGAGGCTTATATCAGGCAGATTTCGCTGAAAGAGCAGGGGCCGTCACCGGAAGTCGCAAATGGTCGGCGTCTCTACACGATGGAGCAGATCCTCGAGCTTAGGATGCACCTCGCGCAAAATGGCCGGAAGAAGCGGATGAACCCGCGCCGGATAGGCGCCGAACAATGCCAGATCCTGGCCGTCACGAATTTCAAGGGCGGTTCCAGCAAAACATCGACCACGATTCATCTCGGCCATTATCTGGCCTTGAAAGGTTATCGCGTGCTTGCGGTGGATCTCGATCCGCAGGCGTCGTTGACCAGCCTTCACGGAAGCCTGCCCGATTTCGATTACCGCGATGGCGACACGCTCTATTCGGCCATTCGTTTCGAAGATCCCGTGCCCACCGAGCAGGTGATCCATCAGACGCATATTGCCGGCTTCGATGTTATCTGCGCCGGTCTCGAGTTGACGGAATTCGAAACGGCCGTCGCTCTGGAAATGCGCAAATCCGCCGGCACGAGCTTCCTGCTACGCGTTTCGCAGGCATTGGAGCAGATCGCGGATCGCTACGACATCATCCTGATGGATTCGGCGCCGTCGCTGAACTTCCTCACCCTGTCGTCCCTCACGGCGGCGACGGGCGTTCTGATCCCTGTTCCCGCCCATATGCTCGATGTCGACTCGACGGCAAAATTCCTCGAGCTTGCCGGATCCTACATGCAGATCCTTGAGCAGGTGGGCACCTCGGCGCAATGGGATTTCGCCAAGTTCCTGATCACCAAATTCGAGCCGAACGATCATCCGCAGGCGAATATGACGGCGCTGATGCGGCAGGTGTTTGGCGACGATCTTCTTTTGAATTCGGTGATCAAGTCAACCGCTGTCGCCGATGCCCTGACTTGGAAGCAGAGCCTTTACGAAGTGCAGCGCGCCAGATTCTCCGCTCCGAAGACCTATGACCGCGCAATTGAATCAATCAATGCCGCGAACGCCGAAATCGAAGAGCTTTTTTGGAGAGCATGGGGGCGCGAATGAGCAGAAAAGATTCCAAAGGCATGTTCGCCAACCTCTTGGTCGGGCTCGGCCAGGAGGCATCCACGCCGCCGCTGGCGACATCGCCGTCGCCGCATCTCCTCAAGGTCGCAGCCGGCGTTCGCCAGCTTCAGGAGCGCGGCGAACTTGCCGATAAGCTATTGCGGAATGCGGATCATATTATCGAACTTGACGTGGACGTGGTTTTGCCGTCGCAGATACGGGATCGGTTCGACGGTGCTTACGAAGCCGACCGGCTCCAGGACCTTGTACAGTCGATGCGTGAGCACGGACAGACCACCCCCGGTCTGGTTCGGCCAGTCGACGGGGAGGGCGGTAAATTTCAGATCGTCTTCGGCCGGCGCCGTCTTGCGGCGGCAAAGCTTCTCGGCATTAAGTTCAGAGCGATCGTCCGTGATCTTTCGGACGAACAGGCGATCGTCATCCAGGGCGAAGAAAATGCCAACCGTGATGACCTGTCCTTTATCGAGAAGTGCGTTTTCGCCCTCAGCCAGGAAGAGGCAGGGTTTAAGCGCGAAGTGATCTGTGCCTCGCTGGCGACCGGAAAGTCGCACGTCTCCGAGATGCTGCAGGTCGCAAGAAGCTTCCCGAAAACCGTCCTGGCGGGCATTGGCGCTGCTCCGGAAACTGGCCGGCGGCGCTGGGCGCAATTGGCAGAGCGTTGGAGCGCAAATGCCGATGCCGCAGGGGTTGCGGAGCGTGTTCTCGCGGAACCGGACATTCAGCCTCTTTCCAGCGATAATAAATTTGCCGCCGTATTGAATGCGGTCTCTCCTACAAAAAGGGTTGCCCCAGCCCCTGCGGATCGCGTTCAAGACGTCGTTTCCAAGGGATTGACCCTTGCCGTGGTCAACTACGCCAAGTCGGGAACCAAGCTTACGTTCACGAAAGCCGTGCCGGACGATTTCGTGCAATATCTGCTGAGCCGCATCGAGGGATTGCACGAAGAGTATCTCGGGAAATCCCAGAAGGCAGAGAGCCAGAGTAAGCGGGAGGCTCGGTAGGTCTGGACAGAAAGCAGCAGGGGTGCTTGGCTGAACCAACTATCTCGACGACCTGGTCGTCATTTGACGGGATCACGAAACGACATGGCGCCGGAAACGGACGATCAGGAAAAAATCGATTCGACCTTTCGCAACGGATCCTTGACCGCCGTTGGGATTATTGTCGGTTTCTCGTTGAGTTTCATCAATCGCTGGGTTTCCGGTCCGAACGACTGGAGCCGCGTCGATATTCTGCCGATGGCGGTCATGGTCGTCGGCATTGCCGTGCAGGTGAAAGTCTTCGCCGATTTGCTCGCAAGGGATTCGCTGCTGGTCGTCAAATACGACCGCGCCCGCCGTCTTTTTCTAATCGGGGTGCTCATCGTGGCGGCTGGGATCGCAATCGCTCTTGCAAACGACATTCTTGGCATCAGCAGTCAGAAGATGCTTGGTTAGACCGCTTTTCGTTGGCGAAACGACCCCGATCCGCTCACTGTTCTAGATCCGTCGAAGCGCGATATCGCTGGTTATCGCCGATTTTCCGGTTTTCGGATCACGGTCTATCGTTCGCAGATTGAGGCTATTGCCGCCGATTTTTTGTATTAGCATGTTCGCGGACCGGTCGCCGTTGACCTCTTTTGCCCAATGAACGACGAGATCGATGGTATTGCCCTGACGCACTCCAGACAGGCCGGAGCGTCCCCCCGAGGGGCCGACGTAAACGCCGTTGTAGCGCTGGCCGTTCACTCGAAGATCCGCCGAGATCGCACGGCTTACCACGAGTAAAGCCCGACAATTGCCGCGCATGGAAAGCGACGGCGCGCTCGCCGTCACTGCAAATGTACATGTGACGTCGATTGGCGAGGTTCCCAGCCGCCTGATGATGGTTCCCTTGCCACTCCATTTTCCCTGCAGAGATTGAAGGAAACCGCTGTCGTCCGCCGCGGCCAAGCTTGGGAAGAGGCCAATGGATAAGGTCAGGGCGAGCCGCGCGAGAAAAGACACGGCAGACCACCTCAATGTCGAATCTTCGTCAACGCCTGCCCGGCTTGCAAGTTCCAGGAAGCGCCGCGCGATGTTCACGGGTTCTGCCATTGGATAGTCCTCCGTGTCAGGAAAGCGGATCAAGCGGTTCTCGGTGTACCAACGGTCTGTTCTGATGAATTGAAATTGCCGACGCTCGATAAGCTACCGCCTTTCGTTAGCTCATCGAAATTTAATTTTGAGCTCATTTACGGCTGCTAATACTGCATTCTGTGCTGCCGCCAGAGATATGGCTCCCGTTCGGGTTGGGATAGCGGAACAAGCATCAAGCCCAATCCAACCGAAAATAGCCTTAGCAGAATACCGTACTAGATCCTCCAAGTCATGGAGCGGTGGATTCAATGGCTCATATCATCATCATCAATCCGCGTTTCGAAACCTCTTATTGGGGCATGGAACACGCGCTTCCATTGTTTGACGTAAAGGCGAACCTTCCAGTCGCCTGCTTGCCTCTGCTGGCGGCGCTCACGCCTGCCGAACACACCGTCACGCTTGTGGACGAGAATGTCGAGCCGATCGATTACGATCTGTGCGCGCAAGCGGATATCGTCGCGCTCACGGGCATGATCGTCCAGCGGTTTCGGATGAAGGAAATCCTGACCGAGCTTCGAGAACGCAATTGTTTCACCGTGGTCGGAGGACCGTGGGTCACGGTCAAGGAGGACTATTTCGAGGGACTTGTCGACGTCACTTTCATCGGCGAGGCCGAGGAGACCTGGCCGCAGTTCTTGCTCGAATGGGCGGAGGGTCGTCATGCCGGGCGTTACGCGCAATCCGACAAGACCGACATGAGCAAGGTGCCGATCCCGCGTTTCGATCTGCTGAAAATGGATGAATATGCGGTCGGCAGCATCCAGTTCTCGCGAGGCTGTCCGTTCACCTGTGACTTCTGCGATATTATCGTCGTGTTCGGGCGCAAGCCGCGGATCAAGGCCAGCGCACAGATCATTGCCGAGATGGAGGCATTGTTGTCTGCCGGAATGGATACGGCATTCATCGTCGACGACAATCTCATCGGCAACAAGAAGGCGATCAAGGAGGTTCTGCGCGACGTCGTTGCCTGGCAGGAATGCAACCACTATCCGATGACGTTCCTCACCGAAGCCTCGATCGATCTTGCTGACGATGACGAGCTGATGCAGCTCATGGTCGATGCCAATATCCGTGTCGTCTTCATCGGCGTCGAGACGCCGAACGAAGCAGCGCTGCGCGAAACCAAGAAGCTTCAGAATCTCAGAAAAGGCGGCACGATGCTGGAGAAAATCCACATCATCCAGCAGACCGGCATGGAAGTGTGGTGCGGCATGATCTTGGGTTTCGACAGCGACGACACGACGATTTTCGAAGCCCAACGCGTCTTTATCAAGGATGCGCGGATCGTCAACGCCATGATCGGCATGCTGGCCGCCATACCCAAGACGCCGCTTTATACACGCCTCGAGAAGGAAGGACGGCTGGATCACGATGATCCTCCAGCCTTTGGCACCAATGTCATTCCCCTCAATCTCAGCCGGGAAACCCTGCGCGACGGCTATCTCTCCGTGTTGAGCGATCTTCACCAGCCCGCCGCCTATTTCGACAGGCTTGATGCGCTTTATCTCGATGCCCGTATTCAGCCGGAACGCTCGCGCCTGCGCCATCTGCGCCGCCATCCCATCCGCCTCATCGCCTTAAATCTCACATGGGCTTTTGAAGCTGCGGGCATTTTCACGAGATTGATGCGCCGGGTCCAGGATCCGGAGCTGCGCAATATCTATCGCCAACGCCTCTGGAAGCTCCTTTTGCGCCGTCGTTCTCCCGTGATCCTGCAGATCTATGCCATCAAATGCGCCATGCATTATCATGCGCATAAAATGGTCCAGCAAATGCGGTCCGGCGGCGACATCGTCAATTCATTCTGATTGGCAACCCGATGAGGGGAGGGCGGGCCGCCGACACGGTCGCCCGCAGGCGAGGCGCAACGGAGGTTCTTGCTTCCGACCTTACCGGTCCGATCAAATCGATCTCACCACGATCACAGCGAACACAAGCTAATCTCGCCTACATCTTAATAAGAAAAATGTGCCTCTGGCGCCTTGCCGCGGTTCGGGGCATCCTGTGATGGCCGAAAATTGTACTTTATGGCAGTTGGAGGAATACCGATGCGCTGTTTTACCGTACTTGGACCCTCGCAGACCGGAAAATCGACGGTCGTTGAAAAGCTCAGCTCCCTGGAAGGGCCGCCGAGAAAATCCAGCTCCCCCTACGGGCTGAACCTGACGGAATTTACCTTTGCGAACGAAGCCTGGTGTGCGCTGGATGCGCCGGGACCCAATGAAGCGCTGGCGCATGTGCAGCATGCGCTTCTTGCCAGCGACGCATGCATCCTGTGCATTTCACCGGCTCCCGAGGAGGCTGTGCTTGCCGCGCCCTATCTGCGCGTGATCGAGTCCTCGGGGACGCCTTGCATCCTCTTTGTCAACCGGATGGATGAACCGAGGGGGCGGCTGAGGGATGTGATTGCAGCGCTTCAGGATTACGCCAATCACGCTCTTTTGCTTCGCCAGGTCCCGATCCGCGAGGGGGACAGGATCGTCGGGAGCTGCGATCTGATTTCGGAGCGGGCATGGCAGTACCGGGAAGGCCAGACTTCGGCGCTGATCGCAATCCCCGAAAGTGCCGCCGAACGCGAGCAGGAAGCACGCACCGAGCTCCTGGAGCATCTGTCCGAATTCGACGACTGGCTTCTCGAGGAACTGATCGAGGACCGGGAACCGGCGAGCGACGCACTTTATGCCATCTCATCGCGGGTCTTGAGGGAAAACAGGGTTATTCCGGTGCTGATCGGTGCCGCAAGTCACGGAAACGGCATGATGAGGCTGATGAAGGCGTTGCGTCATGAGGCGCCGCAGGTCACGGCTCTTCGCCAGCGTCTTGCTCGTGCGGCCTCCGTCGAGGAAGGAAGGCTGTCAGCGGTCAGCTTCCATGCCTATCATCGTCAGAATATCGGCAAGACGGTGTTGGTGCGTGCGCTGGGCGAGGGGCTGCGGCAGGGCGCATCGCTGGGCGGCTCCAGCCTCGGCGCCGTGCAGGGTCCCGCAAACGGAAAGTCCAATTCGGCTGTCGTACCTGCGCCGGGGGATGTCTTCGCGGCGGTCAAATCCGATCACCTGCCCGTTCCTTCGCTTTTGACATCGGACGCGACGGTCGCCCCGCCCGAGTGGACGGAGCCACCGACGCCGATGCTTGAAAGAATCCTGGTTCCGGGCAGCGAGCGCGATGAAAACAAGCTCTCCGAGACGCTGGCAAAACTTTCCGAAACGGATCGGGGCCTGATCGTCTTGCAAGAGGAGGGCACCGGCGCCCAGCTCGTTCGCGCCCAGGGACCGGTGCATCTGCGCGATCTCTGCCGAACCCTGGCCGATGTCTTTCATATCGACGTGACCGACCGGACGCCCAGCCCGATCTACCGCGAGACGATCGCGAAATCTTCGGATGTTCACTACCGCCATCGCAAACAGACGGGCGGTGCAGGGCAATTCGCGGATGTGAAGCTGAACATTCACCCCAACGCCCGCGGTCAGGGCTTCACCTTCAATGAAACAGTCAAGGGCGGCGTCGTTCCGCGCAACTATATCCCGGCGGTCGAAGCAGGCGCACGCGAAGCGATGGAGAAAGGGCCGCTCGGTTTTCAGGTCATCGATGTCGGCGTGACCCTATCGGATGGCCAGCATCATGCCGTCGACAGTTCGGAACACGCCTTCCGGACCGCGTCGAGGATGGGAGTGCGACAGGCGCTTTCCGAAGGATCGACTGTCCTAATGCAGCCGATCTTCCGCAGCGAAATCCACATTCCGTCGGTCTATTCGGGCAATCTCGTCCAGATCGTCTCCGCTCTCAAAGGTCAGGTACTTGGCTTCGACCGGGATGAAGCCGCCAAGGGATGGGATATTTTCCGCGCGCTCGTTCCGGGCAGCGCCCTTGACGATCTGGCGCGGGCGCTGCGCTCGGCGACGCAAGGCATCGGTTATTTTTCCAAGGCCTTCGATCACTTCGAGGAGCTTTACGGCAAGGAGGCGGACGCGGTCATCAAGGCGCACGAGACACAACGGGTCGAGCACTGAAGCGTTCGCGACGGATAAGCATGTACGCAGCGAGGCGTGACGCCCTTGCTGCGTAGAGTTGGATCAAGTCCACATGCTTTCCGGCGTCAGGATATCGAAGGGAACAATCCGCTGCTCGATCGAGGGCGTGTCTCTCGATTCGACGCGCCGTAACATGACGTCGATCAGTTCCTCTGCCATCTTTTCCGAGGGATGGCAGAGCGACGCCGTGATGAGCCTCTCGCTCAATCCCTTCCTCGTCTCCGGTCCGACATCACGGGATACGATCTTCACCTTATGCTGCCTGTCCGGCGATAATTCCCGTACGGCGCGTAATACGCCGGAAATCCCCCCGCCATTGACGAACAGGCCGCAAAGCTCGTTTTCAACTGCCAAGAGGTTCCGCACGATTTCATAGGCATTGTTGGGCTCTTCATAGGTCAGCAAAGGCTCGCTGACATGGAGCTGCGGTGCGTGCTCGCGCATATAGGACCGAAAGCTTGCATCCGCTATGTCCTGGCACTGATAGCGGTTGCTTCCGATCAAGGGGAATACTTTCCCGGGCTCATGTGCCGCCTGGTTTATAAACCACGCCGCGGTGCGGCCGATTTTCCAGTTGTCCGTGCCGACGAACCCCGCACGGCTCGCTGCGGAGATGTCGGTCACGAATGCGACCGCCGGCACCCCCTTGCTCCGCAATTCGTCTATCGCCTGGCTGACCAGCGGATGATCGGCCGTAATCATCGCGACGGCGTCCGCGGTTTCTCCCATTTTCAGGAGATTGGCAGAAACCGCCTCGGGCGAAAGATCGTCCTCGAATACGACATTGGGCTCAATGACCACATCGCGGTGACGCAAGGCCGAATTCGTCAGCGCCTCGGCCCACATTTGATACAGCGGTCTGTGAGACTGCTGCATCAGAAAGGCAAGCGTTCGATGGGGCAGGTTGTCCCGCTTTCGTTCGCGTAGCGCGCCCAGGCCGTAGAAGCCGATTTCGTCTGCGGCTTTCAGAATGCGCTCAACTGTGTCTTGCCTGACAGAGCCCGTCCCGTGGAGAAGCCTGTTCACTGTCGAAAGGCTCACATCCGATGCTCGCGCCAGATCGGCGATGGTTGGTCTATTCATGACAGCTCCCGAAAAGTGTCATTTTTGAAAGACACGTTATGAAACAAAATCACCTACGTGTCAGTATTACAGTTTCGCAATGGCATCTCAAGGATTAAACATCATGTCGCATTGTGGTCCCCAATTGATGGGGCTCGGGAGGAAGATATGAAACGCATGAAGCTTATCGGTGCAGCGTTGCTGACGACTGTTGCCCTGTCCATGGGTGCTACGACAGCGTTCGCCGCAAAAATCTTTGTCGTCGGCGGAAAGCCTGACGACCCGTTCTGGTCGATCGTAAAGCGCGGTGCAGAGGATGCCGGTGCTGTTGTGAAGGCACAGGGCGGTTCCGTCACTTGGCTCGGCCCGCAGAACTACGACAATCTCGGTGTCGATGCGGCTGAACTGATCCGCCAAGCCATCTCCCAGGGCGCGGACGCCATCGTCGGCCCCGACTGGGTCCCGGAAGCGATGGACCCTGCATTCAAGGCCGTCGTCGACAAGAAGATCCCTCTGATCATCTATAATGCAGGCGGTGTCGCCGCCGCGGATCGTCTGGGCGCCATGAATTACATTGGCAGCGACGACTACAAGGCTGGCGTTGCCGCCGGTAAGTATTTTGCGAAGAACGACATCAAAAGCCTGGTCTGCATCAACACGCTTCCGGGTGCCGCCAACATCGAAGCGCACTGCAAGGGCATGACCGATGGCGTCAAGGAAGCGGGCGGCAAGGGAGATACATTGCCGCTGCCGGCAACCTCCTTCGGCAATTCCACAGCGGTTGCCCAGGCCGTGAAAGCCTATCTGCTCCAGCATCCGGATGTCGGCGGCGTCTACACGATCGGAAACGTCGACGCGAATTCCGCGATCAACGGCATCATGCAGTCCGGCAAAGTCGGCAAGGTCAAGGTCGGCGGCGTCAACATGGACGAGACCATCCTCAACAATATCAAGAGCGGCACGCAGATGTTCACGATCGACCAGCAAGGCTATCTGCAGGGCTATCTGGCCGTGTCGATCCTGAACGGCAATGTGAATTATGGCCTGACCGTGCCGACCCGGGAAATCCTGACCGGTCCTGGGATTGTCGACGCGTCAAACGTCGAAGCCACGCTTGCGGGAGTGAAGGGCGGCGCTCGCTAAGCGCGTCGCGGACAATCGACGACTGCATTGCCCGGCCATAAGCGCCGGGCGGTGCGGCGCCGGTCGAGTTCACCCTTAACCTTCGGGGAGGAAGTAATGGCTTTAGCCACCCAGAATAAGGTCGCCACCACGATGCCCGCCAGCGTAGGGTTCCGGGCTTCAATTGGACGACTGTCGCGTCGGCCCGAAGTCGGCTCCTTTCTCGGCATGATCGCCGTGTTTGTTTTCTTTGCGATTTTCGCAGGAGAAGTCTTTGTTTCGGCGGCGGGCTTTGCGAGCTGGTTGAACGTTGCAGCCGAAATCGGCATCGTTGCGCTTCCGATCGGACTTTTGATGATTGCCGGTGAACTCGACCTGTCCGTCGGCGCCGTCATTCCGGCCTCGTCTCTGACCGTGGCAATCATCTCCGGCTACTATGGCGCACCGGACAGCGTTGGTATCGCTGCGGCGCTGATCATGGGCCTTCTCGTCGGTTTCGTGAACGGCTATCTCGTGTTGCGCACCGGGGTCCCCTCGCTGATCGTCACGATCGGCGTCATGTTCGCCGTGATGGGGCTGACCTTGGGTTTCGCGGTCTTGCTGACCGGCTCCACCAGCACGGCTATCGTGCCCCATGAGTTGTCGAAGGCCTTGTTCGGGCAGTTCATCGCGGGCATGTTCCAGGTCACGATCTTCTGGTGGATTCTCTTCGCGGCCCTTCTGGCCTATCTCCTGCACATTTCGCCCTACGGCAATTGGATTTTTGCCATGGGCGGCGACAGGGTCAGCGCCCGCAATGCCGGCATTCCGACCGAGCGCCTGACGATCTCGCTCTTCATGATCAGCAGCTTCTGCGCAGCCTTTGTCGGTGTAAGCCAGGCAATGGTCTACCAGAGCGCCCAAGTCGCGGCGGGCCAATCCTTCATATTCAACTCCATCATGTGCGTGGTGATCGGCGGCGTTCTCCTGACCGGCGGCTTCGGATCGATCATCGGCGTGGTTTTGGGCACCATCACTTTCGCGATGGTCAACCAGGGCATCTTTTTCACGAGCTTCGACCCCAACATGGGCAGCGTGATCATCGGTGCACTTTTGCTGGTTGCTGTTCTGATGAACGACACCTTCCGCAAGATGGCGTTGTCTTACTCCGCAAAGAAAAAGAACTGAGGGGGAAGCTATGTACAGACCCGATTTCAGAAATCTGGTGCGGCGTCCCGAGGCCGGATCGATTCTCAGCCTTATCGTCGTCATCGCCTTCTATGTGATCTTCGGAGGTGTCCAGCTCGGCAATCTCTTCGGCGCGGCAAGCTGGGTGAACTTTGCGGCCAATCTCGGCATCGTTGCGCTTCCCGTCGGCTTGCTCATGATCGCCGGCGAACTGGACATCTCGATCGGTGCGATGATCCCGGCAGGGTCCATGAGCATTGCGGTCATCTCCGGCTACTATGGATTGCCAATCGTCGTCGGCATCGGGGCAGCGCTGGGGATCGGCATTCTGGTCGGCCTGCTGAACGGTATTCTCGCCGTTCGCACCTCGGTGCCTTCGCTCATCATCACCCTCGGTACCCTCGTGGCCATGCAAGGCATTGTGCTGACGGCCTCCGTGCTGATCACGGGCAACGCCAGCGTTCCTTTGAATGCTCCTGATTGGGCCAAGATGATCTTCGGCCAACTGCTCGGCGGCAACTATCAGATCATCATTCTCTGGTGGCTGGCGGTGACTGCGATTTATGCAGTGGTTCTCCATCAAACCCGCTTCGGCAACTGGATCTTTGCCATGGGCGGCGACAAGGAAAGCGCGCGCAACGCCGGTATTCCGACACGCCGCCTGACGGTCTGGCTCTTCGTGCTCTCCTCGACCAGCGCATCGTTCGTCGGCATGTGCGGCGCCATCCTGTTCAATTCGGCCCAGGTCTCCGGCGGGATGAACTACATATTCAACGCGGTCGTCTCGGTCGTGGTGGGCGGCGTGCTTCTGACGGGCGGATTTGGTTCGGCCATCGGGATCTTCTTTGGAACGATCACTTTCGCCATCGTCAACCAGGGCATCTACTTCACCAGCATCGACCGCAATTGGTCGAGCCTCATCATCGGCATCATGCTGCTCGTTGCTGTGCTGATGAACAACACTTTCCGTAACATGGCGCTTACCTACGCGCCGAAAAAGAAGTGAGGTCGGGCCAATGAAAACGCCGATCATGGAACTCGAGAACGTCAACAAGTCGTTCGGTCCTATCGATGTCCTCCATAACATCAATCTGCAAGTTCACTCCGGCGAAGTCCTTTGCCTTCTCGGGGACAATGGTGCGGGCAAGTCGACGCTCATCAAGACCTTTGCCGGCGTCTACAAGCCGACCAGCGGTACCGTGAAATTCGAAGGCCAGCCCTTGTCGTTCAATAACCCGCGTGAAGCCGCCGATATGGGCATCGCCACCGTTCATCAATTTGGCGGCACGTTTCCGCTGATGAGTATCGGTCGATCCTTCTTTGTGGGGCGGGAACCGACGAAAGGGCTCGGTCCCTTCAAGATCTACGATCGCAAGACCGCCAATGAGATTGCCGTCAAAGCGGTTCGTGAATTCGGCATTACCCGGATTGACGATGGCGATCGCCTCATCGGCGGCCTTTCCGGCGGTGAGCGCCAATCGCTCGCCATCGCCCGCGCGGTCCATTTTGGCGCCCGCGTGCTGATCCTGGATGAGCCCACGGCCGCGCTCGGGGTCAAGGAAGCAGCGCACGTGCTGCGCATCGTACTTGAGGCACGAAAGCGCGGCCTGGCCGTCATCTTCATTACCCACAATGTCATCCACGCGATGACGGTTGGCGATCATTTCGCGGTCCTGATCAAGGGCGAAAAGGCGGCCGACTTCCGCAAGGGTGAGAAAAGCCGCGAAGAAATTACCGATCTCATGGCGGGCGGCGAGGCGATGGCCGAGCTGGAGGCCGAGATCGAAGCCCATGCAAACAGCGGGCACGCCTCGGTAGCCTGAACCGCTACCGACACGAGACACGACGACAAACACGAAACCGGCTCACCCGCCCTCGCGGGTGGGATCTCCAAGTGCAACCTTTTTCGGGTGACCATTCATGAAAATCGCTATCGACCCCTTTATGCACCGCCATCTCTCACTCGAGGACCTGCCCTCGAAGGTGAAGGAACTCGGCTACGATTGGATTGAACTTTCTCCGCGCGGCGATTTCCTTGAATGGTTCAAGGCGCCGCGCGTGTTTCCCGAACGCATCAAATCGTTCAAACGCGCGTTGAAAGACGCGGACGTCGGCATTGCATCGCTCCTGCCGATGTACCGCTGGGCCTCGAATGATGAGGTCGAGCGCCAAGCCGCGGTCAAGCACTGGAAGCGCGCCATCCAGATTGCGGTCGAGCTGGAAGTGGATGTCATGAACTCGGAATTCGGGCGCGGCCCGCATCCCGACAAGGGCTCCTGCTATTGCTGCCATACCGGTTCGATGATCGAAGCCTGCGAAGACGCCTGGTGGCGCTCGATGGAAGAGCTTGTGCCGATTTTCGAAAAGGAGGGGATCAATCTCCACGTCGAGCCGCATCCGGAGGATTGGTGCGAAACCCTTCAGCCGGCGCTCGACATCATCCGCACGGTCAATTCCAAGAACGTCAAGTTCCTCTATTGCGCGCCTCACACCTTCTATTTCGGGGACGACACCAAGGCGATGCTGCGCGAAGCCAAGGATGTGCTCGCGCATGTCCATGTCGGCGACACGTTCAACCATAAGGCGTCTTCCGGCCTGCGCTACATCCTCAATCCGCCCGGCACGCAAGCGCGTGTGCATCAGCATCTGAATATCGGCCAGGGAGAAGTCCCTTGGGATGATTTCTTCAGCACACTCGCCGACATCGGTTTCGACGGCATCATGACGGCCTGCGTCTTTGCCTGGGAAGACAAGGCCGATCACTCCGGCAAGTTCATGCGTTCCGAAATGCAGCGTTACGTCGACAAGTATTGGAGCGCGAAATGAGCCTCAACGTTGGAGTGATCGGCACCGGCATGATTGGGCAGGATCACATCCGCCGCCTGACGAAGGTGCTCTCCGGCGTCAATGTCGTCGCAGTGAACGATATTGATGCCGCGCGTGCCGCCTCGGTCGCGCCGGATGGAGCAACGGTATTCGATACAGCGCGTGAACTCATTCGGTCCGAAAGCGTCGAAGCGGTTGTCGTCTGCTCCTGGGGTCCGGCACACGAAGAACAGCTTCTGGAATGCATCGCTGCCGGAAAGCCCGTTTTCTGCGAAAAGCCGTTGGTGACGACGACGGCGGCGGCCCGCCGTGTGATGGATGCCGAAGTCGCCTTCGGTCGGCGCCTTGTTCAAGTCGGTTTCATGCGGCGGTTCGATGCCGATTATCGCCGCTTGAAAGCGACCCTGGACGACGGCGCGCTCGGCGCCCCATTGATGTTCCATTCGACGCATCGAAACGCCTCTGTGCCGGAGGGACTATATACGTCGGAGATGCCGCTCAACGACACGCTCGTCCACGACGCCGACATTTCGCGTTGGCTGCTCGATGATGAGGTCGCGGGCGTTGAGGTCCGCGTGCCTCGGCGTTCAAGCCGCGGAAACGAGCTTCGCGATCCCGTCGTGGTGCTACTGCACATGGCCTCCGGCGCGCTTGTCGACGTCGAGATCTCCGTGAACATTGCCTATGGCTATGACATCCGCGGAGAGGTCAGTTGCGAAGCCGGTACGGTGAGCCTGCCGCTTCGCCCCGCAAGCGTTATCCGGGACATCCACGGCGTTCGCCAGGGCGTGCCGATAGATTGGCGCGAGCGCTTCATAGAGGCCTACGATCAGGAATTCCGCGAGTGGATCGTCGCGGCGGGGCAGGGCACTGCGACCGGTCCTTCCACGTGGGACGGCTATGCCGCGACGCTGGTTGCCGACGCCGCTCTTCGAGCCGTGGAAAGTGGTGCTCTTAAAAAGGTGGATATGGTCACCCGACCGGCTCTCTACGCTTCCGAAAACGATCGGCCCGATCACGGGCAATTTTCGCAACAGCGAATGAAATCAGCGTCCTGAAAGGTTCATACATGCTGAACGGAGAAAGACTTATCGAACGCCCCTTGCGTTGGGGGATGGTAGGCGGCGGCCGCACCGGGCAGGTGGGATACAAGCACCGAACCGGCGCGCTGCGCGACGGCACCTATCGGCTGGTGTGCGGTGCCTTCGACCTCGACGCCGAACGCGGTCGCGATTTCGGCGTGAACCTCGGGGTCGATGCCGAGCGCTGCTATGCCGATTACAAGGAGCTGATCGCCAAGGAGACGGCACGGGAGGACGGCGTCGACGTCGTCTCGATCGCCACGCCGAACTTCACGCATTATGAGATCACCAAGGCCTGCCTCGAAGCCGGCCTCCACGTGATCTGCGAAAAGCCGTTGTTCTTCAGCGTCGCCGAATGCGAGGAGATCGAGAGGCTTGCCGAGGAAAAGGGCCTGATCGTCGGCGTGACCTATGGCTTCACCGGCCACCCGCTGGTGCACCAGATGGCGGCGATGGTTGCCAAGGGCATGCTGGGTGAGATCCGCATCGTCGATCTGCAATACACGCACGGCTCCAACGCGGGCGATGATGTGAATGCGCCCGAAGCCGTGAAGTGGCGCACCAATCCCGTAACCGCCGGCCCGACCTTCGTTCTCGGCGATATCGGCACGCATCTCTATTACCTGTCCGAGGTCGTGCTGCCGCACCTGAAGATCGAAAAGCTTCTGTGTGACCGCAAGGCGTTCATCCCGAGCCGCGCGCCGCTCGAAGACCATGCCACCGTGCTCATGCACTATGACAACGGCGCGCGCGGCCGGCTATGGGTGTCCTCCGTCAACGCTGGCAACATGGGATCGCAGCGTTACCGCTTCGTCGGTTCCAAGGCTTCCGTGGAATGGTCCGACAGCCATCCCGACCAGTTGCTCTATGACGTGCAGGGCGAGCCGAACCGCATCCTGCATCACGGCATGCCTTATCTCGAAAAGGAAAGCCTGGCAGTTGACCGCATGGGCGCGCTGCATACCGAAGGTCTCGGGGACAGTTGGTCGAATATCTACCTTTGGATTGCCCAGGCCATCGACGCCAAGCGACGCGGCGACGAAGCGTTTCTCAGAGATCATCATTATCCGGGCATCAAGGCCGGCACCGAAGGTGTCCGCTGGCTGGAGAATTGCGTGCGTTCGGCTGACGCTGGCTCTGCCTGGATCGATTTCAAGTGATCAACCGGGGGCGCGCTGATCCCTCCCAACTCCTCCCAAGTGCGCCCCCAACCCTCTCGCAACAAGAAAGACAAGGCCATGAAACTTTCCATTTGCACCGATGTGATGGGGAACCTTTCCTTCACGGAGATGCTCGACAAATGCGTCAAACTCGGTGTCGAGGGTATCGAGATGACCGGCGGCGGCTGGTCGCGCGCACCGCATTTCCGCGCCGACGAGCTCCTCGAGGACAGGCAGCTTCTCAAGACAAAGCTGAAGGAGATCGAGGCGCGTGGCCTCGAAATCGCCGCGCTCAACTGCTCGGCAAACCCGCTTGATCCAGGCGACATGGGCAAGCGCCATCGCAGGGAAATGGAGCAGACCATCCGCCTTGCCGGCGAGATCGGCGTGAAGACCATCGTCACCATGTCGGGCCTGCCGGAAGCGGCTCCCGGCGACAGCGTTCCCAATTGGCTCGTCTATACCAAGAGCTGGCCTGACGAGATGCCCGAGCGTGACCGCTATCAGTGGGAAGACCGGGCCTTCCCGCTCTGGCATGATCTGGTGAAGCTGGCCAAAGAAGTTGGCGTCGAAAAATACGCGCTCGAAAACTTCTCGGCTATGCTGGTGTGGAATCCCGAGACCCTTTTCCGCCTTCGCAACGAAGTCGGCCCGACGGTCGGGATGAATCTCGATCCGTCCCACCTGATGTGGATGGGTGCGGACCCGATTGCTTCGGCGCGCGCGCTCGGCGGCGCGATCCATCATTGCCACGGCAAGGATACACGCATCGAACGCGGTTTGGCTGACGTGAATGGGCTACTTGAGCTCAAGGACGTCACCGACGTCGCGAACCGTAGCTGGAACTATGTCGCCGTCGGCGCCGGCCACGATCTGCAATGGTGGAAGGAGTTCTTCTCCGTCGTTCGCATGGTTGGCTACAATGGTTGGGTCAGCCTCGAAATGGAAGATTTCACCATGTCGACGGACGCTGGCATCCAATCCTCGATCGACGCGCTCCGGGCCACGATCAGCCGATGAAACGACCGTACAAGTTCATCGTCACGATTGAGCTTGTTCCGGGGACGCGGGACGAAATCCTCGCCCGCGCCCCGGACGTACAGGCGAGGACGAGGGCGGAAACCGGTTGTCTCTCCTACGACTACTTCACCTGCACCGATGACCCCAACCGCTTGGTTTTCGTCGAGGCCTGGAGAGACGAAACCGCCTATGCGGAGCATCTTTTGCAGGAGCACACGCAACGCTTCCTGGAATTCTACGAACCCTTTCACCGCTCCTTTACCTTCGAGACAATCACGGCTGAAACCTGAATGCGCAACTCCACCACCATAACCACCGCGCCCTGCTGCTGGGGTGTCGATGATGTGAAAAATCCGCATCTGCCGCACTGGGAAAAGGTGCTGGACGAGGCGCAGCAGGCCGGCTTCGGCGGGCTGGAGCTCGGGCCCTATGGCTATCTGCCCCTCGATCTCGGCCTGGTCTCCGAGGCGCTGAACAAGCGCGAGCTAACGGTCGTCGCGGGTACCATATTCGATGACCTTGTTTCGACTGGAAATCGCGAGAACCTTTTGCGGCAGACCGATGAAATCTGCGCGCTGATCACCCATTTGCCGGGGCCTCAGAACCATACGGGCCAACGTTACGCCGCGCCTTACCTCACCGTCATGGATTGGGGCCATGACGAGCGCGACTATGCTGCAGGTCACAGCGATCGGGCTCCTCGCCTCAAAGAGGCTGCATGGAACGGAATGGTCGAAAATATCCGCGCCATCGCCACGCTCGCCCGTGACCGATATGGCATGCGCGCGACCATTCATCCACACGCCGGTGGCTACATAGAGTTTGCCGACGAGCTGGAGCGTGTCGTCAATGACATCCCCGCCGACCTGGCCGGTCTTTGCCTTGATACAGGGCACATGGTCTATTCCGGCATGGATCCGGTAGCCACCTTGCGCCGCTACTGGGATCGCGTCGACTACATCCATTTCAAGGATATCGACGCCAAAATCTATCAGGACGTGATGGGCAAGCGCATCCGGTTCTTCGATGCCTGCGCCGAAGGTGTCATGTGCCCAATTGGACGCGGATCCATCGATTACACCGCGGTGCGGGCTCTTCTCACCGAACTCGGTTACGGCGGCTACATCACCATCGAGCAGGAGCGCGACCCGCGCAACGCCGGCAGCATCCTCGATGATCTGGCGGCCAGCCGGACGTTTCTAACACAAGTTGGTTTCTAAACAGCGGGGCGTTTCGACATGAAATCACTCGACGTCATCACGATCGGCCGATCCTCGGTCGACCTCTACGGTCTGCAGGTCGGCGGCCGGCTCGAGGACATGGGCTCGTTCAACAAATACATTGGCGGCTCGCCCACCAATATCGCCTGCGGTGCCGCCCGGCTTGGCCTCAAATCCGGCCTCATCACCCGGGTTGGCGATGAGCATATGGGTCGCTTCATCCGTGAACAGTTGACCCGCGAAGGCGTGGATGTCGGCGGTGTCGTCACCGATCCGGAGCGTCTGACGGCGCTCGTACTGCTCGGCATCCGCGACGAGGACACGTTCCCGCTGATCTTCTACCGCGAGAACTGCGCCGACATGGCGCTTTGCGAAGACGACATACGTCGGGATTACATCGCCTCGGCGCGCGCAGTTGTCGTAACCGGCACGCATCTTTCCAATCCCCGGACCGAAGCGGCCGTCCTCAAGGCGCTCGGCTTTGCGCGTGAAAGTGGCGCCAGGGCTGCCCTCGATATCGACTATCGGCCGAACCTCTGGGGTGTCGCCGGTCATGGCGAAGGGGAGAGCCGGTTTGTCGCAAGCCGGGAGGTCACGCAGAAACTTCAGTCGACGCTACATCTTTTCGATCTGATCGTGGGGACGGAGGAAGAATTCCATATCGCCGGCGGAACCGCGGATACCGTCGCGGCACTGAAGGCCGTTCGTGCCGTCTCGTCTGCAACACTCGTCTGCAAGCGCGGCGCCAAGGGCGCCGTGGCTTTCGAGGGCGCCATTCCGGACAATCTCGATGCCGGCATTTCGGGCGAAGGCTTCCCGATCGAGGTCTTCAATGTGCTCGGCGCCGGAGACGGCTTCTTCTCCGGTCTTCTCAAGGGCTGGCTGGATGGCGAAGATTGGCCGACGTCGCTCAAATACGCCAATGCCTGCGGCGCATTCGCCGTATCCCGCCACGGCTGCACGCCGGCCTACCCCTCGCTTGAGGAGTTGGAATTCTTTCTGAAACGCGGGGTCAAGCGCAGCGATTTGCGAAACGACCAAGCCGTCGAACAGATCCATTGGTCGACCAATCGCCATCGCAATCATGGGCAAGATTGGTCGGACTATCGGATCTTCGCCTTCGACCATCGCATTCAGCTTGAGCAGATGCCGGGCTATACACTCGAAAAAGGCGGCGCCTTCAAGGAGCTTTGCCTGCAGGCGGCGGTGCAGGTCCAAGCCGGCCGTTCCGGTTACGGCATTCTCTGCGACAACCGGATCGGCAGAAAGGCGCTGCACGCAGCCTCCGGCGCCGGTCTGTGGATCGGGCGGCCCTGCGAATGGCCGGGTTCGCGGCCTCTGACACTGGAACCCGAACTGGGCAGCGACTATGGCGGCCTGGCCGAATGGGGGCGCGACAACGTCGTCAAGGTGCTCTGCTTCTGCCATTCCGATGACGACGCCGCAACGCGCGCCGATCAGGAAGCAACCGTGAAGCGCCTGTTCGAGGCATCGCGCCGCAACAATCTGGAGTTCCTGCTCGAGATCATTCCGTCGAAGGTCGGGCCGGTCAACGACGAGACGACCGCGATCCTGATCCGGCAATTCTACGAGATCGGCGTCTTCCCCGATTGGTGGAAGCTCGAGCCGATGAAAACCGCCACCGGCTGGTCCAACGCCATCGCTGCCATCGAGGAGAACGACCGGCATACACGCGGCATCGTCGTGCTCGGCCTCGATGCGCCGGAGGCGGAGCTGGCCGCGAGCTTCGAGGTCGCTGCTGGATTTAGTCTGGTCAGGGGCTTTGCCGTTGGCCGAACCATCTTCGGCGACGTCGCACGCGCCTGGATGAATGGTGAAATCAAAGACGCCGCCGCCGTTGAAGAGATGGCAAGGCGCTATCGACGCTTGTCCTCGATCTGGGACGAAGCACGGACGGCCGCACGGGAGAAGGCAGCATGACAAAGACAATCAAGCTTACAGCCGCACAGGCTCTGGTCAAATGGCTCTCGGTCCAGATGACCGAGGATGGCGAGCGCTTCATCGAGGGTGTCTGGGCGATCTTCGGCCACGGCAATGTTGCGGGGCTCGGCGAAGCCCTGCACGGCATCGGCGATGCATTGCCGACGTGGCGTGGCCAGAATGAACAGACCATGGCCCATGCGGCGATCGCCTATGCCAAGACAAAAAGGCGCAAGCGCGCTCATGCCGTGACTTCCTCCATCGGGCCGGGAGCCACCAACATGGTGACGGCGGCAGCATTGGCGCATGTCAACCGCCTGCCGGTGCTATTCATCCCGGGTGACATCTTTGCTAACCGGCGGCCCGATCCCGTTCTTCAGCAGATCGAGGACTTCGATGACGGCACGGTTAGCGCCAACGATGCCTTTCGGCCTGTCGTGCGCTATTTCGACCGCATTGCCCGGCCCGAACATTTGTTGACCGCGCTGCCGCGCGCCTTCTCGGTCATGACGGATCCGGCCAATTGCGGGCCGGTATGCCTTGCTTTCTGCCAGGATGTGCAGGCGGATGCCTATGATTATCCCGAAAGCTTCTTTGAGCCCAAGGTTTGGCGTATCCGGCGGCCGGAGCCTGATCCGCGGGAATTGGAAGAAGTTGCTGTCTTGATCGGCGCTGCCAAGAACCCGGTGATCATTTCGGGCGGCGGCGTGCTTTATTCCGACGCGGAAGATACGCTCGCCGCATTCGCGAAACGCCACAACATCCCGTTCGTGGAGACCCAGGCAGGCAAGGGGGCGAACGCATGGGATAACGCCTTCAATTTCGGCTCGCCCGGCGTTACCGGATCCGAATGCGCCAATCGCCTGTCGGAGAAGGCGGACCTCGTGATCGGGGTCGGTACCCGCTTTCAGGATTTCACCACCGGATCATGGGCGCTGTTCAAGAACGAGGGGCGAAAGCTCATCTCCATCAACCTGCATGGCTACGACGCCACTAAACATGGTGCGGCGCCGGTCGTCGGCGACGCACGTGTGACGCTCGAGAAGCTTTCCGTCCTGCTGGGCAACTATCGGGCTCCGTCGTTCGATGCGGAAAGCAGGGTTCAATGGCACGAGACGGTGAAAGCCGTCACGGCTGCGCCGCAGGCCGATCTTGTCAACCATCTTCCCACGGATGCGCAGGTCATCGGTGCCGTTCAACGCGTGGCCACCGACAAGACCGTGGTGATGTGCGCCGCCGGCACCATGCCGGGTGCGCTGCAGGTTCTGTGGCAGTCCGTCAAGGGTGGTTATCACATGGAGTACGGCTATTCCTGCATGGGCTATGAGGTGGCAGGCGCCATGGGCATCAAGCTTGCGGCGCCCGATAAGGAGGTCATCTGCTTTGTCGGAGACGGCTCCTACATGATGGCCAATTCCGAACTGGCGACCGCAGTGATGCGACGCGTTCCCTTCACCGTCGTTCTTACCGACAACCGTGGCTATGGCTGCATCAACCGCCTGCAAATCGAGTGCGGCGGGGCCGAATTCAACAATATGTACAAGGACACCAATATTGAGGTCATGCCTGAGCTCGATTTCGTCGGTCATGCGCGCTCGATGGGTGCCCAAGCGGAAAAAGCCGCTGACATCGCCGATTTGGAAAAGAAGATCGCCGACGCACGCTTGCGCTCGATACCGACGGTCATCGTCATCGATACGGATGCGGTCCCCGGCACGGGAGCGGGCGGACATTGGTGGGACGTTGCCGTCCCGCAGGCCGGCGGCCCCGAGCGGCTTGAGCGCGCCCGCGAACACTATAATCGAAACGCCCGCGACCAGCGGACCTTCGACTGAGGGCGATCGAGCATGGCCGATCTTTTGCGCAAACCCTTTGGCAGTCATGGCCAAGTCCATGAGATTACGCCTCAATCGGCAGGCTGGCGGTTCGTCGGCCTCTCGCTGTATCGCCTGCGCGCCGGAGGTCGAGTGGATCATGGAGCGGGATGCAAAATGATCAAGCGTGCACTTCCAGCCGTCGTGTCATGGAGATTCGTCTCATGCCGCTGCTGAAGTTTCATCTCCTTAAAGGGCGTACGGCTGACGAAGTAGCCTTGCTGCTGGACGCTGCCCATGACGCGATGGTCCAGTCATTCGGCGTGCCGCGGGACGACCGTTACCAGGTCGTGTCGGAATACCAGCATCCTTATATGCAGGCCTGCGACACCGGGCTGGGAATCCCGCGGACTGAAAAATTTGTGCTCGTGGAGGTCATCTCGCGACCCCGCGGCCGAGAAGCGAAAGTCGCCTTCTATCAGAACCTATGTTCGGCACTCGCGGACAAATGCGATGTGCCAGCCTCCGACGTGATGGTCTCATTCATCGAGAATTCCGATGAGGATTGGTCGTTCGGTTATGGCCGTGCGCAGTTCCTGACGGGTGAGCTCTGACACAGGAACCTTCATTTCATGAGATCAGCCAATTTTATTGCTAGAGCGGGAGCAGGGCGCAATGAAATTATTTTTAAAATGGTTTTCCGGACTTAAATTCAGATTCAAGGTTGCAGGCGGCTTTCTTGTCATATTGATTTTGGCTGCAATTGTCGGCTCGGTTGGATATTCCGCAATTGTCGACCTGTCATCGCGCTTCAGCATCGTTGGTCGTTCTGCAGAGGTCACCAACGAGATGCAGTCGACATCGCTTCAGCGAGAGCGATATTTGTTCGATCCTGGCATCGAGAGTGCCAGCGCCACGCGCCAGCGGATCCAGGATCTCAACGCGGCGCTCGTAACGCTTTCTGAAGCGGTAAAGAACGATCCGTTGGTCACGGCCAAGGTCGCGGAAGTCAAGGCGACGGTCGATGAGTTCGCTTCCACATTTGACGGAGTGATTGCACAGACAGATCAGCAGCAACAGCGCCTTGCCACGCTTCAGCGGAGTATTTCGGATCTGGAAGCGCTGGCGGCCTCGATCAATGATGCCGTGGGCAAGGAAGAGAGCCGAATCCGGGTCGCAGCAGACGCGGCGAACAAGGAGTTGAGCGCTGCCAATGGGCTGCTCGGCAGCGCGGTCAAACTCCAGCAGGGTGCGAACTCGATCAAAAGCATCCAGCAGGAAAGCGGCGGTGCGTTCCTGGGCGATTTTCTTCAGCAGGCGAAAACTGTCGCTGAAAGCATCGTCGTCGAGACGGAAAAACTCAATGGACAGCAAATAGACGGTTTGGACCCGGCGGTGCTTCCGAAACTCGCCCAGGCAGGCAAACTGCTTGAACAGTCGCTGGACGACATTGGCAGCACCGAGGATTTCAAGAGGAAATTCGACGCGCAAACGATCGTCGGAAAAACGGTCAACGAAATCCTCGCTTTGACCCAAAGCATCCAGGCGCAGACCTTTCCGCTGGTGGACGCCGCCATGAACAAGGCATCCGCATCGTCGGCGGAGCTTTCCAAATTCAGGGAGCTCGCAGTCCAGGCCGAAACGCTCGGCAGATTGGCGCTCGCTGCCCGCGCCGAAATGCTCAAACTGTTCGGGGGGTTCGGCGATACCGATCCGGCGCCCGTCGAGGAACAGCTCAAGGACCTCGTTGCGCTGGAAAAGACCATTGCGACTGCAGCAACCGCACTTCCCTCCATTGCCGACGACGTAAAGCAAATCCCTGTCTCGATTACGATCTTTGACAAGGCGTTCAGGGAAATGCTTGTTGCGCAGGCCGATCTGGCAAGGGAGCGGGAACAGCTTGCGAAGCTGACGACTGAGGTCAGTTTGAAAATCGATACGCTCAATGCCGAGCAAATTAATACCGCTCATACGGCAGCCGGTTCTGCCACATTCAAAATCGGGGTCACCGTTCTGGTTGCAATTGCCGGCGGCATCTGCCTTGCCGTCCTGCTCAACTTCGCCATCAGCCGCCCAATCCAATCCATGACGGACGTCATCCGAAAGCTCGCCAGTGGCGAAAACGACGTCCTCATCCCCGGCATTAATCGTGGGGACGAGATCGGCATCATGGCAAAAGCCGTCCAGGTTCTGCGAGCGACCGCAATCGAAAAACTCTCCCTCGAGGATAGGGCCGAACAAAATCGACGCGAAAGCGAGATCGAGCGTAACAACCGCGAGCGTGAAAAATTACTGGAGGCCACGAAGCTTCAAAAGGCCGTCAATGCCTTGGCTGCCGGTCTTAGACGCCTTGCTTCCGGCGATATCTCCATCGACATTGATGAAAAATTCAGTGATGAACTGGATCGGTTGCGCACAGACTTCAATTCGGCGCAGGCCCATCTTCGCGTTGCTTTGTCTGATGTCGAACGAAGCGCCACTTCCATTCGCTCCAACACGCGCGAACTCGATTTGGCGGTGAATGACCTTTCTCGCCGGACGGAAAAGCAGGCGACGTCTCTTGAGGAGACAGCCGCCGCCTTGGAAGAGATCACGGCCACCGTAAGAGCCTCCGCCGACCGCGCCAACGAAGCCGGGCAGATTGCCGCGAAAACATCCGACGCGACGTCGCATGCGCAGGATGTCGTGCGAAACGCGGTTTCTGCCATGGCCAAGATCGAGCAATCGTCGGAAAAAATCCGACAGATCATCTCCGTCATGGACGATATTGCGTTCCAGACGAACCTGCTCGCGCTCAATGCCGGCGTAGAAGCGGCGCGAGCAGGCGAGGCTGGAAACGGCTTCGCGGTTGTGGCGCAGGAGGTCCGCGAACTGGCGGCAAGATCGGCGACGGCGGCCAAGGAGATCACCTCCCTGATCAACACATCCAACGCGGATGTCACTTCCGGCGTCGGTCTTGTTACGGAAAGCGGCGGGACACTCCAGGAGATTGATCACTACGTCAACGATATGCACCAGCGCGTCAAGGCAATCGCCAGTTCCTCTCAGGAGCAATTTGCCAGCATCTCGTCGGTAAATTCCGCTGTGCGTTCCATGGATCATATGACGCAGCAAAATGCCGCCATGGTGGAAGAAGCCTCGGCCAGCACGGCGGCTTTGTCAGGGGAAGCCGAACGGCTGCATGACCAGTTTGCACGTTTTGAACTTGGCGGAACTGAAAAGAGGAATCTTGAAGACGGGGTGACGGCTGCGTAGCGATTCAAGTCGAACAAGAGACCACGGTTAGGACCTTCGCCGCGCCTCCAACGTGGTCGTTCCGAAGTCAGCAGAAAGGACCGCGTCTTTCAGTGCGCGGGAATAGGGATGCTGCGGATTGTCGAGGACGGCGCGCGCCTGGCCCTGCTCGACGATTTCGCCTTTGCGCATGATGATGATCTTGTCGCTGATATAGTAGGCCGTCGCGAGATCGTGGGTGATGTAGATGATCGAAAGCCCCAGCTCGCTTTTCAACTGCCCGAACAAATTGACGATCGACATGCGTAGCGATGCGTCCACCATGGAAACGGGTTCATCGGCGACGAGAAGGCGCGGCTGGGGGATGAGGGCGCGCGCAATGGCCGTGCGCTGCAGTTGGCCGCCGGACAGTTCGTGCGGGAAACGGCCTTTCACCTCAGCAAGGCTAAGGCCGACATGCGCCAATGCGGCATCGGCTATCCGCTCGATTTCTTGCCGATCCGGTCGCTCCGAGCCTGCCGAAAAGTTGCGGGCCGTTTCGAAGAGATAGCGGTCGACCCGTTTCAGCGGATTGAACGCCTCGAAAGGATTCTGCAGAACGGGCTGGACCTCTCTCATGAACGCCCGGCGTTCGGACGCGCCATGGATGGCGACGGCCTTGCCGCGGAAATCAAGCTCGCCTGCGGACGGCGTCGTCTGTCCGAGGATCATCGCCGCGATCGTCGATTTCCCCGAGCCCGACTCTCCGACAATCGACAGGATTTCCGGCTCTTCGCTGAGCTCGAAACTGACATCCTTGACGGCCGTGATCTGGCGCCGACCGAGGATGCCGCCTTGCCGGAAGATCTTTGTGACATGCGAGAGGGTAAGAAGAGCGCTCAAACCTGGTCTCCCGTAACGGCAAAACAAGCCACGCGCCGGCCGGGCTCCACTGTCACCAGCGGCGGAACTTTCTGCGTGCAGATATCCATTCGCTTCGGACAGCGCGGATGAAAGCGGCAGCCCTCCGGCGGCATGGCAAGATTGGGAGGACGTCCTTCCAGTGACGGACGCGTCTGGACGTCGCCGATGCGCGGGAGGCTCCCAACCAGATGCTGCGTATAGGGATGGAGCGGCATGTTGAAGAGCTTGCGGGTCGGCGCTTCCTCGACCAGGCGGCCGGCATAGACGATTCCGATGCGGTCAGAGACGGTCGCGTGCACACCCATATCATGCGTGACGAACAGGAAGGACGAACCCATCTCGTGCTGGATTTCGCGGATCATCGAGAGGACATCGCGCTGGACGATGACGTCGAGCGCGGTCGTCGGCTCGTCCGCGATGATAAATTCCGGGGTCAGGATCGTGGCGAGCGCGATGGTCATACGCTGGCGCATGCCGCCGGAGAGTTCGTGGGGATAGGCGTCGAGCAGATTTGGATCGAGCTTCAGCCGCTGCAGATGAGTGGCAACTTTGTCGAAAAACTGCTCCCTGCTGACTTTCATATGCCGGAGTGCGAAATCCGTGAAGGAATGACGGATGCGGCGCACCGGATTGAGCACGTTCATCGAACCCTGCATGATATAAGACAGATGCAGCCAGCGCAGCGCCATGCGCTGCTCCGGCTTCATGGCATAGATATCTTGCGTGCCACCGGCGAAATGGAACGTCACCTTGCCTGAGACGACCCTGAGCGGCGGCCGGATGGCGCCGGCGATGGTCTTGATCAGGGTCGTCTTGCCGCTGCTCGATTCACCGGCAACGCCATAGATTTCGCCGCGCCCGATCGTCAGACTGATATCGTCGACGGCGCGCACCTCGCGATCGACGCCGTAGAGAAAGGCGCGGTAGTAGGCTTTCAGATTCTCGATTTCGACCAGGGCATCCATGGCTAACCTCCCATCCGATTGAGCCGGCTGCGCGGATCGTTGTATTCGTTCATCGACATGGACAGCAGGAACAGCGCCAGGAAGAGGAGCACGATGACGGCAACGGGCGCCGCTACCCACCACCATGTCCCGGCGATAAGCGCCGAATGGGCATTGGCCCAATAGATCATCATGCCCATGGTCGGCGTCTCGATATCGGTGAAGCCGAGCACCGAGAGCGTGATTTCCATGCCGATCGACCAGATCATATTGTTCATCGTCGTGGCGAAGACGATCGGAAGCACATAGGGAAGGTGCTCCTCCACGAGGATTTTCCGCATGCTCATGCCGGAATAGACGCTCTGGGTGGTAAATGGTCTTGTCTTGAGGCTGATTGCGACGGAGCGAATGAGCCTTGCATCGTAGGACCAGCCGAGCGAGGCCATCACCACGATGAGAACGCTCCAGGTCATGCTGTCCTTTAGCACGAAGTAGAACAGGATCAGCAGTGGAAATTGCGGGATGACCATGACGCTGTCGTTGATCGCCATCAGCACCCGGTCGACCGCGCCGCCAGCATAGCCGGCAACGAGACCGACCACCAGCGATATGATGCGCGAGAGAAAGGCGACGCCGATGCCGAAATAAAGCGTGTTGCGCAGCGCAGTGGCGAGCTGCCAGAAGACGTCCTGGCCGCGCGACGTCGTGCCGAGCCAATATTGGCTATCGGGCGGCATGTCTGGCGGCAGAAGATAGATGTCCGTGGGGCCGTATGGCGAGAAATAGGATACGACTATCAGGCCGACGATGACGGCGAAAAGCAGCAGGCCGCTCAAGAACTCCACGTTTTGCCGCGCGAGGTCGCGGATGATCGTAAACATGCTCTATTCCACCTTGATGCGCGGATCGATAAGCGGGCTAAGGACGTCGATAATGAAGACGGCCGCCGCGACACCGACGATCGACAATGCGCTGAGGCCGAGGACGAGGCTGTAATCACCGGCATGCACCGCTGAAATCAGCAGGTTGCCAATGCCGGGATAGCCGAACACGATCTCCGTGATCACCGTGCCGTTGAAGATGGCGCCGAGCGACATCGCAAGGCCAGTGAATTGCGGCACCATGGCATTGCGAGCGATATAGGAGCGGAGAATGCGCCTTTTCTGGACGCCGCCGAGCTCGGCAAAGACCACGTAATCCTCGGTGATGATGTTGGAGACCAAAGCGCGCATGCCGATTAGCCAACTGCCGGTGCCGACGAGGATCAGCGAAAGTGCCGGCAGGATCGAATGCTTCAGAATGTCCAGGATCAGAGCCAGGGACAGGTTGAGATTGGTGTTCATCTCATAACCGCCGTTGATCGGCAGGATCGGCCACACGTAACCGAAGAGGATGATCAGCACGAAAGCGAAGATATAGTAGGGGATCGGCTGCATGGCGATGAAGATGAGGCTCACGGCCTTGAGCGCCATGTTTTTCCGATAATACCCAGCCAGCGCTCCGACTATATTGCCAAGAATGAATGTGATCAGCGTCGAAACTGTCATGAGCCCGATCGTCCAGGGCAGGGAGCGTAGGATGATGGTCGAGACCGGCGTCGGGAAGGCCGAGAGTGAGGGGCCGAGATCGCCGGTCGCTAGACGGCCCCAGAAATGCAGGTATTGCTGCCATATGGACCCTTCGAGACCGTAAAGCGCACGAAGGGACTGTCGCATCAATTCGACGGCGCGCGGGTCGGACTGACCCATCTGCTGAATCGAGCCGATGCTTTCCTCGACAGGATCGATCGGTGTCAGATGCGTAACGAAGAAGGTCGCGGAAATGCCGATGAAGACCACGAGCAGGAACTGGCCGAACCGCCTCAATAAGAAAACAGGATAAGACGCCATACCGCGGTGTTCCTTGCTGCTGGCACTTGCTTCAAGAAAGTTCGCCGGACCTGCCTAGTGTCCGGCGACAGGTACCTGACGCGGCGGACACCGCGTCAGGGTCGGGAGGATTATGGCTGCGCCGGCTTCAGCTTGACCATCATCAACCGGGAGTTCGCCCAATTGGGAACCGGATCGGTATAAGGATCAGCAATGGTCGGATAGCCTTTCCAGTAGGTGGTATCCATCGACGTGAAGACGTTGTAGGACATCAGCGGAATGGTCGGCATTTCACGGGCCACCAGTTTCAGATAGTCGTTGCCCAGTTCGATGCCCTTGGGATCGTCGGCGCTGACCTTGCGAATGCTCTCGATGATCTTATCGAGCTCGGGATTGGACCAACGCTGCCAGTTGCGCGGCGGCTGGTTTTCACCCTTCTTGGCAACGAATTCCGAATGCCAGCTATCGAGGAAGAAGGAGAGGTCGGGATCGCCGCCCCAGGTTTCGACGCTCCAGGCGATCGCCACCTGGAAGTCACCCGGCTGGAGTGATGTCTGCCACAGGCTGGTGGACGGAACGGCCTTGGAATCGATGCCGAAAGCGGCCCATTGCTGGGCAATCAGCGTGCCGGCGCGGGTGAAGACCGAGCGGGTATCGCCTTCGACACTCATGCGGATCTTGAAGGGTTGGCCATCCGGCGTCATCCATTTGCCGCCAGTTTTCTTGAAGCCCGCCTTTTCCAGAAGCTCGGCTGCCGCTTGGGGATCCGGCTTCCACCAGCCGTAACCGAATGCGGTGTTGATGGCTGCCGGATCGGTCGGGATCTGGTCCTTGAACTTCGGCTGCTTGCGCAGGATATCGGCGATCTGCTGGCCGACCGTCGGATCATAGGGCTTGATCTTACGCTTGCCGGTATCGATCTCGAAGGTCTTGAGCCAATCCTGCAACGGCGCCTGGTAATCCTTCATGGCGATGGCCGTTGGCGGAACACCGAGCGCCGAAAGTGTAGCCGCGCCACGGTAGCTCGCCATATCCACGGCCTTGATGTCGATAAGCAGCGCGAGTGCCCAGCGCACATCCGGGTTCTGGAAGGTGGGATCCTGCGTGTTGAAGATCACGGCAGGAAGCGTCGGATCGGGATGAGCGAAGGGGAAGCCGGGGAACCAGCTATCAACGGTCTTGGATTTCTCCTTGAGCGTGAACATGCCCTCGGGCGTGTTGTCATGGATAATATCCAGATTGTGCTCGATCTGAGCGATGGTGCGTTTATCCGGCGGGCCCGGATCGACATAGGTGACATATTTCGGCGCCGGCTCGCCGAAGCGGGCAAGCGAGGTGCGCTGCCAGTCGTCGCGCTTCTCCCAGGTGTACCATTTGCCTTGGGGATCATAGGCCTTCAGCTTATAGGCCCCGAGCGAGATGGGATTGGCGAAATCATACCGAACCGGATCGGCCACTTTCTCGAAAATATGCTTCGGCATGATCCAGGCGCCGTTCCAACGAACGGTGAAGAGCGCGTGAAAGCGGGAATTGGGCTTCTTGAGTTTGAAGACGACGGTATAGGGATCGGTCGCCTCGACGCTTGCCACCTGCACAGAGAAGGCCGCACTCCAAACCATGCCGGGATGGTCCATCTGCGTCTTGACGGTATAGACCACGTCGTCGGCGGTGAATTCCACGCCGTCGCTCCAATAAAGCCCCTTGCGCAGCTTCACGGTCATCTCGGTGAAGTCGGCATTATATTGCGGCTTGTCGGCAGCCAGGGAATTGTCCCAGGTCGAGCCGCCAAGTCCCTGTTCGGGATCGATATACCAGAGCGTATCCATGGTCAGTTGCTGCAAGCCGGTCGAAACGCCGCCCCCGCCATTGACCCAGATATTGAACCAGCCGGGATTCTTGATCGTCCCTTCCGGATTTTCGACGATGAGCGTCTCCTTGCGCGGCAAGGAGGTATAGTCATCGGCCTTCGCTGCCGCCATCAGGCCAAGTGTGGCCAGGGCGACGCCGAATGCAAGCTTCTTCCAATGCTGCATGATCTCCTCCCTTTGAGAGCGACGAGAGAGCGGCCGCAGGGACGCCTGGCACGTCGCAGTTTGTCGGTTCGCAGCCGCGTCAGGACCGAGCAAGTCAGGTCCTGGGCTTCTGCGAACCATTCCTCCGGCTCGGTTGCCTCCTCGCAACGCGCGCCGGATATGCCTCGGTCAGGGCCGGTAGCCCTGCCGGCAAATGGTCGTCACACCGACAGCCGGATGACGCTGTAGGACAGCGGCTTCAGCGCTGCCCGCAGCCTGCCATCCTCGATTTTTGCGGTTTCGACATGGACCGGGACGACCGTTTCCGGCCGCGTGGCGGTGTTGACCGCCTGCAGGTCGCCGTGGGTCATCTCCACCTGCTCGACAATGCGGGCATTGGCGAAGCCGTCCAGCCGGGCGTCGAAATCGAGCGCGGTCTGCGTGTGGCGGTTGACGGCGAAGAAGGTCAGGGTCTTGCCGTCGTCGGAAAGAACGGCTGACGCGTCGAGATACGGAACGTCGTTTGCCTCGTCGCAATCATAGGTCGGACCGTCGGTGATCAGTTGCAGCGCCGATCCACGCCCATATTTCGAGGCGAAATAGAAGGGATAATAGATCGTCTGGCGCCAGGCCGGGCCGCCATCCTCGGTCATGATCGGGGCAATGACGTTGACGAGCTGGGCGATGCAGGCGATGCGCACGCGATCCGAGCGGCGAATGAAGGTGTTGAGAATGCCGCCCACCTGCAGAACGTCTTCGAAATTATAGACGTCTTCCAGCAAATGCGGCGCATCCGGCCATTCATCACGAGCAAGGATCTCCTTGTCCTGCTGGTTGGAATGGTACCAGACATTCCACTCATCGAAGGAAATGCCGATCGTCTTCTTCGACCGCTTCTTCGCCTTGATATAATCGATGACGCCACCGATGGTGACGATGTAGCGGTCGAGCTTTTCGGCCTTGGCCAGATAGTTGAGCGTGTTCTTTTCGCGATTGGCGAAATACATGTGCAGTGAGATATGATCGGCGCTGTCATAGCACTGGTCCAGAACCTGCGCTTCCCAATCGGGATAGGTCTTCATGTCAGAATTCGACGAGCCGCAGACGACCAGTTCCAGAGATTTGTCGAAGCCGCGCATGGCCTTCGCCGTCTCATCGGCCAGCCGGCCATATTCATAGGCTGATTTGTGGCCGACTTGCCAAGGGCCGTCCATCTCGTTGCCGAGGCACCACAATTTGACATCATGGGGATTTGTCCAGCCATGCTTGCGGCGCAGGTCCGACCAATAGGTGCCGCCGGGATGATTGCAATATTCGAGGAAATTGCGAGCTGCATCCAGGCCGCGCGAGCCGAGATTGACGGCAAGCATCGGCTTGGTATTTGCCTTCTTGCACCAGTCGACGAATTCGTTCACGCCGATCTGGTTGCTTTCGCGGGTGCGCCAGGCAAGGTCGAGACGGACCGGGCGCTCCGAGCGCGGGCCTACTCCATCTTCCCAATTATAGGCCGATACGAAGTTGCCGCCGGGATAACGGCAATAGGGCGTATCGAGCTGGCGAACGAGATCGATGACATCGCGCCGGAACCCGTGCTCATCGGCAGTCGGGTGTCCGGGCTCGTAAATGCCGCCGTAAATCGCCCTGCCGAGATGTTCGAGGAACGAGCTGTAAAGTCTGGAATCGATGGTCGCGACCTGGAAATCGCGATGGACAATGACGTTCGCCTTCAACGAACCCTCCCATTTATGCATCAGATTTCTTGTTTTCTTGTATCTATCTTGATAGCGATAAATGGCAGTGTCAATTGTGCCGCGTTTTTGATTTTTCCCGTGCAAATTCCTGAAAAAGCTATTTAATTACAAGTAGTTCTCCTTGCGGATGGGTGGCTTGGAACGGGAACGGAACGCGATTTAATAATCAGGATTTCCGATATTTATCTTCAAACATACAGCCGCATGACGATGTCTCGGCCATAATTTCCAAAGCCGCGGCCGAAAATATTGACCCCGCCGGTGTTGCTGGCATTTTCGGCGATGCCGATGCGGAGCCGGATGGAGGAATGTTGGGCAAGGGCGAGGTCGCTGACCGTGACATTGGAGGCGGCCATGCCGTCGATGAAGGTTCCGCGTGTGGAAATGCGCCAGGTCTTCAGCTTCCCGTATTGCGAACCCTCGAGCTTCCACCATGCCGGCGTGAAGGCGCCACGCTTGTCGCCATAGTCGCCCGGCGAGGTCCAGGTTCCAATCGCCATTCCGTTAACCCAGAGCGTGATGTCGGAGGGCCAATCGGGATTGGTGCCTGGCACTTCAGAAGACAATTCCATCGAAAATTCGATGGCGCGCACGGTCTTGTTCAAGACCTTGGCATTATTGGGGAATTTATACTCGACATGCCCTCTGCCAAACCAGATGAGACCCGCCTGCATGCGTTGTGGATCCAAGAAATAGTCGGGCACGTCGAGAAGGCCGAGCACAGTTTCGGTGGAGCAGAGACCACAGGGCGCATGAATGTCACAGCTCGTATAGAGACCGACCGGCATCGCAACCTCGATGAAGTCGTCCTTCTGAACGGTCGTGTCCTGGAAACTGATCAGAATTTCATTATAAATCGCGGAGCAAATTTTTTGATTGCCCTTGCGTGCCTTGGCAAGACGGGATTCAACCAGTCCCGCCTCTTCCAAGATCTGAATGCCGGTGGCGACCGTTGACTGAGGCAAAGAGAGCGTTCGCGCCATGTCATTAACGTTCATCGGCCCTTTTGAGCAAAGCAACTTGAGGAGTTGTATGCGTACAGGCGCCGAGAGCGCTCTTATAGCATTCTCGTTCTCGCTGGCGTCGATGGTCAAGAACGAGTGTTCCATTACGCTCCCCAGTATTCTTGAAATTACGTTTTATATCTGAAATCTCGATGTATCAAGACTGACTGGCTAAAATTGACTTCAGTGTCAGTGCCGCCGGCTTTTATTTTTTCCAACTATAGGGGCAGCATCTTCAGAAGCTCAATCGACGATTATCCATTGGAAATCTGTTGCTTGATAGACTGCTGACGTTCACAGGCGCCCGCTAGAGGCGCAGGATAGTGGCTCCGATCAGGATGATGAGGAATGCCGGTGGCAAAAGGACGACTGGCAGGAGCCAGATGCCGAAAAGCGAGTCCGCCTGCGCTTGGTCGGGATGAGCGGGATCGTAAAGGATCGGGAGCTTGGAAAATTTGCATCCGCGATATAGCGCTCTTTGGCTCGCCGATCTCATTGTGTCTGCTAGCAGGGGTGAAGTAAAAATCTGACAGAAGGTGAGCTGGATGGTGAAATGGCAAGCTAAAGATTTCGGCCCGGACAGCGTTGTCCTTGACGCTGACAAGCTGTCGCGACCGGTTACCGCTGAAGAGCTGGGAAATCAGCTAGTTCGTATCAATCGACTCTGCACGATTCTGTCGCATGTTCTCGATGCGGCAGACATAGCAGTGACGGATCGGGAACGCCTTTGGTCGGAGATCGAGGGGTTTCAGGATCAAAACTTCGAGGCGTACAAAAGTTTGCTCGCGAGCGAATCCCCCGAAGGAGGCCGGACCAGCCCGCCCAAATAAGCAAATGGCCCGTTGAGATGGGATGCAGCAACGGCTATCTGCTGCTAGACCCCCAGCGGATACTCCGCGAACAACAAGGCATAGCCCCCGCATGATCCCAGATTTCCTCGTCACCCATTCCGGCGGTTTCCATGCCGACGAACTGTTGTCCAGCGTCATCCTGACCCGGCTTTTTCCGCAGGCGCGTCTCATCCGCAGCCGGATGCCGGAATGGACCACCCCCGGCCCAGACCGTATCATCTACGATGTGGGCGGCAGATATGACGCCGCCGCGCGGATCTTCGATCACCATCAGCGCGGCGCGCCGCTGCGGGAGAGTGGCCAACCATACAGTTCGTTCGGTTTGATCTGGAAGCATTATGGCCGTGATTACCTCGCCGCCTCGGGTCTTCCCGAAGCGCATATCGAGGCGGTACATGCCTCCTTCGATGCTAGTTTTGTGCTGCCGGTCGATCTCGTTGACAATGGTGCGCTCAGCCCCTCCGTTGCGGGAGCGCTGGCTGGGCTCACGTTGCCGGCGCTGCTGGAAACCTTAAAGCCCGTTTTTGACGAGGCAAACCCCGAGGCCGAAGATCGCGGTTTCCAAAACGCTCTTGCCATTGCCCGAAGTTTCGTCGAGGCGAGGATAGCCCAAAGCGCCGCAAAGTTGCGGGCCGAAGCGCTCGTGCACCAGGCAATCATGGATGCAGGCAAGGGGCGCATTCTGGAACTCCCAATGGGAATGCCCTTCCGCCCCGCCATCGTGAAGGCAGGCGCCGATCACCTGCTGTTTGTCGTTCACCCGCGCGAAAATGATTGGTGTCTGACCGGCATCCGCCGTGCGGATGAGGGTTTCGAGCTGAGGGCAGACCTGCCTGCCTCTTGGGCGGGCTTGACCGACCGCGATCTGGAAGTGGCTTGCGGCATAGAGGGCGCGAGCTTTTGCCACAGCGGCCGGTTCATCGCCGCCGCCAGGACCCGCGAGGCTGCACTCGCCATGGCCGAGCTGGCGGTGACGGAGGCTGAAGTCGGCATGACCGGCTGACGCTTGCCAGGCAGATGATGGAGCGGTGCCTAGTCGGCCCGCTCGTTCTGAAAGCCTTACCTGATCGACCTCGTAATCGACCGGCTCCTTGTCCCGCATTTCGCTTTCGCAATTGCCTATGAATTTGCTTTAAAGGGCGGAATGGTAGACTTGACGCAAAGAGACCAATTGTTCGGAGCCTTGCAAGTTCATCACGCCGAGAACATGGGATGGGCAGCGGCGTGACCGCTGCCCATCCCGGATTTCCCAGACCGAAGTTGTCTCAATGCAGAACCGCTAGCCACTGAGACGGAAGGCGATGATTTCCAGCGTCGTGGCCTGACTGGCGGCTGAAGGTGTTGCTTCGATCAGAAGTCTTCCCATTCCTTTACAGCGGCGGCAGTTGCCGTCTTTCCGCCGAAGACGCGGGAGAGCTTGTTGCTAAGGGCGCGGGCCGGAGAGGCAACAGGCTTGGTCGTTTCGCGGATGGCACGCGGGCCGACGGCGTCTTCAAGCCTAAAGTTGCCAATGAGATCCCGTAGCTTCGCGGCCTCCTGCGTAAGATTGGAAGCCGCGGCGGTCGATTGCTCCACCATGGCGGCATTCTGCTGCGTCGTCTGATCCATCGAATTGATCGCCGTGTTAATCTCGGCAAGACCCGTCGACTGCTCCTTTGCGGACACGGCGATCGCATTCATGTGATTGTTGATCTGGCCAATGAAGCCGCCGATGACGTTTAGCGCCTCGCCGGTATCGCGCACCAGCTTGACGCCGCTTTGCACTTCGGTGGTCGACGTTTGGATCAGGCCCTTGATCTCCTTTGCCGCCTGCGCCGAGCGCTGAGCAAGCTCGCGCACTTCCTGTGCGACGACCGCAAAGCCCTTGCCTGCTTCGCCTGCTCGGGCTGCCTCCACTCCGGCGTTGAGCGCCAGAAGATTGGTCTGGAAAGCAATCTCGTCGATAACGCCTATGATGTTGGAGATTTGCTGCGAGCTCTCCTCGATCCGCCGCATCGCCTCCTCGGCATGAGAAACCACTTCGGCGGATTTCTGCGCGCTCTGATTGGCCTGGCTCGCGACAGCGCGGGCCTCTTCCGTCAGCTTTGTCGACGAACCAACGTTGACGACGATCTCGTCGAGTGCGGCGGCGGTTTCTTCGAGTGAGGCGGCCTGTTGTTCCGTCCGTCTGGAGAGATCCTGCGCACCCGACGAGATTTCGCGCGTGCCATTGTTCATGGCGCCAATGCTGTCCGCGATCGTCGAAAGTGCGGCGCCAAGCTGCTGGACCGACTGATTGAAGTCCCGGCGCAGCGGCTCGAAATCCGGTGCGAAGGCCTCATTGATCTGGAAGGCCAGATCGCCGGCGGCAAGCCGTTTCAGACCTGAGGCGAGATTGTCAGAGGCAAAGCGCAATTGTTCGGCTTCACGCTCCGTGCGGCGCTGGAGTTCGGCGCGTTCGGCTTCCTGATGGCCGCGAGAGGCGGTAGCCTCTTCTTCGAGGCGCCTGTTGGCGACTGCATTCTGTTGGAAGACCTTAACGGCTTCATACATGGCGCCTATTTCGTCTCGACGCGTCACGGAGGCGATATCGACATTCATGTCGCCATCAGCGAGCCGGCGCATTGCTGAGGTCATCAGCTTGATGGGCTTGGCAACGCCGATCATCAACGCGATCGCTGATGCAAACAAGACAAGAACAACGCTTGCGCCGACGATCAAAGAGATCGTTTCCGCCGTTGAAACCGAGGCCGCCAGCGCAGCTCTTGCTTCCTGCGTAAAGTGGCGAGCGTTCTGGATCGAGGCGTCCGTTGCCGTGTGCGTGCGCTCCATAACCTGGTTGATATCCACCTCGGAGACGACGCCCAACGCCGCTTCGACTTCTGCCGGGCTCAATGGCGAGCCATTCTTCTTGGACATGGCTGCGGTCAAAGCGGAGGCACGTTTTGTTATGAGGCCATCATACTCGCGCAAACCATTGCGGATGTCCTTCAAGACATCAGGCTTCAGAGCGATACTGATGGGCTGCTCAAGGCCATCCCATGCTTGTTGGTCGCTGATTTTGGCTTGACTGAGCGAAGCTTCAACTTCCTTTGCCGTCGTAGCAGAGCCGATTTCATGAGCGGCTGTCCGCATTTCGGCGAGAGATACCGCGGCAGTCTGAATGCCGTTGAGAATCGTTTGTTCACGAGAAACGGCCGCATTCGCCGAACTGATTTCACCGCTGGCGATCTGCTGATTTATGAGAATACCGATGATCAGTACAATTCCGATACCCGACGAAAGCGCAAGCTTCGTACCGATCTTAAGGTTTGCCAAGAAAGACATATGAATCCTTTGTGTTGTCACCGCCGGCAGCCTCCTCCCTTGAAGCCGGGCGTATTGAATGATTTTCAGTTAGAGACGAAAGAAGAAGTGAGCCTTCACGCGTTCTGCGTGGGCCGCATGTCAGCGTTAATTGAAAGATGCGGCGCATCAGTCACATCGCCCTTCAGAGACGCGCAAAGAGCCTCCAAATAATATGCCGCGTTGCTCAGCATCTCACGTTTGCGCGCCAGCAATTGTAAGAGGTCAGGTGCTTCGGGCGCCGTGGAAAAGGTATCCGAGGTTTGGACGTCTGGTCGAGCGCGGTTCTGGGCTGGAAATGGAATGAGGTTAGGCACGACGTTCTCCGGGAACGAAGGAGACAGGGGTGCCGTCATCGGCCCTCTGAAGGTAGTGGAGAAAAGCCGCCACAAATCATTTGCGCAGCGCGAATAGGCTTTCGATTATGCCGGAGAGCAGGAGATTGTCCTTGGAAGACAACCGCGTCTCAGCAACTGCGCCTATGCACTCACGAATTGACGCGAACCCTTAACAAAGATTGGATTTTCGTGGATGCGCCTCGGTTCTCACAACCTCAAGTGAACTTTGCTGCTCATTCTGGATATGTTGGCGGAAACTGGACACGATGGCGCGATCCCATGATGGTAAGAGCGATCATGAAGTAGTGCCGCATTTCGCGGCAGTAAAAACTAAAGGATCGCTATGGCGTGACGAGATTCAGTCCGAACTGTCGCCAGGAAGAACCGCTTAGAGACCGGCCTTAAAATTCCGTTCTCTCGAGGGGCGCTACTGGTACTCGCGGTGCAGATTCTTGGTGTTCCAGAGAGTTGGCCGGGTACAGGTACGTGTCGCCTTTGGCGGCCGTCAGATATCGTTTGTCCGCGTGTCATTCGCTATTGGGCGGGGTCTGTTTGCGCGCTCGCAGACTTCCAAATCTCGACGCCGACCATCTGGACGAAGTTGCCATTTGACCTGCCATTGCCTTTCAAGCGGTCCACGCACAAACGAATAATCATATGTCAGACAATATCCTGGTGAAATCCTCGCTGCGATTTCATGGCTCAACCTTCGACGATATGGTCGAAATATACACGAAAAACTTCGGTCCCTTTGAGGCCAGCCAGTTGGGCCGGGGGGCAGATTTCCTTTGGCAGGCCGACTTCCATACCGGAGGGGCAGCAACCTTGGTCACCAGTCACTACCAGGTTGAATGGCAAGCACGTCCTCTGGCCGAAATGCCTGAGTGGCTATCGATTGCGGTACCTCGCATCGGAGGCTGGGGCGTAGCGCTTGGTCGCCGAGTGATTGACGTCAAGCCGGGCCAGGTGCTGCTTGTCAATAACAAGCAGCCGGAACGTTTCTTTCTGCAAGGTGCGCCGAATATGTCCGATGTGCTCCGACTGGACTGGGCGGTCATGAAGCAAACGGTTGCAGCAATGTTTGAGATGCCATTGAATGGCTCACTTGATCTGACGCCGATCCTGGATCTGTCCACGTCAGCCGGTCAATTGGTCGGAAATCTCGTGCAAACGATCATTGCGGGTATGCGCTACAACGGACCGCTCATTCAATCTCCGATGGCGATGTCGTATATGGTCAACGCGCTCGCCGATTTGATATTGCGGACGACGCCACATCAGCTATCTCACCTATTAGCCAAGAAGCCCCACCTGGTTGCTCCCCGGCATGTTCGACGTGCCATCGACTTCATGCACGCAAACATTGACCGGCCAATAACGATGCAAATGGTCGCCGAGGCTGTTGGTGTTTCCATTCGCGCGCTGGAAGGGGGCTTTCGGGCTTTCAGGGAAACAACCCCAATGGCTTATCTGCGGGGGATTCGTCTGCAAGCCGCCCGGGCAGATCTTCTGGATCAGTCCAACCGCACGTCGATCAAAGAAATATGCTTGAAGTGGGGCTTCTTCCATTTCGGAAGATTCGCGGTGACCTATCGGCAGACATTTGGAGAAACTCCATCGGAGACGAGGAAGCGCTCAGGAGCTGAAGGCTGAGTAAGCATATGACAATCCACAAACGTCTTTAGACCCGATCTCCGGGCTGGTTCACTCCAGGGGAAAGTGGCAGGCAACCCCATGGTTCGTCGAGGTTTCAGTCAAAAGCGGGCGGCTTTCATGGCAGATATCTCGGGCAAAGGCACAGCGGGTCGAGAATTTGCAGCCCTTGGGAGGGTTGAGCGGGCTTGGAATTTCGCCCTTGAGCAGGATGCGCTCGCGTCTGCCCCCTTTATGCGGCTGCGGAATGGCTGAAAGCAGCGCCTGGGTATAAGGATGGCGCGGGGCGGCGTAGAGCGTGTCGGTCTCGCCGATTTCCACGATGGAACCGAGATACATGACGGCCACGCGGGTCGAAACCTGGCGAACCACGGGAAGATCGTGAGCGATGAACAAATAGGTGAGGTTCAGCCGCTCACGGAGGTCAGCGAACAGATTGATGATCTGCGCCTGTACCGAAACATCGAGTGCGGAGACCGGTTCATCGGCGACGATCAATTGCGGTTCGACCGCCAGCGCCCGCGCAATGCCGATCCGCTGGCGCTGTCCGCCTGAAAATTCATGCGGATAACGATCGAGATATTCAGGCCTCAGACCCACCAAAGTCATGAGTTCGGCAAGGCGATCCTCGACTTCGGAACCAGTGCGGATCGCGTGGACCTTCAGCACTTCGCCGAGGATATCGCGGACCCTGCGGCGCGGATTAAGCGAGGAGGAAGGATCCTGGAAGATCATCTGCATTTTGCGCCGCACTGGCTTCAGCGCCCGCGCATTCGCCTTGCCGATCTCGATGCCCTCGAAGGCGAGGCTGCCGGAAGTCACGTCGTAAAGCCGGGTCATGCAACGACCCAAGGTGGACTTGCCGGAGCCGGATTCGCCGACCAGGCCGAGCGTCTCGCCCGGAAACACGTCGAGGCTGATCTGGTCTACGGCATGCAATATCCGGCCCGAGCCCGGCATCATGGTCTTACCGACGACGAAATTCTTGGTCAGTTGGTGAGCCGAAAGGAGAGGCTTTCGCATTTGCTCGGTGCTCACGCCGCCACCTCCAGGCAAAGAACGGTCCGGCGCAGGGTTTCCCGCTCGTCGCCGTCGAGCACACAGAGCCCGGCCTGATCCTCAAGCCGTCTGAGCGGCGGACGCGCGTTGCACTCAGCGCGGGCAAATCGACAGCGCGGCGCAAAACCGCAGCCCTCGGGTATGTTTTCGGGTGTGGGCGGCATGCCGCCGATCGAGATCAGCCGCTCGGGTCTTGGGCCGGTCAATGGCGGGATCGAGGCCATCAGGCCCCAGGTATAGGGGTGAAGGGGATGGGAAAAGATAGCTTTCGCCGGACCGCTTTCCACAATACGGCCGGCATACATGACCGCGACCTGATCGGCCACTTCGGCAACGACACCCATATCGTGGGTAATCAGGATGATCGCCGATCCAAAATCCTTGCGCAACCGCAGCAGAAGATCGAGCACCTGCGCCTGGACGGTCACGTCGAGCGCCGTGGTCGGTTCATCGGCGACGATGAGCGCCGGATTGCAGGAGATCGCCATCGCAATGACGGCGCGCTGGCGCATGCCGCCGGAAAGCTGGTGCGGATAGCGCCCGACGGCCTCCGCCGGATTTGCGAAGCCCACCTCCGCCAAAAGTTCGATCGCGCGTTTGCGTGCTGCCCGAGCGGAGAGTTTTTCATGAGCGCGGATCTGCTCTTCTATCTGCCAGCCGATCGTATAGACCGGGGTCAGCGCGGTCATCGGATCCTGCGAGATCAGGCCGATGCCCTTGCCGCGAATGCTTCGCATCCGGCTGGCCGGCAGTTCGAGAATGCGCTCGCCTTGAAAGGCAACCGCACCGTCGACCCTGGTGGTCTTCGCATCGTGAAGGCCGAGGAGCGACAGAAGCGTTACCGATTTTCCAGAGCCGGACTCGCCGACAATGGAGAGAATTTCGCCCTGGCGAACCGAAAAGGAGACGTCGTCTACAGCCTTGACGAGGCCCTTGTCGGTCGCAAATGACACGGTAAGACCCTTGACGTCCAGAAGCAGAGGCTTGTTGGAACCGGTCATCGTCAACTCCCTCTCACGCGCGGATCGATCAGCACGTAGATGATGTCCACGCACGCATTGGCGAGGACGACGAAAAAGGAGGCATACATCACCGTGCCAAGAATCATCGGCAGATCCAGATTGAGCAGCGCCTGATAAGTCAGCCGTCCGACACCGTTGAGGCCGAAGACGACTTCGGTAAGCAATGCGGCGCCGCCAACCAGTGCGCCGAAATCGAGGCCGAACATGGTAACGAACGGGATCAGCGACGTCCGGAGCGCGTGCCTGAGCATTACCCGCGCCGGGCTCAGCCCCTTGGCACGAGCGGTGCGGATATAATCTTCGTGATAGGCTTCCACCAAGTTGGCGCGCAGGACGCGGCCGTAAATCCCGATATAGAGCGTCGCCAATGTGATCCACGGAATGATCAGCGTCTTGAACCAGCCCAGCGGATCTTCGAAAAGCGGCTTGTAGCCGAGTGCGGGCACCCAGGAAAAAAGCCAGGTATCGTGAAGGCGGCTCTGGGAGATCAGATTCATTACCTCGCCAAGCCAGTAGACCGGCATGGAAACGCCGACGAGCGCAAGCATCATCAGCCCGCGATCGAGTAGGCTGCCCCGTGTCATGGTGGCTACGACGCCGGTCACCACGCCGCCCAGGATCCAGAGAACTGCCGCGCCGAAGACGAGCGACAAGGTCACCGGCGCCGCGACGGCGACTTCCGGCACCACGCGCATGCCGCGATTGACGTAAGAGGCGAGATCCTGCGTCACGAAAAGCCGCTTCATCATGATCGCATATTGCACGGGCAGCGGCCGATCGAAGCCGAATTCGGATCGGATGGCCTGGATAGTTTCCTGAGAGGCATTGCGGCCGGCGATGCGGGCAGCCGGATCGGAGCCGGGCGTCGCAAAGAAGATTAGGAAGACGAGCGCCGAGATGCCGAACATCACGAAGATCATCTGGGCGAGACGCTGGAAGATTGCGACAAACATCCCGCGCCCTCAGACAATCTTGGTGCGTGGGTCGAGCACGTCACGGATGCTGTCGCCGACCACGTTAAGGGAGAGAACGGTGAGCGCGATGACGATGCCGGGCGCGAGCGCCACGGCCGGGCGCGTATAGAGCAGCGTCTGCCCATCCTGAATGATTGTTCCCCAGCTCGCATCCGGCGCCTGTACGCCGATCGAAAGAAACGAAAGCGACGACTCGGTGACGATGTTGAGCGCCATCATCAGCGGTATGAAGACGATGAGCATGGTCGACACGTTCGGCAAAATGTCCTTGAGCAGAATGCGCCAGGCTGGAATACCGAGCCCGACCGCCGCGAGCACGAATTCGCTCTCCTTGAGCGCGAGCACCCGGCCGCGGACGGGTCTTGCGACATAGGGCACGTAGATGATGCCGATGATGCCGATCGGCAGGAGCAGACTGTCGGCAGTGATTTCAATCGGGCCGATCACAACGCCCTTCGAAATCATCACGATCGAAAGCGAGATCGCCAGCAGATAGACGGGAAACGCCCAGAGAATGTCGAGAATGCGCGACAGCACGATATCTGCGAGGCCGCCGAAAAAACCCGCAGATATGCCGATGGCTGCGGCCAGCACGAGACAGACGGCCGTCGCAGCCGACGCGATCAGCAGGGAATTCCTTCCGCCATAGAGGAGGCGGGCGGCAACGTCGCGACCCTGCGTATCGGCACCGAGGAAATATTGCGCTCCCCAGGTCGGCCCGATCGGAGTCACGCCGAGGCCCAGCCCCTCGGTAGAGGCCTGCATGATCTTCACCTTTTTGCCGTCGACCGTGACCTTGCCGCTCAGGTTGGAGCGGAACGGATCCGTGCCGGCGATATCGGCGGCGTAGAATGGCGCCGCAAGGCTCGACAACACGATCACGAGGAGCAGGAAAACGGCGGCGATCGTCGGCTTGTCGCGTTTCAGGAGCACCCAGGCCCGCCGCCAGGGACCGGCGCCGCTACGCGTCGCAACGGCGTCGAGCCTTTCGATCTCGGAAGATGGGGTATCGGCCAAGGCGTTCATCTCGCTTTCCCGCACGGGTCATATACAACAGGCACGCATGCAGGCGGCGGCGCTGATCGCGCCGCCGCCTGATGGTTACTTCACCCAGGATTGGGAGATGACCCAGCGGTTCTGCTTGTTGAAGGCATAATTTCCGAGGCGGGCGGAGGTGAAATTCACGCTCTTCGGCGTGAACAGCGGCGCCAGCGGCGCTTCAGCCATATAGGCCTTGTCGATCTTGGCCCATTCGGCATTGGCGGCTTTCTCATCGGTCAGCGAAAGGGTCATGGCCGCCTTCATCTTGGCGTCGAGGTCCTTATTGCAATAGCCGGCGATATTGATCGAGGAATCGCTGCCTTTGTTGAAGCTGCTGCAGGAGAGCAGCACATTCAGAAAGTCCGACGCGGCCGGATAGTCCATATACCACTGGGTAACGCTGATCTGGACGTTGTTGTTGGTATTCTGAATGTAGGCAAACTCGATATTGGGCGAGATCGCCTTCATCGAGGCATCATAGCCGAGCTCGTTGAGGACGCTCTGAATATAGGTGCCGATGCCGCGTGCAACCGCGTTGTCTTCGGCGATCACGGTCACCTTTTGACCCTTCGTGCCCGATTCCTCGACCAGTTGCTTGGCCTTGTCCATATCTGCCTCCGACCACTTCGGGCCGGGGTCCTTGGTATAGATGCAATCATCGACATGGCCGGGGAAATCGGGCGGCAGGATCTGGCAAGTCGGCTGTGCCAGCACTTCACCCCCGAAGAGCCCGACGAGTGCGTCACGATCGAGCGCATAGTTCAGGGCCTGTCGCGCCTTGATGTTATTAAAGGGCGGTAGATTGACGTTCATCGGCGCGTACCAAAAGGCCGCGAGCGGATCGATGCGAACCTGCTTGGCGTATTTCGAGCCGATCTCAGGCAGGCGATCCGTCGGCGGCGTGTCGAACATCCAGTCCACCTGACCATTGATCACGGCATTGATACCGGCTTCCTCGGTCATGCCGAACTTATAGTCGATTTCGTCGGCATAGCCGTCCGGCTGCGCATCGACGCTCCATTCCTTGAAATAGGGATTGCGCTTCAACACCATCTTTTCATTTGGGTTGTAGCTTTCGATCATGTAGGCACCGGTTCCCGGTATGGGGCTCGTGCCGGCATCCTTGGCGGGCGTATCGGCTGGGACGATACTCGCATGCGGTACCGCAAGCTTGGCGAAGAACTCCGAATCCGCCGCGGTGAGATTGATGGTGACTGTGCCGGCCTTCTCGTCGGCAATCACACCGCCATCAAGCGTGCAGGTATCACCATCAGCCATGCATTTATCGGCGCCGACGATACCATTGTAGAAACTGCCCATGGTTGGACCCTTGACCTTGAAGATCCGCTGAAACGAGGCCACGACATCGGCCGGCGTGACGTCCTTGCCGTTCCAGAACTTGATGCCCTTGCGGATCTTGAAGACATAGGTTTTCCCGTCATTCTTGATCTCCGGCATTTCCTCGGCGATCGCGGGCACGATCTTGAAGCCTTCCGTACCACCCGCCTGCTTGAACTTGACGAGGCCGTCATAGCTCATCTGGTAGATCTGCCAATACTGGGCCGTATAGTTGAGCATCGGATCGATGGTGCCGGCCGCCGAAACGGCCGAGAGCGTCATCGTGCCACCGCGATGCTGAGCCATGAGCGCGGCCCGGTCCTCGGCGTGAGCCACCCCCGAAAGCATGGTCTGGGCGAGCAGAAGGCCGGCGAAAGCTGCCCCCGCGCGGAAAAATGTTGTTGTCCGTGTCATCATGATTGTCTGTTCCCCTCATTGTAGCTGGTTCGATACGGCTGCTATTTACGACCGGTCCGTTGACAGTCTCTTGCTTTCAGGGCGCTTTCTCATTCAGAAATGCGCCAACCTCGGCCATGCAGGCCGCGCGTTCCTCGACATGCGGCATGTGGCTGGACTGTTCAAAGATCCGCCAGCGCACATCCGGGATTTCATCGGCATAGGGTTGCACGCAGGCCTCCGTCGCCTCGTCGTAGCGACCAGAGATCAACAGCGTCGGGACATCGATGGTCGAAAGACGACCGACGATCGACCAATCCTTCATCGTGCCAATGACATGGAATTCGTTGGGGCCGTTCATCGTGTAGTAGACGGTCGGGTCCTCGGCTATGGCATCGAAGGTGCGCTTTACCTCCGGCGGCATGGGGACGACGCGGCAGACATGGCGCTCGTTGAAAACGTCTGTTGCCTTGACGTATTCTGGGCTGCCCGTGGTGCCGGCCAGTTCATGCTTGAGCAGCGTGGCCTGCACGTCGGCCGGCAAGGCTTCGCGAAGGCGATTGGCCTCGGAAATCCAGGTTTTCATTGCCGCGGGCGAATTGGCGATCACGAGCGCCTTGAGACCGGCCGGCCGATCGACGGAGAATTCAGCCGACAACATGCCGCCCCAGGATTGTCCGAGCAGGCAATAGGCGTCCCGGATGCCCAGATGGTCGATCAAGTTATGGAGCTCCGCCTTGAAGAAGGCGACCGTCCAGAAATCACCGCCCTTTTCCGGCAGGTGCGTGGACTTGCCATTGCCCACCTGGTCATAGTGGATGACGGCGCGGCCGGTGGCGGCGATATCCTTGAAACTGTCGACATAATCATGCGTGCAGCCAGGCCCGCCATGCGCGACGATCAGCGGCGGCTTGCCGGATGCGAGGTCTCCAGTGATCCGGTACCAGCTCCTGTAACTGCCATAGGGCGCATAGCCTTCGATTACCTCCATATTTCGTCTCCTTCTTGTTCGTCTTCCTAATGTCCGCCGTGGGTACGCCTGTCGTTCTTGCAGATGGCGTCCGCGGCCTCTTCGACCGTCATGCCCCAATCCATCGAGATGCGTCTCAAGCGTTTGAAAGCGGCGGCTTCGCCGGCATATCCCTGCTGCATCAATTGCAATACGGCGCGCACCACGATCGGTCGCTGACGCAATCGGTCCTCGAGCGCACGGATATCATCGGCATGGCTGCGGGCTTTCTGGTAGGCATGCGATGCGATCAGCAGCGCGCTATAGGCGCCTGTCGAGCCGATCGGCTTCAGCATATGCGCGTTCGAGCCCTGGGAGAGCACCCATTCGATCCGCCCCGGCGCTTCCGAGCCGATCAACGCGACGAGCGGCATCGGCGAAAAGCCAGATGGCCAGGGAAATTGCTGGTCGTGTCCCATGTCGGCATCGAAGAACACCACATCGGCCTGAGCATCCTGCTCATCGAGCTGCGGCCAGACGGCCTTGACCTGGATGTGCAGCGACTCCAACTGGCGCGTCAGCGCCTCGACGGACGGATGCGGCCGATGCAGGATCACTGCGCGCCACCTCGAAAACATCGGTCGTTCGAAGCGGCTCATTTGACCACCTTCAATCCCGCGCCCGGCCCATAAACGCTCGGCCTGCCGGGAAAAATCGAACGCACCAGATAGGGATCTGCCTCGACAACAGGGGTTTCGGTGTCGAAAATCTCGAAACCGCCCTCGCTGTCGGACCTGCCGATATATGGCCGCAAACCGGCGTAATGGGTGCGCGGATCAAACGAAATCGGCCCGATGGGCGTATCGAACCGCCGTTGCGTCACCACTTTGCGGATCAAATCCGGATCGTCCGTGCCGGCATCGGCGATCGCCTGGGCCAGGACGGAAACCGCCATATAGGCGAAGGCAAATGGCCCTGTGACCGGCCGGCCGTCGCCACGGCGAGCTGCCAATCGCGTCTTGAAATGCCGATTTTCCTGAGTGTCGAGCCTGTCCAGATAGATGTTGGTGACGATGTGCCCAGCCTTGGCTTGCGAACTCAGGTCGGTGAGATCGATTTCCGAAAGGTTGCAGGCCACGAGCGGCCGGCGTTCGGCGCTAAAATCGACGTTCTCCTCACGCAGTTCCGCATAGGCCCGGATGAACGCATGGGCGGAACGGCCAACAAGGTTGGAGAGGATGAAATCCGGCCGCTTCAGGCGGATTTCGGCAATCAGGTGATCGACCTCTTCCGAACCGAGCGGCACGAAGCGCTCTGCCAGCACCTCGCCACCCGCCGCCTCGGTCAGCTCGCGGGCGATGCGGCCAATTTCCCAGCCCCAGATATAGTTCGAGCCGACGATGAACGGCCGCCGGCCGTAACGCGGCAAGACGTAGTCGAACAGCGGCAACAGATGCTGGTTCGGACAGGCGCCCAGATAGATGACGCTGTCACTCGTCTCATAGCCCTCGTGCGGAAAGGCGTACCAGAGCAGCGTGCCATGGCGTTCGACGACTGGAAGCACTTCCTTCCGGCTCCAAGACGTGATCGCGCCGACGATGTGCCGACATCCCCTTTGCCGGATGGCGACCTCGGCGAGTTCGGCATAGCGTTCCGCACTCCCGGCTGGATCATCGACACGCGGGTCGAATTGGAAGAAATAGCTGGAATCACCGTTGAGTTCGGCGATTGCCGCCAAGGCTCCGTCCACGGCATCACGGCCAAGTGTCGCATAAGTGCCCGTCGTCGAATAAAGAAGTGAGAGAGGGACGGGCTTTCGGGTCATAGGATGTCCCGCAACCCACCGAATGGGCAGCGGCCGATTGCGCGCCGCTCGAAAGACAATGGACTATCCTCGTTGGGGGTATTCTTGATCACGCCAAAATCTCGGTTTGAACGCTTGGCACGACCGACCAAACGGCACGAAAAAAGCCCCGTCCGCAGGGTGTGCGGAAAGCGGGGCTCATTTGCCGTTGGCGATCAATGCCATTTCTTGCTTTAACGCTATGACAAGCTCACTTTATAGTCAATTAGAAATCATGCTCATTTTTCAATCATTCGCCTGCGCCCAATCCGGCGATACCGCGCCGCGGCTGGTTAGGCGCTGGGATATGGGGCGCCATCTTCCCGGGCAATCCTCAAATCAAGGTTAACTGGGAACATTGAGACGGCGTTAACTTACATGCCATGATGAAAATGGGCCTGTCGCATGTTTTGTTGGCTATAGCATCATTGTTAAGCTTCTGGTGCTACCGCTATCCAGAAGACAAATGTTGGCGTTCAATATGCAAACTATTGATATCGAGGCAATTACTCAAAAAGCAAATTCCAGCCTACAGGAAGCGTGGCATCTTGGATGTACGGGCCGCTCGGTTGAGGCACTTACACTTGCCAGCCAAATTCATGCCGATGCCAAGTCGCGGGGCGACGATCGCATTGCCGCCCAATGCGACACGGATATAGCCTGGTATTGTTTGCAGATTGGCAAGGCCGAACTCGGGATAACGCATGTCCGCAGGGCGGTAGACTTCTGGAAATTGAATGGGGAGCCCATCCAGGAAGCCTATGCCCGGGCGTATCTCGGATGGTTATTCCTGGAATTGGGCCTGCCGGAGGAAGCGATCGAAGAGGCTACCCGCGCGTTGGATTTGGCCGACAGGACTGAAGACCTAAAGGTGCAAAGCCTGGCCACCAACGTCATTGGAATTATCTTCTGGTACAACAAGCAGCCTGACCGGGCCATTCTGATGAGCGAGAGATCCGTCGAGCTCGCCAGATCGATCGGCGACAAGACCTATGAATGCTGGTGGCTTATCAATCTTGGCGGTGCCCATTCGGAAGGCGGATATATCGCGCAAGCGCGCGGCGAGCCGGAAGTGGGACACCAGATGCTGATGAGAGCGCTGGAGCTGACGGAAGAGGCGCTCGACATCTCAATCGAGATCGGGGATAGCTGGGCCGCTCGCATTTGTCTCGGCAACGAAGCGGACTACTACAGCCATCTGGGCGAGCATGACAAAGCGCTTCAGTGCATGGTCCGCTATGAGGCGTTTCAGGAGAACAGCTATGTTCGCGACAGGCAGCAATATCTCTACACTTTAGGCCAGGTCCATATCAATTGCGGGAACTTTGTAGACGCGCGATCGCTGTTGCTCGAGGCGCTGGATCTGATCGGCGACGGCGGCAGTTTCGATTCCTATATCCAGATCTATCTTTATCTGTCGCAGGCTTATGAAGGGCTGGGGCAGTTTGACCTGGCGCTGGAGACGCATAAGAAGTTCCACCAGGCATATTTGCAAAACAGCGCCGAGAGAACCCAGCAGCGTGCGCGTCTCGCCGAAATCTACTATGAAACCAAACGGCTTAAGGAAGTCGCGGAGACAGAGTCGAAGCGCGCCGAAACGCTGGAAGCCTCCTATCAGAAATTGCAGGAGGAAACTGATATCCTTGCCAGCGCCGTTTATCTGGATGGGCTGACTGGGCTCTATAACCGCAAATATCTCGACAGCCGCTTCAAGGAGCTAGCGTCCGAGACGCGCCCATATTCCATCGCGATGCTGGATGTAGACCACTTCAAGTCGATCAATGACAACTTTTCCCATATGATCGGGGACCAGGTGCTTAGCGCCATTGGAACCATATTGCGCAACCAGTTGCGGATCACCGATCAGGCGATCCGCTTTGGCGGCGAGGAGTTCGTTGTCCTGCTGGCGGGCCCTCCCGGAGGGGCGGCCGATGTCTGCGAGAGGCTGCGTTCGACGATTGAACGCTGGGACTGGTCGCAGATCTGCAACGGGCTGTGCGTCACGGTCAGCATAGGCGTCGCCGGTAGCCTGTCCGCCAATTCTCCGAACGAGATTTTGGAGATCGCCGATCAGAATCTCTATGCGGCGAAAAAGGGCGGTCGCAACCGGGTTGTTTCGTAGCGAGCGTGCCGTCCAGCGACGTCTCTGTCTGGTAAACGCTGCAAGCATCTAGCTGTGTTGCTGCCCCGTAACCAAAGGCGTACGGGGCAGTTTCTTTGCTCGGCTAACTATTCAAATCCCGCCAAAGCCGCACCGGATTAGAATTCCTCCCAATTGGTAGCCGCGACCGCCAGGTTGCCTTGCGTCGCGTAGGCCTTGGCGAGTTTGGCTCCCAGCGCCCGTGCAGGAGATGCCGTGGGCATGTCGCTTTGCTTAGCTGAGCGAGCCCGGGATACCGATGCCTTGCCGATGTTGAATTCACTGAGCATTGCAGCGATGCGACCGACCTCCAGCGTGAGTGCATGGCTGGCGGCGGTGGATTCCTCTACCATCGCGGCATTCTGCTGCGTGCCCTGATCCATCGAGTTGACGGCTGTATTAATTTCCTGCAGGGCGGTTGCTTGCTCTGTGGATGCTCGAACGATCGCGCCGATATGCCGATCAATCTCCTTGACCTCGTCAGCGATGACCGTAAGCGCTTCTCCGGTTTCTCCAACAAGAGTCACGCCCGCCTTTACCTGCTCGCCCGAATTGTTGATCAGTTCTTTGATCTCCTTTGCGGCCTTGGCCGAGCGCTGGGCGAGTTCGCGAACCTCCTGCGCGACGACGGCAAAACCCTTACCTGCGTCGCCGGCTCGAGCCGCTTCGACACCGGCATTCAGCGCCAGCAAGTTCGTCTGGAAGGCGATTTCGTCAATCACTCCGATAATATTCGAGATTTCCCGCGAAGAGCCGTCGATTGCACCCATTGCGGCGACCGCTTGCCTCACGATGTCACCGGATTTTTCGGCGCCGATACGAGCCTTTGCAACCAGTTGTCCAGCTTCCTCGGCACGCCGGCTGGAATCCTTGACCGTGGTGGTGATTTCCTCAAGTGCAGCAGCGGTCTCCTCGATGGAGGCTGCCTGCTGTTCGGTACGCTTGGAAAGATCATCCGCAGCGGACCGAATTTCCTGTGAGCCAGAGTTGATCTGTGAAGCGGCACCATTGATTTGCTCGATCGTCGCCGACAACTGGTCAAGAGCGTTGTTGAAGTTGTCACGCAGAGCGTGATACGCCGCCGGCAGCTCGTCATCGATCCGGTAGCTGATATCCTTGGCGGCGATTGCCGCCATCGCTTTGCCGAAGCTGTCGCAGACGAGCTGGCGTTCCGCGTCGATCGCCTCGGCCTGAGCCTTCTGCTTTGCGATTTCAGCTTCATCGATATAGACCGAGATCGCCAAGTCCATGTCCAACATCACAGCCTTGACGAGACTGGCAAGTGCCTTGCCGAAGTCCGCACTCTTCATTGTTTTTCGTGAGAATATCCCGCCTTTGGGGAAGATTTCCTCGACGGCGCTCTTGATCAGATGGTCGATAATGATGGCGTAGCCGCCAATGTACCATTGTGGCTCCAGGCCGATGCGGGCATGCACAGTGCCGATCGTACGAACCTTGCCGACATATTCCTCATTGAAATTGCCATCGGCGATATTGTGCCAATGGCCCATCTGCGCACCCTTCGCCCGGGCGATGTTCTCCTCCGTGGAGAAAAAGCGGCTGACCTCTGGGCTCTTGCGCAATTGCGCATAGAACTTGTCCAGACCATGGGGCAGTTCGCGTTCGATCAAAGTTTTTAGGGATCGGATGCCAGCGCGACCGTCCTGATCGAGCTGCATGAAGTCGAGGCGGCGTTCGACGTTCTGACGCCGGGTCTTTGCGCCGGCGGCGTCACCGTTGCCTGCGGGATTGGAGCTGTTGTTGGCATGCATGGAGCGACTCGACATTCTCGACCTCGAAAACAATGGGCTTAAACCGCGATTGGGCACATACCTCAATCACATCGAAACCCGTCGTCATGTCGGCGCTGGCGTCCATCCGCCCTTTCGATAAGCCCCAAATTTGGGCGATTTCCTTTATTTGGCGTTAACCAAAGTCAGATCCTCAAGGCACATCGCTAAAGTCTTCGCAAATCGGATATTTTCTGCGCTTTTCGGATGCGATGATTTGGCGAATGCAGGGGCGCAGCGGCATATCTCTATGCGGCGCTAAGCGCACTCCGAAGAGGAGGCGGGATCGGGAAGGTCCGTCGCCTCAGTTTATGAGGTTCCGGCGAATCGCTTCGGCGACCGCATGGGCGCGATTGGCCGCACCGAGTTTTTTCGTCGCGCTTTTCAGATAGCTATTGATGGTTTCCGGTCGATAATCCGAAGCATCGGCGATTTCCTCACTCGTCAACCCTTTGCTGGCGAGTTCAAGGCTTCGCAACTCACCGTTCGTCAGACGAAGGACGCCGGCGGCGAAGCGATCCATCAAAGGCTTCGTGATTACCCGATGCAGCGGTTCGGCAAAGAAGAGGAGCAAATCCCGCTCGCTTGCTGTGAATTGTTTTTCTCTTGTGAAGCAGACGCCGCCGTAGACGACGCCATCTCTCGCCAATGGCACCTGCAAGCGTTGCCCGATCCTGTAAGCCCGCAGCAAATATTGAAGGCGTTGCGAGGGGGGCGAGATGTCAAAAGCTTCTTCGTCGCTCAGCGGCGTCGTTCGGTTCAGCGACTGGATGACGAGCGGGTCCGATAGACCGAGCTTTTCTCCGAAGTAAGTATCGATATAAGCAGGCGGCATATCGGTATCGATGGAACGGCCCCGTCCAATCCGATACCCGGCGAGATCCAGCCCGCCGACAGCGATGTGGCGGAAATCGACCGCCTTCCTGAGCTGTTCCAGCAGTTCGCTGTCGCGTAGCTGTCTATGGGCGGGAACCTCGGAGAGATCCTTGAAATCGCCCAGGTATTTTATTGCAACACAACCCATCGTCATCTCGTCTTTTGCGCGCTGCCCAATTTTGACGTCGAGAAGTTAATGTCATGTTAAAGTTTGCAAGTTTAGGCGCTGCCCAGATCGCCGATCACGAACGTCACCTCACGCAAATTCGGCGGCCATGATCTCAAGTTCATGCCACAGACTGTCGGCAAATCCGCGCAGGACGAGGAGTTCGTAGCAATCCTCGCTGGTGCGGGCGAGGTTGGCGCCGATATGGCCGATCAGCGTCATCACGGCATGGTTGATGGGGAATTGATCGTCATGCAGGTCCACGCCCGTACCCTTTGCCAGGAGCTGACGCACCTGCGGACCCCTGATGCGGATCCGGCTGCGTCCGTGCGTTTGGTCCACCAGATAGGCGACTGTCGCCAGACGATCGGCGACGACATCAACGTCAAGAGCGCTGCCGGCAACCAAGAACCATTGTCCGGGACCGGAGTTTCTGAGGCTGAGACCTTCTGTTTGCCCGATCGCTGCCAGAATGCCGGCCTCGGTAACAGCGCCGGGGCGGGCCAATAGCTGCAGGATCACACCGTCGGTGACCGCCTCCAGCGCCAGATTCCCGAGCACCTTTGGTTCCCCGACGCGAAGTGCCGGGCGGCGGATGAGTTCAAATTTGGTCATGGCTGCCTCAGATGCCGCGCGTTCAGACATGGAGCTTCTCGTTTGCAGGATCGACAAAGACGGGACTGACGAGGCGTCCGGCGGTAAATTCGTTACGCAGGCCGTTCCAGATCTGCACCTCTTCACCATGGCGGGATGCGCCGCCCTTGACGAGGGCCAGGCCGATGGTGGAACCGACATGGGGCGAGAAGCAGCTCGAAGACACATAACCTTGGTCGTTTTCGAGCGTGGCCGCTGCGTCCTTCTTCAGAATATGTGCACCCGTCCTGAAGCTGACGGCCGGATCGAGCGGCACGACGCCGACCAGTTGCGGACGATCCGGATTGACTAGCCCCTCGCGCGCGACCATGTGCTTGCCGATGAAATCCTGCTTGGCCATGGACACCATCCTGCCGAAGCCGAGGTCGGCTGGGACGACGGTACCGTTGATCTCGTTATGGGTGACGTGCCCTTTCTCGATGCGCAGGACAGCCAGCGCCTCGATACCATAGGCGCAAATTCCACGGGCAGCGCCTGCCTGCATGACGAGATCGGCAACGCTCTCGCCGAAATCTGCCGGCACGGCCAGTTCAAAGGCCAGCTCTCCGGAAAACGAGATGCGGAACAGCCGGCCTTTCAGTCGTCCGCCAAGCAGCGAAACCTCTTTTGCCGCCAGATATGGGAAGGCTTCATTGGACATGTCGTCATCGACGAGTTGCTGCAGCACGGCTCGCGACTTTGGCCCGGCGACCGCCATCTGCGCCCATTGGTCGGTGACCGACGCCAGCCGCACGTCGAGTTCCGGCCAAAGCGCCTGGGCGCAGAATTCGAGATGGTTCATGACACCTGCGGCATAGGCCGTGGTCGTCGTCATGAAATAGCGGTCCTCGGCAAGTCGGCTGGTCGTTCCGTCATCATATATAAAGCCGTCTTCGCGCAGCATCAGCCCGTACCGAGCCTTACCGACCGGCAGCGTCAGAAAACCGTTGCAATAGACGCGATTGAGGAACTCCGCAGCGTCCGGCCCGCACACTTCGATCTTGCCGAGCATGGAGACATCGCAGATGCCGACATTCAGCCGGATATTCTTCACCTCGCGGTCGACGCTTTCGCGCCAGCCATTTTCCCCCGCCCGCGGGAACCAGGCGGAGCGATACCAAAGGCCCGTTTCGACGAAGGTCGCGCCGTTCTTCGCCGCCCAATCGTGCAGTGGCGACTTGCGCACCGGCTGGAAATGCTTCCCGTGCGAGGCTCCTGCCAGGGCGCCGAAGGAAACGGGCGTATAGAAGGGACGGAAGGTCGTGGTGCCGACCTCGGCCGGCGAAACACGCCGCGCCTCGGAGAGGAGGCCGATGGCGTTGATGTTGGAAAGCTTGCCCTGATCGGTCGCCATGCCGTTGGTCGTATAGCGCTTGGCAAGCTCCACGTGACCATAGCCTTCCTGCACCGCAAGGCCGAGATCCTTCAGATGCACGTCGTTCTGGTAGTCGACGAAAGCCTTGCCGGTGATGCCGGGAATGGACCAGAGCGGCCTGGTCGGGGCTGGCACGGTTTCCCGCTCGACGACCGGGTTCTCGCTGACAGAATGGGAAAAGCCGAGGTCCGACAGTGCTGCGGCCGCAGCCTTCTGCCCGGACGCCATGGAGGCATGCAGCCCAAAGACACCTGCGGCCGAGCCCGCAAGCTCCAGATCCGCCAAGCCCTCGGGCGCGAGGAGGGCGGAATGTTCATCGGACCAACGCGGCTTGCCGCGGCGATGGCAGGCAAGGTGGATGATCGGCGAGAAGCCGCCTGACATGGCGAGACTGTCGACCGCGAGCCGCTCCGACTGCCCCTCGCGCCAGATGTCGATCGCTTCGACTGCCTTGCCGCCATGCACGTTCGAGACAAAGCCGCCCCGCACCAGCCGGGCCTTGCCGGTATAGGCGATATGCGCATCACGGCGGCTGTCGATGACCGCCGCCACCTCCATGCCGGCAGCCTCCAGATCGGCGGCGAGCGCATAGCCGCTGTCGTTGCTGGTGAAAACCGCCGTCTTCCTGCCCGGCGCAACGCCATAGTGATTGAGATAGCTGCGCATGGCGCCGGCCATCATGACGCCGGGAATGTCGTTGCCGCCGAAGACCAGCGGCCGCTCTTCGGCACCCGTTGCCAGAATGGCCTTTTTTGCCGCAATGCGCCACAGGCGCTCGACCGGCAGATTTGCCAGAGGTGCGGCAACATGTTTCTGCACACGCTCCACGGCCCCGAAAACCTGGCCGTCATACCAGCCGAATACCGTCGTGCGTGTCAAAAGCTGGACATTGGAAAGGCTCTCCAGTTCCGCAATCACGCCTGCGGCAAAGGAGGATGCCGGCAGTCCGCCGATCAGCGCCGTTTCGCTCAAGGCGTAGCCACCAAGCGCCGCATTTTCATCGACCAGGATTACCCGCGCTCCGGCCCGGCCCGCGGCAAGCGCCGCCATCAGGCCCGCGGCCCCAGCGCCGATCACCAGCAGATCGCAATGCGCCCAGCATTTCTCATAGGCATCCGGATCCGTTTCATGGGATGCCCTGCCGAGACCTGCCGCCTTGCGGATGAAGGGTTCGTAGACCTTCTCCCAGAATTTGCCCGGCCACATGAAGGTCTTGTAGTAGAAGCCGGCAGACAAAAAGGGTGAAAGCAGGCCATTGACCGCACCGATATCATGCTCCAGCGAGGGCCAGCGGTTTTGGCTCTTCGCTTCCAGGCCCTCATAGAGATCCTGCATGGTGGCGCGTGTATTGGGCTCGGTTCGCCCGCCGCGGCCGATGGTCATCAGCGCATTGGGTTCGGCCGCTCCAGCCGTCAGGATGCCGCGCGGGCGGTGATATTTGAAACTGCGTCCAACCAGTTGCTGACCGTTGGCCAGCAAGGCCGAAGCAAGCGTATCACCCGCCAGACCCGTCATCGGCTTACCATCGAAGGTAAAGGATAGCGCCTTCTCCCGTTTGATCAGGCCGCCTTTCGGAAGACGATAGGAGGTCATGCAAGCACCTCCTTTCGTTCAGCAGCATCACGGCAATCATGGATCTCATGCGTGGCCGTATCGCGCGAAACCACAAGCCAGCGGCGGCACCCGGACGTGTGGTGCCAATATTCCTGGTAAGCGCCACGCGGATTGTCGCGCAGATAGACATAATCGAACCATAGGTCCGCTCCGGCGTCGGCGGCGGGGCGCGGCAGGGCGGCGCCTTTCACAGTGAATTCTTCCTTCGGGCGAAGCCCGCAATGAGGGCAGGGAATACGGCTGGCCATGTCATGTCGCTTTCGGAAAAATCAGTGAAGGTTCGGCTGGGCGCCCTGGCCCTTTTCATCGATCATGTAGCCGCGCTGGAAGCGGTCGAGGCGGAACGCTCTCGCCGTTTCATGCGGCTCGCCGCGGGCAATCAGGTGGGCAAAGCAATAGCCCGACGCGGGCGTCGCTTTGAAACCGCCATAACACCAGCCTGAGTTCAGATAGAGATTATCGAGATGCACCTTGTCGATGATCGGCGAGCCATCCATCGACATGTCCATGATGCCGCCCCAGGACCGCAGCACACGGATGCGCGAGAGCGCCGGGATCATGGCCTTGCCGGCTTCCGCGACATGCTCGACCGTGGCCAGATTACCGCGTTGAGCATAGGAGTTGTAGCCGTCGATATCGCCGCCGAACACCAGGCCGCCCTTGTCGGATTGCGAGACATAGAAATGTCCGGCGCCGAAGGTGACAACGCCGTCGATGAATGGTTTCAGGCCCTCGGAAACGAAGGCCTGCAGCACGTGGCTCTCGATCGGCAGCTTCAGTCCGGCCATCTCCGCCACGCGTGACGAATTGCCGGCAGCAGCAAGCGCGAGCCTGCTGCAGGCGATGAAGCCGCGGCTGGTTTCCACCCCGACCGCCCTACCGTTTTCAAGGCGGATATCCGTCACCTCGCAATTCTGGATAATATCGACGCCATGGCTGTCGGCGCCGCGGGCGTAACCCCAGGCGACAGCGTCATGGCGTACCGTGCCGCCACGCCGCTGCAGCAAGCCGCCCTGGACCGGGAAGCGGGCATTCTCGTAGTCGAGAAAGGGCAGCATGGTGCGAACTGCCGCGCGGTCCAGCAGCTCGGCATCGACGCCATGCAGGCGCATGGCGTTGCCGCGCCGCGTATAGGCATCGCGCTGGGCGTCGGAATGAAAGAGATTGAGAACGCCGCGCTGCGAGACCATGGCGTTAAAGTTGAAGTCCTGCTCCAGACCTTCCCATAGCTTCAGCGAGAACTCATAGAAGGGATTGTTGCCGGGCAGCAGATAGTTGGAGCGGATGATCGTGGTGTTTCGCCCGACATTGCCCGAGCCGATATAGCCCTTTTCCAGCACGGCGACATTTCTGATTCCGAAGGTCTTCGACAGGTAGTAGGCCGTCGCCAGGCCATGTCCGCCGCCACCGACGATGATCACGTCATAATGGGGTTTCGGCTCTGGCTGCCGCCAGTGAGCGGCCCAATTCCTGTTGCCACGAAGACCATTGAGGAAGATCGAAAGTGCCGAATACCGCATCCGTGTCCGCTCGATTTGTGAGACTGAAGGAAGGCTAGGCCAGGAATGCGATCAACAATTGCAGAATTAGGCCATTTCAGGATAAATTGAAGACATGCGTGATAACAGCTCGTCCTCCACCCAACGCTACGGCTTCGCGCTGACCCCGAATTTCGCGCTGATGTCCTACGCATCGGCGACCGAGCCCTTGCGTGCTGCAAACCTGATTGCCCAGACCGGCCTCTATGAGGTCATCCCGCTTTCGGTCGACGGCAGGGCTGTCGCGTCCTCCTCCGGGTTTGCAATTCCCTGCGAAGACATTTCGGTCATCGGTGCGAGCTGCCACACGATCTTTGTCGTTGCCGGCGGCAATCCCGGCGACTGGAAGGATGCCGCAGGCCTGCATCCCGTGCTTCGCAGACTGGCTCGCCAGGGCGTGCGCATCGGCGGAATTTCCAGCGGCTCCTATCTTCTTGCCGCCGCCGGCCTGATGGATGGGCGCGATTTCACCATCCATTGGGAGCATGCCCCGGCCATGCGCGAGGCCTTTCCCCATCTCTCCCCGCGGCAGGCGCGCTATGTGCTGGATGGCGACCGCATCACCTGCGGCGGCGGCGTGGCTCCGCTAGACATGATGCATGCCCTGATCGAAGGCAGGCTGGGAACGGCCTTTGCGAGACGGGTCAGCGACTGGTATCTCCACACGGCTGTGGCGGAGCCAACAGCACCGCAGCGCGGCTCTTCGAGCGAGCGGTTCGGCACGCATCATCCGGCCCTGATCACGGTTCTGGAAAAGATGGAAGCCACCATAGAACAGCCGATGGATCGCCGGACGATGGCAAAGCTCGTCGGACTGAGCCCCCGTCATCTCGACCGCCTGTTTGCCGAACAGCTTGGTGTCAGCTTCCATGACAGCTATCATCGGATTCGGCTCGATCATGCCCGCCGGCTGCTTGAACAAAGCCCTCTATCGATCTCCGAACTGGCTTTCGCCACTGGTTTCTCCAGCGCTTCGCATTTTTCGAGAGCCTTCAGACAACATTTTGGGCTGACGCCAAAATCCGCTAGAGCAATCCGCCGGACGCCGTAGAAAGCGATCCGCAGGCAGACAGGGAAGAGAAATGATGGCCAAGAACACCCAAAAAGAAGCGGCAGCAAGCAAGGCAGCTCTTGCACAAAATCCGCATGCTGTCCGCGAGCCGCGCGAAAACAATCTCGAGATGGCGATCGGTCATGAGGTCCGCGCCTACCGCAAGAAGCTCGGCATCACCGTGACCGATCTGGCGGCGGCAACCGATATGTCGGTGGGGATGCTGTCAAAAATCGAAAATGGCAATATTTCGCCTTCGCTATCAACTTTGCAGGCGCTTTCCAAGGCACTCGGCGTACCGCTCACGGCATTCTTCCGACGCTTTGAGGAGCCGCGTACCGCGATTTTCGTCAAGGCAGGTGAGGGCGTCAACATCGAGCGCCGCGGTACGCGCGCTGGCCATCAATACAGTCTTCTCGGCCATATCGACAACAATAGCAGCGGCGTTACGGTCGAGCCCTATCTGATCACGCTCACCACGGAATCAGACGTCTTTCCAACCTTTCAGCATGAGGGAATGGAGTTCCTCTATATGCTGGCGGGCGAGGTCGTTTATCGGCACGCGGACACGCTCTACTCCATGCAGCCGGGTGACAGCCTTTTCTTCGATGCTGACGCGCCGCATGGGCCGGAGGAATTGGTCAAATTGCCGGCCCGTTATCTTTCGATCATCTCCTATCCGCAAAAAGCGAACCATGAGTAATTTTGCTTAAAAAGAAAAATTTATTCTTTTAAGTTGAAATACGGCATACCGTATGATAGCCCTCCATTGGCAAACGAATGGAGGGTGTTGGAAGTTATGTGCGGCATTGTTGGATTGTTTTTGAAAGACCGGACGCTCGAGCCGAAACTCGGCGAGATGCTGTCCGATATGCTGATAACAATGACCGACCGCGGGCCTGATTCCGCCGGCATTGCGATCTACGGCGCCCCATCCGAAGGAAGGACGAAGCTTACGCTGCAGTCGGCATCGCCGGAGACTGCCTTCGCCGGGCTTCGGGGCGAATTGGAGAGCGCCGGCCTGTCCGCGACCGTCACCGTCAAAAGCACGCACGCGGTCGTCGAAACCAATGGCAGCGCTGGCGAGCTGCGTGCGTTTCTGGCGGCCAGTCACCCGGATATCCGCGTCATGGGCTCCGGCGACAGCGTCGAAATCTACAAGGAAACTGGCCTTCCGAAGGAAGTGGTGGAGCGCTTCAACGTTCGCGCCATGAGCGGTTCGCACGGCATCGGCCATACCCGCATGGCCACGGAATCGGCTGTAACCACACTGGGCGCTCATCCCTTTTCGACCGGGGCTGACCAATGCCTCGTGCACAACGGCTCGCTCTCCAATCACAACAATCTTCGCCGCGAACTCATTCGGGAAGGCATGACCTTCGAAACGCAGAATGACTCCGAAGTGGCGGCTGCCTACCTGACAGCGGAAATGGCGAAGGGCAAAGACCTCGGCGAGGCCCTGACCGGCGCGCTCGACGACCTCGACGGCTTTTTTACGTTCGTCGTCGGCACGAAGTCCGGCTTCGGCGTCGTCCGTGATCCGATCGCTTGCAAGCCCGCAGTCATGGCCGAGACAGATCAATACGTCGCCTTCGGATCGGAGTACCGCGCGCTGGTCAATTTGCCAGGCATCGAGAGCGCACGCGTCTGGGAGCCGGAACCGGCCACCGTCTATTTCTGGGATCACGAAAAGGCCGCCTGAAGCCCGCCCTTCACGACAAGAAAGTTTTAGCTCCATGCCTGTCTTCGATCTTTCTCACACGCCGCTGCGCGAACTCAACAGCGCCCTGCACAATCTCGGTGCCGGCGCCAACGACACCGCCTTCGAGGTGGTCAATCCGCGCGGCAGCCATGCGGTTGCCGTCGGCATCGATGCTCCCGTCACCGTCGAGGTCAGGGGCTCGGTCGGCTATTACTGCGCCGGCATGAATGATGGCGGCGCGGTCACGGTCCATGGCTCGGCCGGTCCGGGCGTTGCCGAAAACATGATGTCCGGTACCGTCGTGATCGAAGGCGATGCCAGCCAGTATGCGGGCGCCACCGGCCGCGGCGGTTTGCTCGTCATCAAGGGCAACGCCGCCTCGCGCTGCGGCATCTCGATGAAGGGCATCGACATCGTCGTTCACGGTTCCATCGGTCACATGTCCGCCTTCATGGGCCAGTCTGGCCATCTCGTCGTTCTCGGCGATGCCGGAGAGGCGCTCGGCGACAGCCTCTACGAAGCCAAGCTTTTCGTGCGCGGGTCCGTCAAGAGCCTGGGAACCGACTGCATCGAAAAGGAGATGCGGCCCGAGCATCTCGAAAAGCTTTCTGAGCTTCTCGACAAGGCAGGCGTCAGCGGCGTCCGACCGGAAGAATTCAAGCGCTACGGCTCCGCCCGCAAGCTCTACAACTTCAATATCGACAACGCTGACGCGTACTGAGGCGAGGAAAAATCATGAGCTATCACAACCCGTTCACCCCGCCGCGTAAGTCCGCAACCTTCGACGACTACACGCTTGCTGAAATTCGCCGCGCGGCGGCGACCGGCATCTACGATATCCGCGGCGCCGGCACCAAGCGCAAGGTTCCGCATTTCGACGACCTGCTGTTTCTCGGCGCCTCGATCTCGCGTTACCCGCTGGAAGGCTATCGCGAGAAGTGCGATACTTCCGTGGTGCTTGGCACGCGGTTTGCCAAGAAGCCGATCCACCTCAAGACACCAATCACGATCGCCGGCATGAGTTTTGGCGCTCTGTCGGGCAATGCCAAGGAAGCCCTCGGCCGCGGCGCAACGATTGCCGGCACATCGACCACTACGGGCGACGGCGGCATGACAGACGAGGAGCGCGGCCACAGCCAGACGCTAGTCTACCAGTACCTGCCGTCGCGCTATGGCATGAACCCGAAGGACCTGCGCCGGGCCGATGCGATCGAAGTGGTCGTAGGCCAGGGCGCCAAGCCGGGCGGCGGCGGCATGCTGCTCGGCCAGAAGATTTCGGATCGCGTCGCGAACATGCGCAACCTGCCCAAGGGCATCGACCAGCGCTCGGCCTGCCGCCACCCGGACTGGACCGGTCCCGATGATCTGGAAATCAAAATCCTCGAACTGCGCGAGATCACCGACTGGGAAAAGCCGATCTATGTGAAGGTCGGCGGCGCCCGCCCCTATTACGATACGGCGCTGGCCGTGAAGGCTGGCGCCGACGTGGTGGTGCTGGACGGCATGCAGGGCGGCACGGCGGCGACCCAGGATGTCTTCATCGAAAATGTCGGGATGCCGACGCTCGCCTGTATTCGTCCGGCCGTGCAGGCTCTGCAGGACCTCGGCATGCACCGCAAGGTGCAACTGATCGTCTCCGGCGGCATCCGCTCCGGCGCCGATGTCGCCAAGGCCCTGGCGCTTGGTGCGGACGCTGTCGCCATCGGCACGGCAGCCCTCGTCGCTATCGGCGACAACGACCCGAAGTGGGAGGAGGAATATCGCAAGCTCGGCACGACCGCAGGAGCCTATGACGACTGGCACGAAGGCAAGGATCCGGCCGGGATCACGACCCAGGATCCGGAACTTGCCGCCCGTCTCGACCCGGTCGCGGCCGGCCGGCGCCTCGCCAACTACCTCAAGGTCATGACCCTCGAGGCGCAGACGATTGCCCGCGCCTGCGGCAAGAACAAGCTTCACAACCTTGAGCCGGAAGACCTCTGCGCGCTGACCATGGAAGCAGCGGCCATGGCCCAGGTGCCGCTCGCCGGCACCAACTGGTACCCGGGTAAGGGCGGGTTCTAACACCGAATGGCCGCGTCCTGCTCCCAGGGATGCGGCCATTTTCCTTTCAACATGTGTCTCAATCCATAAAAACAGGGGAACTACGTGACACAGGATCTTTCAAACTTTGCCGCCGAGCGCGGCATAAAATATTTTATGATCAGCTACACCGACCTGTTCGGCGCCCAGCGCGCCAAGCTCGTGCCGGCCGAAGCGATCGCCGACATGCAGAAGGATGGTGCCGGCTTTGCCGGTTTCGCCACCTGGCTCGACCTGACGCCGGCGCATCCGGATCTCTTCGCGATCCCCGACGCATCCTCCGTCATCCAGCTTCCGTGGAAGAAGGATGTTGCCTGGGTCGCGGCCGATTGCGTCATGGAAGACCAGCCGGTCGCCCAGGCGCCGCGGGTGGTGCTGAAGAAACTGGTCGCGGAAGCAGCGGAAATGGGGCTTCGCGTGAAGACCGGCGTCGAGCCGGAATTTTTCCTGATCTCGGCGGACGGCGAGAAGATCTCCGACGAATTCGACAATGCGGAAAAGCCCTGTTACGACCAGCAGGCCCTGATGCGCCGCTATGACGTCATCGCCGAAATCTGCGACCATATGCTGGCGCTCGGCTGGAAGCCGTACCAGAACGACCATGAAGACGCCAACGGCCAGTTCGAGATGAACTGGGAATACGACGACGCCCTGAAGACGGCCGACAAGCATTCCTTCTTCAAATTCATGGTCAAGTCGGTTGCGGAAAAGCATGGCCTGCGCGCCACCTTCATGCCCAAGCCGTTCAAGGGCCTGACCGGCAATGGCTGCCATGCCCATATCTCGGTCTGGGACCTCGACGGCAAGGTCAATGCCTTTGCCGACAAGGAAATGCCGTTCGGCCTTTCCGCCAAGGGCAAGACCTTCCTCGGCGGCATCATGAAACACGCCTCGGCGCTTGCCGCCGTCACCAATCCGACGGTAAATTCCTATAAGCGGATCAACGCGCCACGGACGATTTCCGGTGCGACTTGGGCGCCGAACACCGTGACCTGGACCGGCAATAACCGCACCCACATGGTTCGCGTACCTGGCCCCGGCCGCTTCGAGCTTCGCTTGCCCGATGGCGCCGTCAACCCCTATCTGCTGCAGGCCATCATCATCGCGGCCGGCCTGAGCGGTCTCAAGAGCAACGCCGATCCGGGCGCCCACTACGACATCGACATGTACAAGGATGGTCACACGGTCACGGATGCGCCCAAGCTGCCGCTCAATCTCCTCGATGCGCTGCGCGCCTATGAAGAAGACGAAGGGCTCCAGACCGCGCTCGGCAAGGAGTTTTCCGCGGCCTATCTCAAGCTCAAGCATGGCGAATGGAACGCCTATTGCTCGCAGTTCACGAGCTGGGAACACCAGACCACGCTCGACGTCTGATCCGTCCCTCCCAGGGCGCAACTGGTCCCGGATCGCTCCGGGACTTTCTTTTTCCCGTGATATGAAGGACCTCCTCCGATGAAATTCGTGCTGACCGTTGCCTGCCCAACCACCCGTGGCATCGTCGCTGCGATCTCCGGCTATCTCGCGAGCCAGGGGTGCTACATCATCGACAGCTCGCAGTTTGACGACCTGGAGAACGGCCTATTTTTCATGCGCATTTCCTTCCTGTCCGAAGAAGGCAGGGACCGGCCGGAGCTTGCCGACGGCTTTGCCGCGATCGCCGACAAGTTCAGCATGACCTTCGACATCCATGACGCCGAGGAGCGCATGAAGGTCGTCCTTATGGTCTCGCGCTTCGGCCACTGCCTGAACGACCTGCTCTATCGCTGGCGCATCGGCGCCCTGCCGATCGACATCGTCGCGGTCGTGTCGAACCATCTCGACTATCAGAAACTGGTGGTCAACCACGACATTCCTTTTTTCCATGTGCCGGTCACCAAGGCCAACAAGCCGGATGCGGAAGCTCGGTTGCTGCAGATCGTCCAAGACACAAAGGCCGATCTGGTAGTGCTTGCCCGCTACATGCAGGTCCTGTCGAATGCGCTCTGCCGGGAGATGTCCGGTCGGATCATCAATATCCACCACTCCTTCCTGCCGAGCTTCAAGGGCGCCAACCCTTACAAGCAGGCCTACGAGCGTGGCGTGAAGCTGATCGGCGCAACGGCGCACTACGTCACCGCCGATCTCGACGAGGGTCCTATCATCGAGCAGGACGTCGCCCGCATCACCCATGCGCAGTCGGCGGAGGACTATGTCTCGATCGGCCGTGACGTGGAAAGCCAGGTGCTGGCACGGGCCATCCATGCCCATATCCACCACCGCATCTTCATCAACGGCAACCGCACGGTCGTCTTCCCGGCAAGCCCCGGCTCCTATGCCTCCGAGCGCATGGGGTGACGACGACGGCGGTCGAGGCAAAAGTGGTGGCTGCTTTTCTCAGCCATCGCCGAAAGGCCCATTGTACATGGCGTTCCCGAGGGCCATGCCTTGCCGGCAAGCGTCGGCTCGCTCGGCACCGTCCCCTCGCATGTCACCCTGCCGATCGCCTGTGGCAAGATTGTAAGGGTGAAATAAGGATCATCGGCGTCCGGCCGGAGCGAACGCACTGAAATGGTGGCTCTGGGTTATTCCGGAGCCATCAGTCGCCCGGTCGAGGCCACTCAATAGAGCGACGGAAAACCGCCCCTGGTTAGAGCTTACCCTTCCAGGGCACGAGGAAAGCTTCCAGAAAGCGAATGGCGGCCGAGAAGGCGAAGGCGCAGATTGCGATGATGCCAATGCCCACGAAGACGACGTCGGTCGCCAGGAACTGCGACGCTGACATGATCATGAAGCCGATCCCGCGTGTGGAAGCGATCAATTCGGCGGCGACCAGCGTGCCCCAGCCGACGCCAAGCGCAATTCGGATGCCGGTGAGAATCTCGGGCAGGGCGGACGGCAGCACGATGTCGATGAAGAGCTGCAGCCGGCTTGCGCCCAGCGAACGCGCTGCATTGACGCGCTCGATCGGGAGCGAACGAACGCCCGCCTGGGCCGAGAGACAGATCGGCGCGAACATCGCAAGCACAAGCAGCGTGATCTTCGACGTTTCGCCGATGCCGAGCCAGATGATCATCAGCGGCAGGTAAGAGAGGGGCGGCAGCGGCCAGTAGAACTCGATCGGCGCATCCAGCACCCCCTTTGCCCAGCGGTTCAAACCCATGAGCAATCCGAGCGGAATGCCGGCGGAGATGGCGATGAAGGCTGCGACCACGATGCGGAACAGGCTTGCAAAGACATGCTCGGAAAGCGACGCTCCGGCATAACCGTCGCGATAGATGACACCGATTTGCGTCAGCACTTCGCCCGGACGCGGCAGGAAGAGGTGGGAAACAACACCGAGCGCGGATACGAGCCACCACAACAGCAATATGGCCAGGGCGGTAACAGTGCTGATCAAGACTGTGGGCCTCTCCCCGGCACCGAAGCTCGCCATCTTCACCAGCTTGACCTGGCGATCCTCTCTGTACGCCGCAACCGGCGAGGCTTGGACTATATCGCTCATGCGGCACTCCTGAAATCTTCGCTGCTATGGAGGATGGCGCGGATCTCCTCGCGCAGCTCGGCAAATTCCGGCGACGCCTTGATGGCGCGGGCATCGCCGGTTTCGGCGAAGCGGCGGACGAAATCGAGATCGAAGCGCGCAACGACGCGCCCCGGCCGAGGTGACATGACCAGGACCTGCGTGCCCAGGAACAAGGCCTCTTCGATCGAATGCGTGATGAAGAAAACCTTCTTTGCCGTCTTATTCCAGACGGAAACCAGCAGCTCTTGCATCTGCTCGCGTGTCAGGCTGTCGAGCGCGCCAAATGGTTCGTCCATCAGCAGGATGTCGGGATTGGTCGCGAGCGCGCGTGCGATACCGACCCGCTGCCGCATGCCGCCCGACAGCTCATAGGGAAAGGCGCCGGCGAATTCGTCGAGACCGACGAGCCGCAGCAGTTCCAAGGCACGCGCTTGCCGTTCCTTCCGGTTGACGCCGGCGAATTTCAGGCCGAGCGCGACATTGTCGACAACGGACTTCCATGGCAGCAGCGAGTCTTTCTGAAAGACGACGCCGCGATCGGCACCCGGCCGTGCGACTGCGCGGCCATCGAGTGTTATCCGGCCATCGGAAAGCGGAAGGAAACCGGCAATCGCGTTGAGAAGGGTGGATTTGCCGCATCCCGAGGCTCCGAGTGCGACGACGAAGCCGCGTTCGGGAATATCGAAGGAAACGCGATCGAGCGCGTGGACGGTCCGCCCGTCACGGGCTGCGAAGAAAACGCTGGCGTGATCGACTTTAAGCATGTTGGCGCTCGCGGGTTCGACGCCGGCGCGACTGTCGCGCCGGCGTCAGGGAGGATCAGTTGCTGACGCTGGCGAGTGCGTCTGCGGTTACGAAGGCTCCATAATTCGCCAGCACGTCGGACACCTTGCCCTGCTCCTTCAGGAACGATGCCGTGTCCTTGAGGATCTTGCCGGCCCCCGCCTTTTCCCCGCCGCCGAGCCAAGCATCCGATGCCTGGACCTCAGGCGTGAGCAGCGTCAGGTTCTTCAAGGCCGAGGCCTGCTGCTCGGGCGTTCCGCCGAGGAGTTTGGCGAGCGACTTGGCGTTATCACTGTCGGGACCCCAGGCGGCCTTATCTGAGGCGAAGGACGCGTAATATTTGTTGATGACCGCAGCGAAACCCTTCAGGAATTGCGGGTTGTCGGCGGCAAATTTCGAAGTCGCGACCCATGCCGAGAAGGTCGGCGCGCCTTTGTCCGCCACATCCTTGGAGGTCACGAGGACCTTTCCGTTCTTCTTGAGTTCGGTCAGAGCCGGATCCCAGACGAAGCCGCCATCGATGTCGCCGCGGTTATAGCTGGCGACGATCTCGGGCTGAGGGATTGCGAAAACCTGGACGTCCTTCTCGGTCAGGCCCAGCGATTTGATGAGCGCCAGGAGCTGATAGTGGTCGGTGGAGACAGGCGCGGCGGCAAGCTTCTTGCCTTTCAGGTCGTTCAGGCTTTCGATCCCGGAACCGTTGCGCACGACAAGAGCCTCGTCGATGCCCGAGATGGATGCGAGATAGAAGGCCTTGACCTCGAGGCCGCGCGATACCGCAGCCGCAAACGGGCTGGAGCCGACATAACCGACCTGAACGTCGCCGGAGGCAATGGCGGCGAAGATCTCGGCGCCCGAATTGAACCTGCGGAAGTCGATGTCGTATCCCGTATCCTTGGCGAATTCGCCGTTTGCGATCGCAACGGAAGAGGGCAAGGCATCGGTCTGATAGCCGACGACGACCTTCTTGTCCGCCGCATCGGCAACGATCGCCGTTGTAAGAGTGCCGACGCCGACAGCGATCGCCGCAATCAAGTTCCTGAAATTCATTTTGAGCCCCTTTGTTCAGGGCCGCACGGCCCTTGATATCACCGTCAAAAGGGTAACGGTAAAAAGCGGGCTATCGGGAGAAATAACAAACTATATTTATAGACTATAGGGACAATTGTTTGCGTGATTCTGCCGCTCGTGCGATCCGCAGAGCGGCCAAGAGATGCGGGGCTTGTTGCGCTTCAGGGAGAAACCTTGATGCTCACGACGCGACACGGACGATCAGCTTGCCAAAATTCCTTCCTTCCAGAAGACCGAAAAAAGCCGAGGGAGCGTTTTCGAGCCCGTCCACGATGTCTTCCTTATATTTGAGCCGGCCGTCGGCGATCCATGTTCCGGCCTCGCGATAGAAGTCAGGGCGCTGGTCGGCGAATTCGCGCTGGATGAAGCCTCGTATGGTGAGGCTTTTGCGCAGAATGGCTCGCATCACGACGGGGAGTTGATCATGTCCGCTCGAGGCGGAAGCGGTTTCGTTGTAGTGTGCGATCAGCCCGCAGACCGGAACGCGCGCAAAGTCGTTGAGCAGAGGAAAGACCGCGCTCCAGACGTGGCCGCCGACATTCTCGAAGTAGACATCGATCCCCTTCGGACAGGCGGCGGCGAGTTCTGCCGCAAAATCATCAGAACGATGGTCTACCACCGCGTCGAAACCGAGTTCTTCGCGCACATATTCGCACTTCTCGCGTCCGCCTGCTATTCCGACAGCCCGCGCCCCGAAAATCCTGGCGATCTGGCCGACGGCGGAGCCAACAGCACCACTCGCCGCAGCGACGACAAGTGTTTCGCCGGCTTTCGGTTTGCCGATATTGCGGAGCCCTGCATAGGCTGTGAAGCCAGGCATTCCGAGAATGCCGAGTGCGGTCGTGATCGGCGCCGCCTCGGGATCGAGCTTGCGCAATGCGGTACCGTCTGAAATCGCATAGCTCTGCCAGCCGGAATGCGAAAGGACGATATCCCCTGGCTTGAATGTTGCATTGCGGCTGCTGACGACCCGGGCAACCGTTCCACCTTCCATCACGTCGCCGATTTCGACCGGCTTGGCATAGGACTTTGCATCGTCCATGCGGCCCCGCATATAGGGGTCGAGGGAAAGATAAAGAATTTGGAGAAGCACTTCGCCCTCGGCGAGATCCCGGAGCGTTTCTTGCTCGACCCGGAAATTCGCCGCTACGGGCTTTCCGGATGGGCGTGATGCAAGGACGATGCGTGTGGTAACGGGCAGGCTGGCCATGATCATGTTTCCTCGCTCTGACTTTCGCTTGTAGGCAAAATATGAGGTTCGTTCGAGGACGGGCAAGACCACTTTCGCAGCGCCGATCAAGGACGATATGCAGGGCGGGCGCCGATCGCGATTTCAGAATAGCGCTTTCGGTGGCTCGATAGTGACAAAATCTGGGATGAAACAACCGAGCTTCATGTAGATGCGGGCTTCGTACGCCGCGACGATGAAGGCGTCTCTCGCAAGCTCAGGAGTGGATTTGCCTTCGACTGCGGCGCGACAGATCATCAACGCATCCTCATAAGCCTGATCTTCTTCGGCGGGCCAATCCGTCGACAGACAATCGAGTGCTTCCAAACTGCTCCTGATCGTTCGAAACTCGCCGATCCGGTGTAGTTCCAGGCTTACCGGCTCCTGCCATGTTTCATGCGTTAACATGATCTACCTCTGCGCTAAAACGGCAACAAAGGGATTTTTGTTCCTATGGGTCGCAAGATGTGGAGGTGGGTCTGGCTCGTACTCCCAACGATCATCCTGATGGCTACTCAAGAACTGTTTCCGTTTACGGCTGGTCTCGATGCGATCGAAAACGCAGCCTTTCAACATGGCCTGCTTGTTTCTGAGTTGAGCTTGTGGTCACTCCTTTCTATGTTGATGAACTTATCCGTATGATTTCCAACGGCTTCACGAAGCTCGGGAAGGATCGAAATTCCACAATGGCGCGATCGGCCGAAATGCAAGATAGAACCCGCATGAAGAATGGGCAGCAGGATGAATCCCAAACACCCTCGTCATCGGTGGGCCGGCCGCTGCAAGAGCGGCGGAGATCCTTGACGATCGGGCTGTTGCGCGCGCGCGAAGCGGTGATGAGTCACTTCCGGCCGATCTTGGCGGCGCATGACGTAACCGAGCAGCAGTGGCGGGTCATCCGCGTGCTGTTTGAAGCGGGTACACTCGATGCAAGCGAAGTGGCGGACAAGGCTTCTATCCTGGCGCCGAGCCTGACGCGTATGATTCGCTCGTTGGAGGAGCGCGGTTTCATCACGAAGCATAAGGACAAGGCTGACGGTCGACGGGTTTTGATGCGGATCACGCCCGCAGGGCGGGCATTGATCGATGCGGTCATGCCGGAGAGTTTGAAGGTCTATGCCGATATAGGCGAGCGCTTCGGTCCGCAGCGCGTTGAACAATTGTTGGATATGCTGGACGAGCTGGCGGCGCTGAAGCTCGAAGGAGATGCGGGCGGCGAAGAGTGAGTGCTTCAAGCATCGCATAGGCTCCCTTAATTAATGTGTTAAATAAATAGTTGACGATCTGCCTGGGCTGCTGCAGTCTCAAACCATGCTGACACTGTTGGGAGGCAGAGTTGGACCTGTTGCAGAACCGCAGCCTCGTGGATCGGGCTTGGTCACCGACGCCTTACGATCAATGGGTGGATGAGCTTCAAAGCATCTGTGGGAATTTCAACGCGCATACGATGAGCCGCGGCGACAGGGTGGTCGGCACGGCGAGCCGGATCGACGTGTGCGGCATGGAGTTCGCCCATGTTTCAAATGATCTCGACTATGTTCACCGCGATTGGGACGATATTCGCCGCGATGCCAATGAGCATCTGTTCCTGATCCTGCAGCTCGAGGGTGCCTGCGGCGTGGAACATTCCGGCCAGCAGAATATCCTCGATGTCGGCGAATGTATTCTCGTGGACTCCACGCGACCGACCACTTTCTATTTCCGGGGCCATTTCTCCAATCATCTGTCCCTGCACCTGCCGCGGCAATTGATGTATTCGGACAGCAGGATCGATTTCGATGTGGCGCGGAAACTGATTGCTTCCGATCCGATGGCGATGATGCTGCGCGCGCTGATCGCCAAGATGATGACGACGCCGGACAACGAGGCAGCCTCGCCGTTCCTTCGCCAACTCATGTTCGACACGACACGCCAGGCGTTTCTGTCGACGGGTATTCAGACGGCGAGCCTGAATTTGCTGCACGATAGCGCCAGCAAACGTATGCAAATGGTCGATATTCTCATCGACAAGCATCTGACCGACAGCGACCTGAATGCCAAGTGGCTCGCGACGAGGCTTGGCGTGTCGATCCGCACCCTGCAACAGGATTTCCAGGGCATGGGCATGACCTGCACGACCGTCATCCGCGACAAGCGGCTGCGCTTCGCACGCGAAAAGATCGAGCAGCTCAAGGAGCAGCGCAACCAGACGACCATCGCCGAAGTCGCCTATTCGGCCGGATTCAACGACATTTCCTACTTCAATCGCAGCTTCAAAGAGCTGTTCGATTGCGCGCCGAGCGAATTGCTTCGCTCTGCCGAACCCGCCCATAAATTGGACTGAGGCATACTCTGCGCTCCAGTCCAAGACGAGGCGCGTTTCTCCCCAAGACGGGTTTTGCGGCAACGGCCATAGTCCTCCCGAAAGTCACGGGAGGAGAATGTCGTGAAGCAGTATACCCTGCTTATCGGTGGCGAACCTGTTGCCACGTCCCATCATGCACCGGTCGCAAATCCGTCGAATGGCGAGGTGGTCGGTCATATGCCGCTTGCCGGCGAAGCAGACCTTGACCAAGCCGTTGCGGCCGCCGCCACCGCCTTCAAGACGTGGTCGCAAGTTTCGAGCGAAGAGCGCGCCAAGGCTTGCCGCGACATGGCGGAGAAGATCAACGAACATGCCGAGGAACTTGCCCAGATCCTGACGCGGGAGCAGGGCAAGCCGCTCAATGGCCTCGGCTCACGCTTTGAGATCGGCGCCGCGCTCGCCTGGACCCGCCATACCGCCGAACTCGACCTGCCCGTTGAGGTCCTGCAGGACGATAATGAAGGCCGTGTCGAGCTGCATCGCAAGCCGATCGGCGTCGTCGGTTCGATCACGCCCTGGAACTGGCCAGTGATGATCGCCTGCTGGCATATCGTTCCGGCCGTGCGTGCCGGCAATACCGTCGTCATCAAGCCGTCGCCTTTGACGCCGCTTTCGACGATCCGCCTCGTCGAGATCATGAATGAGGTCCTGCCGCGTGGTGTCGTCAACGTCATCACCGGCGAAAACAGCATCGGCGCAGCACTCTCCGCCCATCCGGGCGTCGCCAAGATGATCTTCACCGGCTCGACGGAAACCGGCAAGAAGGTCATGGCATCGGCGGTCGCGACCCTGAAGCGGCTGACGCTGGAGCTCGGCGGCAATGATGCCGGCATCGTCCTGCCCGATGCCGATCCGAAGGCTATCGTCGAAGGTCTCTTCTGGGGCGCCTTCATCAATAACGGTCAGACCTGCGCGGCGCTGAAGCGTCTCTATGTGCACGACAGCATCTATGAAGAGGTCTGCCACGGCCTTGCTGATTATGCGTCCAAGATCGTTGTCGGTGATGGCCTGGACGAGGCGAGCATCCTTGGGCCGATGCAGAACGAGATGCAATTCAACAAGGTGCGCGAACTGGTCGAGGATGCGCGTGCCCATGGCGGCCGCATCCTGACCGGTGGTGCGCCAATGGATCGCCCGGGCTATTTCTATCCGATCACGCTCGTTGCCGATGTCGACCATGGCGTTCGGCTGGTCGATGAGGAGCAATTCGGTCCGGCCCTGCCGATCATCCGCTATAGCGACATCGACGAAGTGGTCGCCCGTGCCAACCAGAATCCCGCCGGTCTCGGCGGTTCCGTCTGGTCCTCCGATGCGGAGAAGGCGAAACGCTATGCGGTGCAGCTCGAATGCGGTTCGGTCTGGATCAACAAGCACGGCACGATCCAGCCCAATGCGCCTTTCGGCGGCGTGAAGCAGTCCGGCATCGGCGTCGAGTTCGGCGTGGAAGGACTGAAGGAATTCACGACAATCCAGACGGTGTTGAGCTGAGCCATGACGACTTACGATTATATCATCGTCGGTGGCGGCTCTTCGGGCTGCGTGCTGGCAAATCGGCTTTCGGAAAATCCGGCGCATAAGGTGCTGCTGATCGAGTCCGGGCGTAGGGATTCCGATCCCTGGATCCATATCCCCGCGACCTTCTTCAAGGTGCTGGGCAAGGGCATCGATATTCATCCCTATGCCTCGAACCCTGACAAGGGTTTGAATGGCCGGCCGAGCATCGTGCCGCAAGGCAATGTGCTGGGTGGCGGCAGCTCGGTGAATGCGATGATCTATATTCGCGGCCATCGCAACGACTACGATACCTGGTCGCAGATGGGCTGCCAGGGCTGGTCCTACGAGGATGTGCTTCCGGCCTTCCGCTCGCTGGAAAACAACGAGCGGCTGAACGGCGAGTTCCATGGCAGAAAGGGGTCGCTGCGCGTCTCCGATCCTCGCCACCGCCATCCGCTAAGCGAGGCCTTCGTCAAGGCGGCGACTGAGATCGGCATTCCTCATAATAACGATTTCAACGGCGCGGATCAGGCCGGCGTCGGCTTCTACCAAAGCACGACCTATGGCGGCCGACGCTGGAGTTCGGCCCAAGCCTTCCTACGCGAGGCGGAGAAGCGGCCGAACCTGACCGTGCTGACGGAGCGCAAGGTCGCCCGCATCCTGTTCGAGGGGCAGAAGGCCGTCGGCGTCGAGCTGCTCGACGGTACGATATTCAAGGCATCCTGCGAGATCGCGCTCACCGCCGGCGCCATCGCAACGCCGAAGATCCTGCAATTGTCCGGCATCGGCGATGGCGGGCATCTCTCCTCACTCGGCATCAAGGTCGTGGCGGACCTGCCCGGTGTAGGGAGCAATTATCAGGATCATCTGGAAGTTCCGGTGCAGGGTGAGACGCGGGAGCCGATTTCGATCCTCGGTCATGACAAGGGCCTTCGGGCTGCCGGTCACATGCTGCGCTATCTGACCTCGCATCGTGGGCTGTTGTCGTCGAACGTCGTCGAGTGCGGCGGTTTCGTCGACACCGCCGGCACGGGGCAGCCGGATGTGCAGTTCCACGTTCTGCCGGTCCTGATCGGCTTCGTCGACCGCGATCCGGAGCCAGGTCACGGCCTCAGCATCGGACCATGTTATCTGCGGCCGCGCTCGCGCGGTTGGATACGGCTGAAGAGCGTCAATCCGAACGAGCAGACGGATTTCAACGCCAATCTGCTTTCCGATCCCGCCGATCTTGAAACTTTGGTGCGCGGTGTCGAAACGGCGATCCGCATTCTCGATGCGCCGGCCCTAGCCAAGCTGGTCAAGCGCCGGGTGCTGCCGAAGCCGGGGGTCGAGAAGGATCCCGAAGCACTGCGCGGTTACATCCGTCAATCCTGCAAGACCGTGTTCCATCCGGCTGGAACGGCGCGCATGGGCCGGGCGGACGATCGCATGGCCGTTGTCGGGCCGGACCTGAAGGTGCGTGGGATCGAGGGGCTGCGCGTCTGTGATGCCTCGGTCATGCCGACCCTTGTGTCGGGCAACACCAATGCCCCGACGATGATGATCGCGGCAAAGGCTGCTGCCTTCATGACAGGAAAGGCGATTTCCGGCTGAGCCGGAAATTGGGGAAGCAAAGAGCCCGTGGGGAGCGGGACAACAAACTGGAGGAGACAATGCGTATCAATCTGAGAGGGCTGGCAATCGGCCTTTTGCTGACGCTGGTTTCTGCGTTCAGCGCACATGCGGCCGCATCCTGCGGCGATAATAGCGGCAAGCCGGCAACGGGCGAGCCGATCGTCATCGGTGCCATTACCGGCAAGACCGGACCCGACGATTTTTCCAATTCCACCAAGGCGGCAAAGGCCTATTTCGATTGCCTGAACGCCAATGGCGGCATCAAGGGCCGACCGGTTAAATATCTGGTCGAGGACGATCAGTGGAACCCGGAGATCTCCGCGCAACTGGCGGCAAAGCTCGTCAACGACCAGAAGGCCGTGCTGATGGTCGGCAATTCCAGCTATGTCGAGTGCGGTGCGAACGCCGATTTCTACAAGAAGTCGGGCATTCTTGTCGTCGCCGGCGTCGGTGTGCCGCGTGAGTGCTATTTTGCTGAAAATTATGCGCCGACCAATGCCGGACCGCGCGTCTCGATGCTCGGCGCGATGGGCTATGCGCTCGACAAGCTGAATGCCAAGTCGGTCGTCTGCATCGGCCCGAACATTCCGAATGTCGGCACCTGGTCCTGCGACGGCGTGATGCTGCTCGCCAAGGAAAAGGGTTTTGCCGCGCAGACGATCCTGATGGATCCGGGCTCGGCCGACGCCACGTCGATCATCCTGCAGGCGGCTTCGAGCAAGCCTGATGTCATCGTGCTCGGCCTGTCGAAGGGCGTGACCGTGCCGCTGCTGACGGCTGCCGAAGAGCAGGGCCTCAACCAGACGATCACCTTCCTCAGCGCCGCCTCTGCCTATGATCTTTCGGTTCCATCGACCATCGGCTCGGGTTGGGACGGCAAGTTTTATGTCAACATGGAATTCAATGATCTCGAGGCAACGACGCCGGACAATCAGAACTGGCTCGCCGTCATGGACCAGTACGGCCAGAAGTCGGACCCACGCGACACCTTTGCCCAGGCCGGTTATCTGGCGGCGCGCATCGCCGAAACGGCGCTGATGACGCTCGATCCAGGCAAGATCGATCGCGAGACCGCCTCTGCCGCCGTGCGCCGGATCAAGGACTTCAAGAGCGATATCTTCTGCGCTCCCTGGTACTTCGGTGATGGCCAGCCGCGCCACAACGCCAATTCGACGACGCGCATGGCCGTCGCCGAGGGCGGAAAGTGGAAGGTCGTCTCCGATTGCGCTCCGTCGCCTGATCCGGAGCTGAAGGACATCCGCGCCTTCGAAAAGTCCGCCGGCATCAACTGAGCCCTGACGCTTGCCATCGGTTCCGCGGCAAAACCGCGGGGCCGAACGACCCGAAAGGATCGATTCAATGAACCTTCTACCCTTCGTCATTTCCGGGCTGGGCATTGGCGCTGTCTATGCGCTGTCCGGCGTCGGGCTTGTCGTCCTGTTTCGAGCGACCGGCGTACTCAACTTCGCATTCGGTGCCGTCGGCGCAATCGGTGCGCATTGCGCCTGGCAATTGCTGGAGTGGAAGATGCCGCTCGCCATTGCCATCCTCGCCGCCGTTGCCGTCTCGACGGCGATCAGCTTTCTCTATGGCCGGATATTCGCGCCCATGCTGTCGCATCGCGATATCGTCGTGCGCGCCGTCGGCACCTTGGCGCCCGCGCTGATCCTGATCGCGATTATGGGCGTCATCTGGGGAGAGTTGCCGCGTCGCCTGCAGTTTCCGACCGACCAGATGTTCGTGTCGCTTTTCGCTGTGCGCCTCACCTTCACGCGCATCATCGCCATCATCCTCGCCGTCGTCATGGTCGTTGCCATTACGCTGCTTTTGACCCGCACGCGCCTGGGCCTCGATATGCGCGCGCTTGCCAATGATCGCGATCTCAGCGCCATTCTCGGCGTGCGCATCCTTTACACGGAGACCGCGGCCTGGATCATGACCGGCATCTTCTCGGGCTTTGCCGGCCTGTTGCTGGCCGATCTCGTCCGGCTGCAGGGAACCTTTCTGACTTTGCTGGTCATACCCGCAATCGCGGCTGCGATCCTCGGTCAGTTGCAGTCGCTGTGGCAAACGGCCGTTGCTGGCATTCTGATCGGCATCGCCGAAGCCGTGCTGACGCCGATCGCCTGGATATCGCCCTATCGCGCAGCGGCACCGTTTGTCATCGCGCTTATCGCAGTCACCATCCTGGGAGGCACCGCGAAAGTCGCGTTGAAGGACCGATGAGCATTCAGCAGCAAACAATCGACCCAACCGCCGAAGGCATATCGATGGTGCGCCTGCCCAAGCAGCTTCTTCATGTGCCCTTGACGATGTTGGCCCTTTCGATCCTCGTCGCCTGCCTTGCCAATTCCTTCTGGCTGTCCGCCGCAACCTCTGCCATCGCACTCTCGCTCTCGGTTGCCGGGCTCGCTATTCTTTATGGTCAGCTTGGTCTTGTCTCCCTTTGCCAATTCGCGCTTGTCGGTGTCGGCGGCTGGGTGACGCTTCGCGTCGGGCACGCTTTTCATCCGCCCTTCGAATTGAGCCTGCTTGCGGGCGGTGTCGTCGCTTCGGTGGTGGGACTGGCATTCGGTGTGCCGGCACTGCGCCTGCGTGGCCTCTATCTCGCGCTCGTGACGCTGATGCTGGCCGGCGCCTTCCAGATCGTCATCAGTGCCTGGGGCTTCCCCGATGGCGGCCTCGGTTTCCTGGGCCGGGCGGATGGTTCTGGCCGCGCGATGCTGGCAAGGCCGGCAATCGCCGATGGAGAAGTCTCCTATTTCCTCTATGTCTGTGCGGTAGCGGCAATCGGCCTTTTGATCGCGCAGTGGCATAAGCTCGCCCGTCCCGGCCGCGCTTGGGCGCTTATCCGCAAGGGCGAGACGGTTGCTGTTGCAAGCGGCGTCAATGTGCTGATCTACAAGGCCTGGGCATTCGCATTGGGCGGCTTTCTCGCCGGCCTTGCTGGCGGTTTGCTGGCGGGCAATGTCGGTCAGCTCGACGGGCGCGCCTTCGGCGCCTTCGAAAGCCTCAATCTCTTCGCCCTTGCCATCGTCGGCGGTGTCTTCAATTGGTACGGCGCCGTCATTGCGGGCCTGCTGCTGCGTGCCGTGCCGGCGTTGCTCACCGATCTCGGCATTGACGGCTATGTCACGATCGGGATCTTCGGCGTCGCCCTGTTCCATGCGCTGGCGACCGCGCCGACAGGCATTGCCGGTCAGATATCGGTTCTCATTGCCCGGCTGAATGCCGCTCTTTTCCGGGGGAGGGCAGGATGATCAAGATCGACAATCTCATCGTCCAATTCGGTGGTATCAGGCCGATCAATGAACTCAGCGCCATGCTGACGGCCCCTGTCGCCGGCCTCATCGGCCCGAATGGTGCGGGCAAGACGACGTTGCTCAACGTACTCTCCGGGTTCGTGAAACCCATCCACGGCACAGTCTCGCTTGGCGAGCGGGCGTTGCTGCCGCTGACGCCACTGCAGCGGGTGCGTGCCGGCTTGCGCCGTTCATTCCAGACGGAGCAGGTGGTTGAGGATCTGACAGTTGCCGGTAACATCGCCGCAATCGCCGATCATGTCGTTAGCACCGGGTATCATGCCCGTGCGATCGACCAGGCTCTTACCTTTGTCGGCCTAACGGATGTTGCCGATCGGCTCGGCCAATCCCTCAATCTTTTCCAGCGCCGCCTCGTCGAGCTGGCAAAATGCGTGGTCGGCGAGCCGAAACTCATTCTGCTCGATGAACCGGCCGCGGGTCTGACAGAAGAGGAAGGCAAGGCCTTTCGCGAAATGGTGCTGCGCATTCCGGCGGAGTTCCGGGCGCAGGTGCTGATCATCGACCATGACGTCGATCTCATCCGGTCCATGTGCGGCGAAACCATGGTGCTCGATTACGGCAAGCTCCTGGCGCTCGGCCCAACGCAGGCCGTGCTGGCCGATCCGAACGTGCGGCGCGCCTATCTGGGGGAATTCTGACATGGGCATCGCATCCGAAGTCAGCGTCGAAAATCTCGTCGTCGAGCGCGGCGGCAAGCGCGTCATTCATGACGTTTCCTTTTCGGTCGCGGCCGGGAAGATCACGACGTTGCTCGGCGCCAACGGGTCCGGCAAGTCGAGCACGGTCATGGCCATGGCGGGCGTCCTGCCGCGTGGCGGTTCCGTGCGCCTGGGCATCACAGCGTTCGAAGGGTTTTCGCCCGACCGCATTCGCCGGGCTGGTCTTGCGCTCGTGCCGGAAGGGCATCGCGTGCTCGGGCAGCTTTCCGTCGAAGATAATATTCTCGTCGCGGCGCTTGAGGGATCAGCTGCTGCGCGGCGGGAAGGTCTGGCGCATGCCTATGAGATTTTTCCGGAACTTTCGGAGCGGCGGCGCCAGTCGGCGTCGGATCTTTCCGGCGGTCAGAAGCAGATGGTGGCCATGGCGCAGGCCTTTATTGCCAAGCCGCGTTTCATGATCGTCGACGAACTATCGCTCGGCCTGGCGCCGGCCGTCGTCAAGCGGCTGGCCGAGGCGCTGAAAATCGCCGCCCACCGCGGCATCGGCGTCCTGCTGATCGAGCAGTTTGCCAATCTCGCGCTCGATCTGGCCGATCAGGCTCTTGTTTTGGAGCGCGGGCGCCTCGTCTTTTCGGGCACCGCCGCGACGCTCAAGGCCCAGCCGGACATTCTGCATGGCGCTTATCTGGCAAGCTGAAGCGACGAAAATATTTCGCCTTTTTGAGGACAGCAATCATGGCCGCAGCACTTCATCGGCATGTCGACAGCGCCAGCGGTCGAGCGTTTGCGGGGCTGGCACGCAATCTCTTCGGCAATGTCCGGCTCGATTTCGGCACCGCAGATGAAGAAAAGAGCCGGCTGATCTCGGCCATGTTGGGCACTTGCCGGCTGACACGGCTGGAGGCGGATCGGCATGTCGTGTTCGGCGATTGTGTGATGGCGGCACCTGATAATCCTGACGCGATCAAGCTGATCGTGCAGACGGAAGGCAGCGCCTCGCTCGCACAGGGCGGATTGCATGCCCCGGTCTCGCGGAATGCGCTTGTCATCTACGACCCCAGCCGCCCCTATATGCTGACGAACAGCACGCCGGTTCGCCAATTGCTGTTGCAATTGCCGCGCCACGCGCTGCCCCATGCGGCCGTGGAACGATTGGCACAGCCTTTCACTGTCCATGCCGAGCAAGACGGCATGTGCCGAATTTTGCTCGCGCTCATGGACTCGACCTTCCATGAGATCGATCATCTTGACGAGGCTCGGCGTTCGAGTGTCGGCCAGACCATGATCGAGCTCGTGCGCACCATGATTGGCGCCGATCAGCAACAGGCTAGGCCGGTTGCCAATCCGCTGGGTGTGCTGCTGCAGCGGATCAAGGATTTCATCGATATCAATCTCGAATGGCCGGATCTGACGGTAACGATGATCGCGCGCCGCATGGGCTGCTCGGTACGTTACGTCTACCGTGCATTCGAGGTCGAGTGCCTGACTCCTTCGGATTACATCTGGGATCTGCGCGTGCAGAAAGCTGCGGCACAGTTGCAGGACGCCGACGGCTATGCCGGAGAAATATCCGAGATTGCCTTTGCTCTCGGCTTTTCCTCCAGCGCGCATTTTTCGCGCGCGTTCCGCCATCGCTACGGTGTTTCGCCGTCACAATGGCGCAAGGCCAGGATGTCCTAGACGGATAAGGTGGCCCGGCCAAAGCCGAGCCACCTTGTTCCTCATCGCATGGATTCGGCCACTCTCAGCGTATCCGTGAACTGCTCGAAACGCCGGATCTTGCCTCCCACCACGCCCCAGACATGCACGACACGGGCTTTGAAGGCCTTTCCGGTCTGCTTGTTCGTGCCGCTATAACCTCCGACGGCAACGACCTCGTCACCGGCGTCGAGAAGACGTTCGAGCGTGAAGGTGTATCCGTCGAAGGTCTGCCCGAGCGCCTGAAAGACGTTCTTGAAGATTTCCTGTGGGCCGACATAGGTGCCGGCGCAGGGAAAGCCATCCATCTCCGTCCAGCGGCAATCGGAGGCGATGTCGGCGAGCATGCCATCCACGTCGCGGCGGTCGTTGGCGTCGTAATGCGCCTTTACGATATCGAATGCTTTGCGCATGGCGTCCTCACACAGGTTCTTGGCCGGGCAGGTAATAGGTCATCGACGCCTTGCGAATGAAGGCGCCGGCCGGGCTGTTCTGGATGCGGCCGTCGCCGGTAATGCCAAGGAATTTGCCTGTGGAACGCATATCATTGAAATTATAGAAGAAAGTGGATGCGACCGCGATCTTGAATTCGCGGAAAGTGAAGATGTAGAGGTTGTCGTCGAACTTGTAGGTGGTGGTCAGGTCGACATCGCCGTGGCCGCGCTGCACGCCGACGAGGCATTGCCAGGCATAGCGCTGAGACGAGAGATAGGTGTGCTCGTAGACGTGGTTGGGACTGTAGGTGAAATGTGCCCTCAGCCCGATCAGATCGCGGCTCTCATGCGGCACCGGCCCGCTCGCCGCACCGCCCTCGATGACACCGGGTCGGAAGATCTGCGCGACCTGCGGCTCGCCGACAGAATCCTGGAGATCGCGAACGATGGAGTAGATGGAAAGCGCGCGGCGCGTTTCAGTGTTGAGGATCAGCGTCTCGGCCTCCTTGGGGCGACCGGCAAAGATGATCTCGACGAAATAGGTCTTCGGCGCGACTTCGATCACCTCAGATAGATCGGTGCCACCGTCCTTGCCGTCGGACCATTTGACTTCACTCTTGGCGAAGGCAAGCTCCAGCGTGCGGCCGTCGTCGAACGAGATCCTGTGCGACGAGCCGGTCAGAGCTTCCGTTGCAGGCAGACGGTTCGTATCGATGCCATAGGCGAATTCGTCGTAGGTTTTCCAGTCCTTGGGATTCTGGTTCATCAGTGTCTCCTCCCTGTTATTTTGCAAATGCCAAGGTCGGCAGGTCGACCGTGCCGGCGCCGCCGTCGACGGTCAGGACCGCCCCATTGATCATCGATGCTTCGCACGAAGCCAGGAAGCAGACGGCATTGGCGACGTCTTCTGCCGTTGCCGGTCGGCCAAGCGGTACGTCCTTGGTGACGAGCGCGTAGGCCTCCTCGATGCTGCTCAGCTTGTATTTCTCGACGATGAATTCCATCTGCTCGTCGGCCATGGCTGTCGTGACCCAGCCGGGGCACACGCTGTTGGTGCGCACGCCCTTGCGGCCATAGTCGCGGGCCAGAGATTTCGCGAGGCCGATGCAGCCATGCTTCATGGTGACGTAGCCCGCCGCATCCGGCCCGGCGAAGAGCCCCGCAATCGAGGCGAGAACGACGATGTTGCCTCGCCTCCTGATGAGATGCGGCAGGGATTCACGGGCACTGACGAAGGCGGTGTTGAGATTGAGGCGGACGGCGAGGTCCCATGTTTCGTCCGACATGCTGACCGTCGGCCCAACGCCGTGACCGCCGGCATTGGCAATGAGGATATCGAGGCCTCCGAAGGTTTCTACGACCTTTTCGACAGCGGCTTTCATGGCGGCGCTATCGGCCGCATCGGCCGTGACGACGGCAGCGCCGATCTCTTCGGCAACGGCGCGAAGCGGTTCAGGGCGGCGCCCGACGAGCGCGACGTTGCCGCCTTCCTGCCGGATGCGGCGCGCGACCGCCGCTCCGATGCCCGTACCGCCGCCGGTGATCAAGGCGGTCTTGTTCTTGAAACGCATGTTTCCTCCTCCTGGCTTTCCGGATCATGATGACCGGTGTGTCTGGAGGCGTCGCGTCCATCTCTGCAGTCCGTTTTGACTGAGCGTGCACAATGCAGCCCGCGCGGGGAATTCCCACGATTGGAAGCAGCCAAACGTGCAATGTCCGAGGAGGTTCGGGAAATCAGTAGACTTTTGCGTCCGCCGGCGGCTTGGCGGCATCCGCCTTCTTGAAGTCGTCGAGGAGCTTGGTGGTTGCGTTGGCAAGCAGGGTGACGTCGTTGCCGATCGCGACGAAGGTCGCGCCAAGTTCGAGATAGCGTTTCGCAAGCGAGAGGTCGCCGATCAGAATGCCGGCCGCCTTGCCGTGCGACTGGATCTTCGCAAGCGCCTTTTCGACTTCTGCCTGCACTTCAGGTGCGCCCGGCTTGCCGAGATAGCCCATATCAGCGGCGAGATCGGCGGGGCCGATGAAGATTCCATCGACGCCCTCGGTCGAGGCGATGTCATCGAGCGCGGCAAGCCCGGCGCGGTTTTCCACCTGCAGGAGCAGACAGATCTCGTCATTCGCCGTCGGCAGATAGTCCGGAATACGGTTAAAGGCGGAGGCACGGGCAAGCGCTGCACCGACACCGCGCACGCCATGCGGCGGATATCGCACTGCCCTGACCATGGTCTCGGCCATCTCCTTGCTGTCGACCATCGGGATCAGCAGGGTCTGAGCGCCGATATCGAGCATCTGCTTGATGATCCAGGTCTCGCCGATCGGCGGGCGGATCACCGCATGGCTGGCAGTGCCCTTCATCGCCTGCAATTGCGAGACGAGAAGCGGCACATCATTCGGCGCATGCTCGGCGTCGAGCAGCAGCCAGTCGTATCCGGCGCCGGCGCAGATCTCGACGGTGTAGGCATTGGCAAGCGCCTGCCAGAGACCGATCTGCGCCCGCCCTTCCTTCAGGGCCTGTTTAAAAAGATTCTTGGGCGCCGGCATGCTTCACTCCTTCACGCAAAGAACAGGCTGACCGACCCGTAGGGACCGAAATCGGCATTGATCGTGTCGCCGTGCCGCGCCTCGATCGGGCGAATGAAAGAGCCGGCAAGCACGATCTGGCCGGCCTCGATGCCATCGCCATATTGCGACAGTCGATTGGCAAGCCAAGCGATGCCGCGTGCAGGCTGGTTAAGCACGCCGGCGCCAAGGCCGGTCTCTTCGACCTCGGCATTGCGGCTGACGATCGCGCCCATCCAGCGCATGTCGATCTCGCCAGGCCGCACGGCGCGGCCGCCGGTGACGATGCCGGCATTGGCGGCGTTGTCGGAGATGGTGTCGACGATGGTGCGCGCTTTCTTCGTCTCCGGATCGACCCGGAGGATACGGGTATCCAGGATTTCGAGGGCAGGCGTCACGTAGTCGGTAGCGTTGAGCACATCGAAGATCGAGATATCAGGCCCCTTGAGCGGCGCCTTCATCACGAAGGCGATCTCGGCCTCGATGCGCGGCTGGATGAAGCGATCGGCCGGTACGGTCGCACCATCCTCGAACACCATGTCGTCGAAGAGCACGCCAGAATCGGGAATGTTGATGTTGAGGGCATATTGCATCGCCTTCGATGTCAGCCCGATCTTCCAGCCGATCGGCTTGCGGCCGCTCGCAATCTTCTTCTGCACCCAGGCGCTCTGGACGGCATAGGAGTCGTCCATAGTCATCTCTGGGTGTTTCAGCGAGAGAAGTCCGGTCTGGACACGGGTCCGCTCTGCCTGATCGAGGCTTTCGGCGGCTGCCTGGATTTCTTCATGCGACAGCATCAGAGCACCTCGTCGGCGATGGTGTTTTTCAGGATGCCAATGCCATCGGCTTCGACTTCGACGACATCGCCGGGTTTCAGCCAGATCGGCGGATCGAAGCGGGCGCCGGCGCCCGTCGGCGTGCCCGTGACGATGACGTCGCCGGGGACGAGCGTGGTGAAGGTGGAGATGTAGTTGATGATCTTGCGGAAGGAGAAGATCATCCGGCTCGTGCGGTCGCTCTGGCGCACTTCGCCATTGACGCGGGTCTTAAGCTCGATGTCTTCAAGCTGTGCTGCATCGGTGAAGGGGATCAGCCAGGGCCCGATCGCGCCGGTGCGATCGAAGTTCTTGCCCTGGGTGACGTTGAATTTCGCATGGCGCACCCAGTCGCGGATCGTGCCCTCATTGCAGAGCGACAGGGCCGCGATATGGGAGAAGGCGTCGGCTTCGGCGATCCGGCGACCACCCTTGCCGATGACGATGACGATCTCGCCTTCATAGTCTAGCTGCGGGCTTTCCGGCGGTCGGATCAAGGGCTGATCGTGCCCAGTGAACGACCGCGGAAAGCGGATGAAGAGGGAGGGGTTGGAAGGGGCTGCCTGCCCATCCTTGTATTCCTCGTTGCGGTCGGGGAAGTTGACCCCGACGCAAATGATCTTTTCCGGCGACGGAATGGGAATTTCGAAGCGGATGTCGTCGAACGCGAAATCCGGCTTCAGCGCTTTGGCTTCCTCGGCGAGTTGAGCGAGGCGACCGGCCTCGATAACTTCGCGGAGCGTCGGCCATGTTGCGCCATGGCGGGCAGAGAGGTCGACGACACCATCGGTCTTGACGAGACCATATTTCAAGGTGCCGTGGTGAGAAAAGCTGGCGAGGCGGGGCCGTTCGGTCAAAATGGTCTCCTATGTCAAACTGCGGGCAATCTCGGTGATCACCGTGAAGGCCATGTCGGCGTCATCGCGGGTCATCTCGAACTGGCCTGCCTGGAAGCGAATAGCGATACGCCCGTCGACGCGTGTTTGCGTGAGATAGATGCGGCCATCGTCGTTGATGGCGTTGACCAGCGCAATATTGTGCCGGTCGACGTCCTCACCGCCTTTGTGGCGGAAGGAGAAGAGCGAGAGCACCGGTTCGCTAACGAGTTCGAAATCCGGTTCGGCGGCAAGTCGTTTTGCCAGTTCTTCCGACCAGGCCACATGGTTGCGGATCATTGTGCGCAGCCCTTCAAGCCCGTGATAGCGCATGAGAAACCAGAGTTTCAGCGCGCGAAAACGACGGCCGAGCGGCACGGACCATTCGGAGTAGTCGATGATGCCGTCATGACCATGCGTCTTCAGGTATTCCGGCTGAATGGCGAGCGTGCGTACCTGGTCTTCCGGGCTGCGGATGAACTGTACCGAGCAATCGAAATTGGCACCGAGCCATTTGTGAGGGTTGAAGACGATGGAGTCCGCAGCCTCGACACCATCCCAAAGCCTGCGGAACTCCGGGCAAATCATCGCGGAGCCGGCCCAGGCGGCGTCGACATGCAGGTAGAGCCCGTGCGCCTTCACGACTTCCGCAACGGCGCGGATCGGGTCGCAGGCGCCGATAGAGGTACCGCCCGTGCAGGCGATGACGCCGGCCGGAATATGGCCGGCGGCAAGGTCGGCCTTGATCGCGGCATCGAGCGCTTCAGGGTCCATGCCATTGAGCGGGCCTTTGGTGGGGATGCGCACGAGATTTGCCTCGCCGATGCCCGCTATCCAGATCGCCCGGTCAATGGAGGTGTGCACCTGTTTGGAGGCATAGACGCGTACGGCCTTGTGCGCTGAAAGCCCGTCGCTGTTGCCCTTCCAGCCGAGAGCTTTTTCGCGCATCACCAGTACGGCTGCGAGCGTCGCAGTTGAGGCGGAATCCTGGATGACACCGGCAAAACCATCCGGAAGTCCCATAGCTTGTCGCAGCCAGTCGACCACGCGAGTTTCAAGCTCCGTCGCCGCCGGCGATGTCTGCCACAGCATGCACTGCGCGGCGATGGAGGTGACGAGATAGTCTGCGATTACCGAGACTGGTGCGGCATTTGCCGGGAAATAGGCGAAGAAGCGAGGATGCTGCCAGTGCGTCAGGCCATCCGGAATGATGCGCTCGAAATCGGCAAAGATCGCCTCCATGGCCTCGCCCGCTTCCGGTGCCGCATCAGCGATTTGCCGCGCGATGTCGCCAGGCTTCGTCCGCGCCCGTACAGGCCGCTCGCGCAGGCCCGCGCGATAATCGGTGCCCCAGTCGGCGACTTTTCGAGACCAATGACGGAATTCTTCGCTGTCCATATATCATTCCCTATTTGGTACTGCGTTGTCTCGGCGCTGTGCCATCCCCTGCGCAATGTTCCACGGCGAACAGCCGGCTCTTTCAAATTGCTGCAGCCTCGCCTTGAGACTAAAGCTGGGATGGGTCATGCTTATCTCGGGCCTTCCTTGGCCTCAGACGACGCCGCCGAGGCAGACATATTTGATTTCGGTGAACTCCTCGATGCCGTAGCGCGATCCCTCGCGGCCGAGACCGGAGAGTTTGACGCCGCCGAAAGGCGCTTCGGCCGTCGAGATCAAGCCGGTATTGACGCCGACCATGCCGTATTCGAGCGCTTCTGCGACGCGGAAGACGCGGGCGAGATCCTTGGCATAGAAATAGGAGGCAAGACCGAATTCGGTGTCGTTGGCCTGGGCAATGACATCGGCCTCGTCCTTGAAGCGGAAGAGCGGAGCCACCGGTCCGAAGGTCTCTTCCTTGGCGACAGCCATGGCGGGGGTAACATTGGCAAGCACCGTCGCCTCATAAAAGCGTCCGCCGAGCGGATGGCGATGACCGCCGGCAACGACGCGGCCGCCCTTGGAAAGCGCATCGGCGACATGCTCCTCGACTTTGGCAAGGGCTGCTTCGTCGATCAGCGGGCCGAGATTGATGCCTTCGTCGAAACCATTGCCGGTCTTCAGTGCGCCGACCGCCTTAGAGAGCTTGTCGGCAAAGGCATCATAGACACCGTCCTGCACATAGAGCCTGTTGGCACAGACGCAGGTCTGGCCGTTGTTGCGGAACTTGGCGATCAACGCACCTTCGACGGCGGCATCGAGATCGGCATCGTCAAAGACGATGAAGGGCGCATTGCCGCCGAGCTCCAGGCCGAGTTTCTTGATAGTCGGCGCGCTCTGCCTGTAAAGCTCGGCGCCGACTTCGGTCGAGCCGGTGAAGGTGAGCTTGCGCACGACCGGGCTTGCCGTCATCTCGCCGCCGATGGCGCGGGCCGAGCCGGTCAACACGCTGAACAAGCCCTTGGGCAGGCCGGCGCGTTCGGCAAGGACCGCTATCGCGATCGCCGAAAACGGCGTCTGCGAGGCCGGCTTCAACACCATGGCGCAGCCGGCGGCAAAGGCAGGACCGGCCTTGCGGGTGATCATCGCATTCGGGAAGTTCCAGGGAGTGATCGCGGCGACGACGCCGATCGGCTGCTTCATCACCAGAATGCGCTTGTCCTTCTGGTGGCCGGGAATGATGTCGCCATAGACGCGACGGGCTTCTTCGGCAAACCATTCGATGAAGCTGGCGCCATAGGCGATCTCGCCCTTGGCCTCGGGCAGCGGCTTGCCCTGTTCGGCCGTCAGGATGCGGCCGAGATCATCCTGGTTTTCCATCATCAGCTCGAACCAGCGCCTCAGGATGCCGGAGCGTTCCTTGGCGGTGCGGGCGGCCCATTCCTTCTGGGCGGCTTCGGCCGCGGCAATCGCCTTTTTGGTCTCGGCAGCGCCCAGATTGGGAACGTGGCCGATGATCTCACCGGTCGCCGGATTGTCGACCTTGATTGCGTTGTCCCCTGCCTCGATCCAGTCGCCACCAACCAATGCGGCCTGCCGGAACAATGTTGCGTCTTTCAAATGCATGACGGCCTCCTCGCATCGCGAAGGTTGATGAGAAACGGACGTTTTCGCCCGCTCTCAAAGGTAACGCTTAGGGCGCGATAATCGGCTGTGCCTTCAAGTCAGGCTCGGCTACTTCAGCACCGGCGAACAGACTGCCATGTTCGAACCAGGATTTGGGAGCGGGTGCGCCCCACAGCGTCTGGCGCTGCGGATCCTTGAGGTCCCACTTGATCGGCTCCAGATCGGGATCGACGGTCTGATAGTCCGAGCAATAGATCTCGATGCGATGGCCGTCCGGATCGAGGATGTAGAGGAAGAAGGCGTTGGAAATGCCGTGACGTCCCGGACCGCGCTCGATATTGGCAACCCAGCCGGTGGTCGCCATCAGGTCGAGCAGGTCGATGATGTTCAGCGGCGTCGGCACCCAGAAGGCGGTGTGGTGCAGGCGCGGGCCACGGCCGTTGGTGAAAGCGATATCATGGACGCCGCCCTTGCGATGCGTCCAGGCCGCCCAGAGGCGGCCGGTTTCCTCATCCTCGGTATATTCGGTCACACGGAAGCCGAGTTCGTTATAGAAGGCGACGCTCTCGTCGACATTGGTCGAAAAGCAGTTGAAGTGGTCGATGCGCAGCGGCTTCACGCCCTTGTAGAGGGCATATTTCTGATGGATCGGCGGCAGGCGATCCATCTTCGAATAGAATTCGAGCGGGATGCCGTGGGGGTCGCGGGTGCGGAAGGTCCGCGCCTGGTAGGGACGCTCGACCCATTCGACCGGCAGGTCCTTGCCCTTGAAGAAATGCGCCGCCTTGTCGAGGTCCTCGTCGCCGAAGACCTTGAAGCCGAGATCGCGGGCTTCGGCCTTGTCGGATTTCTTGAGCACGATGCAGTGGTGGCCGCGTTCCTCCATTGCCCGCAGGTAAATCGTGTCGGAGGTCTCGTCCGTCACTTGCAGGCCGAGCGTGTCGACATAGAAGGCACGGGACTTGGCAAGATTGGTGACGCCGAATTCGACATGGCTGAGGCGCACGATGTTGAAGGGCGGATAGAGATTGGGTTTCGGCAGGGGCATTTGTTCCTCCTCTTTATGCGTGTTGGCGGCTCAGCCGCCGAGTTTCTGGATGGCGTGCGGCTTGGTGGCGAAGGCGATGTTCTTGGTTTCCATGTAGAAATCGAAAGACCAGTCGCCGCCGTCGCGGCCGATGCCGGAGCTCTTGACCCCACCGAAGGGGGTCGGCAGGTGGCGCACATTTTCCGAATTCACCCAGATCATGCCGGCTTCGAGATGGTCGGTGAAACGGAAGGCGCGAGTGACGTCCGACGTCCAGAGATAGCCGGTCAGGCCATATTGGACGTCGTTGGCAAGGGCGAGCGCATCGGACTCATCCTTGAAGGGGATGGCGGTCAGCACCGGCCCGAAGATCTCTTCCTGGGCGATACGCATCTGGTTGTTGGCACCGGTGAACAGGGTGGGCGAGACGTAGCAACCGCCGCCCGGGCCGTTGAGTTTCTCGCCGCCGGCCGCAAGTGTTGCGCCTTCCGATCTGCCGATCTGGATATATTCCAGCACCTTCTGTTCATGCACGGGATGGATGAGCGGGCCAACGACCGTTTCTGGGTCCAGCGGATGGCCGACCTTGATGCGCTTGGCCTTCTCGGCGACGATCGCGGTGAACTTGTCGTAGACGCTTTCTTCGACCAGCAGGCGTGAGGAGGAGGTGCAGCGCTCGCCGTTCAGCGAATAGATCATGAAAACGGCGGCATCGGCTGCGCGCTCCAGATCGGCATCAGCAAAGACGATGACCGGGTTCTTGCCGCCGAGCTCGAAATGCACGCGCTTCAGCGTGTCGGCGCCCTGCTTCATGATCATCGAGCCGGTGCGGCTTTCGCCGACGAAGCCGATCGCCTTGATCAGCGGATGCTCCGTCAGTGCGCGACCGGCATCCTCGCCGAAGCCGTTGACGAGATTCCAGACACCCTTCGGCAGGCCGGCCTCTTCGGCGATTTCGACGAGCAGGCGGGCCGTCAGCGGCGAGAATTCGGCCGGCTTATGGACGATGGTGCAGCCGGCGGCGAGCGCCGGCGCGATCTTCCAGGTTGACAGCATAAAAGGTGTATTCCAGGGCGTGATGATGCCGACCGGGCCGATCGGCGTCCTAGTCGTCAGGTTGACCTGACTATCGGTACGCAGTGACTTGCCATCCCGGGCTTCTGGTGCGCGGTCGGCGAAAAAGCGGAAGTTTTCCGCGCCGCGCAAGGCGGCCTTGGCCATGAATTTCAGGGACTGCCCGGTATCCATGCATTCGACGAAGGCGATCTCCTCAGCACGGGCGACGATCGCGTCGGCAATCTTGTGCAGGAGCTTCTTGCGCGCATCGCCCGGCAGGGCAGCCCATTCGGCGAAGGCAGATCTCGCGGCCTTTGCGGCGCGGTCGATGTCGGCGGCCTTGCCGCGGGCAACGGTGGCGAGCGGCTTCAGATCGACGGGCGAGATGGTCTCGAAGGTGGAACCATCATCACCCGGCACATCCTCGCCATTGATGCGGTTGAGTACGCCGCGATCCTTGAACCGGGCGAGAAAGCTTTCGGCCTTCGCGATGTTTTCCTGCAGTTTGGACATCGTCTATTCCTTTGGTGTTACGTCGTCCCGCGAAGGGGTGTCACTTGCCGCGTAACCGCGGATGGATGGCGTTCTTCTTCCAACTCAGCTCCGCGTCGATCTCGCGGATTTCCAGCGAGAGGGCGAAATGCGGCGTCTCGAAGAGAGGGGCGAGAACGTCGATTGCCGCGGCAAAGATCGCTTCGCCGGCCCGCTTCTTTTCGTCGTCCGTGCGGCCTTTCCCGATGCGGAAGTTCAGATCGACGAAGGCGTTCTCGGGCAGCTTGTCGGCAATTGCGTAGTGATCGGCGCGAAAGGCGCGCACCCGCACGGCACCGACCTCGAAGAGGCCGGTTTCCAGAACCGTCTTCAACAGCAGCTCGCAGAGCGCACCAATGTCGGCGCGCCCCTCTAGATTGGCCGAATATTCTATGGCGAGATGTGGCATGGGTCCTCCCTGTCGTCGTCTCATAATTAACATGTTAAATATACGGGCGGCTGTCAAGCGGCTTTCGACGATTACGATTGCGGGAGTGGATGACGCATAGACTTCGGCGGCTCTTAGCCCCCGAAGCTGCCGGCCTGCGTCGGTACGTGTACGTAGTTACGATCGAAGTAGAGCAAGGCGTGACCATCCTTGCGCGAGCGAATGTCAACCACTTCGCCAATGAAGATATTGTGCGTGCCGATGAGGCGCGACTCGACCAGCCGGCAGTCGAAGGAGACGATCGCGTCGGCGAGCGCCTGGTTGCCGGAGCGCAGGTCCGTCCACTCGGCGGCCGCATAGCGAGCCTCCATGTCGGATTGCTGGCCCGCAAAATAGCCGGCGAGTTCCTTGTGCTCGCCGGTCAGCACGTTGACGCAGAAACGACGGTTCTCAACGAAGAGCCCGCTCTGCGCCGAGCGGCTGTTCATGCAGATCAGAAGCGTCGGCGGTTCATCCGTGACGCTGCACATCGCCGTGGCGGTAAACCCGCCCCGCCCGGCAGGTCCGTTGGTGGTGATGACGTTGACCGGGGCGCAGACCCTGGCCATCGCATTGCGGAACTCGATTTTCGAGACTTGCTCCTCCATGGCCGTGCCTCATTCAGCCGCGTTGCGGGTGAGGATTGTTCTGTCGATCGGCGGCAACCACGTATCGCCGGTCCAGCCGTTTTCGTCGTAGTCGCTCATGCAGCGATCGACGAGCGCTTCCATCTCCTTGAGACGCCCGCCGCGCTCCGCGCCCTTCAGCACCTGCAGCCGGACCTCCTCCGGCGCGCCGGCGTAGTTGAGTTCGTAAAGAGCGTGGCGTCCACCGAATTCGGTGCCGGTCGCGTCCCAAAGCAGTTTCATGATCTTGATGCGTTCGATATGGCCCATATCGTTCGAGCCGCGGACATATTGCGCGAGATAGCGGTCGATCTCCGGATTGCCGAAGTCCTTGGCCGAGGAGGGAAGATAGATCAGACCAGAGGCGACAACCTTGCGCACTGTTTCGATGACGCGTGGATAGGCCTCCGACATGAAGGTGCGGTAGGAAAGGGCGGCTTCCATGTTCGGCAGCACCGCGCCGTTCGCCCAGGACTGCGGATTGTAGGCCATAGCATTGGAGAAGGACCAGAACATGTGGCGAAGCGCGATGACTTCGCCAAGCGCCGCCTGGTTGCCGCGGAAGGCATCGCCGCCGGTGGCGCGCAATGCCTTGGCGAGCAGGCCGGCCAGGAAGTCGAGCTTGACGGCAAAGCGCGTGCAACCCTGGAAGCAGTAGCCGTGCATGAAGCCGGAGGCCGGATGGAACGACAGGATCTTGGCGGCATCGCGAAGGACGAGCACGTCCTCCCAGGGCACGAACACATTGTCGAGCACCAGGATTGCATCGTTCTCGTCGAAGCGCGAGGACAGGGGATAGTCGAAGGGCTGACCGACGGTGTTGGCAGTCTGCTCGTAGGAGACGCGGCAGAACATCTTTATGCCAGGCGCATTCATCGGCACGATGAACATCACCGACAATGAAGGGTCTTCCGTCACCGTCGCCGAGCTTTGGGCGAGAAAATTATAGTGGGTGAGCGCCGAGGAGGTTGCCACCACCTTGGCACCGGAAACATATATGCCGGCATCGGTTTCCTTGGTGATATGGACGAAGACGTCCTTGACGGCATCGGCGGGCTTGTGGCGATCGATCGGCGGATTGACGATCGCGTGGTTCATGAAAAGAACGGATTCCTGCGCCCGCTTATGCCAGGAACGCGCATTGTCCTTGAATGGCCCGTACCAGTCGGCATTGGCACCGAGCGTGTTCATGAGGGCCGCCTTGTAATCGGCGGTGCGGCCCATCCAGCCATAGGACATGCGCGCCCAGTCGGCGATGGCGCCCTGCTGGGCGACGAGTTCCGCAGAGGATTTCGCGACCCGGAAATATTTGTGGGTGTAGCCGCCCGAGCCGGTGTCGGTCGGTGAGGTCAGACGCTCCTTCGTCTTTTCGTCATGCAGGGCGTCGTACATCCGCGCGATGGAGCGAGCGGAATTGCGCATCGACGGATGAGCGGTGACATCGGCAATTCGCTCGCCGTTGATATAAACCTCACGCCCGTCACGCAGGCTGGCGAGATATTCGGCGCCGGTAAATGGACGGGTGCTGTCCCCGCGGTGGTCTTCAGCTCGCATATCGCGTTCCTCCCCTGAAATGTTGACAAAAGCTAGATCGGGAGAGCCGGCGGGACCATGGACAAAGAGGGCAATTCGCTTGTACTTTTTGCGGCATGGTTGCGAGAAATGATATTCCATCCTTCTTCGTCTACGGCGAACCCGCCCGTGAACTCGACGTCGGTTTCCTCCACGTCGAGACGGTCATGGACCGAAAAAGCGAGCATTTCGGCCATGTTGCTCCACACCAGCACCCGTTGATGGGGCAAATAACCTATTGGTTCGAGGGTGGAGGCACCTACCGGATCGAGGACGAGACTTGGAATTTTTCGGCTCCGGCCATCAGTTTTGTGCCGAGCCGTGTGGTGCACGGTTTCGATGTCGGCGAACAGTCAGATGCTATTGTCGTCTCGGTCTCCGATGATCTTCTGCGAGCTATGGCTCCCCAGGTGGATCTCAGCCTCGACGTGCCGATGCTACTCAAAGGAGAGAGCGCCGATCCCACGTGGACAAGGATGGGTTTGCTTCTCACGATGATTGCTGATGAATACCGCGCCGGTGCAAGTGCCAGCGAGAAGGTGCTTGTCAGTTTAGTGTCGGTCGTGCTGTCGCTGATGGCACGCCTCGGCGGAGCGGGCGGCCTCGATACGGCGTCACCGACCGTGGCCTTGGGAATGGCACTGCGCCGGGCTATTGACCAGCACTACAAGAAGGATTGGCCGGTCGGGCGCTATGTCGATCTGCTGGCGACGACGCCACATTTGCTCGACAAGGCGGCGCGTGAAGTTTTCGGGCATACCGTCAAGGAAACGCTGCTTGATCGAAGGCTGCTTGAGGCCAAGCGATTGTTGAAATTTACCATCCGACCGGTCGAGGATATCGGCCGCGAGGTCGGGTTCGAGGATCCCGCTTATTTCTCCCGTTTCTTCCGAAAACGCACCGGCGAAGCGCCGGCCGCCTGGCGTCGGCGACATCTGCAGCCGGAGACCGGCCCGTCGGGGACCTGAGGGTCGCAGACCTTCAGCCCGTTACCTGATGATCGAGCCTGTCACCGCTGGGAGAGCCCCTCGGCAAGCTCCAAGGACTCTGCAACATAGCGCGCCAGACGCTCCTTCGCTTCCGATGCGGTCACGCGGCTGCTGGCCCAGCCAATATAGGTAAGGCTCCGCAGCAGCAGAAAGAGGGGAAGGGCTTCGAGCGCCGCATCCGACAGTGGCCGTCGTCTGCGATATCCCTCGATAAGCGATGCGCTGATCAGCCCGAAATCCGGCTCCCGCCGGTTCCTGAGAAGTGCCGTGGCGATATCGAACATGCGCCAGCCGTAGCCGGCATCATCGAAATCGATCAGCTCGACATGATCGGGACCCACAAGAACATTTTCGCGGACGAGATCCGCATGGATAAGTCCGTAATCGAGGCTGGATATTGCCGCCGATCTCAGGCTGTCGACGAGTAGCGGCCGGAGCGTGGCAAGCCGATTTGCCGCCTCTGGCGCCAGCCCGGGACAATCCCAGAAACGCCCCCAGAGGGGGCTTTCCCCGAGTAAACCGTCGAAATCCCATGCAGGCCGCACAAACGACGGCGGTGGTGTCCAGCGGTCGGAGATATTGTGAAGCTCAGCCATTGCCTCGCCGAGATGGCCGAAGATCGCTTCAAGGCGCAGACGCGAGTGGTGAAGCGGCGTGCCGGAACGGCCCAGCTCTTCGCCATCCATCCAGCTTACGATATCGGCCTGCCGGGTGAAAAAGTACGGCGTAGCGGCCAGGGTCACCAGATTGCGCCCATCAATGGTCGGGATCGGGGCTGGCACGCGTAGTCCGCCGGCCTTCAAAGCCGCCATCCATTGCAGTTCGGAGGCGAGAGCGCGGTCGTCATGATAACCGGGACGATGTAGCCGCAAGACCGCGGGTGTGCCATCGGCCATCCGGATCCTGAATACCGCATTCTCGCGGAATTTCAGCAGTTCCGGCGTTTGGTCCGCCAGTCCCCAATGGACGAGCGCTTCCTTGGCTCTTGCACAGAGATCATCCGCAGGCGCGGCAAAGTCGTGTTCGGCCATGGGGCAGCTCACAGGCCTGCCAGCACGTCATCGAAGATCGACAACATGAAGTCGGCATTGTCCTTCGAAAACGGCATGGGCGGGCGGATCTTGGTAGCGCATTGGTGAATGCCGATTTTGCCCATCAGCACACCGCGTTCACGCATGGCGTTGACGATCCGGGTCGCCTCAGCGACGGCCGGCTCCTTCGTCTGCCTGTCCAGCACGAATTCGGTGCCCATGAAGAGACCGCTGCCGCGCACGTCGCCGATGATCGAATACTTCTGCGCGAGCTGCTTGAAGGCATCGCGCGTATATTCGCCGACATTGCGGGCATTCTCGATGAGGTTCTCGTCCTCGATGACATCAAGCACGGCCATTGCCGCCGCACAGGAGACTGGATTGCCGCCGAAGGTGTTGAAGTAGCGGAACGCTTTGCGGAAGGCATTTATCGTATCGACATTGGCAATGACGCCGCCGACCGGATGGCCGTTGGCCATCGGCTTGCCGAGCGTCACGATGTCGGGAACGATGCCGGCGTGCTGATGGCCCCACATATGCGAGCCGGTGCGGCCGAAACCGGGTTGCACCTCGTCGGTAATAACAAGACCGCCGGCCTTGCGTACGGCTGCGACCGTCTTGTCCAGAAAGCCTGGCGGTAGGTCCGGAAAACCTTCATTGGCGAAGAACGGATCGATGATGATGGCCGAAAAGCCGTGTGGGCTGTCCTGAAGCGAGGCGATCGCCTTCTCGACCTCGGCCGCGAAGGCCGTCGCGAAGGCATTGCCGCCTTCTCCGCCGAGCGGACGATAGCCGTCCGGCGCCGGCACATGCCGGACATGACCGCCGAAGCCGCCGACCGGCGGCATGCGGGTCGATAGCTGAGACACGGCAGTCGTGTTGCCGTGATAAGTATGGTTCGTGGCGATGACGCCCGTCTTGCCGGTAACGGCCTGGGCCATGCGCAGCGCCACATCGTTCGCTTCGCTGCCCGTGCAGGTCAGGATCGCAGCATTCAGGCTCTCGTCGAAAGTGGCGGTCAGCCGCTCGACATAATCGAGAATGCCTTCATGCAGGTAGCGCGTATGCGTGTTCAGCATCGAGGCCTGCCGCGTGATCGCCTCGACTACGTGGGGATGGCAATGGCCGACATGCGGCACATTGTTGTAGCAATCGAGATACTTGCGGCCATCGGCGTCCCAAAGCCAGACGCCTTCCCCGCGCACGAGATGCACAGGGTCGTCGTAGAAGAGCGACATGTTCCGGCCTAAAAGCCGTTCGCGACGCGCGATCAGGGCTGCGTTATCGGACATGATCAGCCCCTCGCCGCGGCAAGACCTGCGTCGAGCGCGGTCAGGATGGTCTGAACATTCTCCGCCGTAACGATGAGCGGCGGCGACATGATGACGTTGGCGCCCGAGGTGCGGATCAGAACGCCGGCGTCATAGGTTGCGTCCTGAACCTTCTGGATGACGTCTTTGGCGGCACTGCTCTTCTTCTTCCGGTCGCTGACGAGCTCGAGGGCACACATCAGGCCCTTGCCGCGCACGTCGCCCACTAGCTCATGCTTGTCCTGCAGCCTCTTTAGCCCGGCCAGCAGCTCTTCGCCACGTGCCGCGGCATTGGCGGCGACGTTGAGGCGCCTGGTTTCCTTCAATGTGGCAAGGGCTGCGGCGGCACCGACCGGGTGGCCGGAATAGGTGTAGCCGTGGCCGATGCTGCCGACCGGGCTCTTATTGCTTTCGAAGACCTGTACCACCTTGTCCGCGATCATCACGGCGCCGAAAGGGAAATAGCCATTGGTGATGGCCTTTGCCGTCGACATCAGATCCGGCTGCACGCCCCAGAGACGCGATCCAGACCAGGCGCCGGTGCGGCCGAAAGCGGTAATGACCTCGTCGGCGATCAGCAGGATGCCGTGTCGATCGCAGATCTCGCGCATCAGCGGTAGGAAGGTCTCGTGCGGGACGATGACGCCGCCGGCGCCGAGCACCGGCTCAACGATCAGCGCCGCGATGGTATCGGCGCCCTGGAAGGCGATTTCATCCTCGAAGAGCCTGCCGATCGCAGCCGCAATCTCCGCGCCGTCGGTGGTGTTGAAGGGGTTGCGGTAGGTGAAGGGGGCGGGCAGGTGGATGACGCCCGGAAGCAGCGGTTCGTAGTTGCGGCGGAAGTTCTGGTTGCCGTTGACCGAGGCGCCGCCGAAATGCGTTCCGTGATAACCCTTCTTCAGCGCAACGAACTTGGTGCGCTCCGGCTCGCCGTTGATCTTGTGGTATTGGCGCGCCAGTCGCAGGCAGGTCTCGACCGAATCCGAGCCGCCCGAGGTGAAGAAGGAGCGGCTCAGGCCATCCTGCTTGAACCATTCGGCAAGCTCATAGGAGAGTTCGATCAGCGGCGAGTTCGTCGTGCCGCGGAAGGTCGAATAATAGGGCAGCTCGTCAAGCTGGTCGCGGATTGCCTTCTTCACTGGCTCGCAAGAATAGCCGAGATTGACGTTCCAGAGGCCGCCGACTGCGTCCAGCACCTTCCTGCCCTGAATATCGACGATTTCGACGCCTTCGCCGGCATTGATGATGCGCGGCGGGTTGGCCTGCATTTCCGCAGGGTGGGCCATCGGATGCCAGAGGTGGCGGGCGTTGTTTTCGATGATGAAATTGGTTTCACGCATGTCGATTCCTCTTGGTTCAGAGCCCCAGCATGGCAAGTGCGCGGGCATAGCTTTCAGCGGGCCGGGTCACGTCGAAATGCACGTGAGGCAGGTTCACGGCTTCGGCGCCTTCGATGTTTTTCCTCTGATCGTCGACGAAGACGCAGGCCTCGCGCGGCAAATCGAGCTCGGCAAGAACGAGCTCATAGGCGCGCGGATCGGGCTTGAGGATCTTGGTGTAAGTGGCATCGACAATGACGTCGAAGAGCTCAATCAGCGGAAAGCGCTGGCGGAATTCGACGCCGTAGAAGAGGTCGAGCTCGTTTGACAGGATTGCCAGCTTGAGACCTGCCTCCTTCGCACGCAGGATGGCGTCGCGCGCTTCCGGGCGCAGAACAAGCTCCGGCTCGGCGCCGCGCGCGCGGCGTACGAAGGTCTGCATATCCGTCCAGTTTTCGCCGACTAGCTTGCCGACTTCGCCGGCGCGCCTGAGCCAATAGTCGCGTTCGGTGATTTCGCGGTTCTGCATCGCAACCCAGAGCGCGTCCGTGGTCGTATCGAATGGCCCGAGCCAGGTCAGCGATCCCTTGGGAAGGTCGAGCGTGCGTTCGGTAATGTCATGCGTTTCGAACAGGGTGCGGGTAACGACGCCGCCGAAGTCGAGGATAAGCGCGCGGTCTTGTGTCATGGCCGTCCCTCCGGAATGACGCCCTCGGCGACCCATTGGTCGAAGATGGCGAGTGCTGCCGCCGAAAAGGCCGGCGCGTTGATATGGGCATCGACCTCCTGCAGGGTGACAGAAGACGGTACGGCGCGGCGCATCTCATCGAGGAAGGCGTCCAGGCCCTCCGGATCATGCAGCGGCTCATCCGGCTTGTCCCATTCCTGCAGCCCTTCGGTCGGCAGGAGGAAGGCGACCTTTGCTTCGGCGCGTTTCAGTTTTTCCCCGATCAATCGGGCGACTTCCCGTCTGCCCTCTGGCGACGTGGTCACCGATCCGATCAGCCGGTTGTGGGCGTGATAGGGACGATCGGCAAAAATCTCCGGCAGGGCCTGCCACGCCTGAAGATCGACCATGTCGACAGCGCCGGGGGCGACGATCTGCGGAATGCCGGCGCGTCCGGCATTTTCCAGCCTGTCCGGCCCGGAGGTGACGACAGTGCCGTAGTGATGGTTGCTGACTTCCTGAATGCAGAAATCGAAAACGGCGGCAAAGTCGCCCTGGGAAGCGATGGCTTCATAGGCGCGTCCACCCATGCCGGTGGCATGGAATACGGCGACGTCATAGCCGCGCTTTTCCAGCTCAGGCCGCAGATATTTCATATATTTCAGGCAGGACGAGCCGAGCGAGGTCATGCCGACGAGCGGCCGTTTGCGATCGGGTCTGCTTCCGTGTTTTGCCGCACCGACGACCGCGCCGCAGGCTTGCGAGAGGACAGAGCGGCAGATGCTGTTGAGGCCGTAGAGACCGCCGGCCCACAGGATCATCATCAGGTCGGGCGCAATGCGTTCGGGCGGTATAAGGTGAGAATAGGCGATGGTCGAAACCACGAATTTCGGGACGCCGAGCGGCAGGACGGCGGCGACGTCGAGCGCCAGATCCGTCCCCATGGAGCCGCCGAGCACGATGACGCCGTCGACCAATCCGTCTTCGTGAAGGCGCCCGGTCAGTGCTGCCGCGCCCTTTGCCATGGCTGCCATGGCGCTGTTTTCATCGCCGCTTTCGGCGATTGCCGCGATTGTAGTTTCAGCGGCCTTGGCGACGTCATGCTTGGAATAATCGGGACTATAGGGCGGATCGCCGAGAATGCTGACATCGACCATGATTGGCTGGCCGCCGGCTTCCGCGATGACGGACGCCATGAATTGCAGTTCGTCACATTTGGTGTCACCGGTTCCGATGACGAGTATCTTTGGCGAGGGAGCCTCCGGGCTCATCAATCTGTCCTCCTGATTTTTGCAATGGTTCCCATGGGTCTTTCCGACCCGTAATATTTTTCTGAGATCGCATTGGCCGCAGCGACTGCCTGCGCGCCAAATTCGTGGATGGCTACCTTCGTCGTGCGTGAGAGCGGGGCGGCGACCGCCACGCAGCCGATGGGATGGCCATTGGGCGTGCGGACCGGCGCGGCCGCGCTGATGACGCCGGCCTCTAAACCCTGATGACTGATGGAAAAGCCGCGTGCTGCCGTCTCATCGAGCATCCCACGCACCAGCAGGGGATCGACGATGGTATGGTCCGTAAATTTCTCGAGCGGCTTTTGGAGAGCCGCGTCGATCTCTGAGCGTGGAGAGAAGGCCAGAAAGGCAAGACCGGACGCCGTGGCATGAAAGGGCAGGAGGCTGCCGACATCGATGATGATGCGGTGGGCGCGGGGCGAATCCTCCACATGGATGGTCGAAAGCCGTCCTCCCGAAAATTCCGAAAGATGCACCGTCTCAGTCGATGTTTCGGCGAGCGACTTGATGAACGGGATGGCGACCCGCAGAAAAGGAAAGCGTGCTTCGCGAATGCGTGCGAGGCGAACCGGCGCCGGGCCGATGCGATAGCGGCGCGTATCCTGATCCTGCTCCACGAAGCCGTGCCTTTCCAGCTCCACCAGAAAGCGTCGCGCTGTTGCCTTGTCCAGCGCGCACAGGCGGGCGATGTCGGTCAGGCCCGCCTCCTTGTCCAGCCGTGACAGGGTATCCAGCAATGAAAGCGCCTTTCCGATCGTGCTCATCGTTCCTCCTCTTGGGTGGTCGGGTTCTGATTTCCTGTGTCCGGCCGAAGCTTTCCCTCAAATCAGGTCGCCGACCTTGCGCCGCGGCACGATAGCAGCGACCCAAGATACTTAACATGCGAAATAACTTGACAGAGGCCGGGAATGTTTGCAAGTCTATATTTGAAGCTGCGGTTCAAATAATGAACCATAAGCGCTGACGGCGGCAAAATCAACAAAAGCCCAAACCCCGCTCGTCAGTCCGGTTCTGGTGGAGGTCGCCTGCGCGCAATCGCAGCGATGATCGGATATTCTCAACAAGGGGAACGAACGAAGATGAATACGCAAAATTCGCAGGGCGCGGCTGAAAACCAGTTGCGCAAAAACAGTCTCGGCGTAGGTGCCGTCACCTTTCTGGTGGTTTCGGCCGCAGCGCCGCTGACCGCCGTTGCTGGCGGCGTGCCGCTTTCGATGATGCTTGGCAACGGGCCGGGGATACCGCTCACCTTCCTACTGGTGACAGGCATTCTGCTGCTGTTTGCTGTTGGTTACGTCGCCATGGCGCGCCATATCCGCAATGCCGGCGCCTTTTATGCCTATACGGCCCAGGGTCTTGGCGGCCTCATGGGCGGCGCGGCCGCGCTGATCGCCATTCTCGCTTATAATGCCATGCAGGTCGGCGTTCTCGGCCTTTTCGGCGCAGCGACCAAGGGTTTCTTTGCCGAGCAGCTCGGCCTTGACCTTCCCTGGTGGGTCTGGAGCTTCGTCGGTATCGCCTTCGTCGCCGTTTTTGGCTACCGCCGCGTCGATCTATCGGCCAAGGTGCTGACGGTGCTCGTCATTCTCGAATATCTCGTCGTCCTCGTCATCGACGCCGCGATCTTCGTCAAGGGCGGCGACGCCGGCCTTTCGGCTGCGTCGTTTACGCCGACGGCCTTCTGGAGCGGAACTCCGGCCATCGGCCTCTTGTTCTGCTTTGCCGCCTTCATCGGCTTTGAAGCGACGACTATTTACAGCGAAGAGGCCCGTGAGCCGGAAAAGACCGTGCCGCGCGCAACCTATATCTCCGTTCTCATTATCGGTCTCTTCTATATGCTGACTTCATGGCTGATGGTGGATGGCGCAGGCGTCGACAAGCTGGTTCCGGCGTTACAGGGTCTTGCCGATCCGACCACGTTCCTCTTCGGCCTTGCCGAGCGCTATGTCGGTCACTGGATCACCGTCGTGATGAGCGTTCTCTTCATCACCAGCCTGTTTGCCGGCATTCTCGCCTTCCACAATGGCGTGGCGCGTTACATGTATGTCGCCGGTCGCGAGGGTCTGCTGCCGAAGTCGGTCGGGGTCACGCATCCGGTCTTCCAGAGCCCGCATGGCGGCTCGATCATCCAGACCGTCATTGCCGTGCTCGTCGTCGCACTCTTTGCAGCGACGGGTCAGGATCCGGTGCTGGCACTCTTCTCCTGGCTCACCAATGTCGCCACGCTTGCAATCATCCTGCTGATGGCGTTCACGGCCTTCTCGATCGTGGTGTTCTTCAGCCGTAATCCGGGGCTTGAGCGCAATGTGCTTGTCATCAAGGTGCTGCCGATCGTGACGGGGCTGATCCTTCTGGCGCTCGTCTACTACATCTCGGCGAATTTCGGTGCGATCGCCGGTGCCAACGGCGTACTTGCCGTGTTGCTGCCAGGTCTGGTGCTGATCGCGGCGATCATCGGATTCATCGCCGCGGCGCGTCTGAAGTCTTCGGATGCGGCAGGCTATGCCCGCCTTGGTGCCGGCCAGGAAGCCTGAAGCAGTTCCAATCGCGGTGGCGGGGAAACCCGCCACCCTCTTTGTGAGACAATGAGATGCAAGACAAGATCGACCAGCTCCGGACACTATCCGTTTCCCCGCAGGCATTGTTCATCGGCGGCGCATGGCGCCAGCCGGTCAGCAGCGCCACGATGGATGTCATTTCCCCGATCGATGGAACGAGGCTGACCACCATCGCCGATGCCGGTAAGGAGGATGTCGATCTTGCGGTCAAGGCTGCACGGCATGCTTTCGAAAAGGGTAGCTGGTCGAAGGCGGCGCCGGCGGAACGCAAGAAGGTGCTGCTGAAGATTGCCGAGCTGATCGAAAAGAATGCGCTTGACCTCGCCGTACTCGGCGTGCGCGATAACGGCACGGAAATCTCGATGGCGCTGAAGGCCGAGCCCGGCAGTGCCGCAGGCACCTTCCGTTATTATGCCGAGGCGATCGACAAGGTTTATGGCGAAATCGCTCCGACGGCGGAGAATATTCTGGGTCTCGTTCATCGCGAGCCGATCGGCGTCGTCGCTGCCATCGTGCCGTGGAATTTCCCGATGATGATCGGCGCCTGGAAGATCGCCCCCGCACTCGCTGCCGGCAATTCCGTCGTGCTGAAGCCCGCCGAAGGCGCATCGCTGACGCTGCTCAAGCTTGCCGAAATTTGCGCCGAAGCTGGATTGCCAGAAGGCGTGTTCAATGTCGTCACCGGGCGCGGCGCGGTCTGCGGCGAGGCCCTGGGGCTGCACATGGATATCGACGTGCTCGCCTTCACCGGTTCCGGCTCGATCGGGAGGCGTCTCTTGGAGTATTCCGCGCGTTCAAACCTGAAGAGGGTCTATCTCGAACTCGGCGGCAAATCTCCGAACATCGTCTTTGCGGATGTGCCGGATATGGATGAAGCGGCCAAGGTCTCGGCCTATGGGATATTCCGAAATGCGGGGCAGGTTTGCGTCGCGGGATCGCGGCTGCTTGTGGAGAAATCGATCCATCAGGCGTTTGCAGAGAAACTCGTAGGGGTCGCGGAGACGATGAAGGTCGGCGATCCTCTGCAGTTCTCTACCGAGATCGGCGCGGTTTCCAGCGAAGCGCAGCTCGGCAAAGATCTTGGCTATGTCGAGCAAGCTCTCGTCGAAGGAGCTTTTTTGCGCACGGGCGGCAAGCGCATTCTGGGGGAGACGGGCGGCTTCTACATGCAGCCCACCATCTTCGATATCAGACCCGACATGACGCTGGCGAGGGAGGAGGTCTTCGGCCCCATTCTGTCGATCATACCCTTTGAGAGCGAGGCCGAAGCTTTGGAGATTGCCAACGCCACCGATTATGGTCTCGCCTCGGCGGTATGGACCTCGAACCTTTCGCGAGCGCACCGCATGATCCGCAACATCCGCGCCGGCGTGGTGCATGTGAATACCTACGGCGGGGCTGACAACACCGTACCCCTCGGTGGCGTCAAGCAGTCAGGCAACGGTCACGATAAGTCTTTGCATGCGCTCGATAAATACGTCGATCTCAAGACTGCTTGGATCAAACTCTAAGGTTCACGCAGGAAAGATGCTGTCGGGCATTGGGTTGGTGCCCGACAGCGCGCAACAGATTGGAGTCCACCGTCATTCCTCGACTCCTGAGAAGTGAATGACAAAGGACTTTGACCAAAGTCAGCCCGGAAGTTTTCCTAAGAAAAAACCCGGACTGATCGGGGCAAGGTTACACAGCGAGGCCTACCCCCACTTCATCTCGCCCTTTGCGACCTTGGCGCCCAATTCGAGCGAGCTGGCGTCGCCCAGATGGGGATAACGCTTGGTCATTGCGGCGATCAAAGCCGCACTGTCCTTGGCCTTCACTTCCTCTTCATGGAAGGCGACAAGATAGTCGCGCGTAAACTTGACGGCATCGAGACCTTGCGGAGCACCCTCGGCCTGATGAGCGGGGACCACGATCTTCGGCTTACGGGCCGCCAATGCGTCGAGCGCCTTGATCCAGGCTTCCCGCTTTTCAGGCGTGCCTTCGTCGGCGACCCAGACGTGGATCCCGGAGGAAATCAGCACACCCCCGAACACGGCCTTGATGGAAGGGACCCAGAGATAGCGGCGATCGTGCATGTCAGGGACTTCGACGATTTCGATCTTCTCGCCGTCAAGTTCGAGCGCACTCAGATCCGACGCAGTAGGAATGACGACGTCCGACAGCTTTTGCGGACCGTTTTCCTTCAGTTGCGGTCCCCAGACCGCGAGCTTGCCTTCGACATTGGCATGGATGGCCGCGACGGTGACGGGCTTTGCGATGACCTTGGCATCCGGGAAGGCTTCGACGATCGGCCGGAGGCTGAAATAGTAATCGGGATCGTTGCAACTGACATAGATGGTGCTCAGATGCTTGCCGGTCGCCTTGATGGCGTCCGCGACGGCGCGGCCATCCGAAAGCGTGAAGCCGCCGTCGATGAGAATGGCTTCCTTCTTGCCGGTGAGCAACACCGGCGTGCGGCGGAACCCGGTCTCGGACGCCTGAAAATATTGCCACTTGATCTTCGAGCTTGCGGCCCGGGAAACGCTGAGGGGGACAAGCGAAATGGCGCCGGCGGCCAAGGAAAGTTTGAGTGCATCGCGTCTGGTAAACATACAGGTTCCTTTGTGGTTAGTAAGATCAAGCGGCTTGGAGATGCGCCATGAGGTTGTCATAGCTGCCGAAGAGGGCACTGGCGTTCAGCAGACGCTGGTGTCCGTTTCCTTCGACGACGAGGGCTGGGACGCCGTTGGCGCCATGTTGACGAAAGAGGTCCTGGCCTTGGGCAATGAGTTGCCGATTGGCGTCGAGCAATTCGACCGAGCCTTCGGTCAAGAGACGGGCGGCTTCGCTCAATCCTTCGGATTCGAACAAGCCTGCCAGAACCGGCACGCTGGTGATGTCCAATCCCTTCACATAGCGGGCATGCTGGATGAGACGCAGCGCGTCGAGGCGCCTGCGGTGGTCCGCAAGGCCAGCCGCCGTGATTGCCAGTGTCGCCGGACCCGAGTCGAACAGCGAGCCCGGCCTGTTCAAGACCTTCGATCGATAGTCCTCAGAAAAGGGCTGGCCGCTCAAGCGTTCGATCCGTTGATCGTTGGACCAGGCATAGGCTGCCAATGATGCATCCATCTCACGGGCACCCCCACCCGTGAACAAGCCCGTCGGCAGGAGCTCGAGCTCGACACCCGCCAGATGCAACCGCTCGATCACCAGGCTCGCACCATAGCACCAGCCACATAGGGGATCGAAGAGATAGACGGCAGAGAATTCCTGCATGGATCGTAGTCCTCCGTTGACGGGGCCGATCATCTCAGCGGTTGCGGTGTAAGGAAATATCGGTCAATCATACAGACTGTACGAACAGATCAGACAATAGCATGAGCGAACTCCTTAATCTCAACAGGTTGATCTTCTTCACATCCGTGGTGGAAACCGGATCATTCACCGCCGCTGCTGAACGGCTTGGCGTCGCCAAGGCCGTGGTCAGCCATCAGGTGGCACGTCTGGAGGATGAGCTTGGCGTGTCGTTGCTGATGCGAACGACCCGGCGGCTGCATGCGACGGAAGAGGGGCGAGTGTTCTATGACCGGTGCGCCATCATTCTGCGGGAAGCGGAAGCCGCTTATGGAGAAATGTCGCTTCACGCCATCGAACCCACCGGCACGCTGACGCTGACGGCACCCTTGGATTACGGTGAGGCAGTCGTAGCGCCCGTGGTCGCCACCTACCGGGAGCGGTTTCCGCAGATGCGCGTCGATCTCATATTCGATGACAATGTCATCGATCTCGCCAATGGGCAGTTGGACCTGGCGATCCGGGTTGGCTGGCTGACGGATATGAGCAATAAGGCCCGACGCCTGGGCACGTTCCAGCAGTATCTGGTGGCAACGCCAAAGTTGGCGGCGAGTTTTCCCAAGGTCTCGAAGCCGGCCGATGTAGCGGCGCTTCCCTGGATCGAGAACGCGGTCCTGCGCCAGCCTTTACGTTGGATGTTTTCTCGCGAGGGCCATTCCTCCGAGATCGTCGAGACGAATTCGGCCGTGCGCACCGACAAGACGCCATCGGCCTATGCCTGCGTGAAGGCTGGTATTGGTGTTTCCGTCTTTCCTGACTACATGGTCGTCGACGATATCGCAGCCGGGCGTTTGAGCCGGTTGCTGCCTGACTGGACCTTGCCCGCCGGCGGGATCCATGCCGTGCTGCCGATGGCTCGTTTCCGTCCCGCCAAGGTGCGGCGGTTTATTGAGATGATGCAGGCCGCCGAGCGGCGTCGGGGATCCACGCCCAAATAGGCTGCTCGCCGCCGCTGGATTATATGCCGAAAACGACGGCACCTCCCGTCAGGCCTGCGCCCGCGGCTGTCAGTAGCAGCTTTTCCCCCGAAACGAACGGCCTGGCTCGATGTGAGACCGACAGGGAAAGAGCGATCGTCGCCGCCGACGAATTTCCGTAGGTTTCGATCGTCCGCACAGTTTTTGCCGGATCGATGCCGAGCCTGTCGGTAACGGCATCGAAAATGCGGGCATTGGCCTGATGTGGCACGAAGCGGTCGATCGCTGCCGCATCCAGATCGGAAGCAGCAAGCGCGCGGGCGCTGCTGGTCGCCATCATGTCCACCGCTTGGGTAAACATTTCGCGGCCGTCACGCATCGTCATCAGGAAATCCTCCGTCGCCATGCCCGGTGCGAAGGGCCTGTTGCTGCCGCCGGCCGGAATGGAGATCAGATCGTAGCGGCTTCCGTCTGAGGCGAGATCCACGCCAAGAATGCCCTTCTCCGTATCGCCTGACGGCGCCAAGACGACGGCGCCGGCAGCGTCCGCGAAGAGAACGGCGCTAGCCCGTTCGGCCGGATTGATCCGCCGGCTGAGAATATTGGCCGCCACCACCAGGACCGGCCGCCCCTGCGTGCGGACAAAGCCGTCGGCAAGCGTCAGCGCGTAGAGGAGGCCGGAACATGCGCCGGCCAGATCGATCGCGCCGCTATTTCGAAGGCCGAGGCGATGCGCGAGCAGGGGGGCAGAGGGTGGCAGCAGATGATCGGGTGTCGACGTGGCGAGCAGGGTCAAAGCAATGTCGTCACGCGCGATGCCGCAGTCGCCGAGGGCAGTTTCGCCGGCCTTTGCGGCAAGTCCGCTCAGCGTCTCAGCATCGTCAACCCAGTGGCGCGCGCGGATGCCGGTCCGGCGCTCGATCCAGCCGGGTTCCAGGCCGAGTCTCGCTTCAATCTCGGCATTTTCGACGCGCCGATCGGGCACGGCATGGCCGACGCCCGCGAGAGAAGATGAGCGCGCCTCCCTCATAGCCGCCCAGCCGCAAGAAGGCCTGCCGCTTCATCGATGGCGTCATAGGACCGGTCAAGGTCAGCGGCGGTAATGCAGTAAGGTGGCATCAGATAGATGACGTTGCCGAGCGGACGGATCAACAGACGTCGCTCGCGGAAGAAGGCGCGAAGGCGAGGCCAGACCTCCGAGAGGTATCCGCCTTCCGGCACGACGAGATCGAGAGCGGCGATCGTGCCGCTCTGGCGAATATTGTCAAACCGTGGATCACCTTGAAAGCGGGAAAGCCCCGCGCTTTGGCGCTCTACGAGCTTGGCGATGCGCTCACCCACAGGTTCCGTCCTCCAGATATTCAGGTTGGCCACCGCTGCCGCGCAGGCGATAGGGTTGGCGGTATAGGAACTGGAATGGAAGAAGGTCTTGCGCCGGTCCGCCGAGAGATGGGCATCGAATATCTCGCGGGTGCAGAGCGTTGCCGCCAGCGGCAGCGCGCCGCCCGTCAAACCCTTGGATGTGCAGAGTATATCAGGGGTTATAGATGCCTGCTCGCAGGCAAACAGGCTGCCCGTCCGGCCCCAGCCGGTCATCACCTCGTCGGCGATCATCAGAGCGCCGTATCGCTCGGCGATGCGCTTCAGCTCGCTGAGCAGTGAGGCTCGATAGATTTTCATCCCACCCGCTCCGAGAATGAGCGGTTCGATGAGAAGCGCCGCCACCTCGCCTGACCGGCAGGCATCCTCGAACGCATCGAGCGTGGCCTGCTCCTCGCCGATCGTCGGAAAGGGCAGTCTGTTGACCTCGAAAAGCAGCGGCTCGTAAGCGGCGTTGAACACGCCGCGCTCTCCGACGGACATCGTACCGATCGTATCGCCGTGATAGCTGTGCTCCATCACCACGATGCGGCTGCGCGGCTTTTGCGTGTTATGGAAAAAGCCGAGCGCCATCTTCAACGCCACCTCGACCGCGGTGGAGCCGCTGTCGGAATAGAAGACGTGCTTGAGCCCAGCGGGTGCGATCTCGATCAAGCCTCTGGCCAGCTCTTCGGCCGGTTCATGGGAATATTCGGCGAAGATGATCTGGTCGTAGGTTTCGCAGGCTCGTCGGATCGCATCCATGATCACGGGATGACGGTGGCCGTGGGTAATCACCCACCACGAGGAGATCGCATCCAGAATGGCGGTGCCATCTTCGTCTACAAGGTGGGCACCTTCGGTTTTTGCAATACGCTTCATCGCCGGCTCGAGCGCGTGCTGCGTAAAGGGATGCCATACGGGCGAAGACGTCATACCGGCTCCTTGCGGAAGAGATCGATGTCGAAATTTTCGCTAAAGGCCTGCCGCAGAAGCTCCGGCGTGAGCGTATCGAGTTTTGGAAGCCGTCCGAGTGAACGGATCCGCCCCAGCTTTGCGATGATGCTTTCCGTTTCCGCCTGTTTATCGCCGATGAAAGCGACGCCGAAAACTGGAATGGACCGGGCGCGCAGCGCCTCCAGCGACAGCAATGTGTGATTGATGGTTCCGAGGCCCGTGCGGGCGCAAAGGACAACAGGTATTTTCCAGCGGGCAAAGACCTCTGCAAACACGGCCTCTTCGGTGAGCGGCACCAGCAATCCACCTGCGCCTTCGATGATCAGCGGCGCATCGGTGCTGGGCGGAATAAGGGCTTCGGCCTCTATCCGGACCCCGTCGATCCTGGCTGCAAGATGCGGCGAAGCCGGTGTCCGCAGCCGGTAGGCTTCCGGCATGATGCGCGCAGGCGGGATCCGACCGAGCCGCTGCACCGTCTCACTGTCCGTTTCGTCTTCGAGACCGGCTTGGATCGGCTTCCAATAATAAGCGCCGAGCGCATCGGTCAGGGCCGCCGAGAAAACGGTCTTGCCGATCCCCGTGTCGGTTCCAGTGACCACAAACCTTAGCGTCACGACTTTTCCTCCGCGATGACGGCGGCGAGGCGCGCGAACATGTGCGATATCGTCGCCTTGTCTACGTTCAAGGTGATGGCAATTCTGAGCCTCGCCGTGCCTTCGGGTACGGTCGGCGGCCGGATCGCGCGGATGTCGAAGCCTTCGTCGCGCATCCGCGCTGCGATCCGCATCGATAGGGCGTTATCGCCGATTGGAACCGGCAGGATCTGCGAGCCGCTACCGTCGGCGCCAAGTGCGGCAGCAAGTTCTGCGTTGGCGAATGTCTGCAATGCTTCCAGAGAGGCCCGGCGCTCGGGTTCGTCGGCAAGAACCTTCAACGCCTCGCGTACGCCGGCAGCCATCAGCGGCGATGGCGCGGTCGAGTAGATGAAACCGCGTGCCCGGTTGACGAGATAGTCGCATAGCACCGCACGGCCGCCGATCAGCGCGCCGCTACTACCAAGCGCCTTGCCGCAAGTATGGAGAACGACGATGTTCTCGCGGCTTTCAAGACCGGAAGCGAATCCACGCCCGCCGGGTCCGAAAACGCCCGTCGCATGGGCCTCGTCAATCACCAGAAGGCCGTCATGCCGGTCGGCCAGTTCGGCGAGCTCGGTCAGCGGAGCCCGATCGCCATCCATCGAATAGAGGCTCTCGACGGCAATCCACGGATGGCCGGCGCCGCCCGCAGCGCGCCATTTCTGAATGGCCTCGGCAAAGGCCTGGACGTCATTGTGCTGCACGGAGACCGATGGTGCCTTGCTTGCCGAAATCCCTTCATGCACGCTCGCATGTACCAATGCGTCATGAACAATCAGATCCCGTCGCGGCAGGGTCGAAAAGAGCGCGACATTGGCGGCATAGCCGCTGCCAAAGTAGAGGCAGCGTTCCACGCCGAAATAGGCGGCGGCTTCCGCTTCGAGTGCTTCATGTTCCGGATGGTTGCCGCGAAGCAATCGCGAGCCGCCGGCACCGACCGGCACGCCCCGTTCGATCGCTGCGGTGATGGCAGCCTTGAGGCGCGGAGAATTGGCGAGTGCCAGATAGTCGTTCGAGGTGAAGTCGACGCCCCCTTGCGGCAGCAAGGTCCGATACCGTCCCTTGCGCTCGAGCCCGTTCAATGTCCGGCCATAGCGCGCGAGGCCCGCGCCTGTCATGCATTCGGCTCCAGTTCCATGGGCTTCAAGCCGAGGCGGCGGAAAAGGCCGGTGTCGTGGTCCTCCCCCGGATTATCAGTGGTCAGCAACGTATCGCCGACGAAGATGGAATTGGCTCCGGCGAAGAAACAGAGCGCCTGCGTCTCATCGCTCATTTCCGTCCGACCGGCTGACAGGCGCACATGGGATTGCGGCATCAGAATTCGCGCAAGCGCAATGGTGCGGATGAATGCGATGGGATCGATCGGCGCGGCATCGGCGAGTTTTGACCCAGGGATCGGAATGAGCATGTTGATCGGCACGCTTTCCGGCGGCGAGGGGAGGTTGGCGAGCGTCACCAGCATGGAAATGCGGTCGTCAGCCGTTTCCCCCATGCCAAGGATGCCGCCGGCGCAGACCTTGATCCCGGCGTCGCGCACGTTCGAAAGCGTTTCCAGACGGTCGGCGAAGGTGCGGGTGGTGATGATCTCGCTGTAAAAGCGCTCGGAAGTATCGATATTGTGGTTGTAATAGTCGAGGCCGGCATCTGCGAGTTCCGCGCTCTGCCCGGGCGACAGCATGCCCAGTGTCATGCAGGTCTCCATGCCGAGCGCCTTGACGCCGCGAACCATCGCAACGATCGCCTCCATGTCGCGTTCTTTCGGGCTGCGCCACGCAGCGCCCATGCAATAACGCGTTGCACCACCCTCTTTGGCCTTGGCCGCCTCGGCGACAACCCGCTCGACCTCCATGAGCTTCGACGCTTTGAGCCCTGTTGGATAATGTGCCGACTGGCTGCAGTAGCCGCAGTCCTCGGCGCAGCCGCCGGTCTTGATCGAAAGAAGCCGGCTCATCTGCACGGCATTGGGATCGAAATTCTCCCGATGCACGCTATGCGCACGGAACAAAAGATCATTGAAAGGAAAATTATAGATTTTTTCTGCTTCGAAAAAACTCCATTTCTCCGTTGATGCAACCAGTTTTGGATCGTTTGTAGCGATTTCGTGCGGCATCTCCGGCAAATTCCTTCTCCCTGCAGAATAGTTATCGATAGAGCGTTCCTGATTATCTATAATTTCTCGATGCGAACTACTGCAAGCACGCATACGGCGAAGGTTGTCGGTCGTTCAACAATTCATGAGAGTGTGGTTACCGGGGCCGGCGATGGTTTGTCCTCCCTTTGCCGGCAAGCAGTTCGTCTCGGAGACTACGGCTTCATGTGCCGTGCCGCGTTATATTCCACGCCACCGGCGCGAAATGATTGCGACATCAGGGCGCGCGATCATTCATGGTGCGGCTCAGGCAAGCGAAATGATTGCCTCGATCTCGACTTGTGCCCCTTTGGGCAGCGAGCTGACCTCATAGCAGGCTCGGGCTGGAAAAGGATTTCGGAAGAAAGTCGCATACATCTTATTGATGTCAGCGAACCGGGAAAGGTCTGTGAGCAGGACGGTCGTCTTGACCGTCTTCTCGATGCTCGATCCCGCCGCTTTCGCGATCGCCGCAATGTTTTTCAAGCATTGTTCCGCTTGTTCGACAGGATCGTCGGAAACGAACTCTCCGGTGGCCGGATTGATCGGGAGCTGCCCCGAGACGAAGAGCAGATCGCCCACCTTGATTGCCTGCGAAAACGGGCCGATTGCGCCCGGAGCTTCAGACGTCGTTATTGCCTCGATCATTGATGCCTCCATCCTGTCTTGCTTTGAATACGGGTTCAGCGGTAACGGCTGATTGCCAGATCGCCCGCGTCGATTTCCGGCTTGCGCCCGCTGACCAAATCGCTGATCAGACGCGCGGAGCCGCAGCTCATGGTCCAGCCGAGCGTGCCGTGGCCGGTGTTGAGGAAAAGGCCGGCAATCTTCGTCGGGCCGATCACCGGCGTCCCGTCCGGCGTCATGGGCCTCAGCCCGGACCAGAATGACGCCTTCCGCAGATTGCCGCCTGGGAAAAGGTCGGTTACCGAATGGTCGAGCGTCCGCCGGCGGGCATCGCCAAGATCGTTGGTATAGCCCGAGATTTCAGCCATGCCGCCGACGCGGATACGATCGCCGAGGCGGGTAATCGCAATTTTGTAGGTTTCGTCCATCACGGTCGATTCCGGTGCCCGTGATGCATCGATGATCGGGATCGTCAGTGAGTAGCCCTTGACCGGATAGACGGAAAGCCGGATGCCAAGGGGCCTCAGCAGCAGTGGCGAATAGCTGCCGAGTGCGACGACGATCGCATCGGCGCTCATATGCCCGCGGTCGGTCATGACGCCGTGGACCTTGCCGCTCTGGACGTCGAGCCCCTTGATCGTCGTACCGTACTGGAACCGGACGCCGAGTTCGCTTGCCCTTGCGGCGAGGGCATTGGTGAACTTGAAGCAATCGCCGGTCTCGTCCTTAGGCGTCAGCAGACCGCCGACGATCTTTTCGCGGACATGGCGGAGCGCCGGCTCCACGCGAATGCATCCGTCGCGGTCGAGCACCTCGTAGGGAATGCCGTCGGCCGCAAGAGCCTTGACGTCCTTTGCCGATGCATCGAGCTGTTGCTGCGTGCGGAACAACTGCAGCGTGCCCTGCATGCGCTCGTCATAGGCGATGCCGGTCTCTTTGCGGACCTCGGCCAGCGAGATGCGGCTGTAGTCGGCAAGGCGCAGCATCCGGCTCTTGTTGATCGCATAGCGTTCCGACGTGCAATTGGACAGCATCTTGACGAGCCAGGACAGCATGGCGCGATCGAGCCGTGGACGCAGGATGAGCGGAGCATGTTCCATGAACAGCCACTTCATCGCTTTCATCGGGATGCCTGGTGCGGCCCAGGGCGAGCAGTAACCGAACGAGACTTCACCTGCGTTTGCGAAACTCGTTTCCAGGGCGGGTCCTTCCTGACGGTCGACGACGGTGACCTCGTGTCCTGCCTTGGCGAGTTGGTAGGCGCTGGTTACGCCGATGACGCCGGCGCCGAGTACGATGACTTTCATAGTTTCCTCGATGGTGGTCTGTTGCTCAGCGATACCGACGTTCGTAGCGACGGCCGAGGCTGGTCAGGATTTCATAGGAGATGGTGCCGGCGGCTTCGGCGACGTCCTCAAGCGTCTGGTGAGGGCCGAGGACTTCGACGAGGCTGCCAAGCGAAAGCGTGCCGGAGGGGAGGGCGGTGATATCCACGGTAATGCTGTCCATCGAGACACGGCCGACAATCGGCAGACGAACGCCACCATAGAAAACGGCTCCTCGATCACTGAGACTGCGCGGCAGCCCATCGGTATAACCTGCGGCGATCGTGGCGAGCCTGCTCTCGGCAGAAGTCACGCAGGCGCCGCCATATCCGACGCGCGTACCGGCTGGAACTGTTCTCGTCTGGATCACAGCGACATCGAGCCGGACCACCGCCTCCATTGGATTGGCTTTGCCCTGCGTGGGCGCTCCGCCGTAAAGCGCAATGCCGGGACGGGCCAGAAACCCGTGATACTTGCTGCCTAGAAAAACGCCTCCCGAATTGGCGAAGCAGACATCAAGGCCGGGAAAATCGGTCGCGACGAGACGCATTTCCGCGAGCTGATCGGCATTCTGCCTGTTGTCCGCCTCGTCGGCGCAGGCGAGATGGCTCATGATGAAAAGGACTTCGATGTTGCTGCAGCTCTTGAGATCGGTTGCGAGTGCGCTTTTTTCCTCCGGCGAGATGCCCAAGCGCGACATGCCGGTGTCGAACTGCAAAACGGCGGGAAGAACGCGTCCGAGCTTCTGAGCCGTAGACGACCACCGCCGGAACTGCTCAAGCGAGTTGAGAACCGGAACGATGTCGGCCTCGGCACAGCCAATCTCTGATCCCGGCTGCAGTCCGTTGAGCACGAATATTCGCGTATCGTTTGGGAAAAAGGGCCTGAGTTGGATCGCCTCCGAAAAGTGTGCAACAAAGAAATGCCGGCAGCCTTGCGCATAAAGGGCCTTGGAGACCTGTTCGGCGCCAAGACCATACGCATCGGCCTTGACGACGGCTGCGGCTTTTGCGGGCGCGACCGTCGCCGAAAGCTTCCGGTAATTTCGGCACAATGCGGGAAGGTCGATGGTCAGATAGCCGGAAGCCCCGATACCGGCTTCGGTCTGCTGATAGTCTACATGCAGAGTCTGATGATCCATATGCACCCCCTCGGACATGCGAGAAGATATTGAAATATTCTTTGAATATCCCGCCTATTGCTGATCGTTTGTTTCAATGCATGATATTCAGTCGAATAATCTGCGAAAAAATGGAATATTCTGCATGACAGCGATTGACGCGATCGACCGCAATCTCCTCCGCCTGCTGCGGTTGAACGCACGCATGAGCAATGCGCACCTGGCGCAGGAAGTCGGCTTGTCCCCTTCGGCCTGCCTGCGGCGGATCAAATTGCTCGAGGAGGCTGGCATCATCCGCGGCTATACGGCCTTGGTGAACAGCGGCAGTTCCGAGGATACGATCGCGGTGATCATCAACATCACATTGGAACGGCAGACCGAGGAACACCTCGACCGCTTCGAAGCCGCGGTGCGAAAGCATCCCGAGATCCGCGAATGTTTCCTGATGACCGGCGGCTCGGACTATCTGCTGAGAGTCGAGGTGGCAGGCGCGGGTGAGTTCGAGAGAATTCATAAGGAAATTCTCTCCACGCTGCCCGGTGTCCTGAGAATTCACTCCAGCTTTTCAATTCGAAACGTCCTGGCTACCCGGACCAGGGGGCGACGTTGATCCCGATTTGGCAAGTCGGCTGACTGATTATCTGGTAAGCAAGATCGCCAGTTCCGCCCGCTTCATCCTGGAACTTGTTCCGCCGCTGCGCCGCAGATCATATTCGTCGTGCAGAGGGGGAATGTCCTGAACATCCCTTATTCGAATACGTTGTGCCCAACGCCATTGAATGTCCAAGCCAGTCAGGCACTTTTGCTGATGTGCAATAAACTCAAGCCGTAGTGAATTTTTTTGCACAGTCGCGATCGCTATATCGATGGTAGACAATATAGCATCATCGCTTTTAAAGGCGAATTCGCCAGCTTGGTAATTAAAAAATAGAGAGATGAATAGGCGACTTAGATAGAGGCTATGTCGTCGTGAGAATAACCGCGCTCTTATGCGGGAACTGCGGCGCAATTGGAATCCTGCCCGCGGAGGAATGGGCAAGAGAGACTTAACCCAGGAGGAGACAGACTATGAGCAGGAACAGAGGCGTCGTCTACATGCGGCCCGGCAAGGTCGAGGTCCGCGACATCGACGACCCCAAGCTGGAGGCGCCGGACGGTCGCCGTATCGAGCATGGCGTGATCCTCAAAGTGATTTCCACGAACATCTGCGGCTCAGACCAGCACATGGTGCGCGGCCGCACGACGGCAATGCCTGGTTTGGTGCTCGGCCACGAGATCACGGGGGAGATCATTGAAAAGGGTATCGATGTCGAAATGCTGGAGATCGGCGACATCGTCTCCGTGCCGTTCAACGTGGCCTGCGGGCGCTGCCGCTGCTGCAAGTCACAGGACACCGGTGTCTGCCTCACTGTTAACCCTTCGCGCGCTGGCGGCGCCTACGGCTATGTCGACATGGGCGGCTGGATCGGCGGGCAGGCGCGCTACGTCATGGTGCCCTATGCGGATTTCAATCTGCTGAAGTTCCCTGATCGCGACAAGGCGATGGCTAAGATCCGCGATCTTACCATGCTGTCCGACATCCTGCCGACAGGTTTCCATGGCGCGGTGCGCGCGGGCGTCGGTGTCGGCTCTACGGTCTATGTGGCGGGCGCCGGTCCAGTCGGCCTTGCCGCTGCCGCTTCGGCGCGCATCCTGGGGGCGGCCGTTGTCATGATTGGCGACTTCAACAAGGATCGCCTGCAGCATGCTGCTAATGTCGGCTTCGAACCCATCGATCTCTCCAAAAGCGACAAGCTAGGTGACATGATCGCCCAAGTGGTCGGCACGAACGAAGTGGACAGTGCGATTGATGCGGTCGGCTTCGAGGCGCGCGGCCATGCGGGCGGCGAGCAGCCAGCGATCGTGCTCAACCAGATGATGGAGATCACACGCGCAGCAGGCTCGATTGGCATTCCAGGGCTCTATGTGACGGAAGATCCTGGCGCTGTCGACAACGCGGCAAAACACGGCAACCTGTCATTGCGCTTTGGTCTCGGTTGGGCGAAAGCGCAGTCCTTCCACACAGGTCAGACGCCGGTGTTGAAGTACAATCGTCAGCTCATGCAGGCGATTCTGCACGACCGGCTGCCGATCGCCGATATCGTCAATGCGAAGATCATTGCACTCGACGATGCCGCTCAGGGTTACGAGAGTTTTGACCAGGGCGCGGCGACCAAATTCGTCCTCGACCCGCATGGAGACCTGTTGAGGGCTGCCTGAGGTAAAACAGATTGCCACGGCGGAACATTGTCCGTCTGCGATATGAGCCAGGAACCAGGCTTTGCGTGGCACGATGATATGGAAGCTCAGGCCTGGTCTGAGCTTCTATTCAAAGCAGTCGACTACATCCTCATTTGGTTGAGCTAGGTCGATGCTGCGACGTTTGACCTGGGGTCGCACGCCTGCCGTCAGTGATTTGTGTAACACGCATCGGCCGTGAGATTTGTGCCGCCGGACAAGGACATCAGTAGATCCGGCACGACGGTTATGAATTGATAGGTGATCTTCACTTGCGAGAAGCCTGCCAAGCCGTGGCAACTGGCGTCGTGATCGAGCGTGACGGATGCGTCGTCCAGCCCTACGAACCAGCCGGTAGCCGTACTGCGTGCGAAGGCTGCCGCCTTCGACGCACTGTAAGTCCCGCCATCTTCGCATTCCGTCTGCGGAATGCCCATGCATCGCGCCGTTGCAATCGCCGTGTCATGGAGGGCATGGCTCGTCCAGAGCAATCGGCCGAGCTCGATCATCCCGAACAGCATGAGGAAAAAGACTGGCGCAACCAGCGCGAACTCCACCGCACTAGCGCCGGAACGCGACTGCCAAATTTTTCGGATAGCGCGCTTCATTGTGTCCGCACGATCGCGCTGGCGTCAATAAAGTCGCCTTTCACAAGGCCGTAGCCGGAGAACAACGGCGTATAGGCCTGTTTTACCATGACGGAGACAAACCGGCCCGCCCGCCCGCCATCGGGGCAGGACGAACCACAGGATTGCTGCGAGCCCCAATCAAGCGACGACGCGCTGCCGCTCGGACAGTAACAAGCATCGGCTTGGCTGACGTTGCCGCTGATCACAATTTTCGCACCATTGTAGTTGGCGACTGCGCCGTTATTCACATTTACTGATGCCTGCGTATCGCCCGCCGCGTATTCGCTGGCGATCATGGTGGCGATTTTCGTTGCCAGATCGCTGCCATCCTTGCCATCGACCAGATCAGCATTGACCATCGCATAGCTGGCACTGTCGGAAACCGTAGCTTCTAGCTGAAAGCGCGAGAATATGAGCATGCCGAGATCAAGGCTGCCAGCCAAGATGAGGATGAAAACTGGCGCAATCAGTGCAAATTCGACTGCTGCATTACCCGAGATATCTCGCAGAAAATGTCTCAGGCCGGCTCGAAGCTGGAGAGCTTTTTTCCCGGCTACATGGATGAAAATCATTGAACCAATTCCACCTCGCTACTGGTGGCCGACAGAGTGCATTCCGACATCGTCTGTGAACCACCGGACAATGAAATACTTGCGCCAATCAATTGCAGGCAGCCGGTTGCGGCATCACCGATCTGGCCGCCGCCGCCGAAATCGATCAGCCCTTTTGGAAAATAGAACGCGCCGGAAATCTTACCTCTGCCGCCGGAGGTGATTTCCGCGTCTGCATAAGATTTCGATGATTGCGGGCCGATAACCGCAAGATTGGCGTAGGTGCCGCTCTGCGGGGCAGAAAGTGTGATGGCATTGCCGCCGGTCAAACAGAATGCCTTTCCTTTGCATTCCCAATCGGAGGGCGTTTCGGTCCCCGAAATGACGATCGTGACATTTGTCCCGGAAACGGCGATGGAATCGCTGCAGCTAGCGCCCCCGGTATTGACCGAGAAATATCCATCGACCGTATAGACCCCGGCACCCAGCCTGGCGCCGCCCGCGAGGTTGACGCTGCCCGATATGTCGTGCTGTGCGCTTGCGGGAAACGTGATGCAGCTACCACCGCCGCCGCCATTGATGTCGCCGTCGGCGCGGAAAACGCCCTTACCCGTACTGGCATCCGCCATATAGGTGGTCGAGCCGCCACCCACGCCCATCGCGTTGTCGCCGCTGGACTGGCCGATGGTATAGCTGTTGGCCGTTCCGGCTCCGAGCTTCAGGCTAGCGCCATCGCCCGTGTAGAAGCCGGCGTCCAATATGAAGGTGCTGGGTCCATCGATGACGGTTTTTCCTGAGCTGCATAGGCTGTAGCGCGCATCGCCGCAATTGGTGTCGCCCATCCCGAAGTGAAAGGAACCGGCGCCGAATGTCAGATCGGCGCCGTAAACGCCTCCTGCAACATTGTAGGTGCCGTCCCCGAATACCAGCTTCGTGCCGAAATCGTTCTGGATCTTGCCCGAGAAGTTGTAGGTCGTGCTTTTGCTGCCCGAAATATTGAAATTTACCTGAACGTTGCCGTGAACCAGCAGGGAGCCGATATTCACCTCAGAACCGGAGCAGGTGATGTCCCATTTGGTTGTCCAATATTGATTGTAGTTCGCAGGATCGTAGCTGCAGTCGATGGACGTTATGGCGTCTGCGGTTTGCTTTGGGGTCGCGTTGCCGCCAAACTCAATGTTGGTACCCGTGCTCACGGAGACCTTCTTTGGCCACGACGCCTTGCGGATGGTATCGAAGCGTGCGGTAAGTTCGGCTACTCCGGAATTTCCCGAGAGAGGATCCTCTGTGTATTGCTTGGTGACGGGCGCCGCACTTCCATCTGCCTGCACGAGGTTGGTAGACCAAGGGCAAGGCTGCGACGTACCTCCGTAATAGGTGGTACCCTTATTGGTGATCTTCGTTCCGCAGGGGGCGACGACATCACTGTTGGAGTTCACATAGCACTTGCTTGCGCTGACCTGCACGCCGCCGGAGAGAGTGACGCCCGATCCGGATTTGTCCAAGGCGATGATGCAGCCGCTCTCCGCCGAACCTATGGATGAATAAGCTTCAGCCCCGATTTCGAGCTTTGAACTGACGCCGAGAACGGGCGCGAGAAAAAGTGTGTTCGCAGTGGAGATGGTAGCATGCACCGCCTGAACGCGCGCGTCCTTCGGAGAGGTTGTCAGGGAAACGGAAACGCTGCCAGCATCGACACCGTTGAGCTTCGCCACGGCAAGCGCTGCCGCTTTCATCTCGTCTTCCGAACTCGTATCGCTATAGGCGAGCGCGCCGGCATAGGAGGCAAGATCCGCCGTGCGCTGGTTTTCGTTGCGCACCAGAAGCCCGTATCCGTATTCCACGGAGAGAGCAGCAAAGCCGATAACAATCGGCAGGCACAAGGCTGCCATGATCGCGATACCGCCGTCCCGGTTCCGGCAAAGCGACCGCAGTTGATGCAGCGCGATTTTCATTGACTCGTCTCCGTTTGAACGATGAGCTTCAAAAAAGTCGGGCAGGAGGTACAATCGCAGGTGTTGAGCGGCGGAGATTTTCGCTTGCGCTGACTAACTGTCGGGTATTTCTTAACAAAACCCTTTGTTTCTGCTGCGTCGCACCATTGCCGGCGCGATGCGGATAATTATGCCGAAAACGGATAGAATTTCTCGAAGGCCCAGCCATGCAGCATCAATGGGGCCAGTTATCACCTCGCCTTCGCGGGGCGAGACGCTGGACGCGCGAACCGGCTCCCCTCAGGGCGCACCGACCGTCTATCGCTCTGCCGGCGAGGTGTCGAACTCATTCCTGCAGGGAATGATCTCTTGTACATAATGAGATAGTCCGTTCACCGACGCAGCGATATCGTGCTGAAAAACTGCTAACTTTAGGAAGATCGGCGCCGATGTTGAATGATCCGAAATCGCATGGACTGTGGGAAACATCAGCGCCGCCCGCCCCGATCACGGAAGAGCTGAACGATGATGCTCACGCAGACGTGGTCATTGTCGGCGGAGGCTACACAGGATTTTCGGCGGCGATCCATCTTGCAAAACTTGGGATAAAATCAGTTTTGCTTGAAGCGGTGGAGGTCGGGTTTGGCGGCTCCGGAAGAAATGTCGGGCTCATCAATGGCGGCATGTGGGTGATGCCCGACGACATACCCGGCGTCCTCGGTCCAGAATATGGAGAGAGATGTCTTAAGCTCCTATCGGATGCGCCTGTACTCGTTCGCCAGGTTATTGAAGAGCATGAAATCTCATGCCAGTTGGAAAAGAATGGGACGCTTCACCTCGGGGTCGGGCATAAGGGTCTGGAAGAGCTCGAGACCCGTCACCGCCAATGGACCGCGAGAGGAGCGCCGCTTCAACTTCTCGATAGCGATGAGACACGGCGCCGTACCGGCTCGGCCGTGTATTCCGGCGCACTTTTCGATCCGAGGGCCGGTACGCTTCAACCTCTTGCTTATGTGCGTGGCCTGGCACGCGCGGCGATCGCGTCAGGCGTCAAAGTCTACACGAAGAGCCCTGTCTTGGCGGTAGAGCGACGGGCAGATGATTGGCGGGTGGCGACGCGTCGGGGTTCCGTGACTTGCAAATGGATCGTCGTAGCGACCGACGCTTATTCGACCGGGCCGTGGAAAATCGTGCGCGAGGAACAGGTTCATCTCCCCTATTTTAATTTCGCCACGAAGCCGCTTTCCGACAATGTGCGTAAAACGATCCTTCCGAATAGGGAAGGATGCTGGGATACGAAGGAAATTCTCTCGTCTTTTAGAATGGACCAGCGTGGCCGGCTTGTTTTCGGCAGCGTCGGAGCGCTTCGTAACACGGGACATGCAATTCACGAGTCCTGGGCAAAGCGGTCATTGAAACGGGTTTTTCCCCAGCTTGGCGACGTCGAATTCGAAAGTGCCTGGTACGGGAAAATTGGCATGACCTCGGACGCAGTTCCGCGGTTCCATAAGTTTGAAAACAATGTGGTGGGCTTCAGCGGATATAACGGACGAGGCATTGCGCCTGGAACGACCTTCGGAAAGGTCTTGGCGTCTTACATTGCCGGCAATATCGATGATGCAGGCTTGCCACTGCCGATTACCGAACCAAAGTCCGATCCCTTGCGCATGGCGAAGGAGGCGTACTACGAATTGGGCGCGCAGGTAGCACATCTGGCAGGAGCGCGCTTGTAGGAGGGCATGGGTGCAAGTACCGCGAAGATTTTTGCCTTCACTGCCACTGCTCGCTGCTTTTGAAGCGGCGGCTCGTACCGGGAGCGTAACCGCGGCAGCCAAGGAGCTCAATCTCACCCAGAGTGCCGTTAGCCGGCAGATTCGCGCGCTGGAGGAGCAACTCGGTGTGGAGCTCTTTCATCGAGAGCGCCAGACGATCAAGCTCACCGTCGGAGGTGAGGGCTATGCGCGCGAGATCAGGGACGCGCTGCGTAAGATCAGCAGCGCATCGTTGAACCTGCGGGCAAACCCGTATGGAGGGACGCTGAACCTTGCAATATTGCCAACATTCGGCACCCGATGGTTGGCGCCCAGACTACCGGACTTTCTCGCTGAAAATCCTGGAATTACCGTCAATCTCGTCACAAAGATCACGGCGTTCGATTTTCGGTTGGAGCCGGTGGACGCTGCGATTCATTTCGGCGCCGCGGAATGGCCAAGCGGCGAGCTTGCGTTGCTTCGCCAAGAAATCGTCGTTCCAGCATGCAGTCCGAAGCTGCGTGAACAATACAATTTTACGGAGCCCTCGGACATCCGAGCAGCGCCATTGCTCCATCTGACCAGCCGCCCTGATGCTTGGGAACGCTGGATGATGATGAACGGGGTTACGCCGGATTCGGTTCACGGCATGCTGTTCGATCAGTTCGCAACGGCAACCCAAGCCGCAATAGCAGGCGTGGGGGTGGCGTTGCTGCCAAAGTTCCTCATTGAAGAGGAACTCTCTCAAGGCAAGCTGGTCTATGCTCTCGATCTCCAGATGAAGAGCGCCGAGGCGTACTATCTGGTATGGCCTACCGACCGCGCCTCGCACCCGCCGCTGCTTGCCTTCAAGAAGTGGATATTGGCGCAGACCGCCGCCGATCGATGAAAGTTCATTCCTCGTTGGAATAACATCTGACCTATTGCTTGATAGAAATACAAGCACATCGAAGCGAATACTCCTCAACAATCATGATCTCGGAGAATGACCGAGCTCGTAGCAGACTAGAGGAGGCCATCATGGCGATCGACCACGTGCACCCAGATGATGTTCGGAGCCGTTTTTCGCGGGCCATGTCGGAGATGTACCGCACGGAGGTGCCGCAATACGGAACTCTCATGGATCTGGTCGCTGACGTGAACGAAGACACGCTCGCGAACGATCCGGGGCTCCACGACGCGCTTGTTCGCAATGACGAGCTCGATCGCCTGAGCGTCGAACGCCATGGAGCTATTCGCCTTGGCACGGCGGACGAGCTTTTCAATATTCGCCGGGTGTTCGCCGTCATGGGCATGTATCCGGTCGGCTATTATGATTTGTCGGTGGCGGGCATACCCGTTCATTCGACCGCTTTTCGGCCTGTAGACGACGAGGCTCTTCGCCGCAATCCGTTCCGAGTCTTCACCTCCCTGCTGCGCCTGGAACTGATAGCCGACGAAGTATTGCGTGCTGAGGCAGCGGAAATCCTTTCTCGCCGCAAGATCTTTACCGACCGTGCCCTTTTCCTGGTCGATAAGGCGGAAATGGACGGCGGACTTGCCAGCGAAGATGCGGATGAGTTCGTCCGGGAGGTCTTGGAAACGTTCCGTTGGCACAGCGATGCCACCGTCACCCTCGCCACCTACAAGCGCCTGCATGATGCTCATCGGTTGATCGCGGATGTCGTCAGCTTCAAAGGGCCGCATATCAACCACCTCACGCCTCGGACGCTTGATATCGATGCTGTTCAGGAAGGCATGCCCAAGCGCGGCATCAGTCCGAAAGCAGTCATCGAGGGTCCGCCGCGTCGACGGTGCGCCATTCTTCTCCGCCAGACGAGCTTCAAGGCACTTGAGGAGAACATCAAATTCAAACCAGCCGCAGATGGTGGTTCGTCCGGAACGCACACGGCGCGGTTCGGCGAGATCGAGCAGCGAGGCGTAGCCCTGACGGCCAAGGGCAGGAAGCTGTATGACGAGCTTCTTGCGTCTGTTCGTAGTGACGTTCAAGTGGCGTCGACCGGTGGCAACTCGGGAGATTACAACAGCCAGCTCGTCGAAACGTTCAGGCAGTTTCCCGACGAGTGGCGTGAGTTGCGCACGAAGGGCTTGGCGTTCTTCCGGTATTCCGCGACCGAAACCGGATTGAACAACGTCGCCGGTGGTCGCCTTCCGTCGAACTTGGATGCGCTGATCGACGCCGGATACGTCAGATTCGATCCGATCGTCTACGAGGATTTCCTTCCGGTCAGCGCTGCGGGGATCTTCCAGTCCAACCTCGGCACCGATGTGCAACAGAACTATTCGGAGAGCTCGAACCGGGTAGCGTTCGAACAAAGTCTGGGTGCCGCCGTCCAAAACGAACTGGATCTTTACGCCGATGCCGAACGACGCTCGCTCGACCTAGCCTACGAAGTCCTGGGGCTTGGGCAGCCGGCCCAACGCCTTATCGCGTAGGGCGGCAGCAAAGCCACGCAATCGATGCGCAACAATACAGTTTCAATGTAAAAGAGAAAAAGGGAAGCAAATGTCGACAGCTCTCGCTCACCAGACAGCCGGCACATCCATTCAGTCGCTGCAGGCCGAAACACACCAGCTCTTGAGTGAACTCGGCGTCACCCCCCAGGCCTATGCGGATGGTGAAATCTGTGCTCGCACGCCCATCACCGGCGAGCCCCTTGGCAATGTCAAGAATATCCCGGTCAGCGAAGCATCCGCCCGCGTCGCCAAAGCCCATGAGGCCTTCCTCGCTTGGCGGAATGTGCCGGCTCCCAAGAGGGGCGAGCTCATTCGACTTCTCGGCGAGGAGTTGCGGGCCAACAAGCAGGCACTCGGACGTCTGGTTTCCATCGAGGTCGGCAAGATCACATCCGAAGGTCTGGGCGAAGTCCAGGAGATGATCGATATCTGCGACTTTGCCGTCGGTCTCTCCCGTCAGCTATACGGCCTGACGATCGCCACGGAACGCGCCGATCACCGGATGATGGAAACCTGGCATCCGCTCGGGGTGATCGGTATCATTACCGCCTTCAACTTTCCCGTTGCCGTCTGGGCGTGGAACGCGGCACTCGCGCTCGTCTGCGGCAATAGCGTCGTCTGGAAGCCCTCTGAAAAGACAATGCTGACTGCGCTCGCGACTGAGGCAATCTTCAACCGGGCGCTCGAACGCTTCAAGGCTGAAGGGGGAGAAGCCCCCGAAGGACTCGCGCAGATTCTCGTCGGTAACCGCGAGGTCGGCGAGATACTCGTGGACGATCACCGGGTTCCGCTGGTGTCCGCGACGGGTTCCACCGCCATGGGGCGGGCCGTCGGCCCCAAGCTTGCCAATCGCTTCGCGCGGGCAATTCTCGAACTCGGCGGCAACAATGCCGCCATCGTTACTCCCACCGCCGATCTGGATCTGACGCTGCGCGGCGTCGCGTTTGCGGCAATGGGAACGGCGGGGCAGCGCTGCACGAGCCTCCGGCGCCTTTTTGTGCACGAGAACGTATACGACCAGCTCGTCGATCGGCTGAAGAAGGCATACTCCTCCGTCACGGTCGGCAACCCGCTGGATGGCAATCTCGTGGGACCGCTCATCGACAAGGCCGCCTTCGATGCCATGCAGGCCGCGCTTCAATCCGCCAAGAATCTGGGCGGCGAGGTATCGGGCGGAGTGCGGCACGATGTCGGCCAGGAAAACGCATATTACGTTCGGCCTGCCCTCGTCGAAATGCCGCGGCAGGAAGGGCCGGTCGAGAACGAGACCTTCGCACCCATCCTCTACGTCATGAAGTACCGCGACTTCGATGAGGTCTTGAAGCTTCACAACGCCGTCCCACAAGGACTTTCCTCGTCGATCTTCACCAATGACATGCGCGAGGCGGAACTCTTCATCTCGGCACGCGGATCGGACTGCGGTATCGCCAACGTCAACATCGGTCCTTCCGGCGCCGAAATCGGTGGTGCTTTCGGTGGCGAAAAGGAAACCGGTGGCGGCCGCGAATCCGGATCGGATGCGTGGAAGGCCTACATGCGCAGGGCTACCAACACCATCAATTATGGCCGCACCTTGCCACTCGCCCAGGGTGTCAAGTTCGACGTCGAGTGAGAGGCCGCGATGAACAGCGTAGCTCAGGCCACAAGCTTCAGGCCCTCGGACCGGCTGTCGCAGATCGGTGTGTCGGAAATCCTCAAAATAACGGGGCTCTCGAACGAACTTAAGCGCCAAGGCCGCGACGTGATCGTCCTTGGCGCCGGCGAGCCCGACTTCGACACGCCGGAAAACATCAAGGAGGCGGCGGTCCGGGCGATCGCCGCCGGCCAGACCAAATATACGGCTCTCGACGGGACAGCCGAACTCAAAGCTGCGATACGTCACAAATTCAAGACCGAGAATGGCCTGGAATTTGAGCAGAGCGAGATCACGGTCGCGGCCGGTGCGAAACAAGTGATCTATAACGCGATGATGGCCACGCTCGATCCGGGCGATGAGGTGATCATTCCTACGCCGTTTTGGGTGACCTACGCTGATATAGTGATCATTGCTGGCGGCAAGCCAGTTCTTGTTCCATGCAAGGAAGAGAACGGGTTTCGTCTTTCTCCGGAAGACCTCGAAGCAGCCATCACGCCGAAGACCCGCTGGCTGATGCTCAACTCGCCGTCAAACCCGTCTGGTGCGGCCTACTCCGAGGCCCAATATCGTCCGATCCTCGACGTTTTGTTGAAGCATCCGCAGGTGTGGCTGATGGTCGACGATATGTATGAGCACATCGTTTACGGCGACTTTCGGTTCGTTACGCCGGCGGCGATCAAGCCAGAGCTTAGAAACCGCACGCTCACTATCAACGGTGTCTCCAAGGCCTATGCAATGACCGGCTGGCGGATCGGATATGCAGGCGGCCCCGCGGCGCTCATCAAGTCCATGGCGGTGGTCCAGAGCCAGTCGACGTCCTGCCCATCCTCGATCAGTCAAGCCGCTGCCGTTGAAGCTTTGACCGGGCCGCAGGACATCCTCCTTCAGCGTCGCAAGTCCTTCGAGGAGCGCCGTGACCTGGTCGTGAAGGCTCTAAACAATATCGAAGGCATCACCTGCCGGGTTCCGGAAGGCGCATTCTATACATTCTCGAGCATCGCCGGGCTTATCGGTCGAAAGACGCCGGAGGGACGAGTGGTCGAAAGCGATTCCGTTTTCGCTGACTACCTCCTTCGAAGCGCAGAGGTGGCGGTCGTTCCGGGTTCGGCATTCGGTCTCGCCCCATATTTCCGCATATCCTATGCGACCTCGCTTGCGGAACTCGAAGACGCTTGCAAACGAATTGGCGCTGCCGTCGCGAAACTTCGACCTGAAGGCCGGTAACTCCATACCGAACCTTCAGACAGGTCTCCGGTCCTTCTGGCTGCCGCACGACGACGGCCGTCAGGCCTTCTCCGAGATCCGGATGCGGCACGCCGATGATAGCATCGCGCGGCCATTCGCTGTCAGATGAAAATGACTGCGAAGGGTGCGGGGGTCCCGTTTGGCAATCACCAAAAACCCGCCGACTGCGTCCAAGACATTGAGCTCGCGCAGCACGAGAGCATGCTCGACACCAAGTCGCTTCGAAAACGTTCGACTGTCCGAGGCGATGTCGAGCGCACAAGCGACGAGCAGTGCGCCCTGCAGTCCGGTGAGGTGCCTGTTCACCTGAACGAGGTTTTCGACCAGATCCAAGAATACCTGCGGCTCGGTCGCGATGTCGTTCAAGATGCCTCGCGGGTCCGTAACGACACCATGATCGATTTCGACGTTGGCGTGTCGCTTTCTTCGCCGGCGCTGGCGAGCGGTACCAGAACGTTCAGCTCCGGATAATAGCCGGCGATGCTGCCACGCGGAATATCGTAGGGGACGAGCCGGAAATCCGCTGCTTTCCGCTCCACGCCGTCGCTGTATTCGCCGATGACATCCACGCGCTCGCCGCTCCCGGCGCCCAGCGCAGCCAGGTCGTCGGGGTTGATGAAAATCACCTGCCGTTCGCCATAGACCCCGCGATAGCGGTCGTCGAGACCATAGACCGTAGTGTTGTACTGGTCGTGCGAGCGGAATGTCTGAAGCGCGAAGCGTCCGCCGCCTTTGCGCGCCCGTTGATGGACGGTTTCCTCCGGCAGGCTGCCGGAAGAGAAGGTCGCCTTGCCGGCTGTCGTATTCCACTCGCGATGCGCCGCACTGTTGCGCAGATGAAAGCCGCGTGGCTTGCGCAGACGCTCGTTGTAGCGCTCAAAACCGGGAATCGTCGCCTCGATGTGGTCGCGGATACGATCGTAGTCGTTGGCGAGCCGATCCCAGTCGACATGCGCGTCGCCGACGGTCGCGGCGGCAATGCCGGCGATGATGGCGACTTCCGAGAGCAGGTGCGGCGACGCAGGGCGATTGATGCCGGCCGAGCCATGAACCATGCTCATGGAATCCTCGACGCTTATGAGCTGGGACTGCCCGTCCGCGTTCAGATCCATTTCCGTGCGCCCCAGGCAGGGCAGAATGAAAGCGATTTCGCCCGGCATCAAATGCGAATGGTTCGGTTTGGTCGCGATATGAACCGTAAGCTTCAGGTGACGGAGTGCCTTCTCCACCAGCGCGCTATCGGGCGTCGCCCGGGCGAAATTGCCGCCGAGGCCGATGAACGCCTGCGCCGATCCGTCGAGCATTGCGCCGATCGCCGCCAGGACATTGTGTCCGTGTTCCCGCGGTACCGCGAAGCCGAACTCCTTCTCCAGGGCAGCAAGAAAATCCTCCGGCGGCTTTTCGTTGATGCCGACGGTGCGGTCGCCTTGAACATTGGAATGGCCGCGCACCGGGCAAAGACCGGCACCGGGTTTGCCGATATTGCCGCGCAGGAACATGAAATTGGCGATTTCGCGGATCGTCGCGACGGAATGCACATGTTGCGTCACACCCATCGCCCAGGTGAAAATGACGCGTTCGGCATTGATGTAGACGGCCGCGGCCTGCTCGATCTCTGCGCGGCTCAGACCGGATTGGTCCTCGATGTCGGCCCAGCTCGTTGCCTCCACCGCGGCGCGATAGTCTGCGAAGCCGGCGGCATGCTCGGCCAGAAAGGCCTGATCCAGAATCGACGGTAGGCCGGCGGCGATTGCCGCATCGTCGGCCGCAAACACGGCCTTGCTCATGCCGCGCACGGCAGCCATGTCGCCGCCGAGTTGCGGTTGAAAATAATGGCTGGCAATCTCGGTCGATCCGCCGCGCAGCATCTCCACCTTGTCCTGCGGATCGGAAAAGCGCTCCAAGCCCTTCTCGCGGACCGGGTTGAACACGACGACCCGGGCGCCGCGCATTGCGGCGCGTCGGAGATCGCCGAGCATGCGCGGATGGTTGGTGCCCGGATTCTGCCCGATCACGAAGATTGCGTCCGCTTCTTCGAAATCTTCGAGAAGCACCGTTCCCTTGCCGACACCGATCGCCTGCTTTAAGGCGACGCCACTCGCCTCGTGGCACATGTTGGAGCAATCGGGAAAATTGTTGGTGCCATAGAGCCGCACGAAGAGCTGATAGAGGAAGGCTGCCTCGTTGCTCGCACGCCCCGACGTATAGAATTCGGCGCGATTGGGGTTGTCGAGGCCTTTCAGCACCGAGCCGATTTCGGCAAAAGCTTCCTCCCAGGCCACCGGCAGATAGCGGTCGCTTGCCGCATCGTACCGCATCGGATGAGTCAGGCGGCCGTTCAGTTCAAGCTCATAGTCGCTGAGGCGCCGCAGCTCCGAAACGGTATGGGCGGCGAAGAAAGTAGGGTTTGCACGCTTCTCCGTCGCCTCCCATGCCACCGCTTTGACGCCGTTCTCGCAAAATTCGAACGAGGAACCGTGTTCTGGATCGCCCCAGGCGCAGCCCGGGCAATCGAAACCATCAGGCTGATTGGCGCGCAGCATCGCGCGTGCACCCGAAAGCGGCGCTCCGCTTTGCAACAGTCGCTTGCCGCAGCTCTTCAGCGCGCCCCAACCGCCGGCCGCCGATGACTTTTTTCCAATAAAATCAGTGCTCATGACGCATCTATTTGCTGCGGCGCAGCAAAGGTCAAGATTACTTACCTAATGGCTTGATAGAATTTTCCTATCGGAAATCGCAAACGTACTTCTGGGTTCGACAACCACATCGCACATTGGCGCCTTCAAGGCTCGGATGCTGTCAACACTCTTGACTGGCGAGCGCCGAACAACAGGACGACAGCGGCAAAGAGAGCGACCAAGGAAGCAACGTGGAGCACGGTTCGAAAGCCGTAGGCCTGTGCGATGATCCCCACCGCCGGGCCTGCGAGCACGCCGCTAATCATCAGCGTATTCCAGTAAATTGCGGTGGCACGCGCCGGACGGCCTTCGGCGTAGGACTGCACAAAACTGATGCCAAGACTGGCATAGAGCCCATAGTAGAGCCCCTCCATTGCCGCACCGGCCACCATTTGCGGAAAAGTCTGGACCGACGCCAGAACCTGGATTGCGACAACGGCTAGCAGCGTCGTGGCCATCAAGGGCTTCCGAATTCCAAACTGGGCCATCAGAAGCGGGGTTGAAAAAATCGCGAATACTTCGACGAAGGTTTTTACGGTGAAGGCCGTCCCGGGTGCATAGCCGGGCAGCCCGACCTCCTGCACGTAGAAAAGAGGCAAGGTCGAAAACGTCAGGGAGTGTGCGGACGACAGGCAGAACACAAATGTTGCAGCCAGCCAAAGTCCGGGATTTGCGTTACCGCCCTCACGGTTTTCCGGGACGCTTTCCTTGGGCTTGGCCGTAGCATTTTGTGGCTTCACACACCACCAAAGCGCCAACCAGACGAGTCCGAGCAAGACGCAGCATCGGAAGACCGCGGCCTTGCCGAATTGATCTGCGACGAGAAAGGAGACCGCCTCCGACCATCCAGGCCGTGGATGTCGTGGCACGCATGAAGGCGTTAAGCCGGCGATTTTCGATCTGGTGCTTCGCGGCCAAACCGCCGCCAAGGCTGAACATCGTCGATACGGCGCTGGTGCTCACCCCGAACCCGATCACGCCGAAGGTCAGCACCGTCCAGAGAGACGGAACGATTGACAAAGAAAGGTTCGCCGAGAGGTAGCCGGCCAAGGCGATCCCGATCAGCGGAAAGGCATTTTTTCCACGGTCGATACGACCGGCAAACTGACGATTGATAGCAATCGCCAAACACGACAGGGCGCCCGCATAGATGCTGATCGTCCACGGGGGCTGTTTCAGACCTTCGACGATGAAGAAGCCCATGAATGGCGCGATCATCGCGTTGCAGACTGTTCCCACGAACAACAGGAGCAGAAAGGGAAGCAGAGCTTTTAAATGAGGGTGAGCCATGAGGACCAATGCGAGCTGGTGGGACGCTCTGCATCGCACGGCTTAAAGTTCTAGGCAATCGCGATGCTTCGGCAGCTTTCGCCTATCCGTAAATCAAATGGCTGAGCTCCAATTATTTGCGAGGATCGGCGATGAGGTAAGGTTCGGACATGCGTTGCTTGCTGTCATCGCAACTGTTTCTTATGGCGTTATACGTTCGATTTCTGACTGACATTCGCCGGCTTTAAGCCTGATAGCAGTATTGGTTCCGTCCGGCCGCACTGAATTATCGATATTCGAATGGGCTCAGGATGCTGACAATCCTTGTTCCCGCTGGGTTTTTTATTCCATTGCTATTCAGCCCCCGAGAGGCGAAATGAGTGTTGAAGCCGCGCCCGATACAGACGGGCAGCCATTGTTGTTTGATATCGCCGCTTTTGACTCACCGCAGCAGGGATTCGAGCGGTTATGTGAGCTGATTGTCGACATCTGCGACGCGACGATGCTGGGCGAGCCGGAGAATTTCCGCTTCGCCGCCAGTACGTTGCATCTTGGCAGCGCGTTGTTGCTGGAAAGTCGGTCGAGCGCCTTGCGCTATAACAGGACGCCTGAGCACGTCGCGCGGGGCCTCGACCATTTTCAGCTCGTCATGTATCTCGGCGGTGGCGCTGAATTCATCGCTGGCGAACACACCTTTCTGCAGCGAGCGGGCGATGTCTCGCTGATCAATATGAGCAAACCCCTCCTGACGCGGGAGATTCCGGGGGATGACGGCGTCGTCCAGGTTTTGAGCTTCATGCTTCCTCGGCCCCTGCTTGCGCCTCTGTTCGCTGCGATCGAAAACGTTCCGACTATCGTCGTTGCAAGGCGCGAGGCGGCTTTTGGAACGTTGATCGGCGAACATATGCTGACGCTGCGGCGTTGCGCGACTCAGCTCACGCAGGCGGAGCGCCAAGCAGCGGCGCAATCGCTGGCGCAACTCGCGGCCGGTGGCATGGAGTGGCGCGCCGACAACGCCGACCCTCTGCCACGCTTATCGCAGGAAGCGCTGCGAACCCGGATCAAACGGCATATCGAGGAGAATCTCGGCACGGACTCGCTCGACGTGCCGAACCTTTGCCGCCGCTTCGCCTTGTCGCGCGCAAGCCTCTATCGCCTGTTCGCACCGCAGAGCCCGGCGAGCTACATTCAGCAGCGCCGGCTGCATCGCGCCTTCGCCATCCTCGTTACGCCAGCGTTCCGCCCTTGGCGGGTCATCGACGTCGCCATCGAATGCCAGTTCAGCTCGGACGCGACCTTCATCCGCGCCTTTCGTCGCGAGTTTGGCATCACGCCCGGCGAGGCGCGAGAGCGCGCGCTGCGGACCTCCAACGCGCCTCGCGACGATCACCCGGCCGAGCCGCATCCCGATGCCGAATCGGCGCGCTGGGTGGCTCAGCTCACGGGCGCCATGCCGCAACTTTCGACGCTTCGCGGCGACCGCAAGCCGTAGCGGGCGGACAGACGGGCCAATTGCCTCCGCAATAATTCGAAGCACGAATCCAACAAAAAGGCGCCCGAGCGGGCGCCTTCAAAAGGTGGTTTCCGGCGCGCGCGATCAGTTGGCGGCACCCATACCGGCCTGCACCTCGACGATCGCCTGATTGACCAGGTCAATCGCGTTGAGACGGTGGCCCCCCTTGTTGGTCGCGCCCTTCTGCAGCGATGATTTCGCCGCAAGCAGCGAGCTGAGTGCCGACTGCATATAGGGCTGATTGGCGCCCCATTGGGCTTCGGCATGGCTCGGTTGCAGGACGATCACCGCGCTCGAAGCAAAGGCCATTCCAAGGCAAAAGGCGATCGCCGTACGGCGCGGCAATAAAGACAAAGATTTCATCAACGACTCCATTAAATCTAAATTTCGTGGCGAGAGATCAATCACTTACGTCGCGCAAGATACGTGGGCGGTAATGAAGGGCAATCACTGGAGCGCATATTTGTGAGGCCAGCAATGAAATTGATACGCTCAGAAAACTTCGCTGAGACGCTTGGCAAATACTTGATGTATTATCGCTCAACCGAAGGCCGGCGATGCGCGTATTTACCCAAGAAGGTTTTAATATCGTCGGGCTGAGCCGCCTTCCCTCGGCGCTTCGCGGCGAACGGAAACATTAGCCGTTCGCCTAGAGGAATGAGACGGTGCGCAAGGCGCGATGGGACATACGGCAAAGCCGCCGTTCCCATCTTCCGCTAGCGTCCATGCTTTCCAACGCAAGGAGATCAGCGTGAACGGGATCGGCATGGCTATTTTTGGAGCGCTAGGCGCAATGTTTTTGCTGAGCGCGGCCCCTGCTTTCGCGGAGGACCAGGTCGGTCTGTTTTATCGTTGCGACGACGGCACGGCCTTGACGGCAAGCTTCCTGAATTCAAGCAACGAGGCCCTCATCACGACAGGCGGGCGCAGCTACCGCTTGCCGCAGGCGAGATCCGGTTCAGGCGCGCGCTACACGGATGGCAGCGTGGTTTTCTGGATCAAGGGCAGAGACGCGCAACTGGAAGCGCCCGGTCGATCGACCAACTGCCACACGCGATAAGTTCAAGCATCAATCGAGAAGCTGAAATCACCGCGCCTCTGCGAAGCTGCGGGGCATTTGACATGGGTTGAACACATGACCGCAAGCCTGCTTTCCTACGCCAACGACAAGGATCATTTCGCTAAGCGCATGGCCATTCGTGGCATCGAAACTGCACTAGGCCGCCGCGCGGTGGAAAAAGTCTTTGAACGCTGGCGCGTCGATGTTCACGGTGTTTCTCAACATCCATTCGGTCGCATACTGGAAATGTATGGCATCGACTTCCGCATCAAGGGCGAGTGGCCGCTGCGTAAGATACCCGATGGCCCGATCGTGATGGTCGCCAATCATCCCTTCGGCGTGGCCGATGGCATGGCGCTCGGCGCCATTGCCGAACATTTCGGCCGGCCTTATCGGGTAATCGTCAACGAGCGCATGATGAAGGTGCCGGAATTTCGGCCTTATATCCTGCCGATCTCTTTCGATGAGACTGCCGAGGCGATGGAGGTTAATCTCTCCACCCGCAATGAGGCGATCAGGCTGCTGCGCGACGGCGTCACGATCGGCATTTTCCCCTCCGGCGGCGTGGCAACAGCGCCGCGCGGCTTCGGGCCGGCCGAGGAACTACCGTGGAAGATGTTCCTGGCGAAACTCATTCAGATGGGCAAGGCGAATGTGCTGCCGATCTTTATCGAAGGGCAGAACAGCCTGCTTTTTCAAATGATGAGCCGCGTATCGCCGACGGTGCGCCTGGCACTGCTGTTCAACGAATTCCACCGCCTGTCGCAGCGATCCATCACCGCTCGCGTCGATTGCCTGATGCCCTGGAGCGAGCTTGCCGCCATCCGCGATCGCAAGGCCGTCATGGATCATATCCAGGAAAGGGTTATCGCCATGCGGCCCTATGACCGGCGGCGCCTGTCTCCGGCTGCGCTGCGGGCCCAGCAACAACACTGGCTCTGGCGTGAAGGCGGCATCAGCACCGGATCGGAGATAACTGGCATTTCCAAGTGAAAGCTATAGTGCCGGGAGGTCACGACGGCGCCTCGCGATATCTAACGACATTATGTCGACATTCATGCAAATTTAACCTCATTAGTAGCAGTATTTGGCATTGCTTGCTGGGGTTACAAAAATGTGGGCTGTTTTAGCGGCGAAATTCAATTGGACGATCAGTAGAAAGATCCCGGTGTTGATGGTCGGGGTTACCGTGCTAGTCTGCGGCACCGTGGCTGGTTACGCGGGCCTGACGTCATTCTCGACCGCTAGAAGCCTGATCGGAACTCACCTGGAATATGTTGCCAGTACCAAGCGGAATATACTGGCAACCAAGCTGGATATGTCCAAGCTCGATATCGAGGGTCTGGCCGTCAATCCGGCGCTGGTGAAATCATTCGACAACATGATTACCGGCTACAAGATCCTGCCGCAGGAACAGGCAGCCGCCTTGTCCAAACTCAAGGCCTCAGGCGAAGATCTCAAGGGCGGCGCGACGCCGAAGGCGCAATTCTATCTGGATGCCTACAAGCAGATCGACGTCTGGCTGAAATCCCTGGGTTCCGAGCATGGCTACTCCAACATTCTGCTCATCAACGCAAAAGGGGAACTTATATACAGCACCGGGACGGATCCGCTCGGCGCGGTTGCGCCCGATAGCCCGATCGCTCAAGCCGTACGACTATCTCAGGGCCAGCGGCGGGCGGTGATGACGGATTTCTCCCCGCCGTCGAAAGAAGGACCGGGCTTGGCCTTTTTTGCGATCGGGGTCGCCAACGCGATGATCCCCGACGAGCGTGGGGGCACGCTGGTCGTCGCCATCGGCACGAATGTCATCGATGCGATCATGCATGACAGCGCCGGCTTCAGCGCGCAGGGCGAAGCGCTTGTCGCAGGAAGCGACGGCCTGGCGCGCTCGACATCGCGTTTCTCCGGAACCAGCAATGCGTCGTTGGAGGTCGACAAGAGCTTGCTCGCCCCGAAAGCCTCGTTCAGCGTCTATCGCGATCAGGAAGTCCTCGCAGCGTCTGAGCCGCTGTCATGGGGTGGACAGAACTGGTCGGTTATTGCGGTCGAGCCGACGACGGCGGTCTTTGCGCCGGCAGTAGACATGCTGTGGAAAATCCTCGCCATCACTGCGGCGACAGCGCTTTTCACGCTGTTGCTGGCCGTTGTCGCATCCCGCTCCATTTCCGGGCCGATCGTCCGGCTGGTGGCGGAAATGAAAAGGCTGGCCTCCGGGGACACCAGCGGTGATGTGGAAGGAACGACCCGCACTGACGAGGTCGGGGACATGTCCCGAGCGGTTCTCGTCTTCAAGGACAATGCCGTTGCCAAGAGGGTTGCAGAAGAGGACGCGCGAAGAACCGAAGCCGAGGCGGAAAGCGAACGCAAGGTCATGGAGGCCGACCGGCTTGACAGGTCTCGTATTCAGGCCGGTGTCGTCGCTGAAATCGGCAGCAGCCTGTCCGCCCTTGCCAACGGCACTTTATCCCACAAGATCGCTATGAAATTCCCGGCGGACTATCAGCAACTGAAGGATGACTTCAATGAAGCGGTGACGCAGCTCAGTCATACCGTGCTGACCGTTTCTACGCAGGCAAAGTCGATTTCTTCGATTGCCGATGAGATGAGCGGCGCGATGGACACGCTTGCCACGCGAACGGAGCATCAAGCCATCGTTCTCGAAGGCGCCGTCAACACGCTGCACGCGGTCTCCACGGACGTCAATCGAACCGCCGAGGCGGCTAACAAGGCCAATACAATCGTTGCCGAGGCGCACTCGGCCGCCTCCTCTTCCGACGAGATCGTGTCCCAGGCGATTGCCGGCATGGGCCAAATCGAGGATTCCTCGCGGCAGATCGCCAGCATCGTCAACGTCATCGACGAAATTGCTTTCCAGACCAACCTTCTGGCATTGAATGCCGGTGTGGAGGCCTCGCGCGCCGGTGACGCCGGAAAGGGTTTTGCCGTCGTCGCTTCAGAAGTTCGCGCGCTGGCGCAGCGCTCCGCCGACGCCGCGAAGGAGATCAAGGAATTGATCAATACCTCGTCGCGGCGTGTCGAGCGGGGAACTCAGCTTGTCAGTTCCACCGGCGAACTGCTGAAGACAATCGCCGGCCAAATCGATCTCATCAAGTCGGTCGTCTCGAATATCGCCTCGACTGCATCCAATCAGGCGACGCATCTCGGCGCATTCGGTGCGACGATCAAGGAAATCGACATGTCGACGCAACAGACGGCGGCAATGGCGGAGGAATCGACGGCAGCTTGCAGGTCCTTGGCGGAGGAAGCGACCCATCTGCTGCATCTTATCAGCCAGTTCGATCTCGATGAGAATGCCGTGCAGGCCGAGCAAGCCGCTCGTGCCAAGGTCGCTTAATTGCCATCTCTGAGGATGTGCATGCGCCGAAGATAGCCGGCCACGAAGAAGCCGGGGACAAGCCTCGGCGCGAAAGGCATCCGGATGCTTTGCCGGCAGCTCGGAAAATCCTTTGATCTCGTATTTGCGGCCGTTCCGCGGGCGGCGGCATTTTCCGCCCATTTAACGGGCTCGTCGAACATCGGGCCGCGCCCGTGTAGGCCGCACTCATACGCAACTTTTATCTAGGCGCCCGCCGGCGGAAGCTATGGTCTGAGGCCAAGCCTTCGCCTGTTTGGATGCGGCTGCGCGTCGAAAAACGGCGCCGCAGCGGCGAAAATCAAAAATAAGGCTTGACTATGTCGACGGGTAGTCGACAATATAATCCAGTCGACATGCAGCCGACAGAAATTGAACGAGATCCAGCAGACCGAGGACGGGTTCAACTTTTTGCTTGACTTTGTCGACATTAGAACGACTAATTATAAAGTCGACATTAGAACGACAATTGATTGGCCGAAGATGCCAACGGGTGGGAACTGCGCTTAGCGCGCTAAAAATAGGGTGAGGCGATGAAATCGAGCACTGGGGGAATGCGTTTCCCGCTGCCAATGCCTGTCGATCAAAAGTCGAAAGGCGACGCTTTCTTTAGCTCTGTGATGACCTTGTTTTTGCGTCGCAGACGAGCCGTGTGGCCACTTTCTTAAAGCTGACGACTTTCGTTCGACCGTGCCATCCCACGGTTCGAACTGAATGAATGGGTCGCTTACGGGCTTAAGCCCCCGCGACGCGTCCCGGGCAATTGAAAATCAAGGTCACATCCAACAGAGGACTGAAGGTAATGAAGAATATCTTGAAACTAGCCGTCGCCTTGGCGTCATTGACTGCAGCGGGTACTCAGATCGCTGCTGCAGCCCCTGGCGATACGTTGAAGGCCGTTCAGGGGCGCGGCTATGTCAATTGCACGTCGAGCGATGGCAACTTCGAAGGCTTCGCGGAAGTCGATGCCCAAGGCAAATGGCATGGCCTGGATATCGATTATTGCCGCGCTGTCGCGACCGCGATCTTTGGTTCTGATGACAAACTCAAACTCATCCCCGTGAGCTGGGCCCAGCGCTTTCCGGCGCTTCAGTCCGGCGATCTCGATCTCGTCATCAAGGCGAGCGGCTGGTTGATGAGCCGCGACACCGAACTTGGCCTTCAATTCAGCATGCCCTACTTCATTGGCGTCACAACGTTCCTGGCCCACAAGGACCTGAACGCAAAGTCGATGGCTGACCTGCAGGGTGGGACCGTATGCCTCGCCGGCGGCACGAGCACGGAAAAGCTCATCAGCGACTACATCAAGGAGAAAAAGTACGACGTCAAAATCGTAACCTTCGAAAAGAACACAGAGGCAGCGGCCGCTTATTTTGCGAACCGTTGCGACTCCTATGCCGAATGGGGCCCTATCGTCGCCGCTACTCGTGCGACTTCGGCCGACCCTGACAATCACGTCATTCTGTCCGATTCCATTTCGCTGGAGCCGGAAGCTGTCGTGATGCGCCAGGGGGATGACTCTTGGGTGGACCTCGTCAACTGGGTCATCGCCGTTCAGCGCATCGCCGAAGAAAACGGCGTCAACAGCACCAACGTCGACCAGATGAAGGCCAATCCTCCGAATACGGTCGTCGGCAAACTGCTGGGCGCCACGCCTGGCATTGGCACCCGTCTCGGCCTCAAGGATGACTGGGCCTACAATGTCATCCAGAAGCTCGGCAATGCCGAGGAAATGTACAACCGCAACTTCGGCACGGAATCCCGCTACAAGTTGCCGCGCGCTTTGAACTCGCCCTGGAACAAGGGCGGCGTGTTCTTCGCTCCGGTTCTCGACTGACCTGAACGATGTCCTGCCGGCGAAGGTCGGCAGGACATCCTGGGCCTATGACAAAATCCCAACATGCCCTGGGGGGATCGCAGTGATGACCACATTGATCGGAAACCGCAGATACCGCAATGTCGCCTTGCAGCTAGCTTTTGTTACGACAATCGCTGCAATCGTGATTGTGGGTGTCGTGACGACGCGGCATAACCTGCAGGTGCAGGGGGTCTCCATGGGATGGGACTTCCTGAACTATACCACGGGATCGACCATCTCCTTCAGCCTGATTGATTACGACATCAACTCGACGTTCGCCCGTGCGCTTCTGGTCGGTTTCGTCAATACGATTTTTCTGGGCGTCATTTCCGTTTCCCTGGCGGTGATACTCGGCACGATCATCGGTACGGCGCGCCTGTCGAGGCACAAGCTCGTCAATTTGATAGCAGCGTCCTATGTTCAGGTCTTCCGGAATATTCCGCTGATATTGCAGGCATTTTTCTGGTATTCCCTGATCACCCATCTGCCTTCGCCCCGTTCGGCGATCGCTTTGCCCGGCGGTATTTATATTGCCAATCGCGGCATTTCCTTCCCCTGGCTGAACGTGGAGCCCTGGCATGTGGTCTTCGCGGCGGCTGCTTTGGCGGCTGGACTCATGCTGACCGTCCGCTCCCTCCGGCGTTCGGCACGTTCAGCCGCTTTTCTTTGGCTCGCAGGCGGCGTGGCTTGTGCCGCCGTTGCCATAATCTTCGGCCGGCTCGACGGTTTGCCGTTGGTCGATGTACCGCACGTCCAGGGACTTCGTCTTGCGGGAGGTGTCATGATGGTACCGGAGCTCAGCGCCGCCATCGTTGCCATTTCGCTGTTTGGCGCATCCTATGTCGCGGAAATCGTCCGTGCCGGCTTTCTGGCAATTCCAATCGGACTGACGGAAGCCGGGCAGGCCCTTGGCCTGCGCAACTGGCATATTTTCTGGCGCATCCGGCTGCCTCTGATGATCCGCAAAATACTGCCGACCATGACCAACCAGATCATCTGGCTGATGAAAGCCACAACGATCGGCATAGCGATCGGCTTCTCGGATTACTTCGGTGTCATCGCCAATTCGATCAATCACTCCGGGCAGACCCTGACGCTGATCTTCCTGCTCATCATCGGGTTCTGGGCAATCAACATGTCCATCGCCTTTGTCATGAACACCATCAATCGTGCAATCGCACTGCCGGGGCGTTAGAAATGAAAGCGGAAACCACATTGACCGCCATCGATCTGTCGTCAACACCGTCGGGCAGGTGGATTGCTGACCTTCGACGCGACTATTTTTCGACACCGGGCCAAGCCTTGGTGACACTCGTTTGCCTGACGCTGGTTGGAATTTTGGTCTGGTCATTCGTCAGTTGGGCCTTCCTTCATTCCGTTTGGACTGGAACGCCCGAGGACTGCCACAAGGCCAGCGGCGCATGTTGGGCTGTTGTCACCGACCGCTATCGTCTCATCCTGTTCGGTCTCTACCCATATGAGGAGCAATGGCGCTCTGCCTTGGCTTGTCTTGCTATCCTGGCAACCGTCATTCTCTCCTGTATTCCCCTGTTCTGGTCGGCAAAGCTGCTGCCTGTCATCTGGCTCGTTGGATACGGCACCTTCTATTATTTGATGAGGGGCGGGATCCTCGGCTTGCCGGTCGTCCTTGAGACGCAGTGGGGTGGCCTGGCGCTCACGACATTCGTCTTCTCTTCCACCGTCGTGATCGGCATGCCGCTGGCAATCATCCTGGCATTGCTCCGCAGATCGAAATTGCCGGTGATTTCGTCGGTAACCGCACTCTTCATTGATGGCGTGCGCTCGCTGCCGCTGCTGTCCATTCTTTTCACGGCTGCCATTATCCTTCCCTTTGCGCTGCCGAGCTTCCTGGTTGGGGATAAGCTTTACCGGGTCATTCTCGGCGCAGCGGTTTTCTTTGCTGTCTATCAGGCGGAAATCATCCGGAGCGGCATTCAGTCCCTGCCGGCGGGCCAGGAGGAAGCAGCCGTCGCGCTTGGCCTGAACTATTGGCAGACAATCTCGCGGATTATCCTGCCGCAGGCATTCCGTCTTGCATTGCCGCCGACGATCAACCAAGTCGTTATCGCGTTCATGGAAACGTCGCTCATCGTTATCCTCGGCTTCTTCGAGGTCACGGCATCGGGCAATGCATCCTTTTCGGCGGGCGGCTGGAACACGTTCTATGCGGAGGTCTATTTCTTCGTCGCGCTGATTTACTTCACCTTCACTTTCTCGCTCTCGCGATATGGCGCCTATCTGGAGCGATCGCTCAAGACATCGTCGCGTTGATGGTGCATAGGAGCATGGAGCACGCGCGATGCTGATCGGCTATACGGACAGATATTCGGCGCGGGCTGGCGAGACCATTGAGGTCAAGGTTTCGAGCAGCTTCCGCTGCGATTATCGGGCCGATCTGGTCCGCCTCTATTCGGCGGATCCGAACCCAAAAGGGCCGGGCATGGATGCACGTCCTGTACCCGCAGCCTTCGAGGGAACATATCCCTCCGTTGAGAAATCCGCTTACCCGGGCTCCTACGCCCTGATACCGCTTGCCGGGCAGGACGATATTCGCGGCGCCACGGTCTCGATCCGGTTCCAGCCGCGGCTGGAGAAGGATCGCCCGCAAACGATGCTTTCGCTGAAGGCCGCCAATGGTCGAGCGGTTTCCGTCAGCATCGAAGCGGATGGTCCGACCGTCGATTTTGACGGCACTGTTACACCCGTCGCCTGTCGGCTCGAACTCGGCGTCTGGTATGAATTACGGCTCGGTTTGACGGCTGCCGACGTCAGGCTGGCCTTTTATGTGGTCGCCACGGGAGAGCGGATTGCTCATGCCTCTGTGGCCCGGCCCGACAATGACGGGATATTCGCCGAGCTGTCGCTCGCGGCCCGGAGGAGAGGGGATGACGCCTCCTTTATGGCGCACTTCTTCAATGGGCGGCTCGAAAACCCTGCGATCACCCGTGGTCTTCATTTGCCGGACGCCCTCGGGCCGCTTCCGGCGGATGACGGCGCGGTCCTCGCCTCCTGGGATTTCGCGCAGGGCATCCCCACCGACACGATCCGGGATCGGGGGCCGAAATCGCTCGACGGCAAGCTGGTAAATCTGCCCGCCCGTGCAGTGCGAGGATCGCGGTGGACCGGCGCGGAGATGTGCTGGCGGCATGCGCCGGACGAATATGCCGCCATTCATTTCCATGAAGACGACCTGCATGATTGCGGCTGGGAAACAGATTTCCGCTTCGATATTCCCTCTGATCTCCAAAGCGGCGTCTACGGGATAAGGCTCCGCTGCGAAGGGGCTGAAGACATCATTCCGTTTTTTGTCCGTCCCGCTGCTGGCGGCAAAAATGCGAAGATCGCCGTTCTCTTTTCTACATTCACCTACCAAGCCTATTGCAACTATCCGAGGACGAATTACGGCCCGGCCTATATCGCTCGGCGCGAGGCCTGGGGCGGCTATCCGCATCATCCGGCCCAATTTCCCCAGTTCGGGCGTTCGCTCTATGACGTGCATCCCGACGATAGTGGGGTGATGTTCAGTTCAGCCCTGCGGCCACAGCTTTTGATGCGGCCCGGCTTCTTCGCCTATCTGGACGACAAAGGATCGGGGCTGCGGCATTTTCCGGCCGATATGCACCTCATTGCGTGGTGCGCGGCAAAAGACATCGCGGTCGACGTGGTGACGGATCACGATCTCGACGCGGAGGGCGTCGCAGCACTGGCCGGTTACGATCTGGTGCTGACGGTGAGCCATCCGGAATACCATACCGGCCGCTCGCTCGACGCGATCCAGGATTTCATCCGGGATGGCGGCAATTTCGGCTATCTCGGCGGCAACGGCTTCTATTGGCGCGTCGCAACGAGCGCGGCGTTTCCCGGCGCGATCGAAATGCGCCGCTGCGAAAGCGGCGTCAGAATGTGGCAAGCCGAGACCGGAGAATTTTACCATGCCTTCGACGGGCACTATGGCGGCCTCTGGCTGAAGAACGACCGGCCGCCCCAGAGGCTCGTCGGCATCGGAATGTCGGCACAGGGTCCGTTCGACGCCTCGTACTATCGCCGCACCGCTGCCTCGCGCACTCCGAACTTCGCCTGGCTGTTCGAGGGCATCGAGGAGGAGATTATCGGCGACTTCGGTTTTTCCGGCGGCGGCGCGGCGGGCTTCGAACTGGACTGCGTTGATCCCTCCCTCGGCACACCGGTCGAAACCGTCGTGCTCGCATCGTCCGAGGGACACTCGGCCGAATATAGTTGTGTGCCGGAAAGGATCTGGAACCCGGACGTCCATACGCGCGAATGGCAAGCGGAGCAGATCAGAGCAGATCTTTGTTTCCTGCCGATGAAAGGGGGAAACTTCGTGTTTTCAACCGGGTCGATCATGTTCTGCGGAAGCCTGCCCGCGAACGGATACGACAACAACGTCTCGCGGCTTCTGGAGAATCTCGTGCGACGTTGCGTGTAGCCAGTTTCGAGGCGTGATCCGCCTCGTATTCGTCGGCACGATGCCGACGGCCGTTTGACGAACCGCCGGTCTCACCCCGTACTCGTCCGAAGCCGCTCGAAAGTTCGGCAAAAATGAGGATATGATGAGCCTTTCAAATTCGATCAAGGACAAGGACCTCGCGTCCCACCTGCATCCGTTCACCAATCTGGCCCGCCATCAGGACGTCGGGCCTTTCGTGATCGAGCGGGGCGAAGGCATCTACGTGTTCGACGATCAGGGGCGCAGATACATCGAAGCCATGTCGGGGCTTTGGAGTGCCGGTCTGGGATTTGGCGAGAAGCGGCTGGTTCATGCTGCGACACGGCAATTGGAGAAATTGCCCTACTACCACAGCTTCACACACAAGGCGCATGCGCCTGCCATCGAACTGGCGTCAAAGCTTGCGGAGCTTGCCCCGGGCAATCTCAACCATGTCCATTTCACCAATTCCGGCTCCGAAGCGAACGACACCGTCGTCAAGATGGTCTGGTACATCAACAATGCTCTCGGGCGGCCCCAGAAAAAGAAATTCCTGGCGCGCCAGCATGGCTATCACGGATCGACGGTGGCCTCCGCGAGCCTGACGGGCCTACCGGCAAGCCACCGGGATTTCGATCTCCCTGCGATACCCGTTCGGCATCTCACCGCGCCTTACTTTTATCGCTTCGGGCTTCCCGGCGAAACCGAAATGGAGTTCTCCGCGCGGTTGGCGCGGCAACTCGAGGATACGATCCTCGCCGAGGGGCCGGAGACGATCGCCGCTTTCATCGGCGAACCTCTGATCGCTGCCGGTGGGGTCATTCCTGCACCGGCAGGTTATTGGAGCTACGTCCAAGACCTCTGCCGGCGTTACGACATCCTCCTCGTCGCTGATGAGATTATCACGGCTTTCGGTCGCCTCGGAACCATGTTCGGTTCGGAATATTATGGCTTCCAGCCGGATATAATGGTGCTGTCCAAACAATTGACGTCCTCCTACCAGCCACTGGCGGCAATCGTAATCTCCGATGCGCTGAACGAGGTGCTTGTCGAAAACAGCGGCAAGATTGGCACTTTCGCCCACGGCTTCACGACGACGGGACATCCCGTCGCCACGGCGGTCGCGCTGGAAAATATTGCCATCATCGAGGAGCGCGGCCTTGTCGCCCATGCGCGCGATCTCGGCGAGCGGCTGCAGGCCGGGTTACGGCAATTCTCCTCTCACCCGTTGGTAGGGGATGTTCGCGGAGCCGGCCTTGTCAGCGGTGTCGAGCTGGTCGCCGACAAGCACACAAAGGCAGCTTTTGAGCGCCGCGGCGATCTCGGCGCTTACGTTTTCCGACGTGCCCACGAGCACGGGCTGATCATTAGAAGCATCTACGACACCATCGCTTTCTGTCCGCCGCTGATCACGACGGACGAACAGCTCGATGTGCTTCTGGACGCCTTTTCGAGAACGCTCGACGACGCCGCAAAGTGGGTCGAGACGGAAGGGCTGAAGTGACGAACCGAAATCATGGAGCTGGCGACTCCACACCTCGCCATCAAGCAGAGAAAGGGAGCAAATATGAACAGCAAGCAGCCGTCGACGGCCGTTGAGGTCGTCAATCTTGGGAAATCCTATGGAAGCTACCAAGTGCTTTTCGATGTGAACCTCAAGGTGGCGAGGGGGGAGAAGATCGTCATCTGCGGGCCTTCCGGTTCCGGCAAGTCGACCTTGATCCGGTGCTTGAACAAGCTGGAGGATCATCAGTCCGGTACCATCCGTGTTCTCGGCACCGAATTGAACGACGATATCGAGAACATCAATGAGATCCGCCGCGAGGTCGGCATGGTCTTCCAGCACTTCAACCTGTTTCCCCACCTGACTGTGCTCGAGAACTGCATCCTTGCACCCATGCTGGTCCGCAAGCAGGACCGCAAGACGGCGGAAGCGCAGGCGATGACCTATCTCGAGCGGGTCAAGATTCCGCAAAAGGCCGGCGCCTATCCGGGCGAATTGTCCGGTGGCCAGCAGCAGCGCGTCGCGATTGCGCGGGCGCTCTGCATGAAGCCGGAGATCATGTTGTTCGATGAGCCGACATCGGCACTCGATCCTGAGATGATTTCCGAAGTGCTCGACGTGATGGCCGAACTCGCCCAAGGCGGCATGACCATGCTGTGCGTCACGCACGAAATGGGCTTTGCCCGCAAGGTCGCGGACCGCGTGGTCTTCATGGATAAGGGCAGCATCGTCGAAGAGGCGCCGCCCTCCGAGTTCTTCGACAATCCGAAGCACGAGCGTTCGAAAGCCTTTCTCAGCCAGATTCTGGGGCATTGAGGAGATACGAAGGAGCGCAGCCAGCATGAAACCGAACATCCTCCTGGTGATGTGCGATCAATTGACGGCGATCGCGCTCTCCACCTATGGCAATACCGTCTGCAAGACGCCCAACCTTGACGCGCTTGCCGCGCAGGGCTCGGTGTTCGAGAACGCCTATTGCAACTATCCGCTTTGTGCGCCTTCGCGTTTTGCGCTGATGAGCGGAAGGCTACCATCGCGGATCGGTGCATACGATAATGCCGCCGAGTTCCCCGCCGCGGTTCCGACCATTGCGCATTACCTGCGGGACGCCGGCTACTACACCTGCATTTCGGGGAAGATGCATTTCGTTGGGCCAGATCAGCATCACGGCTATGAAGATCGTCTGACCACGGAAATCTACCCCGCCGATTTCAGTTGGGTGCCGCCAAAAACCTACGACGAGCTTGAGGACGAGGAGACAGTCGCGAAGGGTAAGGTGCCATTCGGGGTTTCCAGTGTCGAAACCATTGCCGACGCGGCGCCACTCGCGCGCTCACAGCAGATCGACTACGATGACGAGGTGGCGCGGCGGGCCACCCAACATATTTACGACTGGCGGCGATATGGCGATGGCCGTCCGCTGTTCATGACGGTTTCCTTTACCCAGCCGCACGACCCCTATGTCATCACGAGGGAATTCTGGGACCTCTATTCGGACGAGGGTATTGATCCGCCACGAACGCCGAAGATTGCGCTGGAGGATATGGACCTCCATAGCCGATCTCTTTACTTCCACTACAGCCTCGACAAATTCGATGTGACGGATGAGGTCTATCGCCGGGCGCGGCGGGGCTACTACGGCATGATCAGCTATGTCGACCGCAAGCTCGGCGAGTTGCGTCAGACGCTTGATGATGCCGGCATGGCCGACGACACCGTGATCATCTTCACCTCCGACCATGGCGATATGATCGGCGAGCGTGGGCTTTGGTTCAAGAAGAACCTGTTCGAACCGGCGATCCGGGTGCCCCTGATCATCTTCCGTCCGGGCGCCAAACAGCTTTCGCGGATCTCGGCGCCAGTGTCGCTGATCGATCTTCTGCCGACATTCGTGGACATCGCGATAGGCTCGACCGAGGCCATCATCACCGAACATGAGGGAAGCAGCCTGCTGCCGTTGCTCGACCGGGACCAGCCGGGTCGCATCGCCATGGCCGAACATATCGATGGCGGCACGAAAGCGCCGCGCGTCATGCTGAGGTGCGGGGCGCAGAAGATTGTCGTGTCCGAAGCCTATCCGACGCAGTTCTATGACTTGTCTGCCGATCCCTGTGAAATGCGCAATCTGGCGGACGAGCCTTCAAGGCAGGCCGATGTTGCCCGGCTCATGGACATAGTCCGACAGACATGGGACCTCGGCCGCTTGCGCGAGGACGTCATGCGAAGCCAACGCGTCCGTCAGTTCGTGAACCGGGCGATGCAGAAGGGCAAAGCGCGGGAATGGGAGCATTATCCGGAGCCCATCCGGGAACACACCAAATTCGTTCGCACGGGCGAACGCTTCCCCGATGTCGAGCGGCGCTCTTATTTGCCCTATGGCGACTACTGACATGTTCGCCGAGCCCATGAACTCGACCAGTTGCTCGGCGCTTGCCGTTTCGGAAGCGCGCGGCTTGTGGGACCGCATGCGCCAGCACCAGCCCGACCATACCAAAAGGGGCGGACGACGTTCGCCCACAGCAGAGAGGCAGAAATGAAATTTGATCGGAAACTTGAACTCCTCCTGGTTCATTGCCAGGGGGAGATTGGAAATGTCCTGGTCGCGGGCGCGCCGGATATTCCCGGGGCGACCATGCTCGATAAAATGAATTACATCAACACGGTGGATGACAGCCTTCGCCGTTTCGTGACATTCGAGCCCCGCGCCAATGTCGCGATGACGGTCAATCTTCTTTTCCCGCCAACCCGTCCGGACGCCGATGCCGGCTTTATCGTGCTCCAGGCCGACCGCGCCCATCCGATGTCGGGGAGCAACAGCATATGTGTCGTCACCGCGCTTCTCGAAAGCGGTCGTGTGCCGATGGTGGAGCCGGAGACCATTGTCAGGCTCGACACGCCCGCAGGACTGATCACTGCAAGAGCAAGGTGCGAGAAGGGCCGATGCGTGTCGGTCAGCATCGATAATGTCCCGAGCTTTGCCGAAAAGCTGGATCAGGAAATCGACACGCCGAAATGGGGGCGTATCAAAGTCGATATTTCGTTTGGGGGCGTCTATTACGGCCTAGTCGATGTGGAGCAGATCGGCTTGACCATTGCGCCCGAAAACGCGCGCGCACTAGCGGAGGCCGGTATCGAGCTCAAGGCATTGTTGGCCGAGCAGGTGAGTGTCAAGCATCCGACGCTGCCAGGGATCGATGAGATCGCCTACGTCATGTTCCGCAGTCGTGAGCCGGACGGCGCAATTCGTACATGCACAACGCTCAAGCCGGGCCGCGTCGACCGATCGCCCTGCGGCACGGGCAGTTCGGCGAATCTCGCAACCCTTCACGCCCGTGGACTGGTTTCCGTTGGCGAGACGCGGATTTCCCGCTCGATCATCGGCGGTGAATTCCGTGTCGAAGCGATCGGCGAGACAGAGATTGGCGGAAAGAAGGCCGTCGTGCCGCGGATATCCGGGCAGGGTTTCGTCTATGGAAGCCAAATTCTGCGCCTGTCCGAAGACGATCCTCTTGCGAAGGGATTCGCGCTTTCCGACACATGGGGCCCTCAAGTCGGCCTGCTGGGCTGAGCCTGCTCGTCAGATCCATCGGTGCGCCGGACATTTCCGTCTACCGACGGGAGTATCCGGCGTATTGTTTCGGACGCGCTATTTTCGAAGGTAGGAAAGCACCATTTCAACCGCCTGCTCACGCTGACGCGCAACGGTTTGGTCGCTGCTTAAGTCCTCCTCAAGCACGATCGAGAGCGTGTGGATGTTCGAGAAGTAAAAATAACCGAGCGCCGAGATCGAAATATAGAGGTGCTTCAAGTTGACATTCGATCGAAACAGACCCTTTTCCTGTCCCTTGCGAATGATCTGGTCCAGTTTGTTTAGCAGGGGCGTATAGAGCGATTTGATGCTCACCGCCTGCTTCAGGAAGCGCGCATTTTGCACATTCTCATGGGTCAGCATGCGCACGATCCGGGGATTCTTGGCGAAGGTGTCAAATGTCGACTCGGTAAGCCTCCGCACCGACTCGATCGGATCGAGATCATCGAGCTCGATTTCGTGCTGTGACGCCCTGAGCTTCTCGTAGGTGTCCGAGAGGCTGGCGATATAAAGCTCTTCCTTGCTGTTGAAATACTTATAGATCAGGCTCTTGTTGGTTTGCGATTGCTCTGCGATCGCATCGATGCGGGCGCCATCAAAGCCGCGCTCCGTGAACTCGTCGATGGCAGTATCGATAATTCGCTGCCTGGTCACGAGCGGGTTGCGGATTCTCTTTTTCTTGGGCGCTTCGTTTGCTGGCATGTGCATTCTGATATCCGCTCGATATTCTGACTGGCCCGAACTGAACAATCGCCGTTGCGTACTCGTTCACGCCTGCCGCGGGGCAAGGACCTTTCGTAGCCCAAAGAGACCCACTTCGCAAATCGCATAAATCCGCGTTCCCGCGCCGACGGAGCGGGGCAATCAAGCCATTGATATTGATGAGCAATTTTCTGCGTCAACCCCGCAATTGGCCATTGACTGGCCTCTTAAAACGGGCTAGCTGTCTCCTTAATAAACTAAATAGTTCTATAGCGAATGGCGATCGGCCAGTCAATCGGTAGCAGCGGCACGGCTGCTGGCGAACGACCTCGCATGTCCAATCGCTCCCAATCGCCTCAAGGCGCGAGAACGCAGGAGACAGCAATGAACAATGCACGCATAGGCGTGGACATCGGCGGTACCTTCACCGACTTGGTTCTTTTCGGTGATGGCGGAGAGACCTTTTTCACCAAAGTGCCGTCGACCCCTGCAAAACCCGAGGAAGCGGTTCTGACAGGCATCCGCCAGATTGCCGCGTCGGCGGGATTGAACGTCGACAGGGTCGTGGAGGTCGTCCACGGCACCACGGTCGGTTCGAACACGCTTCTGCAGAAGGTCGGCGCCAAGACCGGGTTGATCACCACCAAGGGCTTTCGGGACGTCCTGGAGATCGGCCGCGTCCGCACACCGACCATGTTCGACCTGAGCTGGGAGAAGGCCGTTCCGCTGATCGCCCGCCGCTATCGCATGGAGGTCGATGAGCGCTCGACCGCAGACGGACGCATCTTAAAGCCGCTCAACGAGAGCGAGATTATCGAAATCGGTCGGTTCTTCGAAAGTGAAGGCGTCGAATCCGTCGCGATCTGCTTCATCAATTCCTACCGCAATCCCGAGAACGAGACCCGTGCGCTGGAGATCATGCGCGCCAATTTCCCCGATATGTGGGTCACGGCTTCGGTCTCCGTTCTGCCCGAAATTCGCGAATATGAGCGGACCTCCACGACGGCGGTAAACGCCTATGTTCTGCCGTCGCTGCGGGCCTATTTCGAACGGCTCGAGAATGGCCTTCGTGAAATCGGCGTATCCGCTCCGCTCCTGATCAGCAATTCGAATGGCGGCCTTTCGAGCGCGAAAATGGCGCAGGAAAAACCCGTTTTCTTCATCTCCTCCGGCCGCTCCGCCGGCGTCGTCGGCGCCGGCCGGCTGGGCGAGGTGATGGCGGAAAAGGATCTCGTCGTCTTCGATATGGGCGGAACGACCGCTTCTGCATCGCTCATTCACAAAGGCGAGCTCTCGCGGGCCAATGAATACGAGTTTCGCGCCGGCATTTCGACGCCCAGCCGCTTTATCAAGGCAGGCGGCTATCTGATGCGCGTCCCGACGGTGGATGTTGCCGAAGTCGGCAGCGGCGCAGGCTCCATCGCCCGCATCGACGAGGGCGGACTGCTGCATGTGGGGCCGATCTCGGCCGGCGCCGACCCCGGGCCGGTTTGTTATGGAATTGGTGGAAACGCGGCCACGGTCACGGATGCGAATGTGGTCCTCGGTTTCCTGCCCCCGGCATTGGCCGGCGGTACGATGAAGCTTAACGTCGATGGCGCCCGTGCCGCGATCAAGCGTGATCTCGCCGACCCTCTGAAGCTTTCCGTCGAAGACGCCGCGTTTGGCATTCGCGAAGTCGTGAATATCAACATGGCTCGTACGATCAAGGCGGTCACGGTCGAACGTGGTGTCGATCCGCGGGATTTTGCAATCCTGGCCTTTGGCGGCTCCGGTCCGGTTCACGCCTGCGATCTTGCGAGGACCCTCGGCATCTCCCGCGTGATTTTTCCGAAGTCGCCGGGCGTCTTCACCGCGACGGGCATGCTGGCCGCCAAGGTCGAACGCTATTTCCTGCGCAGTCTCAACGGCATGCTGGACCAGTTGCCGGTTGCGCGGGTCAACGAACTCCTCCGGGACATGCGCGCCGAAGCGATCACCTCCCTCAGGGAGGAGGGCTACAGCGAAGCTCAGGTCGAGTGCGGCTTCGAGGCCGACCTCCGTTTCAAAGGCCAGGATTTCGAACTGCCGATCGCCTTACCGGAAACCGTTACAGATGCGCATCGCGATTCGCTTCGGGCTGCGTTCCGGGATGCCTATAGGGCGATCTATGGCTATGCGTCCGATGACGGCGTGGAAATCGTCAATATCCGTCTCAATGCGAGCGGCAACACCGGCAATCGCCTCACCTTCAAGCCACATGCGCCGGACGATGCCGTAGCTGAAGTGGCGACTCGCAGAATCTACTTTTCGCGAGCCGATGGCTGGATCGACACGCCGATCTATCAGCGCAGCACTTTCAAAGGCGGCGTCAGCGGCCCGCTCATCATCCAGAGCCCAGACACAACCATCGTCATCCCGCCGCGCGCAAAAGCCGATCTCGATGCGTTCGGCAATGTCGTAGCAACGCTCTCTTGAGTCCCTGGGAAGGAACCGCTTCATGGCTCAGAAACACAACGATCCCATCACTTTTGCCGTCATCAAGAACGCGCTCGATACGATTGTCGACGACATGGCCTTTGCCGTGATGCGCACGGCACGCTCGCCGATCGTGCGCGACGTTCTCGATTATTCCGTCACGCTTTGCGACCGCCAAGGCCGCATCCTGTCGCAAGCCAAGACCGTTGCGCTTCACCTCGGTGCCGTGCCGGATGCCATGGCGGTTATCATGGCGCGCTACGCCGACGATATGGCGCCGGGCGACGTGATCATCTTCAACGATCCCTATGAAGGCGGAATGCATCTGCCTGACATCTTCATGATCAGGCCGATCTTTCACCGGGATACGCTGCGGGGCTTCTCGGTCGTGATCGCGCATCACTGCGATGTCGGCGGACGCGTGCCCGGATCCAACGCCGCCGACTCCACAGAGATCTTCCAGGAGGGGCTCCGGATAGCCCCTATGAAGCTCTACGATAAGGGCGTTCTCAACGATACGCTCATGCGTATCATTACCAAGAATGTGCGCCTGCCCGAGCTCGTTCTCGGCGACCTCGAAGCACAATTTGCGACTTGCAACCTCGGTGAACGCGAGCTTCTGCGTCTAATCGAGCGTTACGGCGCCGACGAGCTCGATGGCTATTTCGACGATCTGATCGATTATGGCGAGCAGCTTACAAGGGCGGCAATCCGGGCATGGCCGGATGGGGATTATTTCTTCGAGGACTTCATCGACGGCGACGGGTTCTCGACCGACGCGATCCCGATAAGGGTGAAGCTGACGGTGAGTGGCGATCATCTGAACGTCGATTTCGCCGGTTCCTCTCCCCAGGTCAAGGGGGCGATCAATTCGACGCTCTCCTTCGTCAAGTCGGCGACCTATCTTTCGGTCCGCTGCGCGCTCGACGAGGAAGTGCCCAACAATGCAGGCGTCTACCGTTGCATCACGATTTCGGCGCCGGAGGGATCCATTCTCAATCCCTTGATGCCGGCTGCGGTGGCGGCCCGTGCTCTCACGGGATATCGCGTCGTTGATACCGTCCTCGGTGCTCTCTCGCAAATCGCGCCGCGCAAGATCATGGCCGCCGGCGAGGGCGGCAACACGGTGCTGGCTTTCGGCGGCTGGGACAAGACGACGCGCGAACCCTTCGTTCTGGTCGACATGATCAACGGCGCCTGGGGCGGCCGTTGGAACAAGGATGGCGTCGAGGGCGTGACCAACCCCTCGCAGAACATGTCGAACCTGCCGGTCGAAACACTCGAAGTCCGCTATCCCATGATGATGGACGAATACAGCCTGCGCCCGAATTCCTGCGGAGCAGGAGAGTATCGCGGCGGTCTCGGTCTTATTCGGCAATATCGCCTTCTTGCCGAGGAAGCGGTCCTGCAGATCCGCGCCGACCGCCACGATCATCCGCCCTATGGCCTGTTCGGCGGCAAACCGGCGGCGCCATGTGTCAATATCCTCGATCCCGAGGGCGAGAATACCAGGCTGCCGGCAAAGATCACCCGGACGATCGGGCGCAACGTGGTGGTTCGGCACGAACAGGCCGGCGGTGGCGGCTATGGCAATCCACTTAAGCGATCGCTCGATCTCATCCGCGACGACCTCTGGAATGGGAAGATTACCCCCGCTTTCGCAGCGGAGCATCACGGCGTCGTTTTCGCCGCCGACGGTATCACCATCGACATAACGGCGACGCAGGTGCGCCGAGCCGGGGAGGCTGCGTGATGACGCAATACGATCTTACCCGCTTCGCCATCAATCAGATCACCACACCGAAATGGTCGATGCCTCAGGCGATCGAGGGCTATTCCCGCCATGGCGTAAGCGGAATTGCGGTCTGGCGCAATTTTCTGGATGACTATGGCGTCGAGGCGACCGTCAAACATCTCCGCGACGCGGGGATGTGGGTTGCGTCGCTATGCACCAGCGCCTGGGTCAACGAAAGCGACCCGGCCCTCTACAGGAAGACGATCGAGGAAAACCGCCGTATCATCGACCAGGCGGCCGCTATTGGCGCGCCCTGTGTCGTCATGGTCATGGGCGGTCTTCCCAAGAGCGACAAGGATCTTGGCGCGCAGCGCCGCCGCATCCACGATGCACTTGCCGAGCTGGCGCCCTATGCTGCGTCCTCGGGCGTTAAGCTCGGACTTGAGCCGTTGCATCCGATGTATTGCGGCGACCGCAGCGCCATGAATCTCATCACCGATGTGAATGACATGATCGACGAGTTCGGCACCGATGCCACCAGCCTCGTCGCGGATGTCTATCACTGCTGGTGGGATCCGGCATTCGAACGCGAACTGCGGCGCGCCGGGAAAGACCGGATCAACACGTTCCATCTCTGCGATTGGCTGGTGCCGACGAGAAATCTGCGCGACCGCGGCATGGTCGGCGATGGCGTCATCGACATCCCGCGCATCCGTGGCTGGCTCGATGACATCGGCTATGAGGGACCCTTCGAGCTGGAGATCTTCTCCGAACTCGACTGGTGGCAGCGCGACCCGGACGAGACCGTTCGGATCGCGGTCGAGCGTTGCGGTCCGTTTGTGGGGCCGCTCGTCCGCAATGGCTCAATCAAGTCGGGTTCCGCACAATGAAGAAAATACGCAATTCAGAGGAAATCCTGTCGCAAGGCGACATAGCCTCCAGACGAGTCGTGATCGAGATAGCCGACCGCACGCTTGACAGGCTGGACAGCTATCGGCGGATCAGAAGCATCATGCGCATGGAAGGCAGCGTCCTTCAAATCGGCACCCGGTCATGGGACTTGTCCCGGAAGCGCAACGTCTACCTCTTCGGTGCCGGCAAGGCCTGCAATCATATGGCGATGGCGGTCGATCATGTGCTGGGCGATTATCTAACGCGCGGCATCGCCATCGTGAAGATCCACGAGGAAACGGATCGGTTCAACAAAACCGAGGTGTTTGTCGGAGGCCATCCTCTGCCGAATGAGGAAGGACACCGGGCATCGAGGAAGATTATCGAGATCGTCGATCAGGCTGGCCCCGACGATCTCTTCATCGCTGTGATCAGCGGTGGCAGCTCGGCGCTCATGTCTTGCCCGATCGAGGGCATCTCCCTGCAGGACGAGATCGATACCACCGATGTTCTTCTGAAATCCGGCGCGGGAATTTACGAAATCAATGCGGTCCGCCGTCATATCTCGGCGCTGAACGGTGGAATGCTGGCAAAGCGTATTCAGGATGTCGGCGCCGAACTCATCGGTTTCGGCATTAGCGACGCCGTCGGTTCCCCGGCCACGGGCGACATTGCTGTCCCCTATGCCGCCTACAAGAGCACGCCGATCGGCCCCGATGCGACGACCCTGGACGATGCGCGCGCCACCATTGTCAACTTCGATGTGGCGGATCGCCTGCCCAAAAGCGTCGTCGATTACTTGATGAATGCAGGCCCCGAAAAGGAAACGCCCAAAGTATTCCCCGACAACACCTACTTCCTGCTCAACACGCTGCCGGATTCCTGCATCTACGCCAAGGAAGTCTGCGAAGAGATGGGCATTCCGGCGATCATCGTATCGTCCTTCCTCGAAGGCGAAAGTCGCGATGCCGGCACCTTCTTTGCCTCGATGGCGCGCGAGATCCAGACCTATGGCAATCCGGTCAAAGCGCCCTGTGTGCTTCTCAGCTCGGGCGAAGTGACGACGCAGATCCTGGACAATAGCGTGATCAGGGGGCACGGCGGCCCCGGCCAGGAAATGGCTGTGAGTTTTGCCATTACCGCTGCCAAGACCAAAGGCGCCTGCCTGCTGTCGATTGACAGCGAAGGCACCGACGGCACCGCCAAAGTCGCCGGCGGCATCACCGATTCCACCAGCTTCCGGAGCGCGGCAGACAAGGGGATCAGCCTCTATCAAGCGCTGCGCGAGCACAGTTGCTTCGAGGCGCTCAACGCCGTCGGCTCGACTGTCTTCACCGGCAATACGGGCACCAATCTGTGCGACCTGAATATCGTCTACGTTCCTGAACTGAAGGGTGCGTAAGATGGAAGACAGGATCGCATCCATCCGGGCACAGCAGATCATCGACTGCAAATGCCGCCCTGCCGTCGAGGTGGAGATACGCACCGAAAGCGGCGCGATCGGCCGGGGCGCCGCGCCGACCGGTACTTCCGTGGGCATGTATGAAGCATTTGTCCTGCGCGACGGCGACCCCAGGACCTACAAGGGACTGAGCGTCCATAAGGCGGTCGACAATGCGGTGAACCTCATCGGTCCCGCGCTGATCGGAATGAACGTATTCGACCAGCGCGCCATCGATGAGAAGATGATCGCGCTCGATGGTACTCCGGACAAGAGGAATCTCGGCGGCAATACCATTTACTCGGTGTCCATCGCCGCTTTCCGTGCGGCGGCCGATGCGCGCCGGATACCACTATACGATCACATTGCCGGCGGCGGGATCAAGACCGTGCCTGTGCCCTGTTTCAACGTGATCAATGGCGGGCGATACGATGGGTTCACTCAGGCGTTCAACGAATTCCTGATCGTCCCCTATGGCACTGACAGCGTCGACTATTCGATCGAAATGGCAGTGAGCGTTTTCGAGAAGCTTGCCGACATATTGAAGGATCATCTGGGGCATAAGCCGCAGGTAGCGAGCTCCTACGGCTATGCGGCACCCTCGGACGACCCTGAGGTGGTGCTCGGGCTTATGCAGAAGGCCATCGACCAATGCGGACTGGCCGGCCGGATCGCCTTCGCGCTCGATTGTGCCTCAAGCGAGATGTTCGACCGGGAAACCGGCACTTACCTCCTGAAAGGCAAGCGGGTTTCATCGGACGATCTGATTGCCTATGCGAAGTCGCTGACCGAGAAATTCAACCTGGTTTTCATCGAGGACCTGCTCGATGAAAATGATTGGGCGGGCTACAGCAAGGCTGTTCGGGCATTGGACCGCACCATCGTCCTGGGTGATGACCTGACGGTGACCAACCTGGCGCTGCTTCGACGGGCTCATGAGACGCGGGCCGTGGACGGTTTTGTCCTCAAGCCAAATCAGGTCGGCACGGTCACGGAAGCAATGGATGCTTACCGCTTCGCCGAGGAGCACGGGATGATCGCCGTGCCGTCCGGACGCTCCGGCGGAGTGGTCGATGATGTCGTGATGGATTTCTCGGTCGGCCTGCAAGTCCCATTCCAGAAGAACGGTGCGCCCCGCTCGGGCGAGCGCATTGAAAAGCTGAACTTCCTGATGCGCGCAAATGCGAGAAGCCCCGGCTGCCGCCTCTACGACATATCGCCACTTCTCAAATTCTGACGCGGCGTTCGCGCCCGCGGCAGCAAACTGCATGAAATGCTCAACGCCTCTCAGAAAAGGTTGCCCCAATGTATCCTAAGATCGACTTTCTCTATCTTTCAGAGCCGGACATGATCGCCGCCGGCGTGCTTGACGCCGAACGTTGCGTGACCGTCTGCGAAGAGACCTTCAGCCTGCTTGGCGAGGGTGACTATCTGATGGGCGGCGCCAATCACAACAATCACGGCATGAACATCGTTTTCCCCAAGGAGACGAAGTTTCCGAATATGCCGGTCGCAGGGCCGGACCGCCGTTTCGCCGCGATGCCCGGCTACCTCGGTGGACGCTTCGATGTATGCGGCAACAAATGGTATGGCTCCAACCACGCCAATGCCGAAAAGGGATTGCCGCGTTCCATTCTGACGATGATGATCAATGATAAGGATACCGGCGCGCCGCTGGCGCTGCTGTCGGCGAATCTTCTGAGCGCGGCGCGTACGGGCGCCGTGCCTGGCGTGGCGGCGAAGCACCTTGCCAATCCGGATGCGAAGATCGTGTCGGTCGTCGGCTGTGGTCCGATCAACAAGGCTTGTTTCACGGCGATCATGACTCAGCTCAAGGCGGTCGAGAAGGTTGTCTGCTTCGACCTCTTCCTGGACAAGGCAAACGAGTTTGCCCGCTGGGCCGAAGGAAAATACGGCGTCACAGCCGTTGGCGTGGACGAAACCGAGGCCGGTTTTCGCGACGCCGATGTGATCACCGTCGCCGCCTCGCGCCTGAAGCCGCTTCATTTCAAGGACGAATGGATCAAGGACGGCGCAACCATTCTCGTGTCAGGCCCGGTCAATACCGACGAATCCTTCCTTACCGGATGCAAGATCGTCTACGACCATACGCCTTTGCAGGAGGCCTATGTCGAGGATGCAATCGCGTCGGGCAATAAGGATGCCTATTACAGCGGCGTCATCGGCGGCCCGTTTTATCGGCTGATCGATGCCGGCAAACTGCCTCCGCTGAAAGAGTCGACCGGCCTTGGCGATGTCGTCAACGGCAAGAAGCCGGGTCGCGAGAGCGCGACCGAGCGGGTGATTTTCATCGCCTGCGGTATGGCGGTTTTCGACATTAGCTGGGGCTTCGAAATGTATCAGAGCGCCAAGGAAAAAGGCATCGGCCAATCGCTCAATCTCTGGGACAAACCAAGCCTGTCTTGATGAAGACGCGCCGGCCGCGACAGACCGTCGTGGCCGGCTTTTCAGGCATGCATCATGTCTGATCGAGTTCCCATGAGATTGTTGCGCTCGGCGTCAGAAGCGGGTGGAACGATAGGGGGACAGATCCAACCCCGGAGTTCGGCCGGCGATGAGATCGGATATGATCCTGCCGGTCGTTGCGCCAAGGGTCATTCCCACCTGTCCGTGGCCGAATGCCAGAACGACGTTGTCATGGTTTGGCGCGCGGTCGATAACGGGCAGAGTGTCGGGCATGAATGGCCTCGGCCCCATCCATTGTTGTCCACCCGAGATGTCGAGCCCCGGCAAAATGCCGACTGCCTTGCGCGCAATAATGTTGGCGCGCTCGAAGTTCGGACGCGGGTCGAGGCCGGCAACCTCTATGGTTCCTCCAATTCGCAAACCGCTTTCCATCGGCGTCAGCACGAAGCCGCCATTGGCGTAAAGCACGGCGCGGTTAAGCTTTACCCCCGGTTTCGGCAGGTGATGGTGATATCCCTGAAGCGCCGCAATGGGTACCTCGATGCCGAGATGGCGCACGAGCTTGCCGCTCCAGGCGCCGGCACAGATTGCCAGACGGCGAATGCTCAGCCTTTCTCCGCCTGCGAGATGAACGGTCACCGCCTTTTTGCCATCCGTCTCGATGCGCTCGACGGAGGCAGTACGAAGCTTGCCGCCTCGCGAGACGTAGAACTTGGTAAGCCGCTGTTGCACCAGCCCTGGATCGGAGAACTGCAACCACCCTTCCAGCAGCACCCCGCATGAAATCGGGCCGTCGAGAGCCGGTTCGAGTGATCGCAATTCCTCACCTGTGAGGAACCTGTGATTGAAGCCATGCTGCCGACGAAGGTCCCACGAAAACTGATCGGCTTCGTAATCGGCCTTGGAGTTGAAGGCCATGATGTTCTCTGCCGGCACAAGATTGTCGGATATGCCGACTTGCGCAAACAATGCCTTATAGTCGTCCTCTGCCCTGTTCGTCAGAGGCGCCATAGCTTTGGCAATCTCAAGAACGCGCTTTCGCCGTCCGGACCAAAGGAAACGCAGCAGCCAGGGCATCTGCGTAATCATCTCCTTTGGGCGCACGAACAGCGGGCTTTCCGGATCGAGCAGCCATTTCGGTATTTTGGTGATGACCCCGGGCTTGGAAATGGGAACCACCTCTCCCACGGCAAGAAGGCCGCAATTGCCGTAGCTTGCGCCTTCGGTTGCAATTCCACGATCGACGAGTTCGACCGAAAAACCCTCATTTTGCAAAGCAATGGCCGTACATACGCCTATGATACCACCGCCAATGATCGTCACATCGCTCACGGGCTATGCCTCTTCAACTTGCTTTGGAGGCTGCCGCATGGGGAGTTGATATGACGCCGCCGACCGCCCAGTTGCCTCTTTCGACTTCACTGAAAACGATCTGCACGTCCTTGATCCCGCAGCCCGCGATCCTGGCAAGTTCCTTCGTGAAGACCTCGGCAATTTCATTCTTTTGCTGCTGGCTACGGCCACTTAACATTTCAACTCTGACGACGGGCATGGGGATCTCCGGTTTTGCTCAAGCAGTCGAACGGCTCTCATCAAACCGCTTCCGCTTCAGCTGGCACTTGTCCAGGACCGCGCTTGACTGCTGAAAAAGATATTGCATATCTAATGTCGACATTCCATAGGCAATATGCAAGGATTTGAAAATTGCGCATCACACAGGATGCTCAAATCTGCAGAAAGGCTTGCGCGCATGATTTCCGGAAAGACGAAGATTTTCTATATGCTGGCGGATCCGATCGGACACGTCAGGACGCCCGAGGTGATCAATCCGGTCTTCGCTGCGCGGGGCATCGATGCTGTGATGGTGCCAATTCACTATACGCCAGAGGATTTCGTGCTCGGCTGGTCGGCGATGAAGCGGACAAAGAATCTGGGCGGAATCGTCGTCAGCGTACCGCTAAAAGAGCAGGCGCTTGAGCTTGCTGACGAAGCCGATGATGTTGCCAGCGAGCTGGGGGCCGCCAACGTGATCAGGAGAACCGACGACGGCCGGATGATCGCGACAAATTTGGATGGGCGAGGCTTCCTTCGCGGCGTGCTGAATGAAGGGGTTGATGCCCGCGATCGAAGAGTATTGTTGGTCGGGGCCGGTGGTGCCGGGAAAGCGATTGCATTCAGTCTGGCAAAAACCGGTTGCCGTTCCCTTCGGGTAAGCGACGTCGATGGCGCGCGCGCTCAGGCGCTGGTCCACGAGATCAGCAGGCGTTATCCCGATTTCGATGTCACCACCTCGGGCAACCATCTCGCTGATATCGATTTGCTGATCAACGCCACGCCATGCGGCCTATATCCGGACAAGGACCCGTTGCCGGTCGACGTCTCGGAACTGCGGCCGGACATCATGGTCGCCGACATCATTATGAAGCCGCGCGAAACGCCGCTGCTGAAAGCCGCCCAAGCGGCCGGTTGCGAAATCCGCTATGGCGCAGGCATGCTCGACTCGCAGATTGACCTAATGGTCAGCTATTTTGGATATTAGAAACGCATCGGAGCGGCGGTCTATTTCCCATAATCGAGTGAGAGCTTGGCCGTCAGATTCTGGTTCAGGAACTCCATGAACCGGCCTCTGAACTGGACAGCATGCAAATGCGCCTGATGTTCCGCGGCGTCGGCATTTTGTTCCTCGATGGCGGCAACCATTGCCGTATGGCCTTCCGCCAGCTCTTCGACGGAGAGGTTCGGATCCAGCGATTGATATTTGAAATGAAAGAACAAGAGGCGTCGCCCCTCCTGCAGGAGGCGGCGATATGAATCGGCGAAGTAGGAGTTTCTGCAGGCGTAGGCAATGGACATATGAAATTCGAAGTTCTTCTCGATCATTCCGATGCAATCACCGGAGATCAACGCCTTCTGAGCCTCGACCTCGTAGTTTTTCTGGGCGGCACGGATCTTTGTGAAGTCCGCACTCGTGCGATGTAGTGCAGCAAGGCGCGTTACCACGCGCTGCAAAAGATCCAGGGCATCCAGGAATTCCGGCATTTTGTCGAATTCCATCGGCGTTACGATCGTGCTGCGGTTCGGCAGAATTTGAACCAGTCCTTCGCCTGAAAGCCGGACCAGGGCTTCCCGAATGGGCGATCTCGACAGGTCAAAGCGCTCGCTGAGACTTATTTCATCCAGAGGAGCGCCAGGAGCGATATGAACGCGCAGGATATCATCGCGGAGCTTTTGGTAGACACGAGAGCTGCCCGTCTCCTTGGGCGTTTCGGCTTTTTGATCGGTGCGCTGTTCTCGCATCCTGTACTCCTAAATCGCTGCCTCGCGTTTCGCGGTGGTCACCTGTTGTCAATGACCTGACTCTGCGCCGCACGCAACGTTTTTTGCCTGCCGAAGCAGGCTGAGTTATTTGTCGACATTAAAACTACAATTCTTGCGGTCAACAAGTTTCGGCATTGGAACAGGAAATCAAGCGGAGACTTTTGTCAGACGGACAGCCAAGCGGGAAGGGCGAGATCGACATAACCCTTGCATGCGGCATCCACACACCGCTCCAAGCTTCCGAAATAGAAGCCCTTGTTGACCGCGGCGGGGCCGTAGTGGGCATATTTTCCTGAGTTCGTCAGGATATTTCTGACTTCACGCGCCACAACAGGTTCGCCGATCAGACACCAGCAGGTATCGTTCATGAACTTGCCGCCGAAGTCGGAGATTGTCTTCACATAACCTGCAGCCTTTGCCTTTTCGAACACGTCGCGTCCGCAGGTGATGATGAGACTGACGCCGTCAGCCTTTTTTCTGCCGGCGCATAGTTTGGAAAGTCGCTCGCATTCCGTCAGCGAAAAGTGGGGATTGCCGAGGGAAACGAGGTCCACGTCTGGTGTGACGGCGTTGTTCAACTCGTGCCAGGTTTCCGTCAATTCCTCGACACTGACGATATGGCTTCTGCAATCGGAAGCTCCCGTTGCTTCCTCGACAGTCCCGGCTTCCGGAGTAATGCTTACGATATGGAACATCGCCGCCGCGGAGGTGGTCGCAAAAGCTGCGCCGAACGCCTTGAGGTCATCACGCGAAATCGCCAGGTCTTCCAGCCCGCAAATCACAGGTATGTCGTTCGTAGCAATCTTTCCGATATGGTATCCCAGCGCAGGGTAATAGGAATCGTCCGGTTCGAGCGGCCGTGGGACATCGATCCTGAGCGTCGCAAGGCGCTTGGATTCCACATGGCAGTCGGCGTTCGGCGCGCGTCCCGTGATGGCGACCAGAATGTCGAGGTAGTCGGGATATTTCATCGTCCGCGCGCCCAGGACGGAATTTGCGAAGACGACCGCGTTTGACTCCGCCCACGCGATCTGCTGGCCGAATACCGGCGCGCCGTCGAGCAGATAGGGAGCGCAGGTGTAGGTCGGCTTGACGCCCATCTTCACATAGGTTTCCGCCAGCTCGTCAGATGGGAGGCCCATTTTGTCGTCGACTCCGAGGTGTTTCCATTGGCGGCGGTCGACGCAAAGGGCGTTCATAGACGAAGGCACCCTGACACGACCTCCCAAATCGAGGAGCCTTTTGGCGAATTCCAACCCTGCCGGGCCGTGATAGAAACATCCGTCGATATGCGCCATGTCGATATCGATGAGGCTGTTGGCACCTTCGAGCTGGGCGGTGCGTATGATGATCCGCATCGCGACCTTTCCAGCCTCCCCATACGCCCCGGCAAGGAAATGGCGATCGTTTTCCGTGAGATCGAAGCCATCTAGGTCGAGGTGTGGCAAGTCATCCCCGCCGGACACCGAAGATGGTGGAGTATCGAGGACCTCGACTGAACCGTGCCGCACGACCGCGTGGGAGGCGCTTGCCAGCGACGCGAAATCCTCGGGTTTGAGGCAAACAACTGGAATCCCCTTGTCGAAAAGCTCCTTGGCTATGATGACGCCAAGGGTGAGGATCGTCTCCCTGTGCTGGAAAATGAGGGCTTTCGGGGCGTGCCCGTTCATCAGGAGCTCGAATATCGCAAGGCTCCCGGCGCATGATCCCCGTCCGCTGGGAATGGCCAGTACCTTTCCGCATACGCTTTTGCCATTAAGGGGATGATGGGTGTCGATGACCTCTCCCGTTTTCGGGTTCACCCCTCCCATGAAGCTAAGGCCGATATTCGCGAACAGAACCTCGCCAGCTTGCGCCCCCTGCACGAGACATTCTCCCAACATCCTGCACCTTCCTTCCCTGTTTTCTCGGTCGGACGCTTCTTGTCGTAGTCCATCACCGCAGACGCGTTGGATAGCGTTCGGCATGCTAATTTTTATGCTTGACTTTGTCGACATCAAGACGACATAAATATTCAGTCGACATCGAGACGACAGAATTCAGCCGCCCGCTGGTCCGTAAGATCCGATGTCTTCGGCCGCTTCCTGTCGAGTACGACACCGCGCCGGGAGCGCGTACTAGTCGCACGTGCCCAATTATTGAAACCGGAGACACCCAATGAAACTTTCAGGCGTCATGCCCGCTCTCGTCACGCCGTTCGACAAGAACAACAGGATCGACTTCAAGGCCTTCGAGAAGCTTCTCGCCCATTTGCGCGAAGCGGGGGTGACCGGTTGGGTTCCGAATGGCTCGACCGGGGAATATTTCAGCCAGTCCAACGAAGAGCGGCGCGATGTTCTGAAGTTCGTCCGCGATTTTGCCAAGCCAGGTGAAATCCTGATTGCCGGGACCAATGCGCCTGCCACCCGCGAGGTGATCGAGCAGACGGCGATGGCCAAAGATATCGGCTACGACACTGTCCTGCTCGCACCGCCCTTCTACACCCGCCCGACCCAGGAAGAGCTCATCAAGCATTACGAAACGGTGCTCGATGCGGTCGATGTCAATCTGGTCCTCTACAGCTATCCGGCAAAGGACGGTTCCGACATCAGCTTCGAACTGATGGACCATTTCGCTGACAATCCGCGCGTCATTGGCATCAAGGAAAGCTCCGGCGTGTTGCAGCGCGCCGTCGACATCGCCAGCCGCTACGAGGGCAAGATCCAGCTCGTCAGCGGCTCGGACGACATTGCGCTCGACTTTATGTTCTGGGGCGCCGAATCCTGGATTTGCGGCCCGTCCAACTGCATGGCCAAGGCATGCTGCGATCTCGACCGCACCTATAAGGCGGGAGACCTCGGCAAGGCCCGCGAGATGATGAAGACGCTCTACCGCGCCATGAACATCCTCGAGTCAGGCAAGTTCGTGCAGAAGATCAAATATGGCTGCGAATTGCAGGGCATGCCCGTCGGCGAATGCCGCGCGCCGCTCGGCCCGCTCACCGATGCCGAGAAGGCGGAATTCAAGGCGGCGATGGAACCGATCCTGAATTGGTAACCGACGTTGCGGAGTGGCGTGCTGCCGCTCCGCGATTTCATTGGTATTCGGGGGAGATTTGAGATGCGCTTCAAGAAAGTCCTGTCCGTGGTCGATTGCCATGCCGAGGGCGAAAGCGGCAAGGTCATCGTCGGTGGAGTCGGCCAGGTGCCGGGCAAGACGATGTTCGACAAGAAGCTCCATCTCGAAGCTCAGATGGACGACATCCGCAAGATGGTCCTGTTCGAACCGCGCGGCGCCGTCTGGCACAACGCCAACATCGTCCTGCCGTCGAACCACCCGGATGCTGATATGGGCTACGTCATCCTCGAGACGACTGAGTACCCTGCTATGTCCGGGTCGAATACGATGTGCGTGGCGACGGTTCTTCTGGAAACGGGGATCCTGCCGATGCAGGAACCCGTCACCAACCTGACATTGGAGTCGCCGGCAGGCCTGATCCGCGTTCGGTGCGAATGCTCGGACGGCAAGGTGACAAGCGTCCGCCTCGTGAACCAGCCGGCGTTCTGCTACCACATCGACCGTTACATCGAGGTCGCCGGGCTTGGTAGCGTGCGCGTCGACATCGTCTATGGCGGGATGACCTACACCATGGTCGATGCCGCCGATCTCGGCTTTGCGATCGATCCCTCCGAAGCGCGCGATCTCTGCGAAGTTGGCCAGAAGCTGAAGTTCGCGGCCGCCGAACAACTTGCCGTCGAGCATCCCGAAAACCCCGCCATTCCGGGTATCACCAATACCGAATTCATGGGGCCGTTGCGGCGCGAGAACGGGCAACTCGTCTCAAGAAATTGCGTCGTCGTTTCGCCGGGCCGCTGCGACCGCTCGCCCTGCGGCACGGGCTCGTCGGCAAGGCTCGCATTGCTGCATGCCAAGGGTCTCATGAAGGAGGGAGAAACCCTCATCCATGAATCGATCACGGGCAGCAGGTTTACCTGCACCATTGATGGGCTGGCGAAGGTCGGCCGCTACGATGCCGTCGTTCCCGCCATCGCAGGACAGGCTTGGATCACCGGCCTATACCAGATGGGCATGGATCCGACGGACCCCTATCAGCAGGGTTTCACGGTGGCTGACACCTGGATGACCACCGTCTGAGAAAGCCTCCCGGAGAGAGTTGAGAATATGAAGTCGGAACGGAACCTTGTGGTGGTCGGAGCGGGTATCATCGGCGTTGCCATCGCCTATGAGCTTCAGCGCCGCGGCAAGTCAGTGATCATTGTCGACCGGGACGAGCCGGGCCGGGGTGCTTCGTTCGGCAACATGGCCTCCATCGCCGTCACCGAGTTCATGCCTGCGTCGCGCCCCGCCATCTGGAAACAGATGCCGAAATGGCTGCTCGATCCGGAAGGGCCGGTGAGGGTACGGCCGTCCTACATGCCGAAACTCACGCCTTGGTTCGCGCGCTTCCTGGCCGCCAGCAGGCGATCCAAGCTGAGGCAGCTCGAAGGGCAGGGAGCCGCACTCTGCAAGCGTGTCTACGAGGATTTGCTTCCGCTCCTTCGAGACACGGGCCTGTCTGACATGCTGACGGAGGAAGGGTGCCTCGCGCTCTACGCCAACGATGCCGAACTTGCCGCCGACCGCGATCATATCGAAATTCTCGAACGCTTCGGTTTTGTGCACAGGCATCTCGGGCGCGATGATGTCCGCGCGCTGGAGCCGGAGATCAGTGATCGGATCACTAGGGCAGTCCTGTTTCCCGACAATCGCTCCATTCGCGATCCTTACAAGCTGGTGGTCGGCATATTCGACAAGTTCAAGGAACTTGGCGGGAAATTCATCAAGGGCGACGTCGCTGGATTCGACAGTTCGGCTTCGGGTGTGGATGCCGTCAGGCTCGCAGATGGCCGTGCCATCGGCACGGACCAGCTCGCGCTCTGCGCCGGAGCCTTCACGGCGCGCATATCGAAACAGTTCGGAGAGCCGATCCCGCTCGAGACCGAACGCGGATACCATACGCAAATCATGTCCCCCGGACTTGGTCTTCGTCATTCGATCATCTGGCCTGCAAAAGCCTTCATGGTGACCCCGACCGCCGGTGGCCTGCGTGTCGGCGGGACCGTCGAGATGGCAGGGCTGGATGCTTTGCCGGACTACCAGCGTGCCAAAGTACTGGTTAAGCGCGCTCGCGAAGCTCTCCCCGGCCTGAAAGTGGAAGGCACCAGTGAGTGGATGGGACACCGACCCGCACTGCCCGACACGGTTCCGATCATTGGTCGCTCTGCCAAGATCACCAACCTCCTCTACGCCACTGGCCACGGGCATCTTGGCTTGACCTATGCGGCGACCACGGCCCGCATCATCGGCGATCTTGCCACGGGCGCGCCGCCGCCGCTCGACATCAGGCCTTATCGCGTCGACCGCTTCTGACACGTTCAACACGGGAGAAACACCAATGCGCACGGAACTCTATATCGACGGGCAATGGACGCGCCCCCTCAAAGGCGGCACCTTCCCGATCGTCAATCCCGCGACCGAAGAGGTCGTTCATCATGGCCCGCTGGGCACGGCGGAAGATGTCGAGCTTGCCGTCCGGGCGGCGCGGCACGCATTCGATCAGGGTCCCTGGCCAAAGATGCCCGGCACCGAACGGGCAAAATACCTTCGGGCGATCGGCGCCGGTATCCGCGATCGGTTGCAGGAACTGGCACGGCTGGAAACCATAGACAACGGCAAGCCTTTGCCGGAAGCCGAGTGGGACATCGCCGACGCTGCCGGTTGCTTTGATTTCTATGCCGACCTCGCAGAGGGTCTCGACAAAAAGCCGGAGGAAGCAATCACGCTCGCCGACGGCCGTTTCGTCTCCAAGGCGGTCAAGGAACCTGTCGGTGTCGCCGCCGCCATCATTCCCTGGAACTTTCCGCTGCTGATGGCCGCCTGGAAGGTCGCGCCGGCGCTGGCTGCGGGCTGCACCATGGTCCTCAAGCCTGCCGAACTGACCTCGCTGACGGCGCTCGAACTCGGCGCGATCGCACAAGCTGCCGACCTGCCGCCGGGCGTCCTCAACATCGTGACGGGTGCAGGCTCGGTGGCCGGCCAGGCGATGGTCGACCACCCCGATGTCGACAAGCTCGCCTTCACCGGTTCGGGGCCAGTCGGCTCCAAGATCATGCAGGCGGCGGCGCGCGACATCAAGCGCGTCAGCCTTGAGCTTGGCGGCAAGTCGCCCTTTATCGTCTTCGAAGATTCCGACATCGACGCGGCGGTCGAATGGGTCATGTTCGGCATCTTCTGGAATCAGGGCGAGGTCTGCTCGGCGACGTCGCGTGTGCTCGTCCAGGAAGGCATCTATGACCGGTTCATGGACCGCCTTGTCGAGGAGACGAAGAAGATCAAGATCGGCGATGGCCAGGAACCGGGCGTGCTGCTCGGGCCGATGGTGTCGGAGAAGCAGATGAACCAGGTGCTGGCCGCAATCGAGAACGCTCGTACTGATGGTGCGAAGGTCACGGTTGGCGGCGGGCGTCCCGCGGGTTTCAACAAGGGATACTATGTCGAGCCGACCGTCCTCACCGACGTGCCTCTCGACAGCGATGCCTGGAAGGAGGAAATCTTCGGCCCGGTCGTCTGCGTAAGACCGTTCAAGTCGGAAGATGAAGCCGTGGCGCTTGCCAATGACAGCAGGTTTGGTCTCGCCGCTGCCGTCATGTCGAAGGACGACGCCCGCGCCGACCGCGTCGCGGCGGCCCTGCGTGCCGGCATTGTCTGGATCAATTGCTCGCAACCGACGTTCACCGAGGCGCCATGGGGCGGCTACAAGCAGTCGGGCATTGGCCGCGAGCTGGGTCGCTGGGGCCTCGACAACTATCTCGAAACCAAGCAGATCACCCGTTTCGTCAGCGAAGAGCCATGGGGCTGGTACATCAAGTGAATTGGGAGAAGGAATGGTTATGGACAATCCGCTAGATCGCATGAATGTCCTGGTCACCGGAGCATCCGGCGGCTTGGGCCAAGCCATCGTCGAACGCTTGGCGGCTGAAGGCGCGACGCCGATCATCCATTTCGCTCGGAATGAGGCAGCCGCGCATGCGCTGCTCGAAAGGATCGGTGGCAAAGGACACGTGGTTCAGGGAGATCTCTCCTCGCGAGAAGGTCCGGAAGAACTATGGAGCAAGGCAGTGCATGCCGCGCGACGTATTCATGCCGTGGTGAATGCAGCGGGCATCCGCACGGAGGTCGCCCTGACCGACAGCCTGGAGACTTGGCATTCCGCCTGGCAAGGCGAATTCCAGGTCAACCTGTTCGCTGCTGCCGACCTCAGCCGCAACGCCATATTGCATTTCAAGCAAAATGGCGGCGGACGGATCATCAATATCGCCAGCCGCGCGGGTCAGCGCGGCTATTCGGCCGACGCGATGGCCTATGGCGCATCGAAGGCGGCGCTGATCAATCTCACCAAGTCCATCGCGCGGAGTTTCGGCGGGGACGGCGTGACGGCCATCGCGATAGCTCCCGGCTGGATACGGACCGACATGGCCGAGGACTTCATCGCCAAGAATGGCGAGGCGGCTGCCGTCGCCGACATTCCCATCGGCGCTATGGCGTTGCCGGAGGAAGTCGCGGAACTGACCGCCTTTGTTCTCCGGCCGTCCCAGCGCTCGCTCAACGGCGCAACGCTCGACGTCAATGGCGGCAGCTACATTCGATAGGGGGATAGAAAATGCAGCGATTTGAAAACAAGGTTGCGATCGTAACGGGTGCAGGTGGAGGCATCGGCTCGGCGATCGCCAAGCTGCTGGCAAGCGAGGGCGCCTATGTCGTGGTCACCGACATGAACGGTGATGCCGCCAGCACTGTCGTCGCGGAAATTGAGGCAGCCCATGGAGAGGCGGCAGCCATCGTGGCGGACATCGCCAACGGCGAGTCCTGCCGCGAACTCATCGCGGAGGTTATCGGCAGGAAGGGGCATATCGACATTCTTTGCAACAATGCCGGGATCAACCGCCGCGGCAATCTGCTTTCCGTTACGGAGGAGGATTGGCGGCTGAGCTTCGCGGTGAACATCGATTCCATGTTCCATCTCTGCAAAGCGGTCATTCCACATATGATCGAGGCAGGCGGCGGAGCAATCGTCAACACGGCCTCGCAGTGGGGTCTCCATCCCGCGCCGAACCATATTGCCTATAACGTGACCAAGGCCGCTGTTGCCTCCTTCACCCAGAATCTCGCACGCGACTACGCGCCCCACAAAATCCGGGTCAACGCCGTCTGCCCGGGTGAAATTCACACCCCGATGCTGGAGGCCGGCGTCATTCGTTCGGGCCGCACCATCGCCGACCTGGACAGGCTGGTTCCCTTCGGCCGGATCGGCAGGCCGGAAGAAGTGGCGGCGCTCGTCGCCTTCCTCGCCTCGAACGAAGCGGAGTTTATGTGCGGCTCATTGGTGGAGATAACAGGCGCACAGGCAGTTGCGTAAGCTTCTACTGAGGCGATGGCGGCCCGTTCAGAAGGGCCGCCGGAGATGTACGCCGGCTGTTCCTGGAACGATGACCGTCGAGAAAAGGCGCTCAATCGGCCACAGAGTTGACGACGCGGCAAAGGTTGTCGCTCATGCTGGGGGCAACCTGTCCTTGCGGCACCATGAAAAGAGCATCGACGCGGCTGCCCTTGCCGCTCTTCCTGACGACGACTCGCAAAGTCTGCGGACGTCCGGATCCGGTCGTTTCCTGTTGGGCCGTCAGCGTGCGGAGTTGTTTCTCGGCATTCACATCGACAAAGCCTTCCGCCAGGACCGCTCGGGATACTTTGTCAAAGGCAACAGTGGGGTTGACCGATGGGAATTCCATCCAGGTCTTGTAGGTCACAGCGGTTACGAGAGGAACGCCGCTGCTTTGATAATGCTGCGAGCATGGACTGGCATGGGCGGAGCTGAGGGAGATAGTGGCAAAGGCGAAAGCGTACAGAATTGTCTTATGCAAAGCGAAACGTCCTCTGTTGATAATCCGACGCGGCCTGGCCGTCGTTTGTGGCATGCTGTCCAGCAATGATGGGACCTCTATTGGAGTCGGGATATTCGCATAACGTGGCGCCGTGGCCGATTACAGTGGATTTCCGAAATCTAAACGCAAGTGCACTTGTTATGGACGATCCTGCACCGCATGCGATCGGCTATTTTCAATTGCCCGGCACACCGAACGGCAATGTCCAACCCGAAGGCCGATTGACATGGTCTTGACGATGGGGAGCGGCGTGTTTCAGTACGGCGCCGGCGCGAATGTTCTCCAGCGTCTCGCCGGGGGTGTGGCCGAATTCGGTCTTGAACAGACGATAGAAGTATTTCTCGTTCGAGAAGCCGTGCCTCCAGGCGATCTCGGCGATATGCGGCTGCGGCCGGCTGGGGTCTGCCAGCACTTGGTGGGCGCGACGCAGCCTGCGGCGCTGTATTTGCCGCATGACACCGCCGCTGCCTTCGAACAATTGGTAGAGTTTTGCCCGCGACAGGCCGACCTCCCGGCAGATCCGATCGGGCGTCAGATCGACATCCAGCAAATGCGTATCGATGTAGCGCAGGATCCGCTCACGCAGCGCATTTCGGATCGGACCGTTCGCCTCAACCAAAGCATCCGGTGTCGGGGAGACTGCGGCGGTCAGAAGCTGCAGGGTCGATTGAACGACATAGGGAATCTCATGCTCGGTAAGGCTTGCAAGGTTTCGCAACAGCGAAAGCAGATGGTCGCCAAGAAGACGGCTTACGCCACCCGGCAGCGTCTGCCCGTGCAAAAGCGCGGTCCGGTGCGGCAGGAGATCTCTCGGCACTACCAAAGAGATCACGTCGCCAGCCTCGACCAGGCCTTCGTTCACCTGAGCGGCGTCAAGGACGAACAGATCCCCCGCCGCTTTTATGGGTTGAGGCGTGTTCCATCGACACAAAAATCGGCCACTCACCATCAAGGTGAACCGAAAAAAATCCTGACCGTCGGTCCGTATGTGCCGCCCGCTTCGATTGATTTCATAAGCCGAAGACCGGGTCCGATTGAGCCACCGTCTCCCGGACAAGATAAGAGGACCGAGAGCAGCGCCGGTTGCTTCGGCGTTGAACGCAATGGAATCATCGCTCCGCAAGATGCAATCGCAGTGATTGTCTCTGACCCAAGCGTGAAACCGATCTTTTTCAGGAAAGTCGAGCGTCGAGAAACTGAACATCAGCGTGGAATATGTCTGCGCCATTGAACTATGCATTGACCTTTAAGCGATACATAGAGCAACCGCAAAATGTGGCAATAGGTCATAAACTAAACGTTATGCGTGCTTATGCGAGGCCGTCATTACAAAACCCTATTGCCCCAAACGTCGTCGACATTGAAAAGCCTGTTTGATGTCAAATCAATTTCTCGTTAGACGCAGATGGGGGCCTAACCGCGACAAAATCAGAGAATTGGGTAGGGCAAGTTGACCGAAATTTTGACGCTTAAACTCGAGGCGACGTCACTCACAACGAGTGAAGTCTCCGAATGGCTTACTGGCGAAAAGCAGGACAATTTCTATCGGCCTCTCAGTACCGACAGCCGCGGTCTCTTCTCATTCGGTGTTCATGGCGCTGGCGAGCTGGTGGGCTGGGTGGGGGCGAGCTCAACGGACCGCGCCTTTTCCGTCACGATCGAGAATGATGACTTCATGTTTTTCCTCGAGCATGGAACCTGCTACGATCTGGCAACAGGCGGCATAAGGCATGCTATCACGCCCTGCACGGGACTGCTGACGACGGCCGACCGCTATTCCGCGGTGAATATTCACGCAGGCTCCGTTGCCGAAGGATTCTGCGTCCCGAGGAGCGCGGTACACGCGGCCCTGACCAGCACCTTCGAACGTCTGCCGCCTGTCGATTTCGAATTCGTTCCCCTGCAGGACCTGACGGCGGGACCGGCGGCGCATCTTTTCAAGCTCATGCGGTTCTTCCGAGATGAGATTTGCGCCGATCAAAACCTAGAGATTTCTCCCATTGCCCTGACCAGCTTCCAAGAGATGTTCTGTCTGCTGATGGTGCAGAATCTGCCCCATACGCTTTCTGACACCGGATCGCGGGTGCAGACAATTGCCCCTCGCCAGCTTCGAAGAGCGCTGGAGTTCGCCAGAGCACATATCGCAATGCCGATTACGATCACGGACATGGCAGCGGCAGCGGGTGTCAGCGTGCGGGCGCTGCAGATCAATTTTCGACGATTTTTGAATGTCACCCCAATGGCTTACCTAAGGCAGCTCCGTCTTGATGGCGCACGCCAAGATCTGTTGACTGCCATGCCATCCGCGACGGTCAGTGAAATCGCGCGCCGCTGGGGGTTTATACATCAGGGCCGCTTCTCTCAGGAGTATCGTGCTGCTTTTGGCGTCCTGCCGAAATACGATCTCGGACGCAGCTATGAGAAGAATCGGCGTGCGGCGTCATAAAGCACACGTCGATACCGGTTCGATATCGACGTGTGTTCGCGGATCCTGATGATGGACAAATCGACGACGATGGACCTGCCAGTTAGAGAAACTGAACTCTCTGGGCAATTGCATCGGCTATTTCGCTCGGGCTGAATTCCCAAGCATCCAGGTACCCATCAGTTCCAAGAATACTCTCCGCGTCGCCATGGTCGAGGCGAACATACATGACGCGATCATGCGCTCTTTGAGCAGCAATTTGCTGAATAGTGTTCCATTCGATACCGCACCAAGTCTTGGACTGATGGTCGGAGCCGATGAATATGACGATCAGCTTGGAACGGTTCTGGTAGATGTCCCGCAGCAGAAGGTCGGTTGTCGGCCTCGCCAGTTGTCCCTGGTAATTGTAGTCATAAAAGTAAGAGTGGGGCCCAATGTTCTTTTCAAGCTGAGTTGCAACTTTTGCAACCAGGCCCGTTGCTTCAGCGGGAAACGACAAACCGACATCGAAGCGATGCGAGTTTATGTTTATCGCGCGCCCCACGGGGTTCGTCCAGGAGGGCAGGGTAATTCCCAGTCGCTGCAGTTCTTTGGGTAAATTCGGGTCCTTAACCGCCCAATGCGTGCGGTTCATTTCCCAATCGCCAAGGTCGAGGATAAAATGCTTATCCGTCATGTCCTGCCAGCTCAGAAACTTTGGAAGAGGTTGAATCTCATAGTCGATGTGAACCAGCTTCTGGCGAATGGCAATGTCTCGGATAATGCCAAAATGTGGAGCGCGCTCACGGAAAGTTTCGTGAGCAAATATGGTCGGCAGCCTCATGAGCTGTAGCTGCGACGCCTCTGTCGTTACGTCAAATCTATCGGCTATCGCTTTTTCTGTGTACTCAAAGATGCTGATGCATCTGCTTAAATCGATTTCAAATGGCGTTCCGTCCCACGGTTCTTCTCTGCTGGAGACGATCAGATTATACATGCCGCCCTCCCTCAATTTAGCGATCCCGCTACAGCATAATAAATAAACCTGTAGGGCCTGAGAGTCACGAACTACCAAAGCTTGAGGTTGAGACCGCGCAGCTTTTCTGTCGTGCGGGCGCAAGGATTGGAACGCACGATCATGCTTCACAACTGCATAGCGATTCTTTCAGTCCCACCAGCGTCGCTGGTCCTCGCACCGGCTGCAGACACTCTCTCTTGGTCGTCATTGCGTGATCGGCCAGGGCAAAAAAGCGAGTCATCGTCGGTGTTTGCTTGCGAGCGTGGAACAATTGTCTTCTGGCGCAGTTCGGGGACCCGGGGATTGAAGAAGATGAAGCGCCAGTGGTGGGATGATCCAGTAAAGGTCGGAACCTCCGTTCCGGGCAGGTATCTCATTATCAACAGCACCGAAAGTGCAGCTCAGTATATGTTCGAGGAGTGGCCCGGCGATCGCAGCACAATGGCTTTTCAGGCGACGGTGCAAGCCCTCTTCGATGCCCATGACGGAAAGCTGCCGATTGGTGCTGCGCGCGCCGCCTTCACGACGGCAGTCGAAAACGCCGGACTACGCTTTGCTGCTGAATGATTGGTCAAAATCTGAGAAGAACACGAAAAAAGCCGCTAGCAGGGACAGGGCTCTGCCAACGGCAATAGGAAATGACACCACCTTGGGCACGGTAGTGGCCAGGCGTGTCCCTGGCGGCTGACCGAACTCGCTAGTCTGAGTATTGTTCCCGCCGCGAATCGCGATTTTGTAAATCGGTAAAAATCGCGCGAAACCTCAGCTCGTCAGGCGAGGGCTTCTGATGATTTTCAGGAAGAGCGCGTTCATTGCGTCGGCGATGCCCTGCGTCGGATTGACTTCGAAATAGAGACCCGGCGAAGCGCAGCTTTGCAGGCGCGTCGGGATTTGAGATTGAAACGGGGCGATCCAGGTATTGTACCAATTGTTTGCCGGCAGCGGCAGATAGGTCGTGTATAGAATGGCAATCTTGACGTTCTGATCCTTTAGCGGCTGACAGAAGGAGGTGTCGATCGGTTCCTGGCACCGGTTGCCGGTCAAGGGCTTCGTGCAGGTGTATGGCTTTTGGCTGTCACCAACCCCGTCCGTTACGAAGAAGAGAACCTTTTCGCGATCGGTGCTGCTTGTGCCGCCGCCGCCCGTGCCCATATTGCTCTTCATCTGGGTGAGCGCGTTGTCGAAGCTGGTCGTCTGATCGTTGTTATAGCCTTGATAGGGAATGGTCATCAGATCGACGTTGTCGGTATAGCTTTTGACCTGCGCCATGTCGGACGACAGGCCGGATACTGTCGTTAGCTGTGCTTTCTCCGCCTGTGTGCCGAACGTATAGACTGCCATCCTGTATTGATCGGGCGTCGAGCGGCTGGTGGTCGCCGTCTCCGTCAGCTTCTGCGTTGCCTGGCGCACCACGTCGATGCGCATGCTCACCCCAAGCTTCTTCGCCAGATTGTAGTAGTTGTTCGTCGTATCCATGTTGTGGCAGGCAAAGGCGCACTTGTCGCTGGTATTCTTTTGCATCGTCGCGACGTCGGTCGGGGTCGCTCCCACGCCCATGGACGGGGTATTGTCGAGCAGCATGTAAAAATCGATGAAGGTGGCGGTCTGGTATTGCGCGGAGGCTGCCCCGGCGATCGGGATGGTCGTGTCGCCAAGGATCTGCAGAAACGACGTTGGAACAGTCGCATGGAAAGTGACGTTTGACGTCACGATATTGGCTGCCTTCGTCACGGAGACGTCGACATCCACCGGAACACCCTTCCAATCGCTCGCGAGCTGGCCGAAGAAGAGCTTGCGTGCGTCGTCCTGCCCGATTGTCACCACGCCGTCTCCCGACATGGCCATGGCCGCCGCTACGCCGCTTGAGGATTCCGCGATCGCTCCGAGCGCCGCCGCATCGGCAGCCGCATAGAGCTGGCTGCGCAAGCTCAGCGCGTTCGAGATATCGACCGCCAAGCCCGCCGCGCCGATCAAAGGTACGGCGAGGAGTGCTGTTATCGTGCCGAAATTGCCGGATTTGCTCCGCGCGAAGCGAAGGAGTGTATGAAGCATCTAATAACTACCCCAGGCTAGACGACGCAGTTCATTCGCGTTCGACCCGCCATCATGGCAGTTTCAAATCCGTATATCGCTAACTTATAAAGCTGCGTTTAAAGTATAGTACTTCTCTATTCGGCGTATTGAAGTCAAGCGCTACCGAGCTTGCATTTACACCGGCATTTGACGTCGTTCACGGGGCCTTGCTTCTCTTCGGGATCGGGTCTCGCCCCTCCCATTATGGGGTCAGTAGAAAGAAGTGGAACAATCTAAGTCGCGTCCTGGTCGGATGATCCGGCCGGCACAAGTTCCATAGCGGACTCACTTCCTTCATCGTCCCGCGAAGGACATTTTTCCACCGGTCAGTGGAACCTTGTTGTTTCGTCGTAGGTAGTTTCAGGGCTTTGCCGGTCTGCCACTCTTTGACCATTGGAACTCTGTGCCGTCGCTCCAGATGCGGTGCATTATCACCGCAAGCCGACGCGCCAGCGCCACGATCGCTTTCTGGTGGCCACGGCGTTTAGCGATATTCATCGCCCATGCTTTGAGCCAAGACCATTTTCTGACCACAGTCAGCATGACTTGGGCCGCCTCATAGAGCAGTGTTCTCATCATTTCGTCACCACACAGCGAGACACGGCCGACACGGCTACTCTCGCCCGATTGATTCAAAACCGGGGTTAGCCCCAGCGCAGGACCAACCGCCTTGGAGTTTTTGAAGCGGCCAGGTATGTCGATCGTGCTGACGAAGCCCAAAGCCACCACCGGTCCAACGCCTGGAATGGTCATTAAACGTCGGCAGGTCGCATCGTCTCGAACGATCGATAGCAGTCTTCGGTGCAGAGTTGTAAAGGTCTCCCAAAGTTGCTGTCTTGCCTCGAGCAACGGTTCAATGATGTGCTGCAGCTCGGGCACACCTTCAAGAAGCTCCCGTATCCGGGCTGCAAAACCAATTCGCCCGATGACCCCAACCTTGAGACCGAAGTTACGCAGTAACCCGCGGATGTCATTCTCGATATCTCTTGCCTTATTGGATATTAGCTTACGAGCAGTGAGTAAGGCGCGTCGTTGCTGGCTCGACACTGTTTTGACATGCACAGGACGAAACAGGTTAACCCGCATCATTTGGGCAATACCCCGGGCATCATTACGATCGGTTTTATTCACTGTGGCCTTGAGGAAGGCTTTGGTGTGGCGTGTTTCGATGCAAACAGCCGGTAGGCCGGCGTTGGCAAGACCTTCGAATAACCATTGCGACAATGGCCCCGCTTCAAGGCCAATACGCACCAAACGCCAACCAGAATTGCTGAGAACCGCGATGAGATCATCAGGATGGCTGGTGACTTTTACCTCTTTGCAAACCGTTCCCGCTTCATCAACGATGCACACGGAAGTCTCTTTCACAGAGACGTCTAATCCAACATAGTGGTTCACGCTGCGCTTCCTTTCTGATGCTTGTGGCTGTTTTGTACGGACCACGTTTTATCATCACTCGAAGCGCAGCACCCCTGCCACAGTTTCAAGCCGCCAAAAGATGAGGTGCCGAGCCGAATACCCCATCTAAGAAAGAATGAACAGTTTCGGCAAATACGATCGACGCTCTGCTGCGATCTTCGATAACATTTCGAGGAAGTCTTCGTCGACCGCTCGCTCAGAGGTACTAGGCACTTGCCCGCAATAGATCGACACTCACCGGTTTGCCGAGATGAAACCCTTGAACCCGGTCAATGCTGAGGCTCTGAAGGACAGACATCTGAGCCTCGGTCTCCACGCCTTCCACCAGAATGGTGTTTCCCCGGTTGCGGATAAGGGCGACCATGTCTTGTAACATCGTCAGGCCACGTTCGTCCGAGCAATCATGCAGGAAAGTTCGATCAACCTTGACGGTGTCGAACTCGATCGCCCGGAGCCACGACAATCCGGCGTAGCCGGAGCCGAAGTCATCCAGCCAAATCTCGACGCCGAGCGCCTGGAGATCGGCGACACACTGCAGCACCTCGGGTTGCATCTCCATATCCAAGCCCTCGGTGACTTCCAATGCAAGCCGGGACCCCGAGACGCCAGTTTCTTCGAGGATCGCTGCAACGCTCGAGGCGAAGCCGGGAGATCTTAGCTGCACCGGAGAGACATTCACGCTCACCGTGGCCATGCGGTCGGACGCCAGGATATCCTGACATGCCGTTTTGATCGCCCAGCGACCCAATTCGACAATAGATCCGGTCCGCTCAGCGATCGGAATAAAGACGCTTGGCGGCACGGAGGTTCCATCGGGCATGCGCAGCCGCATCAAAGCCTCGGCGGCTTTCATCTGCCCGTCCCTGAGATCGAATATTGGTTGATAGACCAGCGATACCAGTCTCCGATCGATGGCTGCCGCCAGCAGCGGCACCAATTTTCCGGCATCCTCGTTCGGACGCCGCAGCACCGGATCAAAGATTCGAACGCAATTGCGGCCGGAGGCTTTTGCACTGTAGAGCGCAAGGTCGGCCTCACGCACAAGCCATTCCACCTTTGCGGCGGATCGCTCGCTGATAAAAGCAACGCCGACACTTACCGTTACGAACTGCGTGTCGTCCGGCCGCTCTTCATGTCGGATTGCGAGCGCCTCGACTTGGTGCCGAATTTTGCCCGCTATATAGATCGCTTCATCCTGCGCTTTCAAAGGCATGACGACGATGAACTCCTCGCCGCCATAACGACCAATGATGCCTCCGTGGCGCTCAACCAGCTTCTGAAGCGTCGTGGCAATGACCGTCAGGCAGCGGTCGCCTTCCTGATGGCCGTACCGGTCGTTGAAACGCTTGAAGAAGTCGACGTCGATCAGGATGACGGAAAATTCGCGGCCCTTATCTTTCCAGGCGCTCCAGCACTCATCCAGCCGCCGATCGATCGCGCGTCTGTTCTCGATGCCGGTGAGGTAATCCGTGTGTGAAAGACGCAGCAATGCCTTTCCGCGCTCTGCCGCCTCCCAATGCTGGTGGCGCGCTTCCACCGCATTCAGGAAAACGTTGTAGCGCTCGACATTCAGGCGCCAGTTCACGAAAGACGTGAACACGAAGCACGAGACGTAAAATAGTCCGAAAGCGAGCTGGTAAGCCGGCGTCGATGGAAACGAACTGTAGAGAGCCGCAAAAAACACGGCCAATACAGTGCCGGACGTCAGGACGGACAGGCGAAACGAGAAGCTGAAGAACAGGTTCGCGCCCATCATGAAAATCGCGCCGAAGATCATGTAGTATGACATGCTCGTCGCATATTCTGTGGCGATAGCCGGATAAAGCCAGCCGGCATAGCCGAAGATCAGCGCCAATGCGCAAGTGCTGTCCAACCAGACGGTCTTTGCCTTCGCCAACCGCAAAGTCTCAAAGGCCAGCAGCGCAATAGCCGCCACGACAAACCGCATGAGGATTGTCAGCGGCGCAACATCGGGAATAAGCCAGCTATCGGGAGCGGCAAAGACCAAATAGACGACGACTGCCATCCACAATCCCTTGCGCGTGCCTTCCCGGCGGACGGCATCGTTTTCCGATGCGTAGGCGGCCCTCATCTCCAAAGCAAAGCCACGGTGTTTTTCTGTCGGGACAGCGCCGTCTACAAATGGAGCCTTTGCGGAAATTTCGGATGCGGTCTGCTCTGTAGATAACTGCTCATAGAACATGCGGCGATGCCTCCCGAGCATTGCTGCCGATAAACCTGCGTTCACCGCTTCCAAAAGTTCCGTCCGTGTCAATCACGAAATTTAGCTCGTACTGCTAGAAATACCCTCTTGACGTGCAGAATCCAATCGCGTTCTGTCGTCCACATATTTATGCTTAACATTGCGTCAACGGAGTTCATAATGGCACAAGGCTTTAAGTTCGACGGCGAGAGTCTCATTGCACCTGGACAAATTTTTCGCCCGACTAAGCCAGACGACCTTCCGTCATCAGATCAGATGGTAATCGCCAAGGCGGAACTTGCTCTCACGCTCGACTTATCGCTTCAACAATTCCGATCCGAAGTGGATCCTCATGCGATTGTCAGCCGGCTATCGCAGGCGTTGCATCAGATCCGCCGGCGGTTTCACGCCAGCATATGGAGCGAAATCGTCTTCCTTGCGCAGAACCATCCCGTTGCACAGTTTCTGCTTCAGGATCCGTTCACGAAATGGTCATTCGATAAACCGCGGGGCTATTCCGGTGACGCGCATCTGCTCGACTTCATTTATGGTCATGCCATCGTGGAGGCGGAAATCGCAGCATCCACCGCGCTGGGCAGAGCGATATATGAATACACCAAAAACGCGTCCTCATCCGTCGCGGTGAGAGAACGCCGCGACATCCTCGCACAACGGGTGGATGAGCACGCCAAGGATCGACCCGGCTCGGCCGAAGTCTTGGCGATGGCATCGGGCCATCTTCGCGAAGCGACGCTGTCGACTGCGCTTAGGGAAGGAAAAATCAGGCGCTGGATTGCGCTCGATCAGGACCCGCTGAGCGTGGGGACGGTTGCGCGCGATTTTGCCGGAACATGCGTCGAAGCGGTGGACGGCACGGTCAAGAGCCTGCTTTCCAACAAGCACGCTTTCGGACATTTCGATTACATCTACGCTGCGGGTCTCTACGATTACCTCACGCTTCCGGTTGCCGCCAAACTGACGCGCAAATGTGTTGAAATGCTCAAGCCCGGCGGCTCCTTCCTGTTCGCGAACTTCTCGCAGGAAATCGAAGTCGACGGCTACATGGAAGCATTCATGAGTTGGCCTCTGCTCCTGCGTTCGGAAAACGACATGCAAATGATTGCCGATGCAAGCGCTAGCAAGGCAGAGACAGATGTATCCATCTGGTTTGGAAAGAACCGCAACATCATCTATTGCGAAATTACGAGGGTAAAGTAACTCGGCAGCCGTTTTTGCCTCTCGCTATGTCGCGCTGCATAAACGGCCGCCAACTGAGACCACTCGCAATGAGGGGCAGGAGCTAGCCAGCTACCTTGGCTAGCTTGCCCCTTCATCATGCAAGGCGCGATGCGCCTCGATTTCCCCCAGGTGATCCAGCACCCACATAGCGAGCTGCAACAGGGGCGCTGAAAGCGAGCGGCCGAGATCCGTCAGGCTGTATTCGACCTGCGGCGGTATGGTCGGATAGACCTTGCGCGTCACCATGCCATCGCGCTCCAGCGCCTTCAAAGTGCGGGTGAGCATCTGCTGGGAAATGCCGCCGATCAGCCGTTTCAGTTCGTTGAAGCGGCGCGGCTGATCGGCCAGCATGGTGATTGCCATGATCGTCCACTTGTCGCCCATGCGGCCGAGGATCTCATTGACTTTCCGGCAACTGGGGTCCGTGCCGGGCATAGTTGGCGGGGTGGGCATATGCATGTGACTAGGCCTCGAAAATATGCGTTCTTGCGACATTTCAGTCATCATATCATATCTGGTCAGTAAAACATACCGCCATCAAGGAGTAAGTTATGACTGACAGAAAAACGATTGCCCTCTTCGGCGCCGGCACCGGGCTCGGAAGCTCGCTGGCCATGCGGTTCGGTCGCGAAGGCTATCGCGTAGCACTTGTCGCTCGCCGCGCCGGCCCGCTCGATGAGCGTGTGGCCGAGCTCGCCCAGGCCGGCATCGAGGCCGCGGCATTTCCGGCCGATCTCACCGATGTCGATGGCATCGCAACGCTGGTGCGCTCCATCGAGGATCGGTTCGGCTCGATCGATGTCGCCGTCTACGCGCCCGTGCCCTCCGATGCGGCTTTTGTGCCGGCGGCGGAACTCGACGCGGCAAGGCTGCGGTCGATGGCCGATATCTTCACCTTCGCGCCGGTCGAGGTGTCGCATGCAGTGCTGCCCGGCATGCTCGCGCGCGGCGACGGCGCGGTCGTCATCGTCGGCGGGCTGACGGCAGTGGTCACGATGCCGGGCATGAGCGGCGTCGGACCGCTGATGGCGGCGGCGCGCAACTACGTCTTCACCCTCAATGCTGAGGTCGCGGAGAGGGGCGTCTATGCCGGTACGGTGAATATCGGTGCGTTCCTCGATCGCTCGACCGGCCTTCGCGCCATGACATCCAATGGCGTGCCGCTCGATCCGAAATATCTGGTGCTCGATCCCGACGATGTCGCCGAGGAGATCTGGGGTCTCGTCACCAGACGCGACCGGGCCGAGATCATCCTCCCGCCGCTGCCGCAGGGTTGATGGGAAGGCGCCATGCTGCAGATCGACCTTTTTACCGAAATCACCTGCCCCTGGTGCATCATCGGGCAACACCGACTCGACAAGGTGCTGGCCGAGCGCTTCCCCGGCCTTGCCGTCGATATCAGGCATCATCCGGTGATGCTCATGCCGGATGCACCGGCGTCCGGGCTTTACATTCCCGACCTGCTGCGCGCACGCTACGGCGTCACCGATCCAAAGGCCGCGTTCGCGCGGCCCGAGGCCGAGGCGCAGGCCTCCGGGCTGGCGCTCGACCTCTGCCGGCAGCTTTGGGCCTATCCGACGCAATCGGCACATGCGCTCATCCTTGCTGCCCGCGAACGCGGCACACAGCATAGGCTCGCATTAGCGATCTCCAGCGCTTATTTCCTCGGCGCGCGGAATATCGCCGATGCCGACGTGCTCGCCGATATCGCGGTGGACCACGGGTTCGAGCGCGCCGAAGTCCACGCGATCGCTTGCGACCCCGCCTGGTGCAGGCGCGTCGAACAGGAGGCGGCGAGATCAGTGGCCGCGGGCGTTCGGTCAGTACCCCACTTCGTCTTCGCCGGACGTATCGCGATCAATGGCGGCCGCAGCGAAGATGAAATTGCCTTATCGATAAAAGAGGCAGTGGCGACCGGCTAAGCGGCAGCGTGTGGTCTGCCCAGACCGGCATTTCCCACGAGCTCGTCAAACAACCCTCAAAGGCGGGCGTTCGGGGCAAAGCTCAACCGGCAAGGCACCTCTAGGCCCGCTTGATCCCTCCCCACCGCAAGTCTTTGCCATCTGGCGCAGCGCTGGTAGCAATATGCAATCCCCTCACCAAAGAGGTAAGGGGATTCGCTTTCCTTCATTTCATCCGCGGACGTCCGGTAGTCATCTCCACGCCGAGAGGGAGAATGGAGCGATTTCCTGGCCGCCGAGCACGAAGTCGTGCTTTTCCGGGATCGTCCAGGCGTCCGGCCCGTAATTGAAGGCGAATGTGAGATTGCCTGCACGACGAAGGCGGATGAAATCGGGCAGGGTAGCGGTCGGCAGATCGAGCCCGGCGGCAAGGTGCGACATCAGATTGTCGAGGAGTTCGCCGTCGGCCCAGCAGGCCAAATAGACGTATCTCCCCTTCGACACCAGCGCTGGGCTGCCATCGTCGAACGCTGCCACGACATCCGCTCCCGCCGCTGTCTCAAGATATTCGCGCCATCTTGTCGCCCGGCCGCTGATCGCGCCCGACAAAGAGGCGCTAAGCCCCGGCCGTAAGGAAGCCACCTGCGTGATCCTGATGCCGGTAAGCTCGCCGATCGGCCCGGGCGGGAGATTGGCGGGAATCTGGAAGTTGCGGTCCCGCGATCCGGTCCGCGGACCGAAAAGCACTGTTCCATCCGCCTGCTCGAATGCCGCCAATGCCGCGTCGGAGACGTGCATGAGGCAGGGAACGAGAACCAGCTTGTAGCCCGTGAGGGACGCGCCGGGGCGGACGAAATCGACGTTGAGGCCAAGCTTCCTGACCGCCTCGTACCAGCGGAAGGCAAGTTCTTCGTAGCGAAAATCCTTGCCCTGCGGCTGAATGACCGTGGACCAATAGGTCTCATAATCATAGACGATGGCGACGGGCGCCTGCGCCGGCTTCTGCAAGGGGCCAACGGCATCGATCTCATGGCCGGCGATTGCGGCTTCCTTGCCTCCGGGCGAGAGCTCGTCGAGGCCAGGAAGGTTCAGGCCGGCATGCATCTGCTCCTGCGCGAACGGCGCCTGACGCCAACGGAAGTAGCTGACAACCTCGGCCCCGTGGGCAAGGCCCTCCCAGGTCCAAAGACGAACCATCCCCGGTTTGGGGACAGGGTTCCATGGTGCCCAGTTCACAGGCCCCGGTTGCTGTTCCATGATCCAGAACCGGCCATTGCCGACGCCGCGGTACAGATCGTGATGGAAGGCGGCGATGTCGGGGTGGGATGTTTCCGCCCAGCGCACGCGCTCTTCCTCGCTGAACGGAAATTTCTCCACGAAGCCGATTGGATAGGAATCCCAGGAAGCGAGGTCCAGGTTTTCGCCAACCTTCCAATGATCGAAATCGTTGACGAAGCCCATGAAGTTATGGGTTATCCAGCGATCCGGGGAGTGCTTTCTGATGATATCGCACTGCATTCGGTCATAGGCGGCGATCTGATCGGACTGGAAGCGCCAGAAATCGAGCCGGACGGCAGGGTTCGCCTCCGTCACTGTCAGATTGGGCAGCGCGACGTCGTCGAAGCTTTGAACTTCCATTGACCAGAAGACGGAACCCCAGGCCTCGTTCAGTTGCTGCGGTGACTGATAGCGAAGGCGAAGCCAGCGGCGAAACGCCTTCAGGTCTTCGGCGCCCCAGGAAAAGCTCGTATCGTGGCAGCCATATTCATTGTCGGTCTGCCAGCCCGCGAGACCAGGGTGCGAACCGTATCGCTGCGCGACCGCTTCGATGATACGCGCCGATTCCTTCCACCAGACTTCCGACGAGAAGCTGTAGTGACGACGAGAGCCGAAGCCCCGCACTCTGCCCTCTTCGTCCACCGGAGCGATCTCGGGATATTCGTCCATCAGCCATTTCGGCGGCGTTGCGGTCGGCGTGCCAAGCACGATTTTCAGGCCGGCCGCAGCCAGCGTGTCCATCGCCCGGTCGAGCCAGCCGAAGTCGAAGGAGCCGCGTGAGGGCTCGAGGCGTGACCAGGCGAATTCGCCGATGCGCACATAGGAGATTCCAAGCGCCCGCATACGGCGCGCGTCTTTTTCCCACCAGCTTTCGGGCCAGTGTTCTGGGTAATAGCAAACGCCGAGCATTATTTCGTCAGGTCCCCGTTGAGGATAGCGTTGCCGGCATCATCGAACAGATGGCAGGCAGCCGCCGGAATATGGATGGAGAATTCGTCGCCCGGCTTGGCCTTCGCCAGCCCGTCCGCCTTCACGGCAATCTCGGCGCCGTCGGCAAGGGTGATATAGAACATCGTTTCCGATCCCAGATATTCGGCAAGACGCACCTTGCCCTGAAGCGTTGCGTCGCCGCCTTCGCTGCGATCGAGATGTTCGGGACGGACCCCGAGAGTGATCGATTGCCCTTCCTTCACCGAACCGCCCTCTAGCGTGATCGACTGACCACCGGGGAGATCGACTTTAGCGCCGCCTTCTGCGGGCGATGCCTTGGTCTTGATGAAGTTCATTTTCGGCGACCCGATGAAGCCGGCGACAAAGATGTTCTTCGGCCGGTGATAGAGCTCCAGCGGCGATCCGACCTGTTCGATCAACCCGCCCTGCAGAACGACGATCTTGTCGGCCATGGTCATGGCCTCGACCTGATCGTGGGTGACGTAGATCATCGTCGTCTTGAGATCCTGATGCAGCTTGCTGATTTCCGTGCGCATCTGGACCCTGAGCGATGCGTCGAGATTGGACAGCGGCTCATCGAAGAGAAACACTTGCGGATTGCGCACGATGGCGCGGCCGATGGCGACGCGCTGACGCTGGCCGCCGGATAGCTGGGAAGGCTTCCTGCTGAGCATTGGTTTCAATTGCAGCATCTCGGCGGCAGCGCTCGTTCGGCGCGAGACCTCTTCCTTGGAGTGGCCGGTCATACGCAGGCCAAAGCCGATATTCTCGGCCACGGTCATATGCGGATAAAGGGCATAGCTCTGGAAGACCATGGCAACCCCACGCTCCGAGGGACCAACCTTGGTCATGTCGTTGCCGCTGATCCTCAGCCCACCGGAGGAAATATCTTCCAGCCCGGCAATCATGCGCAGAAGCGTGGACTTGCCGCAGCCGGACGGCCCGACGAAGACACAGAACTCGCCATCTTCGATGGTAAGGTCGACGCCCTTGATGACACTGGCGGCGCCGAACTGCTTCGTCACGCGGTTGAGCGTTACATTTCCCATGAGGCTTAACCTCCCTTCACGGGCTGGAATTCAAGAAGGAGCCCGCTCTCGGGCTTGAGCATCGGCAGCGGCAATCCGACATGTCTCAGCGTATCGAGACTGAAGGTCAGTTCTCCGTTTAGGAGCTTTTGCTGGCCTTCCGAGATCCGGATGAATTCCGGCTCTGCGGGATGCATCGCCGTCACGCGCCACAGCACATCGCTATTATCGCTGACAGGCAAGCGGACGGGTGCGGGCTGCTCGCCGACCATTTGCGGGCCCTGGACGACGAAAGCGACGATGCGGTCGGTATCTGCAGCGCCCCAGACATAACGCCCGTCGAGCGGCGGCAGACGAAATTGCTTGCCGGCTGCATGCAGAAGCGGCCGCAGGCTCTTATGAAGCGCGATCCAGCGTTCCAGTTCCTGCTTCTCTTCAGCGTCGAGCGTCAGTGGATTGAGTTCCACGCCCAGGTGATAGGCGAGCGCGACCAGCGCGCGGAAAGCAAGGCTCAACTTGCGGCCGGTCTGGTGGTTCGGAGATGCGGCGATATGTGCGCCGAGAAGCTCCGGGGGAACGAATTGCGACGCCCCATGCTGTATTTCAAGCCGCTCGAAGGCGTCGGTGCAATCCGATGTCCAAACGCGGTGCGTGTATCTGAGGACGCCATAGTCGATACGCCCGCCGCCCGAGGCGCAGCTTTCTATCTCGACTGCGGGAAAGGCTTGCCGGACCCTGTTCATCAGGGCGTAGACGGCTCGCGTCTGCCTCGCGGTGCGCGCGCGCCCATCTGTGCCGCCGGCATGGGTCAGATCGCGATTCATGTCCCACTTGATGTAGGCGATTGCGTGCTGCGAAAGCACCGCTTCCATGCGTTGGAAGAGATAATCGCTGACCTCCGGGCGCGTCAGATCCAGCACAAGCTGGTTTCGCGACAGCAGAAGCGGGCGTCCTTCGACTTGCAGAGCCCAATCGGGATGGGCGCGAAACAGTTCGGACTCCGGGTTCACGTTCTCGGGTTCGAACCAGAGGCCGAACTCCATGCCGAGGGACGTCACGTGGTCGACGAGTGGCTTCAGCCCGTTCGGGTATTTTCGCTCGTCTATGAACCAGTCACCAAGGCTGGTCGTATCGTCGTCCCGCTTGCCGAACCATCCGTCATCGAGGACGAAACGCTCGATGCCGACAGCCGCCGCTGCATCCGCCTGGGCTTTCAAGGACTCCATGCGGTGATCGAAGTAGTTGCCTTCCCAGGTGTTCAGCGTCACCGGCCGGGGCTTCATCTCGCCGCCCGGCCAGGCAATCACGCTCTCTCTGACGAAGGCATGGAAAGCCTCGCTGTCAGGACCGGCAAAAGCTGTCGGGCTGTCATAGGCTTCGCCCGGTGCGAGGCGCATTTCACCCGGTTCGAAGAGTTCGCCGAGATGCACCAGCCGGCGTCCATCGTCTAGTGTGTCGATCGCCATCTGGTGATTGCCGCTCCAGCCGAGATGGAATCCCATCCGCTCGCCGCCGCACTCGAGGAAGATGATGGGAAAGCGGTCATGCGAGGTTCGCCCCCTCCGGCTTTCCTGCATCCAGAGCCCGTTGGGGAGTTGCGATTGGCGCGTCTGGAACTCCCGGCCCCACATTCCCGTAAAGCTGGTCAGCTCTGACGCGCCGGCCGGCATCAGGAAACTCGCCGCCATGCAGCGATCCAGCGTATAATCGCTGGAGCCGCGGTTGATCAGTGATGTCGAAATCGACAAAACCTCAGTCGCGCTGCCCTTCAGGCATATCTGCAGGCCGATTTCCGCGACGGGATCTTCAGCCTTCAGGATGACGCCGGCGTCGATCTCTTCAGTCTGCCAGTTCTGGAATTCCAGCGTGAACATACGCCCATCGCGATGCCCGCAAATCGCCGGCCATCCGAAGAATCCGAGTCCGCCGACCGGCAGCAGCACATTCGAAGGCACGGCCACGTCCATGCCGTTGACACGGCTCGAACGCGGCACATCGGGCCAGAATTCCGGGGCAAGCGCCCCGCGGCCGAAGCCCAGGATCTCGGGCATGCCGCGCTCCGGCAGGCCGAGAGCGAGGCAAATGGCCCCCGCTTTTACAACAATTGTCTTGTTCATCCCTTGGTCGCTCCGAGAGTGAGGCCCGCAATGAAGTGCCTCTGCATGAAGAAGAACATCAGAACCGGCGGCATCGCGGCGACGATCGAACCCGCTGACACCAGATGCCATGCGGCAACCCATTGCCCGTTCAACGCGTTCAGTCCGGCGGTAACGGGCATTGCGGCCTGGCCCTGGACGAGTACGGTCGCCCAGAAATAGTCGTTCCAGACGAAGGTAAAGATCAAGACCGACAGCGCCGCAATGGCCGGGCGCATCAAAGGCAGTACGATGTGGATGAATATCCGCCACTCGGAGACGCCCTCGACCCGCGCCGATTCGATCAGCGAAAAGGGCAGCCCCTTGATGAAGTTGCGCATGAACAAGGTGCAGAAGCCGGTCTGGAAAGCGACGTGGAACAGCACAAGCCCCGTTACGGTGTCGTAGAGGCCCATCTTGAGCGTCAAGTCGCGAACAGGGACCATCAGGATCTGGAACGGAATGAAGTTGCCGGCAACGAAGACGAAGAACAGGAACAGGCTTCCCTTGAACCGGTAGACGGCCAGCGCAAAGCCACAGAGGCATGACAGCCCGACCGCACCGATCACCGTCGGGATGGTGATCTTGAAGGAATTGAGGATGTAGTGGCCGATCGGCGAATCCCGAAAGACGGCGGTATAGTTCTCGACACCGGCAAAGCCCGAGGGAATGCCGAAATAATTGCCGGCCGCCAGATCGCCCGATGGGCGGATCGACGTGACCGCAACGCCGATCAGGGGAAGAAGCCAAATGATGAGGGCGATCGGCAGAAGAACCTGATAGGCGGCCGACACCCATGGGCCCGATTTCTGGACAGGAGTTGGAAACATCAGGAATTCCTTTCCTGTCTCAGCATGCGAATAAGGAAGAATGTGATGAAGACCATCATGATCAGGAAGAGCACGACCGCGATGGCAGCGCCATAACCCATCCGGAATCCGTATTCGGAAAGCGCTTCTTCGTACATGTAATAGGAAAGGACGCGGCTCGAACCGTAAGGTCCGCCGGCCGTCATGACGGAAACGAGGTCAAAGGATCGAAGTGCGCCGATGACGGTCACCACCACCGCGATGAAGGTGGCCGGCCGAAGCTGCGGCAGGACGATGTTCCAGAACAGATGCCAGCCCTTGGCGCCATCCATGCGCCCGGCTTCAATCTGCTCCGGATTGATGTTGTTGAGGCCTGTCAGGTAGAGGATCATGCAATAGGCGATCTGCGGCCAGAGGCCGGCGGCGATGATGCCGTAGGTGACAAGGCGCTCGTCTGCGAGAATGGCGACCTGCGTCCCCGTCAAGGCCTGGATCAGGGCAGAGAATAGCCCGAAATTAGGAGCGTAAAACCACGTGAAAATCAGGCCGACGACCACCTGGCTGATCACGAATGGAAAGAAGAACAGTGATTTGTAAAGGCGAATGCCGGTGACGGTCTGGTTCAGGAACAACGCCGCAGCCAAACCAGCCGGGACCGCCAGCAGATAGAGAACGAGCCATATGACGTTGTTCTCCAGCGACGTATAGAAGGCGTCGTCGGAGAGGAGTTCGACATAGTTCCCAAGACCGATCCAGGTTTTGGGTCCCAGACCATCCCAGTCATGGAAACTGATCCATACGGATTGGAATACCGGGACGATCACATAGACCAGAAACATCAGGGCGCCTGGCGCAAGAAAAAGCCAAGGTGCAAATGTCCGCTGATTGCGTTTCCAGAACCCTGGTAGAGCGGGACTGCTCGTGCCCATCGTCTGCTCCTATACAAATGCGACGAAAAACGCTGCCGGACGGAATTAACATCCGGCAGCGCGGTATCTTCAGAACGAGTTATTTGTAAGCGTGAGCCCGGATCTTATCGAGGCGAGCCAGGATCGCGTCGAGTTTGTCAGGCTTGACCATGAATTCCTGGAAGCCTTCCATGCCGGCCTTCGCCATATCGGCCGGGGCGTCGCGGTCGTAGAACTGCGCGAGAGCGTGGGCGTTCGCCAGCATCTCGAAACCAGCCTTCAGGAACTTATCGTCCGGCACGGTCGACTTGTTGTTGATCGGTAGCTGACCGAGCGTCTCGTTGATTTTCGTCTGGGCTTCAGGCGAGGCGAGATAGGCGAGGAACTTCTTGGCGTCTTCCTTGTTCTTCGCACCCGACGGAATGTGGAACGTGTCGGTCGGAGCCTCTTCAGAGACCGGCACCCCTGCGGTAATCTGCGGGAACGGAAGGAAGCCGATCTGGTCTTGCTTCAGTCCGCCATCCTTCATCGGGGCGACGGCGAAATTGCCCATCAGATACATGGCCGCCTTGCCTTGAACGAATTGCGGCATGGCGTCCTGCCAGTCGAGAGCTGCATGGTTCTCGATGAAATAGCCCGGCTTCACCAGTTCTGCCCACTTGGCGAATACGGCTTTGACCCTCGGATCGGTGTAAGGCACCTTGCCGGCGGTCAGATCCATGTGGAATTCATAGCCGTTGACGCGCAGGTCGAGATAGTCGAACCAGCCGGCGGTCGGCCACAGGGCCTTCGTGCCGATCGTAAACGGTGTGATGCCTGCGCTTTTCAGCTTGGCGCATGCGGCCACCAGCTCATCCCAGGTCTTTGGCGGGGTAATGCCTTTGTCCTTGAAGATATCGGCGCGGTAATAGATGCCCCACTGATAGTTGGTGTAGGGGACGCCCCACTGCTTTCCGTCGATCGTCATCGATGCCGCAGCAGACTTCAACTGGTCGTTCAGGCCGTTGGCTGCCCAAACGTCGCTGACATCGGCAAAAAGACCCGCCTTGACGAAGGGTGCCATGCGGTTGCCGGCATACCACGCCACGACGTCAGGCGCGTCGGCGGTCAGGAAGTTGCGGATCGCGGACTTGTAGCCTTCGTGGTCGAAATTGTTCCACTTAACCTTGATGTCCGGATTCTTCGCCTGAAAATCCGCAATCAGTTGCTCCATCGCCTTCTTCGGCGCCGGATCCGATTGGTCGGAATTGAGAACGATTTCGCCAGCGCATGCCGCCGATGCGACGAGCATGTAGCTGAATGCTATAGAGCCGATATTCTTCAATAGGGTCAATTGATCCTCCACAGACCTCATGGGCTTTGGCCGCCCGCGCACACGTCACTCCCGTGTACGGTGGTTGATATTCATCATCCAAATTCGTAGAGCTCTACCGCCATACGGAAGATCGCTTCCGGTTTTCTAAGATCGAGACCCCGCCAGAGCATCTTCCAATGTTGATCGAAGACGAGTCAGTTCCAGTTCACGATGGCCCGACGCGCCATCCGCTTGTCGTTTTCGGCGATCATCGCTTTTGCGCTGGAGAAAGGCTGGAGGTGCGGCGCATGAGCGGTCCGCACATGCACAGCCAGGTGGAGCTCAACTACGTCCTCGATGGACGCATCACATACTGGTTCGACGGCCGCAGGCTCCAGATTTCGCAGGGGCAGCTCTGCCTTTTCTGGGGAATGATCCCGCACCAGGTCGTCGAGGTGACGGAGCCTGCGAACTTCGTCTGCCTCTATGTCCCTATGTCCGTGCTCGTCAACATGCGCAGCATGGGAAGCTTTCGGGATGCTGTCTTCCGCGGCGGCCTGATAGAGGCGCAAAGCGTCAGGCCGCATGACCGCGAAGTCCTTCTCAGATGGCGCGATGAGTTGCTGTCGGGCGATCCGGAGCTGGAACAGATTGTCCGCGACGAGCTGGTCGCTCGCATACGGCGGATTGCGCGGGAGGGCTGGCTGGACTTGCGCGAGCAGGGGTCGGCAATCGCTGTATCGCGCAATCAGGACCCTGACCGGCTGCCAAAGGTCGAGAAAATGATCCGCTTCATTGCCGAACATGCATTGGGCGAAATATCGGCTGTCGATGTCGGATTGGCGGCAGGGCTGCATCCAAACTACGCCATGTCGGTATTCAAGAAGACGGTCGGTCTTACCGTCAATCAGGCCATAACGCGCCATCGGCTGGATACGGCCCAATCCCTGCTGATCTCAAGCGACCTTCCGGTGGCCGCCGTCGCGTTCGAATCGGGATTTGGCTCGCTGTCCCGCTTCTATGAGGCCTTCGAAGAGCGTTTTTCGACAACTCCGGCGAGATATCGGAGCGGCTTCGGTCTGGTGAGCGCGAAGCCTGCTCCGGCCGCCTAGCTGTTCGAGGAGGCTGCCTCAGATCGAGCGGACAAATTCCGGCAGGGCCTCGAAGAGATCGGCGACGAGGCCGTAGTCGGCGATCTGGAAGATCGGTGCCTCCTCGTCCTTGTTGATGGCGACGATGACCTTACTATCCTTCATGCCGGCGAGATGCTGGATGGCACCGGATATGCCGCAGGCGATATAGAGCTGTGGTGCCACCACCTTGCCGGTCTGGCCGACCTGCCAGTCGTTCGGGGCATAGCCGGCATCGACGGCCGCGCGGCTTGCGCCGACGGCAGCCCCGAGCTTGTCGGCGACGGGAAGGATGACTTCCTTGAACTTTTCCGCCGACCCCAACGCGCGGCCACCGGAGATGATGATCTTCGCCGAGGTGAGTTCCGGACGGTCGGACGCCGACAGCGCATCGGCGACGAAGCTGGACAGGCCGGGATTGGCGACCGCCGGGATTGCTTCGATCGTGGCCGAACCACCGTCTGCGGCAGAGGCGAAGGAAGCGGTGCGCACGGTGATCACGCGTCTGGCATCGGTCGACTGCACCGTCTGGATGGCATTGCCGGCATAGATCGGCCGCTTGAAGGTATCGGCGGAGACCACCTCGATGATTTCCGAGACCTGGGCGACATCGAGCAAAGCGGCGACACGCGGCATGACATTCTTGCCGACGGAGGTGGCCGCCGTCAGGATGGTGTCATAGCTGCCGGCCAGCGCCACGATGAGATCGGCAAGCGGTTCTGCGAGATTGTTGGCAAGCGCGTCACTTTCGGCCAGCAGCACCTTGGAGACGCCAGAGAGTTTCGCTGCCTGCTCGGCAGCCGGTCTAGCGTCCTTACCGGCGACGAGGATGTGCACGTCGCTTCCCGTTCCCTGGGCGATCTGGGTCGCCGCCGTCAGCGCCTTGGCGGTCTGGTCGGAAAGGTGGTTGCTATCATGATCAGCCAGAAGAAGAATGGCCATGGTGTCTAACTCCTCGTTCGGACTGGATTACAGCACGCCGGCTTCGGTCTTGAGTTTTTCGACCAGCTCGGCCACCGACTTGACCTTGACGCCCGCCTTGCGGCCCGACGGCTCCTCGGTCTTCAGCACCTTCAGGCGCGGTTCGGTGGAGACGCCGAAATCGGCCGGGCTCTTCTTGTCGAGCGGCTTCTTCTTCGCCTTCATGATGTTCGGCAGCGAGGCATAACGCGGTTCGTTGAGGCGCAGGTCCGTCGTGACCACCGCCGGCAGCTTGACCTCGATCGTCTGCAGGCCACCATCGACCTCGCGGGTGACAGTCGCCTTGCCATCGCCGATCTCGATCTTCGAGGCAAAGGTTGCCTGCGCCGAACCGAGCAGCGCCGCCAGCATCTGGCCGGTCTGGTTGCTATCATCATCGATCGCCTGCTTGCCGACGATGATCAGGCCGGGCTGTTCGGCCTCGGCCACGCCTTTCAGGATCTTCGCCACCGCCAGCGGCTCGACTTGATCGTCGGTCTCGACCAGGATGGCACGATCGGCACCCATGGCGAGCGCCGTCCGCAGCGTCTCCTCGGCCTTGGCCGGGCCGATCGATACCACCACCACCTCCTCGGCCTTGCCGGCCTCCTTCAGCCGCAGCGCTTCCTCGACCGAGATCTCGTCGAATGGGTTCATCGACATCTTCACATTCGCAAGCTCGACACCCGTGCCATCCGCCTTCACGCGGATCTTCACGTTGTAATCAACCACCCGCTTCACCGGGACGAGAATCTTCATCACATATTTCCTTATGCGAGCGTGTAGGCGGTCTTGACCGAGGTATAGAATTCCGCCGCGTATCGGCCCTGTTCACGCGGCCCATAGGACGAGCCTTTTCGTCCGCCGAATGGTACGTGGAAGTCGACACCGGCGGTTGGAAGGTTGACCATCACCATTCCGGCCTCCGAGTTTCGTTTGAAATGGGTCGCATATTTCAGGCTGGTCGTCGCAATGCCGGAGGACAGGCCGAAATTGGTGTCATTTGCGACCGCAAGTGCCTCCTCGTAGTCCTTCACCCTGATGACTGCAGCGACAGGGCCAAATATTTCTTCGCGCGCAATCCGCATCTGATTGGTGGCTTCGGTGAACAAGGCCGGCTGCAGATAGAAGCCGGGCGTGCTTCGTTCCAGTTGCTCGCCACCGAATGCAAGCTTTGCGCCTTCCCGACGCCCGATATCGATATATTCCACATCCTGCTTCAATTGGCTTTCGTCGACGACCGGGCCGATATGAGTGCCGCCCTTGAGGGCATCATCAATAACGAGTCCCTTCATGCGTTCCGTCAACGCGGCGACAAAGCGGTCATGGATGCCTTCCGTCACGATCAGGCGGGAGGACGCGGTGCATCGCTGGCCTGTCGAGAAAAAGGAAGAGTTGGCGGCTGCTTCGACGGCGACGGAAAGGTCTGCATCGTCCAAAACCACAAACGGATTTTTGCCGCCCATCTCGAGCTGGAACTTCCTGTTATGCTCGATGGACGACAATGCGACGCGTTTGCCGGTCCCTACCGATCCGGTGAATGTCAGAGCGTTCACGTCGGGGCTGTCGAGCATGGTTTGCCCAACCACGCTGCCGCGGCCCATGACCAGATTGATGACACCGGCTGGCGCGCCGGCACGATGAATGATGTCGACGAGCGCCCAGGCGCAACCCGGCACCAGGTCGGCCGGTTTCAAGACGACGGTGTTGCCGTAAGCTAGTGCCGGAGCGATTTTCCAAGCGGGAATCGCAATTGGAAAGTTCCAGGGTGTAATCACCCCGACGACACCAACCGGTTCACGGGTGATCTCGACACCGATGCCGGGCCGAACCGAAGGAAGGATTTCGCCTGAAAGCCGCAGCACTTCACCGGCAAAGAAATCGAAGATCTGTCCCGCGCGGGTCACCTCTCCAATCGCCTCGGGAAGAGTCTTGCCTTCCTCTTGGGCGAGGAGCCGGCCAAGTTCTTCCTTCCGGGCCACGATTTCGTCGCCCGTCTTCTTCAAGACGGCATGACGCTCCAGGATCGGCGAACGCGACCAGGCTGGGAACGCCGTCTTTGCCGCAGCGATCGCGGCCCTGGTATCATCAGCGCTCGCGCGAGCATATTCCCCGACACTCTCGTTGGTGTTGGATGGGTTGATGTTTGCAGACGCGTCGCCCGCAACCCATTCACCGGCAATCAGATTCTTGTGCAGCATGGAGATGGTTCCGTTCAATGCAGTCCGAGATAGGCCTTGCGGACTTCCTGGTTGTCGAGAAGAGAGGCGCTCTCGCCGGAAAGGTGGATCTTCCCGTTCACCATGACATAGGCTCGCTGCGAGAGCTTGAGCGCGTGATTGGCATTTTGCTCGACCAGAAAGATCGTCTTGCCCATGGATGCGATCTCGCGCAGCACCTCGAATACGCGCTTCACTACGAGAGGCGCCAGTCCGAGCGAGGGCTCGTCGAATAGGATCAATTCGGGGCGAGCCATCATTGCCCGGGCAATTGCGAGCATCTGTTGTTCACCGCCCGACATCGTACCGGCTGTCTGGTTGCGACGTTCCTTGAGGCGAGGAAAGAGTTCGAACATGGTCGTTCGATCGTCCTCGAAATAGGCCATGCCGATGGGTGTCGTGCCCATCATCATGTTCTCTTCCACGGTCATTTCCTGATAGATCTGGCGACCCTCCGGAACGAGCGCGATGCCGCGGCGGGAAATCCTGTTCGTCGGTATGCGCGAGATGTCCTCGCCGCGATGTAAAATCCTGCCGGAAGAGGCGCGCGGCGCGCCGAAAATCGATGATAGCAATGTCGTTTTGCCTGCCCCGTTTGCGCCGATCAGGCTGACGATCTCGCCCTCGAAAATGTTGACATCAACCGCTTTCAGGGCTTCGACCGGGCCGTAATGAGCATGGACGGCAACAAATTCCAGAAGCGGTATCTTTATACCGGAAGGCTGGCTCATGCTTGCACCTCCTCTTCACTGACACCCAGATAGGCCGCAACCACAGCGGGATCGTTGGCGACATGCGCGGGCGTGCCGTCGGAGATGACCTCTCCGTGGTCGAGTACGACGATATGGTTGGAAATGCGCATGACCAGGCTCATGTCGTGCTCGATGACGAGAACTGTTTGGCCGTGTTCGTTGCAGAGCCGTTGGATGACCTCGGACAGATCCCGTGTTTCGGAGGGATTGAGGCCGGCGGCGGGTTCGTCGAGGCAGATCAGCCTCGGCGCAGTGCACATCGCCCGAGCGATCTCGAGCCGTCGCTGGCGACCGTAAGGAAGCTCGGCCGCGAGGCGATTGGCATCCTCGACTAGGCTCATCTGCTCGAGCCAATAGTAGGCGCGATCCACCGCTTCGCGTTCGGCTCTCCGGAACCCCGGGGTGAAAAAGACGCCGCTCAGAAGATTGTTGCGTGTCGCAAGGTGCTGAGCGACGAGGAGGTTTTCGACGACCGACATCTCCTTGAACAGACGGATGTTCTGAAATGTCCTCGCGATGCCGGCGCGCGTTACGAGATGCGAGCCGCCGGAAATCGGTTTTGTGACCAACTCGCCGATGTCCTCTGCACCATTAGTTCCGTTCAGGACGATCCGGCCCTCGCTTGCGCGATAGAACCCGGTAATGCAGTTGAACATCGTCGTTTTGCCGGCTCCGTTGGGGCCGATCAGCGCCGTAATCGAACCTCGTTCGACGCGGAAGCTGACATTGCGGTTGGCGATGATGCCGCCAAAACGCATCGTGACATTTTGAACGTCCAGTATGGGCTCACTCATCGTCTCGCCTCCAATTGGGTCTGGAGGGGCATTTCGGCGCTGCTCGCTTCCATCCTGGTGCTCGGGAAGAATGCCGGGCGTTTGATCCGAACCAGGCCGCGCGGCTTCCAAATCATCATCACGACCATGAGGACGCCGAACACCAGAACGCGATATTCCGCGAACTCTCGCAGCATTTCCGGCAGGACGGTCAGCACGAGAGCGGCAAGGATGACGCCGATGGTTGATCCAAGGCCGCCAAGGACAACGATGGCAAGGATGAGGGCCGATTCGAAGAAGGTGAAGGACGTCGGATTGACGAAGCCTTGGTGGACGGCGAAGAAGACACCGGCAAGCCCGCCAGTCGATGCGCCGAGCATGAAGGCGGTGAGCTTCGTGAAGACGTGGTTTACCCCCAGAGAGCGGCAGGCGACCTCATCTTCGCGCAGCGCTTCCCACATGCGCCCAAGCGGCATGACGCGAAGCCGCTCGACTACATAGATGACCATGCAGACGGCAAGGAAAAGTACGAGGTAGATGAACCAGAATTTGTAGTCCGCGCTGTAAGGAATGCCCAAATATTCATGCAGCGGAACGCCGCCTTGTTTTGCGGTGCGGGTGAATTCCAGGCCGAGGATTGTCGGCGGCGGAACGGGAGCGCCGTTTGGACCTCCGGTGAAATCGCCCCAATTGTTCAATATGAGACGGATGATCTCGCCAAACCCCAGCGTCACGATGGCAAGATAGTCGCCGTGCATCTTCAGCACGGGAAAGGCTAGGATCATCCCGCAGAGGCCGGCAAGGAACGGGGCTATGATCAAAGCCGTCCAGAATCCGAAGCCGACATATTGCGAGCCAAGTGCAAGCAGGTAAGCGCCGACTGCGTAAAAGGCCACAAATCCAAGATCGAGCAGACCTGCGAGACCTACGACGATATTCAATCCCAGGCCGAGCAGGCAGTAGATCAGCGCCAGTATGGCGACGCCGAGAAAGTACTTGTCCGCGACGAAGGGGAGGCTCAGTCCTGCAAGGAGCAGGACAGCGAGAAGCAGCACCGGCGATTTTTCCTTGCCGGTCATGACCGTGACGCCGGCATTATTTCCGGCAAAGCGTTGCCTGAATCCCTTGCCCAATCTGCTGGACTGGAAAACCGAGATCGCAAGACGTCCAAGCGTGACGATTGCCGCCAATGTGACCGCCCGCATCAGTTGGTTTTGGAAGGAGAAGCCCTCCAGAACCAGTCCGGAGATCGGGCCGAACAGAACGATGCAAACGGTAAATGTGAGAAGCGCTTCCTTGGCAAGCGCAACTAGCCTGTGGGGTTTCATGTTGCCTGGCTCCTCATTTAGACTTTCTGGATTTCCGGGCGGCCCAGAAGGCCGGAGGGACGGAAAAACAGCAGGATGATGAGCAGCGCGAAGGCAAAGACGTCCTTGTAGTCGGTACTGACGTAACCGGCGAAAAGGGCTTCTGTTAATCCAAGCAGCACTCCGCCCAGCACGGCACCCGGCAGCGATCCGATCCCGCCGAGAACGGCGGCGGTGAACGCCTTGATACCCATGACGAAGCCGATGAAGAAATTGAAAGAGCCATAGTTGAAGGTGACGAGCGTTCCGCCGACAGCGGCAGTCGCCGCACCGATAACGAAGATCGTCGAGATGATGCGGTCGGTATTGACGCCAAGAACGGCCGAGATGCGGATATTCTGCTGGGTCGCCCGGCATTCGCGCCCAATTCGCGTGTAGTTGATCACGTAGGTCAGAATTCCCATGGCGATCAATGAGGCGAACAGGATCACGGTCTGCATATAGGTGATCTGCGCAAAATGGGTGTCATCGCCGAAGCGGAACGCGCCTTGAATGAGGGTCGGCACTCCCTGGTCTCGCGCACCCTGAGCGATCTGGACATAGCTCTGCAGCATGAGCGAAATTCCGATCGCCGAGATGAGTGGCGCGAGCTTGGTCGAGCCGCGCAGCGGCCGATAAGCGACACGTTCGATCGTCCAGCCATAGACGGCGGTGATGGCGCAGCTAATGACGAGCACCGTGATCAGCGCGAACGGAACGGATTGAACGCCGAAGAAGCTGAGCACCGCCAGGACGATAGCGGCAATGTAGGCAGAGACCATGTAGACGTCGCCATGGGCGAAGTTGATCATGCGGATGACACCATAGACCATGGTGTATCCCACGGCGATCAGGCCGTAGATCGTCCCCAGCGTAATGCCGTTGAACAATTGTTGAACCAGGATGTAAAAGTCCATGGCGAACCCCTCTTATGTTTTTTAGGGCATGGATGAGCGCGCCGGACCGATGATCCGGCGCGCAGGCAAAGCTGCCTTACTTCACGAGAACGGGGGTTCCCTTGTCGTCGAAGTTGTAGAAGACGAACTTGAAGTCCTTGATGTCGCCCTTCTTGTCCCACGTGACCTTGCCGATCGCGGAATCAACGGTGTTGGTGCGCAGCCAAGCGGCCTGAGCCTTCAGGTCTTCGCCGGCCTTGAGCGCGGCAACGATTGCCTGAGCGTTCGCGTAGCCATACAGGACATAGTTTGCCGGGGTGATGTTCGCCTTCTTCAGCGCATCCTGAACGCCCTTCGTGGAGGGGTCTTCCAGCGGATCGGGTGTCGCCGAGTAGTAGACATTCTTCAGGTTCGCCGGGCCGCCGGCGGCGGAGACAAGTTCCGCCTGCGCGAAGGCGTCACCGGTGACGAATACGACATCGACGCCCTGTTCCTTAAGCTGGCGAACAAGCGGCCCGCCTTCCGGGATGAGGCCACCAAAGTAGACCGCGTTTGCGCCGGAGCTCTTGATCTTGGTGACAAGCGCGTTGAAGTCGCGCTCCCCGCGCGTCAAGCCTTCATAAAGGACCGGCTTGATGCCGCGTGCTTCGATGGTCTTCTTGACTGCATCCACCAGGCCCTGACCGTAGGTGTCCTTGTCGTGGATGAGAGCGATCTTGTCACGCTTCAGCGTATCCAGAATGAAGCTGCCGGCGACGACCGCCTGCTGGTCGTCACGACCGCAGCCACGGAACAGATTGTCAAAACCGCGATCGGTGACCGTCGGGTTGGTCGAGGACGGCGTCATTTCCAGAATGCCGGCATCGTTATAGACCTCGGATGCCGGGATTGTGCTGGACGAGCAGAAATGTCCGATCACGGCGTTTACCTTGTCCTGATCGACGAAGCGGTTGGCAACCGCGACGGCCTGCTTGGGTTCGCAGGCGTCATCGCCCTTCACCAGCTCGATCTTTTTGCCGTTGATGCCGCCGGCAGCATTTACGTCATTGATATAGGCCGACACCCCGTTGAACACCTGTTCGCCGAAGGTGGCGTTTGCGCCCGTGAATGGTCCGGCGACGCCGATCTTGATCGTGTCTGCCGCCAAGGCGTTGGAGAAGAGCAGGGCGGACGTGAGCATGGTCGCCGTCAAGAGCCTGGAAATCGATTTCATGGAATTTTCCCTCTGGTTGAAGCTACTTCGTTCAGGTTGATCAGATGCGGGTTCAGCCCGCATTCGCATGTTATTGAATCGAGGAACTGCCTAATTTTATTAGCTAATTCTCGCTTTTTGGAGTTCGGGGCTTGGCGCTTTTCGCAGCGTTTTTAGCCCTCTTCCCAGTTGACAGTTATATGATAAGTGACATATACGAAGAACGTCAAGCGGAAATGTTGCGGCACCGCTTGTCGTGGAGGAGAATGCGCAGACGCACGGCCGCATGGTTGCGGTCTCAACCGGATCTGACGCTTCGGGCGGAAGACAAAAGTGGGGAACAAGCTGGTGAACAACGCACCACGAAACTGCCGGGTCGGCGTCGACATAGGCGGCACCTTTACCGATATCGCGCTCGATCTGGGTGGCGCGCTTCACTCGACGAAGGTTTTGACGGATTACACGGCGCCCGAGCGCGCGATCCTGAAGGGTGTGAGGGCTGTCGCCGACATGGCGGGCATTGCGCTTTCAGAGATAGACATTCTCATTCACGGCACGACCCTTGCCACCAATGCGCTGATCGAGCGGCGCGGCGCGAAGACTGCCTTCGTGACGACGGAGGGTTTTCGTGATGTGCTGGAAATGCGCACCGAGAACCGTTTCGAGCAATATGACCTCAATATTTCCCTGCCGCCGGCCCTCATTGCGCGCGCCGATCGCTTCGTGGTGCGTGAGCGCGTCGATGCGTCGGGCAAGGTCCTCCTGACGCTGGACGAGGCCTCGGTGGCGGCTGTGGTCGAAAAGATCGCGGATGGCGGCTATGAGAGTGTCGCCATCGGCTTCATCCACGCTTATGTGAATGGTGCGCATGAGGTTGCCGTCCGCGACGCCATCCTGAAGCGTCTTCCGAATGTCTCGGTGTCGATCTCATCCGAGGTCTCGCCGCAGATGCGCGAGTTCGAGCGCTTCAATACGGTTTGCGCCAACGCCTATGTGAAGCCGGCGATCAAATCCTATCTCGACCGTCTCGTCGTCTCGCTGAAGGATATTGGCGTCGGTTGCTCGGTCTTCATGATCCATTCCGGCGGCGGCATCGTGTCCGTCGAAAGCGCCTCGGAATTTCCGGTGCGTCTGGTCGAATCCGGCCCGGCCGGCGGCGCGATCTTCGCGGCTGATATCGCCCGTCATCACGGTCTCGACGCGGTTCTTTCCTTCGACATGGGCGGCACCACCGCCAAGATCTGCTTGATCGAGAACCAGGTTCCCAAGACGGCCAAGACTTTCGAGGTCGCGCGCACCTATCGTTTCCGCAAGGGTTCGGGCATGCCGATTTCCATCCCGGTCGTCGAAATGGTGGAGATCGGTGCGGGTGGCGGTTCGATTGCCTCCGTTGACGGCATGCGGCAAATCCGCGTCGGACCGCATTCGGCTGCGTCCGAGCCAGGCCCCGCCTGCTATCAGCGCGGCGGCAAGAACCCCACGGTGACAGATGCCGACCTTATCCTCGGCAAGCTCGATCCGGAAAATTTCGCCGGCGGCGCCATCCGTCTTTCCATCGATGCGAGCCGCAGGGCGATGAGCGACGATATCGGATCGGTCATCGCGCTCGATCCGGAAGCGGCGGCTTACGGAACCTGCGAGATGGTGGATGAGAACATGGCCAATGCCGGCCGTGTTCACACCGTCGAGAACGGCAAGGACATTTCCGATTTTACGATGATCACCTTCGGCGGCGCGGGGCCGCTGCATGCGGCGCGCCTGTGCGAGAAGATGGGCATTTCCACTTTCCTTGTGCCTCCCGGCGCTGGCGTGGGCTCCGCCATCGGCTTTCTCAAAGCGCCGTTCGGCTACGAGTCCGTGCGCAGCGCCGTCTTCAATCTTTCGAGCTTCGATTTCGCCGAAGCCAACCGGTTGCTGGAATCCATGAAGGCCGAAGCCCTCGGCTTCGTTGAAGATGGTCTCGACAAGGGCGCACCGACCATCGAGCGCACCCTGTTCATGCGTTATGCGGGGCAGGGCTGGGACATTCCGGTGGCGCTTGAAGACGACCGGTTTGATGCGGCCAGCGCCGAAAAGATCACCGCTCTGTTCGAAAGGGAGTACGAGCGCTTCTTCGGCCGTGCAATCGAAGGCCTCGATATCGAGATCGTAAGCTGGTCGGTCAAGGCAAGCTCGCCGCTTCCGCCGGTTGACCGCGTTCCGCCGATCGCTGAAGGCAGCGTCGTCAAGCCGAGCCAAACCCGCCGCCTGTTCGAAGCTTCGCAGGGCTCTTATCTCGAAGCTGGCATTCACGAGCGCACGAGCTTGAAGCCCGGCGACGTGGTCAAAGGCCCCGCCGTCATCGTGGAGCGCGAAACCTCCACGGTTCTCACCTCTTCCTTCAAGGCAATCGTCCAGAACGATGGCTGCCTCCTCGTAACGCGGCTTTGAGGATAGCTACATGAACCAATCCATGATCGATATCCATATGCAGGTCATGTGGAACCGCCTGATCTCCGTCGTCGAGGAACAGGCGCAGACGCTGATCCGCACGGCCTTCTCCACCTCCGTCCGCGAAGCGGGCGACCTGTCGGCCGGCGTCTTTGACCTGGATGGTCGCATGCTGGCGCAGGCCGTCACCGGCACGCCGGGCCATGTCAACGCGATGGCGGAATCCGTCGCCCATTTCATCCGTGACATCGGCCCGGAGAATATCTTCGAAGGTGATGTCTACATCACCAACGATCCGTGGAAGGGAACCGGCCATCTGCACGACATCACCGTCGTCACGCCCTCCTTTCACCATGGCAAACTGGTCGGATATTTTGCCTCCACCGCCCATGTCGTCGATGTCGGCGGACGCGGCTTCGGGCCCGATGCGCGCGAGGTCTATGAAGAGGGTATCTTCATCCCGATCATGAAGTTCTTCGAGCGCGGAGAGCTGAACCGGACGCTGATCCACATTGTCCGCAACAATGTCCGTGAAAGCGACAAAGTGGTCGGCGACTTTCACGCACTTGCCGCCTGCAACGAGACCGGCCATCGCCGGCTCATCGACATGCTGACGGAATTCAATCTGGAAGACCTGTCGATGATCGGCGGCTTCATCCTCAAGCACAGCCGCGAGGCCACGCTGGAGCGGTTGAGAAACCTTCCGCACGGTTCATGGAACTACAGCCTCGATCTCGACGGCTATGACGAGCCGGTGCATCTGGCCGCAAAATTGACCATCGGCCCGGATGGCGTCGTAGTGGATTTCGATGGCACATCGGGCATGAGCAAGTTCGGCATCAACGTGCCGCTGGTCTATGCGAAGGCCTATGCCTGCTACGGCATCAAATGCGTCGTCGCTCCGGAAATTCCGAACAACGCGGCCTCCCTCGCTCCGTTTGACGTCGTCGCGCCGGAAGGCTGCATCCTCAACGCCAAGCGTCCTGCCCCGGTCGCCGTCCGTCACGTGCTCGGGCATTTCGTCCCCGATCTCGTTCTGGGGGCGCTTCATCAGGCGCTTCCCGGACAAGTGCCTGCCGAAGGTGCAAGCGCCCTCTGGAACTTGCATATGAGCGTGCGACCTGTTTCGGATCAGATCGGCGGCAAGGGTGCCGAAATCCTGATGTTCAATTCCGGCGGGTCCGGCGCACGCGCCTCGCTGGACGGGCTCAACGCAACGGCCTTCCCGAGCGGCGTCCATACCATGCCGATCGAGGCGACCGAAAATGTCGGCCCGGTCATCGTCTGGCGCAAGGAGCTGCGCGAGGGTTCCGGCGGCGCAGGCGCTCAGCGGGGTGGTCTCGGTCAGATGATCGAGATCGAAGCGGCCGAAGGTTACAGCTTCCGCTTCTCGGCGATGTTCGACCGGCTAAACCATCCGGCCCGCGGCCGCGACGGCGGACTTGACGGCGCATCGGGCGGCGTTTCGCTTGACGACGGCACGATGCTGAAGGGCAAGGGCCTGCAATTCGTGCCGGAAGGCCGGCGCCTCGTTCTGTCACTGCCGGGCGGTGGCGGCTATGGCGATCCTGCCGAGCGCCCGGCCGAGGCTGTCCAGCACGATCTCAAGCATGGCTATATCACCAAAGAACAGGCCGCAGCCTACGGCAACGGCGGCACCCGGGGAGAGCAGGCATGAACATGATTGCATTCGAAAGCAGCCGCACGGCCACCATCAAGTCGTCGCCGTCTATGGCGGTTTCCCTCGCCGCCAAGGCGATGCGGGCAAGGGGCGAGCATGTCGTCGATCTCTCGCTCGGAGAACCGGATTTCGATACTCCCGCCCACGTAGTCGAAGCCGCGATCGAGGCTATGCGCAAAGGGATCACCCGCTATACGGCCCCGGACGGCCTGCCGGAATTGCGCGAGGCAATTGTCGCGAAGTTCAAGCGCGAAAATGGCCTCGACTATGCAATGGACGAGATTTCCATCGGCAACGGAGCCAAACAGATCCTCTTTAACGCCTTCCTCGGCACGCTCGAGCCGGGCGACGAAGTGGTCGTTCCCGCACCCTATTGGGTTTCCTACACCGACATCGTCATTCTGCACGGCGGGACGCCCAAGGTTGTCCCTTGCGGAGTGGAAGACGCCTTCAAGATCACGCCGGAACGGCTGGAGGCGGCAATCACCCCCAAGACACGTTGGTTCCTGTTCAACTCGCCGTCCAATCCTACAGGCGCAATCTACACGGCGGAGGAACTGAAAGCGCTCGGCGACGTATTGGCGCGCCATCCGCGCGTTGCGATCATGTCCGACGAAATCTACGAGCATATCGTCTGCGGCGATGTGCCGTTTACGTCCTTCGCCGTGGCGTGTCCGGCTCTCAAGGACCGTACCTTGATCATCAATGGGGTATCCAAGGCCTATGCCATGACGGGCTGGCGGCTCGGTTACGCCGCAGGCCCAAAGGATCTCACCAAGGTGCTGAACAAGCTTCAGTCCCAGAGCACAACATGTCCCTCTTCGGTCACGCAATATGCAGCCGCGGCCGCACTCAACGGTCCGCAGGATTTCGTGAGGATAGCTGTCGAGGAATATAAAGCGCGGGGCAATCTCGTTGCACGGGGCTTCGGCGCCATTCCCGGACTTGAAGTGCGTGCGCCGGAGGGAGCATTTTATCTCTTCCCTAAATGTGCTCCCTATATCGGCAAGACGGCGCCTGACGGGACGAAAATCACCAACGACACGGCGCTGGCATCCTACCTCCTCACGGAGGGCAAAGTCGCCACCGTGCCGGGCGCTGCTTTCGGCGTCGAACCCTATATTCGCCTGTCTTTCGCAACGTCTCGCGAAAACCTCTCCCTTGCCATCGAATGGACAGCGGACGCGCTGGCCAAGCTTCGCTAATCAGGACGAATTCTCATGACCGACTACAAACGCACGCTTCTGACCGGCGCCGCCGGCGCTCTTGGAACCCAGCTCCGTAAATCCGGAACGAAGCTTGGGAAGATCGTTCGGCTTTCCGCGCGCAATTCCTGCGAAAACCTCGAGCCGCATGAAGAGGATTTTCCAGCAGACCTCGCTGATTTCGATGCGGTTTCCAGGGCCGTCGAGGGCTGTGAAGCCATCATCCACATGGGCGGCCAGGGCTTGGAAGCACCCTGGAAGACCATTCTCGATGCCAATATCGTCGGCAGCTACAACATCTACGAGGCGGCGCGGCAGCACGGCGTCAAGCGCATCATCTATGCCAGCTCCGTTCACGCCATCGGCTTTTACGATCGGACGGAAACCATCGACGGCAACGTGCCGACCCGCCCCGATAGCCTTTATGGCGTGTCGAAGACGTTCGTCGAGAATCTCGGCCGGTATTATTTCGACAAGTTCGGCATCGAAACCGTGAGCCTGCGGATCGGCTCGTCCTTCCCGGAGCCGACCGACCGACGCCATCTCATCACCTGGCTTTCCTATCGCGATTGCCGCCAGCTCGTCGAAAAGAGCCTGTCGGCCGAGCGCGTCGGTTTCATGGTTGCCTATGGAATGTCCAACAATAGCCGAGCGTTCTGGGATAACCGCACGGCTGCATCCCTTGGTTACAAGCCGGAAGACAGCGCCGACGACTACGCGGAAAAAGTGTTCGCAAAGACCAAGCAAGGCGATCCGAACGATCCCGCGGTGCGCTTCCAGGGCGGTAGCTTCGCGGCGGCTGGTCACTATGAAGACGAACACAAGTGAGGCGAGCCGATGCAAGCTTCCAGATCTGCATATGACGTGATCATTGTCGGGGGCGCAGTCGTCGGCAGCTCCGCAGCCTATTTTCTCGCGACCAATCCCGATTTCAAAGGATCGGTCCTCGTGATTGAAAAGGACTGGACCTATCAGCGCTCGGCAACGGCGCTGTCTTCCAGCTCCATCCGCCACCAGTTCTCGAATGCGATCAACGTTAAGGTCTCGCAGTTCGGCACGGAATTCATCCGCAATTTCAAGGAAAATGTCGCCGTCGATGACGACACCCCCGAAATCGGCTTCCACGAAGCGGGCTATCTCTTCCTGGCCGAGGATGAGCGTGGCGAGCAGGTCCTGCGCCGCAATCATGAAACACAAATCTCTTGCGGGGCGGAAGTAACGCTTCTCGATCCGGAAGGCTTGGGCCGGCGATTTCCCTGGCTTAATCTCGAAGGATTGACGCTCGGCAGCACCGGCGAGCGCGGCGAAGGCTGGTTCGACAGCGTCGGTCTGCTGCAGGGCTTTCGAAAGAAAGCGCGTTCGCTCGGCGTCGAGTACATCGAAGACGAAGTCGTTGCTGTTGACAGGGAAGGAGACCGCGTCGTTTCCGTATCGACGAAGAGCGGCCAGACGATCGCCTGCGGCATGATGGTCAATACGTCCGGTACCAACGGCAAGAAGGTCGCGCGGATGGCCGGGCTCGACGTCCCCGTGGAGCCACGCCGTCGCTCTCTCTTCGTTGTCGACTGCCGCACGCCCTTGGAGGGTAAAGTTGGCCTGACCATCGATCCGACCGGCGTTTTCTTCCGCCCGGAAGGCAAGTTCTATCTGATGGGCACCTATCCGAAACACGATCCGGAAGTGGACCCGAACGATTTCGACGTCATGCATGACGAGTTCGACGAGGAAATCTGGCCGATCCTTGCAAACCGCGTGCCTGCCTTCGAAGCGATCAAGGTGGTCAACTCCTGGGCCGGTCACTACGACTATTGCACCCTCGATCACAACGTCGTTCTCGGTCCCCACACGGACGTCAAAAACTTTCTCTTCGCCAACGGCTTTTCGGGCCACGGTTTGCAACAGTCGCCTGCGATGGGCCGGGGCCTGTCGGAGCTCATCACCTATGGGGGTTTCAAGACGCTCGATCTTGCGCCTTTCGGCTACGAACGGGTGGTAGCGAACCGACCCTTCCTCGAAGACGCCGTCATTTAACGAACAAGATAAGGGAACCCCATGAGGTACGAAACTTCAAAGCGCAGCGGCGGCCAGGTCCTGGTCGATGCCCTGCGGATCCACGGCGTCGATCGCGTGTTCGGTGTGCCGGGCGAAAGCTATCTTGCCGCGCTCGATGCTTTTCATGACGCAGAGGATGCCATCGAATTCGTCATCTGCCGTCAGGAGGGCGGGGCGTCCTATATGGCGGAAGCCTATGGCAAGATGACGGGCAAGCCCGGCATCTGCTTTGTCACCCGCGGTCCGGGGGCAACGAATGCTTCCATCGGCGTGCACACTGCCTTCCAGGACTCCACGCCGATGATCCTGTTCATCGGCCAGGTGGCGCGTGACCAGATGGAACGTGAAGCCTTCCAGGAGATCGATTACCGGCGCATGTTCGGTCAGATGGCGAAGTGGGTGGTCGAGATCGAGGATGCGGCCCGCATTCCCGAACTGATCAGCCAGGCGTTCCACCGCGCAGTCAACGGGCGCCCGGGCCCGGTGGTTGTGGCCCTGCCGGAAGACATGCTGACCGACATGGTCGACGTTGCCGACACGCCGGCCTACCGGCGCGTCGAGGCCTATGCCGGCGAGCCGCAATTGCAGGAATTGCAGGCACTCCTGTCCAAGGCCAAGCGTCCGATGGCCATCGTCGGTGGCGGTGGCTGGACGCAGCAGGCGGTGGCGGATCTGAAAAGCTTCTCGGAAACTTTCAGCCTGCCGATCGCAGCCTCCTTCCGCTGCCAGGACCTCTTCGACAACACGCATCCGAATTATGCCGGCGACCTCGGGCTGGCGGCGGGACCGAAGCTGATTCAACATGTTAAAGACTGTGACCTGCTGATCTCGATCGGGGCCCGCCTCGGCGAAATGACCACCGGCGCCTATAGTTTGATCGACATTCCGGTTCCGAAGCAGACGCTTGTCCATATTCACCCCGGTGCGGAAGAACTGGGTCGCGTCTACCACGCGACATTGCCGATCAACGCCAGTGTCGCGGGCTTCCTGTCCCAGGCGGTGAAGCTCAAGCCTGCAGCGGCACCCGCCTGGACCGATTGGACGGCGGCGGCGCATGCCGACTATCTGGAAAACCTCAAGCATCCGCAGGTTCCGGGTCCTGTCCAGATGGGCGCTGTAATGGAATGGCTGCGCGGCCATCTGAAGCCGGACGCGATCCTGACGATGGGGGCAGGCAATTATACCGCCTGGGCGCACCGCTTCTATCAGCACCGTACCTTCCGAACCCAGCTTGGTCCGACCAATGGCTCGATGGGTTACGGTGTCCCGGCTGCGGTCGCCGCGAAGATCACTGATCCTTCGCGAACTGTCGTGGCCTTCGCCGGCGATGGATGTTTCTTGATGAACGGACAGGAGCTGGCGACCGCCATGCAATATGACGCACGCGTCATCTTCCTCGTCATCAACAACGGCATGTACGGAACAATTCGCATGCATCAGGAGCGCAACTATCCCGGCCGTGTGTCAGGCACCCGGCTGACGAACCCGGATTTTGCCTCGCTGGCCCGGTCCTATGGGCTGCACGGCGAAACCGTGGAGGTGACGGAGGATTTCGCCGGCGCCTTCGAACGTTGTGAAGCATCGGGCAAGCCGAGCCTGATCGAAATCCGGATCGATCCGGAAGCGCTGACGCCGAAGATGAGCCTTACGCAAATTCGCGATCAGGCAATCGCACAGGGCAAATAAAAAGACGATGCGCCGCCCGGCAAACGGGCGGCGCAGGCCACTTTTTCTCCGCTACTGCTCCGTTTCGCTGCTCACAGGCTCATCGAGCAGCGCGCGATAGCGATTGAGGCTTTCTTCCAGATGGGTTGCCAGCGCACTTTTTGCCGCCTTGGGATCGCCCTGAGTAATGGCGGATAAAATGGCGGCGTGTTCCTTGTTGATCTTCTTCAGATAGGTGCCGTAGTTGCGCGCGGATTGACGATGCTTCAGCAGCAGATCGAAATTGATCCTCTCGATCACCGCTTCCAGAAAGTTTGGGAAATGTGGATTGCGGGTGGCGCGGGCAATGGCGAGGTGAAATTCGAAATCAGCGCGCGCTTCGACTTCCGCATCTTCCGTTGCAAGCGTTTCAAGCCGATCATAGGCGCGTGCAATCTCGGCAAGAGCTTCCGGCGTACGCCGCGTAGCGGCGAGCGCAACGGACTGCATCTCCACACCAAGCCGGAGTTCGAGGATCTGCATGGCCGAGCGGATGTCCTCGATGCGGCCGATCTCGAAATTGAGGGCCTTGGCATCCTTTTCGCTCACATAGACGCCGGCGCCCTGACGCGCCGTGACCCGGCCTCCCACCTTCAGGGAGGTGAGCGCCTCGCGAATGACGGTCCGGGAAACGCCGAACTCTTCGCAAAGCTGCGCGCTTGACGGAATCTTCTCGCCGGGCGCATAAAGACCGGAATCGATGCGCTCACTGAGTTTCGCAACAACGATTTCCGCGAGATTTCCCCGTTGCGTGATGATCGACACCTGATTTGCTCCGATTTTCCTGGGCCGAATTTAGCACATATCACATATCATGCCACATTTGATCGCGGCATGGTCGTGCTAATCTGCAATTATTTCATTCAGCACTTCAAACGGATGCGAGATTCTTTTGTGATCTATCTGCTTGACTTGAGACCGGCATGAATAACCTGTGGCCATCAGCATGTTGGTTTTATCCTCGGCTTCAATCTCGCGTTTCCAGCTCATTGCATAAAGCCGCTCCGAGATGGCGCGGTTGCGCGCTTCATGGCCGAAGGTGCCTGCCATGCCACAGCAGCCGACGTCAGCCGTCTGAAGTTCGATGCCTAACCTTCCGAACACCGCTTTCCATTGCGCCAGGGAAGCGGGCGCATTCGTGCGTTCCGTACAATGGGCCAGCAATCGGAAGCTCTTGCCTTCGGCGGTCGATGGTAGGGCGCCGAGCCTGTCGACATTGGCCGTTAGCCATTCCTGTGGCAAGAGGACGGTTGCCTTCAGCTTCGCACCGACCGCGCTTTTGTATTCGCTGCGATAGGCAAGTGTCATCGACGGATCGAGGCCGACGAGAGGCACGCCGCTATCGGACAGGCGATTGAAATAAACGGCGGATTGCCCTGCAGTCCTTTCAAAGCGGCCGAGATAGCCATGGACATGCAACGCCTTGCCGTTGGTATGACGGGCGGCGAGAAAGGGCGACAGGCCCATTTTCCGCGCCAGTTTTATCGCAGCGACGGCAACTTGCGGGTCGAAATGCTCCGTGAAGCTATCGGGAACGAAAATGACGCTCCGTTTCCGTTCGTCAGGCGACAAGGCTTCGATCCGGCTGGGGGTCGCGATCGGCACGCCCAGGCGGGCAGCCTCTCGCGCCAGGGAGAGGCGTGGAAGCAGCGGCAGCGCCGTCAGCCCGGCGACATGCATCAGCTTCTGGCCCACAAGCGTTCCCACGAATAGGTTGTATGCGGGACGCATCCGAACCATCAAGGGCAGAGTGGTCTCGATGGTCGCGACGAGCAGATCCTTCATGGGGCGCAGGTAGCGTCCGTAATAAAGCTCCAAAAACTTGGAACGAAACGATGGGACGCTGACCTTGACGGGGCATTGGCCGGCGCAGGCCTTACAGGCCAAGCACGTGTCCATCGCAGCGCGCACCTCATGCGAGAAGTCATCCCGGTTTTTGGGATTGAGTGAGTTCAAGGCGCGCCGGGCGAGATCAAAAACGGGATTGGCGCCGCGCGCCCGCTCTGCTTCCCTGCGCGGATCGACGCCCTTCTCGGCAAGGAGCCGCAGCCATTCCCGCATCAGTGCGGCACGGCCTTTTGGAGAGAAGCGTCGGTCGCCTGTCGCCTTATAGGAAGGGCACATCGGGCTTGCTTCGTCAAAGTCGAAACAGGCGCCGTTGCCGTTGCAATAGGCGGCATTGTCGAAGGCGGCGCGGATCTCGTTGCCGAGAACGCGGTCGACGCTGCCGCGAAGCGGCACCTCGTCTATTTTCAGAAGCGGTTCGTTTGAAGGCGCCGCGATCTTGCCGGGATTAAGCCGGTTCTCCGGATCGAATGCCCGCTTGATCTCCTGCAGGCAGGGATAGAGGTCGCCAAAGAATTCCGGCACATATTCCGAACGCACGCCCTTGCCGTGTTCGCCCCAAAGGACGCCGCCATATTTGCGGGTGAGCGCCACCACTGCGTCGCTGATGTTGCGCACCAATGGGACATGATCTGCGCGGGTTAGGTCGAGCGCCGGTCGCACATGCAACACGCCGGCGTCGACATGGCCGAACATGCCGTATGAAAGGCCCGCACCGTCCAGCAATGCACGGAACTCGCGAATATAGGCCGCGAGGTTTTCAGGGGGAACAGCCGTATCTTCGACGAAGGGCACGGGCCGGACCGGCCCTTCCACATTGCCGAGCAGGCCGACGGCGCGCTTGCGCATCGACCATATCGCTTCGATCTCGGCATGGCTCCGCACCACCGTGTAACCTCTTCGGCGTGCATTTGCACCGGTATCGATAGCTGCGGTTATCTCGGATAACTTGCGTTCAAGCTCGTCCTCATCGTCGGCGAGAACTTCGGCGATATTAATCCCGTTTGCCGATCCGATTGCATCATCGGGGAAAAACCGGGCGATGCTGTTCCAGACAATGTCGCTCTTGGCGAGCTTCAAGACTGTCTCGTCGATCGTTTCTACCGAAGCGACTTTGAGCGCCGCCAGGGTCCGGGCATCCTCCAGCGCCGTGTTGAAATCGCCATATCTGATGTTGATCAGCGCGGCGTGGGCCGGAAGCGGCAAAAGATTGAGCTCCGCCTCGGCGATTATCGCCAATGTTCCCTCCGAGCCGCAGAGAATGGCGTTGAGGTCGAAACGCCCGTCGGGATGCCGTATGTGGGCGAGATCGTAACCGGTCATATAGCGATTGAGGTTCGGAAAGACCTCTGCGATCCGGTCGTGCTTTTCTCTAGCGATCCGGTCGACCGTCCTGTGGATCTCTCCAATCCGGTCCTGGCGCGCTGCAGCCTCGGCAAGCGCTGCCGCATCCAGTGGGCGCGACCACCATTCGGAGCCGTCGACGAGCACGATACGCAGGCCGAGCACATGGTTGCTGGTCTTTCCGTAGAGACACGAGCCCTGGCCGCAGGCATCGGTGGAAACCATACCGCCGATGGTCGCGCGGTTGGAGGTGGAAAGCTCAGGCGCAAAGAAGAGGCCGTATGGCTTCAAGGCGCGATTCAACTGATCCTTGACGACGCCGGCCTGGACGCGAGCAACCCTTCGGACCGGATCTATGTCCAGTATGCTGTTCATATGCCGCGAACAGTCGACCACAACGCCCGATGTCAGCGATTGTCCGTTGGTGCCGGTGCCGCCGCCTCGTGGTGCAATCGCGATCGTGCGGAAGGCCGGTTCCGAAAGGACGGTTGCGACAATTTTCAGATCTTCGGCGCCCTTCGGAAAAAGAATGGCTGCGGGCTCGACCTGATAGATGGAATTGTCGGTCGCAAAAACCGTCCGCGCCGCGGCGCCGGTTTCTATGTCACCGTTGAAGCCTGCTTCAATGAGCCGTTCGAAGAAACTGGCCGGGGGCAGGGGCGTGACGAAATTCGCCCGCAGACGTGGAATCATCGGAAAACCTTTATAAAGCGCTTGAGCTTTGTCAAAGTTGGCATATAAGTGATAACATACAAATTTGGTGGCGCAACGCAAAACAACGAGGTGGAACTTGAAGAACCAAACCGCAATCATCGTCGGTGGCGCATCTGGTCTCGGGCTGACGACAGCGAAGCTTATGATCTCTCACGGCGCAACCAAAATCGGCCTGATCGACCGCAATGAACAATTGCTGGCTTCGTCCGCGCAGGCGCTGCGTGCGCTTGGCGCAGAAGTAGCAACGGCGGTCGCCGACATCTCCCGCGCCGAAACGGCGCATCGGGGTTTCAACGAAATCGTCGGGCAGCTTGGTCGCATCCATGTCCTCGTCAACAGTGCCGCGATTTATCCGCGTCGGCCGATTCTCGAAATCACCGATGAGGAGTGGGATCTCGAAAACGCCATCAACGTGAAGGGCACTTATCACATGATGGTAGCTGCCGTACTTCATATGCGCCAGCATGTGAATGCTCCGGAAGTGACGGGACGCATCGTCAACGTTACGTCGGTCGACGCCTTCAAGGCACATCCGCAGAATGCCCACTACGCCGCGACCAAGGCAGCCGTGGTCAGCCTGACCAAATCTTTCGCTCAGGAATGCGCCAAGGATCAGATTCTCGTCAATTCGGTTGCGCCGGCCGGCTTTGCGGCCGATCGCGCCAAGGAACTCGGCTTCCTGCCGGAACTGGCCAAGGCCAGCGCGCTTGGCCGCGCAGCCGAGCCGGTCGAAATGGCGGAGTGGATCGTCATGATGGCATCAAGCCGCAACACCTATGCCACCGGTGAAAACGTCGTCATCAGCGGAGGCTACATCTATGTCTGATGTCTATCGCACCGTGGTCGTCACCGGAGCGACCAGCGGTATCGGCAAGGCGATCGTTCTCGCTCTCAGGCAACGCGGATTCACGGTCTATGCCGTCGGCCGCAACGAAGATGTGCTCAAGGAACTCTCCGAGACCAGCGGTGCGATCCCGATCAAGGCGGATGTGCGCGATACGCAGAGGATCGCCGAAGCGCTGAATGGCATAGAGGTCGATATCCTCATCAACAATGCCGGCATCCTGTCGACCCGGGCATCCTTCCATGAGATCGATCCGGACGAGATCGACGCCATGGTCGACGTCAACCTGAAGGCGCCGATGCGTCTCACGCGGGCGGTTGTGCCGGGCATGGTGGAACGCAGGCGCGGTCATTTGATTTTCATCGGCTCGATCGCGGGGCGGGCCGCTTTCCCGAATTCGTCGGCCTATGGCGCCTCCAAAGCCGGCTTGAGCCTGTTCTGCGACAATCTTCGTCTTGATTTGCTCGGGACATCGGTGCGCGTCAGCGAGATCGTCCCCGGACGTGTCGAGACCTCGCTTTACCGCACCTCTATTCCGGATGGTCAGGCGAATGCCGTGCTCTATGACGGCTATCGCTCCATTCAGCCTGAAAACATTGCTCGCGTGGTCGAAAATATCATCGATCTGCCGATCTTCGTCGACGTCTCGCGTGTCGAGGTCTATCCGACGGATCAAGCAGCGGGCGGGGGAACCATGGTCAAATTCCAGCAGTGAGAGCAGACGTATCTCCTTGATTTCTGTTCGGTATCTGGAGGGGAACCGATGGCAGACAACACTGCAATTGAAAGGGCGGCGCCCATGCTTTCGCCCCATGAGGACCGGGCGTTTGTGCTTGAGGAGGTACATGCCCGGCCGTTCAGGCCGATCGAAACGCCGGCACGTCTTTTGCATTTCGCGTTTCTTTCAGCGGGAGCCGAACGGGACACTGAGCGCGAAGCGCTTTCGCTTTACTGCCAGGAAAACGGCCACGACGCCATTCCGGCCAATGCCAGACATCATCGCGTGTCGTTTGGCGATATTCATCTTCGTTGGGAACGGCACAGCGAATTTGCGACCTATTGCTGGTATTACAAGCATCCCGCCCAGGCAGATTTTGCTGCGGAACCGGCAACTCTTGCTCCGCAGATGTATGCCATTCTCCAGCCAGGCCCACACCTCGTCGCCATCGACCTGCATATAGTTGATGTGTCTTCCGCGCCCGATATCGATGCAATGTTCGCAAAGGAATCCCTTTGCGTCATGACCGCCGAAAAAGGGGGCGTCATAGTTGCCACGGATTTCAAGCCGGACGCCGGCGGCTTCGTCAAAATTCTCGTGGTCAACAATGGCGTGCCCGCCATGCGGATTGGTGCGCTTGCCCAGAGACTGCTTGAACTCGAAACCTATCGAGTCCTTGCTCTATTATGTCTGCCCGAAGCTCAGCGTCTGGAGCCGTCCGTGCGCCAGATCGAGCGTTCACTGGTCGATGCAACGCAGGAAATGACGCAAACCGTCTCGCTGGAAGACAACGAAAGCTTGCTGGATAAGCTCGTCGTGCTTGCAGCACGCCTTGAAGCAGGTGCGGCGAAATCCCTGTTCCGCTTTGGAGCAAGCCGCGCCTATCAGAATATTGTTCTCGGAAGGATCACCGCAATCGGTTTCGAACCGGTGCCGGATCGCGAAACTTTCCAGGCATTCCTCAATCGGCGCATGGCGCCGGCGCTTCAAACATGCTTTTCGCTTGAGGAAAGGCAGGTCAACCTTTCGCGGAAGCTGGCGCGCGCGACCCAATTGTTGCGAGCGAAAGTCGATGTGGCGATGGAGCGACAGAATAGGGACATTCTGCAGACGATGAGCGAACGCGCTCAGCTTCAGCTACGTCTCCAGCAGACGGTGGAGGGGCTTTCGATTGCGGCTGTCAGCTATTACGTCGTTGGGCTGCTTGGCTATTTCCTTAAAGGTCTGGCGCATGGAGTCCATGCATTCGACGCGGAACTGGCAATGGGATTAGCGAGCCCGATAGCTGTCGTCTTAGTGGCAACCCTCATCCGCCAGCGCACGAAACACTTCCATTCATCCAGCAATTCTCACAATTACAGCACTCGCTGAGGGTCACATCATGCGCCGCAAGATCGAAATCAGCCGAACGAAGTCTCAGACCTTGCCGACAACTATGGGCCAATTGCCATCAAGGCAGTGCTTGCCGCCTTCAGCGTGAAGATGCCAAAAGCTGAAAAGACCAACACGGCAGAAGATGATTTTCCGCGGCATCCTGACTTTCATGGCTATGAGGTAGACTAACCTTCGTCTTCCCTGTTGAGCGCCGGAAGAACGCCGTTCTATTGCGCGAATGAACGTAGCTGTTCGTAAGTGCTAGCGCTCAATCGGATGCCGTCGCGCTCTGACGCTGCTCGTGTCCTATATCTGCGATCTGACGGCAGTCGTGTCCCGCCGGACTGTCGGACTAGTTCAATCAGATGGGCAACCCGGCTTGCAAATGCGTCATTGTTTCCACACGTCGGATCAATAAGGATCAGAGCCTGCCCGGTTTTCGGGGTTTCTGCACCGGGATGAGCCGAGAAATTGACTTCCGTTGAAAATTGACCACCCGTCAGCGCGGATGCCAGAACCTCGACCATGAGGGAAAGGGCGAAGCCCTTGTGGCCGCCGAACGGAAGAAGAGAACCGCCCGCAAGAATTCTTTTCGGGTCTTCGCTCAAGAGGCCCTCGGCATCGACTCCGGTGCCCGGCGGAACGTTATGGCCCTCACGCGCCGCGATCCGCAGATCGCCATTCGACATTGCGCTGGTCGCGAAGTCGAAAACGAAGGGATCAGCGCCCGCAACCGGTGTTGCAAAAGCGATGGGGTTCGTTCCCATGATCGGCTTCGCACTTCCCGGAGGCGCAACGCATGCCAGTCCGGACACCATCGAAAGCGCGACGAAACCCTTTCTGGCTAACGGTTCCAGATCCGGCCAAAGCGCGCTGAAATGATGCGAGTTCCGGATCGCGAGGACTGCCGCGCCACATCTTGAAGCCTTTTCGATCAACAGCGGAGTGGCAGCCGCTAGCGCCGGTTGAGCAAAGCCGTTCCTGGCGTCGACGCGAACGAAGGCCTCGCCGCCATCTTCGATGGTAGGCACTGCCTTACCATCCACCCAGCCGCTCCTAAGCGTGGCAACATAACCGGGAATACGAAACACGCCATGGCTCATGCTGCCGTCGCGTTCACATCCGGCACAATTTTCGGCCAGGATCGCCGCATTCGCCTCGGAGACCCCGAAGCGAACAAAGATCTTGACCAACAGCAATTTTAGATCGCTAAAGCTGATACGGATGGAGTCTTCTGGATTTTCGATCATCCGATTAATCCTTCGAGACCGGCGTATGGCTCGACGTATATCAATGGCAAGATTTGCCTCCTAGATATCCATGGGCCAAGTGTCCGAGAGGCGATAACCCGCTTGAAATGGGTCGCTAGGGTCGACCATTAGCTGTTTCGTACCGATCACCCATGCCCGGCCTGAAATAATCGGATTGATGCCGAGCTTGCCGTTGATGTCAACTTCACTGTCGATGCTGCAATGGAATTCCGTATCGAGCAACGACGTACCCACGAACTTGTCGCCCGGCTTCATCTGACCCTTTGCATGGAGAATTGCCATTCGCGCCGAGCATCCGGTCCCGCAAGGGGAGCGGTCGATCTTACCCGGACGTATGGCGACTGCATTCTTGCCCCAAAGCACGCCGTCTTTCATGACCACAGGATCGGTGATTTGGCAGAATGAGATGTGGCCCCATGCGTTCGCCGGATGCTTGAAGCCAAGCTGTTCGTTCGCGGCTTCTGTGATCTTTACGCCAAGCCGGGCGATATCTCGAGCCTGGTCGGGCTGGAGCTGCAATCCCAGCGACGCCGCGTCGACGACGACGAAGCTGTCGCCGCCATAGGCGGTGTCGACAGTCAAAGTGCCAATTCCTCCGACTTCGAGCGTAGCATCGAGCTTATCGGCGAAGGAAGGAACATTCCGCACACGGATACGCTCGGCCTTGCCATTGCGGCACTCTGCCTCAACCTTGATCAAGCCGCCTGGCGGTTCCAGCACCATGCGTGTGATCGGTTCCTGCATTGGGATAATGCCGGTATCGAGAAGGACGGTTGAGACGCACATGGAGTTTGAGCCCGACATGGGTGGGGTATCGGCCGGCTCCATGATGATCCAGCCCATTTGCGCCTTCGGGTTCTTCGGTGGGACAAGAAGGTTCACATGTCTGAAGACTCCCCCGCGCGGTTCGTTCAGGACGAAGTTCCGCAGCGTTTCGTCCTCGGCGATCCAGCGGGCCTGGTCCCAGACGGTTGCGCCCGGAGGTGGGGCGACGCCGCCGACGATAACATCGCCGACCTCGCCTTCGGCGTGGCAGCTAACAACATGCACAACCTTTGACGTTCGCATCTTCGTTCCCCACGGACTATGTCACATTAGCATCAATTTCGGATAACGTATACGATCTACGAAAAGCGAGTCAAGGCTGGCTTGCATGGAAGATGGCGTAGGAAACATCTGCGACGTTGGACGTCCCGACAAACGCGGAAGCCTTGAGAACAAAAGTGGCCTACGATATTGCTCGCCCATCGAGAACCAAGGACGCGAGCCGAGAATGCCGTTTAACTCAGAGCAGGCTACGAATTTGGGAAGCGTCCCAACGGCTTCGGACGTAATCGTCAAGTTCATCCGCGATTCCATCATTGACGGGACGCTCGACGAGGGTGAGCCGATCCGCCAGGACGAAGTCGCCCGCATGTTCAACGTTTCCAAGATCCCTGTTCGGGAAGCCTTGAAGCGCCTGGAGGCCGAAGGTCTCGTCGCCTTCCAAAGAAACCGCGGAGCGGTGGTGACGCCGACCTCCGAGCCGGAGCTCGTCCAGATTTTTGAGGTTCGGGCGATCCTGGAATCCAGCGCGATAAAACTTTCAATTCCTCAAATGACAGAGGAGACTTACGAGCAGGCGCAAGCCTATTGCGACGCCTTTGCTCAGGAAACGGACATCGGACGATGGGCCGAACTCAATTGGCGTTTTCATTCACGGCTCTATGAGGATGCCCACAGGCCATACATGGTGAACATGATACGGTCGGTGAATGATCGGATCGAACGCTATTTGCGGATTCAGCTCACGCTTTCGAACGGGCATCAGGTCGCCGACGATGAGCACCGGCAGATCCTCGAACTTTGCCGCAAGCGGGACGTCGAGGGTGCTGGCAGTCTCGTCTACGCCCACATTATGCGGGCGTGCCAATCCCTGATGGAACACCTTCCCAAGGGCACCGCGTCGGCTCCCGCAACCAAGCGACCCTGAGGCGGACTTCTCCGCGGCGGACGGCGTTCGCCTCGCAATCACGCGTGTTCAGCCATCTCAGCGAACATCTCTCGAAAATCGCTCTGGCGTTCCCGCCCGGCTGCCGATTCCCTGCGCGTCGGTGCAACGACGGAGAAATCCTAGTTCTTTGGCGAAATTCGTTGTTCCGGCAATAGCTTGGAATGTACATTAGAGTACATAAAACAATCATATATGAAAATTTAATAGACATATATGTACATTTTGCTTGTTACGCCGATCCACTTTTGCTAGAAGCTCTCCCAATCCGCTCGATGGGATGACGGGACGCGTGAGAACGCCGCTGGGAAAGGCCCTCGTCCATCGATGCATGACCGCTGTGAGTTTCCAAAAGAGGAGACGTGATGCGATGCCCATGAAAATCACCGGAAGCGGCGCGTTGTCCGATGACGCTTCAAATGCTCTGCCGATGCCAAATCGTCGGCGAGGGTACTGACGCAATCTCCATCGGCTCAGGGCCGGCGTCACGCGCGGCTTTCAATCGATCGATAGACAGATGGGTTAACCTTCGGGACAGGCTCTGCGGCATCCTGTTCCTGTCGACTGCCGCTAAGAAGAGAGGGAACTCAATGAAGTATTTGCTTGCATCTACATGTCTCGCCGTCGGCTATTTGGGCCTGTCGCTGCCTGCCTCTGCCGCAGGCTGTGGCACCGTCACCCTTGCTTTGCACAATGTTCAAAGCGCGGAAGTCCTTACCTATGTCGATAAGTTCATCTTGGAGAACGGTTACGGATGCAGCGTGGAAACGATGCCCGGCGACACCGTGCCGTCGACGACGTCCATGGTTGAAAAGAGCGAACCTGACGTCTCGTCGGAGACCTGGGTTGATCTTTTGCCGGAAATCGTTCCCCGCGGCCTGAAGGAGCAAAAGATCATCGAGGCGGCAAAGGCGCTGCCGGACGGTGGTGTTCAGGGCTGGTGGATTCCGAAATACGTTGCCGAGGCACATCCGGATATCAAGACGATCGACGATGCGCTCAAGCATCCCGAACTCTTTCCCGATCCTGAAGACTCGAGCAAGGGTGTGATCTTCAACGGGGCCCAGGGCTGGGGTGCAACCGTCGTTACCGCACAGCTCTTCAAGGCTTACAACGCAACCGACAAGGGGTTCAACCTCCTCGACCCCGGCTCTGCGGCCGGTCTCGATGGTGCGATAGCCAAGGCTTACGAACGCAAGGAAGGTTTCATCACCTATTACTGGGCTCCGACTGCGTTGCTCGGAAAGTACGATATGGTGATGTTGAAGTTCACCGTTCCGCAGGATGCTGCCGAGTGGAAGCGTTGTATCACCAATCTTCAGTGCCCGGATCCCAAGCCGGCCGCTTGGCCCGTCGACAACGTCTACACCGTTCTGACGAAGAAGTTTGCCGATAGCGCCCCGCCGGAAGTCCTCGAATACTTCAAGACGCGCGGTTGGAGCAATGCGACCGTCGGCAAGGTAATGGCCTGGGAGACGGAAAACCAGGCAACCGGCGACGAAGGATCCAAGCATTTCCTCAAGGAAAACAAGGATATCTGGACCAAGTGGGTTCCTGCCGACGTAGCAAAGAAGGTTGAAGCCGCTTTGTAAGTCTTAAGCGAGGGCGCGCGACGCTTCGCGCGCCCTAACTTATCACCCACCGGCTTAAAGCCTATTTGCCTTTCCGAGGCATTGGCGCATCCCGCTCTTGCGAGGCAAGTTTCCTTATCCAGTCTCGAACCGTCTCCGCCGCCACCGAAAGTTCACGGTTACTGTTCCAGGTAAGGTAGTAGCCGCCGGGCGCCGGTATGACGAGATCGGTGAAGCGGACGAGTTCGCCCTTTTCCACGAGCGGCCCGACCAACCGATGCCAGCCGACCACCAGCCCCTGGTCTGCCATGGCAGCCTGCAGCGCCACGCTGAATTTGCCGAAGCGTCTCACATTCGCAGAGCTTGAGGCGACGCCTGCTCGCACCAATACCTCCTCCCAGCCCATCCAATCAGGTTCGACCCATTCGACGTTCAACAACGGAAGATCGCTCAGATCGGCGGTCGTTGCGCCTTGATGCCTTTCCGCAAATGCTGCGCTGCAGACAGGATAGAGGCAATCGTCAAACAAAAATTCCGCCGTCTCGTCGATCCATGCGCCAAGGCCATAGCGAATTCTGAGCTCCACTTCGGCCCTGCGAAAATTCTTGACGTTATCGGAGATCAGGTGATCGACGGTTATTTCTTCAAAGGTCCGCCAGAAGTCCGGCATTCGCGGTACGAGCCACATCGTAGCGAAGACGTCGCTGCAGGCGATCGTCACGTTTCGAGCCTTGTCTCCACGTCGAATGGAATTGATGACATCTGAGGCGCGGGCAAATCCGGTCGCTAGGGCGCTGTATAGTTCTTCGGCAGGCGCTGTCAGCGTCACTCCTCTCGCCTTGCGGGCAAACAGCAATACGCCGACATCGTCCTCCATGGCCTTGATCTGCCTGCTCACCGCCCCAGGCGTGACGTTCAACTCGGCGGCAGCCAGCGTGAAACTTCCATGTCGTGCAGCAGCTTCGAAAGCTGCCAGCGCCGTAAGGGAAGGAAGGCCGTAAAAGCGACGAACCAATTGTTTTTCTCCACTGTGGAACCGACACGATACGCCATCGATACCCCGAGAGCGATGGGAAAGGTTGCTTCTCCAAATCATTGGTGGGGTTAGGTTTCCATCGGAAGATGCCACCGCCGGATTGAGATTAACTCAAAGCATTGCTGAGTTTTAAGTGCGTTGTCTTCAACCCGCAGATGCCGTTCTCATGGCTGAAGAGCACGCCAATTGTCGGCGTCGCCCAAGGCCCTCAAACAAGCAACAGTGGGTGAAGATGAGCCTTAACGAACCTGCAGCCACAAATCAGGTTTCGGCGTCTTTGCCGGATCGCATGACCGGGGTCGAGCTAGTTGGCCATGGTGGACTTGATAAGCTTCAATACCGGGAAGATATTCCGGTTCCGAGGCCAGGTCCCGGCGAGGTCCTGATCCGTGTTGCCGCCGCTGGCGTCAACAATACCGATATCAACACACGGATCGGATGGTATTCGAAGGCGGTAAGCGCGGGAACGGAAACCGGCGCGACAGAAGGTTTCCAGTCTGCGAAAGATCTCGATGCCAGTTGGTCCGGCACGCCAATGACATTTCCGCGAATTCAGGGTGCGGATTGCTGCGGCCGCATCGTTGCCGTTGGCGAGGGAGTGAACGCGGAACGCCTGGGCGAGCGCGTTCTCGTTCGCAATATGCTGCGGACCTATGTTGGATACCGGCCCTACGAATGTTGGACCTTCGGCTCCGAATGCGACGGCGGGTTCGCTCAATATGCGAAGGCGCCGTCTGCGGAATGCTACAAGGTCGACTGCGATTGGAGCGATGTCGAACTCGCGTCCATACCCTGTGCCTATTCCACGGCGGAGGGCATGCTTCATCGCGCTAACGTAAGCTATGGCGAACGTATTCTGATCACGGGCGCTTCGGGTGGCGTTGGATCCGCGGCGATCCAACTGGCAAAGCGACTTGGCGCCTTTGTCACTGCGGTTGCCGGGCGCGATAAGGCCGATCAATTGCTCGCGCTGGGGGCCGACGAGGTTCTTCCCCGCGGCGAGAATATCGTCGAGAAGCTCGGGAAGGATTCGGTGGATGTCGCTCTCGACGTCACGGCTGGTCCGTCTTTCGGCGAGCTTCTGGAGGTCCTCAAAAGAGGCGGGCGATACGTCGTTGCAGGAGCTATTGCCGGCCCCATTGTCGAGCTCGACGTCAGGACCCTTTACCTCAAGGATCTGTCGTTCTTCGGATGCACATTTCAGGACGACGTCGTGTTCAAGAACCTCGTCGGTTACATCGAGCGTGGCGAGATAAAGCCAGTCATCGCAAAGACATATCCGCTCAAAGACATCGTTCGGGCTCAACAGGACTTTCTGTCGAAAAGTCTCGTCGGAAAGCTCGTGCTCGTCATTCCGTGATTGAAGGATGGACCATGAAAGATTTGAAGATTGCCAAGATCGATGTTTTTAAGGTGGACCTGCCGTATGCGGGCGGAGTTTACCGCCTGTCCGGAGGGCGGGAATATCGAAGTTTCGATGCGACGCTCGTCCGCATTACGGCCAACAATGGTCTCGAAGGATGGGGCGAGAGCACGCCATTCGGATCGACCTGGATTGCCTCCCATGCGCTCGGCGTGCGAGCGGGGATCGCGGAAATCGCGCCGAGCCTCATCGGGCTCGATCCGAGACGTGTCAATCGGATCAACGATGCAATGGATGGAGCACTTGTCGGTCATCTTCACGCGAAGACGGCGATCGACGTGGCGTGCTGGGACGTATTTGGAAAGGCGGTAGACCTGCCGGTATGCGATCTCCTTGGTGGCCGCACCGATGTCGCCATGCCTGTGATCTCTTCGATCTACATGGGTGATCCAGAGGACATGCGCCATCGGGTCGCACAGCATCGCGCGATGGGCTATATCGCCCATTCGGTAAAAATCGGAGACGAGCCGGCGATGGACGCCGCGCGCATTGCGGCATCGCTGGCGGACAAGAAGCCGGGCGAATTCTTTATCGTGGATGCGAACGGCGGCATGACCGTCGAGACGGCGCTTCGGATGCTGAGATTGCTGCCCGATGGCCTCGATTTCGTCCTCGAGGCACCATGCGCTACCTGGCGCGAATGCATTTCACTCAGGCGTCGAACCGATGTTCCCATCATCTTCGACGAACTCGCTACGGACGATGCTACTATTGCACATATCGTCGGCGACGATGCGGCAGAAGGGATCGGGCTGAAAATCTCAAAGAATGGTGGATTGACCCGGGGCAGGCGTCACCGAGACATCTGCGTAGCGGCCGGTCTTACAGTGAGCGTTCAGGAAACGACGGGTTCCGACATCGCCTTTGCCGCCATCGTGCATATGGGCCAGACAGTCCCTGAGAAGAACTTAAGATGCGTGCTGGAATGCCGCGATATCGTATCGATCAAAACTGCTGACGGCCCCTTCGAAGTCGTAGACGGCCGTGTGAGAGCGCCGAGCCTTCCGGGACTCGGAATAACACCGCGCCTTGAGGTGCTGGGTGAGCCGATAGCGAGCTATTGTTAGAGTAGAACCCGCGGGCGACGGCATTTCCATGCCGCCGCCCCTGATCCCAAGGCTCAATAGCTTTAGCCGTTGCTTTCTTTCGCCCGGCAATCAGGCCCAGGTATCTCCCACGGTGAAGCCCTCGACGAAGGGATCGTCATTGTCCAGGACGATCGTGTTGATACCATAGATCCAGCTCGTTCCGCTGACTGTCGGCACCACAGCGTTCCGGTCGCCGATCTTGGCCTCTTCGACGAGCCTGCCGGTATAGATGTTTCCGAGAATTCCCTGATGGCGGAAATCCTGGTTGAGCGGCAGTTCGCCCTTGGCATGAAGCACCGCCATCTTTGCGCATGTACCAGTGCCGCACGGGCAACGATCCAGCGCACCCGTCCAAGTAGCCGGATTGTCCCATGAGAATTCCCCGGACGCCATGGTGACGGTGTTCTTCCAGTCCGCACGCGGATCGTCTGTTGGGCCGGAGAGTTGCGAAATGGTGATGCCGACGCCAGGATAATCCGGATGCGACACCGGCAATTGTTCGATGGCGGCTTCCCTGATCATGGCCGAAATTCTTGCGATTTCCCTGCCGTGCTCCGGCTTGAGCTCCAGCCCGCGGAACTGGCGAACATCCGCAATGGCATAGAACATCCCGCCCCATCCGACGTCCACGGTCACCTTGCCAAGGTGCGGCACGTCGATGACTGCGTCCAGATGCGCGGCAAAGGCGGGCACGTTTTTGAACGTGACGCTCTTCACCTTGCCGTTCTCGCATTGCGCGCTCACCCGGATAAGACCTGCGGGCGCCTCGAGAACCAGCTCTGTGACCGGTTCCTTCATCGGCAGCATCCCCATTTCCAGAAGCACGGTCACAACCGAGATCGTGTTTCCGCCCGACATGACGGGATATTCGATCTGCTCCATGATGATGTAGCCGGCCTGAGCCTCCGGATGGGTCGGCGGCACGATGATGTTGCAGCAATGGGCAGAATATCCACGCGGCTCGCGCAACAACAGTTTGCGCAATTGATCGTCATTGCTCTCGAGCCACTTCATCTTTTCGTAGACCGAATTGCCGGGGATATGGGGTATGCCTCCGGTGACAACACGCATGGGCGTGCCGGCATGCGTATCGATCGCCTGGATGGTGCGTTTGAATGCCATTTTCTTGTTCCTGTACTCTCGTGGTTCGATGGTTCGCGACGATTGGACGGAAGTCTCAGCCAGGGAGCTCCGATCTCTTTTTTGCTAGTTGCGCTCTGCCTGCAGCGACGCAAATCGACTGATGGACTCAAAGACGGTGCGCGGAATCTTAAGCTCCGCCGTCGGGGAGGGCGGGAAAGGAATTCCAGTGACGCCGGGAATGAAGACGCCGTGATCGTGAAGACGAATGGTCTGCGCGTGAGCACGACGAATGCGCTCGTCTCCGAGACCTGGCATGATCGCAATAATGCTAAGCCCGACAGCGGGAGGCGCATTCCCCGATCTGAAATCGGGAGTGTCCAGCGACCATGGCCCCCCGGAGAGGCCGGCGGAGAGCATCTCGACGAACAATGCCACGTTCCCCCCCTTGCGGCCGCCGAACGGCAGCAATGCTCCGGTCAGTGCCTTGGTGGCGTCCTGTGTCGGCTCGCCGTTTTCGTCGACAGCCCAACCGTCGGGGATCGGCTGACCCTGTTCGGCCGCTTGAACAATGTTGACGAAGGCGGTTGCGCTGGAAGCCTGGTCGATGACCAAGGGAAGGGTCTGGTCGCCAAGCGGAAAGCCGAATGCCATGGGGTTCGTACTGTAGACGGCCGCTCCGCCTGGCTTGGGTACCACCATTGCGTTCGCGTTTGTTGCCGCAAGCCCGATAAGACCTTCCCCGGCCAGCCTTCGAACGTAGTATCCGAGCTCTCCCGCGGTGTAGCTGTTGGTCTGCGTAAACACCGCGACGCCTAATGTGCGGGTGGTTTCAACCAAATCCGCAAAGGCAAGGTCAAAGCCGAGCTGCGCAATTCCGCCGTCGGCATCCGAAACCATGAATGCGGGGAAACTCCGTTGCAGACTAGGTTGCGAGTCGCCCTTGATCCGGCCTTCGGCGAAGGCATTGAGGTAATCGACGAAATGCGGGAAGCCCAGCGTTGCGGGACCAAAAAGCGCAGCCGACAATGTTGCATCGACGAGGGAACGGGCGCTCGCCTGCGAGGCACCGGCCGCTACGCAGGCGCGCATTGCGAGTTCTTCCGCTTCCGGCCTACGGAGCGAGACCTCTTCTGCCATATCAAATCTCCAATCCTGTCTTTCGACCTTCGTAAAATGCGTAGGGAGCTTGTCGCGGGGCCGCGCAATCGCCGATCTGACGAATGGTGACACCCAAAGCCGACAGACCTGGCATCAGCCAATCCGCGGGAAGATTTGTCGTCGCCATGACCAGCGTATCCGCCTCGAGAAAGCGATGTTCGCCGGTATTGTGATCCACGAGCGTTGCGCCGTCCCCCTTCCACTCGACCACGCTCGATTCGACGATCCACTGGACGCCGAGTTTGCGCAGGGCCTGCCGCATGGGGACGTCGGCTGCCGTTCGCTGAAGCTCTTTGCCGACAAAAGGATCCGGGGTGACGATGGTGACCAAATGACCCTCTTCGGCCAGCTTCCAGGCCGTACCGCATGCCCTCCAGCCGCCGCCTTCGTCCAGAAGAAGAACGTGTTTTCCGGGTCTGACCTGCTTTGCCATCACGCCTTCGACGGTAAAGACGCCGCCCTTCTCGATGCCGGGCAAGGTCTCCACAGTCGGCAGCGCCTTCTGGAAGCCAGTTTCCGGCGAATAGGATCCCGTGGCCACAACAACCACATCCAACTCGGCCGCATTGATTTCCTCAGCTTCTACGTAGGTATTAAGCCGGACTTCGACGCCGAGGCTTTCGAGCTGGCGCTCATACCATGCCAGGAGATCCAGTATCTGCGCCCGGCGCGGCTGAAGCCCCGCCAGCAGGAAATTGCCGCCCAGGCGACTGGACGCCTCGGCGAGGACGACGCTATGGCCTCGCTCTGCGGCCACTCTCGCCGCCTCCAGCCCAGCCGGCCCTCCGCCGATGACAAAAACCCGTTTGGGGACGTCTGTTTTTGTGAAGCGATCGCCGTTCCATTCGGACTCGCGGCCGGCTGAAGGATTGATCAGACAGCTTATCCAGTAATCGCGTGAGCGGCGGCCCCAACACATCTGATTGCACGAAATGCAGCCACGAATGTCCTCAGGGCGACCTTCGGCAGCTTTCCGTGCCAGATGAGGATCGGCAATCTGACCTCGCACGATCGAGACTAGGTCGCAGGCGCCTTCTCCAAGCACCGTCTCGGCATTCTCGGGTGTCCGGATGTGGCTTTCTGCGGTGACGACAGCTTTCTTCACAACCTTTTTCAAAGTCGATGCCAGATCGGCCCCGAGCTTTTCAGGATAGATGAAAGTCGGCATCAGCTTGTAGAAGTCGAGATAGCCGCCCGATCCGCAGGTGACGTAGTCTATCAGGCCGAGCTCGTCATGGAGTTTGACGATCTCGGCAAGCTCCTCGCGTGAAAGAGCTGCCTTTACGTCAGGCTCGTCGCTGACGGCGATGCCGACGATGAAGTCAGGCCCGCAGGTCTCACGGATCCTGGAGAGTATTTCCCGAGACATCCGTGTGCGATTTTCAAGCGACCCTCCCCATTGGTCGCCCCGGCGGTTGCTCCAGGGCGTCCAGAACTGATCGACCATCCCGAGATAGGCCGCCCAGACCTCCACTCCATCAAAGCCCGCCTCGCGACATCGCCGTGCGGCCTGAACGAAGCCATCGATGGTTTCCCATATCTCGTTTTCGGTCATCGGGTGCGATCCGTCGCTATCGTGATAGCTCGGCAAGCCGGAAGGCGACCAATGAGGATGGAAGGAATTATCGGAGTCGCCGTGCGCGCCGACATGGTAGAGCTGCTGAATGGCAACGGCGCCGTTGTCTTTGATCACCCGGACGACCTTTGCGAAATGCGGAATAACGGCGTCGTCCGAATGCCGGAAGTTGTGATGCGTCAGGACCGCGGACGCATGCACCGGCATCGGCTCGACGACAATCATCGCAGCGCCGCCGATCGCCCGCTCGGCATAATATGCCGCATGGCGTTCGGTCGGCAGACCCTCCAAGGCGAGGTTTGAGGTGTGCGCGCCGAAGACAATTCGGTTTCGAAGGGTGCGGGAACCAATCTTTAGAGGCGCGAACAGGCGAGGAAACGTCTGGGACATGGGTGTTGGCTGCCAAGATGAGTGTCGTTGGTTACGATGCGCTATGCGCTGCGATGCCCTTTCGGACATGCCGAATGCCCGCCCAGATCGCGAAAACTGCCACGGGAACGGTAAACAGCAGGCCGGCCTTTGCCAGATGGACGTCGAAGCCAAGTTCGCCAGCCGCCTCCAGGCACACCTTTGTCAGGCTGATGGCGTAGTAGGTGATCGCGATGACCGAAAAGCCCTCGACCGCCTGCTGAATGTGAACCTGCACGCGTGCACGCTCTTCCATCGAGCTTAGGAGCGATGCGTTCTGGTCCTCAAGCTGCACCTGGACGGTCGTCCGCAAGAGGTCGCCTGCAAGGCTGACCCGCTCACCCACTTCGGAAAGACGCCGCTCCGTTGCATGGACGAAGCGAACGGCGGGCTGAAAGCGGCGATCGATGAAGGTACAGATACGTTGTCTTTCCTCCACTCGTTCTTCGCGCAGCTCAATCATCCTGCTTGCGACAATTTCGGCGTAGGCCTTTGTGGCTCCAAATCGTTGTTTTGCCTTTGCCGTCAGCTTCAAGACATCGGAAGATAGCTTCGTCACTTCCGACAGGAGCGCCTTGTCCACCTTTATTTCGCTCTGCATGTGCTCAATCAGAACGGTGAGGCGCCTGTCAAAATCCGAAAGTTGTTTGACCGTCTCACGCGCCACCGGCATGCCGAGCAGCGCCATCATCCGGTAGGTTTCAATTTCCAGCAGCCGCCTCACCATGCGACCCGTACGGTAGGCATTGAGGTTGCGGTTATAGACGCGAAATTCGACGAATCCGTCGTCATCGAGACGGAAACTCGAATAGACCTCCGCGTCGCCGCCGCCCACTTTCGATGCGACGTAGTCGACTCCGGGTTTTGGACGCGGCGCCTCCTTTTCGTCTCGCACCAGGACGCGTACGGCAGCGATCACCTTGCCTTCTACGAAGCGAATGCAGTCGTAAAACGGCTTCGGCAATGCAGTCGGCTGGTCGATCGATGCCGGTGAGACGTAGGTCAACGTCACAAACTCGGTATGCGCCTCCCATTTCAGCCGTCCGTCGCCACATTTTCCTATGCCGTGGCTTCCCTGGCCCGTGATTGCAACATCATCAAGCTCCAGCAGTTCTGATGGGATGGGAGGAGCTGCGTTCTCCGAAACGATGGCGACGTGCCAGACATCGGTGTCGCCATCGAAATAAAGTGAAGGTCTTGCGTGGAGTTCCTGATGGAGTTCCCTGCGCAATGGATGTTCGGCGCCGACAAGCATCTGGTTGACCCTTTTCAAACAATGGATCAGCGCACCATGGCGACCACGTCCCTTTGTCGTTCTTGATCTTGTGAACTGACCATTGCACAAGCGAGCTGGCGCAGTGTCACCACGCCGACAGGCTCGGAAGAGGCGCCTAGCACCGTCACGTCCCCATCCGGCACAGATGCAAGCAAGCGCACGGCTTCTTCCACCGTCGTCCCCGCGTGCACGGTAAGGCCGCTGGATGCTGTCGCGCCACGGAGAGGCGACATGATCGCCTCCACCTGGACGACGCGCCCGCGGTTTACTTCCTTGACGAAGTTGGCGACATAGTCGTCGGCCGGACGCAGGACGATGTCCTGGCTGGTTCCTTGCTGAATGATCTCGCCGTCGCGCAGAATTGCGATTTGATCACCGAGACGAAGAGCCTCGTCGAGGTCGTGGGTGATGAAGACGATCGTTTTTTTGATCTCCTTCTGGATGTCGAGAAGGACAGTCTGCATGTCCGTTCGGATCAATGGATCAAGAGCCGAATAAGCCTCGTCCATGAGCAGCACCGGCGCATCGTTCGAAAGAGCGCGTGCGAGCCCGACGCGTTGCTGCATCCCGCCCGAGAGCTGATTGGGATACTTGTCTTCAAATCCCTTCAGTCCCACTCGCTCCAGCCATCGCATGGCGACATCGACGGCTTTCGCACGAGCAATTCCTTGGACTTCCAACCCGAAAACGGTGTTGTCGAGGACGCTACGGTGCGGCAGAAGTGCAAACTTCTGAAACACCATTGCCGTCTGGTGCCGGCGGAACTCGCGAAGCTGGGTTTCGTCCATTTTGACAACGTCGACACCATCGACCAGCACTTCGCCCGCTGTCGGATCGATCAGACGGTTTATGTGGCGAATGAGCGTTGACTTGCCTGAGCCGGAGAGGCCCATGATGACCTGGATACAGCCCGATGGGATCTCGATATTGATGTCTTTCAGACCCAATATATGCCCGTGCGTTCGGTTGAGCTCGGCCTTGGTCATGCCCTTCTGAGCAGCCTCGATATGGGCTGCCGCATTGGGACCGAAGATCTTGTAAAGGTGTCGGATCCTGATACCGCCGAAATGATGATCAGCCATGAACGGTCTCCCGGTGCTTCTGGAGTCTTTTGCCGTATGCCTGGCTGACCCGGTCAAAGATGATGGCGATGCCAACGATGGCAAGTCCGTTAAAGATACCCAAGGTGAAGTATTGATTTGCGATTGCCTTGAGCACGGGTTGGCCGAGGCCTTGCACGCCGATCATCGAGGCGATGACGACCATTGCCAGTGCCATCATGATGGTCTGGTTGATCCCGGCCATGATTGTCGGCAAGGCAAGCGGCAACTGCACCTTGAAGAGCTTCTGTGATCGGTTGGTTCCGAATGCGTCGGCAGCTTCCAGGACATCCTTATCGACAAGCCGGATACCAAGGTCGGTGAGCCTGATCATCGGCGGAATAGCGTAGATGACGACTGCGATGAGGCCGGGTACGCGTCCGATGCCAAGAAGCATCACCACGGGGATGAGATACACGAAACTCGGCATGGTCTGCATGATATCGAGGATCGGGCTGACCAGCTTCTGAATGCGGTCGGAGCGCGACATCAGAATGCCGATAGGCAGACCTATGGCGATCGAGAGTACGGTGCAGACGAAAATCATCGAGATCGTGCGCATCGTGTCCTGCCACATGTCGAAATAACCGATCAGCAACAGCGTCACGAGACAGCCCAGGACGATCTTGAAATTGCGGCTCGCAAGCCACGCGACCGCCAGGATCAAGAGCGTGATGATCGGCCACGGGGTTTGGGTCATGAATTTCTCGGCCGCCATCAAGAAATGCTGCAGCGGCGTGAAAAAGCCCTCGATCGTGTCTCCGTAGGCTCTTGTGAATGCGCGAAAATTGTCGTCGATGAGCTTCTTGAGATCACGAAGCGCATCGTCGTTCATGTGAGGGAAGGTGTAAAACCAGTCCATGCGGTTCCCCTTTTCTTAAAGAAGCCGTGCCAGTCTTTTTATGTTGTGCGGCGGTGAGGAGCGGCGCGCCCTGCGCGCCGCTTGTTTAGGGGCGGCTAGAGAGCGGCCTCGATCTTCTTGGCGGCATCCGGAGTGACCCACTTCGTCCAGACGTCTTTGTTTTCCTTCAGGAAGTGCTTGGCGCCATCTTCGCCGCTTGCCTGGTTGTCCGTCATCCAGGCCATCAGACCGTTGACGGTCTGGTTGCTCCAGGAGCGCTTCTTGAGATAGTCCATGACTTCGGGGCTGACCTTCTCGGAAAAGGTCTTGGCAACCAGCGTGACGACATGGTCGGTCGGCCAGGCATTCGGCTTGGGATCGGCGCAGTCAGCCACTGTATTGCAGCGCTTCCATTCCGCAGGATCGTTCGGCACGCCTGCATCGAGCTTCACCATCGCGTATTTGCCGAGCAATGCCGTTGGCGCCCAGTAATAACCTACCCAGCCTTCTTTGCGCTCATAGGCTTTTGCAATCGAACCATCGAGGCCTGCCGCAGAGCCGGTATCGACCAGAGTGAAGCCTGCCTTGTCCGCATTGAAGGCCTTGTAATATTGCGATGTGACGATCGTGCCGCCCCAACCCTGGGGGCCATTGAAGATAGCGCCCTTCTTGGCGTCTTCAGGATCTGGGAACAATTCGGGGTGCTTCAGCATATCAGGAATGGTCTTGATGTCCGGATGTGCGTCGGCAACATACTTCGGGATCCACCATCCCTGCACGCCGCCATCGGGAAGCGGGGATCCGACCTGAACGATCCTCCCTTCGTCGGTACCCTTCTTGACGACGTCTGGCAGCAGGTCGATCCAGGCTTCCGGCGCAATATCGGGTTCACCCTTCTCCGCCATGGAGGTGATCGTCGGAACGGTGTCACCAACGGTGATATCCGCTTCGCATCCATAGCCTTCATTCAGGATGATCTTATCGAGATTGGAGAGGACTTCCGCGCTTTGCCAGTTCATGCTGGCGATCGTGATGTTGCCACATTCGGCGGCACTCGCAATGGAAGCTCCGCCTACCAGTCCAAACAACATGCAGGTCGATGCCAATAGCTTTTTCATTATCGTTCCCTCAGTTTAGCGGCTTGTCTTAGGGGCGGGGCGCCGCAAACCCGCATTCAGGCTATCAGGAAATCTGTCCCATTTTTATTGATTTTGCGAATGCTGCGGACAAACCATTTTGTACCGCGGTATCGAAGCCGGAAGCGCGCATTTCCTCGATCGCTGCTGCAGTTGTGCCGCGATAATCGAGAAAGGTGCGAACGATGTCGTCGGGATTTTCATCCCGCTTTTGCAGCAAGCCACCCGTGCCGACCAGAACAGCGTTAACGGCGCGGTGCGCGACTTTTGGTTCCAGCCCGCGCGCGATCGCATCCTTCAGCATGGCAGCGGCGAGCAGGGCGGGGAATGCCGGCCCCGCGCCCGAAAGACCGGTCAGATAGTCGATGTCGCCTTCGCTTGCGACCTCGTCCTGCATTCCGCAGGCGTCGAATATGGCTCGAACAGCGGCCTTGTCTTCACCTGTCGCATGCTGCGTGGCGATCCATGGTGTATAGGAAAGCGCCACTTCCGCGGCTGCGTTGGGAAGTGCACGGACAACGCGCGGAGTATTGTGGTGATGGCAAAGCGCGGCGAGGGAGACACCGGCCATAACAGAGATCACCAACTTGCCTTTGGCATCGATACGCAATTGCCTCCAGTCGGCAGGTCGCACGGAAAGAAAAATGATATCGGAACGGTCTGCCAACTCTTGATTGTCGACGGTCCAGAAAGCTTGCGAAAACCTGTCCGGCCGCGTGCTTCGATAGGAGAGGGCAAGATCTTCGTCGCCGACGACGCCAGCGCTTACCAAAGACTCTGCAATCGCCCCGCCAAGCCAGCCTGCACCTCCAACGATACCGATCTTTCCTAAACCGCTCATTCTTGCCCGCCGTTAGTCTGGCTTGTAACCGTGCCGCGCAAAGAAGCGGTCCAGCTCTCTCTGCTGCGGCACCTGGCCAGTATAGATTGCGATATATTCAGGTATGCGCTTCATACGCAGACCGATTTCCTCGTTGGACTGCATCGAGATGTAGCCGATCTGCACCAGATAGGTTGTTCTCGCGCGCACGTCTGCGGCGGCGGCTTCATAGCCGAACCGCATGAACATCCGCGTAAGCGCCTCTACTCTTGCCTGGTCCGCGCGCTGAACCTCTTCGAGAATTTCCGACGATTGCAGTGCCCAACTGCGCACTGCGAACTCGAACTGCGAGTCGAAAAGGTCCTTATTCAGCCAGCAATCGAAAACATTGAGCATGGCTTCCGCCAAGGATTCTGCATATGCCTCCGACTGCTTGATAATGTTGCCGGTGTTCTTGTCTCTCCATCTTGCAAGCAAAGCGCCCAGCAGCTCCTCCCGATCCTTGAAGAACCAGTAGAAGCTGGTGCGGGAAAGCTTGAGCTTCTTTGCCAGCGGCAGGATTTTGACCGCATCAACTCCGGCGTCGATCAGCGAGCTGTATGCCGCCTCCAGCCAGCCTTCCTGCGATCCGCGCCAACCACTGTCGTTCAAACTCTGGTCCATGACCTATCTCCTATCAAATTGCGAAGGCCGACACAAGGAAAATGTACATCAGTGTCGAAATTAGAGACTAAAATGTTTTCTGCATTGACACGTATGTACATTTGCGCATAGCGTCATTGTGATGTTTCTAATCCGGAGCCCGACATATGTCGAACGATCCTCTTCTTCAGCCCTATAAATTAAAGCATCTGACGCTGCGAAACCGCATCATCGTGACATCCCACGAGCCGGCATATCCCGAGGACGGAATGCCGAAGGAACGGTATCGGGCTTACACGGTGGAGCGGGCGAAGGGCGGAGTGGCCTTGACGATGACGGCGGGATCTGCGGCCGTTTCGCGCGACAGTCCGCCGGTCTTCAACAACCTGCTCGCCTATAAGGACGAGATCGTTCCCTGGATCCGCGAAATGACCGATGCCGTTCACGAAGAGGGCGCGGCGATCATGATTCAGCTCACCCATCTCGGGCGCCGCACCCGTTGGGACAAGGGCGATTGGCTGCCGGTCGTGGCTCCATCGCATCACCGCGAGGCGTCCCACCGCGCCTTTCCCAAGAAGATGGAAGACTGGGACATCGAGCGCATCATCAAGGACTTTGCGGATGCCGCCGAACGCATGAAAGCGGGCGGCATGGACGGGGTGGAGCTGGAGGCCTATGGCCATCTGATCGATCAGTTCGCGTCTCCGCTCACCAACGAACTCGACGCTCCCTATGGCGGCCCGCTGGAAAATCGGATGCGCTTCTGTTTCGATGTCTTCAAGGCGATGCGTGAACGCGTTGGTGACGACTTCATTCTCGGCATTCGCTACACCGCCGACGAATGTCTTCCCGGCGGGACCGGTAAGGCAGAGGGTATCGAAATTTCCAAGCGGCTGCGCGATAGCGGTCTGGTCGACTACCTGAACGTCATCCGTGGTCACATCGACACCGATCCGGGCCTGACCGATGTCATTCCAATTCAGGGCATGGCCAATTCGCCGCATCTCGATTTTGCCGGTGAGATACGCGCCGCGACGAACTTCCCGACATTCCACGCCGCAAAAATTCCGGACGTTGCCACCGCCCGCCATGCCATCGCGGCCGGAAAAGTGGACATGGTCGGAATGACCCGCGCTCATATGACCGATCCGCATATCGTGCGGAAGATCATCGAAAAGCGCGAGGAAGACATTCGGCCGTGCGTCGGCGCAAACTACTGTCTCGACCGCATCTACCAGGGCGGCATGGCATTCTGTATCCACAACGCCGCGACCGGCCGCGAGCAGACAATGCCTCATATCGCGTCGAAGGCTGACACCCGGAAGAAGGTTGTCATCGTCGGTGCCGGTCCTGCCGGTCTCGAGGCCGCCCGCGTCGCCGGGGAACGCGGCCATGACGTCGTCGTTTTCGAGGCGGCGAACAATCCGGGCGGCCAGATCCGGCTTACCGCGCAGAGCGAACGCCGGCGAGAGATGATCAGCATCATCGACTGGCGCATGAGCCAGTGCGAGAAGTATGACGTCAAGTTCCACTTCAACACCTGGGCGGAAGCGGAAACGGTTGCTGCGGAGAATCCGGACGTCGTCATCATCGCGACGGGCGGCTTGCCGCATACGGAGGTATTGTCGAAGGGCAACGAACTCGTCGTGTCCTCGTGGGACATCATCTCCGGCGACGTGAAACCCGGCACGAACGTTTTGATCTTCGATGACGCCGGCGATCATGCGGGATTGCAGGCAGCCGAATTCCTGGCAAAGGCTGGCGCGAAGGTCGAGATCATGACGCCCGACCGCTCCTTCGCGCCGGAAGTCATGGCGATGAACCTCGTTCCTTACATGCGCTCGCTGCAGAAGCTCGATGTCACCTTTACCGTGACGTTCCGATTGGAGTCGGCTGAGAAGAATGGCAACCAGATCGTCGCCCATGTCGGAAGCGACTATGGTGGTGTCTCCAAGCAGCGTGTCGTCGACCAGATCGTCGTCAATCACGGCACCATTCCACTGGACGAACTGTATTTCGAGCTGAAGCCGCTCTCCAGTAACTTCGGCGAAATATCGCACGATGAGCTTCTCGCAGGAAAACCCCAGTCCGTCGTTCGCAATCCGGAAGGAAAGTTCCAGTTGTTCCGGATCGGTGACGCCGTCGCGGCTCGCAACACGCATGCAGCGATCTACGATGGCCTTCGGATCGCGAAGGACATCTAGCGCGGGAGGACGGTTGGTCGATCCGGCGGGAGGGGATGGAATGAGCCAAAGAAATGAGGACCTGCAGCACTTCATCGACGCTGCTTTCGTAGCCTTCGACAAATGTGTGAAAGATCCGCAGGGTCGCCGCTCGATCGCGGAAATCTTTTCGGCGCTGGAACGTCCAGGCATGCAAAGGGAAGGGAATGGCAGCCGTCTTCCGGTCTGCGCGTTCCTTGCCGACGCCTTGTCCGTCCACACGTCCGATCCTGCTCTTCGGCGCATAATGGAGCTTTTTCGGCGAGTTGAACCTCTGCTCGAGTGGAGACAGCGAACCAAGTATGATGCCGCCACGGCCAGCGAGAATTTCCTTGATGGCCACGCCAATGCGATGATCATTGGCCCGGGCGGTTTGGAAATTCGCAACGACCTCTGGTTCGGAGTAACCCTCTTGGCGCCCAGAGTTCGCTATCCGGATCACAATCACCCTCCTGAAGAAACCTATCTCGTGCTGTCTGATGGCGAGTTCCGGCAAGAGGACGGGGATTGGTTTTCGCCCGGTATCGGCGGGTCGTTCTATAATATCCCCGGTATCAAACATGCCATGAGATCGGTCGACACGCCTCTCTTCGCCTTCTGGGTGTTGCTTGCCGAACGACCGCACACGGAACAATGAAAGGGGTCCGCCATGAAGATTCTCGTCCCGGTGAAGCGGGTGGTTGATTACAACGTGAAGATCCGTGTGAAGGCGGATGGCACGGGTGTCGAGCTTGCGAATGTGAAGATGTCGATGAACCCGTTCGACGAGATCTCGGTCGAGGAAGCGCTGCGGCTGAAGGAGGCCGGCAAGGCCGAAGAGGTGGTGGTGGTGTCGATCGGCCCGGCCAAGGCCGAGGAGACGCTGAGGACGGCGCTGGCCATGGGGGCGGATCGTGCGGTGCTGGTCGAGACCGACGATCAAGTCGAGCCGCTGGCGGTGGCGAAGATCCTGAAAGGCGTGGCCGAGGCCGAACAGCCCGGCCTGATCATCGTCGGCAAGCAGGCGATCGATGATGATAGCAACCAGACCGGCCAGATGCTGGCGGCGCTGCTCGGTTCGGCGCAGGCAACCTTTGCCTCGAAGATCGAGATCGGCGATGGCAAGGCGACTGTCACCCGCGAGGTCGATGGTGGCCTGCAGACGATCGAGGTCAAGCTGCCGGCGGTGGTCACGACGGACCTGCGCCTCAACGAGCCGCGTTATGCCTCGCTGCCGAACATCATGAAGGCGAAGAAGAAGCCGCTCGACAAGAAGGCACCTGCCGATTTCGGCGTCTCCACCGAGCCGCGCCTGAAGGTGCTGAAGACCGAGGAGCCGTCGGGCCGCAAGGCGGGCGTCAAGGTCAAGTCGGTGGCCGAGCTGGTCGAAAAACTCAAGACCGAAGCCGGCGTGCTGTAATCCAGTCCGAACGAGGAGTTAGACACCATGGCCATTCTTCTTCTGGCTGATCATGACAGCAACCATCTATCCGACCAGACCGCTAAGGCGCTGACGGCGGCGACCCAGATCGCCCAGGGAACGGGAAGCGACGTGCACATCCTCGTCGCCGGCGCTGGCGCCAACACTGCGGCCGAGCAGGCAGCGAAACTCTCCGGCGTCTCCAAGGTGCTGGTTGCCGACGATGCGAGCCTTGCCAACAATCTCGCCGAGCCGCTTGCCGATCTCATCGTGTCGCTCGCCGCTTCCTATGACACCATCCTGACGGCGGCCACCTCGGTCGGCAAAAACGTCATGCCGCGGGTTGCCGCTTTGCTCGATGTCGCCCAGGTCTCGGAAATCATCGAGGTCGTCTCCGCCGATACCTTCAAGCGGCCGATCTATGCCGGCAATGCCATTCAGACGGTGCAGTCGACCGATGCCAAGAAGGTCATCACCGTGCGCACCGCTTCCTTCGCCTCTGCCGCAGACGGTGGTTCGGCCAGCATCGAGGCGATCCCGGCGGTCGCCAATCCCGGCCTGTCCAGCTTCGTCGCCGATGCGCTGTCGGCGTCCGACCGTCCGGAACTCACCTCCGCGAAGATCATCATCTCCGGCGGCCGCGCGCTCGGTTCGGCGGAAAAGTTCAAGGAAGTCATTCTTCCCGTCGCCGACAAGCTTGGGGCTGCCGTCGGCGCCAGCCGCGCTGCCGTCGATGCCGGCTATGCCCCGAACGACTGGCAGGTCGGGCAGACCGGCAAGGTGGTGGCACCGCAACTCTACATCGCCTGCGGCATATCCGGTGCCATCCAGCATCTCGCCGGCATGAAGGATAGCAAGGTCATCGTCGCCATCAACAAGGACGAAGAGGCACCGATCTTCCAGATCGCCGACTACGGCCTCGTCGCCGATCTCTTCGAGGCCCTGCCGGAACTCGAAAAGGCACTGTGATATCGCAATGACCGACGCTAGCGAGCTGCCAGAACGCGAAAGCATGGAATTCGACGTGGTGATCGTCGGAGCGGGGCCGGCTGGCCTGTCTGCGGCGATCCGTCTGAAGCAGGTCAATCCCGATTTGACCGTCGTCGTGCTGGAGAAGGGTGCCGAGGTCGGCGCCCATATCCTGTCGGGCGCCGTCGTCGATCCCATCGGCATCGACCGCCTGCTCCCCGGCTGGCGGGAAGAAGACGGCCATCCCTTCAAGACGAAGGTGACGGACGATCACTTCCTGGTGCTCGGACCGGCCGGCTCCGTCCGCCTGCCGAATGCGCTGATGCCGCCGCTGATGAACAATCACGGCAATTATATCGTCTCGCTCGGCAACGTCTGTCGCTGGCTCGCCGAAAAGGCGGAGGCCCTCGGCGTCGAGATCTATCCCGGCTTTGCCGCCACCGAAGTGCTTTACAATGACGAAGGTGCCGTCATCGGTGTTGCCACCGGCGACATGGGTATCGAAAAGAATGGCGAGCCCGGCCCGAACTATACCCGCGGCATGGCGCTGCTCGGCAAATACGTGCTGATTGGCGAAGGCGTGCGCGGTTCGCTTGCCAAGCAGCTGATTGCCAGGTTCAAGCTCGATGAGGGACGTGACGTGCCGAAGTTCGGCATCGGCCTCAAGGAACTCTGGCAGGTCAAGCCCGAGCACCACAAACAGGGCCTGGTGCAGCACTCCTTCGGCTGGCCTTTGGGCATGAAGACCGGCGGCGGTTCGTTCCTCTATCACCTCGAAGACAATCTCGTCGCCGTCGGCTTCGTTGTGCACCTCAATTACAAGAACCCCTATCTCTATCCCTTCGAGGAATTCCAGCGCTTCAAGACGCACCCGGCGATCCGCTCCACCTTCGAGGGCGGCAAGCGCCTCTCCTATGGGGCACGCGCCATCACCGAAGGCGGCTGGCAATCGGTGCCGAAGCTTTCCTTCCCCGGCGGGGCGCTGATCGGCTGTTCGGCCGGTTTCGTCAACGTGCCGCGCATCAAGGGCAGCCACAATGCGGTGCTGTCGGGCATGCTGGCGGCCGACAAGATCGCCGCGGCGATCGCCGCTGGCCGCGCCAATGACGAGGTGATCGAGATCGAAAACGAGTGGCGCCAGACGGACATCGGCAAGGACCTGAAGAAGGTCCGCAACGTCAAGCCGCTGTGGTCGAAGTTCGGCACGGCGATAGGCGTGGCGCTCGGCGGTCTCGACATGTGGACGAACACGCTATTCGGCTTCTCCTTCTTCGGCACGCTGAAACACGGCAAGACCGATGCGCAGTCACTGGAGCCGGCGGCCCAGCACAAGCCGATTTCCTATCCGAAGCCGGACGGCGTTCTGACCTTCGACCGTCTGTCGTCGGTGTTCCTGTCGAACACCAATCATGAAGAAGACCAGCCGGTGCATCTCAAGGTCAAGGATATGGACCTGCAGAAGCGCTCCGAGCACGACATCTATGCCGGCCCGTCGACGCGCTACTGTCCGGCCGGCGTCTATGAATGGGTGGAAAAGGACGGCAAGGATACCTTCGTCATCAACGCCCAGAACTGCGTGCACTGCAAGACCTGCGACATCAAGGACCCCAACCAGAACATCAACTGGGTGCCGCCGCAGGGCGGCGAGGGGCCAGTCTATCCAAATATGTAAAACCGCGAACGAAACGAGAAGGGAACCACATCCATGGACGTACGCGCCGCCGTAGCCGTTGCCGCCGGTAAACCGCTGGAAGTCATGACCGTTCAGCTCGATGGCCCGAAGGCCGGCGAGGTGCTGATCGAGGTCAAGGCGACCGGCATCTGCCACACCGACGATTTCACCCTGTCGGGCGCCGATCCGGAGGGCCTGTTTCCGGCGATCCTCGGCCATGAGGGCGCCGGCATCGTCGTCGATGTCGGCCCGGGGGTGACCTCGGTCAGGAAGGGCGATCACGTCATTCCGCTTTATACGCCCGAATGCCGCGAATGTTATTCCTGCCTCAGCCGCAAGACCAATCTCTGCACCGCGATCCGTTCGACCCAGGGTCAGGGCCTGATGCCGGACGGCACCTCGCGCTTTTCGATCGGCAAGGACAAGATCCATCACTATATGGGCTGCTCGACCTTCGCCAATTTCACCGTGCTGCCCGAGATTGCCGTTGCCAAGGTCAATCCCGACGCTCCCTTCGACAAGATCTGCTATATCGGCTGCGGCGTCACCACCGGCATCGGTGCGGTCATCAACACCGCCAAGGTGGAGATCGGTTCGACGGCGATCGTCTTCGGTCTTGGCGGCATCGGCCTCAACGTCCTGCAGGGCCTGAAGCTTGCCGGCGCCGACATGATCATCGGTGTCGACATCAACAACGACCGCAAGGCCTGGGGCGAGAAATTCGGCATGACGCATTTCGTCAATCCGAAGGAGGTCGGTGACGACATCGTGCCCCATCTCGTCAATCTGACGAAGCGCAATGGCGACCTCATCGGCGGGGCCGACTATACGTTCGACTGCACCGGCAACACCAAGGTGATGCGCCAGGCGCTGGAATCGTCGCACCGCGGCTGGGGCAAGTCGGTCATCATCGGCGTTGCCGGCGCCGGCCAGGAAATCTCGACCCGTCCCTTCCAGCTCGTCACCGGCCGCAACTGGATGGGCACGGCCTTCGGCGGCGCCCGTGGCCGCACCGATGTGCCGAAGATCGTCGACTGGTACATGCAGGGCAAGATCCAGATCGACCCGATGATCACCCACACCATGCCGCTCGAGGACATCAACAAGGGCTTCGACATGATGCACAAGGGCGAAAGCATCCGCGGCGTCGTGGTCTATTAAGGCGATGAAGACCATATCGAAAGAGAGATCGTTCGGCGGAACGCAGGGCGTCTACTCGCATGCGTCACAGGCGTGCGGGTGCGAGATGACGTTCGCCGTCTACGTCCCACCGCAGGCCGCCGAACGCCAATGTCCAGTCCTCTGGTATCTCTCCGGCCTCACCTGCACGCATGCAAACGTCATGGACAAGGGGGAGTACAGGCGGCTTGCCGCACATCTCGGCATCATCATCGTCTGCCCGGACACAAGTCCCAGAGGGGATGGAATTCCGGACGAGCCGGAAAACTGGCAGATGGGCAAGGGCGCCGGCTTCTATCTCGACGCCACGCAGGAGCCATGGGCCGAGAACTATCAGATGTACACCCACATCACCCAGGAGCTGCCCGCCTTGGTCGCTGAGGAGTTCAACGCCGACATGGAGCGGCAAGGGATTTTCGGCCATTCGATGGGCGGGCACGGGGCGATAACCATCGCTCTCAAGAATCCGGATCGCTACCGAAGCTGCTCGGCCTTCGCACCGATCAGCCGCCCGAGTGTCTCCGGATGGTCGAAGCCGGCATTGGAGAAATATCTCGGACCCGACCAGCAAAGCTGGCGCGAGTACGACGCCTGCGCGCTGATAGAGGACGGACGCAGATTTCCGGAAATGCTTGTCGATCAGGGAACGGCTGACAGCTTCCTCGAAGACGGGCTCCGCCCGAACGAGCTGAAGGCGGCGTGCGACGCCGCCGGCATCTCGCTTCGCCTCAGGATGCAGGAAGGCTACGGCCACTCCTACAGCTTCATCTCGACTTTCATGGACGATCACCTGCGCTGGCACGCCGAGAGGCTAGCGTAGAAGGCTCACGAGAGAACTACAGCTCGGTCACGGCATTCTGCGGTGACCCAGGAGGAAGGGAGAAACCTCAATGACGAGCATATCAATACATCCGACGGTCGACTCCGGATATCGGGCGACCGACGCATCCTTTTCCGGCGGCACCCTCATCTGCAATTGCGCAAGCAACCCGGTGAAGGTCCGCATCAAGGGCGACATCGCGCACAATCATGCCTGCGGCTGCACGAAATGCTGGAAACCCGAAGGTGCGGTATTCTCTGTGGTCGCCGTCGCGCCGACGGAGAATGTCGAAGTTGTGGAGAACGGCGACAAACTCGCGGTCGTTGACCCGTCGGCGCTGATCCAGCGTCATGCGTGCAAGGAATGCGGCGTCCATATGTATGGACCTGTCGAGCGCGATCATCCCTTCAAGGGACTGTCTTTCGTTCATCCCGAGCGTTTCGAGGGGAAGGGTTGGGCCGCGCCCGGCTTTGCCGCGTTCGTTTCGTCGATTATCGAAAGCGGATACGACCCAACCAAAATGGATGCCGTGCGAGCCCGTCTGAAAGAACAGGGTCTCGAGCCCTATGATTGCCTCAACCCGGCGCTGATGGATTACATCGCCACCTGGACAGTCAAGAAAAACGGCGTACTGGCCGCCTGAGAATAGATCAAATCATGCAAAAGGCCGCCTGGCAAACCACCAGGCGGCCATTACCGTCAGCGAATTTGGCGCCTTGACATAATGAAATGTAATGCAAAAAACTGCTGAGGCTGGTGCGGCTGCACTCCTCATCAATAAGGTTTTCCATGGTAAGTCTGCGGCGACGATTGCCTCCTTTGACCGGATTGACTGCATTTGAAGCCGTGGCTCGCAATGGCAGCTTCACGCGTGCGGCAAGCGAGCTCGGCGTTACGCAAGCCGCCGTCAGCCGGCAGATTCATCTGCTCGAAGAAATGCTGGGTTTCGATCTTTTTCGGCGCTTGCACCGCAGGATAGAGCTGACTGAAAAAGGAAGAACCCTGTCGACGGCCGCAACCACCGCCTTCAACCTTGTTGCCGAAACGATCTCTGAAATCACCAAGGAAGAGGCAGCCGAAGGGCTGACGATTTCCGCCACCGTCGCATTCTCACATTTCTGGCTGCTGCCGAAGATCTCTTCCTTCTCGAAAGCATTCCCAGACAGCGCCCTTCGCATCATTACGCAGGACAACGCAACCAGCCTCGGGAGCAGCGATGTGGACCTCGCCATTCGTTATGGCAACGGCATGTGGCCGGATGGACAGGCTGAACTGCTCTTCGATGACGAGATCTTTCCTGTCTGCAGCCAGGAATATGCTGAGAACCTCGGAAAAATCGAAGACCTTGCCGAGTTGGTGCGTTATCCGCTCATCAGCTCCGACACCGACGACCCGAGTTGGACAGGCTGGAGCGAGTGGCTCGCTGCGTTCTCGGTGGAAGCACCCAAGCGTTCCCTCGGCATGCGCTGCAGTTTTTATACCGAAGCGGTTTACGCTGCATTGAACGGGCAGGGGATCGCACTCGGCTGGCGGCGCCTCGTTCAGGATCTCTTGAACAGGAAAGCGCTTGTTCGGCTGACCGAGCAGTCGATCGCGACGAGGAACGGTTATTTCATTGTTGTTCCGCGGCGAAGCGCAAAAAATCCGCATGTCGCTCAGTTTACCGCGTGGTTGAAAGAGACAGCGCATGCCATGCAGCAATGACGTTGCTGTCCGATGATGGCCGCTACAAGCCGCTTGTCTTTATTCGGCCGCCTTCCTTGACTGTTTCCATCGCCACACTTGTGGATGTGCTCGCCACGTAGGGGAGGGTCGATATTTTTTCTCCGAGGACGTGGCGGTATCGGCGGATGTCTCGTGTTCTTATCTTGATAAGATAGTCAAAACGTCCTGCGATCATGTGGCATTCTTCCACCTCCTTGATCTTCCTCACCGCTGCATTGAAGCTTTTCAACGCGTCTTCCTTGGTACTCGTCAGCTTCACTTCCGCGAAGGCGACGTGATCGAGCCCAAGTTTGGCGGGATTCAAGATAGCCGAGAATCCCACGATGTATCCTTCGTCCACGAGTCTCTTAAGGCGAAGCTGACAAGGGGTTTTCGATAATCCGATCCGGCTGGCCAGATCCGTAATCGAGATTCGGCCGTCCTCGGTGACGACTTCGAGGATCTTCAAATCAAACTGGTCCAATTCACTAGTTTGAGCCTTTTCTGTAGACATTTTGCAATCCTATTGCTGTTCAAATAAGTTAATACGTCAATCATTCGGCCTTAATCAAGTCTGAATGACTTTAGCTCCTCGGTTATGATGAAGCGAAGCCGGTGGAGGAAGAAGTCCAGATGAATTCCGCAGCCAAGAAGGTCGAGGGATTCCTTCAAAAACGCGCTCATCGACATACCGTTCGGCGGATCAAACGATGCGCTTTGCATCTCAATCAGATTGCAGAGGCCTATGAGGCGATCGGCATCTGATTTTGCCTATTTCGCTCGCGTCAAAAGGGGATCACGGATGTATAACTACAATAAGAAGCGCGAAGTCAGTCAGGAGCCGGATCTGCTGGCTCACTATCGGCCGGTGGCGATCAGAGCGGTGGCGGCTGCGCTCGCTGTTAAGGCGAGCAAGCCGGATGCGGTGCCGCTTCGAGACACCGAGTATTCAGGTCCGGCCTGGCTGGACCATCCCGACGACGGCGAAGCCGGCGTTTCATTCATTCGCTAATCGACACATTGTTCACAGGTATTCCCATGCTAGACGCGGTGCCCAATTCCACCTCTTCCCACGACGGCGTGTCACCCTTTGCCGACTTCGCGCCGCCCATTCGGCCGCAATCCGAACTTCGGCAAGCAATTACCGCTGCCTATCGCCGGCCGGAAACCGAATGCCTGCCACCGCTTGTCGCTGCGGCCCGTGTCTCCGAAGCGAAGCGCTATGACATTCGCAGCACTGCCCGCACCCTGATCGAAGCGCTGCGCGCCAAGCATAAGGGCACCGGTGTTGAAGGGCTTGTTCACGAGTATTCGCTGTCGAGCCAGGAAGGCGTGGCTCTGATGTGCCTTGCCGAAGCGCTCTTGCGCATTCCCGACACCGATACCCGTGACGCACTCATTCGAGACAAGATTGCCGAGGGCGACTGGTCGTCTCACATTGGCGGCGGCAAATCGCTGTTCGTCAACGCCGCCACCTGGGGGCTCGTGGTTACCGGCAAGCTGACCTCCACCGTCAACGACCGCAGCCTTTCGGCAGCGCTGACGCGGCTGATCGCGCGCGCCGGCGAGCCGGTGATCCGCCGTGGCGTCGACATGGCAATGCGCATGATGGGCGAGCAGTTCGTCACCGGCGAAACAATCGAGGAGGCGCTGAAGCGCGCCCAACCGCTGGAGGGCCGCGGCTTCCGCTATTCCTACGATATGCTTGGCGAGGCGGCGACGACGGCGGCTGATGCCGAGCGCTATTTCCGCGATTATGAAAAAGCGATCCACGCGATCGGGAAAGCCGCGGCAGGGCGGGGCATCTATAATGGGCCCGGCATCTCCATCAAGCTCTCGGCATTGCATCCACGTTACAGCCGCTCGCAGTCCCGTCGGGTGATGAGCGAGCTGTTGCCGAAAGTGAAGTCGTTGGCGGCACTCGCAAAGGGATATGACATCGGCCTCAATATCGACGCCGAAGAAGCCGACCGGCTGGAGCTTTCGCTTGATCTTCTCGAGGAGCTTTGCTTCGATGCCGCTCTCAAGGGTTGGAACGGCCTTGGCTTCGTGGTGCAGGCATATGGCAAACGCTGCCCGTTCGTGCTCGATTATATTATCGATCTGGCTCGTCGCTCTGAGCGTCGGATAATGGTGCGCCTCGTCAAGGGTGCCTATTGGGACGCCGAAATCAAGCGCGCCCAGCTTGATGGCCTTGAGGATTTTCCGGTCTATACCCGCAAGATCTATACCGACGTCGCCTATGTCGCCTGCGCACGCAAGCTGCTTGCGGCGCCGGATGCGGTGTTCCCGCAGTTTGCCACCCACAATGCGCAGACGCTTGCTACGATCTATCATCTGGCGGGTCCGGATTTCGAAGTCGGCAAGTATGAGTTTCAGTGCTTGCATGGCATGGGCGAGCCGCTTTATGACGAGGTCGTCGGCAAGCAGAAGCTCGATCGCCCCTGCCGGATTTATGCGCCCGTCGGCACGCATGAAACGCTGCTCGCCTATCTGGTCCGACGTCTCCTGGAAAACGGCGCCAATTCCTCCTTCGTAAACCGTATCTCCGATCCGAATGTTTCGATCGACGCACTGGTCGCCGATCCCGCCGAAGTCGTCGCGGCAATGCCCGTGGTCGGCGCACCCCATGAACTGATCGCTCTTCCTGGCGACCTATATGGCAGAGCTCGTGCCAATTCCTCCGGCCTTGACCTGTCGAGTGAGAAGACCCTCTTCGAGTTGTCGCAATCGCTGGCCGCGACGGTTCAGACGCCATGGCAGGCGCTTCCCATCCTCGCAGACGGTTCGACTGATGGGGTGACACGGCAGGTTCTCAATCCAGCCGATCACCGCGACGTCGTCGGGACGGTCACTGAGCTTAAGGTCGAAGAAGCAGCCCGGATTGCTCGCATGGCTGCCGAACACGCCCCACAATGGGCTGCTATTCCCCCGGCAGAGCGCGCGGCATGCCTGGAGCGGGCCGCCGACATCATGCAGTCCCGTATCGAGACGTTGATGGGGATAGTCATGCGCGAAGCCGGAAAGTCGGCGGCCAATGCCGTTGGCGAGGTCCGGGAAGCCATTGATTTCCTGCGCTACTATGCCGACCAGGCCCGCAAGACGCTTGGTCCTGCGCATGCGCCGCTTGGACCGATCGTCTGCATCAGCCCGTGGAACTTCCCGCTTGCGATCTTCACCGGACAGGTGGCGGCAGCCCTCGTGGCGGGCAATCCAGTGCTTGCGAAACCCGCTGGCGTGACGCCGATCATCGCATCGGAAAGCGTCAAAATCCTGCACGAGGCGGGAGTGCCACGGGGGGCGCTGCAATTCGTACCCGGCAGCGGTCGCCTTGGTGCCGCTCTTGTCGGCGCTCCCGAAACGGCAGGCGTCATGTTCACGGGGTCGACGGAAGTCGCCCGCCTCATTCAGGCGCAGTTGGTCGAGCGCCTATCGGCCACAGGCAAGCCCATTCCGCTGATTGCCGAAACGGGCGGCCAGAACGGCATGATCGTCGACTCCTCAGCACTTGCCGAGCAGGTCGTCGCAGATGTGATCGCCTCTGCCTTCGATAGCGCCGGCCAGCGCTGCTCCGCATTGCGCGTCCTGTGCCTTCAAGACGATATTGCGGATCGAACGCTCAATATGCTCAAGGGCGCCTTTAAGGAGCTGACGATCGGCCGCACCGATCGGTTGAACATCGACGTTGGCCCGGTCATCAATGACAGTGCCAAGGCGGAGATCGATCAGCATATCGAGCATATGCGTGGTCTTGGCTGCAAGGTGCATCAGTTGCCGCTCCACGAGGGCGCCGCGGCCGGGACGTTTGTGCCGCCGACGATCGTCGAGATCCGATCCCTTTCCGACCTCACCAGAGAAGTGTTCGGGCCGGTTCTGCACGTCATTCGCTACCGCAGAAACGGGCTCGATCGCCTGATCGACGACATCAACGCTTCCGGCTACGGTCTCACCTTCGGCCTTCATACCCGGCTCGATGAAACGATCGCGCATGTGACGAGCCGCATCAAGGCCGGCAACCTTTATGTGAACCGGAATATCATCGGAGCGGTCGTTGGCGTTCAACCATTCGGTGGACGTGGCCTCTCCGGTACCGGTCCGAAGGCTGGTGGCCCTCTCTATATCGGCCGCCTGGTTCAGAAAGCGCCTGTTCCGCCGCAGCAGGATTCGGTTCATACCGACCCGGCATTGCGGGACTACATCATCTGGCTGGATCGTCGGGGATTGTCAGCGGAAGGCGAAGCGGCCCGTGGCTATGCAAGCCGATCGGCGCTGGGATTGGAACGCGAGTTGGTCGGCCCCGTTGGCGAACGCAATCTCTATGCGCTTCATCCTCGCGGCCGAATCCTCCTGGTGCCGGAGACAAAGACCGGTCTCTTCCGTCAGATTGCCGCTGCTCTGTCGACAGGAAACCAGATCGCCATAGATGCGGGATCCGGTTTGGAATCCGTTTTGCCGGATTTGCCATCATCCGTTTCCAGCCGCATTTCCTGGACCTCGAACTGGGAGAAGGACGGGCCGTTTTCGGGTGCGCTGGTGGAAGGGGATCGGGCTAGGGTCCAGTCCATCAATCAGAAGATTGCGGCTCTTCCCGGCCCGCTCCTCCTGGTGCAGGCGGCGACCACGGATGAAGTAGAGAGCGACCCCGACGCATATTGCCTCAACTGGCTGTTGGAAGAGGTGTCGACCTCGATCAACACCGCGGCAGCGGGCGGGAATGCAAGTCTGATGACGATCGGATAGCCCGTTGTAGATCATATAGTGAGGGCGCGTTGCTTGCGCCCTCACGATCATCTCTTTGATGCTCAGATTTCGCCCATCGCGAACGCGGTCGCATGGACCGTCGACCGGTCTGTGTTTGGCGAAATCCTTCTCGATTGGTGCGTTCGCGCGATCCGCTATCAGAATGAGAGCCTATACGCATAGCTCCGCACTTTTTGAAAAGCCACTCTGCGATTCTTCACGAGAAATTTATTTTCTTTTGAAAAAAATTCGAAAGATGCAGAAATGGAGCACGCGGATACCAATGAAGACGCTTTCGGGGAAGCTCGTAATTGCAACCGGTATTGCCGTTGCGACGATTTTGCTTGGGTATACAGCAATCAACACAATTTCCGCCAAGGTCAGGACCGAACAGGAAGTCATGCTCCGGGCAACGGAGCAGGCAGCTTCTGTCAGCCAGAGTGTTGCTGTTCAAATCACCGAGGCGACTTCGGCAGGTAAGGCGCTAGCGTCATCGCTGGTAGGTTTTGTCGATGGCGGATCAAGAAAGCGGGCGGATATTGTTGCCATGCTGAAGACAGTGCCGCCGCAATACTCCAATGTATTCGGCGCCTGGATGTGTGAACTTATCGACGGAAAGTCCCCCAAGCCGACCTCCGGCGATGAGGGATTGAACAAGGAAGGTATTTTCACGCCTTATTGGACCAAGGGCGACAGCGGTCAGATGGAGTTCTCGACTTGGAAAATCGATCCCAAGCAGGAATATTATCGCGTTCCGCTGGAAACCGGAAAGCCGGTCATCACCTCTCCCTATCTTACCAACATGAAGAAGCTGGTCACATCGGTTTCCGTCCCGATGACGTTGGACGGGCATACCGTCGGATTGGCGGGTGTCGACATAAAACTCGATGATCTGACAGCGGCGCTCAACACGATGCATCCGTTTGGAGACGGGCGCGTCATGCTTGTAGCCAATGATGGAAAATGGCTTGCGCATCCGAGCCAGGATAATCTTATGAAGGACTATGGCGACGTCGGCTCCGATCTGGTCAAACAAGCGCTGGCGGATGGCAAAATGCGCGTCGTCCCCGGGATGCCCGACGGCGTAGTTCGCCTTGTCTATCCGTTTAGTGCGCCCGGAATGAATACGACCTGGGCCGCGATTCTTGACGTTCCCGCTTCGGCCTTCGCGACACCCGTTCGCCAGCAGATGTACAGCGCCATCCTTGGCGGCTTCGCCATTCTGGTCGTGACGCTCGGCGTCATCCTGATCGCGAGCCGAAGCCTGATCGGTAAGCCACTGACGAATGTGCTGGCCCATGTCCATCGCATGGCGAATGGGAACTATCGTGATGCGATCGAGGTCGGCAAGAGGAGCGATGAGCTCGGAAGCCTCATCTCGGCGCTGGAGATGTTTCGCCAGGAACTCGCCAACGGCGACAAGATGAAGGCCGACCAGGAAATCCTGCAAGGCCAGATCGAATTGGATCGAAAGACGCAGCGAGATCACGAAGTTGCCAAGGCCGAGGACCTTCGTCAATTTGTTGAGACCGTGCAAACGCGATTTGAACGCCTTGCTTCCGGCGATCTCACGGTGCGCATGAACGAACCGGTCGCTCCGGAATTCGAGATGATCCGGCAAAATTTCAACACCGCCATCGCATCTCTCGAGGAAACGATCCTCAATGTCGTCCAGTCAGTCTACACGATCAGGGGTGGGCTCAATGAGATTTCCAATGCATCCAACGACCTCGCGCGACGCACCGAGCAGCAGGCAGCCTCTCTTGAAGAAACGGTCGCGGCGCTTGGTGAGGTCACCCGCGGTGTGAACGAGACCGCCGACGGTTCCCGCAAAGCGCAAGGTGTTGTTTCGGACGCGCGAGGCGATGCCAAGACGGGTAGTGACGTCGTTTCCCGCGCAATCTCGGCGATGATGGAGATTCAAACGTCCTCCAACAAGGTCGGCAATATCCTGCGGGTGATCGACGAGATTGCCTTCCAGACAAATCTGCTTGCTCTGAATGCCGGCGTCGAAGCGGCGCGGGCCGGGGAGGCCGGCAAAGGCTTCGCGGTTGTCGCCCAGGAAGTTCGGGAACTTGCGCAAAGATCGGCCCAGGCTGCCAAGGAAATTGCCGCGCTGATTTCGCTGTCGTCGTCACAGGTCGGAGCAGGTGTCGATCTCGTCGAGGAGACGGGAACATCTCTGTCGCACATCGTCACCAAGGTCAGCGATCTGACCGAGACCGTAAACGCAATTGCAGCCAGCGCTGCGGAGCAAGCGGTAAGTTTGCGAGAGGTTTCGGCGGCTGCGGACTTGATGGACAAGGTTACGCAGCAAAACGCCGCAATGGTTGAAGAGACGACGGCTGCCGCAAGAAGCCTTGCTGACGAAACAAATTCTTTGGCCAATTTCGTCGCTCGGTTCAAACTGAGCAAAACGCGCGGTTCCGTTGAGCACACAAGGGAAACGAACTTCGCCTTGGCGAGCTGACTGATCGTCCAGCTATCATTTGGGCAGCAGATACGAGAACTGCCCAGGCAGAAGGCGTGCGAAGGTCAATGGTAGCGTCATATCGCCTGCCGATTTGTCGATCGGCAGGCTTCATGCCCGAGATCCTGGGCCGATCGGCGCCGCCGCGTTGCAGGGCGCTTTTTCTTGCAAGCTAGTGGACCTTTCTTTCGACCTCAGTTTCAGTTGCTACGCTGAGCATTTGAAGCAGATATCGTATCAATGTGACGTCCTCGGTGGACGTCTGGTTTTCAAATACCTGAGTGATGATCGCTCTCAAATTATTGGCCTGGTCGTGCACCAGCTCCTTAATATAGATTTCGGATTCCGCAAAAACTGCATTTTCGTTCTGTTTATCGCTTGTCATCTCACACCAACTGGTCCTGAAGCGTCTTTCCGGTTTGTCCGGCATTCTGCAGCCCTCAATTCTCGATCGAACTGATCGATCATGCGTTGCACCCATGGCTCATTGTAAACGTCGTCGCCGTCCCGACGGCGATCGCGTTCTTGGACGGATCTAATCTGCTCGACCAATGCTCGCAGCAGTGACATAACCCCCTCATTTCAGCTCGTTTCCGGAACGGAGCGACCTGGCGCATTTCGTTTGAAATCCCTCGGCCGCATCCCAGCAGACGGCGCTTGCAGCACCTCCCGATCGCATAATGTCGCCTGCTTCAAGCCGGCTCGCGCTTGCAACTCTGGCCATTGCTTTCACTTAGCCAAATAGGCGCTTTCATTGTGGTTTGAACGAACTCTTGCGTGAGCCAAGTAGGGAAGGTGGCTCAAAGTAGTCTCGGGCTTCAGCGGATTGCGAAGCTCTGGTTCCAGCAAGAGGGTTGTTCCCTGGATGGAGTAGAGTTGATGATGCTTCATCAAACCGGCCATCGAAGGCTTTGCTTGGATCGGCACAATCAAGCCGCCCTCCAGCAGTGACGGCAATCCGAGTTTGGTTACCTGCCAGCCTGTCGAAATCAACAGATCCACCAACTTTGGATGCGTTTCGACAATCACCGAAGTAATGCCAGCGACGAGGCAAAACTCCATGACGCCGGTCATCAAGATGTGGGAGGCCGGCACCTGATTGATCAGTACGTCACCTTCCGCGACACATCGGGTCCACTCGAAAATGTCGGGCGAGCGTGGCCATGTTCCGCCGTTCATTATCTGAGGATATACGTCCGACAGCAAATGCGGTTCTGTCGTAGGGAGCAATCGCGTATATCCGACAACGGCATCTTCGTGAAAGAGGGCGAGATGCACAGCGCGGTCGCGATCGAACTGGTCAATTTCCAATCCGTCGCTTCTGCGGATGGCCTCCCAACCGAGCCTTTCCACAAATTGCTCGTGCCGAAAGCGCCAAATTTTCTCCATTGTTTGCTCGTTTGTTGCCGAGCAACCGACGTAGACTTTTATCATCCTTGCCCCTGGTTTTACGGCAAGAATGCATGATAGTCCCTGTGATTTAAATGAGTAAAAATACCCAGCTTTCAGTCGTTAGCCGACTTCTAAGACACTTTAGCGAAGTATTCCGAAACGAAAACTTTCCGCTATCATCTGGGCCGCATTCACGACATTCAGTTTGCGCTGAACGTTGAGAATCTCATTCTGAATGGTGCGGTGCGAACGTCCCAGAATTTCGGCGATCTCGATGGCCGTCTTGCCTGCCGCGCACCATTGAATGATCTCACGTTCCCGCGCCGTGATCCGCAACAGGCTTCGATCTCGCGATCTCGCCTCTTTTGCCATAAGACCGCGCAGCGCGTTATGGGCGTAGATCGACAGGATATGCAACGCCCCTCTGGCGGCGTTGGAGAGGTCCACCTTTTCGGCACCAAATGTAACAACCGCCTGGAAGCCGCTCGCTGTGTGCAACGGCACGCTGTAGCCGTCTTTCATTTTGAATTCTCTGGCTTCGTTCATGACGCGTCGCCCGTGACGGCCAAGCTCTTGATCTCGCAGAGCCTCCGACCAAACGAAAGCGCCGTCCTGCATCTTACAGAGCTGGATAATGGGATCGGCATGAACGTAGTTGTTCGACAAATAGTGTTCAAACCATTCCGTCGGCCAGGCATTCAACATGAAGTAGGAATCGATGCGTTCTGTGGGCAAGGGTATGCCGGAAATTGCAAAACAGTTGAAACCGAAGTGGCGTGCGGATCTGTCCAGGGATCCGAGTATGTCTTCCTTGCTTTTTGCGGCTGTTGTTTCCGACAAAAAGTCGAACATTAGATTTGCGGTTGCCACTGCTTCGCTGTTCACTCGCCCCTCCCCAGGATTTCAGACAATGTAGGGCATATTAGCTCAAGGAAGTATTATTTTCATGACCGCATCCGCCGAATGCTGGCGGTATATGATATTTTTATAATAAACTTGAATACGGAAGGGAAGGTCATTGGCGAGAGCAGGGCGGTCCGCATGATCTGATGGACATACCACATGCCATGAATTGCACGACTTCGCTTCGCTTTCATGCTCCTGGTCAGCGCTGGCAGCTTCGCCACAGGTCCCCTTGTCCAATCGAAAATGCACTTAAAGGTAGGCAAAATTGCTTATTTACCGTTGCGTAAGGTAGCTGTTAAATCCGACATTAAGGGAAGGAAATAACAGGCAAACGGGTGCGGGCTTACCGGAGGCCAACGATGGTCTTTCGTTGGAGGCAATGCCGTGCAGAATGGCATTGCCTGGCCGATCTTTCGGCATCTGGGAAAGAAATTCCAAAGAGCTGTGCAGGCGGGATCGAACCCGCCGCTTAAACCTCCGATACCGACGGAAGCGCCGACTTCCGTCGGCACCAATAAAATCGTCAGCCTTCAGAATCGACCCTCGACATCACTGGGTCGATGAAGCGGTGAAGCTACGGCTTGGCCGCGGCCAGGAGAGACCGGCAACGGGCACGCAGCATGTGCGGCCTGTTTCGGGAAATTGTGACGTGTGACTGATGGAGGGGCACTTGTCCTGCCTCATCGATCAGTCTTCAGGCCTAATGATGTGACGCTGCGCCGAGATAGTCGCGATCTCGTGCGGCAGCACCAATGCTTGAATTCCGAAAGTCGAACCAAATTCAAAGCCTTGCGTCACGGTCGTAGACGACCGTGCGGGGCGCAGCGATTACGTTTCCGGCAAGCAGAGAGGGGCCCATGAACAGCCTTAAAGGATCTTGGAAACTATCAGGATGGCGCAGGACGACCAGCAAGGGGGATGTTTCCTATCCGCTTGGTGAGGAAGCATCGGGTTTGCTTGTCTACACGTCGAGCGGCACGATGATGGTGCAAATGACGGCCGCAAACCGTCCGGCTTTCGAAACCAGCGATCCTCTCGGGGGAAGTGCCGAGGAGCGGGCGGCCGCATACTCAACGTGCCTCGCTTATTTCGGCAGCTACAGGGTTGGCGACGGCAAGGTCACTCACAGGATCGAAGGCAGCTCCTTTCCCAATTGGGCGGAAACCGAACAGGTTCGGCCCTACGAGCTCAAGGGCGACGAACTGATCTTGCGCACGCCCCCTTCTGAGAGCGGCGGAATAACCACCGTAAACGAGATGTCCTGGATCCGCGTCAAGGGACCAGCCGACGCCTGACTCACTTGGGCGCGGCTGCGCCTCATTCATGCATTCGAGGGAGGAACAGATGAACATCACCAGCACCATCCATCATACGGCCCGTGCTCGGGCGGGAGTGCCGCTTGCTTTGGGAAGGCAGCACCCGAAAGCGGCCTACCAACAAACCGATCTGGCAGCTCTCGCCAAATATTTCATTCTGCTGATGCTGCGCAATGTCACGAGCGACGGCTATGTCATCGAGGATCCCGCCAATCCCGGGCAATATTCGGTGCCGGGATGCATTATCGCCGCGCCTTCCTTTCCTTCCAACACACCCGGCGTTGATCAAGACTATGTCTATAATTGGGTGCGCGACGCTGCGATCACCGCTATCGAGATCGCGGTTGCCGACTTGCCTGGAACCCCAGGCGGTGGCGTGCCGAGCCTAGTTGATTACGTCAGCTTCGCCAGGCTCTGTCAGACCAATGCCCATCCGACGCTGGGGCACGCATGTTTTACCGTGGCCGGGCAGCCGCGTCCCTGGACCGAACAGAATGATGGCCCCGCCATTCAGAGCCTCGCCCTCCTGCAGGCCTATCCACAGTTGGACGCAGCGACGCAAGCCATCGCCAGACAGGTCATCGAAACAAATATCTCTTATCTCCTCAGCGCCTACCAGCAGCCAACCACCAATCTGTGGGAGGAGCACGAAGGTCTGTCCTTCTTTGCGCGCTCGGTTCAGCTACGTTGTTTCCGGGAGATTGCCGCCAATAGCTATGGGATTGGCGTTGCTGCCAATATTCCAACGGCAATTGCCTGGCTTGAAAACGCCCTTCAGGATCATTGGAACGGCTCGTACTATGTGACGATGCTGGCGCCGGGCGCCGGTCCCGGCGTTTCCGTTGTTCCCGGCGATCTCGGCTACGATCCAAACATCGACATCATTTCAGCCTGCGTCTACGGAGCGGTGCCGGCAACCGACACGAGGTTGCTTGCGACTGCAGCCCGCCTGCGCAGCCAGTGGGCGGACCCCAATTCCAATTCATTCTACCCGATCAATGGCGCGGATCAGGCACATGGGATTGGTCCTCTCCTCGGCCGCTATCCCGGCGACACCTATGACGGCGATGTCGCCCATCCCGTCGCCGGCGGGCATCCCTGGGCGCTGTGCACATGCAACTTCGCGGAACTTTACTATCGTCTCGCCAACGACATCGATCATGCGGGGACGGTTCCTTTGGACAGTCTGTCCGAGGATTTCTTCGCACAGGTTGGGGTGACGAGCACGACCTCCGTTGCCGATGCGTCGGCCGCGCTGCGAAACGCGGGTGACGCTATGCTGCGCGCGGTTGTCTATCACAGCGATCGTTATGAGTTGAGCGAGCAGTTCGACGGCACGTCCGGCTATGAAAAGAGCGTGCACAATCTGACATGGAGCTACGCATCATTTCTGTCTGCGGTGCGCGCCAAAACCGGCGGAAGCAAACTGTCAGGTAAGGCCGCCAGCAAGTCCGCGCGGACGTCCGGAGGCAAGAAATGAGCGAGCGCTTTGCAAGCTTCATTGCTCTCTCGAGCGTGCTGACCGGTTTCAACGCGATGCAGCTTCACGCTACCGGCCTGGCGGAAACCTATCTCGGCCTGCTGGATCAGATCGTTCCGGTCGATATCGTGAACGATCTGCTTGAAAGCCTTCGAGAACTGCCGGCGAACCGGGATGGTGAGCGATCAGCGGCAATTCTTAGGGATCCGCAACTTGGGCCGATCGCGCGCAACGTGATCATGCTTTGGTACTGCGGCACCTGGCAACAATTGCCTGCGGGATGGCGTACCGCCTTTGGAGCATCGCCGCTCGATAAAACCCATCTGGTCTCCGGTGCGGCCTATCAGGCCGGCCTGCAATGGCTTGCGGCGGGTGCCCATCCGCCGGGAGCCAAGCAGCAAGGTTTCGGCGCATGGGCCTTGGCGCCCGCGGGGGGATGACATGACGACCGAGATGTCCTTTGACGTGGTGATCGTTGGCGCCGGTGTTGCCGGCGCCCTGATCGCCAAGCGTCTGACCAAGGCCGATATGCGGGTTCTGCTGCTTGAGGCAGGACCTGGCACAACGCGCAACTACAGCGAGTACACGCAGCATCTGGAGCACTTTTACGCGGCAAACAGCAAAGGCCCGGAATCGCCGTGGCCGCCAGCGGCCGCCGCCCCGCAACCGGACACAGCCGATTTGCGTTCGAACAACGGCTACTTCGTCCAACGTGGCCCCAATCTCTATGGCAGCAGCTACACGCGGCTATGGGGCGGATCGACCCTCCACTGGCTTGGCGTGTCGCTGCGCATGTTGCCGGAAGATTTCCGCATGCGATCGCTGCATGGGGTCGGGCGGGACTGGCCTATCGATTACGACACCATCGCACCCTATTACGAGCAGGCCGAACACGAAATCGGCGTTTCCGCCGACGTCTCCGAACAGCACTATCTCGGGCTTCGCTTCTCCGACGGCTACGACTATCCGATGCAGCGCGTCCCGCCCAGTTTTTCGGATCGGGTGCTCGGGACGGCGGTTGACGGTATGGAGGTTCAGCTTCAGGACGAGTCGTTCCGGCTCAGGGTTCGAAGCTATCCGGCGGCTCGCAATTCGCTGCCGCGCAACTCCTACCGGCCGGTCGGCATCGGCTATCTCGGGGAGCGCTGCGAGGGCAATACATCCTGCACGCCGATCTGTCCGGTGCAGGCGAAATATAATGCCAGCAAAACCCTCGCTCAGGCGGCTTCGAACCGGCTGACCGTCATGACACAGGCAGTGGCCTCGAAGATCCGTATCGATCCGGCAAGCGGCGAAGTGAAGGGGATCGAGTATCAGCGCTACGAGGATCAGACCTCGACGGAGGCAAAGACCTTCGTCGCAAAGGCCCGGGTCTACGTTTTGGCGGCCCATGCCGTGGAAAATGCCAAGCTCATGCTGGCTTCAGGTATCGACGGTCCGCGCGGTCAAGTCGGCAAGACCCTCATGGATCATCCGACGCTCTATGCCTGGGGGCTCGCGCCCTCTTCGATCGGTGCCTATAGGGGCCCGCAGTCGACGGCCGGCATTGAGGATTTGAGGGGCGGTGCGTTTCGCTCAAAACACGCGGCATTCCGCTTTGACATCGGCAATGACGGCTGGCGGGCGAGCGCCGGAGCTCCCGACACGGCGGTTTTGCAGGCGGTGATGAACGGCGGGCTCTACGGCTCGGCGCTGCGTGGGGAACTGGAAGCGACACTGCCGCGCCAGATCCGCTTCTCCCTTGCGGTCGAACAGCTTCCCGATGCTGCCAATAGCGTCAGCATCGATCCGCGCTATCGCGACCCCCTCGGCAATCCGCGCCCCGTGATCGATTACAGGATCGATGACTATACGCTGGCCGGAATGGCGGCCGCTTCGGGTGTCGCCGAAGCCGTGTTTCGTCGAGCCGGGATAAAGGATTGTACCGATCCGGATAAGGGAAGCTGGTTCCCTACGGTCGATTATAAGGGGCGCACTTTTAGCTATCACGGAATGGGGCATTTTGCCGGAACGCATGCCATGGGCGCGGACCCCAGCGGCTCCGTCCTCGATTTGGACCAGCGGGCCTGGGAGCATCGGAACCTTTTTATCGTCGGTTCAGGCAGCTTTCCAACGCTTGGCACGTCCAATCCCACTCTGACCCTATCGGCTTTGGCATTGCGGACAGCGGATCGGTTGATCGCGACCTTCGCACACTGATCGCAATTGCGCGTGCCGGCAAAAGCCGGCCGACGAATTCATCCATCCGGAGCGGTCCTTTGATCGCGCCACGCAAAAGGGAGCAAGCGGAATGCATCTATCATGTCGGCTGCGCGCCAACCGGAAAGAAGGGCGAGAGAGCAGCACCCGTTTTTCACCGTATAGGATGGAGGTGCGCCATGCTGTTTGCCATTGACTCTGCACGAAGAACCGACGCCGGAGCCGTCGCTGCGGACGGAAATTATGATGCGGTGGTCGTCGGCACCGGCATCTCGGGCGCCATCATCGCCAATGAGCTCAGCAAGGAGGGCAAGCGTGTCCTTGTCCTGGAAGCTGCGTCCGGAACGAACCGGACCTTAGCCGGATATGATGCCTTAGTAACCAACTTTTATAGTGCAGCAAGCAAGGACAACCAGTCGCCCTATCCGGTCAATCCCAATGTTCCGATGCCGCGTAGCGGGGAGCTGCGCAAGCTCCAGCCGGGCGAAACCGACGCCTCGACCTATATGGTGCAATCCGGCCCCTACGTGACCGACACGACCTATACGCGGATTTTTGGCGGCACGACCATGCACTGGGAAGCCAAAACGCCGCGACTGTTGCAGGAGGACTTCAAGTCGAACGCACTGTACGGTCAGGGGCTCGATTGGCCGCTGGACTATCACGACATCGAGGCGGACTATCAGACTGCCGAGCGCGAGATCGGCGTGTCGGCCGATGTCGAGGACCAGAGCTATCTCGATATCACCTTTCCCTCCGGTTACGTCTATCCCATGCGGGGTCTGCCACTTTCCTACCTGGACCAGAAGGTGGCAGAGGGCATCGACGGAACCACGGTCGAGCTCCGCGGCGAAACCTATCCCGTCAAGGTGCGGCCCTATCCCCAGGGACGCAACGGCATCCCCAATCCAGCCTATGACGGAGGCAAGGGATATGTGCCGGTCGGCGCGGTCAATACGCACGAGGTCGAGGAGGGGGGACGCTGTCAGGGCAACACGAACTGTGTTCCGATCTGTCCCGTGCAGGCGCGCTATCATTCCGGGAAAACGCTGGCGAAAGCATTCCAGACCGGCCGCGTCGATCTCCTAGCACAGGCTGTCGCCTCGCGCGTTCTGATCGACAGTGACTCGGGCCGGGTGACTGCACTCGAGGTCAAGGTCTACAAGAACGAGGCCTCGCCCGAATATGAAACGATCACCGTCAAGGGCAAGATCTTCGTGCTGGCCGCAGGGGCCATCGAAACGCCGCGGCTGATGCTGGCATCGGGCCTGCAGAGCTCGAGCGGTCTGATCGGCCGCAACCTGATGGATCACGCCTATTTGCTGAGCTGGGCGCTGATGCCGGAGATCTGCGGCACCATGCGTGGCACGAGCTGCACCGGCGGCATCGTGGATTTGCGCGGCGGGGCTTTCAGGCGGCATCAGGCGGCCTTCAGCGTCGATATTCACAATGATGGCTGGGGATGGGCTGTCGGCTCGCCCTATTCCGACGTCACGGAGCTTGTCGACCAGCATAACCGCTTCGGCGGCGATCTAAGGCAGGGCCTGATAGACCGCATTTCGAGCCAATTGCTGCTCGCCTTCATGATCGAAGTGATGCCGGTCGAGAGCAATCGCGTCACGGTCGATCCGAAATATACCGATCTGCTCGGCAATATGCGGCCGGTCGTCTCGTTCACGGTTCCTGAATACACGATGCGTGGTGCCGCCTATGCGCGGGAGTTCGCAAAGACCATGTTTGCCCGGCTCGGTGCAGCCGACCACACCCGCTACGACCCCAGCGATTACGGCTACATGAACTACGAGGGCGAAGGCTATGCCATCCGTGGCGGCAACCACCTGGCCGGCACCCACATCATGGGATCGGACAAGCAGAGGTCGGCGGTAAACATCGACCAGCGCTCATGGGAGCACGACAACCTCTACCTAGTCGGGGGTGGGAGCATGCCCACCATCGGTACCGCCAATGTCACCTTGACCCTCGCCGCACTGTGCTACCGCAGCGCTCGAGCAATGCTGAAACAGTTGCAACGATAAGCCTCGGACCGCTTCCGCGCGCACAACAATCGGAGAAGCCAGCATGTCTGACACTATTACAACGCTTCATGCTCTCAAGGAGCATCTGTACGCAGCAATGCAACTGGAACATGCAACCATTCCACCCTATCTGACGGCGCTTTATTCGATCAAGCCCGGTACCAACGTGGATGCTGTCCAAGTCATTCGGGTGGTCGCGGTCGAGGAAATGCTGCACTTGACGGTTGCGGCAAACCTTCTGAACGCCATCGGCGGGACCCCTGATTTGACCAGGCCAGGATTCGTGCCTTCCTACCCCGCGCATCTTCCGGACGGTGAAACCGATTTCAAAGTAAGTCTGGCGTCGTTCAGCAAGGAGACGCTTGCGATCTTCAAGAAGATCGAGCGTCCGCGTCTCGCCCCGGGATCACAGAAGCTCGTGAAACGCCTGTACCGTGGAAGCGTGTCGGTGCTTGCAAGCTATCCGGGCGCCAGCGACATGCAATATTACAGCATTGGGGATTTCTACGCGGCCATCGAAGACGGATTCGATCGTCTTGAGAAGGAAGCGAATGCCGCCGGTAAGACGATTTTCATCGGGGATCGGAAGCGCCAGGTCACATCGGAATATTACTATTCCGGCGGCGGCGAGCTCTTTCCCGTCATTGATATCGAAAGCGCAAGATCGGCGATCCGCCTGGTGATGGAACAGGGCGAAGGTGCCGGCGGCGGCATCTATGACCATGAGAGAGAACTCGCGCATTACTACCGCTTCGACGAGCTGGACAGAGAGCGCTACTACCAGCCCGAGGACAGGCCCGGCCATCCGACCGGCCCGACCTTCAGCGTCGATTGGCAGGCGGTTTATCCGGTCAAACCCGATCTGAAACTCTCCGACATCGACGGCAATAAGAACCCCGAACTCTACGAGGCGGCGCTCTCGTTCAATCAAACCTATGCGGAATTCCTCGGGCAATTGACGCTGGCTTTCAACGGCCAGCCGCAGTTGCTGCTGCAGGCAGTGCCCAGAATGTTCGAATTCAGGAATCTGATGGGAGACCTGATCCGCAATCCCCTGCCCAACCACCCCGGCCAATATGCGATGGCGACGTTTGAGATTGGCGACAAAGAACTGGTGCGCGGCGTGGCGATCGAGGAGGCGCAGGCATGAGTACCAAAGATCATTCCCACCACTTTCTTGCCTTCTCGACGGAGGTGAGCGCCTTTGCCACCTTCGAATTGTGGGCCACAGGCCAGGTAGAAGCCTACCTTGCGACCGTCACCGCCGCAGTTGGCGACGAGATCTTGAACGAACTGCTTTTCACCTACGAAAAGATCTGTCTGGAGACGGAAGGCCAGCCTTCGTCCAAGCGGAAGGCACGTCTGCGCCGGGAGATTTTTGGAAGCGAGAAACTTGGCCCGGTCGCGCGAAACATCATCAAGCTCTGGTACGTCGGCACTTGGTACGAACTGCCGACGGCCTGGTTCGAGGCGTTCGGTGTCAGGTCAAAGGACGTGACCTTTGTCGTATCGCCGGCGGCCTATGCCGAAGGCCTGATGTGGAAGGCGATCGGAGCCCATCCCGCGGGGGCGAAGGCCCCGGGTTACGGGTCATGGGCGTCCCCGCCACGGATTCCGGCATTCGCGGGCGAGCATGCGAATGCGCAAGTCAAGGAAGTTCAAGTCAACCGCAACGAAGGATTGGCAAAATGAGCACGCAAACACCTCGACTCTCCCCCGATAAAGTCTGGCTTGGAATCACGCCGACGCTTTGGTGGAATGATGATTTCATCAATATCGATATCGGCATTCCCTTCGAGCAATGCATCAGCGAAATGGCGCTTGCCGGCTATGTCGGCTGCAGCATCGGCCACAAATATCCGACGAACCCCAAGGTTCTGAAGGCGGCACTCGACCTGCGTGGTCTGCGCGTCTCTGAACCATGGGTCAGCACCTATTTCACGATTAAAGCCATGAAAGAGCAGACAATCGCAAAGGTTCGCGAGCAACTCGCCTTTTTGGAGGAGATGGAGCGCGGCAGCACGGATCCGAGGAGAGCAGATCTTGTCGTGGCCGAGTTCGGCCATGCCGTCAATCCGCTGCCATTCGCGCTGTTTCCGAATTGCCCGACGTTGACCGACGAACAGTGGGATCGATTGGTGGATGGACTGCATCAGATTGGCAGGATTGCCAGGGAGGAAGGTCGGCGCCTTTGCTATCATCCGCATCTCGGCACCGGTGTGATGATCGCTTCGGCCGTCGATCGGCTGATGGAAAGGACCGATCCGGATATCGTCCATCTGTTGCTGGATACCGCCCATCTTGCCGCCGCCGGCGTCGATCCCCTGGCTGTCACCAAGAAATACGCCTCCCGCATCAAGCATATCCACCTGAAGGATATCCGCGCCGATGTCGTAAGCCGCGTTCATGCAGAAGGGCTTTCCTTCGAGGCGGCCATTGAGGCCGGCATATTCACCGTTCCCGGCGACGGCTCGATAAAGACCTTCCCGCAAATTCTTGCGACGCTTGCTGAGGCCAATTTTGCCGGTTGGCTGGTGATCGAGGCAGAGCAGGATCCGGCAAAGGCCAATCCGCTCCGTTATGCCAAGATGGCGCGTGCCTATCTGCACGAGACGCTTGGGTGGTAGCGATGGATAGGGGCGCAAAAAGAGAGATTTTGCTGAGCCTGTTCATGTTTACGGCGGACCTGCGGCCGAATGATCGGGCCTATACCCAAATCCTGATCGATCACATCAAGGCCCTTCTCGCCATGGGTTACGACGGCTTCGATTTGCCGATCGCCGCCCAGCAGACGAGCGACCATCAGGCCGAGATCGACAGCTACGCCCGCTTCAAGCAAGCCTTGGACGCCGCCGGCTTGGAAACGATACGCTTCACGACCAATGTCGGGACAACCCGTACCTTCGATCCAACGTCGCCTTTCCGGGAGCAGCGGGAAGGCGCCTTGGCCTACTTGAAGTCCCGCGTCGACATCACGTCGATCCTGGGTGGCAAGACCGTCATGGCGGGACCGATCGTCTTCCCTTATGGCGTCTTTCCGACGCTCGATTCCGGCACGCCGCTATGGAGCGACGCGCTGCAGGATTGGCTTGAACCTCGCTACAGGCTCGCGCGGCCGATTATCGAGGAACTCGCCAATTATGCGGAAAAGAGAGCCGTCAAGCTCGCGATCGAGCCGGTGGACCATTGGGAAACACCGGCGCCGAACATGGTCTCGGATGTGCTCGATTTTCTGGAAGGGGTCGGCAGTTCCCAGGCGGGCTTGACCATCGACAGCGCCCATGTGGTGCTTGGAAGCAGCGGACCTGCGGCTTTCCAGAACGACTTGCGCAACACCGTGGCGCAGCGTCGTCTGAACTACATCCATATTTCTGCGCCTGATCGAGGCGCGTTGAAGGACTGCTGGATCCCCTGGGAAAGCTTCCTTGCGCCGATCCTGCCGGTCTATGACGGCCCATTCCTGATCGAAGTCTTCAACGCGGTGCCGGCTTTTCTCGGCGGCCTGCGTCTAACCCGTCGCAAGTTCTGGATTCCCGGCGAGGATCAGCCGGTGGCGGACCAATCCAGTGCCTACGACCTCGCCCGCGACGGTTTGGAAACCCTCCGGGAGGAATTCGCCAAGCTTGAGTAACTTTCGGCGCTTTAATCGATCCGCTGACACCGACCAATATCACAAAAAGGACTGGTGACGACGATGAACGAAATACAGCCTTCACCTCTTCACATGCGGGGCCTGACCACATTGCGGCGCGTGGCGCCGTCACAGCGGGTCACCGCCGATCGACTCGGCGCCCTGGCGGATCTCCCCGGTTTCTGGGAAGGGACGGGTTTCAGCCTTATTGCTCGTCCCGATTATTCCGGGCGCAGCGAACACGGCTTCTACCTTCAACTCAATCTGTTGCATGAAACGATCGAATTCACTTCGATCGGCTCCCCCGTCTTCAATCGTGGCAGCGAGCAAGGCGATATCGCCATTTATGGCGTCACCTATCTGCATCGCGTCACGGACGGCACCAATGGCGGCGCGCTTCATATCGAACCCGGCATGTGGCTGACTATCCCGGCGACGACTGCGCCAAAGGCCGACGCGAGCATTGCGAGGCTGGGTACGATTCCCCACGGCAATGCCTTCTGCACGGTTGGTTTCGTACAGCATGCGGAGTTCAACAAGGTACCGGACATTCCGCCGGCCAATACGATACCCTTCCCCATAGACGGCAAGCCGCCGGAACCCGGCAGCAAGAATCCGTATCCGGAATATGATCTCGCCATTCCGAGCCAATTCCGAACCAATCCTGTCCCGGCAGGCATTGTTCAGGCGATGATCGATGACCCCAACCAGGTGCTGCGGGATACCTTGAACCATCAGGTCTTCGAGCAGGGGCAGACGCTCAAGCAGATCACACGGTTGATAACCTCCACGGCCGGCGGCATCGCAAATATCCCGTTCATCACCACCAATGCCAATACGCTCGATCTCGACTCCGTCTTTGCCATCGAAACTGTCGTGGACGCTCTGGGCAACGAGTTTCTGCAACTGCAATATTCGCAAACCGGCTTGCTGAATTTCAAAGGCAAGAGCTTTCCGCACGTAACGGTCGGAACATTGATCAAAGCATTTTAGGCTGGTTTGGCGAAGTGCCGCTATGCGGTTGGGACCGGTTCTGCGACCAGAACCGGTCCCCCGTGATATTATCGTTCTCTCCCAGCAATGCCGGCCGGAAAGGCTGGGACGAAACCTCATCGTGGGAGGATTTTTCCCATTAATGTTTCAAAATGACCTTCCCTTGAGCTCCCGCGGCGACCGCGTTTTGGGCCGCCCCGATCTCTTCGAGCTGGAAGCTGTGCGATATGGGTATGACGAGCAATCCCCGCGCGGCTGCGTCCAGCACCGCGTCGAGCGTGGCAGCATCGGTTCGATGGTAGAGTTCGTGGATGATCACGCGGTTGTCGGTGTTGGCGCCTTCGGGCACCGGAACGATGCTGGCGACTTGACCGCCGTCTTTCACATGTCCGATGAGGTTTTGAGCCACAGGCGCCGCGGCGCTAATCGCGTAGTTGAAGGTGGGGCTCTCCGCTGGCACGGTGATGTCCAAGGCTTCTTCCGCTAGCTCCTGCGCCTCATTCAACCGCTCTGGCCGAACGCCGGCGACAGGTTTGGCACCTATCTGCTGGATGTATTGGATCGCGGCGCGTCCAACAGAGCCGAGAGCACCCGAGATCAATACACGGTCGCCTGCCTTGACACCCAAGGCATCCACCGTCTGCCGCCCGGTAAGGCCAGCCTTAACCAAGGCCGCTCCCTGTTCGAACGTCAGTGCGGCGGGCAGCTTGGCAACGGAGGTTGCGGGCACGAGTCCGAATTCGGCATGGGCGCCTTTGCCATTCGCTGAGAAGTCGGCAACGACCCTGTCGCCGATCGCAAAGCCCGTAACGCCTTCACCGATTTCCGATATCGTGCCAGCGGCGTCGCCGCCCAGCACCGCCGGCAGCGGAAGCGGTATGTACTGAGCCATAAAGCCCTGGCGCAGGATGAGGTCGAAGGGGTTAACGGCCGAAGCTTCGATTTTGATCAGGACTTCACCGGCTCCCGGCTTCGGTGTCGGAATATCACCGATCTCAAATTGCTCGATACCGCCATAGGATTTCAGAAGAGCAGCCTTCATTGCTTGTCTCCAGATGTCTGGTGTTGCTTTCACAAAATTCCGGTCTTCCGCCGAACGTTTGATCAGATCGCATGAGCGCGATACGCCCCTGCCGCCCGACGGAAGTACGCTGGCTTATGCGCTTTTCGTGGCTGAGACCTGGTTCGAAGACGAGCGCCGGATGTTGTCCAATGCCCAGCTACCGGCGCCGGCAAAGGCGATGAAGAGGAAGATGAAGCAGAACATGATGGCTGGCTCGCCCATGTTGAGTGCCGGCCAGAAGCCCTGCGGCGCATGCGCCATCCAGTAGGCGGCTGCCATTTCGCCCGAGGCGATGAAGGCGGCGACGCGCGTGAAGAGACCGGCGGTAATCAGCAATCCAGTGACGATCTCGATTGCGCCGGCGATGAGCATGATGGCCGGCAACGGATAGGGCACGCCCGGAATTGCCGCCGGGAACTGGAAGAACTTCATTGTCGCGTGTTCGAGGAACAGCAGTGCGGTCACGATCCGCAAAATCGCGAGGACATGAGGCGTCCATTTCGTGGTGTTCAACATGATATTTCTCCTGAATGGCCGTTGAGATCGTCAAGCGGCGGTGGTGTTGATTTCGATTTTCTTTTCAGCGCTTCATCATTGGCCTGACGCGGCGATGGGCACATTGCCGAAGCGGAAGCTGGAAGCTGTGAGCCCGCCTGCGAAGTCATTCTGATGATAGGTGACGGCGCCGGGTTCATCTCTTGCGGCCCCGACTGCCACCATCAGCGGGATGAGATGATCCTCGCGTGGATGCGCAGCGCGGGCAGATGGTGCCTGCTCCCATTCGAGCAACAGCTTCGCTCGCTCATAGGGAGAAGAGTGGACCAGCGTCTGCTGGAGCCACGCATCAAACTGGCGGGATGGCTCGTGGCCTTCATTGCCCCGCATGGCCCTCAGATTGTGATAGCTGAGGCCGCTTCCGATGATCAGCACGCCTTCATCGCGCAGCGGCGCCAGCGCGCGCCCGGCTTCAAGATGCAATGCCGGATCGTAGCTGACGTCCAGTGAGAGCTGAACGACAGGCACGTTTTCCTCGGGATAGAGCGGCTTCAGGATACTGAAAGTACCATGGTCGAAACCACGGGTCGGATCGAGCGCAGCCTCAATGCCGCGTCCCTGCAGCAGAGCCTGCACGCGCTTGGCAAGCTCAGGCTGGCCCGGCGCACCATATTTGATGTGATAAAGATATTCGGGGAAGCCGTGATAGTCGTAGACCATCCCCGGCTGGGCGCCTGAAGATATGGCAAAGCGCTGCTCTTCCCAATGGCCGGAGACCACCAAGATTGCCCGGACTGCATTGCCGAGCTCCGCGCGCATCTCGACCAACGACTGCTCGAGCTTGTCGAAGTTCCGGCGGAATCCATCGGTGATATAAGGCCAGGGACCACCGCCATGGCTGACGAAATAGGTCGGAAGACTAAGCTCATTCATATGGATCTGCCCTTGTCGAACTGTGCGGATGCCGCATGGCATCTTGGCTTGATGGGCAGACCTTGAACTTTTCGCCAATGTTGATCAATGTGGCTTACATTGAAGAGCTATTTCCTCAGGGTTGATGATCAATGGACACCTTGACGAGTTTGCGCGTCTTTTGCGCCGTGGCTGAACTTAAGAGCTTCACAGTGGCTGCGGATCGCCTTGGCCTCTCGCCGGCCATGGCGAGCAAACATGTGATGCACTTGGAAAGCCGGCTGGGAACGCGGCTGCTGAACCGAACCAGCCGGCACGTCAGCATGACCGAGAGCGGCATGCTCTATTTCAACCAGACCAGGCAGATGCTCGACGGATTGGATGAGGTGGAAGCCGCCGTGAGCAACGTCACGGTCATGCCCCGCGGAACACTAAAGTTCAGTGCCCCGGTATGGGCCGCAAATTCGCTCATCGCCCGCGTGCTTGCCGAATATCAGCAGCGCTATCCCGACGTGCGCTTCGACATGGATCTTAGTGGCCGCATCGTCAATCTGGTGGATGAGGGCTTCGATCTCGCTTTGCGCGCGACCGCACCCGAGCGGCTCGATCCGAGCCTTGTCGCACGCCCCTTGATGCAGGTTGCCTTTCATCTCGTGGGATCTCCCGGCTATCTGTCACGAACAGGGCGTCCTACCGAGGTGGCTGATCTCAATGGTCACGCGCTGCTGGCCTACAGCGGCATGAACATGAACGGCGGCTTGGCGATCAAGGGAACAGAGGGACCGGAAACGGTGAATTTCCGACCCGTCATGCAAAGCGAAAACGAGATCATGCTGCATCTGGCCGCGCTCGAGGATATGGGCCTCGTCTTTTTGCCGATATGGATGACGCAGAATGACATTGCCGAAGGGCGCCTGGAGTTGGTTCTTCCCAAGGCAGTGACATTCAACGCCACTCTTCATGCCGTTTATCCCAGCAAAAAATACCTTTCAGCCAAAGTTCGCACCTTCATCGACTTTATCGCTGCGCGAAAGAACCTCTGCTCAGCGGCAGCCGAAGAACAGTCGGCCGGGGAGGTTCATTCCATTGATTGGTGACTTCCGGGCGGCAAACGCGACCGACAACCCCTAGCGGCTGAACTTCAGATCCGGCTTGTCGCCATCCCAGGATTGGAGCCCGCCCGAAACCTCGCGGAATCTTAGACACTTCGTCCCCATCTTGCCGGAGAGGCACATCGCATCGCCCTTAACCGTCCAGGTGACGGAGAGCGCAAACGGCAGGGGGCCGCGTATGCTTCCGGTGCCATCCTTGTTGAGCGTGACTTTGAGCGTCTTGCCATCGGGCGCGTCGGCCATCCAGGGAGCTCCATCGGCAAGCATGGCAGCGGCCCTTTGGGCCGGAAGATAAGGCTGCCCTTCCGTCGCGCATGCGGGGTTTGAAGCAAAAATTACGGCGATTGCCGCAAGCTTCAGATGCATCTTCATGGTCGATATCCTTTCCTTGTTCTATTCGTTTGGAGCCTTGTAGGCTCATGCTGAGGGGCAGTGGCAACGTCTACTGCGAAGCGGCCGCTCCTTTGTCGCTCCAGCCCGGCGGTAGGCCCAACTGGCCGGCGACCGCTCCCGTGATGCCGGGGGAAGATCCGAACGCCTTGCAGGCGTCGTATTTCGGAGCGCCACCGAGCGATGCCTTTATCTTTTGCATCGACGGCATGGTCGGCGTTCCCTTGAATGGATCGCGGCCCTTGACCAGCATGCGGCTGAAGTCGCCGCCGAATGCGGAGGAGAGGGAGTAGGCATCCCCGACTGTGGAAATGCGCGCCCTTGTCGTCAGCATGTTCGCCCCGCGCGACCAAAGCATCGCCGCCTTCTGCGCCCCGTCCTGACCGACCGCTTCCGCTTCGACGGACAGTCCGCCGAGACCGATTGGAATCCTTGGAATTGGGACGGCGAGCGCGACCGATGCGCCGAGCGATGCGACGGCGGATGTTGCCGCGGCCGTCCTATTTGTTGGAACGATATCGGTGACCCTGGCATGAACCACGAGATCCGCCGGATGGTTGGCAGCCACGATCTGAAAGCGGTCACTGAGGCCGACGCAAAGGGCGCGGTCTATGGCGTTGGTGACAAGCGCAAGCCCTTTCGGGTCCAATGCTCCGCTGTTGCCGAGCTGTGCCGATGTCGGCATGATACGTACCGTGCGTGCCTTGAGAACTGACGCTGGGTCCACCCGCAGCTTTGCTTTGGTCAGCGAACCTCCCGATGCCGCCATATCCGTATAAGAACTGAGAGAAGTACCCTGGTGCAGGGGCACGTTCGCACAAGAGGGAAGTATTGCAAGCGCAGCGACGGCTAAGGTTTGTCGGCGGACGTCAGCAAGCCTAAGGCAAAAACTCATGTGGCAAATCTTCTGAACGGGGATCGTGGCCGAGCTTTAGCAATGCCGGCGTTAATGGCCGTAAAGGCGGTGTAAAGTTGGGTAAAACTGAGAGCGGTCTTTCCGGGGGCAGGATGGGGCCCGATCCATTGCCGCCTGAGCACGGCAGATCGCCCCGCTATGGGATAGCGTCGGCACGACGGCTAAATACTCAAGCGTTTACTTCAATCGCCATTGCTACTCATGGTGCCGCTGCCGGCGCTGCTGAGTTCAACGTCGCTTCTTGAGAACGATAACCCGCACCTATGGCGACGTGGAGGTCGACATAGTCCTTGGCAAGCGTCTGAATGGCTTCCGCAAGACTTGCCTGCGCATCGGAAACGTCACGCTGCGAAGTCAGGACGTCGAGCAATGAGGATGCCCCATCTTTGTAACTCGTGGTCGAAAGCCGCAGGGATTCCCGCGCCGTCTTGACCTGATTGCGCAGCGCTGCCTCAGCCTGTGCATCGCGATGAATGGCAGAAAGAGCGTTTTCCACGTCTTCCGCCGCACTGTTCACTGTATCCTTCCAGGCTAGATACGCTGTTTTGGCCTTGGATCTTGTGCTGTCGACATCGGCACGCAGACTTCCACCATCGAAGATCGGCAGGTCAAGGGTAGGGCCGAAGGACCAGCTTGTCAGGCTTCCGGCATTGCTTGCCGTCGAGCCGACCCGGCTTGGAGAGATCGAGCCGGACAGGGAGATGGACGGATAAAGCTTAGTCTCGGCAACGCCGATATTGGCAACGGCCTCCGCCAATTCGCGCTCGGCCTTTCGTATGTCGGGACGATTGCGGATCAGATCGGCCGGAACGCCGGCTTGTATCGTGCCGTTGAATACCGGCTGCGCGGCAGCCTTACGCAGCTCCGCCTTCATCGTCGATGCCGGCATATTGAGCAATGTCGCTATATGATGGACTTCGCCGTTGAAGCTGTTTTCAAGGCCGGGGATCTCCGAGCGCGTCGATTGCACCAAACCCTCGGCCTGGACGACGTCGAGACGAGAAGCGGCGCCGGCACTCGATTGTTGCTTGGTAAGGTCATATGTCTCGAGCCGGGATTTCAGGTTCGCGTTGGAAAGCGCGATGCGCTCTTGGTAATAGCGTGCATCGATGTAGCTCGACACAATATCCTTCATTACGGAGAGTTTCTCGTCATCAGCAGAAGCGTAGGCTGCATCCAAAGCGGCGCGTGCGCTCTCCGTCGCGCGACGGTACCGGCCGAATAGATCGAGCAGCCATGAGGCGCTGGCCTCGCCGGTGGTTGTGTTGGTGGTGCCTGTGGTCGTGCGCAGCGAACCTTTTTCACCCGAAACCGTATGCGATGCGCTGAGGTCGAGGCTCGGTAATCCGCCAGCGCCGGCGGTGACGACATTTGCGGAGGCCTGATTGATTTCCTCCAATGCTTGCTGCACATCGAGGTTGCGGGACAAGCCGCGTGCCACCAGACTGTCGAGCTGCTTGTCGCGATAGGCTGTCCACCACCGGGTCGTTGAAACATCGTTATTGCTCTTGGCTCCCCCTTCCGTGAACTTTGCCGGAAGCGGCATCTGCGGGGGGACATGATCCGGACCGCTCACGCATCCTGCCAGCATAAGCAGCAACGCCAGTGAGGAATAACGCAGGGATATCATTCAATTTCTTCCTGTGTGGCAGACGAAAGAGCGCTTCGTCGAAGGAGGGCATTTGATGGAATCCCCGGAACAGGGATCGCGGCCCAGCTGTAGCCACGCCAGCGTTAATGGCCGTTAAGACAGTGTAAAATTGGGTAAAGACACGCGCGGCTGTGGCGCCATGCGCCCTGAAGGTCGAGCCGGATCAGGCGCGATCGCTTGTCGGGCCAAACATCGCCGGGCGCCGGGGGATTTCAAGGGTGAGAGCCAGACCGCCGGCTGCCGGCAGCGACGCGGCGACCCGCCCGCCGTGACGCTCGACCGCCTGCCTGGTGATCGCAAGCCCGAGGCCATATCCACCTTCCGGCACGGCGTCGTCGCCACGGGAGAACGGCTGGAAAATGCGTTCGAGCTCATCTCGCCCGACACCCGGCCCTTGATCCGTCACGCGGATCTTAAGGAGGTCCGCCGTCGTCTCGCAGGACACCGAGATGCTCGAATGCGGGGCGGTATATTTGACCGCATTACGAATGACGTTTTCGAGAGCCCTATAGATCAGCTCGCCTTCGACTTCGGCCAGGAATATGCCGCCGACATTGGAGGTGATCGAGACCTCCCGTGCTTGAGCTTCGAATGCCGCATCGCCCAGGATCTCGTTCAACAGCTCGATGACATCAAGGGATTGCGTTTTCAGAGGCAGGCTGGCTCCGGCGGTCAGGCGGGCAAGCGTCAGGATTTCGCCTACCAGCACGTCGAGCCGTTCGACCTCACGATCCATGCGGTCCAGCATGAGGTCGAGTTTCGCCGGGTTCTGCCGAAGCACGCCCACGGCGGCCTGCAGGCGGGACAGGGGCGAACGCAGCTCATGGGATACGTCATGAAACAGCCGCTGCTGCGCGTCCTGGAGTTCCTGCAGCCGCGCGGCGCTGGAATCGAAATCATGCGCGAGCGCCGTGACCTCGTCCTTTCGGCCAGCCATCTTGTCTCCGATGCGGAAGTCAAAGCGGCCATGGGCGAGCGCACTCAGGCCGTCACGCAGATGAACGACCGGGCGAATGAGATATCGGGCGAGCGCGCCCGCCGATATCGTGGCCGAAATCAGGATCGTGATCCATGGCATCAAGGGAGCCAAGGTCTCCAAGCTGAAACTGATCGGAGTTGACAACGAAATGCGATAGCAAACCCCGTCTCTCAAGACGGATCTCGTATCGGCCGTTTTCTCCTGTGTGCAGGCGTTGGCGTCGGCGACCTTGGAAAGGGTCAGGCCGAGCGGTCGCGTCTTTTCACTCATGCGCACGAAATGCGCGGCCGCGTCTTCGCCGTCCTGAACCAGAACGTTCTCAGTCAGGTTCAGCACCAGCGTCCGGCGTTCCTCCTCAAGTTCCTTGGCGAAGGGCACCGCCTGAAGCAGCTTGACGATAATGATGATGACCGCGACGGTTGTCGCCAGGGTCAGCCAGATGATTGTGAAGAACTTCCAGAAAAGCCGGGGCATGGTCAGTCCACGAGAAGTTGATAGCCCTGGCCCCGGACAGACTGTATCCAGGATTGCCCGTCCTCTCTGAGCCCGAGTTTCTGACGAACGCTGCTGATATGGACGTCGATGCGGCGATCGAACGGCGTGAGCGGCTTTCCGAAGGCGCGCTTCGAGATGTCCTGCTTCGACACGAGTTGGCCAGCGCTGCGGGCAAGGACTTCGAGCAGGCTGAATTCGGTGCCGGTCAGTTCCAACGTCTCGCCGCGCCATTCAGCGGTGCGGCTGCCCGGATGGATCACGAGCTGGCCAGCCCTCAGCGTATCGGTCGATGCGCCGGCCGCCGGCTGTCCCGCCCGGCGCAGGATCGCCCGCAGCCGGGCCGCAAGTTCGCCCGGCGAGCAGGGCTTCGGCACATAATCGTCGGCGCCGAGGTTCAGACCGGATATGCGATCGATGTCATCGCCTCTTGCCGTCAGCATCAACACGGGAACCTGGCTCAATTTTCTGATGCGTTGTAGAACTTCTATCCCGTTCATGCGCGGCATCATGATATCGAGCACGATGATATCGACCGTATTGCCGGCGGCGGCGGCAATAGCCGCGCGACCATCCGTGTCTGTTGCGACGTCATATCCTTCCTCGGCCAGATATTCCTGCAGAAGCGTCGTCAGCTCGACATCGTCGTCGATGAGGAGAACCTTGTTCATTCACGTCGTCCGTCATTCCTATCTGTCATCCATACAATACAAATGCGAATGCGGGGCCAAGTTTTACCCAGCTTAACACTAACTTGACCGCACTTAACGTTCGTCCGGCTACTGATCGACGTGGGGCATTGGTCGCGCGGCAGGAATAGCCGTGCCCATGCCAGACTTGCCAAGGAATGCATCGTTGAAAAAGCCGTTCATGACATTCGCCACCGCGCTCGTTGCGGCGGCGCTTCTGTTTCACAGCAATGCCGTAGCCGAACAGGCCGCCGCACCTGCTCTCACCGTCTCTCTGACAGCGCCGGCAAAACGGGACTGGCCGGAAACCGTTCCCGCGAGCGGCTGGCTGAAGCCGTGGCAGGAAGCGATCATCGCCTCCGAGACGAGCGGCCTGCGCATAACCGACGTCCTGGTCGATGTCGGCTCCGTGGTTACGAAGGGGCAGACGCTGGCCCGGCTTTCGCAGGAGAGTGTGCTAGCAGACCTTCGCAAGCAGGAGGCGGCTGTCGTGACCGCCAAGGCAAATCTGACGAAGGCCAAGGCGAATGCGGATCGGGCGCGGCAGCTCAGTTCGTCCGGGGCTCTCTCCGACGAGAAAATCACTGAATATTTCGCCGACGAGCAGACGGCGACGGCAAGCCTGGCATCCGAGGAAGCCGCGCTCGACAGCGAAAAGATCAAGCTCGGGCAGACGACCATCACCGCCGTCGATGATGGCCTCATAACCTCGCGTTCCGCCAACCTCGGCGCCGTCGTCTCAACCGGCACCGAGCTGTTCCGCATGGTCCGTCAGCAGCGTGTCGAATGGCAGGCCGAAGTATCGGCGCGCTATCTGCCGCGGATTTCCGAAGGCTTGAGCGTTGCGATCAACGGGCCGGATGGGCATGCCATCGAAGGCAAGGTGAGGCTTGTCGGGCCTTCGGTCAGTACCGACACGAGCCGGACAATCGTCTATGTCGCGCTTCCAGCCGATGCCCGTCCGCGCACCGGCCTTTACGTCACGGGCAACATCGAATTGCAGACCACGCCGGCTCTGACCGTGCCCGAAACGGCGATCGTGTTCCGGGACGGCATCAGCTACGTCTTCGCGGCAGGCGAGGACAACCGGGTGCGCAGGGTTCGGGTGGAAACCGGCCGTCGCAACGATGGCGAGGTGGAAATCATCTCCGGCATAGATGCCTCGTCGAAGGTCGTGACCTCGGGCGGTGCCTTTCTGTCGGACAATGACCTCGTGAAGATTGCGGAGAAAAACTGATGAATTTCTCCGCCTTCTCGATCCGCAACCCTGTTCCGGCGATCCTGCTGTTCATCATGCTTGCCGCCGGCGGGCTGCTGGCCTTCAAGCATTTGCCGATTCAGAATTTCCCCGATATGGACCTTCCGACCATCAGCGTCACCGCCACGCTCGATGGTGCTGCGCCGACGCAGCTTGAGACGGAGGTAGCCCGCACCATCGAGGACAGTCTCGCCGCGCTGAGCTATCTCGACCATATCACCACGACGATCACTGACGGCACCGTCTCGATCAAGGTTTCCTTCAAGCTGGAGAAAGACAGCGAAGCGGCCCTCAACGAGGTCCGCAATGCCGTCGACAGCGTCAAGGCTGATCTGCCGTCGCAGATGGAAACGCCGAGCGTCACCAAGGTCACGGTACAGAGTTCCGCATTGGTCACCTATGCTGTCCGCTCAACCGCTCTCAACGAAACCGAACTGTCCTGGTTTGTCGACAATGATCTGACCAAGGCGCTGCTGTCGGTGCCGGGTGTGGGGCAGGTCAACCGCATCGGTGGGATCGACCGCGAGGTTCATGTCGATCTCGATCCATCGACGATGGCGTCGTTCGGGGTCACCGCTGCCACCGTCTCGGCGCAGTTGAAGGCCGTGCAGGCCGACACGTCCGGCGGCCTCGGCGAGATCGGCGGCTCTCGTCAGACATTGCGTACGCTGGGCGCGCTGCCCTCTGTCGAGGCGTTGAAGGGACTCAGGATTCCCCTGGCCAATGGGCAGCAGGTTCGCCTCGACGACGTCGCATCCGTCACCGACAGCTTCGCGGAGCGCTCTTCGATGGCCTATCTCGATGGCAAGCCGGTGATCGCGGTCGAAATCAAGCGTTCGAACGGGTTTTCGGACAGCGGTGTTGCGGCCGGCGTCGACGCTACGATCAAGACGTTCGCAGCCGCCCATGCCAATGCGCAGATCGATGAAGCCTACAGCACGATCGGACCGATTATCGATAATTATGACGGTTCGATGCACATGCTGTATGAGGGGGCGATCCTGGCGATCGTGGTCGTCTGGCTCTTCCTTCGGGACTGGCGCGCAACGATCCTCTCGGCGGTGGCGCTGCCTTTGTCGGTCATCCCGACCTTCCTGGTCATGTACCTGGCGGGCTTCAGCCTCAATATCGTCACCCTGTTGGCACTGTCGCTGGTGGTCGGAATCCTCGTTGACGACGCGATTGTCGAGATCGAAAACATTGCCCGCCACCTTCAAATGGGCAAGCGGCCGCTCGATGCTGCAATGGAGGCTGCCAACGAAATCGGCCTTGCGGTCATCGCGACCACCTTCACGCTGGTCGCCGTCTTCCTGCCGACGGCATTCATGAGTGGCATACCGGGCCTCATATTTCGCCAGTTCGGCATCACAGCCGCTGTTGCCGTCGTTGCCTCGCTTGTCGTTGCCCGTCTGCTCACCCCCATGATGGCGGCCTATTTCATGAAGGCTCATCCGTCGGAGCAGAAGGATGGCCGCATCATGCGCGTCTATATGGCTGTCGCGAAGGCTGCTCTCAATCACAGGAAGACCACGGTCGCCGTGACTGCCGTCGTCGTTGCGCTTTCACTTGCCACCATTCCCTTGCTGAAGTCCGGCTTCCTGCCTGCTTCCGACGATGCGCGCGCCCAGATCACGCTCACCATGCAGCCAGGCGCCACCATCGAGCAGACGGATGCGATGACCAGAAAAGCCGCCGACATCGTCGGCAAGCTGCGTGATGTCACGCATGTCTTCTCCTCGGTCGGTTCGACATCCTCCGGCGGCGGCCCGGACACCAGCAGCACGAGCGATGTTGGCTCCGCAACGATCGTCGTCGTGCTGACGCCCATCGATGAGCGCGACCGCAAGCAGTCGGAAATCGAAAACGATATCCGACAGGCGCTCTCCGTCCTCCCCGGAGTGCGTGTGGCGGTCGGTAGCGGCGGCAACGGCACCAAGCTCGATATCACCCTTGCCAGCGACGACGCCAATGCGCTCGACAGCGCAAGCACGGCGTTGGAGGAGCAACTGCGCACGCTGCAGGGCATCGGCGCGGTCACATCGACAGCGGCCAGGCAGGCGCCGGAAATTCAGATCACGCCCGATTTTGCCCGCGCCGCAGCGCTCGGCGTGACGTCGAATGCGATCGCCAGCGCCGTGCGCGTGGCGACGAACGGAGAATATTCTTCCGATCTGCCGAAGCTCAACCTGCCGCAGCGGCAAATCCCGATCGTCGTCCGCTTCTCGCCTGAGACGCGCACCAATCTCGATGGCATCAAGAACATGCGCGTCGCCGGCACCAACGGCAATGTCGATCTCGGATCGATTGCCGATATCCGCATCGGCGGCAGTCCTTCAGAGATCGACCGCATTGACCGCATGCGCAATGTCACCGTTTCCGTCGAACTCAACGGCCGCATCTTGGGCGACGTCAACCGTGAGGCGAAGGCGCTGCCGGCGCTCCAGCACCTGCCGCCGGGCGTCACGCTGGTGGAACAGGGCGAACTTCAGCGCAGCTCCGAGCTGTTCCAGAGCTTTGCCCTCGCAATGGCGATCGGCGTGTTCTGCATCTACGCCGTGCTGGTCCTGCTGTTCCACGATTTCCTGCAGCCGTTGACACTTCTGATGGCCCTGCCGCTCTCGCTCGGCGGTGCGCTGGTGCCACTTGTGGTAACCGGCACCAGTTTCTCGATGCCCGCCGTCATCGGCCTTCTCATGCTCATGGGCGTGGTGACGAAGAACTCCATTCTGCTCATCGAATACGCGATCATGTCGCGTCGCCAAGGCATGTCCCGATTCGATGCGCTCGTCGATGCCTGCCACAAGCGGGCGCGGCCGATCGTCATGACCACCATTGCCATGGCCTCGGGCATGCTGCCGGCTGCGCTCAGCCTGATGGGCGGAGATTCAAGTTTCCGGCAGCCAATGGCGATTGTGGTGATTGGCGGGGTGATGATGTCGACACTGCTCAGCCTCATCGTCATCCCGGTCATCTTCACCTTCGTCGACGATCTGGAAAACGTCCTCAAACGGCTCCTGCGTTGGCTCGGGCTGAGTCATGAAAGTGCCGACGACGCGGCGCCACATGCTGCATCTAATGACCGGGAGGCGCTCGCCTTTAAACCCGATCAGAAGCAGGCACGCGGCCACAGATGATCTCCTCTCGGCAGGCCTTGCTCCGATGCATCTGCACCAAACAGAAGCAATGCTTGCCGATGCTTATCGCAACCTCTTCGGTCGCGTTCCTCCCCCGGGAACGAGGCCGCGGGACGTGTACCCCCCGCAGGCGGCGTCATGCCGCCTGCCGTCCTGCTCTCCAAAGGTCATAGGCCGATGAACCTCCGGTCGTTCGCGTTTTCCCGCAACAGCCCGATGCGGGCGCTTCTTATCGTACTCCCGCTTCTGCTCGCCCTCTCCGGGTGCGTGCAGACCTTAGACAGGGCTCTCGATGCGAAGGAGGCGGACAAGGGCGCCATTGCTGGCTACGGCGAAATCCGGGCCTATCTCGATGACCGGTTCGATGAAGTCCCGGGCGATCTCCATGACTGGGCGCCGGTGACGGCGCACAAAAAAGCCGCCGCGTTGATGATTTCGGGCGGCGGTGCGGGTGGCGCGTTCAGCGTCGGCGTGCTTTCGGCATGGAGCGCCGCCGGGAACCGTCCGCAGTTCGACATCGTAACGGGCGTCAGCACCGGCGCCTTGATCGCTCCTTACGCATTTCTCGGATCGGCCTATGACGATACCCTGGTGGACCTCTACACCAGCGGCGTTGCGCAAGAGTTGGTCCGGACCAAGGGCTTCGTCGGACTGTTCGGGTCGAGCCTGCTGCGAGCCGGACCATTGAGAGGAATGATCGAACGCTACATCACGCCCGCGATTCTGCAGCAGGTTGCCGCTGAGCATCGCAAGGGTCGCCGCCTCTTTGTACTGACCACCAATCTCGACAGCCAGCGCGCCGTCGTATGGAACATGGGCGCGATCGCCAATAGCGGGCGCCCCGACGCCCTGAAGCTGTTTCAGGATGTATTGACGGCATCGGCGAGCATTCCCGGCGTTTACCCGGCGGTCATGATCAAGGCCGAGTCGGGCGGGCGGCAATTCGAGGAGATGCATTCGGACGGCGGCTCGGCGTCGCAAGTCCTCATGATGCCGCAAGCTTTTCTGACGAGTTCCAATCGCCTCCTGCCCGTCAAAGGGAAGGGCATCGATTTCTACGTGATCGTCAACAATGCGCTCATGCCTGAATTCGCCATCACGCCTGACAGAACGCTTCCTGTGATCGTAAGGGCCTATTCGATCTTCATCAAATCGCAGACGCAGAGCGCGTTGACGGCTCTCTATAACTATTCGCGGCTGACCGGCGCCGGTTTCCATCTCGCCTCGATTGACGCGCCGGTTCAATATTCGATGTTCGATCCGTTCAACACCAACTATATGCGGGCGGTTTATAGCCTCGGATACGCCGAATTCACCGCGGGGACTCTGTGGAAGGACAAACCCGTGTTTCGCTAGGGGGCGCTCGCCTAGAAACTACGCGAGGGCGGCGCTGCCGCTCTCGAATATGGACTGATCGTCGAGGATGTTCGCGGCAAGCATAGCCCCCTCAAGGGTGGCGAGAACCTGCACGGCGGCGTCTTTGGTGAGGCCATCCTTCATCAGCTTCTCGATTCCGAGGACAAAGAATCTTTTCACTTCCTCCCTGACCTCGTCCGCCAGATCGTATGACGTCACCGCCAAGGCACCGCAGAGGCACATTCTGCCGTCGCGGTGCAAGGCTGCACGGAAAACCTGCCGCCAAGCTTGGACGACGTCCGTGCCCTGAGCCAACTCATTCTCCACCGCTTCCAGAAAGCGATCCGTGTAGCGGCGAGCGACCGCTGCAGCCAGCTTCTCCTTAGCCGGGAAATGGTAGTGCACGGAGGAAGCCTTCACGCCGACGTCGGCGGCGACATCGCGGAAGCTGAAACCACTATACCCTGCACTGCGAATCCTTTCTTCGGCCGCGTCCAGGATTGCACTTGCTGTATCGTTCATTACGCACGTCCTCTCTATCTAGTGTTAGATAGGGCTTGCGCATGGGAGACGCAACAACTATATGCCCCATATCTATCTAACGTTAGATAGGCAAATTGGAGATAGGCAATGAGATTTAAAGATAAAGTCGTCGCCATTACCGGCGGTGGGTCCGGCATCGGCAAGGAAGCGGCAGCTCGTTTTATCGGGGAAGGCGCGAGAGTGGCCCTCAACGGGCGCGATCTCGGTAAGCTTGAAGCCGCGGCGCGAGAAATCGATCCAAGCGGCACTAAAGTCGTCGTCTCCGCAGGCGACATCGCCTTGCCCGAAACCGGAGCGGCACTCGTTGACGCCGCCGTTTCGCGTTTCGGCAGGCTCGACGTCCTCGTCAACAATGCCGGCGTCTTCAACCCGACGCCGTTCCTCGAGCTGACGGAAGCGGACTACGACTGGTATCTGGATACTATCCTCAAGGGTAAGTTCTTTACCGCCCAAGCCGCCGCCAAGGCGATGAAGGACAAGGGCGGCGCTATCGTGCAGACCGGTTCCATGTGGGCCATCCAAGCGATCGGGGCGACCCCGTCGGCCGCCTATTCCGCCGCTAACGCCGGCGTGCACGCCATGGTCCGCAACCTTGCTATCGAGCTTGCCCCCTACAACATCCGCATCAACGCCGTCGCGCCGGCCGTCGTCGAGACGCCTGTTTACAACACTTTCCTGTCGGACGATCAGGTCAAGCAGGTTCTGCCTACGTTCAATTCGTTCCATCCGCTCGGCCGCAATGGTCAGCCGCGCGATGTTGCCGAGGCTATCCTGTTCCTCGCTTCCGAGCAGGCGTCGTGGATCACCGGGACGGTCCTTCCCGTCGATGGCGGCGTCACCGCCGGCCGCCAGTGAGGAGCCGAAATGAGCAATATGCAGGATTGGAATGCCTACCGTGACGCCTTGATCGGCCGTGTCGGCGAGTTCGCCAAGCTGAGCCCGGACGTCTTAACCGGTTTGCATGTGATCGAAGGCAGCGGCAACAAGACTGCTATACTGGAGCCGAAGATGCACGAGATCATCGCTCTGGCAGTTGCGGTCACGACGCGCTGCGATGGGTGCATCGCCGTTCACGCGAAGAAGGCGGTCGAACTCGGGGCTTCAAAGGGCGAGATCGCCGAAGCGCTGGGAGTGGCCATCGCGCTCAACGCAGGCGCTGCGCTCACCTATACGGCCCGCGTGTTCGACGCGATCGAGGCGTTGCCTGGAAAATGAGCGCGAGCCGAGCGCAAGGCGCTGCAGTGCGCTCGGCTCTTCCTTGGAAATCTCCGGCCGGTAAAAAGACACTGCCGATGGTACCGCGCGGAACCGAAACATTATTCAGCGTCTGCGGATGCCTGACTGCGATCGATATGCAGGATGATCTTCTCCGGACGCTCGCCATCCTTTTGCAAGAGAATGATCACAGTGCATTTTTCGTCGCCTTGGCGAAACGATAGCAGCCGACCCCTTGTCTTCGACAGGACGTCTTCCACCACGTCGGTGCAATCGTTCAAGCGATTCGGTGCAGGATTTGGCCGCAGCGCTTGTGCATGCGCCGAGATGGCCAGAACCGAAACCACCGCCAAAGCGCTCCAAAACGAATTCATGCCATCCCGGCAGCTTATCGGAGATAAGCTGCGAAACGGGCTGGATTGATCCATTCGTAATCTCGACAGCATAATTCCCGCTTCTGCTCTGCTCAGCATCTTGGCAGAGCGTCAACACGGTTGAGTGTCAGCGTCCACTCGTCCGGGCCTCCGTTGTCGTGGACATAAACAGATCGGCCATCGTTTTCGGCGATTTTGAGCAGCATCACCACCCAATCTGAAGGCGCCTCTCCGGGAAGCCTCTGTTTTTCCAGCCACCGAATGAGATATCCTAAGTCGCCAAAGCCCTTTTTGGGTTCAATGCGTGGCCGATAGAGTGCCCAGAGATAAACGGTCACATAGATCCTCTTTGCAGTGTGCCGTTGCTGACGAGTGATTGCAAATATCCGCCAAAGATTCCGCAGCCTCGATTATCCGAGATTCAGGAACCGAAAGCGGAATCAGGCTTCCTTCTGGATTGGCCTGGCGGGATCCAGATCTTGGATATGCCCTGCAGATCCGCTCAACACGACATCTCCCCCCTTGTTGATCAGCTTGCCGTGGATCGTTCCGCGAATGATCACGAACGCACCCTTCTCAACAATGAGATCGTGCCCGATGCTTCCATGGAGTTCGAACCGTCGGCCGGCGGGAACCGTTACCGTGCCGGCGATAGACCCAAAGAACCGTACGTCGCGATCCAATACGATTGATCCATCGATATTGACATTGAGATCGTCCAAGCGATGCCCCTTTCAGTCACGAAGTTTTGGGATAAGGTTCGCGAGCGCTGCGTGTGGTGGCACGCGGCGCATATGGACCTAGCCTAAGCGCTCAGTGTGGCGCGCCCGCGAACGTCCTCCCAATGCGGACGTCATGAAAATATATCATGCCATGATATAAATAAAGGAAAAATGTGCATGCCCTCGGGAAAGCGGTCCAGTCGGTCAAACAAAAACGAACTTGAGACCCAGCCCCTGGATCCGGGCATCTACGAAGGCCTTGCGGGCGTCAGGCTCGCCATGCGGCTATTTCTTTCTTTCAGCGAAGCCGCGGTTTCCGAGGCGGGAGTGACATCCCAGCAATATCAGGCGCTGTTGGTGATCAAGGTCGCGCCTGGAAGTCAGATTATGGTGCGCGAACTTGCCGATCAAATGCTCCTGCAGCATCACGGTGCGGTGCAGCTCGTGGACAGGCTCGCGACGGCAGGGTTCGCCGTCCGCATTCCCTCGGAAGAAGACAAGCGAAGCGTGCTGATCGGCCTCACTCCCAAAGGAGAAGAGTTGGTCGAGCGCTTGGCAAGAACCCATCTGAAAGGAATGCTGGCAAATGAACGGCTGCTCGTCGAATCCCTCAAGAGACTACGGCGTCTCTCGAGATTGGGCTAATTGCGGCCTGGTAATAACAACAGCTATCGAAAGCAGGATTGCAATGGCTTCAATACTGGCTCCCGACGAACTGGGTCCTACCGTGTGCGTAGGAGAAATCCTTGTGGAGATCGTGGCCACGACGGTCGGCGATGGGTTCCGCGATGCGCAGCCCCTAATCGGACCGTTCGCCAGCGGCGCGCCGGCAATCTTCATATCGCAGTGCGGGCGCCTCGGAGGTCGCGCGGCCATGGTCGGCGCCGTGGGCGACGACGATTTCGGGCGGGTGAATACCGATCGGCTCAAGCGCGACGGCGTCGATGTCTCGGCCATATCGATCGATCCCGAATACCCTACGGGCAGCGCCTTCGTCCGTTACCGCAAGGACGGATCGCGAGATTTCGTTTACAACATCGCAAAATCCGCCGCCGCGCGCTTCGGATGGACCCGGCACGTCAGCGATCTCATCAATCGCAGCGGACATCTGCACGTCATGGGTTCCGCACTCTCCATGCCAAGCGCCCGAGACGTCATCGACAAGGCGGTCGACGTCATCAAGTCCCGCGGCGGCACGCTTTCGGTCGATCCGAACATCCGGAAAGAGCTGAGGCTCGACGAAGACACCGAGCGTCGATTTGCGAAGCTCGTTGCGGCTGCGGATCTGCTTCTGCCTTCCGGCGAGGAACTGGAACGGGCGGCCGGTGTGGAAGGCGAAGACAATGCGGTCCGGCGTCTGCTCGAACTTGGTGTGAAGGAAATCGTACTCAAGCGCGGAGCTGCCGGCGCGACCTATTTCAACGGGCAAGGAGAGCGCATCGATATACCGGCTTTCGCCGTCGAAGAGATCGATCCTACGGGTGCTGGAGATTGTTTCGGTGGCGCTTATCTCACCTGCCGCCGGCTCGGCATGCCGGCGCAAGACGCTCTCACTTATGCTGCGGCGGCTGGCGCGCGAAACGTGACCGTGCGCGGCCCGATGGAAGGAGCCGGCACTCGTGAAGAACTCGATGCATTCATCTCCGCAACGGAAAGGCGTTCCCTGATGCAGATCCATCTTAGCGAACTGGCCGCACTCAGGATTGCAGGCCGTCCGAGGGGGATCACATCCGTATGTTCCGCCCATCCCGTCGTGTTGCGTGCGGCACTTCGCCATGGACGCCAGCATGCCAGTACCGTCTTGATCGAGGCCACGTGCAATCAGGTCAATCACCGCGGCGGCTATACCGGAATGACGCCCAAGGACTTTGCCGCGCTTGTTGAGAAGCTCGCAAAAGAAGAGGGTTGCCCCGGTCATCTCGTGGTGCTCGGTGGTGACCATCTCGGTCCGAACCCGTGGCGAGACCGTCCAGCCGAAGAGGCTATGGCCGAAGCGGAGAAAATGGTCGCCGCATATGTTGAGGCCGGATTTCGCAAGATTCACCTTGATGCGTCGATGGGCTGCTTGGGCGAACCCCAGGCGCTTGACGACGAAACCACGGCGCATCGCGCGGCGCGTCTTGCGGCGGTCGCCGAAGCCTCGGCGAGGCGCAACGGCGGCGCGATGCCCGTCTATATCCTCGGCACCGAAGTTCCGCCGCCCGGCGGTGCGGATCATGCCCTTACCGCCATCGAACCGACCGCGGCGTCTGCCGCCAGGCAGACGATCGATGTGCATCGTCAAGTCTTTGAAAAGGCGGGTCTGCAGGAAGCATTTGCACGCGCCATCGGCTTGGTCGTCCAGCCGGGTGTCGAGTTCGGGAACCACAATGTAATACTTTATGATCGCAGCAAGATCGAAACCCTCCAACAGGTTCTGACCGACGAGCCGCAATTCGTGTTCGAAGCGCATTCGACCGACTACCAGGGTACGCGGTCGCTCGGTGCGCTGGTAGAGGATGGCTTTCCTATTCTGAAGGTTGGTCCTGAACTGACATTTGTATTGCGCGAAGCCCTTTACGGACTGGATTTGATCGCCTCCGATCTCGTGCCGGGCTACGGTGAGCGCCCGCTCCATGCGGCGATGGAAGCCTTGATGTCAGCGCACCCGGACAATTGGAACCGTCATTACCACGGAACGGAAGGGGAGAAGCGATGGCTGAGGCACTACTCGCTTTCCGACCGGATCCGATATTACTGGACGTCGCCGGACGCCCAGTCTGCAGTCGAACGGCTTTACGACGCGCTGCGGGGGCGGCTCGTACCTGTGCCGCTGTTCTGGCAGCACATGCCGGCCGCTCAGCAATTTGCCGAAGCGCCACTCGATCCGGAAGAGGTTTTGATTTGGCGGGTGACGAGAAGCCTCGCGGACTATCACGCGGCCTGCGGCGCCGGCTGAGAATAGCGCGGCAGGCAACGTGCGGAGGACACGGGACCGTTCGACCCGGCAAAGCTAGCATCGCGATCGATACGCCCAATTCGCGAATGGGCGATGTTATGCTATCGTTACCTGCGCCTTCCACGAATTCTTGTTGTTTAAACTTCGACGTGCCTTGGATCGCAAGCCACCCGCCAAAATGCATTGGCCATGCGGCAGACGCGACGCGGCGGGCGGCAAAGCATCTCTGGATAGTCGACGTGAATAGCGCCGGAAAAGACAAATCATTTGAGGGAGATTGACATGAAAAAATATCTGCTTGCCGCTTCCGTGATTGCTCTTATGGCGCCGCCGGCCCTTGCCGAAGAGTGCGCGCCGATCACCAAACCTCAGGTGGAGCAGTTGTTTGATCGCTGGAACGCCTCGCTGGCCACGTTGGACCCAGAAAAGGTGGTCGAAAACTACGCGCCCGACGCCGTCCTCCTGCCGACCCTGTCGAATAAGCCGCGGCTGACGCAGCAGGAGCGCAAGGAATACTTCGTGGACTTCCTGAAGAAGCATCCGCAAGGGAAAATCAACAGCCGCACGATCAAAATCGGCTGCAACGACGCGCTCGATACCGGCATCTACACCTTCACCTTGAAGGGCGGGACCAAGGTCCCGGCGCGCTATACGTTCACCTACGAATTCAAGAACGGGAAGTGGCTGATCTCGTCGCATCACTCCTCGGCTATGCCAGAGAAGCACGCGGGTTAAAACGGCCAGAGACGGGAGCACCGGGCTATTGCGGGTGCTCCCGCAAGCGATACCCTCAAGTGATCGATACGATCTCCAGTTCATGGTCGCCGACCATGACTGCGTCGCCGACAGATTTTCCCATCAGGGACCGGGCGACCGGTGAAACATAAGAGATCGTCCCTTGTTTGGGCTCGGCTTCGTCTTCCCCGACGATGCGATAGGTCTGCACGCGCCCGTCATCGCGGCTGAAGGTGACAGTGCTGCCGAAAGCGACGGTCTCATTGGATGTTGGGGCCGCTATCACCTCAGCAGTGCGAACCCGCTCGTTGAAATACCGCAGATCGCGAAGGGGTACTGCCGTTTGGCGCCGCCGCTCGTTTACATCCTCGACAGCGCTTGCGGCTTCGTATTGTTCGCGGGCCTCCTGCAGCGCGGCGTTGAGCGCCCTCAATCCTGCTTCGGTGACGAGGTTTTGATAGGGCGAGATAGCGCGGTCGGGAAGCTGCGTCTCCGCCGCCGTTTCCGCACTTTCCTCTTTTGTAAACGCAACAGCCAAAACAAACTCCGCAAGGCAAACGATCCTATAACAGGATGATATAGTCGGCCGATTATGAAAGCCAAGACGCGAGCGCGCAGGCGTGGCGAGAAGTTATTTAGCGCGACCTAAGGCGTGGATGTTGCCATGACCGACTGGCATAGTCGGCTGCCTCATCGGTGGGCGACAAATTCCCTATTTCTCCAGCTTCTGGAAAAACTTTCTCCATCAGACCGACGGTCGCAAAACAGATAGCCTATTAAATCCATCGATTATACCGCAATACTTAACATACGGCTTTTGGCCCGGCTAAAACTCAAAATGCGGAGAGGAACTCATGACGAGACAGATCAAGCTTGGTGCATTTCTTCCCGGCGGCGGCCAGCATATCGCGTCCTGGCGCCATCCGGACCAGCCGGTCGACGGGGCGGTCAATCTCAAGTTCCACATCGAACTCGCGCAGGCAGCCGAACGCGGCCTCTTTGATGCCTATTTCCTGGCAGACGGCCTTGCGATTGCCTTCGGCGCCGGCATTGAGGGCGGAAATGCGCGGGTAGTCGGTTTCGAGCCGGTCACGCTGTTTTCGGCGCTGGCGCCGTTTACGAAGAACATCGGCTTTATCGCCACCTCATCCACGACCTATGAGGAGCCTTACTCCGTTGCGCGCAAGTTCGCCTCGCTCGATTTGATCTCCGCTGGCCGTGCCGGCTGGAACGTTGTCACCACCGCCACGGAAGCCGCCGCAAAAAATTTCAGTCTCGACCGGCAGCCGCCCCATGCGGCCCGCTACAAGCGGGCGGCCGAACATGTCGAGGTCGTCAAGAAGCTTTGGGAAAGCTTTGACGACGATGCCTTCATTCGCGATAGCGCAAGCGGCGTTTATTTTGACATCAACAAGGTGCACCGCACCGATCACCGCGGCGAGCATTTCAAGGTCGAGGGCCCATTGAATGTCCCGCGGTCACCCCAAGGACATCCCGTCATCGTGCAGGCTGGCCAGTCGGAAGACGGGCGAGGACTGGCAGCGGCCAGCGCGGAAGTTATCTTCACGGCACACCACAAGCTTGAGACCGCTCAGGACTTCTATCGCGATATCAAGACGCGTGCGCGCAGCTTTGGTCGCGACCCCTCGCATGTGCTCGTCATGCCGGGCGTCTCACCCTTTATCGGCCGCACGGAGGCAGAGGCGCGCGAAAAATACGAGCAGCTCACAAGCCTGATCATCGAAGAGGATGGGCTGGCGTTGATTAATGCGCTGAGCGGCGGCGAGCTGGATCTTCGGGGCGTCGATCTCGACGGCCCGCTGCCTCCGGCGCCGCCGACAGAGGGCATGAAAAGCCGCCAGGAACTGATCCGCCGCATTGCGGACGAGAACAATTTCTCCATCCGGCAGCTTTACCAGTGGATCGCTTCCGCGCGTGGCCACTTCACCATCGTCGGCTCTGCGGTCCAGGTCGCGGATACTCTGCAGGAATGGTTCGAAAACGAAGGCGCGGATGGCTTCAACATCCTGCCGCCGTGGCTGCCCACCGGTCTCAATGATTTCGTGGAACTCGTCATTCCCGAGCTGCAGCGCCGCGGTCTGTTCCGCACTGCGTATGAAGGCAAGACCCTCCGCGAAAATCTGGGCCTGCCTTTCCCGCAGAGCCGTTGGGCCACCGCCTATACGGAAGCTGCCGAATAACCGAGACAGGATAGGGGAAAAGCTCATGGCGCTTGAAACTGAACAACAGGCTATTTTTGCGAGCTATCGCGCACCATATTTCTCGCAGAGCAGGCTGGTACGGGAAGCAGGGGCGCTGTTGCGCGGTTTCATCTCGCGCTATAGCCTGATCATCGCTTTTGTTGCTCTCTGGCAAATTTCGCCCTCGCTCGGCTGGAGCAACCCCGCGGTCTTGCCGCCGCCGGATGCGATCCTGCGAGCGCTCTGGGACGGGGTCAGCGGCGGCCCGCTGCTGGGCGACATCGCCATCAGCCTCCAGCGCGCCGGTATTGCATTTGGCGCAGCAGTCGGCGTCGGCATCCCGCTCGGGCTGTTCATGGGGCAGGTCCGAACTATCGAGCGCAGCCTTGATCCGATCCTGCAACTGTTTCGACAGACCTCCGCACTGGCGCTCTATCCCGTGTTCATCCTGTTGCTCGGCCTTGGCGAAGCGTCAAAAATCTTTGTGATCTTTTGGGCGACGCTGTTCCCAACACTTCTCGCCACGATTGGGGGAGTCAAGCAAGTAGACCCAAAGCTGGTGGAAATGTCGCGTGTCTACGGTGCCAAGCCGCTTACCGTGTTTCGCCGCGTCGTCCTGCCGGCTTCCCTGCCGCAGATCTTTGTTGGGTTGCGGCTGAGTGCCACCACCTCGCTTTTGCTGCTCATCGCCGCGGAAATGATCGGCGCCAATTCCGGTGTCGGATTTCAGGTGATGAATGCCCAGTACAATTTCCAGATCCCGTTGATGTTCGCGGCGATTCTATTGCTCGCACTTCTCGGACTGTCGGCGAATTTCATCCTCGAGGCATTGCAGGCTCGGCTCTGCCGTTGGTCCAATCCTCGAGACTGAAGCCTGAAACGCGCCACCATTTTCCATCTCATCCGATCTATGGAGTTCACATGCAGATTTCGCGTCGTTCTTTCGGTATCGCCGCAGTCGCAGCCGGCATGCTTCTGGCCGTCCCGGCAAGTGCTACCTTCGCTGCCGAGACAGATCAGGTCACCATCCGCTACCTCGCAAGCCAGGGCGGTCTTGCCGCTCATGAACTTGCCGATGCGCTCGGTTATTTCAAGGACACCGGCGTGACGGTAAAGGATGTCGGTTATGCCCAGGGCGGTCCGGCCTCCCTCTTCGCGCTGGCGTCGGGCAACGTTGAGGTCGGCGGTGCTGCGACCGCCGCGGTGCTGAACTCGATCGCCGGCGGCAACGATTTCGTCGCAGCCTATCCCTCGAATGGCATCGACAAGGTAACCGAGAGCATCTTCTATTCGCTTGACGGCAGCCCGATCAAATCGATCAAGGATCTGGCCGGCAAGACGATCGCCGTCAATACGCTTGGCGCCCATCTCGATTATACCGTGCGCGAAGCGCTGCATTCTGTCGGCCTGCCGGAAAATGCGGCGAAGCTCGTCGTCGTTCCGGGTCCTCAGCTCGAACAGGTTCTGCGCTCCAAGCAGGTCGATGTGACGGCTTTCGGCTACTGGCAGAAGACCTATGAAGGCGTGGCACTGAAAAACGGTGGTCTTCAGAAGATCTTTGGCGACACGGACGTGCTCGGTGAAATCGCCGGCGGCTTTACGGTGCTGCGCCGCGATTGGATCAAGCAACACCCGCAAGCGGCCAAGATCTTCGTTGAGAAGTCGCAGGCCGCGCTCGAATACGCGCGTCTTCACCCTGAAGAGACCAAGGCAGTAATCGCCAAGGTCTTGGCCTCGCGCGGCGAGAATGCGGATATTGCGCAATATTTCACAGGTTATGGCGTGCGCGAAGGCGGCAAGGCCGTGCCGCGCGACCTGCAATTCTGGATCGACATTCTCGCTCGCGGCGGCGTTCTGAAGCCTGGCCAGCTCAAGGCGGAAGACATTCTCTACGATCCGGCGAACTTCGCCGTCGCCGGCAACTGAGGAGCGGGCCGATGGCTGTCGCTGAACCAACCTTGCGCGGAGAGGTGACGATCAAGAACCTCTCCAAATCCTACTCGATCAACGGCCGCCATCTTAATGTGCTGCAGGGGGTCAGCAACCACATTCGCGCCGGCGAAAGCCTGGCGATCGTGGGCGCTTCGGGTTCGGGCAAGACGACTCTGCTCAGGGTTCTCGCCGGGCTCGAGAATGCGGATAGAGGCGATGTGCTGATCGATGGCCAGCCCGTTCACGGCGTCGGCACAGATCGCGCCGTCATTTTTCAGGAGCCAAGGCTTCTGCCTTGGCTCACAGTGCTCGACAACGTCGCTTTCCCGCTCGAAAATCAAGGTCTCAGGAAGGCCGAGGCGCGTGCGCGTGCGCGCCACTATGTCCAGCTCGTCGGCCTCGGCGAATTCGCCGACGCCTTGCCGTCGCAGCTTTCGGGTGGCATGGCTCAGCGTGTCGGCATCGCCCGGGCGTTGGCCGTAAAGCCTGAAATCCTGCTGCTCGACGAGCCTTTCGGCGCGCTCGACGCCATGACCAAGATCACCATGCAGGAAGAGCTCGCTCGCATCTGGCGGGAGGAGAAAGTGACGATGATCCTCGTCACGCACGATCTTGAGGAGGCGGTCTATCTCGCCGACCGGGTCCTCATCCTCTCCAAGGAAAAGGGTGGCCGCACCCGCGAGATCGAGATCGACCTTCCGCGGCCGCGCAACCGCAGCGAGGCGCGCTTCGTCAGGTTTCGCGAACAACTGTTGAACGCCTTTGGGCTGCACTGAAGTTTGGCTAAGTAGCCTTTGAGAAAGAGAATGATATGGCCCAGCGTGACGGTCAGTTGAGCCCCGGCGCGTTCCTTTTATACACCGGCCAGTCTATCTCTCATCCTGAGAAGCTTTGTCGCCTCGGTCATCGCGGCGCCTTTTTCCGGGATCTATACGCTACGCCTTGAACGGCTTTACACCTGTCATATCCGCCAGCTTGTCCATGAGCCTGTCCTGATACGCCGGGTCCGTGACCCCTGCGGCGGGCTGGCGTCGTTGGCGATGGTACCAATAGGCGCCGCTGATCTTGGCGGCTTCATCGTCGCTTGTCGCGAGCCAGGTCTGTGTCTGATGGCCCATCTGAAGATCATCGGGCGCTCCGACCCCGCCCATCTTCGTCGGTACCCAGCCGGGGTCTACCGCATTGCTGAGGACCTCCGGCCAGTGGCGTGCAACGGCGGCTGCGAGCGTGGCGACATGTAGCTTGCTTTCCGAATAGGCCTGGCTTGCATTCCATGAGCGTTGTTTCCAGTCGATATCATCGATGGACCCGCCGCCGCTCTGGTGCATGCCGCTGCTGAGGTAGACCAAGCGATCGGGTCGTTCGATCAGGGCCGTGAGTAGGTAAGGCGCGAGCGTATTGACCGCCAAGATTTTCGCATGGCCTTCGGCCGTCTCTCCGCGGCTTCTCTCGAGGTAGATGCCGGCATTGTGGATGATAGCGTTCATACGCCCGATCTCGTTGACATGATCCGCAATGGACCGCGTCTCCGCATCGCTGCTGAGATCGCCGATGACGACTGCCAAAGCCCTGGATTTCAAGTGGGCGACAGCCGAAGCTCTGTCGCGTGACCGTGCATGCAATACGACTTCATGGCCGTCATCCATGAGGGCACGCGCGGCCGCCAAGCCGAGACCATCGGTGGATCCTGTAACGAAAACACGGCTCATGGTAATCACCTTTCATCGCTGCTTGCCCTTGATCGCCCGAACGGCGATCCAGTAAGCGATTAAAATACTTAAATGACATGCGTCGGTTCGGCACCGCAAAGTGCAGTTCCGGGTAATGCCCGGACGAGCACTATGACCTGACTTCCCTCTGCCGGCGCCCGGTGGAGGGATTTTTTGTGGTTGCGGCGCAAATGCCTAACCTTCGGCAGTCTTGAAGGGGTTCTCGGCGGTCCATTCGGTACCCAGCGGTTCGCCGCAATTGTCCCAACCACCGGCCTCGTCCATGACCTGCCATCGGCCCCTCTTGCCGCGCTTGGCCTCATCGCTGTTCGGCTTATAAGGTAAAAAGCGATATGGTTGGATTATGCGCCGGTAGATGACGGTTCCGTCCTCCGGCATTTCATCGGTTCGCCAGTCCACCATGTCTTCCCTCCCGCTCCATTTCCCGCCGTTTTTGGGCGGCGGCGATTATGCCATCGATGCTCACAGCAAGACCAGCGAGTTTTGCCTCAGCGTCATAGCGATAGAGCAGGGATGTCGCCTTCAATGATGTAGGTCGATCGGCGTCTTGTGGAAGACGTCGTCCGAGGGTGGAATGGCCTGGCGCTCGATCATGCGATGCACATGCGGCGGGTCATTGCCGCCGTGGAGAGCCCGCAGCCGATCGGTATTTTCCGCATCCGCCTGCGTGCGCCGCTGGTTGTGGCGGATATATTCCACCCAGGTCGGTGTGTGGTAGGTTTCCGTCCAGATGCCGGGTTTTTCCAGATCGCGCATCAGTGCCCAGTTTCTGGCGCCGTCGCGGATACGAATCCGCCGCCGTTCGGCCATCAATGTCAGAAATTCCGGCAGGTCGTCGTCGCTGATCTGATAATCGACAAGGATGACGATCGGGCCGCTGCGCGGTTTGATGTCCAGGCCAAGGGAAGGTTCGATGAAGCGATTCAACGGATCAAGATTTAGCGAGGCAAAGGCCGGCATGGAGAAACGCAGACCGATGGCAATGCCGACCAGCATGACCGCGGCCGAGCCGTAAAGCGCATTCGAGACACCATATCGATCGGCTGCAATACCCCAGAGCCAACTGCCGCCGGCAATGCCGCCAAACGTCACTGTCTGATAAAGCGACAGGGCGCGGCCGACGACCCAGCGCGGTGTTGATAGTTGGACGATCGTATTGAACAGCGAAAGTGCCAGCACCCAGCAGGCCCCCGAAACGAGCAGACCGGTGCAGGTAAGGATTACGAAGGGACTCGACGCCGTCAGCGCCATACTGCCCGCAAATCCGGCGAAGGCGTAGCGGATGATCGTCTCACTGCTCAGCGCCTCGCGAAGCCGGGCATTGAGCGCGCCACCGCCGATCGCTCCGATGCCGAAGGAGCCAAGCATGAAGCCGTAGGTGAGCGGTCCGCCGGAAACCAGATCGATCGCGACGATCGGCAGAAGGGCGAGCACCGAGCTTGCTCCGACACCGAAGATGAAGCCGCGGACAAGCACTTTTTCGAGATTCGGCGACATCGAGATGTAACGGAGCCCCGCAAAGATCGCGCTGCCCAGATTTTCGCGCGGCAGCGTCGATGTGGGGAGGGCGGGCTTCCAGCGCATCAGCGCGTAGATGAGCGGAAAATAGCTGACGGCATTGACGGCAAAGGCGGCGGCAGCGCCGGCAGCCGCAACGATGATGCCACCGATCGCTGGGCCGACGCTTCGGGTCATGTTGAAGCCCATGCTGTTCAGCGTCACGGCATTCGGCAGATCCTCACGGGGCACCATGTCTCCGACCGACGCCTGCCAGGACGGATTGTTGAGCGCCGTTCCGCAACCGATCAGGAAGGTAAAGAGCAGAAGCAGCCAGGGGGTGATCCAGCCAAGCAGGGCACATAAAGTCAGGATTACGGAAACGGTCAGCATCAGGCACTGCGCCGTCAGCATCACGCGGCGGCGGTCGAAATTGTCGGCAAGGGCGCCGGAAACCAGCGAAAACAGCATGATCGGCAACGCGGTCGAGGTTTGGACCAGCGCCACCATGTCTTCCGATGAAGTGATGGTCGTCATCATCCAGGCGGCGCCGACGGCTTGGACCAGCCCGCCGAAATTCGACGCAAGGCTCGCGAACCAGATCCTGCGATAGGTCTCGTGCTTAAGCGGCGCAAGCGTTGACGAATTCGATGACAAGGTTCCTCCAGCCCGTCTGATTCCCCCATCGCTTCAGTATATGACGAAGCTATGCGGTGACTAGGCAGGATTAGCGGGCAATGACGCCTTCGGTTGTAGTCTCGTTTTCGGGCTATGGCATTGAGCAATTTCTGATTGCTATCCGCAATTCGGCGTGGGTGGCTAAGCCCGTCATCGCCGACGATTTCGTGAGATCCCCTGAAAATCAAGGGGAAGTTAATCCGAAATTATCTATCTGGTGCGACATTTTGACCGACCACCAAGCCGGTTATCCCGAGTGCCTTCGATTGGAGACCCGCATGAAACGTCCAAGCATCAAGCAAGCCCTGATCTTAAAGCTGGCGATCATCAGTATATTCATCGTCGGCCTATCCTATGTCTCGCTGAGCACGATTTCCACGCTCAGCGCCAATGCTGAGCAGATTGGCACCTTCTGGATGCATCGACTTGTGACGGCTCGCGAGATCAAGGGCAACTTTCTCAATCTGAAACTGGTCTATGCCCAATATCTCCTCGAAGACACTGCGGAGGAGCGGAACACGGGAAAGCAACAGATCGACGCCGCTGCCGCTGCACTCGAGAAGGTCGTTATCGAATACGAAAAGGGCGTACGCACCGAGCGTGGGCGCGAGCTGATCAATCAGATCAAGCCGGAACTGAGCAGATATAGCGGATTGGCGGAGCAAATGATCGCGCTGCAAAATAGCGGCAAGCCATCCGAAGCGACCCGCTTCTTCAAGGAGAATATGGAGCTGCAGGCCGAACAGGTGAACAAGGGGGTGGCGGATCTGGTCGCCTTCATTCTCAACCAGGCTGAAAGCTTTGTGGCAGCGAGCGACGCCTCCGCGAAGTCCGCTTTTGCGTTGACGGCTACGATCGCCCTGCTCGCGATACTCATCGCCATAGCTGGCATTGTGTTTGCGATATCAGGCATCGCCAATCCGATCCGTCGAATCGCATCCGCCATGGGGCGTTTGTCGGATGGCGACCTCAATAGTGATATCCCCTATGCCGGCCGCGCCGACGAAGTGGGCGAAATGGCCTGTGCCGTCGAAGTCTTCCGCCGGAATGCTCTTAATGTCGTCAGGCTCGAGAAGGAGGCGGCTGCATCCCGTAGCGAGAGCGAGGCGGCACGCGCGGCAGCCCAGCAGCGCGCCGAAAGGGAGGCCGAACAGTTGCGCTTCGCGACCACCACATTGGGCGGGGGCCTCCGGCGGCTGGCGGCAGGCGACATATCATTTCAGCTTTCGGAGCAATTTGCGGCCGAATACGAGGCGCTGCGCGAGGACTTCAATGCTTCGCTCCGTCAACTGGGCGTGACGATCGGCGCGGTGCTGCAGACGGTACACAGCATAGACAATGGCACCGGTGAAATCGCATCTGGTGCCCAGGATCTTTCCAAGCGCACCGAACAACAGGCAGCTTCTCTCGAAGAGACCGCTGCCGCCTTGGACGAGATGACGTCGAATGTCGCTATGGCGACGAAACGCACCGACGAGGCGCGCAATGTCGCCGCAGAAGCCGATGTCAGCGCCCGGCGGTCGGCAACGGTAGTATCGGAAGCAGAGCAAGCCATGCGGCGCATCGAGGACAGTTCGCAGCAGATTTCGAATATCATTGGCGTAATCGATGAAATCGCCTTCCAGACGAACCTGTTGGCGCTCAACGCCGGTGTCGAGGCCGCGCGGGCGGGTGAGGCGGGTAAAGGTTTCGCAGTGGTCGCCCAGGAAGTCCGCGAGCTTGCCCAGCGTGCCGCGCAGGCTGCCAAGGAGATCAAGGGACTTATTCAGAAGTCATCGACGGAAGTGGGAAATGGCGTGAAACTGGTTCTCGAAACCGGAGCGTCGCTGAAGTCGATCGGTGAGTACGTTGCCCAGATCAACCAGGTCATGGATGCAATTGCCACCTCGGCGCGCGAGCAGTCGACTGGACTTGCCGAAATTAACACGGCGGTCAATCAGATGGACCAGGCGACCCAGCAAAATGCGGCGATGGTCGAGCAGTCGACGGCCGCTGCCGCCTCGTTGTCCTCCGAGGCGAGCCGCCTGCGGGATCTGGTCAATCAGTTTCAATTGGACAGTGGCCAGAACGTGATGGATACGCAGCGGAATGTGCGGTGGTTGGAAAGCGGCAGACCACAGAAGGTGGTCGCTCGCACCGAGGAGGACTACAGCCATCAAATTGTCATCCATTATTAACGCGCCGGTCGTATGGGAGTGCTGAGCCGCCACTTCTAGTTTGAAAGGATGTTTATGAAGGCGCTTTTCATCGCACTCATCGCTGCCGGTGTTTTTGTTCCGCCGGCGTCCGCTCAATCGACGATTACGCGCGCGAAATCGGATCATCTGATCGAAACATACCGCGCTTATATCGGCCGCGACGACCTTTACAATTCCAGTGGCGCTCGCCTCAGGGAACCGTGGCAGATCATCCGCCAAGACCGAGCAAACTTCTATGTCTATGGTCGCCGCGATCGTGGAGACGAAGCGGACAAGTTTTTCGCCGACAAGCGTAACCGTGAAACGCTTGAAGCAATGCTTGCCAGCGGTTCCATCTCGCCGTCCGCTGCGAGCATGATCGTTCAGGGTGATATTTGGATCAACGTCAGTATTTATGGCGATGGCAACATCGGCGATAGGCTGGATGTTACAGTTTCCGATTGATGGTCCGGCAATCTCCGCCGCGATTATCGTGTACTCCGCTATGCGTTGAGGTCACTCCACCAAGGTAGATTTTGTGGCGATAACGAAGCGAGGCCGGAGAATTCTTGAGAGACCCACCGCCCGCATCTGCACGGCGAGATCCGGATGGCGCGCGGAAGCAGTCCTCACCGAAGATAGTGGATATGCGGTCGTAAGTGATGAGACGACATCTCTACGCGGGCTTCGACGGAAAAGACGTCTCTCAGAAGGTCCTCGGTCAACACGACCTCCGGCGCACCGGAAGCGACGACCCTACCTTGTTGCATGATGATCAGTTGGTCGCAGAACATGGCCGCATGGTTCAGATCATGCAAAGCGATGATGCTGGTAACTGGAAGAGTGCAGACAAGCCGCATCAGACTGATTTGATATTGGATGTCGAGATGATTGGTGGGTTCGTCGAGGATCAGTTCCTTCGGGGACTGCGCTAATGCTCTCGCCAGATGCGTGCGCTGTTTTTCTCCACCCGACAGGCTTTGCCAGCGATCATTGCGTTTCTCCGTCATGCCGGCGCGCTCGAGCGCGCCTTCGACGGCTTTTTCGTCGGCCGCAGTCCAGCCCGAAAACATAGACAGGTGCGGAAACCGGCCGAGCTTTACGACATCGATTACCCTCAGATTGGCATTGGTCGTGGCGTGCTGTTCGACGAAGGCGACGCGCCGAGCGATCGAGCGTCGGCCGATCGTTGCGATGTCCTTTTGGTCGAGCGTGATGCGACCGGAGTGTGGCCGCTTCAGACCGGCGAGAAGACGCAGAAGCGAGGTCTTGCCGGAGCCATTGGGTCCGAGCAGCCCGAGCATCTTGCCTGGCTGTGCCTCAAATGAAACGCCGTCGAGAACGGTCTTCTTACCGATTCTCCAGACGAGGTTATCTGCCTTAATAGTCATGACGCACGCTGGAACCGGTAGAGAATGATCGAGAAGATGGGCACGCCAACCAGCGCCGTGACAACGCCGATCGGCAGGACCTGATGCGGAACGAGGACACGCGACGCAATGTCGGCGAGCACCATGAAGATCGCGCCCGCCACGGCGCAGGTCGGGAGAAGACGGATATGCAGCGGCCCGACGAGAAAGCGCGCCGCATGCGGCACAACGAGGCCGAAGAAGCCGATCGAGCCTACTATGCTGACGATCGTCGCCGTCATCATTGCCGTCAGAACGAATAGCGCGATCCGCGCCCTCGCGACATTGACGCCGAGCGAGGCGGCCGCCTCGTCGCCGAAGGCGAAGGCGTCCAGCACGCGGGCATAAAACAGACAGGCAACGAGCCCGATGCCGACGACGATCGAAACCAGCGTAAATTCCGGCCACCGCACGCCGCCGAAACTGCCGAGCAGCCAGAACATCACATCGCGGGCTTGCTGCGCATTGCCCGAAGTCGTGACGATATAGGAGGTCGCGGCATTGAAAAGCTGCGATGCGGCGACGCCGGCGAGGATGGTGCGGTCGGCTCCGCCGCGCGTGCCGTTCGATAGCAATGCGACCAAGAGGAAGGCCGCGAAGGCGCCGGCAAAAGCCCCGGCGGACAGGGAAACCGCGCCGGCGCCGACGCCGAGGATGACAATCGCAACGGCGCCTGTCGATGCGCCGGCCGAGATGCCGAGAACGTAGGGTTCGGCAAGCGGATTGCGCAGCAGCGATTGCATGATCGCTCCTGAGAGTGCGAGGCCGGCGCCGCAGAAGACGGCCACCAGCGCCCGGCTGAGGCGATAGTCCCAGATCACAGCCTCATGGATCTTATTGAGCTCCACCGCCGTCCATCCCATGCGATTGGTAACGGCGGAAAAGGTCGTGGCGAGCGGGATCGGCAGATCGCCAATCCCGACGCTGATGCCGACGACGAGACCGATGACGGCAAATGAAATCAGCAGCAGAATGCCGAAGGCAAGAAACTGCTGAAGTGAGCGACGCGTTTCGGTCACTTCAGAAGACCAAGCGCCTTTAACTGCTCCGCCACCTGTTCGGCGCCATAAACCGTCCGGACGGTCGGATTCATGGCCTGGCCGTCCATGATCACTATCGCCTTGTTCTTGACCGCCGCGATTTGGCTTACGGCTGGATCAGTGGTCAGGAACTTGATCTTGGCTTCGGACTTGTCGAGTTCCCAACGGTTGCGGTCGAGATTGGCGACGACGATGACATCCGGATTGGCCGCGATGATGCTTTCCCATCCGAGTGTCGGCCATTCCGCTTCCGCGTTGATGGCATTGTGCCCTCCGAGCAGGTCGGCGATAAAGCCGGAGGCGCCATTCTTGCCGCCGAGATAGGCGTCGGCCGACGGGCTGGGGCTCGAGAACCAGAAGACATAGGAGAGATTCTTGCCGTCCTTCGAAACGCTGGAGCGAAGTGCGGCCTCACGCGCCTTGAAATCGGCAATCAGGGCTTGGCCACGATCGGCAACATCGAAGATTTGCGAAAGCTCGTCGATTTCCTTGAAGAGAAGGTCCGTGTTCCAGAGCTGAGCGCGGCTGCCGTATGGGTCTTTGGCATCCTTGGTGCTGAGGCAGGTGCTGGGTGAGAGATAGGTCGGGATGCCGACCTTGTCGAAGTCTTCGCGCTTGGCGACCTTGCTGCTCGGCCCGATCAGGCTCGGCAAGGCCGCCGCCACGAAATCGGGATTCTCCGCCAGGATCGATTCGAAGGTCGGGAATTCGACTGTCAGCAGTTTTACTTTGGAATTGGCTTCGGCAAGCTGCGGCAAGACCTTGCTCGGCCAGAAGGCGGTGCCGGCCATCTTATCCTGAAGGCCCAATAGCAGCATGATTTCCGCGCTGTTCTGGCCAAGGCCGATCGCCCGCTCCGGCGCCTTTTGGAAGGTAACCTGCCTGCCGCAGTTTTCGATGGTCAGCGGATATTTCGATGCGGCGAATGCCGGGGCTGCGGTAAGGCCAAGCACGGCGCAGAGACCGGAAACGGCGAGAAATGATTTCAATAGGGTCACAAGAAAGGTCCTGATTGTTCTGTAGCCTGACAGGCCGGGCGCAAACGTCGGCGGTATAGCCTCTTCGCTGCATCAAAAACAAGACCTTTTAAGTCATATTTTGTTTGCGCCCGGGAGTGGCCGGGCATTGCACCAGTTCCAGACAGAGGAAAATGCTTCCTATGCCGCGGAACATTTCTGCTACAGTTGCAGCGCGCATTTGAACGACAACCATTCTTGGCGATTGGTGGGACGCATGACCCTGGATTTCGAAGCGATCTTCAAACGCGAGCTGGATGTCATCAACTTCCGGCGCCAGTCACTTCAAAATGGCGGCGTGGAAGAAAAACAGGCTGAGCGCCATCCCCCGACGGAAGGCGCGGAGAGGGCGAGGTTCCACATCCCTCGTCATCCGGCGAAACTGTCGCAGGATCGTGCGGAGACTGGCAAACGCGGCACGGTCCGAATGGAGACGGGCAGCAACCTGACGGGGCTTTCGTTTTCCGGCGGCGGCATCCGCTCGGCCGCCTTTTGCTTAGGGGTCTCGCAGGCGCTGGATGCAATCACGCATAATGGCGAGCCACGGGTCTTCGACGCTTTCGATTATTTCTCCACGGTTTCCGGCGGCTGCTACATCGGTACATCCATCGTCTCGGGTATGATGCAGGAGCCCTACACGTTTCCCTTCGCCAGCAAGCTCGATTCCCAGGAGACGCCGGAAATCCAACATCTGCGGAACTATTCGAATTTCCTCGTCCCCAACGGAACCATCGATTATTTGACGAGCGTGGCGCTGCTGATGCGTGGATTGCTGGTAAACGCGCTGATCGTCCTGCCTGCCCTGCTTCTTCTTGCTGTGTTCACCGTCGCCTGCAATCCTCGTTCCATCGATTTGGGACAGCCGGATATTTTCGGCTTTCCACTGAGCGGCGGCTGGCTTCCTTTCATCACCATCAAGGGCCTGGAAGCCTTTACATTGACGATCAATGTTACCGCCGTCGTCCTCTTCCTGATGTTCGTCAGCGCGATCGCAACCTCCGTGACATTTCAGACCAGCCGGCTGATGACGCGAGAGCGACTTGCGTGGATTCTCGGCTGGCTCGTGGTGGCGATTGCCGGCGCCTTTCTCATCGAACTGCAGCCACTCATCCTCAGCGGCATGTTCGAAGGGGCAACGACGGCTACGGCTGCGATCGCTGGCGTTGAAAGCGGTAGCGTGAAGGGCGTCCTTCTGGCGATCGCGCATATCGTACCCGCGCTTGCCAGCGTTCTGCTTCCGACGGCCCTTGTGTTGATAGGTGCGGCTCAGAAGCTCGCGAACATCGCAAGAGCAGCACTCGGAGAGGCGACCTGGACGGCAACGCTGAAGAAATACGCAAGCCGCATTGCTCTTTATCTTGCGGCCGTTGTCGTGCCGCTGCTGCTCTGGGTCTCCTATCTCTATCTCAGTTTCTGGGCGATCACGCCTGTGGCTGAGTTTTCCGCCCCTGCGCTCGCCCCCGTCGCTCCGTCGTGGCTTTCCGCGGCATCCGTCTTGGTTGCCAACCATATTCCTCCCATCGGGAGGCTCGGAGAGATCGGCTCGCTTTATCTGTGGGTCGCCTTGGTACTCGCCTTTGTCTGCCTGTTCATTGGTCCTAACTCCAACTCGCTCAACCAGTTCTACAGGGATCGTCTCAGCCGGGCCTTCCTGTTTGAGCGTGTGCGTCTTGGAAGCAACAAGCCGTCGGTTGATGTCGACCGGTGGAAATTCTCGTCGTTGAAGCCGTTCGATGCCAAGAGGGATCATTGGAACCAGGGCGCGGCCTATTCGCCCTATCTTCTCGTCAATACGACGATCAATTTGATCGGGTCGAAGGCCCTCAACAAGCGCGGTCGCAACGCCGACAATTTCATCTTTAGCCCGTTGCATATCGGTAGCCAGGCAACGCGCTATGTGGCGACTAAGGAGATGGAGGATGCCGTTCCATCGCTCAGCCTTGCGACGGCGATGGCGACGTCCGGTGCGGCGGCGTCGGCGAATATGGGAAACCACACCGTCAGAATATTGACCTTCAGCCTTTCCTTGCTGAACGTCCGCCTCGGCTATTGGCTGGCCAATCCGGCAAAGCTCGACGCGTTGCGCCGCTGGTGGAACCGGTGGTGGTCGAATTTCGGCACATGGTATTTTGCCAATGAGACCGCCGGACGCTTGGACGAGAAGAAGCTGAATGTCTATCTGACCGATGGCGGCCATGTGGAAAATCTCGGCATATACGAATTGCTGCGCCGCCGCTGTAAGGTCATTCTGGCCGTCGACGCGGAAGCCGATCCGAGCATGACGTTTGAAGCCTTCGTGAAGCTCCAGGTCATGGCGCGTATCGACCTCGGCATTCGCATCGAGCTTCCTTGGCAGGATATCCAGAGGAGAAGCCTGGAAGTGACGAGGGAGATGGCCTCGAACAGGGGTGAGCCGGCAAAATTCAGAGGACCCCATGCGGCCGTCGGAATCATAGAATATGGTGAGGATGAAAAGGGCATATTGCTCTACATCAAGTCATCGCTGACCGGCGACGAGAACGACTACGTCATGGACTATAAGAGGCGGAACCCGACGTTTCCGCACGAGACGACGCTGGATCAATTTTTCAGCGAGGAGCAGTTCGAGGTCTATCGCGCACTCGGCTTTCACGCCGTTCAGCACTTTCTCAGCGGGACCGATGATTTCGCGCAGCCATCGACCTTGCCGGCCGGCTGGAGCGACGAGCTTGCCGCGGCTCTCGCATTGCTCAATGTCCCGCCGCAGATGCGCGCGGCCTTCAATGCGCGACTTTAGAAGGCATGGGAGAATAGATATACGATCATAAATTGCTTTAGGAATTTGCGTTACGTATTGTTATGACCGGGAAAACGGGGACAACCATTCAGGACTATTTCCTTGCGGTAATCTGAGGTTGAAGTTTATTTCAAAATGCGCAAAGATGGCCGCAACGATAAGGGAATGCGCCAACATTCCGCCTGATGGCAGTTTCGTTCGACAGCATATTTCAGCTTCGGTTGCTTGGATTTCACGCGCGGAACGCGACGGGTCTCACCAAGCGGGTTTGGCTCTTAATAGGTACTTCCGAATATTCTGGACTTGAAATGCAGGAGCAGTGTCTTTCCGCATTGACAATGTAGTTGGGAATTGGACGCGCCGGTTTATCTGTGCGTTTGGAGGGCATTCTCGATGAGAGTCTACGAAGCGATCGTGAAGGCACTTGAGGGAGTAGGGGTCGGCGCCGCTTTCGGCGGAGCGGGCGAAAATGCCGCCGGTCTGATGCTTGCCCTCAAACATTCCTCAATCAAGCCCATCATCACCCGGCACGAACAGGCAGCTTCGTTCATGGCATGCGGGTATGCCATGCATTCCGATCATTTGGGCTTTTGCTTTGCGACCGCGGGGCCAGGCGCCTTCAATCTGTTTTCCGGACTGGCTGTTGCCATGTCGGATTCCTATCCGGTCCTGGCCGTTTCCGGCTATGCCTCCCTCGACTGGAAGGGAAAGGGTGCGTTGAACGAAACCTCGGGTGTCAGTCGCACTCCGGATTCCCAGGCGATGTTTGCAGCCACCACGAAAAAGTCGTTTCTGCTGACAGATGCCGCCAAGACCTGCGATGTCGTCGAAGAGGCCGTCAACCTCGCCTTCGAGGGCCGACCCGGCCCGGTTCACATCCATGTCCCGGAAAACCTGACGCATCATGGCGTCTCCGTTGACAACTACCGCGATATCAATCTCCAGCGGCGTCCGGTGGTTCCGGATTCCAAGCGGGTAAGCGAGGTGGCTGAGCTTCTGGCGGATGCTATTGCCAACGATAGGAAGATATTGGCATTGATCGGCTTCGGTGCCGTTCGCAGTGGCGCCGGGCCAGAATTGACGGAACTCCTGGCGCGCTACCAGATTCCCTTCGCGACGACGCTCGATGGAAAAGGCATCATTTCCGAGCGTCATCCGCTCTCTGTCGGCGTGTTCTGCGATAGCGGCCACAGCGCAGCCTGGAAGGCTTTCCTTGAGGCCGATGTGATCCTCGCGGTGGGCAATTCCTTCGCGCAGCATGCCACCTTCAATTTTCGCGATGATCTGCTGACCGGCAAGACGCTCATCCACATCAACATCGATAGCGGCGAGATAGACAAGGTCTATAAGGCCGATGCCGCCATCATCGGCGATGCAAAACGCGCGGTTGCGGCACTCAACGGGGAAATATGGCCGAAGGCTGCGGCTGTGCCATCGAGATCCGCCGAAGGGCGCGACTACGACGCGGAGCGCATCGTCCATCTCCTGGATGACATCCATCCCGGACAGCTTGCCCAAGCCGTCTCCAAGCGCCTGCCGAAGAATGCCATCGTGCTTGCAGACGCGGGCGCGCACCTTGCCTGGCTCGGCTACTATCTGGAACTTTCGCCGGGACAGTTCTTCCGCAAGCCTGGCGGATTCGGGCCGATGGCGGGACATGTCAATGGCGCGCTCGGCGCCAAATGCGCCAATCCCGATCGTCCCGTCATCGTCGGCTGCGGCGACGGATGTTATCTGCTGTCGGGCTTCGAGCTGCTGACCGCCGTTCAATACGACATCCCTGTGATCTGGATCATTTTCAACGACGGCGAATTCAAGCTCATCAAGCTTTATCAGCTCGAAGCCTATGCGGAATCGGGTTTGGTCGAATTCGGCAATCCGGACTATGTCGCCTATGCCAGGGCCTGCGGTGCAGAGGGATACAGGGTGGAGACGATCGACGAGTTCGAAAGAGCCTTCGACGAGGCGCTCGCACTCGGCAAGCCGGCGATCATAGACGCCCACATCACACGACTTGCGCTGCCGCATTACAGCCCTTCGCCGAAAGGGCTCCTGTCCGGTATCGCAGAAATGGTCGAGGACCGGATTTTCCCCGGTCGGGGTACGCAATAGCCACTTTGTTGGTCGGCGCAATGCGCCGAAATCGGAAGGCGTTTCCTGTCGCATCGCGGACGGCGCCGGGAAACGGGGGATCATCGTCCGTCGCTTTTCAATCCCATGCATTCCCATCGATGCGATGTGCCGGAAGCCCATTGTTCGATGCGTTCACGGAGGGCGAACGAGAATGGAGTGGAGTGAATCCTATCAAGGGGGCGTGGAAGCCGAGCGCTTGATGTTCGAGCGCCTCGCTCAGGATATGATGCGTGTCCAATATAAGACGCGCAGCTATGCCAAGGCCGCCGATATTCAGCGCGCGTTTCACAGCAAGGCGGTCTTTGCGGCCATCGACGCCGAGCTGACATTCGTCGATGACTTGCCCGAAGATCTGAGGGTTGGGTTTGCCGAGCCTGGCAAGAGCTATCCGGCGATCCTGCGCCTGTCCAATGCCAGTGGTTACGGTCAACCGGACTACAAGCCCGACCTGCGAGGCTTGGCCGTGCGGATCAATGTCTCGGATCAGGAGAGCCACGATCTCTTAGCGACCAATTTTCCGGTTTCCCACGCACGCGATGCCAGGCAGTTCGTCGCCTTCGCCAAGGCGACGGCGGGCGGAGGCTTGAGCCGGCTCTTCGGCGTGATCGGCCTCGCCCTGACCTTCGGACCCTCCGAAACCATACGGATGATCCGCAACGTCACTACAGGCCGCAACCGGAAAATCCGCAGCCTGGCGCTCGAGACCTTCTGGAGCCGCGGTGCCATCTGTTGGGGCGAAAGGCGGGCGGTGCGCTATCTCTTCCGTCCCGCACCGAACGCATCGCATGCCCCCGACCCTTCCGAGACGGATCCTAGCTATCTCTCCACCGAACTCGCACGGCGGCTGGAGGTGGGCGATATCCGCTATGAACTCTGTCTCCAGCTTTTCGTCGATCGGAAGTCGACGCCCATCGAGGACACGTCCATCGAATGGATGGAGACGGCCTCGCCTCCGATCAAGGTGGCAGAGCTCAAGGTCAGCAAACCGAAGACCGGTGACGCCGAAACCATCGCCAATGCGCGCCTTGTCGACGAACTGGCTTTCAACCCCTGGAACACGACCGATGCCTTCAGGCCGCTCGGCAATCTAAACCGGGCGCGCAAAGTGGTCTACGACGCCAGCGCCGCCTATCGCCACAGTTTCCGTTGGACAAGCCCGGTGCCGTTCCGCAACCGGCTGGCGGGAAGCATTACGCGTAGCGCTTTTCTGGTCATCAACCGGTACATTGCCTGGCACCGACTGCCGCTGCGGTTGAGCCTGCTCAATCTCGATGCTTTCCGCTATGTCTTGCGTGAAAAGAACCTGATCGGAACAGATCCCCTCGAGGCGCCGCCGGTCGCCCGCCCGACGCCACTACCGGCGATTGCCGAAGGCGAGCGGCAGATGCGAACCTATGACGGCACGTTCAACGATCTATCGGCGCCGAAGATGGGCGCCATCGGCTCGACCTTCGGACGCAACCTGACACCGGTTTTTGCGCCCGAACTGTTCGACACGCCCAATCCGGTGGTGGTTGCGCAGCAACTGCTGCATCGCGACTCGTTCATTCCGGCGCGCTCGCTCAACATCCTCGCCGCCGCGTGGATCCAGTTTCAGGTCCATGATTGGGTCAACCATGCCCGCCATCCCCTGGGGGAAAAGGACGTCGTCGTCGGCCTTCCCGCCGGCATGAAATGGACCAGCGAGGTCGGCGGCAAGCCGGAAGACGTCATGCGAATTGCCGGAAACATGGAAATCAGCGGCTATGACGGCAAGCCGCCCATCTATTTCGGCAATGCTGCCTCGCACTGGTGGGACGGATCGGAGGTTTACGGTCCCGACAGCACGAAGGCCAAGGACCTGCGCGAGGGCCCGAAGATACGCCTGGTCAATGGGCACTTGCCGGTCGATGTCCACGGCTTCGAAGTGACGGGCTTCAATGAGAGCTGGTGGCTCGGCTTGAGCGCCATGCACACGCTGTTTGCGCGTGAACACAATCTGCTCTGCGACGAGCTTCGGCGCCAATATGGCAATTGGGACGACGAACGCGTCTACCAGACCGCCAGGCTGATCGTCTCGGCGCTGATCGCCAAGATCCACACGGTCGAATGGACGCCGGCGATCCTTGCTACCAAGGCGATTGAAGTCGGCCTTTCCAGCAACTGGAACGGCCCGCCCGCCAATGACTGGCTGACGAAGGCCGGCCTCTGGCTGATCGACGCGCATGCCTCCACCGGCATTCCGAAGACGATGCCGGACCATCATGGCACGCCCTATTCGCTGACCGAGGATTTCGTCACCGTCTACCGCATGCATCCGCTACTGCCCGACGACTACTGCTTCTACAATCACAAGACGGGCGCCAAGATCGCCGAAAAGAGCTTCATGGACATACAAGGCCCGGGCGCTGACGAGATCATGCGGCAATATGGCCTTCGCAATACGCTCTATTCCTTCGGAACGGCGCATCCCGGCGCCATCACGCTGCATAATTTCCCGCGCGCACTTCAGGCGTTCACGCGCGACAAGGAGATCATCGACCTTTCCGTCGTCGACCTCGTACGGACGCGGCGCCGTGGCGTTCCGCGCTACAATGATTTCAGGGCCGGGCTGCACCGGCCACGGATCAAGCATTGGGAGGAACTGTCGACCAACCCCGAAGACGTGCAGCTGCTCAAGGAGATTTATGGCAACATCGACCGCGTCGACACCGTGGTTGGCCTCTTTGCCGAACCGCCGCCGGCCGGCTTCGGCTTCAGCGACACCGCGTTCCGCATCTTCATTCTCATGGCGTCGCGCCGGCTGCAGAGCGATCGCTTCCTGACGGTGGATTTCCGTCCGGAGGTCTATTCGCCCTTCGGGATCGACTGGATCGCCAACAACGGCATGACGAGCTTGATCCTGCGGCATTGCCCGGATCTCGCGTCGATGCTGCCGCGCAATGCCAGCGCCTTCGTGCCCTGGCGGCCGGTCCTTTTCGGCGGCGAAAAGCAGGATCTGGAAAAGAGGGCATCATGACCGACCGACCCGGAGCAGATGATCTTTCGCCAACAGATGCGGTCGCGGCCAGAACCTCGACCGGCAACCGCGGTCTCGACGCGCTGTTTCGCAGGCCGCTCATCGAGACGATATGGCGCCGGCGGACCCATCGCGTCAGCCAGGGAAGCTCGGTGCTGGCCGGCACGATGAGCTATGAGTCCCAGCAGCCGCGTGAACCCCTTTCAGAGCTTGAAGAGGCGATGCTGATCGCCATCACCGGTTCGACGGGGCTCACCATGCCCGACCGGCCTTTCGAGGACCCGGCCACGCATCAGCCGATCATGGCCAAGCCGAACCTTGTCATGGAGGGGCGCACCGCCGGCAGCCCCGACAACGCTCAGGGCACCCATTTCTTCATGATCAACGACAGCGGCACCTATTTCATCCGCAAATTGCCGCCGCCGCCGGACGGCGAAAAAGCGCTGACGGCGGAACGGCTGATCGCCCGGGCGGCAGCGGCAAAGGTGCGCATTCTCGATCACCGCCTCGATGTTCCTGACGGCAAGCGCGCCTTTCCCGCCTATCTCGATTCCAATCGCTTCCTGTCGAACCTGCCGGGCACCACGATCTTTCTGCCGGTCGTCGATCTCTCCCGGCAATATATCAACGGCATGATGTATCTTCTGACCCAGCCGGACGGCGCCCGGCCGGCAATCGTCGACGACCGCAATTTCTATCGGCTCGCCGGTGTGAAGCGCTGGGTGGACAAGGGCTTTCTGAACAAGGATATCAAGATCCCGCTGGGCGTCATTGGTTCGCTACGGACGCAGATCGAGGCCGACCTGCTGTTGCAGAACATATTCCTGACCGCCGATGCCATGGGGCTCGGTGCCTGGATCCATGGCTCCATAAGCCCGCCCGTCCTCGTCGGCGATCCGAAATTTGTGAAGACTTACGGTCCCCTGCTGGGGTTTGACGTCGTCACGCCACGCTGGCGACTGATGGACATTCTGCGCTGGCAGGTGCCCTTGCCACGTTACGCCAACTTGCGCAGCAATCCGATCGGACTGCGTTTCAAGGGGGAACACCTGATCAAGGGCATGTCGCCGCCCTACTACGACAGCATGGCCGACGCCGTTACCGCCGTCGTGGAGGAGAAATTCGGCAAGAACGGCCTCTTCAATGATCAGGCACTCTTTGCTGAGATCTACAAGGACGATTACGGCAAACGCTATCTCGCGGAGGCTGCGGTCTACAACGACGACGTGATCGGCTGCGCGCGCGACATCTGCACCTATATTTACGAGACGCATGGCCGGTTCCCCGCGCACTGCGATGCGATCCACGTGCCGGGCGTCTGGCTGCAGGCGCATCACGTCGAGATTGACTATTACGACCGGTTCTTCAGAAACGGGCTCACGGACGCCCACCGTTCCCATAATCAGGACTGGCACTGACGAGAGCAGGAGCGCCCGCGGTCATGACTTTGCGGAGATCGCGCTTAGCTCCTCGAGATCCAGGTCTCGCTCCAGTTCGCGCAACGTCTCGTCATCGATATCGCCGGCGCGATGAAGCCGTATGAGTTCGCGACGCCCTGTGGCAACCGCTTCGAGAACAACATCGAAATGAGCCTGGAGCATAGGCGAATATTGTTCAGTGCGCGCTGCATAATCGACGATTGCCACAGCCCTGCGCTCATATCGCTCCAGCAATTGCGGATGAATGAGCTTTCCCTCGCCGTCATAGGCCAGGCCCTTGACGGTCGCAAATTGCGCCTGCGCCATGGCAGCTTCGGCTTGGCTCATGGTGAGGCGCGCCTTCTCTGACTCCGGCTCGCTCAGCCTTGCCCAGGTGATCACGCGCCCAAGCGTTGTCCCTTGGATAAGCACGGTTCCGACGATGACGGCGAACGACGTGACCAGGATGAAGTCCCTGCCGGGGAAGCCTTCGGGCACGCTCAGCGCCAGGGCCAGCGTGACGACACCACGAACGCCGGCCCAGCTTATGACGGTTACGCCCCGGACACCGAGCGGCGTATGTCGATCAAGCCCCAAAACATTGCAAAGTTTGATCACAAGGTCGGATCCGAAGACCCAACCGAAGCGCGCCAGGGTGAGTGCAATCAGGATGACGAGTATCGGCAATCCCATCGTTGCGGTCACCACGCCAAAGCCGCCGCCACGTTCGACAACGCCCCGCAGTGACAATCCGATCAAGATGAAAACCGCGGCTTCCATCAGAAAGATGATCACGGTCCAGAATGACGTGCCGCGCATGCGTGTTGAGGCCGAAAGCACCGTATGCTGGTGCCAGCTTGCGATCAGGCCGGTGGTCACCGTTGCGATGACGCCGGACACATGGATTTGTTCGCCAAGCAGATAAGAGGTCCAAGCCAACAGCGTTGTGGCGGCGATCATCAGATATTCATCGCGCAATTGCCTCACGAACAGGACCCAGACCGTTCCGACGACGATGCCGACGAAGGCGCCGCCTGCCGCCAAAAGCAAAAAACTTCCTGCCGCATCGACTGTGCTGAAAGCACCGGTGACACCGGCAGCGACGGCGAAACGGAAGAGCACCAAGCCGCTGGCATCATTGAGCAGGCTTTCGCCTTCGAGCAGGATTTGCAGGCGCCGGGGCAACTTTACCCGTTGCAGGATAGCGCGAGCGGAAATTGCGTCCGGTGGCGAAACGATCGCGCCTAGTGCCGCGCATGCGGCCCAGGGCAGCGATGGAAACAGCAGATGGGTCACCACGGCCAGGACGGCGCATGTAAAAAACACCGCGCCAATGGCGAGCGAGGCAATGCCGACCAGGTGGCGGCGCAATGGACGAAGCGCAATAAACCAGGCTCCGTCCATGAGTAGTGGCGGAAGAAAGATGACGAGCACCAGGCCAGGATCGACCGTAATTGTGGGCAGACCCGGCAGGAAGGCAAGCAACGCGCCTCCGGCAAGCAGCGCCACAGATGGCGGCAGCCCGAACCTGTGGGCGGCGTAATGCAGCGCGATGATCGCCACGAACATTCCGATAACAAGTTCAAACAAATGTGTGGGGTCCATGTGCCTGCGCCCTGATACAACTATCGCGGTGGGTTTTATTACAAAGCGCCTTTCGTCGAAACGCAATCGTCTATCACTCGTATGAGTCTTTCTCGCAACACCCGGCGGGCAATTCGCGGCTTGAACGGTTTGCGCTGGATTCCAGCGATTCAGTCGCGGTATTCGTCAGAATAAGAGGCGATTCGCATCGGCAGGACAGTGGCTGAGGGCGTCCGCCCGAATCTCCCTAAACAGGATACTCATGAACGCGGACATGATAGCCGCATGGGCGGCGCAGAATGGATTTCATTCGTTGGATTCGTCGAATTTTCGTTGGCATGACGAGGCGCGCACGATCACCATCGAGATAAAGCGGTTGTCGGTCGTACTGATCGACGAAAGGCCAGGATCGCGTCCGCGCCTCATCTCGCGGCTGTTCAAAGATATGCGCTCCGCAAGCGAGAGTGGCCGGTTCGAGAGACTTCTGCTGGACGGCTATTTACCGAAGGCTTTGTGAAACGGCGTTTGAAGAAGGCAACTCCAAGCCGTATTCCTGTGGAACAATCCCGTCGTTCGAGCTGAAGCTTTTCCGCCCCTGCATGCGTTCTGTCATAAACTGACAATCATGCGGAATATCGCACAATCACCAATATTACCAAAGCAATGGGGAGAGGATTAGCATCCTTGTTGCACTCGCCGGCGAAAGCATCGAAATTGAGCAGGCGCTATCACTCTTTGTTATCGGTTTCCTCCTAATATCTTCACAATACTATGGTGGGGAAACAGATGATTGCTCGGCTTCTACTCGTTGCCTTATTCTTTGCAGGCTCCCTTGGCCTGGCAATGGCGGGCGATCAGCTTCGCATTGCCACCGAAGGTGCGTATCCGCCCTTCAACTTCAAGGACACGTCCGGGCAGCTCGCCGGCTTCGATGTCGATATCGCCAAAGCGCTCTGCCGGCAGATGCAAACCGAATGTTCGCTCGTCGCCGTGCCGTGGACGGAGATCATTCAGGGTTTGGCGGACGATAAATACGATCTTATCGTCGCCAGCATGGCCTTTACCGACGAGCGAGCCCAGAAGATGGAGTTCTCCGCGCCATACTACCGTTCGCATTCGGTGCTGATAGGCGACTCGGACAAGTTCCAGGACAGCGCGCCGGCGGCCCTCACTGGCGTTCGCATCGCGGCGGCAACGGGAACCATTCAGGCTGAATATTTGCAGAAGGCCTATGGTGCGAGCAAGGCCGTGCTGGCGAAAGATCAGCCGGCGGCCCAACACCTGCTACTGGATAATAAGGCTGACCTTTTGATCGGCGATGCCATTGAGCTTCTCAGCTTCCTGCAGACGCCGGAAGGCGCGCGCTTTGGTTATGTCGGTGATCCGATTTCCACCGAATTTCTCCAAAGCTCGGCGCATATCACTGCAAAAAAGGGAAATGCAGCTCTCATTCAGAAGGTGAACGACGCTTTGAAGCAAATCAAGCTCAATGGCGTCTATGATCGCATCAACGATGCCTACTTCCCCTTCAGCATTTATTGAGCGACTGGCATGGATGATATCAAAGGGTCGAGTAGGCGCCAGCTCTCGCTCAGCTTTGTCGGTCGGCTTGTTCTCCTGGGCGTTGTCAGCTATTCGCTGATCGCCGCCGGGATTTCGCTCGTTCTGCTGAATAGAATCGAGACCCAAGCAAACTTTACCCGTGATACCCAAATCCCGCTCATCCTGACACAGACGCGGAATGCGGTAAAAATCGAACGTCTCTCCTCTCTCCTGCGCTCCATCTATCTGGCGAAAGATCGCAGATTGGAGCGGCAAATCCAATTGCAGATTCAGGCCCTCACACAGGGGTTCTCGTTCGATCAAAATGCCCGTCTCATCGAAGGGTCGCGGCAAATCGCCGATGAAACCAAGATCATCGCAAAACTTCGTCAGCAGGCCCGCGACCTGCGCGAGGGCGAGACGTCGTCTGCCACAGCCGCATCGGATGCCGACGATGTCGATAAGCTGACGACGCAATCCTATGACCGCGCCATGCACACGATCGATGCGATGGCCGCACAGTTAAGCGGCGATGCTGCGGTCGTGGCCGACGATCTCGCAAGCGAAATCCAGCGAAGCGCAGGTCATATGCAGGTCGGGTGGATTTTGATCCTGCTCGTTCCAAGCCTTTTCGCCACCGTCTTGCTGATCGCCGCAAGACGTCACCTCACGGCGCCTATTGTGGCCGCGATCGATAATCTGGAGCGCATTGGAAAGAACGAGCGGGTCGTCAGTCTAAAGCGCGCTCCGCGCATCGCGGAACTGGCAATGATCGATGCTGCGATCGTGGCTTATGGACAGGTCTCAGACGATCTGCACCGCACCAATGCCATTCTGCATGGCTTGGCGGAACAGGATCCGTTGACCGGACTGGCAAACCGCCGGACCTTCGAGAACCATCTCACATCGGCCTTGAGCCGGCGAGCCACCGTCTCTCCTGATCTTTCGATTATTATGGTCGACGTCGATCACTTCAAATCCGTCAATGACACGTTCGGCCACCTGGTTGGCGACAGGGCTCTCGCGGCCGTCGCCGATGTGCTGAGCAGTTTGCCCTGGCACGCCAACAGTCTCGTCGCACGATATGGCGGGGAGGAGTTCGTTATCGTCCTGGAAGACTGTTCGCAGCAGCAGGCGGTCGAGCGCGCAGAAAGCCTGAGGCGTTCCATTCAGGAACTTTCGATCGAGACGCATGGGGGGACGTCTTTACGACTGACCGCCAGCTTCGGCCTCGCCGTGGCAAACCACGCCAGCGATGCGCCGGCGGAAATTGTTGCGGCGGCCGACGGCGCCCTCTACAGCGCAAAGAGAAACGGTCGCAACAATGTTCAGGTCGCATCGCGGCCCGGCGAGATGTCAAAGGCCAGTTAAGTCCTGCGGCGCTCATTACGTCGTCTTCGATCCGGCCGCCGGACGCCCCAATCTCGATTTCGGGAGACGAGTCAGGCAGCAGACATCAGCTACTGCCTACATCGGCTATGGGCAGTTTGACGACGTTGCGGGGTTTGCTGCCTGGTCCTGCTTCATCGTTGTCGTGTTCTTCGATGTCGACATTCCGTTGCAGTCGCTGGCCTTTCCTTTGTCGTTGCTGGCGCCGTTGCCAGCCGCGTCGCCGCTGTTGGTGCCGCTGGTTGTATTGGCACCGGAGCCCTTGTTGCTGTTCATGCCGTTGTCAGATCCGGAGCCTGAAGGTGTCGAGGTCCCAGAACCCGCTCCGGATCCGCTACCGCTGGTGCCGGACTGTTGGGCCAGTACCGACGTTGCAAGGCCGAGGGAAAGAGCTGAGACTGCCAGGATTTTCAAGAACATGATTTTCTCCTTGGATGTTCTCTGTTTGCCGACGTCGAACAAATATCGGCCTGGCATGTTCCAAAGATTCCCGCTCAGCAACGCTAACAGATCATGCTTCGATGATCTTGGACAGCGAGCGAACATTGCTATTGGGGTGGTAGATTAACTGCTTCGAAGCTCCGTTTTGCTACAGTAGGTTCGCCTCGAAAACCCGTCGGCGAAAGAGAGCCTGAGCATGCAAACAGTCATGGATTTTATGAAGGCTGCTGTGGCGCTTATCACAAGCCTCATTGTTTTTGTGTTCTTTATCTTGATTGTGGTGGCGCAGGCAGGTTGCCCAATTCCAAAATGCAGTGGTCCAGACGGTGATATCTGGATGGGGCCGTTCGTCTTCAGCTTCATCGGCATTCCGGCTATTCTGCTTTTGGCTTTGATGATTTTTATCAGCCGGCGGCGTTGAGAAGACGGGAAGGTCAACGGCAGCAATTAGCTTTGGTGGATGCGCCAAGGCTCTCACTTTAGTGTCTTAGTCATCGGATAACCGGAATTCGTTCCGAAAACGCCGCTTGATGCACCCACTTCAAGATACCCATTCGACCGATAGAATTGACGAGCGGTTTCGGTGCTGGTCAAATTGCACCGGGTATTTCCGCGCTCGCCCGCTCTCTTTTCAAGAGCGCTGAGCAAGGCGCGACTAACCCCTCGAAACCGGGCGTCCGGGGAAACGTAGTTCAAGCTGATGGTTCCAGCATCTGTCACAGCGCCCACCGCGAGAATTTCGCCGTGCTCGACAGCAACGAGAAGCGAGCTGTCGGATCGATTGATCCAAGCCACAAAATTGTCGACCGTCTTGTTGCCGAGCCAACCTGCCAGAATTGCCGGATCGTTCTTGTGGTCCGCCTCGCACAGCTCTGAAATTGACCGCCTCAAAACAATGCAGCCAGCCACGGCATCCTCCGGTATGGCGTCTCGTATTTCCATGCTTCAAAAGACCTTTCGGAAAAAGACGCGTTCCTTGCCCCTTGGATAATCTTGCAGACTGCCGAAGCGCTCATACCCCTGCTTTTCGTAGAACCCCGGAGCCTGGAAACTGAACGTATCCAGCCAGACGCCGACGCAACCCTTCTCCCTGGCGATTTGCTCTGCTTGCGTAAGGAGTGTGGATCCCAATTTTTCACCCCGAAGACTTTCCGGCACGAAGAGCAATTCGACAAATAGCCAATCGTAATAGAGCTTCGCCCATAGCCCGCCGATGGCTTCGCCCGCCTCATCGCGCAGCATAATGCCTATCGGCTCATATCTGTCGTCGCCCGTTTTCGCGTCGTTGAACGCCAGCAGAGGATTAGCTATCGCCTGGCGATCGTCGTCCGATGGATTGTCGAGGATGGAGACGGTAACAGGTGGCATGATCGTTTCCTTTGCATAGTCGTGGTGCTGTGGTGAATGGCCGATGCAATCCTAACGATAGATATGGGCGCTTGTTAAGTGCTGTGCCTCCATAAGATGCAGGACCGCGAGGAGGAGACCCTTATCGATACCACCTCAATTCGTGTTGCGGCCATCGCGGACCATGGCGCGCAACTGATCGAGATCCCGGCGCAACGTCTCGACGAGATCGCCGAGGTCGGCATCGAAGCCGGTTTTCGTGGCGCAGGCCAGTGCGAATTCGCCGGAGCGTATAACGTCGCGCCAGCGGGGTTGGAGTGGCAAGGTTTCGAGCAGCAGATATTTTTCCAGCGTTCGCGCCTGCAGCGAAGAGCGGTCGAAGTTTACGCGCCAGATACCGCTGCTCTCTGCGAAGTCGATTTTGCCTTTGCCCGTCATCCGTTTCCAGAGCTCCAGGCTCTGTTTCATGACGTCGATGATGATCAAACGAAAGGCGCGTTGCTGTTCGGGCTCGTCCTGTGGTTCGATGGGTGAGGTATCAGCGCGTTCCGGCTCAGGTGCCAAAAGGGCCAGGTTGGCGCCGGCGCTGTCGATCGCTCCCAATACGTGGTGGACCATTCGGTCCCTGCGGGGCATGTCGCCGGCCGAAACTGCCGAGACTGGTTGAATAACCAGGGCAAGCCCTCCGCCGGTTCCGATGTCGAACTCGAAGACGTTGAGAGCAAATGCGTGGCCGCCGAGGCGAACGCCTGACAGGTAAAACTCTCCGTCCCGCTTCACGGCCTGATACATGCGTTCCGCGAGCTCGGTGCCCGTCAGCGATGAAAGCGCTGTTTCATGCGCGATGATTGGCATGCTTAACATGCCAAGGGCAGCCTGGTTTGTGTAGATGATGCGGTGCTGGCGATCGGTACAGAGAATTGCCACCTCGAAAATATCGAGAAGTCTCGCCATACGCTGCTGCGACAGCCGAAGCGCATCCTCGACTTCGACCCGCCGCTCGATTTCCGCCCTGAGCGAACTATTCTCCCGGAGCTGGCCGCGGGCACGCGCAGCTTCCAGCAGCGTCGCCACGCGGGCCAAAAGCTCGTCCTTGACGAAGGGTTTGACGACATAATCATTTGCGCCATGTTCGAAGCCAGCGATCACATCGCGCGTCCGGCTGCGCGCCGTCACCATGATGATCGGCACATCGAGCAAGTCGTAGCGCTCGCGGATGGCTTTGGCGACTTCTAGCCCGCTCATGCCCGGCATCATCACGTCGAGCACGACCAGATCGGGTTTCAGTCGATCGATGAAAGCCAGTGCATCCGCCCCGTTTTCCGCCGCGCGCACGACATAGCCGACCGGCTGCAGGACATTGCGCAGCACCTGGATGTTGATCGGCTCGTCGTCGACCACAAGGATCAGCGGTACGCCGGGCGCCATCGGCGCATCGGTGGCGATCTGGCTGCGAGCGATCATGTCTACCGTCTCGTGCAGCCGTTTCTGATCGAGCTCCTCGCCGAAATAATCGACATAGGACGGCTCGACTGCCGCAGCGGGCAGGACGAGCGTGAAGCGCGATCCTTCGCCCAGCACGGAATGAGCAGTGAGTTTGCCATTGAGGAAGGTCGCGAGCTGACGGGCGATTGTCAGCCCCAGACCGGTGCCGGCCGGCGCGCGCGTGCCATCCCCGAAACCTGCCTGCTCCAAAGGTTGGAAGATGCGTTCGAGGCTATCGCTGGCAATGCCGACGCCCGTGTCCTCGACGCTGATCGCAACATTCATCCCGGCTGGCGTGGCCACGACGCGGATCGTGCTCTGGCCGGCGTATTTGATGGCGTTTCCGAGGAGATTATAGAGGATCTGCTCGAAACGCACGGGGTCGGCCATCACGAAGGGGATGTCTTCGGGAATGTCGACCTCGAGGGCCACCGGCTCGCCGCGCAGGAGCGGTTCGCACATTTTCAGCACGCTGCTCACGCTGGTTGCAATGTGCACAGGATGGATGTCGAGCCGCATGCGGCCCTGGCGAATGCGGTAGAGATCGAGGAGATCGTCCACGAGGCGCGAAAGCCGCCGGGCGCTGAAGCTGATGAGCTGAAGCTGGTTGCGCTGGGCTGTCGTCAATTCCCCGGCAACGCCCGCCACCAATGTTTCGGAAATGCCGATAATGCCGTTGAGCGGCGTGCGCAGTTCATGCGACGTGTTGGCGACGAAGGCATCCTTCATCCGGTCCGCCTCTTCGAGCGCCTTGTTCTTCTCCTCAATCAGGCCGACATGCTTTTCCAGCTCGGCATTCTTCTGATTGATGAGGTTGAGCTGCTCGCTGACAGCATCGCGCATGCGCGTGAAACTCGCCGTCAGCCTGCCGAGTTCGGACGGGTTCTTGATTGTCGGCATGGCATGATCGAGATTGCCATCGGCAATCGCGCCTGCCGCGTCGGTCAGGCGCTGCACGGGCCGGGTCATCGTGCCGGAGAGATAGAAGACCAGGGCGGTGAGCACTGGCAGAAGAACCAGAGCCAGCGTGATGACGATTTGCCGAAGCGAATTGCTGTTTGCGAAGGCGACCGAGTCCGGCACTTCGGCAACGAGGCTCCAGGGAACGGCGCCAAAATGCAATTGTGTGCCTGCCGCGAGCGCAGGAACGCCACCAAGCCCATCCTCGACGAGCGCTGCGCTAGAAGGCGCGCCGTCGGCGCCGGTGGCCGCGGAATTGCTGGGCATGCCCGGTTTGCCGCCTTCCGGCGCTGAAATGTAGAGACTATCGGAATTGAGGAGATAGAGGCTGCTGGTCCCGCCCTGCTGCGATTGAACGATCCGGTTGAGCCCTCTGGGACCGAGGCGGAAGATGACCATGCCGCGCACCTTGTTGTAGAAGGCGACGCGGACGGCGACATAGGCGGCGAACTTGCCGGTTACCGGATCGGTGGTGAAATCGCCCACCAACATGGTCTGGTCCGGCGACGCTTCCGTCATGGCGCGCGACAGGCGGGAGAGGGGTGTCGCCGCAACCAGCGTCTTCAGGTCCGTACCGAGATAGCGGTCCTTCTCGACCGAATAGACGACACGCTGGTCCGGCGTGATGAGGTAGAGGTTCTCGAATTCGGACGTGGTGACAAAGCTGACGAAATCATCGTGAAACTGCTGATGGGCGTTGGCATATTCCAGCGCCGAGCGCAGCATGGCGTCATTGTCCTTCGGCAGCAGCGCTTCACCGCCGCCATCGCGATCGATTCCGAACATTTGATGCAGGATGGCGGTCGCCCGCTCCGGAGACGGATCGATCTTCCGGAACGCATAGGCAAAGCCATAGAAATCGCCGATCGAATAGCGCACGGCATTCGACTGGCTGAGGCTTTCCGCCTGCCTTGTGGCAAAGGTCAGATATTGTTCGATCTCGCTGCGCTTGGCGTCCCGAACGAAAGCGAGCTTGGCGAAGGTCTCCGCCGTGACGCTGCGATTGAGGATGTAGAAGAAGGCGGAAGCGGTGGCCAGCAGTGGCAGCAGGCTGATCGCCAGAAGGATGAGCAGAAGGCGGCCGCGAAATCCGGATGGCGATAACGCTCTCAGCATCGGCAGCATTTCCGCATCATCTCTGGCACCCGCTCCTCCCGCTCTCCCCATGGCGGATAATTCCGGCCAATCTATACAATTGCGGAAAAAGGGGAGTGGGTTTTTTCGATATGATCGGAATTTCCGGTTTTGACGATTTTGCCGCAACTCCTGCCGGAATTGTCGGGTGACTTTGCCGTTTGCCGCGCGCTGATATGACGTTGCCAACCGGGCCGGGCTAGGACCTGCGCCGTGATAAATGGGGAACGGAAATGAACATCAAGACTATTTTGAAGGCCGCGCTGGTTGCCAGTGTCATGGTGCCGGCATCAGCGCGTGCAGAGGTGACGTTGACTGCGCTGCCGGACGAATCGACGGCGTGGGTGGAGAATTTCAATCCTTTCAACACCACGACCCGCGTGCCGTCGGTGGAAGACTTCATGTATGAGCCGCTGATTGTCTTCAATGCTCTCAAGGATGGCGAACCGAATTATCGGCTGGCGGAATCCTTTGCCTATTCGGACGATCTGAAAAGCGTCACGTTCAAGCTCAGGGACGCGAAATGGTCCGATGGCAAGCCGTTTACCGCGAAGGACGTGGTCTTCACATTCAACCTGATCAAGGAGCACAAGGCGCTCGATCTGCAGGCGATCTGGGATCAGATCGATGGAATCGAGGCACCTGACGATCATACGGTGAAGATCAACTACAAAAGCCCGAACAGCGGCCTGATCTTCAAGATCGTGCAGATTTACATCGTTCCGGAACATATCTGGGCGTCCGTAAAGGATCCGGTCACGTTCACCAATCTCAATCCGGTCGGCAGCGGCCCGCTCACAGAAATCCGCCGCTTCACGCCGCAGGAATATGTCCAGTGCCGCAACCCCAATTATTGGGACAACGCCACGCTGAAGGTCGATTGCATGCGTTTCCCGCAGGTCGCGGGCAATGATCAGACGATCGCGCTTGCCGCCAAGGGCGAACTCGACTGGTTCGGCTCCTTCCTTCCGGACATCGAGAAGACCTATGTCGGTACGGACCCCAAACATCATGGCTACTGGTTCCCAGCCGGTTCCATGGTCGCCTTCACCATGAATTTCGAAACGACGAATCCTGGCAATCACGAGGCATTCAACAACCTCGCCTTCCGCCGCGCCTTCTCAATGGCGCTGGATCGCCAGGCGATGGTCGACATTGCCGGCTATGGCTATCCGACGCTCAACGAATATCCCTCCGGCCTCGGACGGGCTTTCCATTCCTGGAATGATCCGAAGGTGGATGAGAAATACGGGGCCTTCTCGAAATATAATGTCGAGGCCGCCAAGGCTGAGCTGGCGAAGGCCGGCTTCAAGGATGTCGATGGCGACGGCTTCGTCGAAAATCCGGATGGCAGCAAGATCAGCTTCGACATCATCGTGCCGAATGGCTGGACGGACTGGGTGAACACCTGCCAGCTTGCGATCGAAGGACTGACGGAGGTCGGCATCCAGGCAAAGCTCGCAACCCCGGATGTCCCCGGCTGGACCGATGCGCTGATCACCGGCAAATACGACGTGGCGATCAACTCTTTCCGAACCGGCATCACGCCGCAGTTCATGTATGACGAGGCGCTCAACTCGAGCAACAAGGGCAAGACACGCTTTGCATCGGCCCACTACAGCAACCCAGAACTCGATGCATTGCTGAACGAATTCTACACCACCAATGATCACGGCAAGCAGGTCGAGATCATGAACAAGATCCAGGACATTATCGGCGCGAACCTGCCTTTCGTTGCGGTTTACAACAACCCGCTCTGGTACGAATACAACACCAAGCGCTTCACCGGTTGGTTCAGCGCCGACAACCCGGTCGCCCGCCCGGTCGTCTATGGCGGCGTGCCGGAACGGCTCCTGCAGCTTCTGGCATTGCGGCCAGTCACGCAGTAATCGCGCGTCCGACTCTCCCTCTCTGTTTGGACGCACGCATTCGGTTCAGGCGCTCAGCCTGAACCGAATTGATCGCGGCCATCCGCCCTGCTCGGTCGCTGCCGGAGACAAACCGATGACCTTCATCTTGCGAAGAGTGATCTTCTACATTGCCGCCTTCTTCACCGCGGCCACGATAAATTTCTTCATACCGCGGCTGATGCCGGGCAATCCGGTGGACGTGATGTTCGCCAAGATGAATTCCTCGCTGCCGCCCGAGGCCAAGGCCGCCTTGATCGAAACCTTCGGCTTCGCCTCGGGACCGCTTTATCTGCAGTTTCTTGGCTATATGAAAAGCGTCTTCACCTGGGATCTGGGACCATCTATCAAATTCTATCCGCTGACCGTGGGGCAGGTGCTCGGTCATGCGCTTCCCTGGACGCTAACGCTCGCCGGCACGGCCTCCGTCCTCGCCTTCGCAACGGGTTCATGGCTCGGGGTTTCCGCGGCCTGGCGGCGCGGTGGCATCCTCGATACGATCGCTTCTCCAGGCGCGCTTGCGCTCCAATCCATCCCCGCGGTCGTGGTGGCCCTGACCGGGCTCTATGTTTTTGGTTTGATCCTCGCCTGGTTTCCGACGAGTTTTGCCTTCGACCCGCAACTCGACCCCGGGCTGACGCCGAGCTTTCTCTCCAGCGCGCTTTACCACGCCGTCATGCCGGTGGTGTCCCTCGCCTTCGTTCATATCGGCGGCTATCTCGTCACCATGCGCAACAACATGATCGGCCAGCTCGGCGAGGATTATGTCGTCATGGGCATGGCCAAGGGCCTTTCCGACCGCCGTGTGATGTTCAACTACGCAGCGCGCAATGCCTTGCTTCCGAGCGTGACGGCTTTTGCCATTACCCTCGGCGCCGTGATGGGCGGCTCGCTGGTGACCGAAGTGGTGTTCAACTATCCGGGTCTCGGCCATCTCCTCTATCTCGGCATCGTCGCGCGTGACTATCCGCTGATCCAGGGCCAGTTGCTGATCATGACGCTTGCCATGCTTTCGGCCAATCTCATCGTGGATCTCATCTATGTGCTGCTTGACCCAAGGCTGAGGAAGGCCTGATCCATGCAGAGGACCCTCCTTCCCATTCTCAGCAACCGCAAGGCGCTCATCGGCCTTGCCATCGTCCTCCTCTATGTCGCTGTCGCCTTGCTGGCTCCCGTGCTGACCGGTCATGAGCCGATCAAACGGGTTGGCCGGCCACATGAGGCGCCTTCGTTGGACCATATCCTCGGCACTACCCGGATGGGCCGCGACGTCTTCACCCAGTTGATCTGGGGCACGCGTACGTCGCTGTTCATCGGGCTTCTGGCCGGTTCGATCGTCACCGTGATCGGCGTGATCCTGGGCGTGACCGCAGGCTATTTCGGCGGCTGGATCGACGAAGCGATCAACTTCATCACCAATATCGCTCTCGTCATTCCGCAATTGCCCTTGCTGCTCGTCATCGCAGCTTTCGTCGGCGAGGCGAGCCCCTTGGTGATCGTCCTTATCATCGGGCTGACCTCCTGGGCTTGGGGGGCAAGGGTCACGCGGGCGCAGACCATGACGCTCCGGCAACGCGATTTCATCCTCGCCTCGGAGCTGATCGGCGAGCCGAAATGGCGGATGATCGTCGTCGAGCTCATGCCCAATCTGCTTTCGATCATCGGCTTCAATTTCATCGGCTCGGTCATCTATACGATTATCACCGAGGCAACGCTGGAGTTTCTGGGGCTCGGCGATCCGCTCGCCGTTTCCTGGGGCACTATGCTCTATAACGCCCAGACCGCATCGGCGATGAGCGTCGGCGCCTGGTGGGAGGTGTTCGCGCCGGCAACCGCGATCGCCGTTATCGGCATCGGTCTCTCGCTGATCAATTTTGCCGTCGACGAGATTTCCAATCCCCGGCTGCGCACGCTCGGGACAGTCAACGCGGCCGTCAGGAAACAGCGCAAGCTCGACCGCGCCCGGACCGTAGCGCACGGACAGGAGGCTTGAAATGAACCTCTCCTCCAATCTCGTGGAAGTGCGTGGGCTGCAGGTGGATTTCCTGACCCAAAACGGTCTCTTCACTGCCGTCAAGGGTGTGGATTTCGACATAAAGCGCGGCGAAGTGATGGGGCTTGCCGGCGAAAGCGGCTGTGGAAAATCGACCATAGCCTTCGCCCTGATGCGGCTGCATCGCCCGCCGGCGATCATCTCGAAGGGCGATATCCGTATCGATGGGACCGATGTGCTCGCGCTTTCCACCCGCGCCCTGGAGCAGTGGCGCTGGCGCAGGGCGTCCATGGTGTTCCAGAGCGCCATGAGCTCGCTCAATCCGGTGCTGTCGATCTTCGAACAGTTCCGGGACGTGCTGTCCAGGCACGACGGGATGGGGAAGGACGAGGCACGGGCGCGCGCCGAGACGCTGATGCGGCTCGTCTCCATCTCCTCTGACCGGCTCGACGACTATCCGCATCAATTGTCCGGCGGCATGCGCCAGCGTGTCGTGCTCGCCATCGCGCTCGCGCTCGAACCGCAGCTCGTGATCATGGATGAGCCGACGACTGCACTTGACGTGGTCGTTCAGCGGGAGATTCTGCAGGAGATCGTCACGCTCAAGGAAACGCTCGGTTTTTCCATCCTCTTCATCACCCATGATCTGGCGCTGATGGCACAGTTTGCCGATCGGATTGCCATCATGCTGAAGGGGGAAATCGTCGAAACCGCGCCCGTCGCGGATATCGTTGCCTCACCCCGGCATGAGTATACGCGTCGCCTTTGGGAGGCGATGCCGCGGCTCGGGCACGCGGTGGAGGTGGTGGTATGATGGACGATAATTTCTCACCGCTGCTCGAACTCAAGAACGTCAGCAAAACCTTCTTGCTGAAGCCGTTGTTCGGGCAGGAAAAGCGGGTCGATGCGCTTCGGAATGTATCTTTGAAACTGGAGGCGGGAAGGGCGCTGGCGATCGTCGGCGAATCCGGGTCCGGAAAATCGACCGTGGGACGAGCAGTCACCCGGCTCTTCCAGCCGACATCGGGCAACATCCTGTTTGCGGGTCGGGATATCGGCGGCCTCACCACGGCAGCCGACCAGATGAGTTACCTTCGCATGGTGCAGATGGTGTTCCAGGACCCCTTCGCGGCGCTCAATCCGGCACACAGGATCCGCCATCACCTCTTCCGGCCTCTCATTTTGCATCGAGGCTTAAAGGGCGATGCGTTGGAGGCGGCCGCGCGCCAGACGCTCGCCGATGTCGAACTCGATCCCAACGTGACGCTCGATAAATATCCGCATGAGCTTTCGGGAGGGCAGCGCCAGCGCGTCAATCTCGCCCGCGCGCTTGCGGTCGATGCGCGGTTGATCGTTGCGGACGAGCCGACATCCATGCTCGACGTTTCCATCCGCCGCTCGGTGCTGGACCTCATGCGGCGGCTGAAGCTCGAACGTGGCATCAGCTTCCTCTATATCACCCACGATATCGCGACGGCGCATTATATTGCCGAGGATACCGCCGTGATGTTTGCCGGTCAGATCGTCGAATATGGCCCGTCGGCCAGCGTGATCCGCAATCCGCAGCATCCCTATACGCGGCTCTTGCTCTCGGCGGTGCCCGATCCGGCCATCCGGATCGCCGGCCGTAGCGGTGAACAGGGGCAATCATTCTCCACGCATGCCGAGACGGTGCGCGACGCATCTCGCAGGCCAGTCGGGCAATCGGTGGAAGTTATGCCCGGCCATTTCGTCTTTCATCATATCGACATGAACCCATCGACAGGGGAGGCCGCGTAGCATGTCTGATCTTCTGGTCCGTCTTTACGACCTGCCGGCCTATGACGACGCGAAAGTGCGCGCGCATGGCATCGAGATACGCCGGGCGCTGACGCCGGAGCGCAGCCTGGTGCTCGGCTGGATCGAAAAGCATTTCGGCTCGAAATGGGCCGCCGAAAGCGAAACGGGCTTCGGCAGCCATCCGATCACGACTTGGATTGCGGTCAAGGATGGCGAGATGTTGGGCTTTGCCTGCGGCGACGCCATCGCCAAGGGGTTCTTCGGGCCGACGGGGGTCGCGGAGGATCAGCGCGGCAAGGGGGTCGGCGAGGCTCTGTTGTTTGCCGTGCTCTATGGCCTGCGCGAGGCCGGCTATGCCTATGCCATTATCGGCGATCCGGGCCCGGTCGAATTCTACCGCAAGCGCCTCGACACCCTCGAAATCCCCGGATCATGGCCCGGAATTTACCGCGGCATGCTCCGCACTTCCTCCTGACATTCCACAAAGATTATTCGTCCTCACCGAAATCTGAAAGTACTACCATGACGTCAGCACCATGCCATCTCGAAGCTTGCTGGGAACCTATCGAAGGCACGACCGGCCGTTTCGAATTCACGCTCTTCAATTTCACCGATGAGACCCTCACCGGTTTCCGTCTTGCCTATACGTCGCTCACCCGCACGGCCGACACTCATGTGTGTCAGGGCGCGACGCTGCTGCGCCGCAATGCCAATTTTCACGAATATGCGCCGCCGGCCGAGCTTGCGCTCGCACCGGGCGAGCAATGGACCTTTCGTGTGTCCGGCCTGACCCGTCCGGCGAAGCATTGCACCGACGGTGTGAAATCCGCCTATATGACCTTGAGCGATGGACGCGCCCTGCCGGTCACATTCGGCGATCTGATGCTCAAAGGCCGAAAGAGCACGGCCGCATCGGCGCTTCTTCCGGAAGGACGGCTCGACCAGCCTTTCTCGCTCTTGCCCTGGCCAGCCGAATGCCGTCTGACGGCAGGCGGTGAGGTGCCGGTGGCGCTCTACCCCGCGCCGGGGAGCGAACCTGCACATCGCAAGGCGATGGTGGCCGTGCTCCGGCTTTTCCAGCGGCTCTTTCCCGTCGCGAACGTGCCCTTCAGCCTCACCGCCGTCGAGGGCGGCGTGCCGGTGACATTTGCATCGTCGCCGCTTTCCAAGGAAGGCTACGTGCTTGATTTCTCGCCCGGCGGCATCCGCCTGTCTAGCGGTGGCGCGGCTGGCCTGCAATATGGCCTGACCGCGCTTGCGCAGATGCTGCATGGCGCGCGGACCGATCCCGCAAAATTCAAATTTCCGGTCGCCGGGCGAATTTCCGACCAGCCCCGCTATGCCTGGCGCGGCTGCCATCTCGATGTCTCCAGGCAATTCTATCCCGCGGCCGATATCTCCCGCCTTCTCGATATCCTGGCCTGGAACAAGCTCAATATCTTCCATTGGCACCTGACCGACGACGAGGCCTGGCGCATCGAGATCAAGGCCTATCCGGCGCTGACCACGATCGGCGCGCGGCGCGGCCCGAATGAAATCCTGGTGCCGCAACTGGGCGATGGCGCCGAGGTTCGCGAGGGGCACTATTCGCAGGAGACCGTCCGGGAGATCGTTGCGCACGCCGCCGCGCTCCATATTGAGATTATCCCGGAAATCGATATTCCGGGCCATTGCACGGCAGCACTCATGTCCATTCCCGAATTGGCCGATGGCCAGGAGGCGCCCGACAGCTATCGCTCAGTTCAGGGCTATCCCAACAACGCGCTTAACCCGGCAATTCCCGCCACCTACGAGTTTCTCGGCAAAGTCTTCGACGAACTGATCGAGCTTTTTCCCTCCGACTACGTCCATGTCGGCGGCGACGAGGTCGCCAATGGCTCATGGCTTGCCTCGCCACTCTGCCGCAAATTGATGGATCAGGAAGGCATAGAAGGAACGTTCGGCCTCCAGTCCTACTTTCTGGGTAAGGTCAAGGCGATGCTCGATGCGCGCGGCCGAAAGCTCGCCGGCTGGAACGAGGTCGCCCATGGCGGCGGCGTCAATGCGGAAAACACGCTGCTCATGGCATGGGAGAACCAGAAGGTCGGCATCGAGCTTGCCCATGAAGGCTATGACGTGGTGATCACACCCGGCCAGGCCTACTATCTGGACATGGTCCAGGTAGAGGATTGGCAGGAGCCCGGCGCGAGCTGGGCGGGCACCGTGCCTCCTCACTATACCTACACCTATGAAGCGGAAGGCGATTTCCCGGATGAGCTTAAACATAAGCTCAAAGGCATTCAGGCCTGTATCTGGAGCGAGAACTTCATCTCCAAGGCCTATTTCAACCATCTCGTCTTCCCTCGTCTGAATGCGATTGCGGAAGCGGCCTGGACTCCCAAGGCCCAGAAAGACTGGGAGCGCTTTGCTGCGATAACGCGGCTCAGTCCCTTGCTTTGATGGATTGGTAGGGGTGGCCAGCCGTTCAATGCATAACGATATATGGAAACGATACCACATTTTATTGACTCGCAATCCCGACCCGCATATCCTCCCATATGGAAACGTTACCATATGGGAGGAAGCGAATGAAATCCGCGCGGCTCAACCGCCTTTTTGGCGTGTCTGGAAATTGCTTCGACGTCGCCATCGATCACGGCATGTTCAACGAGCGGACTTTTCTCGCCGGCATCGAGGACATGAAGACGGCTATCAAGGTGATCGCCGATGCCGCGCCCGATGCCATTCAGCTTCCGCCGGGCACGGCGCCTCTGCTGCAAGCAATCCCCGGCAAGCAGCGTCCTGCATTGGTCCTGCGCACTGACATTGCCAATATCTACGGCAATCCGCTGCCTTCGGCGCTGTTTTCCGAAATGATCGACCGGGGCGTCGAACAGGCCGTGGCGCTGGATGCCGCCTGCGTCGTCGTCAATCTTCTGATGCTGCCGGACCAGCCAGAAGTCTATCGCGCTTGCGTGCGCAATGTGAATAGTCTGAAGCGTGAATGCGAGATCTACGGCATGCCGCTGATGGTCGAACCGCTGGTTATGCAGGACAATTCCAAGGGTGCTTACATGGTCGACGGCGCGATCGACAAGATCCTGCCGCTCGTGCGTCAGGCAGCCGAACTCGGCGCCGACATCATCAAGGCCGACCCATGCGACAATGTCGCGGAATATCATCGCGTCGTCGAAATTGCCCAAGGGCTCCCCGTGCTGGTGCGCGGCGGCGGCCGCGTTTCGGATCAGGAAATCCTGACCCGGACAAAGCAGTTGATGGAACAGGGCGCCCGGGGCATCGTCTATGGCCGCAACGTCATTCAGCACAACAACCCCGCAGGCATGACACGGGCGCTGATGGCGATCGTCCATGACGAGGCTTCGGTCGAAGAAGCCTCGCGGCATCTCGCCTGACGCATCTTGGGAGGAGGAGGCATGACAAAAATATTCCGCTTCGGCGTCATCGGCTGTGGTCTGATGGGGCGCGAGTTTGCGAGTGCTGCGGCGCGCTGGCTGCATTTGGCCGATATGAAGGCGCGGCCGGAAATCATCGCCGTCTGCGACACCAACACGACGCTGCTCGACTGGTTCAGGGACAATGTGCCGACGGTTCGGCAATTCACCGCCGACTATAAGGAGCTTCTGGCCAATCCCGAAGTCGATGCGGTCTATTGCGCCGTGCCGCATGTGCTGCACCAAGACTTCTATATCGACGTCCTGAAGGCCGGAAAGCATCTTCTCGGCGAAAAGCCGTTCGGCATGGATGCCGCCCAGAACCGCGCGATCATGGCGGTTCTCGCCGAGCATCCCGAACTCCTGGTCCGCTGCTCGTCGGAAATGCCTTTCTTCCCCGGCGCACAGAAGGTCATCGCGCTCGCTAAAAGCGGCGAGATGGGGGATATCCTCGAAGTCGAGGCGGGCTTCCTGCATTCCTCGGATATCGACCGGCAGAAGCCGATCAACTGGAAGCGCATGGCGGATATCAACGGTGAATACGGCTGCATGGGCGATCTCGGCATGCATGTGCTGCATGTGCCGCTGCGCCTTGGCTGGCGTCCGCAAACCCTGCATGCGCAATTGGTCAAGAAGGTCAACGAACGTCCCGACGGCAAGGGCGGCATGCTGCCTTGTACCACCTGGGACAATGCCACGATCAGCAGTCGCGTGCGCACCGGGGATCAGGATTTCCCCATGGTGTTGAAAACCTGGCGCATAGCGCCGGGTGAATCGAATACCTGGTACATTCGCATTCTCGGCATGAGGAAGAGCGCATTCTTCAGCACAAAGTCGCCGCGCCAGTGGCAGTGGATGGACTATAATGGCGGCGCGCAGGCCTGGAGCACCGAGGATCTCGGATATGGTTCGCTGTTTCCGGCGATCACCGGCAAAATCTTCGAATTCGGCTTTGCAGATGCCATACAGCAAATGTGGGCGGCCTTCGTCGACGAGCTTGCCGGAGGAGATGCCAACGGCTTTGCCTGCGCCACGCCGGCGGAGGCGCAGGCGCATCATGCGGTGCTGACGGCCGCTCTTAAATCCGGCCGCGAGGATGCCGTCGTTTCGGTCAACTATGACGGAGCGGCAGTCTGATGAAGCGCTCCGAAATCAACGCCGCGCTGCGGCGCGCAAGCGAGACCCTTGAACGCTGGCATTGGTCTCTGCCGGAGTGGGGCTTTTGGTCGGCGTCGGAATTTGCCTCCCATCCGGAGGCATCGGCCTATCTGCGCGCCCATCAGCTTGGTTGGGATGTCACCGATTTCGGCTCCAACCGCTTCGCCGAATGCGGTCTCGTGTTGTTCTGCCTGCGCAACGGCATTGTTGGTGCCGAGGGCGAGCGCACCTATGCCGAAAAGCTACTCTTCGTCGAGGAGGGTCAGGTTACGCCAACGCATCGGCACGCGGCGAAGATGGAAGACATCATCAATCGCGCCGGCGGTGATCTCGTCATCGAATTCGCCGCCGCCGATGCTGATGGCAATGCGCTGCAGGATGATGTGATGGTTCCGGTGGATGGGCTGCCGCGCCGGCTCGCCGCATGGGAACCGTTGGTTCTTGCGTCCGGCCAGAGCGTGACGATCCGCACCGGGCTTTATCATCGCTTTTACGGCAGGAAAGGGGGCGGGCCTGTGCTTGTCGGCGAGGTCAGCCAGGTCAACGACGACCATAGCGACAACTTCTTTCTTGAGCCGATCGGGCGCTTTGCCGCGATCGAGGAAGATGAGCCGCCGCTCAGGCCCCTGTGGAACGAGGGAGGAGGCTGATGCGATCGGGGGAGGAGGCTCACGGTGGCGACAGTCAGCAGGGCGGCATCGTCTGCGCGGGAAACTTCATCGTCGATCGCGTCCACACCCTGTCTTATTGGCCCGAACAGGGTAATCTTGCCTACATCGTGCATCAGGATTTGGGTGTCGGCGGTGGGGCGGCCAATGTCGTCACCGACCTCGCCTCGCTCGGGTTTTCCGGAAGGCTGGCGGCGGCGGGATGCATCGGTGCTGATCAGGACGGAGAGATCGTCAAGGCCCGCCTTGCGAATGCCGGCATCAATGTCGAGGGACTTCTGGCGCTCGCAGATCGGGTGACGGCTCACACGCATGTCATGAACGTGCCGGGTCAGAACCGCACCTTCTTCTATCATGGCGGCGCCAACGATGCGCTCACGGATACGCTCATCTCGTCTGCGACCTTTGCTAACGCCGGCTATCGGCTGTTCTATCTCGGCTATCTGATGCTATTGCCCGGGCTCGACCAGATCGGCCCAGACGGTCGTTCGGGGGCATCACGCCTGCTGGAAGCCGCTCGCAGCGCGGGGCTCACGACCTGTGTGGATTTCGTGTCGAGCGAAGATCCGGAATTCGCCGCCAAGGTGGGCGTCGCTCTGCCTTTCTGCGATTTTCTGATCATCAACGAGATGGAGGCGGGTCGGGCAACTGGCGTTACCGTTCGCGATGAAAAGGGAGATCTGAGTGAGGCTGGGCTTTTAAGCGCAGGCAAGCGCCTGCTGGCTGCCGGCGTCACCAAAGGTGTCGTCATCCATGCGCCGGAAATCTGTTTCTGGTTTGCGCCGGACACTTTACCGGTCGTAACGCGCTCGCGGCCCGTCGATCCGCACGATATCGTTAGCACCGTCGGCGCGGGAGACGCTTTCTGCGCTGCCGTGCTCTACGGCCTGCATGAAAACTGGCCTGTCGAGCATATCTGCGCCGTCGCCCACGCTGCGGCTGCGCGTTGCCTTGCGGGCGCGACGGCCACCGATGGCATCCCCAGCATGAGGGTTCTTCTGGAGGATATGGAGGAGATGAATCCGGTATCCGATTAACCTGTTGAATTAGCATCGGTACCAAAAGGAGGAAGCAGACATGAAGCCAAGCGCAACAGCAGCGGCGAACGAGGAGGTGACGCGATGACCTTGGTGCAGACATCTCGACTGTCCGGAAAGGTGGCATTGGTCACGGGAGGCGCGAGCGGTATCGGCAAGGCCGTTTGCGAACGCTTTGTAGCGGAAGGCGCGAAGGTCGTCGTGGCCGATTTGGACGGTGAGCGATGCGCAGACGTCGCGAAGGCGATCGGTCCTAATAGCTGGGGCGTGGCGCTCGACGTGACCAGCCAGGAGAGCATCGACGCCGCGGTGGACTTTTCGATAGAGACTGCCGGCAAGATAGACATACTGGTGAACGCCGCAGGCATCTACGATGTCCAATCCATCCTGGAGATATCGCGCGAGCGCACCGCCAGGGTTTTCCAGGTCAATATCGACGGTGTGATTTTCATGACGCAGGCGGTTGCCCGGCATATGGTGGAGAGAGGCGAAGGCGGGCGCATCATCAATTTCTCGTCTCAGGCCGGCCGCCGCGGTGAGGGACCGGCCGTCGCTTACTGCGCCTCCAAAGCGGCTGTCATCAGCATCACCCAAAGCTGCGCTCTGGAACTCATCCGGTACGGTATCAATGTGAACGCCATCGCTCCCGGCGTGGTCGATACGCCGATGTGGGACGTCGTCGATGCGAAACTTGGGAGCCGCGAAGGTTTGCAGCCCGGCGAGGTGAAGCGCCGTGTGGCCGCCGCCGTTCCCGCCGGACGATTTGGGGCGGCGGAAGAACAGGCGGCCATGGCTGCCTTTCTGGCCGGACCGGATGCGGCATACATCGTCGCGCAGTGCTACAATGTCGATGGCGGCAACGTCATGAACTGATCGGGCAAGGCCCTTTCCAGGCCGGTGCCGGATAGGGTCGCCGTTCTGAAATGTGAGATCATCAGTGAGGAGGAGAGGAATGAAGGCTGTCCGCTTGGAGTCGATCGCGTCCATGACGATGCGCAGCGTCGAGAAACCGTCTGCCCGGCCGGATGAATTGCTCGTTCGTGTCCTTGCCGCCGGCATTTGCGGCTCTGATCGCCACATGTATAAGGGCGAGTATCCGACAGCTATTCCGGTCACGATGGGCCATGAATTCTGCGGCATCGTGGAAGCGGTGGGCGATGATGTCGCGGGCTTTATCGGCGACGAGCTCGTGACGGTGGACCCGAATATCGCCTGCGGCCGTTGTCATGCCTGCGCGCGCGGGCGGGTGAACTTGTGCGAGAGTTTGACGGCGATCGGAGTAACGCGAGATGGTGGTTTTGCCGAATATGTGGCGGTGCCGTATCGTCAGGCATTCACGCTGCCTGCCGATCTCAATCCCGTGCATGGTGCTTTCTGCGAGCCGCTTGCCTGCTGCCTTCATGCTATCGACAAGGCCGAGATCCGTGCGGGCGAGAGCGTCGCTATCTTGGGCGGAGGCGTGATCGGTCTGCTCATGGTGCAATTGGCCCGCTTGGCTGGAGCAAGCCAGGTGATTTTGATCACGCGGCAGCTCTCGAGACGGCAGACTGCGCTGCAATTGGGCGCGACGCATGCGTTCGACCCGACAGCTTCGGACGCGGTCGCCGCCGTTCGAGACGTCACCCATGGCGGCGCGGATGTCGTCATCGAGTGCGCAGGCGTTCCCGAGACCTTGCAGACAGGCCTGCAAATGGCACGGCGCGGCGGTAACTTCGTGCTTTTCGGGGTAACGCCTAGAGGGGTCGAGGTGCCCGTCCCGCCGTTCGATCTGCTCGTCAATGAAGTCGACATAAGGCCGGCCTATCTCAATCCGTTCACCCATTCGCGGGCTGCGGCATTGGTCGCGAGCGGGGCGTTGGAGCTGGATATGCTGGTGACCAAGAGCATCGGTCTCGAAGAGGTCGCGGAGGTGGTGGGCAGCGCGCCATTGCCGGGCGAGATCAAAGTCATCGTCCGACCCTAGCTTCGGGTCCTGCTCATGCCGCCTTAGCTGCGGACGGGGCCGGTGGAATCCCTGTGGATCAGGGTAACCGGCACTTTCACGACAGCGCCCGCTCGTGGCTCATGCCCGGCATGGTGTTCCGCGATGAGCGTTTCCAGGCGCTGTGCCGCCCGCTGCCCGACATCGCGGATCGGCTGTGCGACCGTCGTCAGGCGGGGAAAGATGTAGGCTGCCTCAGGCAGGTCGTCGAAACCGATTACCGAATAATCGCCTGGCACGGAACAACCACGATCCAGAACGGCGTGGATTGCCGCAATCGCCGAAATATCGGTCGTGCCGATGATCGCCGTGATCTCCGGGTGCGCCGTCAGCAGATCCCGCGCCAGTGGGTAAGTTGCCGCGAAGCTGTGTTCCTCGGCCATCGTCACGGCGGCCGGCGCGATCCCGTGTTTCGCCATTTCCTCCGAAATACCCCGGAGGCGAAGCTGAACTGGCTGGCTATGGGCCGGCGCGCCGACGATGCCGATCGACCGGTGGCCGAGGTCGATCAGGTGACGCGCCATCAGGCGGCCGCCTTCCTCATGATCGGCCATGATTGCGTCGTCGGCGATGCCGCTCAGCTCGCGATCGATAGCGACGATCGGAATATGGGCATCCCGCAGGATCTCGAAGTGCTCGATGCTGCCAAAGGCACTTGCTACGATGACGCCATCGACGCGCTGGGCAAGCAGCATGGACATGTAGCGCGCCTCGTGATCCATGTTCTCCGCTGTGCTGCAGATCAGCGTCTGGTAGCCGCGCTGGAATAATTCCTGTTCGATCGTATGGGCCAGGATGCCGAAGAACGGCACGTCGATCGACGGCAGCATCAGCCCGATCATCCGGCTCGGCGCTCCCCGCAGCATGCGCGCGCCCTTGCTCGGCGTATAGTTCAGCGCGCGAATGGCCGCCTCCACACGCTCCCTGAGCTCGGGCGAGGCATAACCGCTATTGTTGAGTACGCGCGATACTGACGAGACCGATGTTCCGGCGAGTTTGGCGATATGTCTTATGCTGGTCGTCACGTGCTCGTATTCTTTCCCGGGGCTTCGGACAGTCATGAGACGAGCTGCGGAAATTCACCCCACGTCGTCATTGACTTAATCATCAGCAGGGCACGGCAGCAAGCATAAGACGAGCCAATCAAAGGCCTTCTGCTGCCGATCCGGCAAGACGGCATGGCGAACTGGCAGGGCGCCAACGGACGCTTCCTATTCGGACTTGTCATCCGCAGTCCATTTGAAATGGTCGCCTTCCGCCGCGATATAACCCACGCCAGGGAACGGAAAATGCGGCGCGAAAATCCTCTCGTGGCTCTTGGCGAGCGTGTTCAGCGTTTTCACACGGTTCTGCTCCGCTTCCGGCTTGTCACCGTCGAACGAAATCGTCCAAGTTGGCTTGGCGAGCGAAATGATGGAGCTGTGAACGGTGTCGCCAATATCGAACAGCCTCTCCTTTCCCGAGGTGATCTGGTAGCCGACATGGCCCGGAGTGTGACCGCTCATGGCCACGGATGCGATACCGGGGAGAACCTCACCGCCAGGTTTGAACGTCTTCACATGGTCCGCGATGACCTTAACCACGTCGGCCAGCTTTTCATTTGCCTTGGCATAGGACCACTCCGCTTCCGACATGCGGATGGTGGCCTTTGGAAAAGCAAGCTTTCCATCCTGAACCAGTCCGCCAACGTGATCCGGATGAGAATGGGTAATCAGGATTTCGTCGACTGCATCGGCGTGATAACCGGCTTTTGCCAGGCTGCCCTGAAGTGCGCCTCCAACACCGGTATCGATCAGGATAAGGTGCTTGTCCGATTTGACCAGCAGGGCGTCGACGCTAAGCGTGACCGTATCGGTCGGTGCACCCGCCGCTTTCAGCAAATCCGCGACCTCCGTTGGGCTATGGTCGAGACCAAATATCTTGCCGTCATTCGGTTGGACAAACTGGGCGTCGTGCAGGGCGACAATGTCGAGCTTGCCCAATTTGAAGGCTTTCGCATCGGGTTGTTGTTGCGGCATCTGCGCGAAGGCAAGTCCTTGGCTCGCGAACACCAGAGCAGCTACTGCCAGCAATTTTGCTGAAATTTTGCGATCCGTCATGCCAGTTCCCCCTTGAGCGAGAATGTCAGTGCATCCTACCCGACTCTTTTGGGCATGTCACAAATCGGTGTTCCACAAGATCTGAAAACGATCTGCGGGCGAGCTGAAACTTCGCCATTCGACATCCGACTGATATTCCCCGTGCCACGTCATCCTCTTGGCGTAGAGGCGCGGCTCTTTTCACTGCGCGTCGCCGCTCCAAATATCACTGGTTGTTCGCTCGGACGACGATCCGAGCCTGTGACCTTGATCAAGGAGGCACCCCATGACTGCGCCGCACCCGTCGAAAACCCGTGTCGGAAACCAGATTCTGCATCCGGAAACCCTGATGCTCAACTACGGCTATGATCCCGAACTCTCCGAGGGGGCCGTGAAGCCGCCTGTCTTCCTGACATCGACCTTCGTTTTCCAGTCCGCCGAGGACGGCCGCGACTTCTTCGACTATGTCTCAGGTCGGAAGGTGCCGCCGGAGGGAAAGGGCGCAGGCCTCGTCTACTCGCGCTTCAATCATCCCAATAGCGAGATCGTCGAGGATCGTCTCGCGGTTTATGAAGGCACGGAAAGCGGCGCGGTGTTCTCTTCCGGCATGTCGGCTATCTCCACCACTCTGCTTACATTCGTCCGGCCGGGTGACGCCATTCTCCATTCGCAGCCTCTCTACGGCGGTACGGAAACCTTGCTCGCCAAGACGTTTTTCAACCTTGGCGTCTCAGCCGTCGGATTCGCTGACGGCGTCGAGGAAGCTTCCATCAGGGCTGCCGCGGAGCAAGCGATGGCCAAGGGACGCGTTTCCATCATTCTGATCGAGACGCCGGCCAATCCGACCAACAGCCTCGTCGATATCGCAATGATCCGACGTATCGCGGACGCGATCGGTGAGAAGCAGGGGCACAGACCGATCGTCGTGTGCGACAACACGCTTCTCGGGCCGGTCTTCCAGCGTCCGATCGAACATGGTGCGGACCTCTCGCTTTACTCTCTGACGAAATATGTCGGAGGCCATTCCGACCTCATCGCGGGCGCCGTACTCGGCAGGAAAGCGATCATCGCCCAAGTAAAGGCGCTCAGGGGTTCGATCGGCACCCAGCTCGATCCCCATTCATGCTGGATGCTGGGGCGATCTTTGGAGACGCTGCAGATCCGCATGGAACGCGCAAATAGCAATGCAATGGCCGTGGCGGACTTCCTGCGGAACCATGCAAAGGTCGAGCAGATTCACTACTTGGCCTATGCCGATGCGGGCTCAGCCTCAGGCCGAACGTTCGCAGCCCAGTGCAGCGGCGCCGGCTCGACGTTCTCCTTCGATATCAAGGGCGGTCAGCCTGCCTCGTTCCGGTTTCTGAACGCGTTGCAGGTCTTCAAACTCGCGGTCAGCCTCGGCGGAACGGAATCACTGGCTTCCCATCCTGCGACGATGACGCATTCGGGCGTGCCGGCCGACGTGCGCCAACGCATCGGCGTATTGGAATCGACCATCCGCCTTTCGATCGGCATCGAGCATCCCGACGATCTCATCGCCGATCTGGGCCAGGCACTCGATGAAGCATAGTGTCAAGCCCCGGTGCGGGCTCTGGCTGAACGCTATCGATTTGGCGTTTTGCTAAGACATGCGGTCGCCGCTTCTGGGGCAATCCCGCTCAAGCCGCTCCGTGTGAGCGGCTGGGCCGGTCGATTGACCGACCCAGCAAAGTTTCGATCAATAGTAGCGCCAGCCACCATGCCAGCGCTCACGATGCACCCAATAACGGCGGCCATCCCAGTAGCCGCGTCCATGGTAATAAACACCGACCCTCGGGCCTCCGGGGGGCACGACAACAACCGTGCCGCCGGTCGCGACGTTCGGACGGCAATGGCCATAGGGGCCTCGATGATACCCCGCGCCGCATCCTTGAGCTGCGTTGGCCGTAGAAACGAGTGCGGTTAGTGTTAACGCTGCTGTGGAAGTCAGGGCAATGACAAGTAACTTTTTCATAATGTCTTCCTCTAATCTCCTCCGAAACGCTCCTTGCGCCCGGAATGTCACCGTAACGCCGATTTCTGCATTTTTTTGTCCGAGCTGAAAATTTTTTCGGAATGCTGCCGCAGGCAAGTCCGCTGTTTGATCAGGGGTGGAAGCTCCAGCAAAATCTCGCCCGACGCGCTGGTGCGTCAGCCGCGCCGCGCCGCCTCGATCGCTGCGACGTCGATCTTCTTCATGGTCATCATCGCATCGAAAGCACGCTTTGCTTCATCACCGCCCTTTACGAGCGCTTCCATCAAGACGCGGGGCGTGATCTGCCAGGACACTCCCCACTTGTCTTTGCACCAGCCACACTCACTTTCCTGGCCGCCATTGCCGACGATGGCGTTCCAGTAGCGGTCGGTTTCTTCCTGATCGTCCGTTGCGATCTGAAATGAGAAGGCTTCATTGTGTTTGAACGTGGAGCCGCCGTTCAGGCCGATGCAAGGGACACCCGCAACGGTGAATTCAACCACCAGGACGTCTCCCTGCTTACCCTCCGGATAGTTCCCAGGGGCACGAATGATGGCACCTACTGAACTGTCGGGAAAAGTCTCAGCATAGAAGCGGGCGGCAGCCTCCGCGTCTTTGTCGTACCAAAGGCAGATCGTGTTCTTTGCCGTTGCCATTGCGTAACTCCTTTCGCTGTTCGTTTTTCATTCCCGCTGAGAGCTGAAAATAAGAGGCGAACCGTGTTTCTCCAGCCCACATGAGGCATTTTACGCGCCTAAGATGTCCGCTTTGGAATTCAAACGGTCCGGCGTTTCCGAAGTAAGCGATCCCGGCAAGGATCAATTGATGTCGTCAGGAATAAAGCCGCCGGTCTGGCGTTTCCACAAACGGGCAAACAGCCCGTCCTGTGCGACCAGTTCGTCCGGCCTGCCTTCTTCTATGATGCTTCCCTGATCGAGCACGACGATGCGATCCATCCTGGCAATGGTTGAGAGGCGGTGTGCGATGGCGATCACCGTCTTTCCCTCCATCACCAGGTTGAGCTTTTCCTGGATGGCGGCTTCGGATTCGCTATCGAGGGCGGAGGTAGCCTCATCCAGCACCAGGATCGGCGCGTCCTTCAGCAGAACGCGCGCGATGGCGACACGCTGGCGCTGGCCGCCGGAAAGCTTGATGCCGCGGTCGCCGACGAAGGCATCGTAACCCTTGCGGCCTTCGCCGTCGGCGAGATCGGCAATGAAGGCATCGGCACTTGCCATCGTTGCGACGTGTTCAATCTCGTCCTGCGTCGCCTCCGGCCGGCCGTAACGGATATTGTCGCCGACCGAACGGTGCAGCAGCGCGACGTCCTGCGCGATGACCCCGATGTTGCGGCGAAGGCTTGCCTGCGTCACCATGCGGGTGTCCTGTCCGTCGATCAGGATCGTACCGTCCGCGATGTCGTAGAAGCGCAATAGTAGACTTACGAGCGTCGTCTTGCCGGCTCCGGAAAGGCCGACCAGGCCAACCTTCTCGCCGGCCCGGACCGTCAGCGACAGCTCATTGATCACTTGCTTGCCGGACTTATACGCGAAGCGAACGTCTTCGAAACGGATTTCCCCGCGGCTGACGTTCAGCTCGGTAGCGTCTGGTCGATCAATTATGGTCGGCGGCGTCGTCATCACCGGCATGGCGTCCTTGATGGTGCCTATCGCCTGGAAGATCTGCTGGCCCATCTGCAAAAAGGTGAAGGTATGCCCGGACAGCCGTTGGAGGATGTAGACCGCCGCGACGAACTGCCCGACCGTTAGAAAGCCGTTGACGAGGCCGGAAAAACCGATCGAAATCATGGCCAACCAGAGGGCCATGTTGAGTGCCACAACGGTGAGTTCCGCTGTTCGGTAGATGCGTTGTTCCTTGTGTTGCGTCCAGACGGCCTTTTGAAGGATGCGGCGGATGGCGCCAGCCTCACTGTCTTCGGCCGCGAACTGTTTGATCATCTGCATGTTGCTGTAGAGATCGGTGATGGCGCCGGAGACGAGGCTACGCTGCTTGGCCGATCGACGCGAGCGTTCCGCAAAGGTTGGCACCAGTCTGACAGCGAACACAACGTTCAGTGCAATCCATATGAGGACCGGTAGCGCGAGCTGCCAGGACAGGGCACTCAGCAAGATCGTCGAGCCGACCATTTGAAAAAGGAAGCGCGGCACCGTTTGGAAGGCGGCAATGATCTGCTGCTGGACCGCCGACGCCACCTGCGACAGTCGCGAGGCGACCTGGCCGGCAAAAAGGTCGTGAAAAAAGGCAAGATCCTGCCGCTCCACCGCCTTGTGACCCTGCCATTGAATGGCGGCAGGCATGGCGACATTGAGCGTATGCGAGTTAAGCGTGTTCAAAAGGAAGGAAGCGACAGGCATGCCCGGAAAGATGAGCAGGCCGAGGACGGTAAGCAGTGGCCATTCGCCGTGCAGAAACGCGACAGCGCCCATATGCGTCACACCGTCAACGATGACCGAAAGCCCCCAGACAATCGTCAGGTTGATAGCCTCGACCGCTATGGAGGCGAGCGCCAGGCCGATCAGAACCCCGCGGAACATCGAGATGAAATGCAGAAGCACGGCCACAGGCCCTTTGGAGGGCAGAGGCCGGTAGGGGATGTCGAGCGGCCGGATCAGTTTTTCGAAGGGACGGTAGATCGCATCTGAAATCGACATGGGCCACTCGGGTCAAAAATCGGAAGGAGGGCGAGGGAGTCAGCTACGCGGACCGCATAGGACCACCTTCCGGATGCAATCTCAATTAGAAATTCTGATGGGTGTAAGTAACGGGAGGTTTGCTGCCGTGACGCCGAAGATCGGCGCAACCGAAGCCTTCGGGGCACGCTGCGGCATGCGGTTGGAACAAGATCCGCTTCTGACCATTTGATGTTCCATGAAAGTCTATGCTGTGATCGCCGTTCTCACGCTCACGCCTTCATTCGGCGGCGCAGCCGCGCAAGCCCTCGGTCCTGAAACGATCAACACAGCGTCCCTTACCTCTGTCGCGCCAAAGCATACCGCCAAGGCGTCCAAGGAGCCGGATCCCGCGATCATCCGCCTCCAGGTGCTGCTCGACCGAGCGGGGTCGTCTCCCGGCGTGATCGACGGCTTCTATGGAAAGAATGTCAGCCACGCCATAGCGGGCTTCGAGGCGATGAACCATCTTCCCATCGACGGAAAGCTTGATCCCGACGTGATCGCACGTCTTGAGACCGACGCATCGATCACCCAAAGTTATCTCGTCACGCCAGAGGATGCCACTGGACTTGTCGACCACATTCCCGATGACTACGGTGAAAAAGCGAAGATGGAGAGCATGGGGTATACCAGCGTGGCGGAGCGGCTGTCGGAGCGGTTCCATATGGATATCGACCTGCTGAACAAGCTCAATCCGGGCTCGGACTTTGCTCCTGGCAAGACGGTTTTGGTCATGGCGCCGGGTTCGCCAAGGGAAGGCCGCGTCAAGCGCATCGAGATCAACAAAAAGACCAGCCAAGTCCTGGCCTATGATCAAAGCGGCGCGCTGCTTGCGGTCTATCCAGCGACCATCGGCAGCCAGGATAATCCTTCGCCGTCAGGGACCCATAAGGTAAAGGGCGTCGCAAGGATGCCGGTCTATCGGTACAATCCGAAACTCAACTTCAAGCAGGGCAGGAATACGAAGATTCTGACCATACCCAAGGGCCCGAATGGGCCGGTCGGCAGCGTATGGATCGATCTCGACAAGCCCACATACGGAATTCATGGAACGCCCGATCCGGGGTTCATCGACAAGGGGCAGTCGCACGGATGCGTGCGCCTTACCAACTGGGACGCCGAGGAACTGGCCGGCATGGTCAAGCCCGGCGTCGTCGTCCACTTCGCCAATTGACGTCGATTCCCATGCGCCCGTCGAGGTAGCGATGCGTGACGCTCGTCAGGCAAGTTTGAACACGCCCGCGGGTTTTGAAACCCCGCGCAACTTGAAGTCTCCCAATTGATCGCATGCAAGGCCGCAGGCAGTTGCGAAGCTTTCGGACAGTAGGAGATGTTCCTGCAGTTCATCGCAGAGTTTTTCGAGCCTGGATGTCTCATTGACCGCTGGCCCAATCACCGTGAAATCCAGCCGTCCACGCGCTCCGATATTGCCGTAAAAAACCTCGCCGAGATGCAAGACGATATCGATGTCGACAGGCGGGCCGGATCGGCGGAGATCGTCATTGTTCAGAGCGGCATTCGCCATAAGCATGTGCCGGGCGGACGCGACAGCGTTCCGGCAGGCTTCCTTCGGGCAATCGATATCGGCCGGGAAGATCGCAAGGACGCTGTCTCCCATGAACTTCAGGATCTCGCCATTGTGTTCCTCGACATTCCGCCCGACCAGTTCGAAACGTTGGTTGAGCATGGCGACGATCTCGTCGCGCGAATGCGATTCCGTCAGGGCGGTGAAGTTGCTGAGATCAGCCAAGAGGATTGCGGCGTAAAGCGCGCCGCCAGCGCCCCTTTGCGTCTCGCCGCCCAGGATATGCACGCTCGTTCTTGCGCCGGTATAGACGGCCAGCATGTCGGTCGCCGTCTTGGTCGCGGCCATGCGGTAGCATGCCAGTCCGAGGCTTGGCAGCAGCGCCTTCAAAGTTTCAAGATGTGCATCGGAGAAGCCGGTGGGACAATCGGTGGTCACGGAGAGGGCCATGCCGCGCAGAGCAACTTCTGTCGGAAAGGACACAAGGTTGACGACGTGGTCGGTCCCGCCTTTTTGCTGGAGCTCGGCCAAGTCAGGGTAGAGATCAACACCGTCTCCCCGCGCGATTTGCCATCTGCCGAAGAGCAGGCCGTTTTCCAGCAGATAAAAGATCGGCGTATGCGTGAAGCTCTCCTCACTGACGCTCTCATATTCGGCATTCTCAGTGACGGCCTCCGCACCTCTGGTAAATCTTGCCGAAACTCCACGGTAAACCGGATGGATGGAAGGCATTGCGATGCTCGCCTGCCATATCGGCAAGCCGTCTGCGATCAGCCGCCGGCATAGTCCGGCGACGAGCTGACCGATGTCGTTGCCGGCCATGCCCTGTTCGATCAGCCATTCGACGTGGTCTTGAATGTTATGTCTCCCAGATAAACCGTCTCATGGCGAACCCGCGCCGTCCGAAGGAGCCGGCGCGGGTTCGCTGTTTCGTATTATGCAGATGCTTTTTCGGCGGCTTCTCTCGGTATCCGGAACCACGTCACGTAAAGGGCGGGCAGGAACAGCAGCGTCAAGACAGTACCGACCACGATGCCGCCCATCATGGCGTAGGCCATCGGTCCCCAGAACACTTCCCGCGAGATGGGGATCAAGGCCAGGGTGGCGGCGGCCGCTGTCAGCATGATCGGCCGCATACGGTGTTCGGTTGCCTCCATCACCGCATGCCAGGCACTCACTCCCGATTTTCTGAGATCCTCGATCTGTACGACGAGAATGACGGAGTTTCGGATCAGGATGCCAATTAGCGCCAGCACGCCCAATATCGCCACGAAGCCGAGCGGCGCATTGCTCATCAGTAGAGCGGCGACCACGCCGATGAGGGCGGTGGGGGCGACCGCAAAGACCAGGAACAGGCGGCTGAAGCTCTGCAACTGGATCATCAGGATTGTCGCCATGACGAAAATCATCATCGGTGCGACAGCGGCGATCGGGCCCTGTGCCTTGGCGCTTTCCTCGACGGCACCGCCGACGACAACCGAGTAACCGACTGGCAGCGTCTTCTTGAATTGCTCGACCTTTTCGTCGAGTTGCTGGACCACGGTCGCCGGCTGGACGTCGCCGGTCACACCCGCCTTGATCGTGATCGTCGGGATACGCGCACGGCGCCAGATGGTCGGCTGCTCCAACTCGTAGCGGAAGGTCGCTACCGCCGACAGGGGAACCGCCTTGCCGTTCGAGGCCGGCAATTGCAGGTTCTGGAGCGTTTCGATGGAGCCGCGTTCTGCCGTCTGGGCTCGTCCGATCACATCGATCAGATAGATGTCATCGCGGATTTGGGTGCTGCTCGATCCTTCGACAATGCCGTTGAGTGCAGTGGCGATGTCTTCGGAGGAGACGCCGAGTTGGCGTGCCTTGTCTTGCAGGACGTCAACCTTGACGACGCGGGCCGGCTCGTTCCAATCGAAGTTGATGCCGTTGAGCGACGGGTTGTCACCCATGATGCCCGCAAAGTCCTGCGCTATGCTGCGGACCTTTTGGATGTCTGGGCCGCTGATCCTGTATTGAACAGGCTTGCCGACCGGCGGACCGATATCCAGCAGCTTTACGAAAGCGTCCGTTCCGGGGAAGGTCTTCTTGAGATAGTCTTGAAGCTCGTCCCGCACCTTGTCGCGCACATCCATTCCCTTCGTGACGATAACTGTCTGACCGAAGGTCACGTCGGGCGTCTGCACGTCGAAGGAGAGGATGAAGCGGGGCGCACCCTGCCCAATATAGCTGGACCAGTGATCAACGCTCGGATTGTTTGCGAGCATCTCCTGTTCGAACTGAGCCATCTGCCGGTTCGTTTCGGTGATCGAGCTGTTGTGCGGCAGGTTCCAGTCGACGATCAGTTCCGGACGGTCCGAAGACGGGAAGAACTGCTGCTGAACATAGCCCATGCCGAAGAGGGAAGACCCAAAGGCAACGATGGTGAGAGCGATGGTCGCCCAGCGGAACCGCATCGCGACCCCGAGAACGCGCGAGAACAGCGAACCGAACCAGCCCTTCTTCTCGTGATGTTTCTTCATGCTTTTCGGCAGGATCGTCACCCCGAGCAGCGGGGTGAAAAGAACCGCGACGATCCAGGAGACGAGCAGCGATACAGCGATCACGACGAAGAGGGTAAAGGTGAACTCGCCGGCGGCACTGTCGTTAAGGCCGATCGGAATGAAGCCCGCGACGGTGACGAGCGTGCCGGTCAGCATGGGGAAGGCGGTCGAGGTGTAAACATAGGTCGCCGCCTTGCGCAGATCGTCGCCGACCTCCAGGCGCGCCACCATCATTTCGACGGCGATCATGGCGTCGTCGACCAGCAGGCCGAGCGCGATAATCAGGGCGCCGAGCGAGATGCGCTGCAGCGAGATGCCCGAATAGCTCATCACCACGAATGTAATGGCAAGGACGAGCGGAATGGAGATTGCAACGACCAGGCCTGCTCTCAGGCCGAGGCTGATGAAGCTGATCGCAAGCACGATGGCGATCGCTTCGAAAAGAGCGCGCGTGAAGCCGGAAACAGCCTCATCGACCACGGCCGGCTGATCGGAAACCTGATGCACATCGACACCCACCGGCAGAACGCCGACGATCTCGTCAACCTTCTTTTCCAGAGCCTTTCCGAACTCCAGCAGATTGGCGCCCTGCTTCATGCCGATCGCGACGCCGATGGCCGGCTGGCCATTGAAGCGGAAAAGCGCTGACGGAGGATCGACATAGCCGCGCTTGATCGTCGCGACGTCGGTCAGCGGAAAGAAGCGGTCGTTGACCCTGAGATTGATCGACCGCAGGCTATCCTCCGATCTGAACTGGCCGCCTACTCGAAGCGCGATGCGCTCGGGCCCGGCTTCCACGAAGCCGGATTGCGTGACGGCGTTTTGTGCCTGCAGCGTGGAGATGATGGACTGGCGATCGATGCCGAGTGCTGCGATCTTGCGGGTGGAGAATTCGAGATAAACCGCTTCGTCCTGCGCGCCGATGATATCGACTTTGCCGACGTTCGGAACGGTGAGAATTCTGGCGCGCGCATCCTCCACGAGATCGCGAAGCTGTCTCTGGGAGAGACCGTCGCTCGTGAAGGCAAAGATGTTTCCGTAGACGTCGCCGAAACGGTCGTTGAAGAACGGACCCACCACGCCCGACGGGAAATCGCCCTTGATGTCTGCGATCATGTTACGGACGCGAACCCAGGTGCTTTCCACATTCTTGGCTTTTGTCGTCGGAAGCAGATTGACAAAAATGGTCGTCTGCCCGGCAACGGTTTGGCTGCGGGTATAGTCAAGGGACTCGAGTTCTTCGAGCTTCTTCTCGATACGGTCGGTCACCTGCTTGGTGACTTCCTCAGCGGAGGCACCCGGCCATTGCGCCTGGATGACCATGGTCTTGATGGTGAAGGACGGATCCTCTTCGCGGCCGAGCCCCATATAGGAAAACACGCCGGCGAGAATGAAGACGATCATGAAATACCAGACCATCGAACGGTGTTCGAGCGCCCAGTCGGAGAGGTTGAAGGTCTTCAAAGTTGATTCTCCTGCGTGAGTTTGACCCTCTGGCCTTCGGTCAGGTGATGGACGCCGGCTATCGCGACGCGATCGCCGATATTGAGGCCGCCGACGATCCGCACCCTGTCCGGATCGCTGAAGGCGCTATCCAGAGTTACCGGCTTGCGGAATACCGTCGCTTTCTCGGGATCGATCACCCAGACGCCCGGCTGGCCGTCTTTGTCCAAAATGGCGGTTGATGGGAGAGACGTGGTCGGTGCGCTGTCGACGACAGCACTTGCCGTGATGATCGAGCCCAGGCGAAAAGCGTCCGGCGGGTTGGTAAGCGTTATCTTTGTTCGTCTGGTCCGTGTGGTCGCCTCCGCTTCCGGCGCGATTTCACGCACGATGCCCGTGACCCTTATGGTTGGATCAAGCTGCAGGGCGATCTCGAACGGCGAACCCGGCTTCAGACCGTCAAGGCTTGCTTCCGGAATGTCGATGACAGCTTCGCGAACATCCGGGCGTGCGATGGTCGCAACGGTCTGCCCCGCAGAGACGACCTGGCCGACTTCCGCCGACGTCGCGGTGACGACGCCATCGAACTCGGCTTTCAATTGAGCGTAGCCTAGCTGTTCTTCTGCCTTCGCCAGATTGGCTTGCGCCTTGGCGACGGAGGCAATGGCCGATTTTTGCGCCTGCTCGGCGCTTTCGAGGGCGGCTTCACTGCCAGATCGGGATTCGGCAAGCGCACGCTGGCGCTCTTCCGACGCCGACGCGTTGGTCAATTGCGCCTGGCTGTTTGAAAGATCGGCGCGGCTGCTTCGGACTGCAAGTTCGAGAGAAAGGGGATCGATGGCGGCGACCACCTGTCCCTTTGTAACGAGGTCGCCGACATTGACGTCGCGCGCTACGACCCGGCCCAGGACACGAAAGCCCAGTTGGGTTTCGATTCTGGGTTCGATCGTGCCGGGCAGGTGCAGGCTGACCACCGGCTCTGGTTTGATAACGGTCGACAAAACCGGCCGCACCTTCTCTTCGGTGTCTGCGGACTTCACCTCGCAGGACGTCAGCATCGATGTGGCCAGCAGCAGCGATGCTGCAATTAAAGAGTTTCTCATTTCGCGGCCTCTTGGGAATGGTCGACATGCTGACCGGGGCGCAGGAATTTGCCGCCTTCGGCAACCACGATTTCATGTGGCTTGAGGCCGGCGCTGACCGCGAACTGTCCGGTGTCATATTCTGCGACTTGAACTTTGCGTAAGGAGACTTCGCTCGTGGTGGGGTCGACGACCCATACCGCCGGCTGTCCACCCGCCGACGCCATGGCGCCCCACGGAAGGACGATTGCCTCTGCCGAGGGCATGCTGAATGTCCCGGTGACAGCCGCTCCGAGCGGCATGCTGGCGCCATCTTCCAGCCCGACCTTGACCTTTATCGTGCCGGTGGCGGCATCGATCGTCGGCGATATTTCCCGCACTGCGGCGGATACCCGCTTGGAAGCATTGGAGATCAGAGCGACCTCAACCTGCTTGTCGGGCTGGTCCTTGAGAAACAGGGACTCGAAGACATTGAAGACGGCATCGCGCGGACCATCGTGGGCGAGCGTGAATACCGACTGCACAGCCTGGGCCACTTGGCCGACCTCGGCATTGCGCTCTGTGATGACCCCGTCCGCGTCGGCGCGAAGTTCCGTATAGGAAAGGGCATCCTTGGCGGTCTCAAGCTGGGCCTTGGCGACCTCCTCGGTCCCCTGAGCCGTCAGAAGCGTCTCACGGGCGGAGTCGTAGGCGGCACGGGTCGTGACTTGGTTTTTGAAGAGGCTTTCCTGGCGCGCGGCCGCCAATTGTGCTTGCGTGAGCTGTGCTTCCGCTGCCTGAAGGCTTGCCGTCGCCACGTCGACGTCTGCCCGCTGCTCTTCGGGATCTATCTTTGCTAGCAGATCGCCCGCTTTGACCTTCGCTCCGACATCGACGTTTCGCTCGATGATCCTTCCGCTGACGCGGAACGAAAGCTCCGATTCAATCCGGGCCTTCACTTCGCCGGTAACGGTTGTCCTTGCCGTCGGTTTGCTGAGCACTGCCTCGACGGTTCTGACACTCTGCGGCGCTTGTGTCGGGTGCTTTTCGTTCTGATCGCACGAGGACAGCGCAAGCGTCAGCGCGAGCCCCATAATGATTGCTGACTTATCCATTTCATCCCCTCGATGGCGGAATTCATGATGATGTTTCCGCCAAATAATATTGACTGACTGATTAGTCAATGAAATAAATGATGACTGTGAAGCTGATTGTGTCGGAATATCCCGAGACAAGGAGGACGTGAGATGTCGGTAGCAAAACAAGCGGGGCTGCGGGCGCAGCGCAAAGCGCAACGGCCCGGGGAAATCCTCGATGCGGCCTTCGAGGAATTCGTCGAGCGCGGCTATGTGGCGACACGCGTCGAGGACATCGCCAGTCGCGTTGGCGTGACGAAGGGGACGATTTATTTCTATTTCGAGACGAAGGAACGGCTGTTCGAGGAGGTGATCCGTCGCATCTCCGTTTCATTCGTCGATGTCAGTGCCAAAGCAAAGACGCTGAGCGGGCCTTACTCGCAAAGGATCAGGACCTTCCTCCGCCTGGTTTATGATCGTCTCGTGACGGATCGGAATACGAGGGAACTCATGCGCTTTGTCATCGCGGAGGGGTCACGGTTTCCCCAGGTGGTGGATCGCCATCATGAGGAATTCATCGTCCCGCTTATGGACGCGACGCAGAAGCTCTTTGAAGAGGGGGTTGCTGCCGGTGAACTGCGAGATGCGCCGGCGATCAAGATTCCGGATACGGTGATAGGAGCCGCCGTGATGTTATGCGTCTCGCAGATGATCTTCGCAGATCGCAAACCGCAGGACGTCGAGGCGTTTTTCGAAGCGCATGTCGATCTCATTCTTCGTGGATTGATAACGAAGAACTGAGTTGGCGGGCCATCCATGGCATCGCCGCCGATGCTTGCGGAAGCTTGTTTTCAAGACGCTTTCAGCAGATGCGTGAAATCGCCCTTGCGTGCAAGGACATCAGCCAGGGAATAGCGATCGAGGGTTGTCAGAAAAGATTGCAATGCCTCGTCCAACACGCTGGTCAGACCGCAGGCGGGCGCGATGATGCACGAGCCGCAGCCGACCAGATCAAAGTCGTCTTCCGTGTGGCGGACCAGTGCGCCGACATTGATTTCGGCGGGCGCCTTCGCAAGACGTATGCCGCCATGACGCCCGCGCACGCTCTCAAGATAGCCGGCATTCACCAGATCGTTGACGACTTTCATCAGGTGGTTCTGCGAGATGGCATAGGCCCGGGCGATATCGGCGATCGAGGATAACCTCTCCGGTTCCCTGCCAAGATAAAGCATCACGCGCATGGCGTAGTCAGTGTAGCGCGTCATTCGCATCTGCATATCTCCAAATGATGTATTCTTGTTGCATGTTTTTCTGCCAAGGTATAGATGCATTCTGGATGCATGATTGGAGTTGGGCAATGGCGGGGTTAACGCTTGATGGCTGGGGGCAAAGTCACCTCATTGACGCGTTTTACGCCCGTGTCCCCGGTCGACGCGAGGTTTGGCCCGATCTTCAAGGAAATGTCGCCGATCGATGCTCAGCCGCCGACGGCGGCCGATCGCACGTCTTCAGCTTCCCCCGAAATTATACGATTCATTAGGAGATATCGATGAAGCAGCCCCTCAGCACGCAGACCATTGCGCTGGTCAAGGCCACCGTTCCTGCGCTCGAAGCCCACGGTCTCGAGATCGTGCGGGAGATGTACGCACGCATGTTCCAGAACCCGGAAATTCGGGATCTGTTCAACCAGTCGCATCACGGTGATGCCGGGTCGCAGCCGCGCGCCCTGACCGGAGCAATCCTCGCCTATGCCAGCAATATCGACAATCTGGGCGCGCTTGCGCCTGCCGTCGAGAGGATCGCGCAGAAGCATGTCGGCCTGCAGATCCTTCCCCAGCATTATCCCTATGTCGCGGACGCCCTGCTTGGCGCCATCAAGGCCGTGCTGGGCAATGCAGCGACCGATGACATTCTCGCCGCATGGGGAGAAGCCTACTGGTTCCTTGCTCATATTCTGATTGCGCGTGAGGAGCGCATCTACACGGAACAGAAGGAAATTGCCGGCGGCTGGAACGGCTGGCGGGATTTCCGTGTCGAGAAGGTGATCCGCGAAAGCAGCGTCATCAAGTCGTTCATCCTGCGGCCGGTCGACGGCGGCAGCGTCATGAACCACAAGCCCGGCCAATACCTGACGTTTTGGTTTGAAATCCCCGGCCATCCCCCGGTCAAACGTAACTATTCGATTTCGGCGGCACCGAATGGCGAAACCTATCGCATTTCGGTGAAGCGGGAGCCTCTTGGTCTCGCGTCGGGATGGCTCCATGACGAGGTCGTGGCGGGAACGATCCTTAGGGTTGCCGCGCCCGCGGGCGAATTCTTCCTCGCCGATCATCCCGAACGCCCGGTGGTGCTGCTTTCGGGCGGCGTGGGTCTTACGCCGATGGTGGCAATGCTGGAGGCGTTGGTCGCCCGCGGCAACCAGGTGCCGGTCCACTATATCCACGGCACGCATGATCGCGAGACGCATGCGATGCGCGACCATGTCCGCGCGCTTGCAGCAACGGCCAAAGCGGTACGCGTCACCGATTTCCACCAGACGCCGCTTGCCGATGAAGCCGACGGCCGGGATTATGATGTGGCAGGCATTATTACCGACGACTGGCTGATCTCGAATACGCCCGTCGCCGAGGCGGACTATTATATCTGCGGGCCTCGCCTTTTCTTGCGCGCAGCGGTTACGGCGCTATCGCTTGCAGGTGTGCCGTCGAGCCGCATTCACTATGAGTTCTTCGGTCCGGCCGACGAGCTGCTCGCGGCTTGAGGGAATTGTTCAGGTAGAAGCCGTTCTGCGAAGGGAGCCGGTGGCTCCCTTCGCGTTCGAATTTTTGGCTACAACGTGCGCGTTCGCCCGAAGGAACGAAGCAGAAGATTGACGGAGACGGCTACCTTGTCGATGTCGCGGATGTCCTGTGAATATTGACCGGTGTAGAGCTTCACGATCATTTTGTCGCGATCGGATTCGCTGAGTTCGAAATGCAGATGAAGATAGTAAGCTTGCCGATCGCCGCCGCGGGCTATGCTTCTTCGCCGCTGAGTGACCTGTTTGAGTTCCGATCTGAATGGCGCAAAGCCATCAAACTTCAGCATGACGGATCGAGACTGAAACTGGGTTTCAACCGGCACTGCGACGACAGCCTTGTCCAGCGCGAGGCTGACGACCTGGCCAGGAATACCGTCAACCGTAGCAGCCTCTTCAAGTTTGAACGCGTGAAACAATCGCCGGGGTTTTTCAAAGCAGATGAGAGAGGCGATGATCATAACGATAATATTGATACCCGCCCACAAGGCTGCGATCGGCGAAAACTGTCCTTGAACATTGGTCGTCTCCGGCACAATGTTGATCAGCAGGCCGGCGGCGGTGATCGCGACCAGGCTGGCGATACAGATAAAAGTGTATCTATCGAACTGGTTTTCCTCATTGCCGCTTCCCTTCGGCGTCACCCTGAACGGCTTGCCGAACGGGCGGATCACGCTGGAAACGACAGTCGGCAGCATTCGGAACGTTGCAAATGTACCGACCGCACTTGAAATTATAGGCAGGTAGCGCGTCGGCGTTATCCATAGCATGAGCAGGAAATAGGCCGTCAGCAGCGGTATCTGATAGGAAACGTAGTCGGCAATATCGGTGAAATAAAGCGGCAGCAGCCCGAACCAGAGATAGACGATCGGGACGATCAATATCATGAAGCGGACCAGATATTGCACCAGCCACGACGCCGGCAGGAACATGATCCGTTGAAAGAGCGACAATCCCGGGCCGCGCAGCGGACCGTTATGCAGATACAGCGTCTGAATGCCGCCCTGACACCACCGCTCGCGCTGTACGAAATAGCCGGTTAGATTCTCGGCCGCCAGACCCATCGACAGACGCTCGTTCAAGTAGCGTGTCTTGTAGCCCACGTTGAGCATAGACAGCGTGGTCAGCAAATCCTCCGTGATGGACTCCGTTGGAAAGCCACCAATTGCGTCAATCGCTTTGCGGCGGGCGATTGAACACGAGCCGCAGCAAAAACTGACATCCCACACGTCTCTGCTAGGAGCGATCTCGTCGAAAAACAGGCGCTGCTCATCCGGCCAGATATTCTCCAGCCCGAGGTTCGACTGCACCGGATCGGCATTGAAAAAATGTTGCGGCGTTTGAACGATGCCGATGCTTTCATCGGAAAAGAAAGGCAGAGTTCGACGCAGAAAATGCCGGTAAGGCACAAAATCCGCGTCGAAAACCGCGACGAAATCGCCCGAACTGACCTTCAGCCCGTTGTTCATATTGCCCGCTTTGGCGTGCGAATTATCGCCACGCGTGACATGAATTGCGTTCTTTTCTTCGCAAAACCTCTTGAGCCAGTCTCGGCGCTGGTCGTCGAGCACGTATACCCTGAGCTTGTCGGCCGGGTAATCGAGCGACAACGCACCGACGATGGTTCTTTCGAGCACGTCGAGCGGTTCGTTATAGGTGGGAATGAAGACGTCCACCGTCGGCAGCTCTCGCTGGTCACGGGCAAAGAAGACACGCGCCAGCTTGTCTGCTTCGGCACTCCGATCGACATAACGGCTCATCAGCACGAGAAAAAGTACAACCTCGGTAAAGGCCAACATCTCCACGAGGAAGACAAACCATACCCAATAGAAATTGAGGCCGTCATAGGGGTAGGGAAGAACGGTTTCCGTCAGCCGCCAAAGGATGTAGCGCAATGCGATGGCTGCAACGAGCGCGCAGGTAACTGCCCGCGTCCAGGTATGGTGACGCGACCAATTGAATGGCCCTAAGAGAAAGAGGGCCAGAACCAGAAAGGTCGGAGCCAGCGCTAGAAGATACTGAACCACAGGTTTTTAACCCAATTCGTCAAGCCAATCCCGTGTTTGGGAAACCGTACCTGCACCGTTCGCCCGACCTGACAGAAATTCGCGAAGTCGTCGTTCATAAAGGACGGCTCGAGGCGAACCCGAATGCGGGCATTACGCTGTGACGATGCTGGCAGACTGGCCGCAAAGGAATCGCTCTCGACAGCCGCCGAACTGCCTTTTACGGAAACGACCGTGCCATCGAAGACATCGGTGCGGCCGAACAGTCGCACCTGCGCGGTAAGTCCAGGATAAATCTCGTCATAGTCGACCTCGGGAACAAGGATATCGACAAATAGCTCTCGGCAGTCGAGTAGGCGCATCAATTCGTTGTTGAGCACGACATTGGAGCCGTTGACGATGGTCCTGCTCCAAATCACACCATCGAATGGTGCTGTTGCGGTTGCGGATTCAAGGTTGCCCACGCGGTTGCGTTCTTCGATCAACTGCTTTTCGACTTCGGCGGCGCGTGTCTCGTTTTCCGCTATGCGTGAGTCCAAGTCACCGATGCGAACGATGACGTCGTCCTGGCGTTGTCGCGAATAGGGCACATCATTCTGCCCGTCGCCGAACACGAAGATGCCTTGGCGAATGGCATCGAGCCTCTGCTCCAACTGATCGACGGTCAAATTGCTGATTTCGACCTCCCCGCCGGTCGCAGCTCCGGCGGCACGCGCGGCTTCAACCATCCTCTGCGTGAGAATACCTTTTGACTCCAGGTCCATCCGGCGGCTTAGGTCGACCTGCGCGGCAAGATCCTGGGCCTGGGAGACCTCGACTTTCTTTCTCAGTATCTCCACTTCCCGTTCCAGATTGGAAATTGTGGCCTGCTTGAAAATTTCCAACCGTTTGGATAGCTGCTCGCGAAGTCCGGAAAGCTCGTCCCGCTCCTTTTTCAGCGCCACCACGCGGTCGCGCGCAGTGTTGCGGTCTGCTTCCAGCGAAGCAAGGATTGCACGATTGACGCGTGGGTTTTTGATATCTGCAAGTGTCTGACCCTCTTTGACAGGGGTACCAACCTTAGCAGGCTCTCCTTCAATCACACCGTCAATAGGGGAATTGACGACAGCGAAGCGGGCATTGACCGTGCCGTCACGGCTCGTAAAGCCGGTGATTGCCGGTAGCGAGACGATAACAGCGATCGCCAGCAGCAGCAGTCCGACACTGATACGTGTAATGCGATGATTTAAGATCATGTTGCCAAACGAAGAAACCGCGTTGAGAGCCCTGCGCGTCGCCGAATCATTTTCGACAACAATTACAACTAAATCTTGCGTAATTTAGCGTAACGAAAATTAGCAGGCAAGTGACGGTCGCAAAATATGGATAACGAAAAGCGGGTGCGGCGCGCGTGCATCAGTTGAACGTTGACGCGTCCTTTATTGCAAGGAAGCCGGCTACGATCGGACATTTTGATGGAAGATGTGGTACAGGAGCAGCCTAAGCCGTTTTGAGGATCTCCGCGCGATCCCTCAGATATGTCATCGTGTCGGAAAATGGCATGGCTTTTCCGAAAAGGTAGCCCTGTCCGATATCGCATCCCGCACGTAGGAAATATGCCAGTTGGGTATTGTCCTCGATGCCTTCGACGGTCGTCTTCACATCCAGGCCTTGGCTCATCATGAGCAGCGCTTGAACAATTTTCTCATGGCGGTCGTCGTGCTCGCGGGCGGATCTGACGAAGCTTTTGTCAATTTTGATCTTGTCGAACTGGTATCGTGCAAGCTGCGCCAAGCTGGAATAGCCGGTGCCGAAATCGTCCAGTGCGATTTGTATGCCCGCGTTGTGAAGATCCCCAATAATTGCGGCAGCGAGATCCGGATCGCGGATCAACGCATTCTCGGTGATCTCGACTTCCAGCCGGGACGCCGGCAAGCCTGCGTCATCAAGAATTTCCAGAATTCGAGACACAAGAAGCCGGTCATCCATTTGAACAGCCGAGACGTTGAACGAAAGCGATACGTCCTCCGGCCATGATCTGGCGTTCTCGCAAGCTGTCTTGAGGAGCTGCAGAAAAAGCGGCGTCATCAAGCCGGTTTCTTCCGCTATGGGAATGAACAATTGTGGCGAAACGCCTGTGCCGTCGTCCAGCGTCCACCGGGCAAGCGCCTCGAAACCGCACACCTTTCCAGACCGCAGATCAATGAGGGGCTGATAAAATGGCTCGATGCGACCTTCTGTGATCGCCGTTCGAAGTTCGCCCTCAAGCTTTGCACGTGCGGTGACTTTAAGCTGCATTTCCTCGGAGAATCGCAGCGCGATGTTGGCGCCTGCGCTCTTGGCTTCGTAGAGTGCGATATCAGAACGATGGCAAACATCCTGCAGTTCATGGCCATGCTCCGGCCAGCGAGCGTAACCAACGCTCGCTCCGACCTGGCAGGATATCGGCCCGATGTGGATGGGCCGGCTGAGCGCATGGATCAGCAGATTTGCGAACTTTTCGTCTTTCTCTGGGACCAGTCCCCTGGCTATGACGATGAATTCATCGCCTCCGAGACGAAAAACGCATGATTCCTCGGCAAATGCCGATAGTCTTTTTGCGACTTCCTGCAGAAGCCTGTCGCCTCCCTGATGGCCGACCAGATCATTGACCTTCTTGAAGCTGTCCAGGTCAACGGAAAAAATCGTCGCCGTCGGCACCAAATTGTCGTCATCTTCGGTCGTGGGCTTCACGATCTCGAATTTGTCGAAAGCATATCTGTTCGGAAGGCGCGTGAGGTGATCGTGGGTGGCAATCCAGTGTGCCCGCTTTCCCTGTTCTTCCTGACGCAGCATCTCTTTGCGCAGATCGAGGATTCGCAGAAGCGAATAGATAAAGCTTGCGGCGCCGGGGATGATGAATGTCAGGAACAGAACAGCGATCGTGCCGTCGCCAAGGGGTCTCAACCAACCAAAAAATGTTCCATGCCAAAGCAAGCCAATGATCCACAACAGGGATGAACCAGAGGCGAGGACAGCAAGTTGCTTTCCCGCTTTGCTTTCGAAAAATTCACGCATCCTCTTCCCCGCAAGCTATCCGGCATTATGAAAGATGATGTTACATTAGCGTGCAATCATGAGCGCCGGTGTCGCTGTGATTGTGCTACTCTGTGCCCAGCGGATTAAATTTTTCCAAATCATGTCTAGATTTCTTCGAAACTCGGGTCCGAGGGAGTTTCATCACTATTTGCTACCGCTTGCCTAAATTATTGACGATCGACGCTGTCGCGAATGGGAACAATACCAGTCGGAGGGGATTCAAATCTGAGTAAGTCAAGAACTGCGATGGAGGATGAACCAATGACAATCGTGGAGGAATATCGGGCGTTGAAGCGGCAGCCGCGCAATTCTGCAGAGGGGCTGGAAACATTTCGTGGAAAGAAGCCGGTCGTCGTCATTGTCAGTGATCTGGCACGAGAGGCAGGTCGCGAACAAGAGCGGCTCATTCTTAGGGATCGCCGACGCCTTGAAGAGGCCAATCTGGCGGTGGTGCGCGTGCATGACGGCAAGGTGACGCCTATATTCGGCGCTGGGAGCGGATTGCGGCCCAAGATAGTTCGTGCGCAACTCGACGCCAATTCGGTGGTCGATTTTTGCGTCGCGCTGGTCAGCAAGGAGGGTGAGGTGCTGTTTCGGTCCGCAAAGCCGACCGACAGCGATTTGCTCTTCGCTTTCCTAGAATAATTTTCTCGGCGTTCCAACCGCTGCGGGTGGCAGGCCGGTAAGCGGCGACCGCCGCGTGGCTGATGGAACTCCTCCCAGGATACACTGGTGTTTGCCATGGCTCTCCGCCCTTCGAGAGCACCTGCCGGCTATGCAGTCATTCTACGCGCTGGCGCCACAGGCTCGTGGCGCTGCTGTAGTTTCGGGGCAAGGGTCGCGGCCGTTTGGCTGGCTGCGCCGATCCGGAAGCGGCCGAGAAGATTGAAGAGAGCTTCAGCTTCGTTCGCAAGGCTATGGCTGGCAGCGTTCGATTCCACGACCATGGACGTATTCTGCTGCGTGCCTTGATCTATGGTGTTGACCGCCTGGTTGATTTCCTTGAGGCCGGTTGCCTGTTCTCGCGACGCGTCGACGATTGCCGCCACGTTGACATTTATGGCCTCCACCTGTTGGCCGATCAGATCGAGCGCCTGGCCGGTTTCCCCCACAAGTGTCACGCCGTTTTTCACCTGCTCGCCGGAGGTGTTGATCAAGGTCTTGATCTCCTTGGCGGCGCCGGCCGAGCGTTGCGCAAGCTCGCGGACTTCCTGAGCAACGACGGCAAAACCCTTGCCGGCTTCTCCGGCGCGCGCAGCTTCGACACCCGCATTCAGTGCCAGAAGGTTCGTCTGGAAAGCAATATCGTCGATGACACCGATAATGTTCGAAATCTCGTTCGAGGATGCCTCGATCTCACCCATCGCAGTGATTGCCCGGCGAACGATATCACCCGATTTTTCCGCATTTTCCCGAGCCGTGACGACCAGCCGGCCGGCCTCGTCGGCGCGGCGGCTGGAATCCGTGACGGTCGTGGTGATCTGCTCGAGGGCTGCCGCGGTCTCCTCGACCGAGGCAGCTTGCTGTTCCGTTCGTTTGGATAGATCGCCGGTTGCCGACCGGACACGATTGGAACCGGTTGCGATCGCCTGTGCGTTCTGGCCGACCTTGCGCAAGGCATCCTCAAGCTGCTCCACCGCAGCGTTGAAGTCTCGGCGCACAAGGTCGAGCGGCGGCGCGAAGGCAACGTCTATCCGGTGTGTGAGATTGCCGCTGGCGAGCTGGCCCAACCCGCTGGCGATCGCATCGACCGCGAGCTTGATATCTGCCGCCTCCCGCGCACGGACATGTTCCTGCTCCGCGCGTCCCTGTTCGGAAAGTGTGCGATTGACCTCTGCCTCAGCCTCGAGCCGCTGATGTTCTTGAGCCTTCGCCTTGAACACGGCAACGGACTTCGCCATCGCGCCGATTTCATCGGAGCGTTCGGAATGGGGCACTCCCTTGGTGTAGTCGCCACCGGCAAGCACACCCATATAGGCCCTCATGCTTTCCAGTGGCACGATGGCCCGGCGCCGCAATAGCAATGTTCCGGCAAGCAGCAACAATATGGATCCGCCAGCAGCGGAGAGCGAGAAGATTGTCCAACGATTTATCTCTTCTCGGGCGCCCTTCTCCTGGCCCGACAGAAACTCGTTCGAGCTGGTCACCAGTTCCTCGACGGCATCCTGATGCAGGTGAAACGTGCCCTTGAGATGAACGAGCAGATCCTTGACCTTTGCCGTATCCTTAGCCGCCAAAGCAGGGAGAATCTCCCGGTCCATTTCCTGCCAGAAGACATCGGATTTGGTCAGCACCGTATTGGCCAGCTGATCCTTCAGATTCTGTGGCAAGCTGGAGGTTTGCCAGTAAGCGCGGCGCTCATTGTAGTCGAGGTGGAGTTTGGCGATTTTGGCCGCATTCGCCTCGGCGACCTCCGGAAAATCACTGGCTTCCAAAGCCAGCATGTAGGATTCCACCACGAAAAGCGGCGGGGGCAGAATATCGGCAACGAGATCTTTTCCGTTGACGACCTGCTCATAGATCGGTCCGTTCACTTTGAGCCGGTTCAAGGCGACCTGCTGCAGCCCTGTCGAGCCGGCAAGCCCTATGGTCATCACGACACCGAAAGCAATAAGGCTTTTTGCAATACTAATGCTCATAATGTTCGCCCTAATAAAAATAAAATTTGTATTCGAGTAACTTGCTTAAATTGTGTTTAATAATGGTTTAATTTTCCGGAAATATTCGTCAAATGGATAGGTTCAGCGTCTTTTGTTGTGTCTTTGACAAAGACTTGAACTGTCGGCTGACCGGTCCAGCGGCTTGTTTTGTGCCCCTCGCTGGATTCATCGGCGGCTTCTCCGATCCGAACGGCGCACGAATCTATATTCACTTCCCTGTCGCACGACACGCACTGCGCATTTGCGCCCATGCGCAGGCCAGCCAGCATCTCCTTGAGAGCTGCTGGCCGATCTCAGGTTCGGATTGTCGCCGTCCCCTGGCCTAAAGTCCGCAGGGCGTTCGCGGAAAGCAAAGCGCGTTTCGGCTTTGTCGCTCAGCCTTGCAAGAACTATGAAGCTCGCTTCGGCCGTGCTGGGGTCTGGTACAGGCCGAGGGCTGCCTTTTTCAAGCAGGCGAGATAGCGGTCCCGGTTCGCAAGGCCATCGTCGCGCGGCGTAACGAGGCAGAGCGTTCCGGCTGTATGACCGTCCTCGCCGTGTACCGGTACGGCAAAACAGTGCGTGAAGCTGTCGACGATGCTGTTGAAGGTGAAGAAGCCTTCGCGCTCGGCCTGACGCACCTCGGCGATGAAGGTCTTGGGGTCGAGCCATTCGCCGCTGGGCAGACGAAAATCCTCCGGCGGAATGAAGTTCAGGATTTCCTGATCCGAAAGATGCGCAATAAGCAGGCGGCCGGAGGCCGTCCACGGGATCGGAACCGACTGGCCGATATCCGTCGAGATGCGGAATGGCCGGGCGCCTTCGCGCATGCGAACGACCGTATATTTGTTATCATCCAACATGCAGAACTGCGCCGTCTCCCGCGTCTCGTCGGCAAGCTGCTCCAGCGCCGTCTCACATTCGCGGGTGAAATCGAAATGGTTCTCATAGGCCGCACCCAGGAAATAGAGCTTGCGGCCGAGGTAGACGCGGCCCTCGCCACCCGTAAATTCAAGAATACCGTTGTGCAGCAGCAGGTTGACGAGCTCGTAGACCGATGAGCGCGGCGCGCCGATCTGCGCGGCGATTTCGTTCGGCTTCAAGGCCTGCCGCTTGTGGCGCAGGAATTCGAGGATCTCGAAGGCGCGGTCGAGCCCTCGGGCGCGTTTGCCGATTGCTTCGTCCTGAACTGCATCCATGTTGCCGAATCCCGATTCTAGTCGTGTCAAATTTTTCAAGTCGTCTCCCGCATCTGTCAATCGCTCCTACCATTCGCCGTGAACGAATTTTTTTCACCCCCCTTGCGAGGGGAAAAAATCGGCATAAGATCGCCGACGTCCGGTATATAGATCATATGTACATTATAGCGGACATCACACAAATGGCAAGCCTTAAGGCTGCCACGCACAAAAAGGGGAACGACATGACGAAACTTGAAGACACAGCCTCAGCCTCGCTGCGCAGCCGCCTTCTCGCGGGCGCTGCCGCCGCTGCGGTCCTCCTCGCCTTTTCGGCCGGCACGGCGTCGGCGGCAGCCAACTGCATCAAGGGCGATCGCAAGGCGCCCTATACGATCGGCTGGGCGAACATCTATTCCGTCCCGACCTGGATGAAGCAGACCGAAGGCACGATTACCGATGAGGTGGCGGCTCTGAAGAAGGACGGGCTCGTCAAGGACCTGAAGATCACCGATGCGCAGGGCAATGCCCAGACGCAGATTCAGCAGATCCAATCGATGATCGACGCGAACCTCGATGCCATCATCGTCGAAGCCGGTTCGTCCACCGCGCTCGACCGCGTCATCTCCGATGCCTGCTCCAAGGGCATTGCCGTCGTCAACTTTGACAGCCTCGTGGACACCAACAATCTCACAGCGAAGATCAACACGGACTCCAACGAATGGGGCCAGAGGGCTGCGCAGTGGATGGTCGATCAACTGCATGGCAAGGGGAAGATCATCATCATGAACGGTCCCGCCGGCGTTTCCGTCAGCGATGACCGCCGCAAGGGTGCGCAGCCGGTGCTCGATGCCAACAAGGGCATCCAAGTCATCACCGAAACCAATACGGAATATAACGTCGCGCCTGCCCAGGAAGCGATGACGAGCCTGCTGTTCGCCAACCAGCAGATCGATGGCGTTCTGTCGCTCGGTGGCGCACTGTCGGCGGGGTCCGTCATGGCTTTCGACCGCCAGGGCCGCGAACAGGTTCCGACGACAGGCGAAAACGCCCGGCAATTCCTGGAACTCTGGAAAGAGAAGGGCCTGAAGGGCTGGGCGACCATGCAGCCAAACTGGCTTGGCGCGCTCTCCGTCTATGCAGCCGTGCAGGCGCTGCAAGGCAAGGACGTCCCGGCCTTCGTCAAGGTGCCGCTGCCCGTTATCGACGACAGCACGATCGGTGGCTATCTCGCAAGGGCCGACAAGTTCCCGGCTGACGGTTATATCTACTCGGACTACGACAAGGCGCTCTTCGACAAGCTGCTTGCCAAGTAATCCGTCTTGAAGGAAGCCGTCATGAAGGAAGAAAGGCCCCTGCTGGAAGCCCGGCAGGTGTTCAAGGGATTTTTCGGCAATCCCGTTTTGAAGGGCGTCGACATCGCCCTTCTTCCGGGCAGGGTTCACGCCCTGCTCGGTGAGAACGGCGCCGGCAAGTCCACGCTGATCAATCTGCTGTCCGGTGCCCTCCAGCCCGACGGCGGTTCCATCGCCGTCGACAGCAGGCCCGTTGGGCGCTTTAGCCCGGCGGCCGCGCGTGCGGCGGGCATCGCCGTGGTTCAGCAGGAGCTGAGCCTCACGGCGAATCTCTCGATTGCCGAAAATATCGGGCTCGGCGCGTTTCCGCGCCGGTTCGGTCTCATCGACTATGAAGCTCTTCATCGCGGTGTGCGGGAAGTTTGCGACATGGTGGGGCTTACCGAGCCGATCGACATGCCGGTCGCCGATCTTGCGCTTGGTCGCCGTCAGATGGTGGAGATCGCCAAGGCGCTGTTCCGCAAGCCGCGCGTGCTCATTCTGGATGAGCCTACCTCCTCGCTCTCGGCCCATGAAGCCGGCATTCTTGCCAGCCTGATCGAGACGCTGAGGGATCGCGGCATAGCACTTCTTTATATTTCTCATCGCCTCCATGAGGTGCAGGCGCTTTGCTCGCATGTCACGGTGTTGAAGGACGGCGGGGTCACGGCGGACCAGTCGCTATCCGGCATCGACGGCGAGGGGCTGGTGCGTCTCATGGTCGGCCGCGAGACCGGCGACCTCTTCCCGCCGCGCCGAGCCGCGACGCCCGGCCCGACGCGCATCAGCGTCGAAGATTTTTCCGCCGGCATGGTGCGCAACATCGGCTTCTCCGCCCGTGCCGGCGAGATCGTCGGCATCGGCGGGCTCGTGGGGCAGGGGCAGGAAGACTTGTTGCTCGGCCTTTACGGCGCGATTCCAGCCGCGGCTGCCCGAGCGGAGGTTTCCGGGAAGCCCGGCCTGCCCGCCCATGTCGGCGAGGCGAATGCGGCTGGTATCGTCTATGTCCCGGCCGACCGCAAACATGAGGGGCTGGTATTGCCTCATTCCATTGCATCAAACCTCATCCTGCCTTCGCTCGGACGGCTCGCCAGCAAAGGGCTGCGCGACCTGCAGGCAGAAAGCGGTCTTGTCGCCGATCTTGCGCGCCGCCTGACGATCAAGGGCGACACGGCCCGCCCAGTGCAGGCACTTTCCGGCGGTAACCAGCAGAAGGTGGCGCTCGCCAAATGGCTGCCGCTCGATCCGTCCGTTCTGCTCCTCAACGATCCCACGCGCGGCGTCGACATCGAAACCAAGCGGGAAATCTACCTCATGCTCCGTGCTTTCGCCGCCGAGGGGCGGCTCGTCATCCTGGCCAGTTCCGACACGCCGGAACTGGTGCATCTTTGCGACCGCGTCGTGGTGCTGCGCGAGGGGCGCATCGCGGCGACGCTATCAGGCGCTGCGATCAGCGAAGGGGCGATCGTCGGCGCGGCCATGGGCGTCACGACACAGGAGGCAGCAGCATGAGCACCGTTTCCTCTTCCGCCTGGCTTTATGGCGCGATCCAGCTCCGCCGCAATCGCGGTCTCGGCGGCCTTTATCTGGTCGTTGGCGCTTTTCTTATCCTCTATGTCGTGCTCTTTCCGGGTATCCTTTCCATCAGTGGCTTTTCGAAGTTCACGCAGAACTGGTTCCCGCTCGCGCTCGTCACCATGGCGCAGGCGGTGCTCATGTTGAACGGCGGCATCACGCTGGCGATCGGTCCGCTCGTGAGTCTCGGCGCAGTTATAGCGGCAACGACCATGGAAGGGACATTCGGCGTGCCGGGCGGCATTGTTGCGGTCGCGCTCGCCGGCCTTTCGATCGGCGCTGTCATTGGGGCCATCGTGACGCATCTGCGGCTTCCGGCGATCATCGTCACGCTTGCCGGCTCCTTCATCATAACCGGGGTCGCGCTCATCCTGCTGCCGCGGCCGGGTGGGTTCATTCCCGACTGGCTGTCGGTAACGCTGGCCGGCGATACGCCCGTCGCCTTTCTGCTGCTCGTCGTGACCCTCGTGCTCTGGAAAGCCTTTCTCGCAACGCCGCTCGGCCTCGGCATCTATGCGGCCGGCGACAACCCGATCGGCGCATTCCGTTCCGGTGTCCCGGTCGAGCGGGTGAAGGTTGTCGCCTTTGCGCTCTCCGGTCTTCTGGCGGCGTTGACCGGTCTCTTCGTCGCTGCGCAGACCGGCTCGGGTGATCCGGTGATAGGCACGCCCTTTACACTGAACTCGATTGCTGCCTCCGTGCTTGGCGGCGTCGGCTTTCTTGGCGGCAAGGGCACCATGCGCGGCGCGATCTGCGGCAGCCTGCTGCTTTCGGTCATGATCAACGTCATGTTCTTCCTCGGCTTTCCGCCGGTCGCGCAATATGTCGCGCAGGGCCTGATCATCGTGGGCGCGGTCGCGGTTCCGGAACTTCTCGCACAATGGAAGGTAAGGCGATGAACGTCATCAGGACAGCATTCCGCAACCCGCCGCTCCTGACCTTCCTTCTGGTCTCGCTCGTCTGGATCGTCGCAGGCTTCATGTTGCGCGGTTTCGGCGCCTATGGCCACCTGCGCTACCTGCTGGAGCTGTCAGCGGTGATCGGCATTGTGGCCGCCGGCCAGACGCTCGTCATCCTGATGGGCGGCATCGATCTTTCCGTTGGTGCGGTTATCACCGTGACCGCGATCCTGCTGCCGCTCCTCTCGCCTGCTTGGGATGCGAGCGGCGTCATCGGTATCGCTGCAGCACTTGCCATCGCCGCCGGCGTTGGCCTCATGAACGGTGCGGGTGCGGCCTATCTTCGCGTACCGCCAATCATCATGACGCTTGCCATGGCGACCTTCTTGCAAGGCTTGCTCGTCATCGTTGCCGGCGGCAGTGCGGTTACCGTCAGCAATCCGGCGGTCATTCTGCTTGGCCAGGCGCGGCCGCTCGGCATCCCGGCTGGTATCGTCCTTTGGATTGTGGTCTCGGTTGTCGTCCTACTGCTCATCCACCGCATGCCGATCGGCGCGCGTTTCCTTGCGCTTGGGGCAAACCCGCTGGCTGCCCGGCTTTCCGGTGTCCGCGTCGGTCGCAACACGCTGATTGTTCATACGCTCTCGGGCTTTTTCGCGGGGCTTGCGGGTATTCTCGTGCTGGGCATGAACCGGCAAGGCTATGTCGGCATCGGCGATCCTTATCTGCTGACCTCGATCGCAGCCGTCGTGCTCGGCGGTACGTCCATCCTCGGCGGCCGCGGCACCTATGCAGGTACTATTCCCGGCGCGATCCTGCTCGTGACGACGACGGCACTGATCACCGTCGTCAATGCCTCGCCCGGTTGGCGCTCCATCATGTTCGGCACGCTGATCCTTGCCCTCTTGCTCGTATCCGGTCGTGAGGGGCGCAGATGACCGAGCGCTATGACGGGCCGTTGATCGACCCGCATCATCACCTCTGGGATCTCAAGCTGGAGCGACACCCTTGGCTTAAAAAAGCGCAGGCGACCGGCGGGGAGACGGCTTTCGGGAGTCTCGCACCGATCCTGCGCAACTACGGCATCGAAGATTATCGCGCCGATGCCGCACGCCAGAACGTGGTTGCAACCGTCCATGTGGAGGCCGGCTGGTCCGATGCGCATCCGCTGGAAGAGAGTCGCTGGCTGGATAGCCTCGACCGTAGCTCCGGCGTGGCACGCCGTTATGTCGCGCGGGTTCCTCTCGACGCGCCGGACGCCATGCGCCTGCTCGAGATTGAAGCGGCAAACCCGAACGTCGTCGGCATCCGCGATATCGTTAGCTGGCATCCGGAGCCGGCGAAGAGTTTTGCCCGGCGCGCGGATCTCATGGGTGATCCTGCCTGGCGGGCGGGGCTTGCCCACGCTACGCGGCTCGGGCTTATCTTCGACCTGATGCTTTATCCATGGCAGATGAAGGACGCGCTTGCGCTGGTGCGCGCTTTCCCGGAAACGCTTTTCGTGCTCAACCACGGCGGAAGCCCTGTCGACCGCACGGATGATGGCATGGCGCTCTGGCGCGAAGGCCTGCGGGCATTTGGCAACGAGCCGAATGTGCGCCTGAAGATTTCCGACCTCGTGGCCTACGACAGCGGGTGGACACTCGAAAGCCTGCGACCGGTGATCGAGCATTGCCTCGATTGTTTCGGCCCGACGCGCTCGATGTTCGCGAGCGATTTCCCGGTGGCGGGGTTATACGCCTCCTTCGACGAGGTCTATCGGGCCTTTCGAACCGTCGCCTCGCAATTCTCTCTCGACGAGCAACGCGCCCTGTTCTTCGCCACGGCCAACGACACCTATCGCCTCGGCATAGCCGATCCGGTCGAGCCCCAGAGAGGCTGCGATGTCTGACCTTCATGCCGCATCCGAAACCGTGCTGATCGATGACCGGGTGCGCGGCTTTCCGCCGGGCAACCCACCGGTCCCGCTCGCGGCAATCGGCAAGCAGGGATGGAAACCTTATGACGGCAGGATGGCCCTGCCGCTGATTTCGCTCGATCGGCAGGCTTTCTCCAGCAATGTCGAGCTGATGATGGCCTATGTGAAGAGCCGTGGCGCCGAAATCGCGCCACATGCCAAGACGCCGATGTCGACGGCATTGGCAGACGCACTTATTGCAGCGGGTGCTTGGGGCACGACGGTTGCCGATATCCGCCAGACTGCGGTTCTGCTCAAGGCAGGACAGCGCCGTCTGATCCTTGCCAATGAGATCGGCGGAGCCGCCGCCGCACGTCGGCTTGCCGCGCTGCTTGCCGGTTATCCTGATGCGGAAGTCCATGTTTTCGTGGATTCGACGGCGCTCGTCGATGCTCTGCGGTCGGCGTGGCGCGAACGTGGAGATCTGCCGCCGCTGGGGCTGATGGTGGAGTTCGGCGCCGGTCGGGCCGGTGTGCGCAGCTCCGACGCTGCGGCAGCAATTCTCGATGCGATCGTTGCTGCCGAAACGCCGACCTTCCGGCTGACCGGCATTGCCGCTTATGAAGGCGCCGCCGCGACCAGCGATGCGGAAGAGACGATGCTTCGCATCACGGCGCTGATGGCGATGACGGCCGAGTTCCTGCCGAAGGTGCGTTCTCGCATAGGCACCGAGCGGCCGCTCCTCGTCACGGCCGGCGGTTCGGTCTTTTTCGACATGGTTGTTGTGGGGCTTTCGTCCGCCGTTGCTGCCGATCCCGCTTGCCGTCTCGTGCTGCGCAGCGGTGCCATCTTCTTTCACGATCACGGCATTTACGAGCGCGGTCTTGCTGGTCTCGATGCGCGCGGTGGCTTCCGCATTGGTGCCGAATTAGCTTCCGCCGCGTCCGGCTTTCGTCCGGCGCTGCGGGTCTGGGCCGAGGTCCTGTCCCGGCCGGAGCCAAGGCTGGCGATCTGCGGCTTGGGCATGCGTGACGTGGCCATGGATCAGGGCATGCCGCGGCCGCTGGCGCTCTATCGTAACGGTGCGCGTCTTGCCGATCTCAGGGGCGCCGAAGTTCTCCGCCTCAATGATCAGCACGCTTTCGTGGCACTTGCAGACGGTAGCGACGTTTCCGTTGGCGACGTGGTCGAATGCGGTATTTCGCATCCCTGCACCTGCCTTGACCGCCACGCAATCCTCTATGGCCTCGACCCGGATCATTCGGTGACGGCGGCCTATCTCACCAGCTTCGGCTGAACCTCCCTCCCAAAGCAAGAAAAGGAAAAATCTTCCATGATCCAACGTTACCAGAAGGGTTCGCGTATGAGCCAAGCCGTCAGCTATGGCGGGCTCGTCTATATTGCCGGCCAGGTCGCGGAAAATCGCAAGGCGGGCATCGAGGAGCAGACCCTCGATGTGCTCGGCAAGATCGACACCCTTTTGAAAGAAGCCGGTACGGACCGCTCGCGCCTGCTCGCCGTCAACGTCTTCCTGCCGGCGATCACCGATTTCGAGGCGATGAACGGCGTCTATGATGGCTGGATCGACATCGAAAACCCGCCGGCCCGCGCCTGCGTCGAGGCACGCCTCGCCGATCCGGACCTGCGCGTCGAAATGACTGCGGTCGCCGCCCTCTGACGGCAAGGCAACAGCCCGGACTGGAGACATCATGCATAGCGGCCTCGTCAATCCGATCGACTTTTCGCGCGAGGGCCGGCAGGCCGGTCATCTCGCCATTCCCTATTCGATCGACCGTTCGCCTTATTATCAGATCCGCATTCCAGTTCTTCGCCTGAAGAATGGCGAGGGGCCGTCCCTGCTTCTGATGGCGGGCAACCATGGCGACGAATATGAGGGCGAACTCCAACTCGGGCGGCTGATGCGCCGGTTAGGGGTTGCGGAAATCCGCGGCGCCGTCACCATCCTGCCAATGGCGAACCTGCCGGCGGTGATGGCGGCGAGGCGCTGCTCGCCGTTCGATGGCGGCAATCTCAACCGGGCGTTTCCCGGGGATCCGACGGGATCGCCGACGGCGCGTCTCGCCCATTTCCTCGAACATGAACTCTTTCCGCGCCATGACGTCGTGCTCGATCTGCATTCGGGCGGCACGTCCATGGCGCACCTGCCCTGCACGTTGATCGAGCGGCAGGCCGATACGGCCCGCTTCCAGCGGTCGGTCTCGCTGATGCGCGCCATGGGTGCGTCACATGCCTTCATCGCCGACAATGGGCCGACTGCGCCGACATCGATGGGTGCTGCTGGACGGGTGGGGACCGTGGGTCTTTCCGGCGAATTCGGCGGCGGCGGAACCGTGACGCCGGAGACAATGGCTTTCACGGCGGCGGCGATCGATCGGTTGCTTATCGCGCTCGGCATTGTCGAGCGTCCGGTTCTCTCCCGCGCACCGCTCTCCGAGCCGGGACCGCTGCAGCTTCTTTCGTTGTCTCGGCACAGCCAGGGCATCTATGCGAACCATAGAGGCTGGTTCGAGCCAGCCGTCGCACTCGGCGCAACCGTTTCTGCCGGCGATCTTGCCGGATGGTACCATGACCTGGAACGTCTGGAGCGGCCGGAGGAAGAGCTGCGCTTTGCGGAGGGCGGCATCGTCATTTCCCATAGGCTGCATTGCGACAGCCAGGCCGGCGACTGCCTGATCCAGGTCGCCGAACCCATCGCCTGCTGACGAGGGGTCAGGTGATTGCGTCGACCGCCGCCTTGACCCAGTCAAGGCGCTTGGCCGGTATGAGGCCGTAATTGTAGAAGTTCACGCCGTCAGCGCCGGCATCAACAGCGGCCTTGGCGCGCTCTGCGAGGATCGCCGGTCCGTCGACTTCAGGATAGAAGACGCGCAGGCCCACGCCGAGGAACTTTCCCGGTCCGATCGCCGCCCGCCCGCTCCGGATGACCTCGCCGACAGCCTCCGGCTCCATGTCATAGCAGCAGAGGATCGCCCCGTCGCAAAGCTTGCCGGCTGCAACGAGATCAACGCCGCCGAGCCAGCCGTCCTTCAGGTCGATAAGCACGATGCGTGTCTCCGGATCAGCCGTGGCCTTGATCTCGCCAATCAGGCTGGTCACCGGTTCGGTGCGCCAGACGAGATAGGCGTACAGATCCGGATGGTCGCGAAATGCATCGATCCCGGCCGCGGGAAAGTCCGGGAATTGCCGCTCCGGGACGGCCCGTTCGCAGAGTTCCGCGATGAAGCGCGTGACCGATTGGCGCGCGCCTTCCACCGGCACGCCGGCCTTCATGGCGCGCGCCGTACAATGATCGCAAAAGCAGAGCGACAGCAGGAAATCGTCTTCGGCGTTAAGGCCGACGCCGTCTTTCTCGTGGTGATATTCGTGCGCGAACCCCATGAAATTCGGGCTCTCGAGCTCCAGCATGTCTGGCCGGTAGTTTGTCGTGATGTCGCGGATCAGAGTGACCACATAGGCCCGCGCCGCGGGGCTTGAGGGGCAAAGATTATAATAGTTGGGATTGCCAAAGGCGTTCCGAGTGACGTGATCGGGATGCAGCATGCCGAGGCGGGTATTATGGAGGCAGACCGTCCAGCACGAGACCTTGAGGCCTGTCGCGTCGCGCCCTTTGACGAGCGCTTCCAGCATGTCGCCGCGCTCGGCTACATTCCTGGCCATCAGCGGCCGGATCACCGTGTCCTGCCACAGTCTTTCGTCCGGCCGGAAGTAGACCGTCCCGTCTTCGGGAAAATAGGCCTTCTGTTGCGGACTTCTCGGCTGAAAGAACCGGCCGGCATGATAGGAGGTGGCCATGCTGATCGTGGTGAGGCCTGCGCGGCCGCGAAGGTCGGCGGCAAGCGCTTCAAGCCCCTGATCCTGAATGTCCCAAGGGTAAGTCCACATGGAAAGATGCATGGCGTGCTCCCGCTAATCTGTCCACTTTTTAGAACATGTGTCCATAATAGTGTCCAGGCCGATCTTTGGGTATGCGTTGCCGTTGCACGCTTGCTTGCGGCCTTGTCGTGAGAGGAATGCTGTTTAGTCAGCTATCGACGATCAGATCGCGGTAAAGCCATTGTCGACGAAGAGATGGATACCGTTGACGAAGTTGGATTCGTCCGAGGCGAGGTAGAGGGCGGCGCGCGCCACATCTTCCGGCTCTCCGATCCGGCCTTGCTGCGCCGCGATTGCTTCATCCGAAACATCAACGCCGAGGGCCTGCAACTCAGCCACCTCGCGCAGACCGTGCGGCGTGCGGATGAAGCCGGGGCAAACGGCGTTGCAGCGAATATTGCGATCGCGGAACTCGACGGCAATGGCGCGGGCGAACATGTGCACAGCGCCTTTCGTCGTATCGTAGAGCACTTCCATCGGCGTCGCCGCGACCGCCGAGATCGATGACGTGCAGACGATGGACCCGCCGCCGGCTGCGATCATGCCCGGAAGCACGGCTTTGGTCATCAGGAACATCGAGCGCACGTTGACGCCGTGCAGCCATTCCCATTCTTGCAGCGTCGTTTCGAGAAACGGTTTGATGACGATCGTGCCGGCGTGATTGAAGAGGACGGTCACGGCACCGAAACGGTCCTCGATGCTCTTCACTGCCGCATTGACGGCTGTTTCGTCCGATACATCGGCAACCCAATAGTCAGCAACGCCCCCGGCATCCCGGATCGCCCGTACCGTCTCCTCAGCCGCGTCGCCATTTCGGTCGATAATCGCAACCGTCGCGCCTTCCGCCGCAAACAAGCGTGAAGCAGCCCCGCCCATTCCGGTGGCTCCGCCGGAAATGATGGCAATCTTGTTCTTGAGCCTATCCGTCATTTATTCCCCCGCATGTCATTGTCAGTTTTGAAGAATCTCGCAAGTCCGCGAACTTGTCGACGCCATTTCCGGAAACTGCGCTTGGATTCCTTTCGAGACAAGCCCTTTGTACCAACTCGGCTCAATCATGTTACAGCCCGATGTGCGCCAGCCTCGCGCATCGGTGCCGGCAGTGTTTCCCATGCCCGGATCAGTTCGCCGATAGAGGCTGCCTCCATCTTGTGCATGACATTGCTGCGATGCAGCTTGACCGTCACTTCGCTAATGCCGAGATCGAAGGCGATCTGCTTGTTGAGGCGTCCGTGCGCCACTTCATAGAGAACCTCGCGCTCGCGCTGCGTCAGCGTCTCGAGGCGTTCGATGTTGCGATTGGCGATCGCGGCTTGCGCCCGTCGTTCGGCATCCATGGCAATGCCCGCCGTCACGGCGTCGAGCAATGTTTGGTCCCGCACCGGTTTGGTGAGAAAATCCACGGCGCCGGCCTTCATCGCCTCGACGGTCATCGGAATGTCGCCATGCCCGGTCAGGAAGATGATTGGTTTGGGATTGCCGTTGTCGGCCAGATGACGCTGCAGATGGAGACCACTCGTCCCCGGCATGCGCACATCGAGGATCAAGCAGCCGGGATTGTCCAGGATATCGGCATCAAGCACTTCGCGGGTCGAGGCAAAACTGATGGGCCGGAAGCCCGCCGATAGGATCAACTCCGAGAGTGCCTCCCGAACGGAAGCGTCATCATCGACAATGATGACGAGCGGCTGATCTTCTTCGCTTCTCCGCCGCGGTGATGGCGGTGCCGATCTCCGCGGGAAAGATTGTTCAACTTTCATCTTACCCTCCATCTCTTGACTGATGCAAAGCATTGGCGATGGCCGCGAGCAGGGCCTGGGCATCGAATGGCTTCCGGAAAAATCCGCTGATGCCTTGAGCGCGGCCCTGATCCGCTATCTCGTGGCGGCCCGTGATCAGGAAGACCGGCAGCTCCGGACGCAGCTTCCTCACCAGGTCACGAAGCTCAAAGCCATCCATGCCGGGCATCCCGATGTCGGTGATGAGCACGTCCAAATCCGATAGCCCGTCGACGAGCAATGATCCCGCCGACGAGAAGCTGCGGGCCGCATAGCCAGCGGATTCCAGAAGATCGCCCACCGATTCCAATAGTCTTGGATCGTCATCAACGATTGCCACTACATGTCTTGTCTTATTCATATTCAATTTCCTCCCACGCGGCGCGAGTGGGTAATCGGGATTTCCAATCTCTCCGCAATACGCACGAGATCGGCGAGCGATGCCGCCGCCATTTTCTGCATGACGTTCCTTCTATGGATTTGCAGCGTGACTTCGCTAATCCCCAGTTCAGCCGCCGCCTGTTTGTTGAGAAGGCCGCTCACGACGAGCGGCAAGACCTCGCGCTCTCGTGGCGTCAGGTCGAGGTAGCGTTGCCTCAGCATGCCGAGTTCGGCACGTTCCGATCTCTTTTCCCGATCCTGGGCGATCGCGGCGTGGATCGCTGCCATCAGATCGGCGTCGCTGAAAGGCTTGGTCAGGAAATCCACGGCGCCGTGCTTGATCGCACGTACCGACGATGGAATGTCGCCGTGCCCCGTAATGAAGACGATCGGCGGATGATCTCCCTCCGCGATCTGCCCCTGCAGATCGAGGCCGTTGATATCAGGCAGCTCGATATCGAGGATGAGGCAGGCCGGGAAATCGGGTTTGTCCGCGCTCACATAATCGCCGGCCGATCCGAACGCGATGGCGCGCATGCCGTGCGAGTCCAGCAGATCGCCGAGCGCCTCCCGAATGCGTTCATCATCGTCCACGATGAAGACAATATGATCGTCCGTCGTCATTGCGCTGCCTTCATTTCAACCGGCAGGGTGAAGATGAATGTCGCCCCACTCGGTTCATTCTTTTCGGTCCACAATCGTCCGCCGTGTAACTCGACGATCGAGCGGCAGATCGCCAGCCCCATGCCCATGCCGTTTGCTTTTGTCGTGAAGAAAGGTTCGAATATTCTCTCGGGAAATTCGATGCCCTGGCCGTGATCGCTGATTTCGGTCCGGACGACATCGCCCATATGGCGCACGCGCATCCCGACCACTCGCTCGCCTGCAATGGAGTCCATCGCATCCATGCCGTTGCGAATGAGATTGATCAGAACCTGCTGGATCTGAACGCGATCGATTGCGATGAGCGGAAGGCTGCCGTCAATCTTCACGTCCATCCGAACGCGATGCCGCAACGCTTCGTCGGCCATGAGGTTGCGCGCTTCGTTGATGACGCTCGCGAATGCCGTATAAATCCTCGTATCTATGGATTGCTTGAACAAGGCGCGTATACGGCTGACGACGTCAGCAGCCGAGTTGGCGTCGCGGATGATGCGCTCTACCGTTTTTTCCGCCCGCTCGATATTGGGCGGTTCGGCCATGAGCCAGCGCTGGCAGGCGTGCGAGTTTGCCACGACGGCCGCCAAGGGCTGGTTTACCTCGTGCGCAATGGAAGCCGAAAGCTCGGCAAGGCTTGCCGCCTGGCTCGCGCGCGCGAGGCCCTCTCGTGCCCGCTGCAGCTCTTCCTGTGCGCGAACCTCGCCGTCGATATCGATGCAGATGACATTCCACTGCACGATGGCGCCTTCGGGATTGCGCATCGGTGCGGCGCGTGTCTCGATCCAGCGATATTCGCCATCGAACCGCCGCAGGCGATGCCTGCGCGCATACGGCTCGCCGGTGGATAAGGAATGGGCATAGTTTTCCTTGACGCCCTGGAGGTCATCGGGATGAACGCCGGCGTCGAGTGTGCCGGCCAGCCGGGATTTTCCAGTTCCGTCCAGGTCTTCAAGCTTATAGCCAAGGAAATCACGGAGCTGGGGATTGCGATAGACCGGCTCCCCATCGGGTGCCGCACAATCGATCATCGCGGGCAGCGTTTCGACGAGCTGCCAGAGCGAGCGCTCTCGCGTGCGCAATTCCTCCTCGATGCGCAGTTGATCATCAATATCATGCGAGAGACCGTACCATTGGATGATTTTTCCGCTTTGATCGCGCAGCGGCTCCGCGCGGCCCGACATCCAGCGATAAACCCCGTCGGCACGACGCAGGCGATAGTTCAGGGAAAAGGTCTCGCCGGTGGCGAGCGAGCGGTTGAGCGCCTCCGACAGTCGCGCCGCATCATCCGGATGGACGAGAGACGCTATCGCGGCGGCGAGGCCACTCATTGTCAGCCCCTCATAAGCCCGGCTGTCCAAACCGAAAAACTCGATAGTGCGTTTGCTGAAGTAAACCGGCTCGCCGGTTGGACTTAACCGCCAGAGCAGGCTCGGAACCATGTCGGCGAGCTGCGAGAACTCCCGCTCCCGGTTGCGCAATGCCTCCTCGGCCTTCTTGCGCTCAGTGATATCGATAAAGCCAACCAGGCTCTTGTCGGCCACGGCGCCGGGGCGGGCGGTTGTGAAAAGGACGTCGATGACGCTGCCGTCCATTCGGGCCACCTTGGTTTCTTCCTGAAAGATCTCCTCACCGCGATAACGCGCCTCGATGGAACGGCGTATGGTGGCAATGCCCGGCTGCCAGTACCGGGTAATCGGCCCCCGCATCTCCCCGGTATCCTTTGCGCCGAACATCTCGATGATATGCCGGTTGACTTCTTCAACCTCCAGCGCTTCCAAGGCGCGCGGCAGGAATTCGGGGTGCTCGTCTATATAGGTTCTGAGTTCCGTGACGCCCTGTGCCCGCAACTCCTTGAACAGGGGTATCAACTTGCCGGCATCCACTTGGGCCAGCCCGATCGGCATATAGTGGAACAGGTCTCGGTAGCGGCGCTCGCTTTGCCGCAAGGCTTCCTGCGCGGTCACGAGGTCATCGATATCGAGGCAGACGCCATACCATTCCACGATCCGCCCCTCCGGATCGCGTAGCGGCTCTGCGCGCCCCTCGGTCCAGCGATAGGCTCCGTCGGAGCGATGCTGACGATACTTCATTGCAAAAGGGGTACCCATCTCGAACGAGTGTGCGAGTGCCTGCTTCACCGCCTGTCTGTCTTCCGGGTAGACATCGGCCAGCGACAGCCATCCGTCCGGCGCGACCAAGTCTTCCAGAGTGACCCCAACCGTATCCATGAGCCGCTTGTTGATGTAGGACGGCACTCCTTCAGGCGTCGCGCTCCAGATCAGAGCGGGTACGGCGTCGATGAGTTGCCGCAACTGTCGTTCACTTTCGCGCAATGCGTTCTGCGCACGCACTTCATCGTCGATGTCGATGGAGATTGCGAACCACTGCACAATCGCTCCGCTTTGATCCCGCAGCGGCTCCCAGCGGCCGTCCACCCATCGGTAAGCGCCGTCCGCGCGGCGCATGCGATATTTCATCGAATAGGGCTCACCGGTGGCGAGGGAGTGGCGGACAGTCTCCAATAGGCGGGCCGAATCTTCGGGATGGACGAGAGTCGTAATGGCTGCCGCCAGCCGGCTCATGTTAGGCTTGTCCAATTGCGCTAGGTCGTCCAAACCGAAGAAATCGAGCAAGCGCTTGTTGAAGAAGGTCGGCTCGCCTTCAGGTGTCAGACGTCTGATCTGGACGGGCACCATGTTCACGAGCTGCGAAAGCTCGTTTTCCCGCTCACGCAATGCCTCAACGCTTTGGCGTAATGTGGCCACCGCAAGCTGGTGCTGTCGCGATATGGCGGCCACGATGAGCGCTGAACATGCCGAGATGGCCAGAAAAAGCTGCAGCATGATCTGGTTGTGCTTCTGAGACCCGGGATCACCGACAAATTGGCCGGCGCCGGATATCGTGAATAGCGCCGTGATCAGGGCAAGAAGTGTCAGGGTCACGGCGGCGCCTTTGAATTCGAAACGCACCGCGGCCCAAAGAAGAGGGGGCATGACGATGTAGCTGAAGGGCAAGGCGCCGCTCAAGGAAAGGGCGGCGACACCGAGAAAGATCAGCCCCAGGAGGCAGGCTTCCAGCCATCGCGCGGGCGAGAGCTGGGCCTCACCGCGCCAGTTCTGGAACACGACCAACGCCAGCGGCGCTACGATCAAGACCCCGGTGGCATCCCCGATCCACCATAAGGGCCACGCCGTCGTGAAGGATTGCGATTGCATGTCGAACCAGGCAAGCGTCGCACTTCCGATCGTGGCACTTACGATCGGCGCGATGACAGCGGCAAAGACGACGAATGAGAGAACTTCCTGCAAGGTTTCCAGCCGAACCGGACGGCCACAGGTCCGATTCACAAGCCATGCGCCGACCACCGCCTCAAGAGCGTTGCCGGCATAGATCAGGAAGGCCGCGGGCAGCGGACTTTGGAACCAAAGGTTGCTGAACAATTCAGCCAGACACCCCGCCACTATCCACCACGGCCAACTTTGCCTGGGGGCGAGGACAAGCGTGGCGATGAAAAGCCCGCTCGGAGGCCAAATGGAAATACCGGTTCCAGGGACGATTGCGAGCGATTGAGCGAATCCGCAGCCCAAGACATAAGCCGCGATAAAAAGCCCTAAGTGCAGGAATTGAGGGCGGTACGACCAGACGCGCATCATGGGCTGCTCCTGCGGGGCAAAGAAAGCCTGGGATCGTCAGTGCTTCGAGCGGCTTCTTCTCGATATCGGCACTGGCGAACCTATGCCGCACAGTAGTCTCGTGACAACAGCGCTGCAACTTATGGAAATCCATGTATTGATGGACACGTAGCGGCTTTGCTGCTCGCCAACACGCCGCATCTGGCGGAATGTGTGTCGAGAGCGGCTTGTCAAATAATATGAAGCCGCCATCTTTATTTTAGTGCCCATCGCCAGTCTCGCTTGCCTTTCAGGCTGGTGAAATCTGGTTAAGCAATCCGACGTTCATCTGAGGACGAGAACGTCAACATGCGAATACTTCTAACCAGGGAAAGATTTCCTCGATGATGTTGGAAGACCTCTACCGCTTACTGAGAAGCAGCCATGTCCAAGCGCAAGGCGTCGTCGATACGATGACCCAGCCGGTGGTCGTCCTGGATCAGGGGTTTTGCGTGGTGACTGCCAACAACGCTTTCATCCGCGCCTTTAAAGTCGAGCGGGATGACATCTTAGGGCGTAGTTTCTTTGATCTAGGCAATGGCCAATGGGACATTGAAGAGCTTCGGCAACTCATAGCTTCGGTAATTCCCAAGGCATCTGCCGTGATTGGATTTGAGGTGACGCACGACTTTCCTGCGATCGGTCGGCGGACTTTCCTCATCGATGCTCGGCGCCTCGTTCATCCCGACGACAACAGCACCAACGTCCTCGTTCTTTTCGACGATGTTACCGAGCGCCAGCGCCACGAGGCCGAGCAAAGCTTCATCATCTCCGAAACCCGGCATCGTATGAAGAACCTGTTTGCGGTCGTGCGCGCGATCGCGCTGCAAACAGGTATTGAAGGTCGGACCGCAAACGAGTATCGCGATGCTTTCCTTGGACGGCTGGATGTCACTTTACGCGCCCAGGAACTCGTATCAAACAATGGAACAACTGATCTGGCGGCTTTGCTGAAAAACACCGTCAGCGAAATCGGCGTGGATCGGCTTCATTTTGAGGGGCCGACCGTGCAACTATCGAGTTCAAAGGTCCTTCCGATCACCATGATGATCCATGAGCTGGCCACCAACGCGGTAAAATACGGCGCCTTGTCTGTTCCTGAAGGCGAAATCCATGTGAAGTGGTCGCTGGAAGCCGGGCCAAAAGAACGAAAATACCTGAAATGCGAGTGGCGGGAAGAGAAAGGCCCGGGCGTCGCACCGCCGACACGCAAAGGCTATGGAACGGAATTGATCGAGGGTACTGCTGCCCATTTGGGCGGCGAGGTGGAGCTTGCCTACGGCGGTCGTGGTTTGACTGCAACGATCAAACTCCCTGTGTGAGGATGTGATGAGCGGACATGCGAGAGAGAGAGAGAGAGAGAGAGAGAGAGAGAGAGAGGCCATGATGAACGCGGGAACCTCATCCTCATAGTCGAAGACGAGTTCTTCATAGCGATGGAACTGAGGGAAGCGTTGATCAACGGAGGTTTCCGCGTGCTCGGACCGGTCGGCTCGGTCGAGGATGCCCTCGATCTCCTGCAAGACGAACGTCCGGATGCAGCAGTCCTGGATGTCAATCTTGACGATGAAAAGGTGACACCCGTCGCAATTCTATTGAGGTCGCTGGGCGTGCCCTTCGTCCTCGCGAGCGCATGCGAAAAGTCCGAACTGGCCCAGAATGCAATCCTTGCCAATGCTGTCAATGTCGGAAAGCCGACCGATATGAAAGGCCTGCTCGATGTGATCCAGGCTCTTACGATGTAGACCTGCAGCCGAATGCCGTCACGCATCGCTCCGGGGATGCTGCCGCCAATTCACCCCAGCCAATATCTCGGCCCTGGCCCCTTGCGTCCCGCCACATCGGCAGGGTTGGCGAGGCTGCATCGGTCGATCGACAGGCAGCCGCAGCCGATGCATTCGGTAAGCCCCGACCGCAGCCGCTGCAGCTCGGCAATGCGCTCATCGATGCGTTTTGCCCATTCGCCCGATAACTCCGACCAATCCCGACGCGATGGCATACGGTCGGCCGGCAGCTTGTCGAGTTCCGCGCCGATCTCCTCAAGCGTCAGCCCGATCCGCTGCGCAAAGATGATGAAGGCGATCCGGCGCAATATGGATCGGTGATAGCGCCGATGTCCTGAGCCGGCGCGCTCGGAGGCGATCAGCCCGCGCTCCTCGTAGAAACGCAAGGCAGATGAGGCAACGCCGCTGCGCCGCGATACGTCCGTGATGGTAAGCATCGGATCCATGCGTAAACAAGAGCACGATTCCCGCTTGACTTCAAGTTAACTTGAACTTGTAGCAGTTGTTGGTACCCATTGAAGGAGCACCAGCAATGCAGATGAATATCGATCTTCAGGGATTTCGCGTGGCGATCACGGGCGGCACCTCGGGGCTGGGACTGGCCCTCGTGCGCCAGCTTGCGGCGAAGGGGGCGCGTGTCGCCTTCGTCGCTCGCACGGCAGCGAATGTCGAACGCATCGCAGCCGAGACGGGCGCGCACGGCATCATGGCCGATATCGGCAAGAAGGACGACATCTATTCGGCCGCGATGCAAGTTACAGCCAGCCTGGGCGGGGTCGATGTCCTGATCAACAATGCGTCGAGCCTCGGCCCTGTCCCACTGGCGCTTCTGGCCGATACCGAGTGCGAAGAGCTGGAGGCGGCGCTTGCGGTCAATCTCCTCGGTGCGTTCCGGCTGACGAAGGCGCTGTTCGGCGCGCTTGCCGCGTCCGCACGCGAGGGCCGCGGCTCACTGGTGATCAACATCTCCAGCGATGCGGCGGTCAACGCCTATCCCGGCTGGGGAGCGTATGGGGCGAGCAAGGCCGCTCTTGCCCATCTGACGGCGATTTGGGACGAGGAAGCGAAGCCCGACGGTATAAGGTTCCTCGCGCTTGACCCTGGCGATATGGACACCCCGCTTCACGCACTGGCACTTCCCGACGCCGATCCGTCGACCTTGAAGGCTCCCGAGCTCGCCGCTGCCGAGATCATCGAGAAGATGCTCACCGCGTTGCCGGTCCGTGCCGCGCTTATAGCCGGAGGACAGGCATGATCGCCGATGACCAATCCGACCGCCACTCCGCCAAGCTGCTTGTCATCGAGGCGGATGGCACGATGCGCGACATGCCGCGCAGCAAGCTCGCGGCGCTGTTCAATCCCGGCGATCTTGTTGTCGCCAATGATGCCGCGACCTTGCCTGCCAGCTTGCACGGAATCCATGCGCCAAGCGGGAAGGCGGTCGAGATCCGCCTCGCCGGCTGGCTATCACCTCCCGATCCTACTCGCTTCGTGGCAATCGCCTTCGGCTCGGGCGATCATCGGGCACGCACGGAAGACCGGCCGGCACCGCCACCGCTGTCGCCGGGCGATCAGCTTCGGCTCGGCCCGCTCGAGGTCGTCATAGAGCGCCTTTTCGACCATCCTCGCCTTCTTGAACTGCGTTTCCTCAGCAACCAAGCGGCGGTGTTTGCCGGTCTGGCGCAATATGGCCGGCCGATCCAATATGCGCATGTTCCCGAACCGTTGGCGCTGTGGGATGTATGGACGAAGATTGCAGCCCGACCGCTCGCCTTCGAGGCGCCGTCGGCAGGCTTTGCGCTCGACTGGCGCACGCTTCAGGCATGGCGCCGGCGCGACATTGGCTTCGCGTCGCTCACGCATGCTGCGGGCATTTCCTCGACCGGCGATCCCGCACTCGACTCACGTCTTCCCTTCGACGAGCCTTACAGCATCCCCGAGCGCACCGCAGAGCAGATCGCGCGGGCGAAGCTCCAGGGCAGGCGCATCATCGCGATCGGCACGAGCGTCGTGCGCGCCCTCGAGGCGGCGGCCAATCCCGACGGCAGCGTTCGCGCCGGAAATGGCGTTGCGACGGGGCGCATCGCCCAGGGCACGCCGCTCCGCGTGGTCGATACGATTTTGACGGGCGTCCACCAGCCCGGCGAAAGCCATTTCGAGCTTCTGCGCGCCTTTGCCGATGATGCCCTGCTCGCAAAGGCCTCCGCAGTGCTTACCGTGGGGCGGTATCGCACGCATGAATTCGGTGATTCCGTGCTGTATAATTTATCAACCGCCGCTGCGGCCGGCTCGGACAGCACCTGAAGCGCTCACGACGAAGCCCGGGGAGATCGCCATGATCCTCGGGCATTCCTGCTGTAAAACGATGTTCAGCGCCAGAACTTCTTCGCGTCCAGCACCTCGTCAAGCGAAACCTGCGCGTCGTCTATCAGCACATCCTTGTCCGCATGGGAAATAACACTGTCGGCAGCCGGATGGTTGGTCAGACCATGCTTGCTCAGTACGTTGGGCCCGGTTGCAAGATCGTTCAGCAATCCAAGATGGTCCTGAAGCCTCCCCATTGCGCCGATAAAACGCCGGTGAAGGCGCACGCCGCGCTTGTTGTCGAACAGTGACCCGAAGAACTCGGCCGCATAGCGCAGCTTCTTCGCGTCCTTGCGAGCCTCGTGGCGTTGACGATCGTCGACCTTGGCGAGCGCCTGCCCGTGCTTCTTCAGCTTCTTGCGCATTCGGTTGAGCGCCATTTCGGCAAACTCCAACGCCGACAGGCCCCGCACGTCCTCAGTCTCGGGAAGCGAAAGATATTCGCCGCACCGAAGCCATTCGTTAAAATCCAGCATGAGCGCGCGGGCACGACTGGAGTTCAATCCCTCAACCACGTCGTCGTATGCAGCCTCCCGGGCATCCGTCAGCCGGCCCCGCAGGTCCGGGTCCGTCGCCTTTGTCAGCAGCACATCCAGATTGCGCGCCTCTCCGAGGACTCCGGCCAGCCAGCGCAGCTCGTCCTTCAGTCGTTGCGGCTCATCGCCCGGAAGCATTCGCTTGAACAGCGAGAAGTCGGAGCGCAGGCGACGCAGCCCTACGCGGGCCTGGTGCAGCGTTTCAGCATTTCGCTGCCGCAGCAGGACATCCTCGTTCAAACGAAATTGCCGGAAGCACGAGGCGGCAATTGTTTGAAAGGCATCGGATGCGTGCATATTCTGATCGAGGCGAATGTCCTCCGCCTTGAAAACGGACTTCTGCTGCTCGATCAGCGCGAAGCCCCTTTCCGCCTTGGAGCGAACGCCAAAACGAATGGGCGCGACCGCTTCGATCTTGCGTGCGAATACGAATAGGTCCTTCTGATTGCCATCCTTCAGCTCAAGCTCGGCTTCCCGCACGGCGGTGTTCCGGTCACCAGAGACGACCGATCCCTGGTCGATGACCACCTCAATCAGGGAACCGTTTTCCTTCACGGTCCAAACGCGCCTCTCGATTTCCACGTTGAAGGCGGGCGACACAGCAAGTTCCTCACCGAACTCGGTTTTGAGCGGATTGGAATCGTCGACGACCGGCTTGTCCCCTTCGATGGGCGTCTCCCATTCCGAACGGGCAAAAAGAGATTGGCTCTGGCCCACCGCTTTCACGGTCTGGACATGAACATCGCCGGTCTGACGGACACGGAGGGTGAACCCGTTCTGAAAAAGCTTGTGATCGTCGGTGTCAAAATAGGTTGAAGTTTGTTTCAGGACCTTTTCAGGGTTGGTAAGGGGGGTGAACCGCGACAGCCGTTTTGCGGCTTCCGTGGAAAGCTCAAGCTTCAGTTCGACTTCGGGTGACATCGAAGACCTCCGGCGCGTACGCGTATTAGACCACCCCATAAGACATTATAACGCCTCAAGGGTCTGATGGTTCGGTCCAATCACCCCCTGTGAAACAATAATGATGTCAGCCTGCGACATGGGTTTGCGGATGCCTGCGCGAGAGGTCGCTTCGGCGGTATGGGCTCGCCTCGCCACTATCATCTTCGCCGGCGGCGCAGATAAAATTCGCGTCTCATTCGGCCCCGGCACTCCATTCCCGGTAGGCCAGATGGAGCTTCGCTCCGATCGTGGTCAGCGGCTGCGGCGGCAGCGCAACCGGTGCTGCCAGGCGATTATAGACACGGCCGAGTTCGGACTCGTGCCCGAGCACGCGCTCGGCCGCGGCGATGCCGGCAGCGGTCGAATTCGACGCGCCGAGGCCGTTGCAGCCGCAGGCTGCGAAGACACCTCGTTCGATTTCGCCGAAGGCCGGCACATGGTTCCGCGTCAGCGCCATCGCGCCTCCCCAGCGATGCTGCATGCCGACGCCGGCAAGCGTGGGGAAACGATGTGAGAACTTGCCGTCATGCAGGCGGCCGGCGCTGCGGATCGCGGCATCGCTGATCTCAATGCTCGGATTGTAGCTGTAGCGCGAACGTATCAGGATGCGGTCGCCGCCGCGGGTATTGATGCGCCGCACCGTCGTTCCCATCGGAAGCGCAGGTGTCGCCGCCCACTTTCTTTCTCCGCCTAGCCTTGCCGGATCGAATTCCTCCGTCAGCGATGCATAGGTGAAGACGTGAAGGAGGCGTCCGCGGAAAAAGCCGAAGCTTTCCGCATGGCCATTATTGGCCATGATGATCCTGCCCGCCTGCACCGAGCCCTTCGGCGTTTTCACCAGCCAGCCGCCGCCGAAGCGCTCGAAGGAAAGAGCAGGTGTCTGCTCGAAAAGCCTCACCGGCTCCTTCAGACAGTTGGCCACCCCGCGGATATAAGCGGCCGGCTGGATGATGATCGTGCCGGGCGAGAACAGGCCGGAGGTGAAGGCCTTCGATCCCGTCACCGCCTCGATCTCGCTGGCTTTGAGGAGCCGATGGGCTTCGCCCATCTTCGAAAGCTGCAGCGAATAGGCTTCGAGATGCTTGTCGCCTTCGGCGCTCATCGCGACGCTGTAGCGGCCGCAGGGATCGAACAGCTCCTGTCCCCAGCCGTTCTCTACAGCGAGTTTGGTCGCGAGCGCGATTGCCGAACGCTGTAGGAGCACGGAGTCGCGGAACTTGCCCTCCGACTCGCCGCTGAAATCGTTCGAGGAGACCTCGTGCGGAAGATCGATGATGAAGCCGGAATTGGCGCCGGCCGGACCTTCGCCGACGATACCCGCTTCGAGAGCGGCCACCCGGACGGTCGGGTCGAGCTGCGAGAGGCGGTGCGCGGCCGACAGGCCGGCAAAGCCGCCGCCGATGATCGCGACGTCGACGCTGATCGCTTCGCCCAAGGCCGGGCGCGGCGTGCGCGGCGGAAGTGTCGCCACCCATCCCGACACGCCCGTGCGTTTGGGAAGCTTCGATGCGACGAAGACGTTCTTTGCGGCCTTGGTCACGGTCAAATCGCTTCCCGCTCCATGAGCGCTTCGAGGGAGCGGCGGAGAGCGGGAAGCTTTTCCGGAGCAAGCGCGCGCAGCGGCTTACGCGGTACTCCCGCCCCGTAACCGGTCAGTTCGGCGGCCGCATAGACGGACTGCACGTAGTCTCCTTCCCAGATCAGCCCCATAGACGGCTCCAGGATCTTCCAGAGCTCACGGACCTCGTCCCACTTGCGCTCGGCGGCTGCCTCGACGAGGGCGACGGAGGTTCGTGGAGCGAAGTTCGCGCCACCCCAGATCAAACCGTCACATCCCGCATAGAGCGCATAGGGAACGAGAGGGTCGGCGCCGTTCATCACGAACCGGCCGGTACGAATGAGTGCCGCCTGCTTTCCAAGATCGCCGCTGCTGTCCTTGACGGCACAGAATCCGGGAATTTCGTTCAGCTTCTCCAGAAGTTCGGGCGTGATCGCAACACCGACCGCCTGCGGTACGTTGTAACCGATGACCGGCAGACCCGCCTTCGCAACCTCGCTGTAGAAATCAAGGATTCCCTGATCGTCCGTCGGTCCTTCGAAGAAAGGTGGAAGAACCATGACGCCTTCGGCACCGGCATCGCGGGCGCGCACCGTGCGCTCGACCACGTCCTCCACCAGGAGAGCCGATGTCTGAGCGATCACCTTCGCCCGACCGTTGACGATGCGCGCACCGCGCCTGACGAGCTCCTCCGATTCCTCCTTGGAAAGATAGACATGCATCCCGGTGCCGGAGCTGAACAGGAAGCTCCTGACGCCGGCTGCAAGGTAGCGCTCGACATTGTGTTCGAGACGCCCGTAGTCGATGCGGCCGGCATCGTCGAAGGGAGTGGCGATGGCAAGGTTCAAGCCTGGAAACTGAAAGTCAGACATTCTTGTTATGTCCCCGAGGTTAGGTGCCGAAAGGTCGAGGCATTTGGCAGGCAACAAAGGGCTCGTCTTTACCCGGCTATGTTCCTGCTTGCTTGAAAGTTCGCTCATCTGCCTCTCCAGCGATGGTTTTGGTTTGTTCTTCGAGATGCCGCCCTAGAGGGTCGGCGTTTCCATACCCTCCGGGGCCGCATACATGGCCATGTTTCGTCGAGAGAGTTCGATGTGCAGGCGCGCCAGCTCGGCCGAGGCATCGGCGTCGTGTCGTTCGATGGCCTCGATCATTTCGTCATGCTGCCGGGATGCAAGCTCCAGTTCTTCCTGCATGCGCGGCGTGTTCGGATGCTTGTAGAAGATCTTCCCGATACGGGCGTGGTCGATCTGCAGGCGCCGGAGACTGGGAACGAGATAGACGTTGTGCGCCATCTCGCCTATCTGTCGGTGGAACTGGTCGTTATAGAAGACGCGACCCTCGGCGTCGCAATTGTCGACCGCCTTCTGAAAGGTTCGCTGAATCTGCTTCAGAGCGCCGAGTTCTGCCCGAGTACGGTTCTCGGCCGCCAGCCTATTCGCGGTGATGTAGATCATCGGCGCCATCAGAAAGTAGTCACGCAACGACTGGTAGCTCATCGAGCTGACCCGCGCGGCCCGGTTCGCTTCCAACTCGATGTAACCTTCGCCAGCCATCTGGCGCATCAGCTCCCGAACCGGCGGGCGGGATAGGCCGAACTCCTCGCTCAGCGCCACTTCGTCCAGAACTGAGCCAGGCGGCAATTCCATGGTGAGGATCCGTCTGCGCAGGGCAAGGCTAAGGCTGGCCTTCCGGTCGGGGCTCGCGATGTCGGTCGTCATATCATCGTCGCTCATGTCATTATCCTTTTAGAAGACATTAAGTAGACATAAGATAGACGTCAAGTCTTTCGTGGAGATTGCAATGCCTTTCGTGCCCGTTTAAGCGGCCTGACGCGAGAGATTCGAGAATTAGGGAGCGTAGACTTGGAGCGTTGCCCACATCAGGACGGCAAGCGGCCGCGGCCGCCAAAACACCCTCGGGAACGAGAAGGCGCTTTGGCAGCCGACGTCCATCGCTGCCCCATCATTGATGCCTTGATGTGCGTCGGAAGGCGCGCCCCCAGCGCTTCAGACGGATCCTCTGGCAACCGAAACAGAGGTAGCGATGCCGGCGTCACCTAAAGCGACTGGTTTATCGCTCTATGACGAGATCGCTCAGAGGCTTGGAGCAGCAGGGAAGAAACAGTCCCGCGTCGATCTCGCGCTGGCGGATACCACCATTGTGTTTCATATCCACGGAGCCCGAGACCAGCTTCGACTTGCAGGTGCCGCAGACACCGTTGGCGCAGGAGGAGGGAATCCTTACGCCGGCTTTCTTCGCGCAGCTCAATATCGTCTGCTCGTCGGCCACCTCGATCTTGCGTGCCTGCTTCGAGAACTCGACCTGATATACCTTTCCAATCGGCACTTCCGGCGCGGCGATCTCGTTTTCGTCTATCACCGCGGCGTCAAAGCTCTCCTCGATATAGCTCGACGAAGGTACTCCGAGATCCCCGGCGATCGTGCGGGCCGCGGCCATAAAGGGCGCGGGGCCGCAGCACATTACGGTCCGTCCGGCGATGTCCGGAACGGCAAGCTTCATGAATTCGGCGGAGATCCGGCCCGTCAGGCCGGACCAGGACGGCTCGCCGGTCACGACCTCTGGAAGGAAATGCAGCCTGACGGTCTTCATCCTTACGGCAAGGTTCGAAAGCTCTTCGCGAAAGATGAGATCCCGCGGGGTGCGTGCCGCGTGCATGAAGACGATATCGGTGGGGCGGCATGTGTCGCCGCAATCCCGAAGGATGGACATGACCGGAGTGATGCCCGAGCCGCCGGATAGCAGCAGGAACTTCCTGGCTGTGCTGGGGCGAACGAAGTGCCCCAGCGGCCCCTGCGCCTTGACGGTGGTTCCGACGGCCATGTTGTCGTGAAGCCAGTTCGAAACCTTGCCGTTCGCAACCCGCTTCACCGTTACGGTGAACGCGTTTGTCCGCTGCGGCGAGGACGAGATGCTGTAACAGCGGCTTTCGGTCTCCGCACCCATGGCAAAGTCGAAAAGAAAGTACTGACCCGCCTGGAAGGCGAAATGCTTTCCCGCAGGGGACGCAAACGTGAAACTCTTCACGTCATGCGTCTCCTGATGAACGTCGAGGCACACGAGCGTGTCGTCGCGCTCGCTATCCCAGAACTCCGCTCTCTGCGGAGCCAACGAAGTCTGCATCGCGTTAGTATCCATTTGCGCGCATCCGATCGATGTACCAGGTTGCGAATTTGTCGAGGGTGGTCTCCGAGAAGCGCGAGTAGGGGCCGGGAAGATAGGCCGGATCAAGAGCGCCTGCATGCGCCCTGCCTACGAGTTCGGAGTCCTGATCGGTCGTTGCGATCCAGACGTCGGTCAGCTTCTGCAGATCGTAATCCACACCCTCGATGGCATCCTTGTGAACCAGCCACTTGGTGCGAACCAGCGTCTTTCCGGCCGAAAGCGGAATGACGATAGACACGACGGCGTGGTCACCCATGAAGTGGTTCCAGCTATTGTGACCCCAGAGATGGGTGTCGCCGAGATCCTTTCGCGTCATGCTGCCGAGCAGCTTCGAGCACGCAGCCGTCGCGTCAGGCGTCTGGGATTCGCCGGCGCCGGCGATGATGAGGCGCTGGGTTCTGAAGTTGGTGGCGCAGTCCACGAGCTGTTCGACGGCGGCGGACGGAAAACCGTCTGCTTCCCAGCTTCTGGTGCGTTCGGCATAGAGCGCTTCGTGCTGTCTGGCCTCCTCCAGATCTTCCGGGCTCAACGCCTCTGGATCGAAGCCGAAGTCGAGATCGACGAACGACACGCACAGCTCCGGATGGTTGGCGGAGCAGTGATAGCACTCGCGATTGTTTTCCATCGTGAGCTTCCAGTTGCCGTTCTCAATGACGTCAGTCTGGTGGGCCACCTTCGCATTGCGGATATCGTATGGAGCCAGGCGCTCGGTCATAACCTGCTCGAGCCGGTCGATGTCTTCGGGAGGATTGTCGGAAAGGCAGGCGTAGATCAGTCCGCCGATCGACTTGAAGTTCACCGGTCGGAGGCTCTTGCAGCTCTTGTCGAAGTCGATGCCCATATGGGGCGCGTGCGCTAGCGTGCCGTCGAGCTCATAGGTCCATTGATGGTAGGGACAGACCAGCTTCGAAATGACCGTCGATCCTGCGTCCAGGATACGGGCGCCGCGATGGCGGCAGACGTTGTGGACGACGCGGATCTGGTTGTCGTCGTCACGCAGAATGATCAGGCTGCTGTTGCCGATGTCGACGACCGTAGCGTCGCCCGGTTCCGGAACGTCGCAGTCGAGGCCGATGCAGATCCAATGCTTCCTGAAAAAGACATCGAGGTCAGCCTCGAAGACATCGTCTCTAATGTAGAGTCCGGCGGGAAGCGAATGACCGTCGGCGCGGCTGTCGAGCAGCGAGGAAATCGACGAAGCGAATGTCTGTAGCATGAACTGACCTCATGAATTTGATGTCCAATTCTTCGCCCAACTGGCCGACCCTTCAACGGCATAAATTTGCTGCTTTCGCATAACTTATAGTAATGTCAAAAGGAGCGACGGTACGTCGTCGTGAGAGCTCACGATGCAGGGCTCTTGCAATTCATTGAGTGGCTTAAAAACGGAGGCTGCGGGCCTGGGACCAGATGACACGGATCTGCGGGAGATAGCGGCTCTGTCAGAGATTCCCGTAGGCGCGAGATGCCGAGAGCTGATCTTCCGGCCTATTTGTAAGTGATCTTGTCGCTGGCTCTTGGACGATTGAAGAAATAGCGGTCGAAGCTATAGCCGTCCGTGCCGGTAAAAGTAGCAAAGAAGGCCGAGACGGGGGTTGTAAATGTATATTTCACCCGCGTCAGCACGACCTGCACGCCGTCTTCCTGTATCTGCGATGGTATCGTGACTGAGCTTGCCACGCCGGAGCTAAGGGCGGACGTATTGAACGCGGCAGACCAGTTGACCGTCGCGCTGCCAGTGCTGCTGATATCGTTCACTGAGACCGTGATCGTCAGCCCTGTGGTGTCATAAGGCTGCAGGATGAAGCTTGCGCCGGTAAGAAGCTTTGCGACGTCGGACTGTGTCCAGGTGCCCTGCTGCGAAATCATATCGCCCGTGGTGGAGGCAATCTCGTCTATTTTCCGGCTGACCGTGAGCGCATGGCCAAGATCGACGGCGCCAAACAGGAGAGCTGTCAGGAGCGGCAACAGGAGAGCGAATTCCACGCCCGAAGCACCCGACCGATCGCGTGCCAGATAACGAACAGAGAATTTGGTCAACCGGCGAAAGGACAGGTTCCGTTTCGGGATCATGTTAGAAAGGCTCGTTGCGGAACAGAACGGAAGATCCGAGCAGATAGCGGCCATCAGAAAGCTCGGCGCTCGACAAGGTGAGAAAATTGACGACGGCGGTCCAGGGCAGAAACGCCTGCACGAGGATGTAATCGCTGCCCTTGCCGATATTATAAGTCTCGGTGACGGTGAGATTGCCGCTGCTGTCGATGGGATCGGTGCTAGCGACGGTCGATATGTCGGAAAGTACGTCGACCTTTACCAAAAGACTATCGGAGCATTCGAACGACAGGAGCATGTCGGCACAAATTTTTGCCTTGAAATCGGCCAATGTGAGGTTGGAGGATGCGACCTCGCCGGTACGGATCATTCGCGAGATCTTTTGCACCGAAGCGTCCAGTGCGGAGTTCACGAAAAACATCAGCGACACTTCGATGGTCGCAAATATGAACATAAACAGCGGTATGGCCAGGATCGCGAATTCGATCGCGGCGACGCCGTGGCGATCGGCGAGGAAGCGGCGCAGGAGTGCAAACGGTTTCGCTTGCCTCATTGGGTGAGCCGCACGGATGAGAGATATTGCGTAAAGAGCGCTGACAAACCCGTCGTGATGTCCGTCGACGACGAAGCAGAAATGAACAGGCTCTTGGAAGATGCGCAGTCGGCAAGCGCATAGGGGATATAGTCGCGTCTCGTAATGCTTGTCGATACGCCGCTATCCATGGTGCCGCCCCAGGTGCTCTTCCAATTGGCGCTGGCCATGGTCGAACCGACGGTTGCGTTATAGCCCCAGTCCGTGGTGATCGGCAGATATTCGGTATAGAGAACCGCCATGGTGGCGGACTGGTTCTTGACGTAGCCGCACCAATCCGGATTAAGCGGCGCCACCTTGTACCAGTATAGCCCGGACACAGCCTTATTGTTCTTCCATGTCACTCCGTCGGTTACCCATTCGCGCTGCGACTGAACGCCGTCCGTCAGCAGGAGAACCAGTTTGAGCGGTTTGGCCGAGGAGGTGCCGTCCCCACCGGTACCGACCATCTTCTTCAGCGCCGTCAAGGCGACGTCAAAATAGGTGTAGGTCGTCGACGTTGCGCTTGTGAGTCCGTAACTGTCATCGGACAAGCGTTTGCGCGCGGTCGTGGTATCCAGGGTGGGAGCCAGAACTTCCGTGGCCGTGTCACCCAAGCTGTATAGTCCGACTTTGATACGTGTATGATTGCTGTCGGACTCGTCAATCATATCGAGCACTTCGCTGACGGCATCCACGGCAACGTCGGCGCGCAGCTTTATCTTCTTCGCGGTGCTATAGACATAGTTGTTGGCGTAGTACGTGCCGCTGACTGTATGTGCATCGCCCGTGTGGCAGGCGAACTGGCATCCGATGCCGGAGTACATGGTCTGCTGTCCCGCAGTCGTTGCCGCCAGAAGCATCGAAGGGGATTTGTCGATGACGACGTACACGTTGAGATAGGACGTGGCCGGCCCTTTGACGGCACTTGATACGCTGACGGGAACGGTAGTGATATTCGCGAGCTGCATCAAAGTCGTCGGAACGGTGCCGCTTGCCGTTGCCGTTATGCGATGGTTGCTCGTATCGATTTCGATGTCGCCAAGCGTATAGCTGCTTTCCACCTGCGCATGGAACCAGTCGGAAACCTTTTCCTTGAGAGCGTCGGTGTCTTCGGTGTCGATCTGTTTGACGGCGGCGATCAAGGCCGCGTCAAGATCGCTTTGCATGCTCTGCCTGACATTGTAGGCCCGGATATAGTCGAAACTCGCGCCGACAGCGAGGAGCATGGGCACCATGGCGAGGGCAGTGACGATGGCGACGTTGCCGCCTCTATCCTTTCGCAGACGGCGAAGGATTTTAAAGAGCCGACTAAGTGAATATGAAAAATCCGAGCTCAAAAACCACCATCACTTATTTCATAAAAATAGTGATGACGATAACGTGTCGAAGAAGGTTAACCCTCTGTGCATTCTTACGTGTTCCGGAGGCAAGCGCCGCCGTCAATCGGATATTCCTTTCGCTTATTGTATATGTCTGCGTATTCTGGATATTAGTATGATAATTCCGCGCGTCCTAAAGTGAGGTGCGGGAAGTGGTGAAACGGTCGTTTTGTGCCGCTTTTCTAGGAGCAGGATAGGGGTTCCGATCGCATGCCTTCCCTAGATGGTGTTCATCCAAAGGACCGCATTGTTGCGGTCCTTCGGCTTTTTGCTTCAAGCCCGCGCCGGGGTCCTTGCCGGCACGACGGCGTTGATCACCACCGCTACGGCGATGTTTGCCGCAAGAGCAAGCAGGCCGGTATAGATGGTGAACGGTTCTCCGCCGAGGCTGATCAGGTGCAGCGGCTTCCAGCCGGCATCCCAGACGAGGAAGGTGCCGCCGATGAAGCCGACGAACCAGCCAGCAAGCAGGCCCGGCGCACGGAACCAATTGGTGTAGAGGCCGAAGACCAGGGCAGGAAGCGTCTGCAGGATCCAGATGCCGCCCAGCAATTGCAGGTCGAGCGCAAACTGTGTCGGCAGGAAGATGATGACGAGCAGGGCACCCACCTTGACCACGAGCGAGGTCAGTTTGGCGACCTTGGCTTCGCCCGCGCTGCTTACCTCTGGATTGACATAGGCCTTCCAGAAATTGCGGGTGAAGAGGTTTGCCGCGCCAATACTCATCACCGCCGCCGGAACCAGGGCACCGATCGCAATCGCCGCGAAGGCGAAGCCGGAGAACCAGCCTGAAAACAGCGTCTTGAAAAGCGCCGGCACGACATCATTGGGGCTTTCGAGCTTCAGGCCAGCGGCATGGCCCATATAGCCGAGCAGGGCAAGAAGACCCAGCAGCAGCGTATAGGCTGGCAGCAAGACGGCATTCTTGCGGATCGTCTTGCCGCTGTTCGAGGCGAAGATGCCCGTCAAAGTATGCGGGTACATGAAGGCCGCGAGCGCCGAGCCCAAGGCGAGCGTCGCATAGGCGACATACTGGTTGCCGCCGAGGAGTAGGTTGCCGGATCCCTTGGCCTGGAATGCGGCATCGGCTGCAGCGAATACGTTGGCATAGCCGCCGAGTTTTGAGGGAATGAGTGCCACAGCAGTGATCACCACGATGTAGATCATGATGTCCTTGACGAAGGCGATCAAAGCTGGCGCGCGCAAGCCAGCCGAATAGGTGTAGAGCGCCAGCACAATGAACGCGATCGCCAGCGGCAGTTCGCCATGCAGGCCGAGAGCCTTCAGGACCGTGGTCATGCCGACGAGCTGCAGCGCGATATAGGGCATGGTAGCGATGACGCCGGTCGCCGCTACGGCGAGTTCGAGTGCGCGCGAACCATATTGGCCATGCACGACGTCACCGGCGGTCACGTAGCCGAAATCCCTTGCCCGTTTCCAGAGAACCGGCATCACCATGAAGACGAAGGGATAAACGACGATCGTATAGGGCAGAGCGAAGAAGCCATAAGCGCCGACCGTGTAGACCAGTGCCGGGACGGCAATCACCGTATAGGCCGTATAGAAATCACCACCAACCAGGAACCAGGTGATCCAGGTGCCGAAGCTGCGGCCGCCGAGGCCCCATTCGTCGATATGGGCAAGCGTGGCTGGTTTGCGCCAGCGGGACGCGACGAAGCCCAAGATTGTTACGAGCGCGAAAAAGAAGAGGAAGACGGCGAGCGCCGTGCTGTCGATCTCAGTCGTCATGGCGCACGCTCCGATAGGCGATGAAGGTCAGCGCCGCGGTAATCGGCACCCAGAGAAGCTGGTACCAGTAGAAGAAGGGAAAACCGAACAAGGCCGGCTCGCGCATATTATAGAGGGATGGCCAGAGCAGGCCGATATAGGGAATGACGAGCAGCCAAAGCGCTGCCTTGCTCCGTGATTTTTCCATGTCAGATACCTTCCGGGCGCCACACGTGGCGGCAAGTTGCGGTTGTCAGCGTGGAAGGCGAGCCTGTCAGTCGCCAGCCGAGGCCAGCTTGGCTCGTGCCGTTGCAACAGGTTCCCCGGTTGAACGGCAGCAGACGCAATGCATTTGAATTCCTCCCAACGGCTCGCCCTGAAGCCAGCCGCAGTAAAGTCCTATGGTGACGATTTTCGTCAGACAAGATGGCTACGGAGTGAAATGGTCGGGCCTACCCAGAAGTGGGTAGAACGTCGATTCATCGCGTTTTGACGCTGATGCCGTGATCGAGCGCATAGCGGATGAGGCCTGCGGTCGTTGCAATGTTGAGCTTCTTCTTGACGTTCTTGCGGTGCGTCTCGGCCGTGGCGGGCGTAATGCCAAGGGCCTCGGCCATCTCCTTGTTGCTCCTTCCGGAAACAATGAGGCCGAGGATATCGCGCTCGCGCGGTGTCAGGGAATCCGTGTCGTTTCCGCTCTTCCGCTCCATCAGCACGTCGACGACACCGGACGAGAAGTATGTTCCACCCTCAGCCACCGTCTCGATGGCCAAAACGATTTCGTCGGTCGAGACATCCTTGAGGACATAGCCGGCGGCACCGCGCATCACGGAGGAGGAGATGTATTCCCGGCTGTCATGCATGGAGAGCATGACGACGCGCGCCTCGGGCAATTCGTTTCGAAAGAGTTCGATGGCGTCGATCCCATTTAGCTTCGGCATGTTGATATCCATCAGCACAACCTCGGGCCGCGTGTCGCGCCCGATGTCCAGGCCGGCCTGTGCCAGCCCTGCCGTTCCTACGACCTCTATATGATCGTAGGTTTCGAGCACCGCTTTCAGCCCATCGATCACCAGCGGGTGGTTGTCGATCAGCAGTACCTTGATCTTGGGACGCGCTGTCATGCGGCTTTGACCTGATCGCGGGGCTGCGTATTGGCTGATTTCGGCATCATTGCTGTCAATGTCGTGCCAGCGGCCGTGCTGTCGATCAGAAGCAGGCCGCGGAAGTGCGCCATTCGCTCCTGCATGTTGCGCAGACCTAGACCGTGCCCGCCGACGGCTGCCGTTCTGGCGTCGCCGAAGCCCGTGCCGTTGTCGGAGATGGTCATGCGCGCCCGCCCGCCGTCGCTCCAAAGTTTTACCGCGAGGCGGCTCGCACCGGAATGCCGCTCGACATTGTTGAATGCCTCCTGAGCAACGCGATAGAGAGCCGTGCTGGCCTCGGGTTTTAGCCGATCGACGAAACCGGTCGCTTCGATTTCGGTCGTGATCCCGCTCCGCTCCTCGAAGTTATGGCACAAAGCCTCGAGCGCTGCGGTGAGACCCATGTCGTCGAGCACACGCGGGCGCAGATCGTGGGACAGCCGCCGGATCTCCTTGATCGCGCCATTCAGCGCCTCCACGCCACGCTCGATAGTGAGCGCCGCATCGTTGACGTCGGTCCTGACTTTGCGGCCGGCAAGATCCATGGCGTAGCGGACGCCGAGTAGATTTTGCGAAATGCCGTCATGCAGCTCTCGGGCAAGCCGGGCGCGTTCTTCCTCCTGCGTGTCGATCACCCGCTGGGTCAGTGCCTTGAGCCTGCCGTCGGCCATGCGCCGCTCGTGAAAAGTAAGCAGCATGCAGGTCGTGAAGACGACGATAACAGCGGGAACGGCAATCAGCGCCACGATCACAAAGGTGCTTTTGATACTGGCGCGCATGCTCGCATTTGCCGCCGCCGTCTGCGCGTAAACGTCGTCGAGATAGACGCCAGTTCCGACGACCCAGCGCCACTTGTCGAGCCCGACGACGAAGGACAGCTTGTCGGCCACCTGGCCGCTGGATGGCTTTTGCCACTTGTATTGGTGCAGGCCGCCGCCCGCCTTTGCAGTCGCGATCAGCTCGGCGATGACCTTGTCGCCGTTGGGATCAGTCAGATCGAGCCAATTGCGGCCATGCCGGAAGATTTGGCGCGGATGGACGATATTGTTGCCGTCATAGTCATAGACAAAGAAATATCCGTCCTTGCCGTAGTCGAGCGAAGTCAGGATCGCCGCTACCTTTTCCTTGGCCGCCTGATCGTCCGCGGCCGCATCTCCGTAGGTCGCCTGGATCGCCGAAAGGGCAAGATTGGTCAGGTTGAGGATTTCGGTTTCCTTGGCTTTCAGCATGTTCTGCTCGAATGTCGCGATATTGACTTGGGTAAGGTTCGCCGACTGCCAAGTGATGAAACTCGTGATCGCCAGAATCGCGACCACGAGCGGAATGATCGCCAGCGCAATGATCTGATGTCTTAGCGACAAGAGAGGTCCTCCCCAAGGTTTCCCGGCCAATTTCGTCCGCGTCTCTCCCCTTCACGGACCGCCGAAACATTTTTCACTAAAGCGGCAAGGGCAATGCGCGGTCAAGTGTGACGCCTGCCAAAGGGGGAGACATGTCACTCAATGAATGGCCGAATAATAGCGAGCAGAAGGCGGGCGGGTCGGCACGGTGTTGCATTTCCGCAACGAATCTCGCTCCATTTCCTGCAATGTGAAATTGCATGCTTGCCGATTGACCGATCTCGTGTACCATACGCGCATCCGCAATCAAATCAGAGGAGGCGTGAAATGAAATCAATTGTCATGTTTAGACGCTTCTCTGGCGGAATGGCCGTGGTGGTATCGATGCGCTGCGCTTCGAGCCCAAGCCGACATTGGCACCAGGCTTTCTAAGCCCTCGGATTCTCTGCCGTTTAGCATTTTCCCTGTTATCTTGACGTGACCGGCTACCGGAACGAACGTTCGTATTTTCGCGTCCGTTATCTGCGCGTCTTTTGACCTTCGAAAGGACCTGGTTGCGTCGTTGCGCCGGGAAAGACACTATGCGCGAAGCACAATCTTTGGTTGCTGATACCCTTTCGGCAACGGTTAATGAACTCTGCCTGAAATTCGGCGCTCGGAAGACCGCGTTTGCGTTGTTTCTCGCCGTCTGGCGGCGCCATCAAGAGGCAAACCAAACCTCTCATCTGTCCAATCGCATGCGCCAGGATATCGGCCTTCCGGACGGTGAGGATGTGTGCAAACTTCCGGTTTGGAATTTCAAGGCTTGGTGAGCGGCCGGAATGACAGGCAAGGACAAGGGGTGTCAGAGACGCCTCTCGCTCCATTCCCGACCCGTTCGGGCCGGTTTGGAACCGTCGCTATATTGGCATGGCGCGCTCTCGATTGGGGGCGCCATGTAGCTCTGCTGCAATATTTTTGGAGGGATAAAATTAGATCTGGCCCGTTTTTCGCGGGGTGTGTACAGATAATGAATGCGTGAGAAAACGAACGGTTGCAAGCGTTTTTTGTGATCTAAATGCAGCCCCGCCAGACTCTAACGGCCGCATCGGACGGGCATCCTTCGCAATGCACTCGAAAACGCGCTCTGGTGGTCAATCTCGGCGGAAATGCCTGAAATTCCGCGGATAGGAGGAAGGGGAGGAGAGGAACGCCTGCCTGAGCAATCCGGATGAGGGGGAGCCCTCCCTCTCACGCCGTGGTGTGACGGCGAGCGTTCGATCGACTGCAAGGTATTCCGCTTGTCGCATGGCAGTTAATCGTAAGCATGCGGCCGTTCTGGCGAGGTCTGGCATTTAACTGCCAAGTGACCGCACTGGTGGTGGGCGGCACTACTGGGTGCGGCTTGACGTAGTGACCGCCATCGCATTCAACGTTTCCGCGTCGCGTCCATAGATATCGTCGTAATATTCGACAGTTCCGTCTGTAGTCGGCCATGCGGTGAAGTAAGCAACATAGACAGGCACCTGTTCAGGAAGCGGCATGTCCTTCTTCTCTCCAGCCGCTATCTGCTGGCTGACGAAGTCGACCGTCTGATTGAGGACGGCCGCCGCCATGCCACGGGGGTTCTCCAGACGCACACAGCCGTGGCTGAACATGCGGTCCTGAGACGCGAATTTGCCGCGAGCCGGCGTGTCGTGCATGTAGATGTCGTGGGCATTGGGGAAGAGGATCTTCAATTGCCCGAGCGCATTATCTGGCCCTGGCGGCTGGACAACCGATATATTCTCGAGCGGCTGAGACCAATCGACCTTCGCAGACGGCATCTGCTTCCCCTTCACGGAAACGATATAGCCTTCCTTGTCCAAATAGGCCGGATCGCGCTTCAAATGTGGCAGCATCTCATTGTGAATGATCGATTGCGGCACACCCCAATCAGGATTGAATTCGACCGTCTTGATCGACGCATTGAAGAAATTTGTCTGATGGTCCTGCTGGCCGATAACGGCCTTCATCGAAAGTGTGGTCTGGTCGTTTTCGTTATAATATGCCATGTAGGCGGGCTGGTTGATGAAGACGTACCGCTGCGGGAATTGCTGCGGTAGCCAACGAATCTCCTCCATGGCTACAATTACCTTATTGATATCGGCGGCGGTGTCCGGTCCTTGTCCGGATGTCCGCAGATAGTGAAGCTCGGCAGCAAGCTGGCCAAATTTCGGGTTGCCCGGCATCAGTCGGTCGAAGGCGGGCAGGAGATCGGGCAAGACGGATAGCTGAGACATCGTTGCCTTCAGATCGACCGGCTTGCGTTTGAAATCGTAATAATGGGACAACTGGTTCGGATCGATGCGCCCACGGAAATTGTCCTGCAAGAACATCAGCATCTTACTGGACAACGTTACCTCGAATCGGGCCAGCGCCTTTACGCGCTCTGGTGAGCCTTGCGGCAGGGACTCGAACGTTGCCGACATGGCGTAGTCCTCTGGCGTTAATCCCCAGTCACCGGCCTGTTTCATAAGGTTGAGTGCCTGTGCAGCCTTCGCCGTCGCACCCTTGCCGTCCACCCAGACGAGCTTCGCCTTCGGTTGATTGTAGTACGCCTCGACGATTTCCGCGATATCGACGTTCATAGGCACTTGCAGGCTGCTCATTTCGCGGAAGATCTTTGCCTCACTCGCGGCTACGGGATCAAAAAGCGTGGCTAGTGGCGATACATTACCCTGTGGCGAGAGTTCGGCAATCCGGCGCGCCGGACCGGCGTAGGGAACTGACGATTGCGTCGCATCCGCAAGCGCCGCCGGCGAGGCTTCCGGCGGCTTGGTGGGCGCTGCCAGCGCACTTGCTGAAAGCATGCATAGACCAACGAAAGACGGGAGTGCACAAACGGCTAGACTTCGTTTCATCTTTTGTCCCACAACGTGACTTGAGTATCTGTCCACGGGCTCCGAGAGTGGTTCGGCCATCGAGGCCGACATGCCATTGTTTCGAACTATCGAAATTCGCGTGAACCTGCCGATGCCTTGGACGCATAAAGAGGCGATTTGAAGGTCAATCGCGCCGCCGAAGATAACGCCAAGAGATCCCATCGCCGTCTGACGCGGGGCATAGCTGGCATAACCTTGGGCCGCTCTGGTCTTCAAAGAAGTCGAGCTGCCCGCCCGCTGCGTCTGGTTGCACTGTTGTAATAGTTCGAGGCTTGCTGCACCGACCGATGTCGCGACTGCTCCATCGCTTCGGGCAGCGGAATGCCGCGATTGGCGGCCTCCGTCAGATAGCCCGATCGCAGCCCATGCGCCGAAAACTCCCCAACCTCCAGCCCGGCCATATTTACCCGCAACTTGACGATATCATTGACCGCCTTCGGATCGAGCGCGCGGCGAGACACATTGCCCCAGCGGTCGATTCCCCGAAACACACTGCCGCTGTCAATCTTAGCGGCCGCCAGCCAGGCATTCAACGCCTCGACCGGCCGACCAGTTAGATAGACAACTTCGTCCTGGCTCGCGCCGGAATTCTTGGTGCGGCCGAGATGGATGGAGAGCGAGGGGAGGGGACTTCCGTCCTCGGCTGCAACCGGCGCCTCGACCGTCAGCTGTTCCTTGCGCAAGCCGGCGACCTCGCTGCGCCGGCGGCCGCCCGATGCGAAGGCGACCATCAGGATGGCGCGGTCGCGCAGATCGCGCAGATTGTCCTCGCCGCAGGTCGCCAGCAGTTTGCCCAAAACATTTGATGTCACCGCTTTGGCACTCCTGCGGCGGCGTGGCCGCGGCACGGCGCGCACCGCCAGCCGGATCGCGGACTTGAGGGCAGGGGAGGCGAAGGCGCCGCTGAGACCGCGCCATTTCGTCAGTGTCGACCAACTGGCCAGCCGTCGTCCGACGGTCGCCGGCGCATGTGGTCCCGATGTTCTCAGAAAACCGCCGTCTCGCAATGCCTGGTCGACCTCGGCCGGCATGCCGTGCTCGGGATCGTGTTCGCGCCGCGCCGGATCCCAGAGGTGATGCGCGACGAACTTCAGCAGCAGCGCCTCCGGCGCCGGCCAGGGGAGGGGAGAGCCTGTGGATGCCAGCGACCAGGCCTCGAGATAGGCGAGGTCGGAGGTCAGGGCCCGCAGCGTGTTGGCGCCCATGCCTTCGTTGACCAGGTGTTTGAGCGTCTCGACGTCCTGGTCGGTGAGGATTTCGGCGAGCTTATCGCGTCGGTCGATCGGCAGCACCGCGGCGATGCTGTCGAGGGCTTCGGCGCGTGCCGCGATCGAGGAAGATGCAGAACTGCTCATAGGGGCAATCCGTGTTCGTCGTAAAAATCGTCGTGATTTGAGGTCTGATCAGCGTTGGCGGGTCGCCCCTCGGCCGCCAGCGCCCAGACATCATCCATCGTGCCTTGGCCGCTGTGGGGAAGAGCCTCAAGGACGGCGATCGGCTGGCTGTCCCGGCCGATGACGACCTCGTCGCCACGCAAAGCGAGAGCGATCAATTCCTCCAGCCGCTCGGACGCCTCGGCAATTTCGACGCAGATCTTCATGGCCGTTCCCTTCACCAGACCCGTTCATGCAGCACCGCATCGAAGGCAGTGTCGAGCGACACAAAGGTGCAATGCTCGAGCCGCGTCTGGGCGGCGAGAATCCGGTCCCAGGGGTCGCGGTGGTCCCAGTCGAAGCTTGCCGCCAGTTCGGCATGCAGATCGCTGATAGCGAGCGTCTGCAGGCCGCTGGCTGCCACCGCGGCGCGCAATTCCTGCGGCTTGAGGTCGAGCTTCTTCATCTTGTTGTCGAGTTCGTAGAAGGACACCGCGCTGACGAGCACGGTGTTCATCTTGTCCTCGACCAGGGCTCGGGCCTTTGCCGACAGCCGGTCGCTGCCGATCGTCCACCAGTAGACGGCATGGCTGTCGAGCAGCACCTTCATGCCTTGGACTCGCGATCGCCAGGCTTGCCTTGCCAGACGCCGAGGTCGTCGTTCCAGTCGCCGGCGTCGATTGCCGCCTGTTCCGCGTCGACCGCATCGACCGCATCGAACAGATCGTCCGGCAGGCCGCGCTGGCGCAAGAGGCCGAACGGCCGCTTGCCGCCGTTGGCCGGGCCGATGCGGGCATAGATCTCGTTGCCGCGCATAATCAAAATTTCCTCGCCGTGGTTGGCGCGTTCGAGCACCTCGGCGAAGTTTTTGCGCGCCTCGCTGATCTTGTAGCTGGTCTGCGGCATTTTGCGCCCCGATATTGGCTTTGAGGCCACAATAGCACCGCAAATACGCGCGTACAAGGCGTCTGTACATCTCGCTTCCGATAAGCAGCACTTATCGGAAGTGAGGCGTAACCTGGAGCATCATGGGGAGTGACGGAAACGAGAGGACAATTCACTTCCGTTACTGTGGCTTTTACTTACCGATTTCAATTGAAGCGCTAAGCGAAAAATCCAGCACCCATTTTTCACCTAGCGATTTCATACGGAGCAGGGGAGGGGCCTCACAGCCCCGACGCCTTGGTGAGATTGACCCGAAAGCGATCGCGCCGACGCTGGTATTTCCGCGTCATTTCAGCACTGGCATGGCCGAGCTGCTTCTGGACATAGCGCTCGTCGACCTCCGCGGAGGACGCCAGACCGGCGCGCAGCGAGTGACCGGAGAATTTTTCGGCGCGCTCCGCTTCGCTGAGGTCGCCCCCGACGCCGGCCGCGAGCGCCGTCTTCTTGACAAGACGAGCGACCTCGCGATCGTTCAGCCGATCCGGCCCAACATCCTTGCCTTCACCCGTCACCCTGCGGAAGAGAGGACCCTTGGCAATCCGCGCGAACCTGATCCAGGTCTCGACCGCGACAACCGGGCAGGTCCCATCGGACGAGCCGCGGCCGATCTCGACCTCGCGCCATCCGGTCTTGCCGCGCAGGGTGACGAGCAGGCCCTTGTCAAGGATCTCGAGCCAGCCGCGCCCGTACTCGGTCTGGTCGCGGCCGAGATCAAGGCCAACGATCTCCGAGCGGCGCAGGCCGCCGGCAAAGCCGATCAGCAGCATGGCGCGGTCGCGCAGGCCGCGCAGGCTGCCGCGATCCAGGGTCTCGAGCATGGCGATCAGTTGCTCCGGCAGCACCGCTTCCTTCTGGCGGGGTGGGGTGGCGTGGGTGTTGCGGATACCGGCAAGAACGGTGGCAATATGGCGATCCTGTCGATCGATCGGCATGCCGCGTTGCGTGTAGTTCCAGGTGAGGGCGGACAGCCGCCGTTCGATGGTCGACACAGAGTTGGCCTTCATACCACGTTCGGCGGTGCCGGACGCACAAGCGGTGATGTAGAGGCCGACGATTTGTGGATCGGCTGGAAGGGGCGTCAGGTTCGAGCGCCGACACCAGGCGGAAAAATGTTTCCAGTCGCTGGCATAGGCGCGGCGTGTGTTGGCGGAGCTGGCCGCCTCGACATAGCCGCGCGCGCGATCGCTGAGATCTTGCAGATGACCCGGTAGGCTGGACGCCGGCTGCGGGGCAGGGGAGGGCGGAGCCTTCGGCAGCTCCGTCTCAAGGACGATTTCGCCGCTATTCTTCATGCCGCCTCGACATCTGTCTGTTTGAAGTCGTTCCCCTTGAAGAGCAGCGGCTCGCCGGTCAGCGCGGCGAGGGCATAGGAGAAGCAGTCGCCGTAATTCAGGCCGGCAGGATGGCGACCCTTGCCGTAGCGGCGCCAGGCTCGGCGGGCCTGGTCGGCATGCTCGGAGGTCACCGCAACGACCTCCAGATTGGTCTTGTGCAGCCAGAGATCGAGTTCTGCTCCGCCTGCCTCGCCGAAGCGTCCCTCGATGACCATCGCGGCTTCGACGAGCGTTGCCGCCGAAATCAGCCGGACGGGATCGTCGGCAATGCGTTCGCTGTAGTAGAGGGCATCCGGTTCATTGAAAAAGATCGCGACGATCGCTGACGTATCGATCACCATCAGTTCGGAATACCGTTTTCGTCGTAACCGATGATTTCATCCGGACTGCGATCATCGAGAACCGGCAGAGCGCTCAAGCGTCGCCGCATCGCCTCCATGTCGTCGAGGAGGGCAGCCTTCTTCGCTTGCGATCCCATACGCTTGAGGCGCTCTTCCAGCGCGCGCCGCGTCGCGATGGTGATGGTTTCGCCGGTGCGCGCAGCGAGTGCGCGCGCGAGCTTCTCCGTCTCGGGGTCTTTGATGCTCAGCGCCATTGCAGGTGTCCAGGTTCCTTGATATATATAATCTACCTAATGACCTGCGACGCAGGCGACACCTGCGGACGCGAATTCTGGCGACGCTCAGCCCGGCAAGCATGCGCTAACGGGGTTGAGGACCGCGAAAACGGCCATTCTCTATATAAAACACAATACGTCCGATAAGGCAAGATTATCGGACGTTTTTACTTGACGACAGGGTGTGCTGTTATGGCCGAAAATAGTGGCATAAACTGCACGCGCGATATAAGCTCGCGGTATGGATTCGTTCGCCTTCGCACCTGCTTCGATCTCTGCGCCGCCGGCCCCGTTGCCGGCCTAGACGGTTCCGCGTGGGCGCGATCTCAAGGAGCCGGATGCCGCCGTCGCCGCCGGTATCGCGCTGAAATCACTCGATGATTTTGTTCGATCGCATTACGTCTACGCGGGTTGCTGGCGCTCCCGCCAGGCCCTGAAATGTGCCGCAATGGCGGTGCGATGGTCGGGTCGAACCGAGGACGAGAAAGCGCTGCGCGATGCCGTTTTGCTGACGCCTCCGGGCGACGATCCCGGACCGGCCGAGCCGGCCGGAAACCGAACTTTTCGTCGAAAGCCATCGCCGAGCTCGCCGATCTGCTCGGTCTGGCCTGGGACGACCGGCTGGCGGCTGCCGTCGATTTTGCCGACGCATCGCTGCAGTCCGGTCGATCGCCACCGTTCGCCGCGGCCGAGCTGGTGACGGCGATTGTGGCCGTGCGTCCGGATGCCGAGGTGCTGGCCTTCACGCTTGCCGATAGTCTGATCGCCGCCATGCTGACCTGGGACCGGCCCGTGCCGTTGCTGATGGCCGAGCGTTATGGGCCAGCCTTCAAGACATCAGACGGCAGGGGACGCCTGCGGCCCGGCGATCAAGGCTTCGCGCGGGCCGTCTGCCTGACGCTGTTCACCGCCGTCGATGCCGCACTGCGCTCCGCCGCCGCGATCGATCGCCGGGCTGCACAGCTGCTCGCCGTCGCGCCGAAGCTGCGCACCAAAGGCGCCGAGGCCGTGATCCGCAGATTGCTGAACGAGGACGCCGTGCCAGCGTCGGCGCCCGGCAGTAACCTGTCGCGCTGGGCCGCCACCCGGTTGTTCGAGCGGCTCGAAGGTTTTGAGGCCGTGCGCGGGCTGTCCGGCCGGTCGTCCTTTCGGATCTTTGGATTGTGAGGCGGCCGGTATGAGCGCGACGCCGCAGCCACGCCGCAACGCCAAAAGAAATCCCCAGGACGATGTCCTGTACGATCGCGAACTGGACGACCTTCCGCCAGAGCTGCGCTGGCGCGAATGGATGCTGCGGGTGGAGGCGGTGATTTTTGCCGCGGCTGAGCCGGTCAGCCGCGAAACACTGGCCCGGGTGGTCGGCAAGGATTGCAGCATAGACCTGCTGATCGACGATCTGGTCGAGGAACTCCGTGACCGGCCGTATGAGTTGGTGTCGGTCGCCGGCGGCTGGCAGCACCGCACCCGGGTGCGTTTTGCCGAGACGATCCGCGCGTCGTCGGCGCCGACAAGGCGAGGGGCCGCGGCGCTCTCGGAGTTCGAGGCTATGGTGCTGATGGCGATCGGCTATTTCCAGCCGGTGACGCGTGGCGAGCTGTCAAAAATTTTCGGCAGGGAGATCAGCCGCGACACGATTGGTGCGCTGCGAGGTACCGGCTTCATCGGCTCCGGACCGCGCAGCCCAACGCCGGGGGCACCTTATACTTATGTGACGACCAAACATTTCCTCGCTGCTTTCGGCCTGGAGACGCTACGTGACCTGCCGAACCTCGAAGCACTGGAGGATGCGGGACTACTGGGCCGAGAGACAATGGCGGCTGAGCCGCTTTACGGTCCAACAGATGACGTCGATGGAGAGACGATTGCATAGAACTCGACCGATGCTGCCTTAGATCAAGGTACCAGGAGCTATATTACTAGCGACGACAACAGCCGGGAACCATCACCACTACCCCCACCTTCAGAAATGAGCCCGCGCTGACGCTCAAGCCCTCCCGCCGAAGCGCCGAAAGCCACAGTAGCGTCGCAAGCGAACCCGTCACAGAAAGGTTCGGACCCAGATCGACGCCGATAAGGACTGCGCCCGCGACACGATCCGAAACTTGCGCGGCTTGAACGGCGCTCCCTGCGAACAGTCCGGCGGGCAGGTTGTTGACGAGGTTGGAGAGAAACGCGACGCCTATGCCAGCGATGGCGATAGCCCGCGACTCGGACTGCAAGCTGATCGTTCTCAGTTCCTCGACAAGCACCGCAGTCACGCCAGTATGATTGATAGCCTCGACGATGACGAACAAGCCGCCCACCAGCGGCAGCACGCTCCAGCTCACGTCTCGGATAATGCCGATCGGATGCTGCCGGACGTTTGCCAGAACGAGTAGGGTCGTCAGGACGCCGGCGACAAAGGTTGGAATGCCGAGGTTAAGATGCATCGCAGATGCCGCAAGGAGCAAGATCGCGGTCAAGATCAGGCCGCCTCCGGCCAGTTTGGCAGAGAGCGTCAGTCGCGGGCGCTCGACCTGCGGAGCGATCGTGTCGTCTGCCAAGGCACGCCGCTGGGACCAATAGAGTGCCATGAACGTCAGGACGATCGACACGATGGACGGCGCCAGGAATGTGCTCATCCAACGGGACAGCGGCGGCATTTCACCGCCCGCAAAAATCACCAGATTGGCAGGATTGGAGATGGGCAGCACGAAGCTTGCGGCATTGGCAATGAACGCGCAGATCAGAAGATAGGGAAGTGGATCCTTCACGTTGGCTGCGCGACATGCCGCGTAGACGGCCGGCGTCAGGACAACGGCCGTCGCGTCGTTTGAGAGCAACGCAGTCACGATGATGCCAACGACATAGACAAGCACGAACAGCCGTCGCGAAGATCCCTTCGCGTATGAGGTGGCTATGACGGCGATCCAGTCGAACAGGCCTTCCCGCCGAGCGAGTTCCGACAGCAGCATCATGCCGATCAGAAAGAGATAGACGTCGAAGCCCTTGGTGATCCCGGACCATACCTCCGCAGGTGGTATGATGCCGAGGATGAAGATGAGCATTGCTCCGCCGACAGCCCAGACGGCTTCGGGCAGTCGAAACGGGCGGGTGACCACCCCAGCGGCAGTGGCTGCGGCGATGGCTGAGGTATAGAGCGGTGTATTCATGCTTTGCCTCGGATGTGAAATTGCCGATCGACGTCCTGGTCCGTGGAGCGAGTTTCGATCTGCCCAGCGGCCCCGTTACGAAGACTGTCGAGCAGCAGGTAGATGACGGGGGTCGTATAGAGGGTCAGCAATTGGCTGACCAGCAGCCCGCCGGCGATGGCATAGCCGAGCGGCTGGCGCAGTTCGGAACCGGCTCCATGGCCGATGGCGAGCGGCAGTCCACCGAGAAGGGCTGCCATCGTCAGCCAATGAACTTTGCTTTGAGCAATTTCGTCTTTTTCCAAAAATTCCCTTATTCCAATCATTTTATCTCTATAGTACTCTTATGGTATATAATCTTCATATGCTATAGATCTTCCATTTTTAGAAGATCATATAGTTTTTTCATCCACTCCGATCCTGTTTTTTGTTCCGCCGCATAATAATAATAGCATTCGTTTTCTTCTAAGAAATCATCAGCGCTAAGCTCCTCATTTTCACAGCGCTCAATAACGTCGCGCAAATTATCTCTGACTTCTTCAACAACAGAAGGAGGTTCGTTACGCTTGAATGCCGTGACAATCTGGATATCCGTTTCTCCCTCGAGGCCGAAATCCTGATGAAAGTAACCAGCGAAAAATTGGAACAGTGCAGGATGAGAGATCATGAAGTTGGGTATCCCGTAAGTATCTTGTACCCCGAGGGAATCGATGTATCGCGCACCAACACGACAATAACCTTAGAGGTTGGGCTGGAAACAGTAGCACAAGAGTGTGCGGCGCTGGCCGGCTAGAATGCCCGGCCGCTCCTGATGTCGTTTTCGAAATGAGCAAGGCAACCTTCAACTTTGGCCAGCAGAATCTCAAAATCTATCGGCTTGGTGAGATAATCGGCTGCCCGGCGCGCAATCCCATGATGACGTTCTGCTTGTCTGTCATTGCGGTCAGAAAAATAAAGGGGATATTTATCTGCTCTGAGAGCCTGACCGAAAAAGAGTTGAGTGAAATCAGTCAGTTGTGATTCCGTTTGTTTGCTTAGGACGAACGGAGACCATTATGGGCTGGACTGATTTCACCCGGCGGCAATATGCACGACGCGCGAGCCGCTATGCAAGCGACCTGACGGATCGGGAATGGAGTTTGATCGCGTCTTTTCTACCTGGACCGAAACGACTGGGCCGGCCGCGCCGGACGGATTTGCGCGACGTGGTGAATGCGCTGCTTTATCTTGCTTCGACGGGCTGCCAATGGCGGATGCTGCCGAAGGATTTCCCACCATTTACGACGGTGCAGGCCTATTTCTATGAATGGCGGGCGACAGGCCTGTGGCGGCGGATCAATCATCATCTGGTGATGGAGGCGCGCGAACTGGAAGGCAAAAAGGCATCGCCGAGCGCCGGTGTGATCGACAGCCAAAGTGTTAAAACCACCGAAAGCGGCGGGATTTCCGGCTATGACGCCGGCAAGAGAGTCAAGGGTCGCAAGCGGCACATCGTCGTCGATACGCTGGGGCTCATGGTCGGGCTGATAGTGCATGGGGCGGATATCCAGGATCGAGACGGTGCCGCCGATCTCTTGAAATCCATTCGTCACCGGTGGCCTTGGCTCAGACATGTCTTTGCCGATGGCGGCTATGCGGGCGACAAGCTCAAGGGGCGGCTGAAAAAGATCGGTCAGTGGACGATGGAAATCGTCAAGCGCTCGGACCATGCGAAAGCCTTCACCGTCCTGCCGCGCCGCTGGGTGGTGGAGCGGACTTTCGCATGGCTCGGCCGCTGCCGACGACTGGCTAAGGATTTGGAGAGATCAATCGCATCCGCCGAGGCATGGATCACCATCGCTCACATCCGAATGCTAACACGCCGCCTCGCAAGATACCGATATCGCTGAATTCTTTTTGAGTCAGCCTCTGAGAGGAGCAGCAATGTTTGGGAGCATGGGCCGAGAATGAGCCGGCTTGCTGTTCCTTTCCGGCCATTTAGCAGCAATATCGCCTGAGTGCTAATTTTTTCGTTTGATTCTCTTGAAATCGAAAAATCGCAAAACCAGATCATTTCGCGCAAAAAGCTCGATCGAGGTTTTGCACCCGCCCGGACTGGTCATCCGGTCCGGCCAGGGGAACAACGTCATCATTGTTTGTCCATCGGAGGAAAACATGTCGTTCCGACCACTTCACGATCGCATTCTCGTCCGCCGGGTCGAATCCGAAGAAAAGACCAAGGGCGGTATCATCATCCCAGAAACCGCCAAGGAAAAGCCGCAAGAGGGCGAGGTTATCGCCGTTGGCCCCGGCGCGCGTAACGATGCCGGTCAGATCCAAGCGCTCGACGTCAAGGCCGGCGATCGCATCCTGTTCGGCAAATGGTCCGGCACCGAGATCAAGATCAATGGCGAAGATCTGCTTATTTTGAAGGAAAGCGATGTCATGGGTATCATCGAAGCCCAGACCGATCAGAAGAATGCTGCGTGAGATCAACAGTCAGATAGCTGCCTATTGAGGAGTTAAAGAAATGGCTGCGAAAGAAGTCAAGTTTCATACCGATGCCCGTGAACGCATGCTGCGTGGGGTCGACGTGCTCGCTAATGCCGTGAAGGTCACGCTCGGCCCGAAAGGCCGCAACGTCGTTATCGACAAGTCCTTCGGCGCCCCGCGCATCACCAAGGATGGTGTCACCGTCGCCAAGGAAGTCGAACTGGAAGACAAGTTCGAAAACATGGGAGCGCAGATGCTCCGCGAGGTTGCTTCGAAGACCAACGACATCGCCGGCGACGGCACCACGACCGCAACCGTTCTTGCGCAGGCAATCGTCAAGGAAGGCGCCAAGGCGGTTGCCTCAGGCATGAACCCGATGGATCTGAAGCGGGGCATCGATCTCGCCGTCGACGCTGTGGTTAAGGAACTGAAGACCAATGCTCGCAAGATTTCCAACAATTCCGAGATCGCTCAGGTTGGTACGATTTCTGCCAATGGCGATGCCGAGGTCGGCCGATTTCTTGCTGAGGCAATGGAGAAGGTCGGAAACGACGGTGTGATCACGGTCGAGGAAGCGAAGACCGCCGAAACCGAATTGGAAGTCGTCGAAGGCATGCAGTTCGACCGCGGCTATCTCAGCCCCTACTTTGTCACCAATGCCGAAAAGATGCGGGTCGAGTTCGAAGAGCCCTATATCCTCATCCACGAAAAGAAGCTGTCGAATCTGCAGCCCATACTGCCCATCCTCGAAGCCGTGGTGCAGTCGGGTAAGCCGCTCCTTATCATCGCTGAAGACGTCGAAGGCGAAGCTCTTGCTACGCTCGTCGTCAACAAGCTGCGCGGTGGTCTGAAGATCGCTGCCGTCAAGGCTCCGGGCTTCGGCGATCGCCGCAAGGCCATGCTCGAAGACATCGCCATCCTGACGGGCGGCACTGTCATTTCCGAAGATCTCGGCATCAAGCTCGAGAACGTGACGCTGAACATGCTTGGTCGTGCCAAGAAGGTGGCGATCGAAAAGGAAAACACGACGATTATCGACGGCGTCGGTTCAAAGTCTGAGATCGATGGGCGTGTTGCCCAGATCCGGGCGCAGATCGAGGAAACCACCTCCGACTACGACCGCGAAAAGCTGCAGGAACGACTGGCCAAGCTCGCCGGGGGGGTCGCAGTAATCCGCGTCGGCGGTTCGACGGAAGTGGAAGTCAAGGAGAAGAAGGATCGCGTCGACGATGCGCTGCATGCGACGCGCGCCGCCGTCGAGGAAGGCATCCTGCCCGGTGGCGGTGTCGCCCTGCTGCGAGCCGTCAATACGCTTGACGGGCTCACGACCGAGAATAACGACCAACGCGTTGGCGTCGACATTGTCCGTCGGGCGATCGAGGCGCCGGTTCGCCAGATCGCCGAGAATGCCGGCGCGGAAGGCTCGATTGTGGTCGGCAAGCTGCGCGAGAAGAGTGAGTTTTCGTTCGGCTGGAACGCTCAAACCAATCAATATGGCGATCTTTACGCTCAGGGCGTTATCGATCCGGCGAAGGTCGTGCGCACGGCGCTTCAAGATGCCGCTTCCGTCGCCGGCCTGCTGGTGACGACCGAGGCCATGATCGCCGAGAAGCCCAAGAAGGAAGCCGCACCGGCCTTGCCTGCGGGCGCCGGCATGGACTTCTAATGGATCAAGGAGGTCCGCCCAATTCGCCAAGGGCGGGCCTCCTCTTCACACGATCAAACCTCAAGTTCCATCGGTTAAGATCTATGGAGCCAGCAATGAGAAAGGAAAATGTTAGCAAATCCGTACCGGAGGAAGCCGCGGCAGTGATCAGCGCCGCGCATCTACTTCATCCGGCCAAACATTTCGATCACCCGCGTGATGTACTTGCATCCCCTGACATCGGCAAGGAAGAGAAGCGGGCCATTCTTGCGTCCTGGGCATCCGACATCTTTGCCATTGAGTCCATTCCAGCCCTTCGGCTTTATCCGGGGGCGGATAAGGAGGTCTCGTATGATGAGATCATGGAAGCGTTGAAGGCCTTGGACGAAGACGATCAGCGAGCTGGAGACCAAGATTCGGCCGGCTCCATTAACCATGCCCGTCGCCGGAAATCGCAAGCACGCTGGTTTGGCGGCTTTGACCTATGTCGTTATTGGAAAGGAGACCGTCGCCGACAACCGTTCGAGATGTAGACCTTCCTTCTGACCTGCCGCGTGCCTCTTTGAGGATGCGGGCCTGATTTTTGCCGACGACTCTTTGCTCAACAGAGGAGGTTTTGCCGATGAAGATCGCCCAGATCGCACCGCTCGCTGAAAGTGTTCCGCCGAAGCTTTATGGAGGAACCGAGCGGATAGTTTCCTATCTCACCGAGGAACTTGTCGCCCAAGGCCATGACGTCACTCTTTTCGCCAGCGGCGATTCCGTGACCGGCGCCAAGCTGGTGGCGTGCTCGGACGTCGCGCTGCGGTTCAACCCGGCCGTCAAGGACAACCTGCCGCATCAGATCTTGATGCTGGAGGAGATCCGCCAGCGTGCGCAGGAATTCGATGTCCTCCACTTCCATATCGATCTCCTACATTTCCCGCTGATCCGAGATTTTGCCGATCGCACGATCACGACGCTTCATGGACGGCTCGATCTACCGGATCTAAAGCCATTCTATAAAGTTTTTCCCGACATTCCGCTGGTCTCGATCTCCAACGATCAGCGCCGGCCGATGCCGCCGGTCAACTGGTCCGGAACAGTTTATCATGGACTGCCAGACGACCTGCTGCCCTTTACGGAAAAGCCGAGTGGGAATTATCTCGCCTTCCTCGGACGGATATCGCCCGAGAAGCGGCCGGACCGAGCAATCCAGATTGCCGCAAAGGTCGGCATGCCGCTGAAGATCGCCGCCAAGATCGACGATGCTGACAAGGCCTATTGGCAAACGGTGGTCGAACCGATGGTAAAGAGCTATCCGAATGTGGAATTCATCGGCGAGATCAACGAGTGCCAGAAGGCGGCCTTCCTTGGCAATGCCATCGCGCTGCTGTTTCCGATCGACTGGCCAGAGCCGTTTGGACTTGTCATGATCGAGGCCATGGCCTGTGGCACGCCGGTCATTGCCTTCCGCTGCGGTTCCGTTCCCGAAGTGATCGATGAGGGTATCTCCGGTGTGCTGGTCGATAGCGTCGAGGAAGCCGTGGAAAACATCGAATGGGTGCTGCGGTTCGACCGTCGCAAGGTCCGGGACAGTTTTGAGATGCGTTTCACAGCCGAACGGATGGCGCGGGACTATCTCGACATCTATCGACAGTTGCCCGGTACCCGGACGAAAGCGGCGCGACTTCGCCACCTCAAAGGCCAGGCGGCCGATCTACAGATCGTTGCTTAGGAAAGCCGAGACCTTTGGCGATCGGTGCTGCAGGCAGCAGGCCAAACATAGTATTGGAGGGTTCGATCCCCGCTAGGAATTCGTCTGCACGCTAATGAGCGCCTCGCCCTTCCGCGACTGCCATGCGCACCATCCCTCTACGGAAAGGGCGAGGATACGACACAGACCTCCGAAGACGTCAGCGCTGTTTTTTTGTGAGTGAATGTGAGACGTCAAAAATTAGTTTTATGGGTAATTTTCCATTTCTCTTGAATCCGCAACCCGCTGAATTATATTAGTATTGTTCGATTGCCCAATTGGGATCGACAAGTCCAGGAGACGCCATGTGCTCTTGGCGTCTCCTTGTATCCATGTTGCTTATAAGGAGGATATGGCTATGAGGACAAACCTCGATTTTTCCCCGCTGTTCCGGTCGAGTATCGGCTTCGACCGAATGCTAAATGTGCTCGAGGCCGCAAGCCGCACCGAGACGATCGACAACTGGCCCCCGTATGACATTGTCAAGACCGGTGCGGACGATTACCGCATTGCCATGGCCGTAGCGGGCTTCTTGCAGGAAGAACTGACGATCACCCAGGAGCAAAACATGCTTTTGGTCTCTGGCCAAAAGACGGAGGGTGACGACGTCCAATATCTGCATCGCGGCATTGCGAGCCGCTCGTTCCAGCGTCGGTTCGAGCTTGCCGATCATGTCAAGGTCGTCGGCGCCGGCCTCGTCAACGGTCTGTTGACGGTCGATCTCAAGCGCGAAATCCCTGAAGAGATGAAGCCGCGCCAGATCGAAATAGCGAACGACATGGCTCTGCCGAAGGCCGAGACCAGACAGATTGAGGCCGAGAAGGCGGCTTAGGCTCCCGAGGGCAGGGCAATTCGTACCAGAGCGTCGGGGCAGCTCCGGCGCCGCCGCGAAGCTTGCCCACTGAACAAATGGAAAGGAGAAAAACATGAGTGTTCGTGATCTGATACCCTGGGGCCGCGACAACGGCAACCAGGTTCCAAGTCTCCTTCGCGAGGACGACCGTGATCCCTTCCTGTCGCTCCATCGCGAGGTGAACCGCCTCTTCGATGACGTATTCCGTGGTTTCGGTTCCGGCCTGCGGTCTGTCGGCAACGCTCCTGCTTTTGGAGCCGGCTGGCCAAGCGTCGAAATCTCCGACACTGACAAGGAGATCAAGGTAACGGCCGAAGTGCCTGGGCTGGAGGAAAAGGACATCGAGGTCCTGCTCAATGATGGCGTGCTGACGCTGAAGGGCGAAAAACGTTCCGAGAGCGAGGACAAGACTCGCCAGTTCTCCGAGCGTTATTATGGCAGGTTCGAGCGCCGCATCCCCCTCGGCGTCGAGGTCAAGGAGGACCAGGTCGATGCGCATTTTAAGAACGGCGTGCTGACCGTCAGTTTGCCGAAGAGCGATAAGGCACAGTCGCAGGTCAAGCGTATCGCTATCAAGAGCTAATCAGCCCAACCTTCTGGGGCCGCGGTACATCTGCGGCTCCTTCAGCAGAGTTTGCGATGATTTGCGATTTTCGAGAGTCTGAAGATGACCTCGACGCCGCGCCGATACTTGAAGGCGCGGCGGCCAATTCCAATATCCTATTCAGGAAGATAGGTGGCGTGGAAAGGAGGAAGAAAATGCCGCTGAATAATGTTCCCTGGGATCGTCCGGTGACGATCCGCCTACAATGCGGTTTGGACCGCACCTTTGCTGGCGTCTACGACGCTCTCGATTTTCTCGAAAACGAATGGCCGTTGCGACATGGAGAACGCCATGAGCGGGCCGTGAAAACCTGTCGCGGTGCGCTCAATGGCGCCGTTCCCGCGGTGATCGCGCGGGAAGCGTTCATGGCCGCATGCCTCGAAGCCGGCATGGCGACCGTCATGACTGCGTCAAAAGTGAAGCCGCATACTTACCCACCCGCAGCCAAACGAATGGCTGCGATCTAAATGCGGCATTGGGTGTCCCGCTTCGCTCGAGGCGGGACCTGGCTCTCGCGCTGCTCGGGGCTTCCAATATCGTCATTACGATCGATAACTGGCTACTCCGCGGTATCATCGGCACGTGGAACAACAAAGGCTTGAGTGGCTTTTCCGTTTCACGACCTATGTCCGAGAATTGTCATGGCCAGCGACAAGCTATCGACCTACCGATCCAAACGCGATTTTGACAAAACCGCTGAGCCGAGCGGCAAGGAACCGATCAAAAAGACCAACCGCCGGCGCTTCGTCATCCAGAAGCATGACGCCACACGTTTGCATCACGATCTGCGCCTCGAACTCGATGGTGTGTTCAAGAGCTGGGCCGTCACCAAAGGACCGTCTCTCGATCCGCACGACAAGCGCTTGGCAGTAGAGGTCGAGGATCATCCGCTCGACTATGGCGACTTCGAAGGCACCATACCGAAAGGTCAATATGGTGGCGGCACGGTGATGTTATGGGACCGCGGCTATTGGGAGCCGGAAGGCAGGAAAAGCCCCTACCAGGCTTTGGCCAAAGGGGATTTCAAATTCACGCTGGAGGGAAAACGCCTGCATGGCAGCTTCGTGCTCGTGCGCATGCGCAACGATCGCGATCCCGGCAAGCGCAACAACTGGCTGTTGATCAAGCACCATGACGAGTTTTCGGTAGAGAAAAATGGCGCCGCGGTCCTGGAGAAAAATGCGACATCGGTGGCGTCAGGACGCTCGATGGAGATGATTGCTGAAGGCAAGGGCTGCAAACCCAGGCCGTTCATGGTCGAAGGTGGAACGATCGAGGCCGACGCCGTTTGGGACACCGGCGAGACCACTCCAGGAAGGACAGACCATGACCAAGCAGATCGCACTCATCACCGGCGCCAGCCGCGGCCTCGGCCGCAGCATGGCGCTGCATCTTGCCAAGCGCGGCGTCGCCATCATCGGCACCTATCGCAGCGTCGCGGCAGAGGCCGATACGCTACGCCAGGAGATCGAGGCGCTGGGCGGCCAGGCCGCAATGATCGCGCTCGACGTCAGCAATTCGGCGAGCTTCCCGGCATTTGCCGAGACGGTCGCCGAGACGCTGAAGACCCGGTTCGGCCGCCAGCAGTTCGATTTCCTGGTCAACAATGCCGGCCACGGCCTGTATGCGCTGCTGACCGACGCGACCGAAGAACAGTTCGACTCGCTGATCGACACGCATCTGCGCGGCCCGGTCTTCCTGACCCAGAAGCTGCTGCCGCTGATCGCCGACGGCGGGCGCATCCTGAACGTCTCGTCGGGTTTCGTGCGCGTCACCATGGCGGGCTACGGCCTCTATGCGGCGGCGAAGGCGGCCATCCAGACGCTGACCAAGTTCATGGCGGTCGAGCTGGGGGCGCGGCAGATCCGCGTGAACACGATCGCGCCGGGCGCCATCGCGACGGCGGCGTGGTCCGCGACGATGCGAACGTCAACGCTTATGTCGCCGGGACCATCGCGCTTGGCCGTGTCGGCGAGCCCGACGACATCGGCGGCGCGGTCGCGGCCATCCTGTCCGAAGACATGGGCTGGGCGAACGGCACCACCTTCGACATCTCGGGCGGCCAGGCGATCTGATCGTCGCGCCGCTCCTCCATCCGGAATTGCCGTCACACCGAGAGGCCATCATGCCCGACCCTAGCCTGACACTCATCAGCCACCCGCTCTGCCCGTTCGTTCAACGCGCCGCGATCGTCCTTCTCGAGAAGAACGTGCCGTTCGAGCGGATCAACGTCGACCTCTCGGCCAAGCCGGACTGGTTCCTGGCGCTCTCGCCGACCGGCAAGGTTCCACTGCTCAAGGTGCACCAGACCGACGAGGAGGACGCCATCCTCTTCGAAAGCGTGGTGATCTGCGAGAATCTGGAAGAAACGCAAGGCGGCGCGGCGATGTATCCCGACAATGCGCTGCTGCGCGCGGCAGCGCGCGTGGATCGAATTCGCCACGCAGACCCTGGCCGATGGCTGGCAATTCCTCAACGCCACCGATCCGGCGACCGCGGACGCCAAACGAGCCGCGTTCCGCGACCGGCTCCGGAAGCTGGAGGCCGAGGCTGAGCTCGGGGCGGGCCCGTATTTCGCCGGCGCCGCCGTCATTCCGGGGACATTGAAGAAAGCTAAGCGCTCAACCGAGATTGACGCGAAAATGCTCCGCGACGCGGTCGGCGGACTCCTGAACCTTCTCAGCCTGGTCGTAGAAATCGAAGTGCTTTCCGCTCGTCCAGTAGATTTCCTTGGGACCGGCCAGCAGCCCATGCACCTTAAGCGCCTGATCGGGGAACGCAGCCGTTTGAGAGTGCACGATGAGCGTCGGCGCCGTGACCTGCGCAGCCTTCGAAACCGGGTCGAAATCGATCCACGGCTCCCATGCCAAGACGGCAAATGCATTTCGCCAGGCGCGGACGCCGCCGCCACGGGACTGGTCGAGATAGTATTCGCTGGGGCTGACGCTCGCTGCGGTTTGATCGGTGTTGTGATAGGCGAGAATGGTCTCGATCTCGCCCGTTTCTTCAAAGTGCTTTCGCGCGCGCTGACCATCGGACCTGAGCCGTTCAACGGCATCGGGGGCCTTCTTAATCAACGCCACCAATGATGGCTCCGAAAAAAAGCCCGCGACCGTGGCGACCGCTCCCACCTCGCTGTCCTGTGCCGCGGTGTAAAGAACATTGCCACCCGATGTGCAGATCCCGAGCAGGCCTGTCCCTGAGACGTCGGACCGGCTTGCAAGGAAACGCAGTGCGGCGGAAAAATCCTCAGCCTTCGAAGCCGGGTCTTCGTACTGGCGCTTAGTCCCGCCGCTCTGGCCGTAATTGCGATAATCGATCGCCAGCGCGATGATGTCGCGAGCGGCCAATTCTGCGGCATAGGTGCCGCCCATCTGCTCTTTCACCGACGTGAACGAACCGCCGACGGCAACTGCCGGATATTTTTTTGAGGGCTTGTAACCGGCCGGCAGATAAAGATGTCCGACGACGAAGCTGTCGCCGCTCGCGAAGCTGACCGTCAGCGGCGAAGAGCCGCGCTTATCGTTCAAGATCTCAGACATACCAACTCCTGTGTGGAACAACACCGTTGCTACTCCGAGGCCAAGCCCGAAGCTGCGGCGGGAAAGAGACAAGGGTGCCATTTTTGTATCCTCATTGATCCAGATCAGAATTTGTACTTCAACGCTTTTTTTGACAATATGCGTTTGCTTGTATGGGCTCTCAAACTGGATTTGATAATGCGTGCAGATTTGCTCGACGGTATCTTGGCCTTCACCCGTGTGGCGGAAAAGAGAAGCTTCAAGGCCGCAGCCCTTGAGCTGGGTGTTACACCGGCTGCGATCAGCTGGACAATCAAGCAGTTGGAGAGCCGGGTCGGCACGCCGCTTCTGAACCGAACCACCCGGTCTGTGGGGCTGACAGATGCAGGTGCTTTGTTTCTGGAGCATGCTCGACAGGGCGTGTCGCAAGTGATGACCGGGTTCGTGGCGGCCCAGAGTTTCGGGATGCGACCGGCGGGCGTGCTGCGTCTCAACGTTCCGCTCGTGGCCCAACCGCAAATCGAGCCGCTGCTGGCCGGATTTGCAGACGCCTATCCCGATATCGAGCTGGAGCTTGCGATGGAGGATCGGTTCATCGATATCGTGGCGGAAGGGTTCGACGCAGGTATTCGTATCGGCGAAACCATCGCACAGGACATGATCGCGGTTCGCTTCATGAAGTCCTGTCCGATGGTGGTGGTGGGCTCATCGGACTATTTCAGAAAGAGGGGCAAACCTAAGCGGCCTGAGGATTTGTCTGAACATTCCTGTGTCAACATCCGGCAAACCAGCGGCAGGGTCTATCGATGGGCCTTCGAGGAGAAGGCGAGCGATGGTGGAGCGCGGGTCTTCGACATTGCGGTGAAGGGGCCGCTCACAGTCAACACGGCCGATTTGACCTTGTCGGCGGCAGCATCGGGTGTGGGGCTAACCTACAATATCGCAGCCAATGTCGCGCCGCTTGTCGAGCAGGGAATTCTTGAGACGTGTCTTGAGGATTTTATGCCGGTCATGCCGGGATTTTTCATCTACTTTCCGGCGCAGTCTAAATCTTTGCCCAAGCTCAGGGCCTTTCTGGACTTTTGCGCCGATTACAATCTCGGGTAACGAGGACTAGCCTTCCGGTCGCAGGTTCGGATCCATTCAAGGCGGGGCATAGCGACTTCTGCAAACGGCCTTAGGTTCATCGACAGAACGCACTTTGCGGCGTCCTAGACACTAGATTTACGCCAAGCCATACCTAATATACTGCTCAGCTCAGCGAGCCCACTTGATCCAAAAACCTCCTGAATTGCTCTTCAGGAACGAACGATCCGCCCGTCGTCCAAAGGACGTGCGTCGCTCGCGGCATCTTGTCTTCGATGCTATGCTGAGTCTGGAAGCGCCGTCCCTCTGAATGGCGGACGATGAAGTCGGGACCCAGCAGCGCCGCAGCCGCAGACGGTTCGAGCTTCTGGCGCTGGGTCGTCCACGCCATACGCAATAGCTTGAAGAGGTCGTTGTCCGCCACCGTGAAGACCCCGGCAAGCATTTCTCGCATCACGGTCGCCACAAACGCCGACATCCGGGCGACTGCCATGCCGTCGGCTTCCGTCTTGTTCGTCAAACCCACGTCATAAACCGAGACCAGGTCCCGCGAGCCGGACATCATGTGGACGAGCGCACATGGAGACTGAACGGGTTCGACGAAAAACGCGTGCACGTTGTCGCCGAAGATCGCCTTTGCGCCGAAAGCAACCCCGCCAGGCGCTCCACCGATACCGCAGGGCAGATAAAGAAAAAGGGGATTATCCTCGTTGACGGTTATGCCACGTTCATCCAGTTGCCCCGCCAACTCCGATGCTGCCGTGCTGTAGCCTAGGAAGAGGTGCCTGGATTGTTCGTCGTCAACGAAATAAATAGTCGGCTCGGCTTCGGCGATGGTGCGGGCGTTCTCCACGGCGGTCGTGTAATCCGCTTCGTGCTGAATGACCTCCACGCCAAGTTTCCGCAGACGCTCGACCTTCCAGGTCTTGGCATCTGAAGACATGTGGACGGTGGCCTTAAAACCCAGCGCGCGTGCAGCAATACCCACGCTCAAACCGAGATTGCCCGTGCTGCCGACAGCGACGGTGTATTGCGAGAAGAACGTCCGGACTTCATCAGTCGCTAGCTTGCGGATGTCTTCGCCGTCGGTGAGGAAGCCATTGTGTCGCGCAAGACCCTCCGCAAACAGGAACACTTCATACACGCCGCCGCGTGCCTTAATCGAGCCTGCGACCGGGAGGTGGCTATCGGCCTTGATGAAGACGTTTCCAAATTCCCGCGTGCGGTATCCGAGGGCCTCGCGGAGCTCCTTGAGCTCGACCAATTCGGAACGGATCTCACCGTTCGTGGATTCGAGTTCGGGAAAGCAGGCGGCGAGGAGGGGTGCCAGGCGTTGCCAATTCATGTGGGCACGCTGAACATCCGCAGGAGAGATCGGCAGGTCCGAAGTCTCGATTGCGCCTTGACGGTAGAGCGGGTTGAGCCAAAGCGTCGGGCGTGCTGCGAGGATGTCGTCGCGAGCGGGGTCGGCGGGCAGTACTGCGTTCATGTCAGTTTCCAAGCTTCCGTGGACCGGGACAAGAGGGACTCTCTCGTCAGTGCTTCAAGACCCGCGCGAGGAAGGAGCGCGCACGATCATTCTTGGGGTTGTCGAAAAATTCGTCGGGCTTGCCGATCTCGAGGATTGATCCCTGATCGATATAGACGACGCGATCGGCGACTTCGCGTGCGAAGCCCATCTCATGCGTCACGACCATCATCGTCATACCGGAAGCGGCGAGTTCGCGCATCACGTCGAGGACTTCGCCGACCATTTCCGGGTCGAGAGCGCTTGTCGGTTCGTCGAACAGCATGAGATGCGGCTCCATTGCCAGCGAGCGGGCGATCGCCACGCGCTGCTGTTGGCCCCCCGAAAGCTGCCCCGGATACTTGTGGGCATGGGCTCGAAGGCCGACGCGGTCCAGAAGCTTCATTGCCGTCGCCTCGGCTTCATCCCGAGACTTCTTGCGGACGCGCATGGGAGCAATCGTGATGTTGTCGAGCACTGTCTTGTGCGGAAAAAGACCGAACTGCTGGAAGACCATGCCGACGCCCTTTCGGATCGCGGCAAGCTCGCGTTCTCCGCCCAGCCTGCGATCTGCTTCGACAGGCATGTCGAAACCATCAACGACGAGGCTGCCGTTCTGGTACATCTCGAGACCGTTGACGCACCGGATCAGGGTCGATTTTCCCGAACCGCTAGCGCCCAAGATGACCATGACTTCACCGCGGGTCACAGAGAGATCGATGTCCTTGAGCACATGGTGAGCGCCGTAGAACTTGTTCATGCTTTTCATTTCGACGATGGCGTTCATCGTGGAATCTCCGTGTTTCATAAGCTCAGCGGCTACCTGTCGCCATGTGGTCTTCGAGCTTGCGTGCGGCATAGGTGATCATCGAGCCGATCAGGAAATAGGTTATGAGAAGGAACGAGAGGACTTCGAACGTCCGGTCGCCATATTGCGGGTTCGCAAGGATCATCTGCCCGGCACGGAGGAAGTCGGTGAGGCCGATGATGAAGACGAGCGGCGCCGAGTTGAAGATGTCGAGCACGTTGCCGACCAGCGGGGCGACGACAACGCGAAGCGCCTGTGGCAGAAGGATCGAGCGGTTGATATCGAACTCACTCATGCCGAGGGAGCGCGCCGCTTCGGTCTGCGCCCGCGGCACCGCCTGGAGGCCGCTTCGAACGTATTCAGCGACGTAGGCTGAATAGAAGATCGTGAAGCCGATCATGCCACGCGCGACATCAGCCAATCCCCATTGAGGCGCCAAGACAGGCATCAGAATCCAAATCCAATAGACGACTAGGATGAGTGGAACCGAGCGCATGACCTCGATGTACCAGGTGCAGATGATCCGCAGGCTCGACAGACGGCTCTGGCGGCCGAAGGCAAGGAGTATTCCGATCGGCAGGGAGAGAACGGCCGTTACGAGCGTAAGCAGTACGCTAAGCAGCAGTCCACCCCAAAGGCCGACACCTGGAGGCGCCATGACGGCCACGATGACGACGAAGCCTGTAAACGCTGCGGCCGGAAGGATCTTCCTGGATATGGACACATAGGAGGTCAGCGCCCAGCCAAGCATGGTCGACGCGATGATCCCGCTGGCGGGCAGTGCATTTCCGAAGCCGCCATCTACGATCAGCAGCAGGACCGGCACCAGCAGTAGAACGAGACCGTGGTGCGGCCTGAAAGGGAAGACACAGCCGAGGCCCGCGCCGAGAATTGCGCCGATGACTGCCGAGGCCGTCCATGCACGCAAAGCTTGGTCGGCAGGAAACACGCCGATCATGAGAACACGAAGGCTCTGCACGATGATGTCCCACTTCGCCGATATAGCTGCCCACTCAGCGATCGAATTGGCGAGCCAGAGGACACCCGGGATGACGAGGAGGGAAAGGACGACGTCGAACGGCTTAGCGAAGAGGTTGTGACGGGTCCACTTGATTGAGGTGGCGATCATCGTGAAACTCCCATTGGGTTCAGACGGCGGTTTGTCCAGTAGACGATCGTGCTTATGATCCAGCTCAGGATCAGGTAAGACGCCATCACGATGATGATGCCTTCGAGACTGTGGCCGGTCTGGTTGGCGATCGTTCCGTAGATGTTGAACAGATCGGGATATCCGACGGCGATGCCCAGGGCTGTGTTCTTCGTCAGGCTGATGTACTGATTACCGAAAGACGGCAGCACCACGCGGAAAACCTGTGGGAGCACGATGTCTTTCACGGTGCAGCGTCGGTTCAAGCCGAGCGAGGCTGCGGCCTCCCATTGCGACTTCGGCAGGGCGTCGATCGCGCCACGGACAGTCTCCGCGATGAACGAAGCGCTGTTTACGATTATCGCAAGGAGAAGGGCCGCCATTTCGGGGCTCATGCCCGTGCCGCCGCTGGCTTTGAACTTGTTGGCGAGCGGGAAGCTCATCGCTACCCCGCCCGTCGCGAAGAGGAGTGCGAGGCAGACCACCGTTGCTGCTACGCAGGTGCAACGGATGCCTTTGACAGGGTCAAAGACGGCTCCGAGAACAGAAACCCAAGTGAGCGTGATCAGCGCCATTGAGATCATGGAGTCGCCGCCGGTCCATGAAAGGGTAGGAACGAAAACGCCCTGCTGACTGACGATCAAGCCGTAAAAGTGCGCGGCCGATGCCATCGGCGGAAAACGCAGGACGACAGCGAAGTACCAGAACACGAGCTGGATCAGCAGCGGCGTGTTGCGGACGAACTCGACGATCCAGAAACAGAGATTGCGCACGACCCAGTTGGTCGATAGGCGGCCGACGCCGAGCATCGTGCCAAGAATGGTGCTGAGGATGATGGCAAGAATCGCGACCTTCGCGGTATTGAAGATGCCGGTGGCGAAGGCAGATGCAACCGTCATGTCGGACGAGAAGAGCGTGAAGTCGGGAAGGAAGCCTTCGCCGGCGGTCAGGGTCCAGCCTTCACTGATGTCGAAGCCCGCGGTGTTCGCAAGGAATGAAAAGCTGAACCGGATGCCCTTCTCGGCAAGTCCGGACTTCACCGCATATGCCAGCAGGCCGAGGAGTGCGACGACGATGGCTATGATCCCGAACTGGATTGCCTCGTGTCGTATGCGGTTGCGCAGGCGCCGCGACTTCAGGTGATCATGGTCTACCATGCCGTGGACTGGACTCGTTTCATGGATTGTCATTGTCGTCAGGCTCCAGGTGTCAGGGGGGCGAAACGTCACGGTCCCGACCCCCAGCCACTGTTAGTTCCAGAGCGGCGAATAGATCGCTCCACCTTGCGTCCAGAGCGCATTCGGCGTGCCCTTGCGATCGAGATACATCTTCGTCTTCGGGCCGAGGTTACTGTCATAGATTTCGCCGTAGTTGCCTACGGCCTTGATGGCCTGAGCGATGAAGTCATCAGACAGGCCGAAGTCCTTGCCATAGCCGCCGCCTATACCCAGGAACTTCTGAACGAACGGGTCTTCGCTCTTGAGCTTCTCCACGAGATTGGCTTGCGAGATGTTGGATTCTTCTGCCTGGAAGAGGCCGTATTCAATCCAACGAAGGGCGTTGCGCCACTTGGAGTCATTGGCGACAACGAAGCCGCCGAACGGTGACTTATCCAACGTGTCCGGGAGGATTAGATAGTCGGCAGGCTTCGGTGCGTTTCCAGCCCAGGCTGCGAGTGCGGACTTGTCGGTGCTCATCGCATTGCAGCGCCCGGAGTTGAGAGCTGAGAAGAGCTTTTCGAGGTTTTCATAAGTCAGGACCTTGGAGTCCTTCCAGCCACGCGTCTTGAAGGCTGCCGTCAAGACGGTCTCGGTGGCCGATCCCTGGGTGGTACAGATCGTCGCGCCATCGAGGTCCGCGAATTGCTTAATCCCGGCATCCGCCTTCACCATCAGTCCAGTGCCGTCGTAGAAGTTGATCGGAAGGAAGTCGATCGCGATTGACGATTCGCGCGCCGGTTTGATGGTGGTGTGGGCGAAGACAACGTCCACCTGACCCGTGAGCACGGCATCGAAGCGGCTCTTGTCAGTGACGGTGACGAACTTCACCTTCGAAGCGTCGCCAAGAACGCCGGCGGCAACCGCCTTGCAGAAATCGACGTCGAGGCCTTCCATCTGGCCCGTGGTCGTATTCAGGTAGCCGAAGCCCGGCGCAGTATTGTCGGTGCCGCAGTTGAGCACGCCGCGCTGCTTGACGGTATCGAGCACGGATGCGGACGCCTGTGTCGCTGCAAATGCAACGCCCGCGAAAATGCTTGCGGTCAGGATTTTCAATAAATTCATCTAGGTTCCCCTTTCGGATCGCGATAGCGACGGTGACGCCAAGTAATGAGCGTTGGCCCTCATCGAAAGTCCGGTTGGACGCTGGAGGCGTTATCGCCATTCTGAATGCGTCGTTCCCACCATTGGCCAAGGTCTGCGTGCGATCCCGCTCTCAGTCCCATCAATTGGCAGATGGACAGTAGGAGCGGGGTCTCTTCAAATCTACTTAATTCTCCTGAGGTGATACATTAGGAAATCTGCTGGTTTGCGCCTGCGATGAGAGAAGCTGTCGGCATGGGGCTCGTTGCGCCGGCACCCGGTGTCAAGAGAGGGGCGGCTTCTCGGCCATGCGGTCGAGGAACGCCTGGAGGGCCGGGCTGCGCTTTTCATCTTTCCGGAAGGCGATAAATATCCTCCGGCGGATTTCCGGAACGAGCCTGCACACCCAGACGTCTTCGAGATCGTAGCTGGCGCGCAGGCCAGGCAGGATCGAGATGCCGTAATTCTGCCGGATCAGCGCGATGGTCACTTCGAATCCTTTGCACCTCGCCACGATGTTGGGCTTGAAGCCCGCTTCCTGACAGGCCTCCACCAGCATCCTCGTATAGGTGTCGGAAGCGGTGTCGATCGCCCACCGGTCCTCCCGAAGCTCATGCAGGCCGACAGTTGGTCGCTCCGACAGCCTGTGATCCCTGGAGACCATGACGTTGAACACGTCCTCCATCAGGAAGATCGTCTCAATGTTGGGATCGAGCGCGCCGGTCGGTATGTTCAGGTCGTCGATAATCGCGACATCAGTCTGCCAGCTTCGCAGCGCGGCAACGCTTTCCCCCGGCTCCATCTCGTCGAACTGCACGGTGAGGTGAGGGTGACGCTCGGCGAGGTCGTAGACGACCTTCGGTATGACGGCGGCCGCCACGGAAGGAAACGCCGCCACCCTAAGCTCGCCGGAAACGACGCTTTTCAGTTCGGCGATGTCTGCTTTCGCCGATTCGATTTCGATGAGGATCTTCTCTGCCCGCAGCACCAGCTGCTGGCCGGCGGGTGTCATGACAACGCCCCGGCCGCGTCGCTCGACGAGCCGCATGCCCACCTCTTCTTCAAGAAGAGCAATTTGCTGCGACACGGCCGACGGCGAGACGTGTAAGGCTTCTGCCACCGCCGCCATGGTCTTGCGGATCGACAGTTCACGCAGTGCCCGCAGACGTCCGACATCCATAGCGACCTCCTCGCAGTTTCAAAATCATTAGCATGTCTGAACGTATAAGCAAATATTATTAACTTTTTCTGGTGTTTCGATCGATCTAGGTTCCGTCTCAAATTCGAGGAATTGGAGAACTCAGATGACCAATGCTGCAAGGGTGCATTTCAACACCACCGTCCAGGAGGTGGATCCGCTCGTCGCCGATGCCCTTGCGTCCGAGCGGACCCGACAGCAGAATCAGATTGAGCTCATCGCTTCGGAGAATATCGTCAGCCGTGCGGTTCTGGACGCCTTGGGGCACGAGATCACCAATAAGACGCTCGAAGGCTATCCCGGCAACCGTTTTCACGGCGGCGGTCAGTTCGTCGACATTGCCGAGCAGGCCGCGATCGACCGCGCCAAGCAGCTCTTCAATTGCGGCTACGCCAACGTCCAGCCGCACTCGGGAACACAGGCCAACCTTGCCGTCTTCTTCCTGCTGCTGAAGCCCGGCGAAAAGGTGCTGTCGCTGGACCTTGCGGCCGGCGGTCACCTGTCGCACGGTATGAAGGCGAACCTGTCGGGCCGCTGGTTCGACGCCAACAATTACAGCGTCAACCCGCAGAACGAGGTCATCGACCTTGATGAGATGGAACGCATCGCGGAAGATATCCGGCCGAAGCTGCTGATCACCGGTGGCTCCGCATATCCGCGCGAACTCGACTTCGAGCGTATGTCGAAGATCGCAAAGAAGGTCGGCGCCCACTTCCTGGTGGATATGGCCCATATCGCCGGTCTCGTTGCCGGCGGCGTTCACCCTTCACCGTTCCCGTATGCCGACATCGTGACGTGCACCACGACCAAGACGCTGCGCGGTCCGCGTGGAGGCCTGATCCTCACCAATAATGAGGAATGGTACAAGAAGCTGCAGGCAGCCGTCTTCCCGGGCGTTCAGGGGTCGCTGCACAGCAACGTTCTGGCCGCCAAGGCGATTTGCCTCGGTGAAGCGCTTCGAGACGACTTCAAAGACTATGCGCGGCAGGTCGTCGCAAACGCGAAGATTCTCGCCAACACGCTTGCCGACCGTGGCGTCCGTATCGTTTCCGGCGGTACCGACACCCATATCGTCCTCCTGGATCTCTCCAGCAAGGGGCTTCTCGGCAAGCAGGCGGAAACGCTGCTTGCTCGGGCGAACATCACGTCGAACAAGAACCCGATCCCCGGTGACTCCCCGCGTCCTCCGGAATGGGTTGGCATGCGCCTCGGCTCATCCGCTGCGACGACGCGCGGCCTCAAGGAAGAGGAGTTCCGTGTACTTGGAAAGGTGATCGCCGACCTCATCGACGCCGAGAACCAAGGCAGGACCGATGAAGCGGTCGAGGGCGCCAAGGCCAAGATCGCTGAACTGACGAGCAAGTTTCCGGTCTACGGACACTGATACCAGCCTAACGCCGGACGCACGTCATGCTGCGCGGTCAAATCGAACGTTCGGCATTCCTTTTCACAGACCCAGCTTGCTGGTGCGAACTTTGATCGAATGGAGACGCATCCCATGGGAATGGATAGATTCACACGCGCCGCGAACATCGACGGCAAGCAGTTTGCCACGGAACTGCTGGAGCGTATCAAGTCGGACGTCGAAGTGCTCAAGATAGAAACAGGCGTCGTTCCGGGTCTTGCGGTTGTACTCGTTGGTGATGATCCGGCGAGCGCCGTCTATGTCGCCTCCAAACATCGCCAAACGATTGCGGCAGGCATGAAGTCCTTCGAGTACCGGCTGGCTGCGGAGACGACACAGGACGAACTCCTCGCGTTGCTGGATCGCCTTAATGCCGATCCGGAAGTTCATGGGATACTGGTGCAGTTGCCGCTACCTGCCCACCTCGATCCGAACGCCGTGGTCCAGGCCATCAACCCCGACAAGGATGTCGACGGCTTTCATGTCTTGAACGCCGGCTGTCTCGCTACCGGCAATCCCGCGCTGGTTCCATGCACTCCTCTCGGCTGCATGATGCTCCTCAAGGATACGCTGGGCGAGAACCTCTCGGGACTTCATGCGGTGATCGTCGGGAAGTCGAACATCGTCGGCAAGCCGATGGCGCAGATGCTGATGAATGCCCACTGCACGGTAACCGTCGTTCATTCCCAGACGAGGAACCCTGCGGAGCTTTGCCGCGCTGCCGACATCCTCGTCGTCGCGGCAGGTCGTCCCGGTCTCGTCCGCGGCGACTGGATCAAGCCAGGCGCGGTCGTCGTCGATGTCGGCATCAACCGGATAGAGGGCGACGGCAAGTCAACGATCATCGGCGACGTTGCCTACGGGGAGGCGGGCCACGCCCGCGCCATCACGCCCGTCCCCGGCGGTGTTGGTCCGATGACCATCGCCTGCCTCCTCTCGAATACGCTGACCGCCTTTCGCAGGCGTCACACCTTGGCCGCTGCCGCCTGAGTCCGAACAAGGATTTCTCAAATGACGACCACGCACCCCCGTTTCGCACTTCGCGTTGCCTGCCCGTCGATCCGCGGTGTGACCGCTGCCATCGCGACTTATCTCTCCGCGAACGGCTGCAACATTTCCGACAGCGCGCAGTTCGACGACGCTGACACAGGACGCTATTTCATGCGCATCAGCTTTCAACCGGAGGAGGGACACACGCTTGAGCAGCTCTGTGAAGGGTTCACGCCGATCGCGGAGAAGTTCGAAGCGAATGTCGTCGAGTTCTTCGATGAGACCGAGAAAAAGAAGGTGATCCTGATGGTGAGCCGCTTCGGCCATTGCCTAAACGACCTCCTCTACCGCTGGCGGATCGGCGCGCTGCCGATCGACATTGTCGGCGTCATCTCAAACCACATGGACTATCAGCGAGTGGTGGTGAACCACGACATCCCATTCCACTGCATCAAGGTCACGAAGGAGAACAAGCCGGAAGCCGAGGCGAAGCAGATGCAGATCGTCGAGGACTCGGGCGCCGAGTTGATCGTGCTCGCCCGCTACATGCAAGTTCTCTCCGATGAGATGTGCCGGAAGATGTCGGGCCGAATCATCAACATCCACCACTCGTTCCTGCCGAGTTTCAAGGGGGCCAACCCCTACAGGCAGGCGTTCGAGCGCGGCGTCAAGCTCATCGGTGCGACATCGCACTACGTCACTGCCGATCTCGACGAGGGTCCGATCATTGAGCAAGACATCGTGCGCGTCACCCATGCTCAGAGCGGCGAGGACTATGTGAGCCTTGGCCGCGATGTCGAAAGTCAGGTGCTCGCCCGCGCGATCCACGCTCACATTCATGGGCGTGTGTTCATCAACGGTAACAAGACGGTGGTGTTCCCGGCGTCTCCTGGGTCCTACGCGTCTGAGCGCATGGGCTGATCGAATGAAGGTCTGCCTGGGACCAGTATCATCGGTGTCACCGCAGCCTATCTGCCTGCCGCAACAGATCACGAGACGGGTGTTTGCCGACCTCGTCAGCGCGCGCGCCGGAGATAGACAAGCCTATCATGCAACGAAAGCACGTCTTGATGCCGCTGAAGGGAGAGTTACCACCGAAGCTGCGCGATGATTGCGGCTGCCCAAGAGGCCCGCGTGTGGGTGTCCGTGGCGTGAGGTGATCAGGCCCGCGCATTAGGCGAAGACCTTGGTCTGTCTTGCCGTGCCACTGTCACGCTGCGCCACCATTTCCCGATGGCACTCGTCTCTTCGGCCCAGCAGCTTGCTTGATTGCCTGAGGTGCTCCTCTGTTATTCTCAAAAGCTCACGAGATTTCGCAACCGCGTCTTGGCCGACCAAGAAGCTCTGAAGGTATTCGTTGCCAACAATCGCGGAGAGCCTGACGAAATCGACCATATTGGTGCTCCTGCAGCCAGCGGGAGCACGTACGATCTCTCTGTCGTCCGCGCTGACGATCCGTAGAATCGCGGAGGATGTTCCGACAAATAGGGCCGCAGTTAAGAAAAACCACCTTTTCGTCCCATAGGACGTAAGCGATTCAGTATTGCCGTGCCGAAGGTCGCGCCCCGGCCCGCAGGTGGCAAATATCGAGTTATTCAGACGGCCGGTCATCTTTTGCCCAAACCCCATCTTTCCTGAAATAGGATGTCGATCTCTGGCATAGAATGATCCAATTGCGCAGTTTCGATGATTCTCCATTTCAAATCAATGGTTTGTCTATCTCGGATAGGTCGAGAGTGGGTTCGATTCCCTTCACACCATTACGGATCCGATTTTGTGGAGTGTGGGTCGTGGTCCTTAAAAGTGGCGTCGCAGCCAAGCGCGGGACGACTGCTTTGCGCCTTCAAGACCGCAGTTAGGACGCCCGGTTTGTCATTCTTAGAACCGCCGGTCGGATATGAAACAGACAACGCCGGGCTTCAGGTGAGTTTAGCGAGGATATCGTCGACGACACTTGGGACGGTATTCGCTGTGTCGACATTAACGCCGGCAGGAAGATACTCCCGGATGCTATGGTAGCGCAGTACCAGCGCCCGCTCGGCGGGCTCGAAGCCCGGCTCATTCGGCCGCCCATCTAGTCGTCGGTTCAACGTCTCAACGTCAATGTCGAGCACGAAAAGCTTATCGAACAGGTCCAGGAATTTGTGGAAATTGCGCGAACGGCCACAAAAGAACGTGGCAGGATGGGTGGTGTCGGCAGCTATCGCTCGGACCTTGTCGACAGACCAGATCCAGTGAGCGTATTCCCAAGCGATGCGGTCTGCCCCTTCGGGCGGTCCTGCGAGCGCCCGGCCTGTCTCGGGGTCGCCGACATAGGCCAAAAGGCGGTCACCATGGACGACACGGTAGCCGCGCCGCTCCAGTTCGGTAGCGACAGACGTCTTTCCAGTACCCGAGCCGCCTTCGATTAGATAGTTCTTGATGCCCATAGGCCTTGTTATCACGGCCTTCAGTCCGTTGAGAAGACACTCTACCTAGGTGTACCCAGCCAACGAGCCTACGAGCTCACCTGATCAGGGTTAGCATTCGGCACATTTGGATTAAGGGTGAATGTCTGGTGGGAACGCTCGCCCGCTCCGGCCGGAAAGGCGGGCGGAGTCAGTTCCCAAGAGCAGACGTTCCCTCGAGGCGAGTTTCCCGACCCGCGCTACTTGCCTATGCTGGAAAGCAATTCGTCGAGCTGCTCCAACTGCTCCGGCAATGCGGCCGCCGAGCCCTGTAGTGCTTCCTCCAGCGCCTCCTTGGACGGATAGACTTCGTGGAAATTCACTAGCGTCCTCCCGCCTTGGTCCTCGAAGGTCACGGTCGTGATTGCGCCCTCTTCGCTCTCGTCGTTGGTCCAGACGATACGCTCGTTCGGCACCACCTCGAGATACTTGCCATAGAAGGCCATGGTGTCCGAACCGCCGGCGCCGAATTCCAGCAGATATTTGCCGCCGGTACGGACATCCATATCGCACGAGACGAGCGAAACGCCGGATACCGACTTTGGCATCCACCAGCGCCGAAACAGCTCGGGCTGGCTCCACGCCCTGTAAACCGTGCTTGGCGGCGCATTGAATGTCCGCGTTACGATGAGTTCGCGATCCCCTTTGCTGTTAACTTGCTCAGTCATCGCTTCCCTCCCGTTTCATTTCGCTGATGATTTCGTCCAATGCTTCGAAGCGGGTTTCGAAGAGCTTGCGGTGCGCCTCGATCCACTCTGCCTCCGCCGAAAGGCCGCGTTTTCCAAGCTTGCAGGTTCTCACCCGTCCGACCTTCTGCGTGACGACGAGCCCCGCCCGCTCGAGAACCTGGACGTGCTTCTTCATGCCGGTCAGCGTCATCTGGAACTTATCCGCGAGACTGGTGATCGACGCGTCTCCTCGCCCTAGCTGATCGATGATCCCGCGGCGGGTCGCATCGGACAGCGCCGCAAACGAGAGATCAAGGCGAGGACTTTTATACTGAACCATCTAGTTCAGTATATAGCCTGCTCGCGCAGGAAGCGCAAGCGTCCCGAACATTCCATGCGTTGGACCGGTCATCAGAGGTCATGCACCGCAGCGGCGGCGGCAAAAAACGTCTCCTGCGGGTGAAAAGCGGTCCTTCGAGCCACTGATGGACGAATGCCAGCTTTCAACGCCTGCTCTCCGAGTCCATCGGCTTCCGGCCTCAAATAGGTCATTACATGCGGGCAAAGCCAATGTCCGTTACCGAGGATTTTCAGACGGATAGCTTTTGCAACAACCGCGTCGTCGGTTCATATTTCTTCAAGAGCAAAAAAAGCACGCATAATTCGCGTCCCTCACAATCGCGCAGATATTGCTGGTCGACCAGGACTTTATCTTTCCGGGTCTATACCGCAACTGAGACTCAAGCTCGCATAGCAAGCGGGCTCACCCGGCGAGATCCTTGATCGTTGCAATAGGCAAGAACATCCGCATCGGCATAGAGGGAAAAGGCTGAAACCCGTATCCGACGTAAAGGTCCTTGCGCCGCTGCGTTTTTCCGGGGTCTCCGCAATCGAGTACATCCAGGATGACGACGGCCGTGCCGATTTGCTCCGCAATCCGGGCAATCCGTTGGAGGCAATCGGCGAGAAGAGTGCCGCCGTATCCACCGCCGCTAAATCTTTCGTCGCGACCGATCATGGAGATGTACGCGGCAGGGATCGCGCCGTGGCCCGGACGATTGCGAGCGAATATTTCCGGCAGTTCGTGGTAATTAATCGAATGAGCATTGATCGCGTAGAAGCCGATGATCGACTTCTCGTTCTCCGCCGTCAGCACCCAAACACGAAGATTATCTGCCTTTGTGAGCTTGTTGGCCGTCTTCTTGATGAAGTTATCGACTTGGCTAACGCCACACGAAAAAGCCGTCCGATCGTGTTTCGAAGGATCGAGCGGCTCCATGACAAGCTTCGGTTTTACGTCTTCTGCCATTACTTGGAAACGACAGTCTCACGATGACGCTTGAAAGCGTCCTTCAGGTTGTTCGTCGGCGCGGGCGGATTATCGAGAGCCTCGAAAAATGCCGTGTGATCGACTGCCTTAAGACCGGTCGCTTCGTGGGCCGCGATCGTTTCGATTGCAGACTTGTAAGCTGCATTGATCGTGAAGGCGGAATCGTCCATGCCAGAAAGCGCAGCCGCCCGGTGAATGGCATCCTTGATGCGTCGCTTCGTGCGGAAATTCATCCGGGCGTTGCTCGGCTCGTCGATATCAACAGTGATGTCTTTAAAAGAAAGCATATTTGCCTCCTGCCTTAGAAATTAAACCGCTTTGTACGCCTCATCGACGTACACGTCAAGTCTCACCGTGTGCGTCTCTAGACTGATGGTCGGGCCGCAATGGTGATTTTTAAGGATGGCCAAGTGGAGGTTGCCGCGGTGGAAGCGAGACTGTCACGTGAGATGCGACGAGGAGACCTTGCAGAAAGAAGGCACGTCCCCCTTGGCGCATTTGAAAGATCAACCTCTTGCCAACAGTGGGTCGACGGTTCGATCCTCATCAAGGCGGGCATTGCTTCGCAGCAAACAATAACCTATATGTAGGCATGTTCCTACATGGAGGCTACTATGAGCATCACGAGTTTATCTAGCCGGGAGTTGAACCAGGACGTGAGTAGGGCAAAGAAGGCTGCCAATAAAGGGCCTGTAGTTATCACAGATCGCGGGAAGCCGTCGCATGTGTTGATGACCTACAGCGAGTTCGAGCGCCTGACCGGCAAGCGCCGCAATCTTGTCGATGCTCTTTCAATGCCCGGTTTGTCAGCCATCGATTTCGATCCACCCCGAGCCGAAATTGCACCTCGCGGAGTCGATCTGTCTTGAAGTATCTGCTGGATACAAACGTCCTCTCCGAGCTGCGTAAAGTCGGCGACGGTAAAGCTGACCCGAATGTGACGAAGTGGGTCGGTGCTCAGGATTCCAGCGACCTATTCATTTCCGCGATTACGATTCTGGAACTTGAGCGCGGGATATTAAGCATCCAGCGGCGAGACGCTTCCCAAGGTACTCGCCTGCGGGCATGGATGGACAGCCGTGTCCGCCCTGAGTTCGCGGAGCGAGTTCTGTCAATCGATGACGCGATAGCAACACGTTGTGCCCACTTACATATTCCTGATCGCCGCAACGAAGCCGATGCCTTGATAGCGGCTACCGCGCTGGTTCACGGTTTAACTGTGGTCACACGGAATGTTCAAGATTTCGACGGCACCGGCGCGATCGTCGTCGATCCATGGCGCGAATGACCGGGCGCGTGGGTACTTTCGAGCCGCTCTCTTTTTCGGGAACTCCTGGGATCGCCTCAGCCACTTTGCCAGGATCGTAAGGGTCGAAGATTCGTTTCCCCTTCAAGAGCAAAAACGGTCTAACCTTTCAGTGCGGCGGAAAATGAAAGGTATGAAGGCAAGGTCCGAAAACTAGACCAACCGGGCGCGGCAAGCTTTGCCGCTCCAATGCTCAGCGCCGTGAAAGGACGGGATTGCGCGTGCTGCCGTCATCCGAAGACGCCGCGCGGCACGCAGGCGATGGGAATGAGGTTAGATCCAATGCGAGCGAACCCAACTTCTACCACGATCGGCGATTCGCTCCCATCGATCCTGAGGAATTACTTGGCAATGAGCGGAGCCGGCTTTCCTTGTCACAGAGATATGTCGACCGCCACAGGGATTTGGAATATTTTCGGCATAATGGGGGCATCATCGTTCGGCGGTTGCGCCCCGCAACGCCGACGTCACTAATCTTCTAATCAGGATCTGTCATGAAACATACGCTTTTGGTCGCGGCCCTCGCGATCTCCTTTCCGATGTTTGCTCATGCCGAGACGCTGCAGTTTCCAAGTGAAGAGCCGATAGCTGAGGTGTCTATCCCGCACAGCTGGGGACCGAAGGAAACTGAAACCGGAATTGATGCAACCTCGCCAGATTCCGCCATCTATTTTTCGATCGATATTGCAGACGATGCAACCATGGACAAGACGGTCGACAACGCCGTCGGTTTCCTCGTCAAGAATGGCGTGAATATCGATGCGAAGAGCAAGCATGAGTTTCCTGACACGACCCTAAACGGCATGAAGCTCGGCCATCTCGAGTGGGACGGCACCGATAAGGACGGCCCGGTGCATGTGCAACTCGCATTTGCGCAGCCGTCCGAACACAAGATGCTGGTCATCACCTATTGGGGCTCGACGGAAGACGAGGCCAAGCATGATGACGCGGTTAGTGGGATTATCTCGTCCCTGAAGCCGATCAACGACTGATCATGGATCGGGGCGCCGGCGGAGGCCGGCGCCCCGAGTACAATCAAACCGCTCCCCGACCTCGAGAGGGCAAGATGCGCACGACCCTTATCATCGTGTTTCTCGCAGCAATCTCCGGCGCTGCCTGCTTTTCATCCGCAACGGCGGCAGACCATTACTCAGCAAGCAGCAACACTGCCATGAGCATTACCGGCGACGTCGATATGGATGATGACGGGATCACCTTCGAGAACGGCAAGGAGCTTACCTTTTCGGATTTGATCGCAGGCAATTTGGTAGTCGATGGCAAGCGCGTGCCGGGATCGGTTTACCGGGTCGCGCAGCCGCTTGATCCGGAATTGAAGAACGGCAACCGTCTCTGCGGCGCAGGCAAGGTCACCTATCTCGCCACGTGGAGCGACGGCGACGGCTCCACGGCGATCGCGGTGTTCACCGGTTCGAGGCCACCGCTAAGCGACGACGAGAGCTGTGCCACCTACAGCTACGAAGACCAGGAGTAAGATTTTCGCTCGCACGCAAGGACTCGATTTCAACCCCGCGATTGGTAGAAGCCTGCAAAGAGTGACTGGAGGTTAACGGCAGGGCAGGTCGAGAGGCCCTCTGCCTCTTAGGTCGCTCTTTGGCGACTTTGATGATTGTCCGTGACGAGAAGGCTCGAGTTCCGGAGAGAGGCTAAGAGTGGCCGCATAGCTAGAATGCTGTAACAAAGTCAGGTTCACGGCTTCGCCAATCGACGCCTTTCTCAAGGCTAAGAATTGTGATACAAATCCTCAGATAATAGATCTGATCCTCCGAGTTTTTGTATCAATGCACGGTTCCGTCACCCAACGTCAAATCGCTCGAACCGTGCTAGTTGAGCGCGGCATAGCACGCCTGGCGGAGCTGCGGAACGCAGGCGTGACGGCGGCCACCATGAGCCGAATGGAACGGGATGGCGAGGTGATGCGGCTTTCCCGCGGCCTTTATCAACTTGCCGATGCGGAGCTCGACACTAACCATAGTCTGGCAGAGGCTACCAAGCGCGCTCCGAAAGCTGTTATCTGCCTTGTTTCGGCCCTCGCCTTCCACGGCCTGACGGACCAGCTTCCAAGACACGTATGGATCGCCATAGGCCGCAGGGATTGGGCTCCGAAACCGGATGGCGCACCCATTCGCGTCGCGCGCTTCACGGAAAACCTGCTCAACGAAGGTATCGAAACCCACACCGTCGAGGGGGTTCCTGTAAAGATCTTCGGAGTTGCCAAGACAATTGCCGATTGCTTCCGCTATCGCAACAAGATCGGTCTCTCGGTGGCGATAGAAGGGTTGCAGGAGGCACTGCGGCAACGTAAGGCCACCCCTGGTGAGATCGCTGACCAGGCCGAGCGCGGTGGCGTCGGCACGGTGATCAAGCCGTATGTTGAGGCACTGACCGCCAATGGCTAAAGAAATCAGAAATCTCGGCGCCTCGGTGCGCGCCCGCCTGTTGCAACTCGCCAAAGCAAGTGGGCAAACCTTCGACCTGGTTCTGATATAGCGCGGCGATCTGGGAGGAACTTCGTATTGCCGCACTTAACGATGCTCCCCGAGATTGGCACGTTGCCTCATTCATTTTGCTCCCAGGTTGGAGCGAAGGAGGCCGGGCGCGGAGATGGCAGGGGTTTCGCAGCGCCTGGCCTCCTTCGCGAGCGCCACGGCGCCTCAGTGCGGCCTTGCGATCTGCTGGATCGATGGCTCCTTGTTCAAGGTGCCAAACAGCAACGCGTCCGCCTGTTCGCTACGCCAGACCTTCAGCCGACGCTGAAGTGTTCGAAGCAGTTTGTCGGGGTAATCGCCGGGATACTCGGCCTGCAGTCGTGACAGAAGTTCACTGCCGGTTCGCCATGGTTCGGCTTCGAACCAATTTCGCAAGTCGGTAGTCGCCTTAACGAGAGGGTCAGGACGCCGCCGTCCTCTTTTGGCTTTCGCAATCGGGCGATCCGTCGGCCGGGTAGCTCCGTCCTTCCAGGCAGTCCGCAAACTCGCCAGGAAAAGGTCGATCGGCTGAGTTTCCCCGTCAGTGCGCATGGCCGGCGGCGTGTCGGCAAGCGCAGCGAGTCGCTCCTGTAGGGCGCGAATATCGCGTAATAGCAGGACAGGATCGAGCCCGGCGTAGACTTCCTGCAGACGGGAGCGGACTGCATCTGACGTGCGAGCGTCGGCAACCAGACGCTGATGCGGCGTGGCTGGCGGACTATACGTCTTGCGCACACGAGCGCCGTCGCGCTGCTTCGCGATTAATTTGAATGATGGCTGAAAGAAGTTCACGAACAGCCGCGCTGATCGGTAGAGCTTCGCTAGCAGCGTGGCGGCCTCCAGTCCCTCGAACCGACGATATCCGACCATCCTGCGCACCACGGCACCATTCTTCTGCTCGACAAAGGCCTGGTCGTTCTTGCGGTAGGGGCGGCAGCGCGTGAAGACGATGTTGGCCGCGTCACAATAGGCCTTCAGCGTCTCGTTCATGAAGACGGTGTCGTTGTCCGTATCCAGGCCGAGAAGCGCGAAGGGCAGCTGCCTGCGCAATTCTGTGAGAACACTGCTCAACAGTGTCTGTTCGCGAACCAGCAGCGGCGCACATTCCGTCCAGCCAGTCGCGATGTCGGTGAGCACAAGGGTTTGGATGAAGCTGCCGCGAGCCGAAGGGCCGCAATGGGCGACGAGATCCGCCTCAACGAAGCCTGGCGCCGGATTGTCCCAATCCGCCGACGTTCTAATGGGAATGCTCCGTCGCAGGGCGTGCGCCGCGGGCCGCCGTCGAGGACGTCCCAAGCCCTCTCGGATCGGTCCCAGCGTCCTGTCGATCGTGGCCGCGCTCATCGCCAGCAATTTGCCACGGATCTCAGGCGCGAGGTTAAAATGACCGTGGCGTTCCATCGCCTCGACAAGAACGGGCAGCAACGCCTTCAGTCGCTTCCCGCAGACCCGGTCAGACGCCTCCCACAGCAATATGAGCGCATTGCGTTCCGCTTCATCATAAACCCGCGGCCGCGCTCGCCGACCTGTAGGCTCTCTCTCGTGGCGCCGCAGCAGCCGCATCGCGTGCTTGCGGTGAAAGCCCGTGATGACGACGAACTCATCCAGAATTCTCGCCTTCTCCGCTCGTGTCGAAGCACGATAGCGCTCCGAAACCGCCGCCGTCAGTTCTTTCCTTGTCGCCATGCTCAGCTGTCCCATAGTCGCCCCTGTTGATACCCCTCGGTAGGGAGCAAATTATGTGAGGCAACGGTTGAATATTCAGGAACAGTTTCGACGAGGCAATGCGGGGTCAATTCCTCGATTCGCTTGACAATTGGCGCGTGCAATCACAGCAACTTTCGAGCGGCGCGACACTCCGATCCCCACTGAGGTACCAGACGCGCTAACGGACGCCTTTGCGAAGGACGAGGAAAAGCAACGGCAATGGCACGCATTCGCTGAAAGCGTTGCACACGAACCCGGCAAGCTGACGGACGTCATCGCGGAGATTGCCACGTTCCTGATGCCGCACGCTGTTGCGGCTGCGAGGCTGGGCAAATGAACGGGTTTGGTCACCACCATCCGGCTATGGAGCGATGACAAATCGATTGCGCTGACGGAAGTAAATGATGGGGTCGGCGGTTCGTATCGCTTCAAGGCGGGAAAGCATCGTCCGATGCAGTGCTAGAGGCAGATCGTGACCAACGCTCAGTGGGCGCTCCGCGTCCTCAAGGCGGCCACTACGATGTCAGGTTCATCATTCTTAGAACTGCCGGTCGGCTATCAAACCGACAACGCCGCCAGTGAGCCGCACGGCAGCTGGCGTCTTTCACTCAATAATCAGTTGCTTCCCTCCCGGGCTTCAGGTGAGCCTAGCGAGGATATCGTCGACGACACCTGGGACGGTATTCGCCGTGTCGATATCTATGCCGGCAGGAAGATACTCCCGGCTGCGATGGTAGCGAAGTACCCGGGCCCGCTCGGCAGGCTCGAAGCCCGGCTCATCCGGCCGCCCATCCAGTCGTCGGTTCAACGTCTCAACGTCGATGTCGAGCACGAAAACCTTATCGAACAGGTCCAGGAATTTGGGGAAATTGCGCGAACCGCCACAAAAGAAGGTGGCAGGATGGGTGGTGTCGGCAGCAATAGCCCGGACCTTGTCGACAGGCCAGATCCAGTGCGCGTATCCCCAAGCGATGCGGTCTGCGCCTTCGGGTGGTCCTGCGAGCACCTGGCCTGTCTCGGGGTCACCGAGATAGGCCAAAACGCGATCACCATGGACGACATGGTAGCCCCGCCGCTCCAGTTCGGTAGCGACAGACGTCTTTCCAGTACCCGAGCCGCCTTCGATTAGATAGTTCTTGATGCCCATAGGCACCTTTTATCACGGTCTTCAATCCGGTGAGAAGACACTCGGCCTGGGCGTGCTCAGCCAACGAGCTCACCTGATCAAGGTCAGCATTCGGTACATTTCGATTAAGGGTGAATGTCTGGCGGGGACGCGCGCCCCTCCGGCCACATAAGGCCGAAGGGGTCACTTCCCAAGGCAGATGTTCCCTCGATGCGAGTTTTCCGAGTCGCGCTACTCGCCTATGCTGGAAAGCAATTCGTCGAGTTGCTCCAACTGCTCCGGCAATGCGGCCGCAGAGGCCTGTAGTGCTTCCTTAAGCGCCTCCTTGGATGGATATACGTCGTAGAAATTCAGTAGTGTCCTCCCGCCTTGGTCCTCGAAGGTAACGGTCGTGATCGCGCCCTCTTCGCCCTCGTCGTTGGTCCAGAGGATGCGCTCGTTTGGCACCACCTCGAGATACTTGCCAAAGAAGGCCATGGTGTCCGAACCGCCGGCGCCGAATTCCAGCCGATATTTGCCGCCGGTACGGACGTCCATATCGCACGATAAAAGCGAAATGCCTGACACCGATTTTGGTACCCACCAGCGCTGAAACAGCTTGGGCTGGCTCCATGCCCTGTAAACCGTGCTCGTTGGCGCATTGAATGTCCGCGTTACGACGAGTTCGAGATCCCCTCTGCACTCGACTGACGTGCGGTTCTGCGCACCACCTGCATTGTTAACTTCCTGAGTCATCGCTTCCCTCCTGTTCCATCTCAATTAAATGGCCAGCCTGCTCCGGTAACGCTGACGTCGACCGAAACGATTTGGCCGGTGCCGGCCATCTCACTCATCTTGTCCATGCCCGAACCATTGCGCGGTGGTGATGAAGAGGGTCGAGCGATCATCGCCACCGAGCATGCAGGCGAAAGCGCCGCGATCTACCTTGACCTCGTCCAGCATTTCGCCGCCTTCTCGTACCCTGCGACAGCAGGCGTTGGGGACATCCGCATACCAGAGGGCTCCCTGGCTATCGAAACATATCTCGTCTGGCGGCCCGGGAATCTCTGCCCAAATCCGTCGGTTGGAAAGCCGGCCGTCATTTGCCACATCGAAAGCAGTCAGCCGCTTGGCCCAGCTTTCCGCGCAGACCAGGGTGCGGCCGTCGGCAGTTAGCGCCATCCCGTTCGGGAACTGAAATACCTCCGCCTGCTTCTCAACGCTGCCATCCGGCAGGATCAGCATAATCGCTGGTCCATTGACATAGATCCTGCCTGCAGCGTCGATGACGATTTCGTTCCATGCGCCCGGCCCAAGCGTGGCGAATTCCTTCAAGACCTTGCCGTCGAAACACATGAGTGATGACGATCCGGACTGGACCACGAACAGATCGCTCTTCGGGCTGAAATCGAACGACAACAGTGGAGCGTTCGCCGGAAGGACGAGCCGGGATTGATTTGCCTCTTCAAGGACCCGGATCTCGCCACTCGTCCAATCGGCAAACCAGAGTTCGCCTCGATGCCAACGAGGACATTCGACAAGTCCTCTACCATTCAACAATATACCTGCGGACATATTCCTCTCCTTGCTCCACCTGCACAGGACGTACGACCTTCGATCGCGCCGACAATGTGGGGTAAATATTTTGGCCCCGCCGGACGCAAGCCTCCGACGTCAGCGCTAGCCGCTTGGTTGGCGGCGTCCATTCCGGCTATTGGCTGGTCCCGAAACCATCGAGGTGATTGCGCTTCCGCCCGATCATCCGGCGGCCTCCCATCTGGCGCGCCGACGGTCCGGAACATATGCCTCGCCTTACTTGAGCAAGCCGCGCAAGTTGCCCTTTTCCCACGAGGATGAAATGAGCCAAATTAAGACCATCGCCGACTCGCGGATTGAGCTCATGAACACAGATGCATTCTTCACCAAAATCCGGACCTACACCCATCTGTCAGAGAAAGCCGAGCTGGCCTGGTCGCCGCTCCTGCGGTCTAGACAGTATCGCAAGGAGGAGCCCTTCATTCGAGCGGGCGACGTGCCGACGACCTGCCTTCGTCGTCGAAGGCCTGCTGTGTCAGCGCTATGTCGGCCGCGACGGCGACATGATCATTAGCGGAAAGACAGAGGAACGAATATGCCGCGGCCCGCCTTCTGCTGCTCAACCCGCCAGTCACGGGCGAACGCGGCGACCCGACCATAAGAGCCGGTAAAGCCTAGAGCCGTCAGATCGGCATGAAGCTACTTCAGCGTTCGGCGCTGCTTGCGCGTCCTCCCGGCCTCGGTCTTCAGCCAGCCAGCAAGTTTGTCGGCGAGGGGGTCAAGCTTGCTCGGTCGTTCCGGTACCGTGAACTTCGGCTCGATCGTGCCAGCGCTCAGATAGTTCGCGATCGTATTGCGCGACAATCCGGTTCGTCGGCTGATCTCGCGTACCGACAACTTCTCACGCAGCGCCATCCGACGGATGATGTTTAAAAGTCCCATGTGGATCACTCCGTTGCCCCCGTCGCTCTCCGCGTTGGGGGAAGGTTCACATGGCTCAATTCTCAATGGAAATTATGCGCCTAACCGGCTCAGTTCCGCGTGGAAACCAACAGAGGTGGTCAGGGACTCCCCAGAGGAGGCGTGTCGTGGCCCGACGACAAATCGGAGGCTTTGTTCGATTGCATCGAATATGGTGGTCGGGGCAGGGATTCGAACCCCGCGTCACAGCTCGAAAGCTGGAAGCAACCTCGGATACTCGAGGGATGGGGAGAGCGCCGCGCTCCGATTACGCTTACGCCCGACTAAAGCATTAACTCCAGGGCTTTGCGATGGTTCCTAATGGGATATCCTCCGTCACAACTTGCGAACCCTTGGGTTTGTCGGTCTCTAAACATCTCAGGTCCGTGATCCTTTCGGTGAGAAGGACCTGCAACAAAGGCTATCTAGGTTTAAGAGTAGAAGTGACCGTTTGATTGCCCAGTCTGAAAGAGGCTGGAAGATGCAATGTAATAGACGCCAACTAGCCTGCAATACCGGGTGAGCCGTCGACGGGCCTTCGAGGGGTTGGACGAACGTACATCATTTTTACTTCGCATCTGCGGTAATTATCATACAATTCAAAACGCTAAACAATCACAAAAATCAGTTGCTTGCTCGAAGTTTCTCGACTACGTTTTTTACAGAAGAGTTCATAAATACCGGTCCTTGCCGGCGATACTCAGCGGTCGTTTGGCGTCGCTTGAGGGAGGATGATGGCGTTGTTTCTCCGACTTCGTTTCTTCGCAACGGTGCAGCGAGTGCGTGATCTAGTCTCGATCCGATACCGACCTACGACGTCAATCTGACGCGCGTAAAGCCTTTACCACTTTTCTAAGATGGTGCTCCCGTGTGGCGCGCCCGAGGTTTGTTATGCAAAAGCAAGCTGTCGTATTCAATGGTCAGGAAGTCGGGATCGCGATCCCTGTCGAAAACCGCCTCAAATTCATCGCTGTCCGCTTCAATGTCATCGATTTGGACAACAGGCTCTTTGACACGGTTACCGAAATCCGGCGTGCCATTACAGAGCATCTCGCGTCAAGCGGTCGCGCGATCACCTCTCACTGAGTGGCAGGACATATTCTTCAACGCCGACGGCAATTGGGACTGCGGGGTCACTTATGAAACCCTGCAAAGCTCCCTCTTCACAACGCTGCCCGGTTGCGCCCTCGCTGACTTCGAGCGTCAGTTTGCCGACCACGTGCTCTGAAACCTTGCGTATGATCGCGGCAAACCTGCCGGAGCACTGGTGTCGTCGTGGCGTCGTCATCGATATCCCAGGCCGCTCGAAGATTTCAAACCATGCTTCGGTGTTCGCGCCGCAGTCGAGCGCCGATAGATAACTCAGGGATCACCGCCGGACGATCACTCGGGTCCCCGGCTGGACCAAATCGTAAAGTTCCTCGACGTCTTCGCGGTACATCCGAAAGCAACCACTCGAAGCATTGGTTCCGATGGAGGACGGATCGTTGGTGCCGTGGATGCCCAGCAGCCCGTCCGCCAGATAAATCGCGCGGGTGCCAAGCGGATTGGCAGGGCCAGCCTTCACGACCGCTGGAAGCCTTGGGTTCTTCTGTCGCATGCTCGCCGTTGGCCGCCATTCGGGATGCATTCGCTTGGATACGACCCGGGTTGATCCGTACCATTGCTTGCCTTCGCGCCCTACGGCAATGGGGTATCCCACTCGAAGGCTCTCGTCCTCGACCACCGCATCGGCGGAAGCATTGCTCCGACCCTTGATCTCCGGAGCGTGATGTCCCCGGTCGATCCCGACACAAGTGTCGAATCTGGCACTCCACATCAAAGCGAAGAAACCGACCCATGACTGACGTGCACGCCCATCCGGCCTCGGACCATCAAGAGCACGATCATCATCATTCTCATGACGACGATCACGAGGAAGCAATGCCCTTTCGATGGTCTCGCCTGGTCGTCGCGATAATCGTCGTCGCCATCATTCTGGTCGCGCTTGCCTCGTGCAGGTGAGATCGGGGGCCGCGACCATCATCACCAGGTTTGGCAATCCGGCTCGCGTTCTGATCGATCCCGGTCTCGCCTTCCGGCTACCCATTCCCCTAGAGAAGACCATCGACGTCGATCTGCATCAAGATAGTGTCACCGAGGTCGCCCGGGATGTCGGGCGACCTTTGCGAGATAGTCCTCGCAACCACGGACTTGCCGCACTCGCACTCTGTGGCGATCTATTGGGCCTGCTTGCGCATGGGATGGGGAGGACTTCGGTATCTCAACCGCTTCGCCCTGACAAAAGCGAATCCGGGGAATTGGTCCTGCGCTAGCCGGAACCGACTGTAGAAGCTCATTTTGCCGTGGAAGGCGCATCCGTCATATTGAACACAGCGGCATTGTCCTGAACCTCACGCAGGCCTTTATAGGAGGGATGACGCAGGCTTCCCTCATTCGTCCAACCGCGGAACTCGATCTCGGCAATCAAGGTCGGTTGCGCGAACACCAGGCGTTTGCCTTTCAACGGCACGACCGGCGTCTTCGTCTTGAGCCTATCCAATGTTCTGCGCAGATCTTCGGCTTCCTTCCGATTGAAGCCCGTTCCGACGGATCCGACGTAGATCCAGCCGTGACCCTTCCGCCCCGCAAGCAGAAGACTTCCAAGACCCCCGCGCGTGGTGGCGGACTCCTCGTAACCGACGATCATGAAGCTTTCGCTTTGAACGCATTTTATCTTCAGCCAGTCGCCAAGGCGGCCACCGCGGTAGGGCCGATCGCGATGCTTGGCGATAATGCCCTCCAAACCAAGGTGACATGCGTAGTCCAGCAGTTCCTCGCCATCGAGCTGTAGTTCCTCCGAAAGGCGCAGGGCGCCATCGGCATTCTCCGGAATCAAACCTTCAAGCAGGTGACGCCGCAGCGAGAGCTCGGTGCGTGTCAGGTCGTGCCCATCCAGATAAAGCAGGTCAAAGGCGTATAGGATGGATTTGGTCGAGATGCGCTTGCCGCCCCGGCCGCCGAGCGATCGCTGCAGCGCCCCGAAATCCGACCGGTCTTGTTCGTCAAGCACGACGGCCTCCCCGTCGAGAATAGCCGTTGTGATCCCGAGGCCTCTCGCCGCGGCTGCAATCGTCGGAAACCGATGGGTCCAATCATGGCCGCCACGCGTGAGGATCCGAATACTCTTTGGTTCGATGTGGATTGCCAAGCGGTAACCGTCCAACTTAACCTCGTAAAGCCAATCTGGCCCTTGCGGCACAGTTGGCTTCAGTAGCGCCAGGCAGGGCTCCACGCGCGAAGGCATCGGATCGAAGGGCAGGCTTGGCTGATCGGGGTCGCGCCGCCGGATTGGTCGCGACTGAATTGTCGAATTCGCGTCACGTAAAAGAGGAGCGGAGGGCAGGCGCGGTCGGATCATCGCTCAGTGCCTGCCGGAGCGGTTTTCAGCGTCTACGGATTTGCGCAGAGCATCCATGATATTGATGACGTTGCTTGGCTCGGGTCCGGCCTTTTCCTTGCCTTTGGGCTTCGATTTGATCGGCTTCTTCATCTGCTTCTTCTTGGCCGCGATAATGTCGAGCAGCTTATCCTGGACCGGGTCGGAGGCCATTTTCGGGGTCCAGGGTCGGGTCTGTTTCTTGATCAGTTGCAGTACGAGCGGCATCATCTGACTATCGGCCGGCTCATCGTCCACCCGCTCGAAATAGTTTTCCGCATCCCGCACTTCGTCGCCGTAACGCAGCGTCCAGAGCACGATACCCTTGCCGCGCGGCTCCAGCATAACGGCGCGTTCGCGCCGCGAAATCACCAGCCTTGAAATGCCCACCATGTTCTCGGCCGCCATGGCATCGCGAATGACCGAAAACGCTTCCAGGCCGACCGGATCGTCGGGAGAAAGATAATACGGTGTATCGAGCCAGATCCATTCTACACTGTCTTTCGGTGCAAAGACCTCGATGTCAATCGTCTTGGTGCTTTCGAGCGCGACGTTCTCCAACTCCTCGTCTTCGAGGATGACATAGTCATTTTCCCCGCGTTGATAGCCTTTGACTTCGTCCTGTTCCTTGACCTCCTTGCCGGTGACGGAATCGACATAGTGGCTGACGACGCGGTTCTGCGTCTGCCTGTTCAGCGTGTGAAAGCGGACCTTCTCGTTTTCGGAGGTGGCCGGCATCATCTGCACCGGACAGGTGACGAGCGAGAGTTTCAGATAACCTTTCCAATAAGGGCGGATCGCCATGGCAACCTCCGATTACCCGGCGCGGCGCTGCTGGTGGCCGCCGGAACTGCGCGGCTTCGATGCGGTTGCCCGTGCGGTCTTTTGCCTGCTCTTGCCGGCATTGCCATTGGCGGCCGTGCGCTTTGTCTTTGCTGGTGCGGACATGCCGGCGCTCTCACGCAGCGCCTGCAGCAGGTCGCTCGGCTTCGAAGCCGGCGGCGCCTTTTTCTTCGGCAGCGTCCGGCCCTCGGTCTTGGCCTTCACCAGTTCGGCGACGGCCGCCTCATAGCGGTCATCGAACTGCTTCGGATCGAACGCGCCCTTCTTGGTGTTGAGGATGTGCTTGGCAAGGTCCAGCATTTCGCCTTCGATCTTCAGATCGGGCATTTCGTCGAACGCCTTCTCGGACGACCGGACTTCATAATCGAAGTTCAAGGTGGAGCAGACCAATCCTTTGCCGTGCGGGCGAATGAGAAGCGTGCGCAGGCGTCTGAAGAGGACCGTCCGGGCGATCGCCGCAACCCTGGCCTTGTTCATGCCATCGCGCAGCAGCTTGAATGCGTCGCTGCCCATCTTGTCGGCCGCCAAGTAATAGGGTTTGTCGAAATAGATGTCGTCGACGTCGTCACAGGGAATGAAAGCCTCGATCTTCAGCGTCTTGTCGCTTTCGGGAATAGCGGCGGCGACTTCTTCCGCTTCAAGGACGACATAGCGTCCGTCCTCGATCTCGAAACCCTTGACCTGATCCTCCCGCTCGACGGGATCACCGGTTTCGCTGTCGACGAATTCACGTCGGACGCGATTGCCGGTCTTTCGGTTCAGCGTATTGAAGGCGATCCGTTCGGAGGAGGATGCAGCCGTATAAAGCGCGACCGGAAACGCCACCTCGCCGAACTTTATGTACCCTTTCCAATTTGCCCGCGGGGCCACCATTTCATCGCACTCCTCCAGCAACCAATGCGAGTCAACAGAATCACTCCACTTATTGTTCCGAGTCAAAAGAATCTAACGTCAATAGCTTAGCACCTGCCCAGCTCTCGGTTTCCGAATCCCGTTCATTCCATTGAATACGCTGCATCTTCTTGGCCGCCCTCTTGGCAAAGGAAAAATAGGTATGTTTGGTACAGGCGCCGATTAGCGTTACATCAATGGAAGGGACCGTCTCGCCGGGGCGAGTAGGCTAAGCGGTTAGATCGACATCGGGTGGAGGGGTTTCGAAATCATTCGCGATCCTGACTTAGCTCGGAACATCTGGAGACGGCCGACGCTGGGATGCTTCCGACGAATGAGCATTGTCTGGTTAGCCACCGCTTCCCGGGCCTCCATCGCCTTCCAGGAACTCAGGATACTGGATCATTTCGCGATCATTGCTGTCGGTCGACAGCTTCCCGTCTTTTTTCCGGTTTGGACATCGCTGAGGTGGCTGCAACGCTCGGCTATGCATCTCAAAGTGCATTCGGAACCGCTTTCAAGCGCATCAAAGGCTGCTCCCCGAAGGTCGCGACAAGACGACCTGCGCGCTCAGCGGGTGAACGAAATAGCGGTTCAGTCCCCAAACCCTTCCGATCTCGGTGATGTGCGAAAAACAGGTGATTCAGACACCCGGGACCCTTAGCGCATATCTCTATTAAAGTGCGACTTGCGAAGCGACCGACATCAATTCCTGGGAATTAGGTGCCTTGAATGTCTGAAGCCCAGCCTCCAGAACTTCAGTGAAGCTCCAGCGCACGATGCCCTCTCGGTCTATTAGGAACTGACCGACAAGCTGCCCGTGGTCGGCAGTCATCATCTGCTCATCGGCTTCCGTAATTTGATATCCTTCCTTCTCGTTAAGAAATTCGTCCATTGCCATTACGCCCATAGGCTCGGGCAACTCGCCCGGAAGTTCGATCCTTATTGCCATGACCATGTCGAGCCCGACCTCGCGTAAGCCGAACGCTTGGTGCGAAGCCCGTGCCGGGTCGGAAGCCGCGAGAAGATCGGGTATCGGATGGTAACGGAAATAGAGCCGCGCGCGTTCGACCGGGGTGTTTACCACCGCCAGGGATTGGACGCCTTTCTCACGCAGTATCGGGCTGAGATATGCCATGGCAGCGACGTGGCGCCGGCAGAACGGGCAATGCAAGCCTCGAAACAAACCGATCAACAATGGGCTGCGGCCACGAAAATCGTCAAGTGCGATCTTCCCTTCGCGCGAGATCGCATCGAACTCAACGTTCGGGACCCGGTCGCCCGGTTGTAGCGGATGGTCGACATAAGACGGGGACATGGACAACCTCCTCGCTCGGGGATCAGTCGAGCAAAGGCGCCACGTCAAGTACTGTGAGGTCGAGATTGAGCGTTGCAGGCCTGACCTCTCGTCTTACCGCGCCGCCAGGATCCGATCTAAGAATGGCCTCACATGAGCCCGCGGGCAAGCGGCAAACAGCGAATCGTCAATTGAAAAAGTCCGTTTTCTGCAGACTCTGATTTTTTTGCGGCCGCAGAGACCGACACAGAGAATTGAGCTGGGGGACCAGCGGCCCCGGCGACCACCATTCGCCCATCGACTGGGTATTCGCAAACCGCCATTGCATGCCGATACGCTGTCGCCGAAGGTGTTGCGTGGCTTGGCGACCGGTCCACGGCCAGAGCTGGACAGGCCGAAGTCCGCACCCGAAAGCTTGCAGATCGTCGAGAACGCAGTGGTTCGCGAGCAAAACAGCGGCTGGCCCTTCTTAACCGAAGTATCTTTCATCGGGCATTAGCGGCTGTCTGAACCACAAAGCAATCAATGATGCGAGGCTTCAAGAAACTCCGACGCATCCGAACTCCAGAGCAAGCGTTGGGCCACCGGGAGGAACGTTCGGCTTTCGCTCAAAGAGCATCGGCAGAAAAGGCCATGCAACTCTATTTGTCGCAATAAGCTAAAATGCGACAGATCGATCCACTGGGAAAAAAGTGAGACGTGTGAGGCCTCTCCTTCAGTCGTGATTATGCAAGTCTTGTCTCGCCTGATCAAAACATAGAAGAAAATGTTCAAAAACGTTTTTTCTTCGACGGTACGACAGCGGGAGAGGCTGGATACGGCACATTCAATTTCAAGATAGACGCGCCGGAGAATCTGCCTAAAAAGGGGATTGTTCCCGTGGAGTTGAGGCTTTGGCGTTTCGAAATCGAGGACCGGGCCCCAGCCACCTTCAGTTTTGTCTTTTATCGTTTTGGCAACAAATCGATTTGAGGCAACCAGATAATCCGTAATGTTGTCATCCTAGATGCTGATGCTCTCGCCAATTATAGATTGATTTTTTGGGTTTCTGGTTTCAAATGGGCGCTATATAAATTTCAAATCGTCATATGTTGACTTTCAATTAGTCAATGCCATAGTTTCAAATGGTCACCGGGAGCAAATCTATGGCGATATATCCAAGGCTCGCCGAGCAGCGGATTAACGACGCGATATCAGATACACGCGTCGTATTGATCGTCGGTCCCCGACAATCCGGCAAAACGACGCTGGCCAGGAAGATGGCCAGTCCAGAGATGGAATATTACACACTCGACAATGCGACGACTCTGGAAGCAGCTCAGCGAGACCCCGTTGGTTTCGTCAGAGGAATGAACCGGGCCATCATCGACGAGATTCAGCGCGCTCCCGAGCTGCTGCTGGCAATCAAAGAAAGCGTGGATACCGACCAACGTCCGGGACGTTTCCTCCTGACGGGCTCAGCCAATCTCATGACATTGCCACGCGTGGCAGACTCACTGGCAGGACGCATGGAGGTCGTCCGATTACTGCCGCTCGCTCAAAGCGAAATCAGGGCGGCGGGCGGCAGATTCTTGCTCGATGCCTTTCGAAACGATGCAAAAGCTGGGGATTCCGTCGTCGGCGACGACTTGATGGCTGCAGTTCTGGGCGGTGGATATCCCGAGGCGTTGGGTCGCAAAACCTCGACCCGAAGACAGGACTGGTATGCGGATTATATCCAGGCAATCGTTCAGCGCGATGTTCGCGATGTGGCACAAATCGAGCAGATCACTCAAATGCCGCGGTTGCTACGCATTCTTGCGGAGCATTCGGGTCAACTCGTGAACTACTCTGGTATCGGTGCCGCTATCGGGATGAATCACATCACAACACAAAAATACGTTGGCATATTCGAGAGCTTATTCCTCGCTCGAACCTTGCAACCATGGTTTTCCAATAAGCTCAAACGCCTCATCAAGACACCCAAGATACATTTTCTTGATTCTGGTCTTCTTGCCTCCCTCCGAGACCTCTCCCTCGACCGGCTACGGGCAGAGAGGGGACAATATGGACCATTGCTGGAGACCTTCGTCTTCGCCGAAATTCTTAAACTCGCGAGTGGCGGGGGAGAACGCTTTGAGTTCTCACACTTTCGCGACAAGCAGCAAAATGAAGTCGATATCGTTATCGAAGACAGAAGAGGACATATTGTCGGCATCGAGATAAAGGCGGCAGCTACCGTCTCAAGCACCGATTTTTCTGGATTGCGAATTCTGGCCGAGACATCTGGAGAAAGATTTGTTTCAGGCTTTGTCTTGTATGACCATCAAAAGGTGGTCCCCTTTGGAGAACGTCTATACGCCGTGCCTATTTCCGCATTGTGGCGTTAGGGCATGCGAACTTCGGTTCAAATTCCAAACCCGTACATTGCTTAAAAATTCGACGGTTTCAATGAAAAAGGGCACTCTGGTTCAAATCCCTTCAAGGCAATCATTGGCCCTAAATGATCGTAAAGTCGCAACGCACGCTGACAAGGACAGATCGTGTCCCATGGATTGGTGTAGCTTCGGCGGTCGCCGTGCCTTCCGGACAGGGCCGGGAATTGATCAGCTTGCGGCTGGCAAGCTGATGAGCGGATCATCGCTCATCGTGGCGATTGTCTCAAGTGTCATGTAGCGGGACCGCTGGACGGCCCATTCGTCGTTCTGCTCCAGGAGCAAGGCTCCGGCCAGCCTGACGATGGCGTCGTCGTTGGGGAAGATACCGACGACCTCTGTGCGCCGCTTGATCTCGCCGTTGAGACGCTCGATCGGATTTGTCGAATGAAGCTTTGCCCAATGCTGCTTGGGAAAGGTCATGTATCCGAGAGGGGACGGTTCCGGGAGGGCTAGATCGCGGACTTCGCCTTGGCGCCTGGTGCCCAACGCATTCTGGAAGGCACGGTGAGCCTCGCCTTGCACCGGGTCGCCAGTCATGCCTCTTCAATTATGAGCCGAATGATGCTGTGATTGATCGAATCGTTTTTCTTCGTCGCCCAATTGCTGGCGCTTCCATCCTGCTCATAGCAAGGATGTGTGGCCTTTGCCGAGATGCGACCCCTGGTTATGCGCTAAGAGATCGGGACCACTGGCTGCATAGATCGATGATGCAATCGACACCGAACTCATTCCTATTATGCGATTCCCTCGTAACCGCCCGATTGTGGCCGCCTGTCGGAGATCGGCTTACTTGTTTATGACCCGTCTATAACGACGTCGTTAGCGACGTGCTTTAGGCGAGACCTGTGATGCGCGTGGAAATTCTCGGCGATGAACGTCGCCGACGTTGGAGTGATGAGAGCAAGCTGGAGGTCGTGCTGTCGGTAGGCGTCGACGGCGCGTCGGTGACAGAGGTGGCGCGCCGGTATTCGGTCACGCGGCAGCAGGTTTACACCTGGCGGCGTGAATTGCGGAAGAAGGGCCTGCTGTCGCCGCCGTCGACGACGGTGTTTCTGCCGCTGGACATGCCGCCGGCAGGGGACAGCAAAGAGGCTCGGGCTTTTGAAGGCATGCAGGTTTTGCCTGCAATGATGGAATTGCAACTGCGCTGCGGACGAAGCCTTCGCTTCAGTGGCGATGTTGATGTGGTTGCACTGAAGCGCCTGATCCGGGCAATCGAGGCGGCATGATCGGGCCTGGGACAGGTGTTCGGGTTTATATCGCCTGCGGTGTCACGGACATGCGCAAGGGGATAGAGGGGCTGGCTGCTCTTGCCCAGGATGTGCTGCGCCAGAAGCCGACGGGAGGTGCGGTCTTCGCGTTTCGGGGCAAGCGGGGCGACCGTTTGAAGCTATTGTATTTTGACGGCCAGGGGTTCTGCCTTTATTACAAAATCTTGCAGAAAGGGCGGTTTCCATGGCCCTTGGCAGCAGATGGAGCAGCCCGGTTGACGTCTGCTCAACTGGCAATGCTGTGGGAAGGGATTGATTGGCGACGGCCCGACTGGGGCGTTCCTCCGGCCCGTGTCGGTTGACTTTATCTCCCTGAATCTGCGTGTTTTTATGGATATTGACCCTGACCTGTGGTAGTCAGGTTCATGTCAAACGCGAGCCAAAATCTTCCCGATGATCCGGCCTTCCTGAAGGCGATGATCGCCTCGCTTGAGGCGAAGAACGCGAAGATGTCTGCGACCTTGCAGGCGCATGATCAGTTGATCCAGTCCCTGCGGCTGCGCATCGCCAGGCTGAAGAAACATGGCTTCGGCAAGTCGTCGGAAAAGATCGAACGGGAAATCCAGCAGTTGGAACTGGCGCTCGAGGACCTGATGATTGCCGCTTCGGAAGGCAGCAGCGAGCCACTCGCCGAGGACGAAGAAACGGAGCCTGCCGCGCCTGAGGAAAGCATGCCTGAAAAGACCATGCGCCGCCGTCCGCGCGTGTCGGACAAGGCCGCTCGCGAGCGCAGGGAACTTGATCCCGGAACGTGCTGCCCCGCTTGTGGTGGCGAACTGCGGCTTGTCGGCGAAGACGTCAGCAAAATCCTCGACATGATCGCCGCACAGATGAAGGTCATCGAGATCGCCCGGCTGAAGAAGTCCTGCCGCTGCTGCGAGAAGATGGTGCAGTTGCCCGCGCCCAGCCGTCCGATATCGGGCAGCATGGCGGGCGCTGGTCTTCTGGCCTATATCCTGGTCTCGAAGTTCGACGACCACTTGCCGCTCTATCGCCTGAACGAAATCTTCGCCCGCATGGGCGTTGATATCCCCGACAGCACGTTGGTCGATTGGTGTGGCCGCGCCATGCAGGTGCTCCTGCCGCTGATCGAGTTGATCGAAGCCGCGATCATGAGCAGCGACCTTCTCCACGCCGACGACACGCCGATCCGGGTTCTGGATCGTTCTCTACGCGACAAGGGGCTGGGGAAAGGGGTGAAGAAGGGCAGGCTCTGGACCTATGTCCGGGACCAGCGCCCATGGGCGGGCATAGCTCCGCCCGGTGCGGTCTATTATTTTGCTCCCGACTGGAAGGAAGAGCACGTTCACCGTCACCTCAAGGAGGCGAGCGGCATCCTTCAGGCCGATGGCTACAAAGGCTATGCGAAGTTATATGAGGCCGGAACGGACGGGAAACGCCGCTTCCGGGAGGCTTCATGTTGGGCGCATTGGCGGCGCGACTTCCACGATATCTGGACCTCGAACAAATCCGAGATTGCCCGCGAGGCTCTCGACCGTATCGGCGCGCTTTACGACATCGAGCGCGGCATTGCAGGCAAGTCTGCCGATATCCGTCTTGCCGCGCGCCAGAAGCACAGCAAGGCAAAGGTCGAAGCATTCCGCGTCTGGGCCGAAGCGCAACTGACCCGTATCCCCGGCAAGAGCGATCTGGCGGGCGCTTTCCGGTACGGCTTGAGCAGGTGGTCTTCATTCTGCCTGTTCCTGGAAGATGGCCGTGTCGCAATCGATAACAACGCCGCCGAGCGGGCGTTGCGTCCTATCGGCGTTGGAAGACGAAACTGGCTCTTCGCGGGTGCCGACACTGGAGCAGAAACCCTGGCGCGGGCCATGACGATTATCGAAACCGCCAAGATGAATGGCCTTGATCCGCAGGCCTATCTGGCTGATGTGCTCGACCGCATTCAGGATCACAAGATAAATCGCCTCGCGGAGCTGCTTCCATGGAACTGGAAGCCGACAGCGGCAATCATCTGCGCCGAGGCCGCTTGATGGCAACGGTCAGCTTCGTCTTCACCATCGACTATGTCGCCGAAATCCTCGATGAGGACGTCGACCTCCTCAGGGAGATCATCAGCAATGATGACAACCTGACCTATGGGAATATCATCAGCGTCGTGACCGGAGATGACGAGAGCACACCCGCTCTGACAGACGATGGCATCGACGAACTTAGGCAGATGCTGACTGAGGCGCGTCGGTCAGCCGAAAAATGGCAGGAGTTCCTCGATTGCTTTGTCCTCGACGAAGAGATCGCCGCACGCGTCAAGCCATATTCCCCGCGGTAGCAATCGGGCCGTTACATTCCCTCGCGTCCGGCGCAGAGACATCCACCCGGTGAACAACGCCATCGAACTGCCGTTGGAGCAACGGCAGGCCGAAGGTCAGATCAACCGCCTCTAGACCCTCGGGCGAGCAATTTTTGGTAGGGCAGGTCCTGAACTGCTCAGGGCACGAATGCTGCCACCGCGCCGCACAAAGTAAGAAAGAACCACCGGCTCCGCCTCGTGGGGCAAGGCAGAGCCGGGTGACCGAAAAGAGCGTTCATCAGCACCCAGGTGCGGGGTGACAGGTGCGCTTGTAAATTTATACGACTGAAGGCTGACTATCTAAGTGATAATTTCTAGTCGCTTTTACCGGCCATCTGTGCCGGGTCTGAAATGAAAGGAAGGTGACCATGGATCACTTCGCCGCCGTGCGCTCCACCGTGTTCTCGTCAATCCCGCAAACGTCATCGTTGCGCGCCAGAAGCGTCGACCTTTTCCGCGAGCCAGATCTTGATGAGCGATTGGTAGGGTACGTCTCGTTTGCCCGCCGCGATCTTGATCCGTTCAAGCAGCGCGTTCGGCAGCCGCAGCGAGATTGATGTCGAGGATGGTTTCAGGTTCGGCATGCGCACACGTTCAGCCTTGCTCCAGTCGACATGATCGTCGGAATCCTGGCTTTCCCAAAAGGCGCGTTCTTCCGCTTCCGTCTTGAATTCCGGTACTGGCTTAAACGTCTTGCTCATAATTGCTCCGTTCCTTGCGGCTCATATCCCGGGCCGAGATCACTCGTATCTTCGATTGGTTATGCCGAAGCGTGAAGGTGATATGCAGCAGCCTTCCATCGTCGGTGCGCCCGAGAGCGTGGATGCGTCGCTCTTCGGCGCTATGCCTTGCGTCGGGAACCATCAGGAGCGGCTCGTTAAAAAACACCTGCTCCGCTTCGCCCTGGCCGACGTCATGCTTTTCAGCGCTTTTGCGGGCGTTTCCCGCGTCCCAGTCGAAGCCGGTGATCTGGTCCCAATTAATCATTGATGTATATTGCCATAATATACATCGATTTCAAGGGCACGACAGAGAAAGGGAAAGGCGAGGGATATACCCGTCCACTCCGCAGGCCGACGCGTCGATGCAGACGGCCATCAAGGCCATTAGCATCTGCAGTCGCATCATCGATGCGTCGCATGGCGATAGTCGCCGATCCATCCGAAATCGCATCGGCATGCAAGGTTCAGGCAGCAGCAAATTCACATCGTCGACTGCGGTCGGGGCGGCGCCTACGGGCTCGCTGCGGCAATGGCGTTGCCCAGCGTATTGCATGTCCTCCGGTAAAAGCAAAAGCGTGGGACCCATGTCTCCGGTACAATTCGTCACCTGTTTCTCAGGTCGACAGACTAAAGAGTTGCCAGCCTCCGGTTTGAAATCCTGCCGGCATAATTCTTCCTCATCTCCACCTTCTGCTCCAGCGCGATGATGACCTCTGGCGTCAGATCGACGCCGTAAAGTTCAGCAATATCGGGCAGGCCTCCGGGCGTGAAAACGTTGATCTCGAGGATTTTGTCGCCGACGATATCGAGGCCGACGAGAAACATGCCGTCCTCGACGAGCTTGGGCCGTACCAATTCGGCGACCGCGAGGATCTTGGGCGTGATTTCGACGGCAGCGGGGGTGCCTGCCGCATTCATGTTGGAACGGACCTCGCCCTTTGCCGGCACGCGCCGGAAGGCGGCATAGGCGCCGTCACGCTGCAACGGCCGGCCATTCATCAGGAACAGCCGGATATCGCCGGCCGTCGCGTCGGGAAGATAGACCTGTGCAATCAGGTACCCTTCGCCGCTGACCGCCTCGAAGATCTGATTGAGGTTCGCTTCCTTGCTGGAGGCGATCTTGAAAACGTTCTTGCCGCCTGAGCCCTGCAGCGGCTTCAGGATGACACCCTGTTTCTGCTCATCGATGAAAACGCGGATTTCCTCGAAGCTTTTCGATATCAGCGTGGTCGGCCGCACGGCTTGCGGAAAATCCTGAAAATAGAGCTTGTTCTGAGCGCGTATCAGTCCTTCGGGATCGTTGACGGTTAGCACGCCGCGCTCGGCCGCAAGCCTTCCGAAGATCGCACCAGCATGTGCCGCCCACGGCCGTTCATCGGCATCTTCAGATGGGTCGTTTCGTAAGAACAGCACGTCGATCTCGCTGACGTTGATGGTCTGAATTTCCGCCTGATCGCCCTGCAATGCACTGATGAAAGCATCGGCTTTTTTGGGCTTGCCGTTTTTGAGGTTAGTGGCGCGGATCATCAGGTTGTCGTCGGGGTGAAGCACGAAGTCGCCTGGCGTCAAATAAGAAACGTCGTGACCGCGAGCCATGCCGGCAAGCGCGAGCGCGGTCGTCGTGTAATAACCGGCTTCGCCTTTGATGGAATTCACAAAAAATGCAATCCGCATTCACGGCTCCTGTCGTTGGATCAAGTCGAGCGGGCGGATGCCGCTTCTGGCCCGTTCCAGCCGCGCACGCCCGCCGTCATTGTCAAGAAAGATTGGGTGGATCGCCGGCAAGCGGAGAAGTCCGCGCTCGGCAAGCTCCTGCATGACTTTGAAATGCGACGCAGCAATTTTGCCCATCCAGAAAGGCTCCAGAGCACCGCCATTTTCGAGATGGTCGAGCAAGGCGAGCAGTCCGCGCAGATAGATCGCATCCTTTGCAAGGCCGCCGCCTCGATAGAGTCGCAGGACGAGGTTGAAGGCCGCCGGTTCGGAGAAGTTATAGTCGTTGACGAGCACGGAATAGGTTTCAGCAAATGTCGCACCATCGAGCATACACGCACATCCAACGACCCGGCTCGCAATCAGCTTGAGCCTCTCCGGCGTCATGCCGCCGGAGAGGTATTCGGCAAAAACGGCCAAGCCTTCCTGCATACCCTCGTATCCCGAAAGCCCTGTGCGAAAGAGGCGCAGTCCCTGGGCCGAACCATTGAAATAAGTCAGCAGATGGACACCGATCTCATGCGACAGGAGGGGTTCGACGCGGCGCATATCCATCAGCGTGCTACGGGCGATCAGCAAACGATGTCCGGACACCATCAGGCCGGAGGGCAAGTCGTCGCGAACCTCGACCGACGCCTCGAAGTCATTTCCCTGCCGCTGATAAGCAGCGATCATAGCTTTGGCTTGCCGCTCCACCTGGAAACAGTCGGCAATCCTGTTTTCCACGCCCGCGCCGTCATCGCCGCTCCGCTCGTTTCCGGCCAAAGCTGTCAGGATTGTCCTGGCCTCGCGCAGCAGCGGCCGCTCGACCGGCTCATAGAGTGCACGGCTGAACTCGACGAACTTCGGGCTCTGCCGCGACGACAGCAGTGAGAGTTGCAGATCGAGCTCCTGCTGCTTTTCGCGATAAAGTTGATGGAGCACAGGGTCTTCGAGATGCTCGAAGGAGATTGAGAAAAGCTTCCGCTTGATCGCCTCCACCTGCAATCCGAGCGGGCGGTAGAGAAAGGTCGGCTGAGCCTCGCGGCCATCGGCCTTAAAGCCTTCAAACGCCGCCTCCGCATTAATGGGTGTCACCGCCAGAAGAAAATCGAAGGTCGACGCGACCTCATCGACGCTACGGTCCACCCTGGAAACCGCGTCGATGAACGCTTTGCGTCCCAGCGCCCTATGTGTGGTCAGCTTGAAGAGCTGATGTGAGCCTATGAAGGAGGCGAAAGCCTGCAGGCCCGCATCGAAGAGCATGCCAACAAGCTGTTCGCGAAGTTCCGGATAAATTTCTTCGGAGTTGGGTTGGCGGTAGATCGGTGCAAACCTCACGGCGATCGCCGAGCAGCCGAGTTCGCGAGCAAGCTGTTTGTCATCGCGCGAGGGAGCGGCCTCCATATTTTCTACGCGCGGCGTACGGAACCGGGCTTCGCTGTCGCTGACCGCCGTTGAGAATGCGTCGGCTGCTGCAATCGCATCAGCGCTCGACCAGATCGACACTTCGAAGGGCGGCAGGAAAGGCGCGTCGTCGGTCAAAAACCTGTCCTGTGACAGTTCGCCGACGTCGAGGAGCATGAAAGCGCCAAATCGCTCTTCTAGGATACTCGCGACAGCCTCAATCAACGGTATGGCCGCGGCCGCATGCGGCGCTACCAGGTAGGAGGCATTGGCTTGGGCAACGTCCCGGGCGGTGGGTTCGGCACCCTCTTTCGCGATATGGACGCACAGAAACGGCAAGGGCCGGTCGATATGTAGGCGGCCGCCGCCGGGCAGCTCGCGGCGGATCGACTTGCCTTCGCGGATACAGGTCAGGATATCTCCTATCCAATCCGGCTCGTCCTGCCGGCTGAGCGAACTCGCCTTGCTCATCGCCTTGATCCCACCGCTTGCTCCAGCAAGGGAACGGCGGATGCGACGATGCCGCGGAGCTTTTCGAGGACATCGAGATCCGGTTCACCCGTCCATTCATCCATGAAGAACTTCTTGAATTCGACTGCGATGGCACAGCCGGAGAGGGGAAAATGCTCATGGATGAAGCGGGTCTGCTCGCCCTTCCCCTGGAAGGCAATGTTTTCCCGGACGTCGAGCCGGCAGCCGTTGATCTCGCAAGACCGGAAATGGTCCGTGAGGATATCGATCACGTGCGACCAGCGGACACGGTCGATGGAGAACGTGCCAATATTGATATGCGGCGCTTTTGCCTGTTCCGTTGGAGCCGCCGCGGCTCCTCCTCGACGATGATTGTAGCTATGGATATCGAGAACCACGAACCGGCAGTGCCAGCGCTCGATACCCTTCAAAAAGGCCAGCAGCATTTCGTAATATTCGTCATGGGTCTGGAGGGAGGCCTTGACGTGGTTGGATGAAAGCTCGTCCTTCCAGACCTTCAGCCCCCAGGCCTGTTCCGGCGCGAAGTAAATCGCCGCATCGCGACTGCGGTTGATGTCGACTTCGAAACGAGACCTATGGAAAACGATCCGATTCGGGACGTCGCGTGTGGTGAACTCCGTGAATGGATCTTCCTCGCGAAGACGCTCGTCCGATGAAAGCGCATACAAGCTCTCCAGCTCCTTACGAACAGAGTGCCCTTCGTGGATGGCGGTCGCGACGATTGGGGAGATGCCGCGCTCGATTGTCCAGAGGGCGTCCGAATGTACCGGAGGGCTAATCAGCGACTGATGCATGTCTTTGTCGGAACCTACCTGTGAGCGAAGAGAGTTGATCAAGGCTGAATGCGGATTGAGGCGTTGTAACTTCTCGCCATGCTTAGCCTAAACGCATACGAGCAATAAAAGTTACAAGGCCATCAATCGAGCCAAAATCCGGCCGGGTTCGGCGGATGCCTCGTCAGACTTTCACGGTGCAGGAGTCCTCGTTGAAATTGTTGCGCAGGCGCAGCCCCGGTTAGTCTGCAAATTGCGGTTCGGAGAGAGGTTCATTATAGGACCAGCGGTCCGATCTCGTGATCTCTTGGCCGTTGGTCTCGACAGGCATAATCACCAAAACGCTCGGGCCTGACGCCGCAGGGTGGCGCTCCGGACACGTAATGAGTAACGTGGCTCCCTCTCAGGGATGCACCCTGGTCGAGACTAGAATTCACTACCGATAGCCCGTCATCTCTAAATAGCCTAGCCCGTTGAATGACCCTGTCGCTCGTACGGGCCCCTCCCAATAAGGAAACTGGCCTGCCACCCACGCCTGGTCGTTCATGGCGAACACACTCACATCAACACCCCTTTCCGGCAGCTCAAGGCGCCACCTCACGGGAACGTTTCGGCCAGCAACCGACGCGGTAGCTCCGGGCGTTAGCCTGAGCTGGTTGGGCGGGATCGTCGTTGGCTTACCCTGCGCCGATATCCAGGTACCCGAGGTAAAGCCTCCGCCAACACTATCGCGCAGGCGGAACCCCATCAACTTCTCGCCGCTATCAAAATGGAGCGAGAACCAGTCCCAGCCTATCTGGTTTGCCGCGAGAGGCTGGCTCGACCATTCCCGGTCCAGCCATGCCTTCCCGGTCACTGCAACCTCCTTGCCAGGCAGGTGTAGCGCACCGGAGACCGAGTAGAACGGCTGAGAGTAATAGTAGCTCGCTTGCCCGTCTGCCGATTTGACTGAAAATCCGTTGTCTCCCTGTGGCACGATCGGCCCGCTCGCATCGAGATCAAACCGGTACCAGAAATCGGGACCCGTTGCGGACATCATCAAATGCGAAAGCTCGTCTCCTCCCAACGTAGGCTTCCGCGCGGCTAGGTTCCATTCATCAATCCATGCGGAAAAGGGAGATGCGTTCACCCCGGCCTGACCGACACCGCCACGGGCGAGCCGCTCTGCCGAGAACTGCCTGTCGGGCGTCGTCACGGCGGCGTTGCCCATCCAGACCTGGGGACTGGACCATCCCGACTTATCGCCAGGCGCGGCAGCCGACCGAAAAAGTGTCCATTGCGCGCCGTAGTCAATGCCGTCCGATCCTTTCAGATTTGCCGTCACGTACCACCACTCGATTCGGAAATCTGGGTGTGGGCCATGGTCCTTGGGGAAGTCGAACCTGCCGCCAGGTGTCGGAAGAGCGAAACCTTCGGCCTTCGTGCCAAGTCCGGCGAAGCCTTGGGCCTTGGCAACGCCAAGCTCGGCCAGGTAAAACGTCAGGACGACGCAGAGACATAACTTAGCGTTCATTCGCAAACACCTTCAAAAGCGTGGCGGGTGTGACCTTCGAAAGCCGCCGCAATGGAACGAGGGCGGAAACAAGCGCCGCCAAAATTGCGACCCCACCAAGTCTAAGCCAGTCTGCCGGGAAAAGACGAAGAGGCAGCCGCCATCCGAATGCTTCGACGTTCACTACGGCGAGAAGCACCCAGGCGAGCGCGATGCCAACAGGAATAGCCAGGACAAAGGTTACGAGGACAAGCAGCATCGTTCGCCAAAGCTCCAGCTGAGCCAGCCGCCGCCGGGTCAGACCCATCGCCCAGACCGGGGCCAATTGCGGGAGCCTCATTCCCGAGAGCGTGGTCATGCTCGCGAAGAGCGCGACCCCAGCCACGCCAAGGGTCAAGACGTTCAAGGCGGCGGTCACCGAGAACGTCTGCTCGAATACTTCGGCCGAACGCCGCTTGAGGTCCGCCTGATCGACGACGTTCTGCGGGGGAAGTCCGAAGACGTCCACGACCTCCCGCCTCAGTCCAGAAACCTTTTGGGGGTCAACGCGCACGCCAAACCTCAGGCGCGCGACGTTGGGATAGTGATGAGTCAGGGCATCGATAGCGACGATGGCCTGGCCGGTGGGATTTCCGTAGTCCGAGTAGACGCCGACGATCGGGACCTTCCAGCCGCGTGGCAGCGAGATGATATCGCCGAGACTATGGTGGCCTCGTCTAAACAGTTGTTCGTTGACCAGTGCAGCGTCACCACTGACGATCCTGTCCCAGGCATCCGGCACGGCCTCGAGGAGCGGCCATTTATCGCGGTAGGTCCAATGGTTGACAGCACCGAAGACCTGGCCGGGCTGACCGTCGATATCGCCTTCGGCGTTCCAAACCGGAAGGACCGCATCGACTCTGGGCCGGAGCCAGCGAGCCAGCCTGTCTCCCTCCTCGTCCGTTCTCGCCGTGAGATAGAGCTCGGCGGCTAATCGCTGGTCAAGCCAACCGGTAAAGGTCTCCCTGAAGCTGGAAACCATTGTGCCGACCCCCACATTCGCCGACAGGGCGATCAGCAGTGCCATCAGCGCCAACGCTAGGCCGGGTATCTGTTGCCGGGTGTCGGCCCAAAACCAGCGGGCTACGGGTCGCGCGGACGTGCGCGACATCAAAGCGAGAAAGCCCGAGAGTACGCCAGGCAGCAGCAAGGCTGCGCCAAGCAGCAGGCATGCGAGAACCGCAAAGCCCATGACAAGCCCGGAGCCCCATTGCGAGAGAGCGGCGGCGGCGATGAGCAGAACGAGGGCTGCCGCCGACTGCGCCAAAATCAATCGCTCGGACGCCCTGGCCCAGGCTCTCGGTTGAGCTGGCGCGAGAAGTGGCATGCGCGATGTCTGCCAGAGACTTTTCGCCGCAGACAGGAGCGTGCCAGCGACCGCGATCGCCATTCCGCTCAAGACCCAACCGCTTCGGAACGTCAATGCTCCATCGACGCTCGCGCCGTAGAGGCTACGGATCGTCGCGGCGACGCCGGGCAGAAGGAATGACGCGAGGATATATCCAAGAGCAACGCCTACTAGGCCGGAGAACACCGCCAAGACCAAAAGCTCGACAAGCAACAAGCCCATAAGCGTCGTCGCGGGGACCCCCAGGGACCTCAATGTCCGGAACGTCGGGCGACGTTGCTCGAACGCCAGCCCGATCGTCGAATAGACGATGAATAGGCCAACCGCGAACGCGAGAAAACCGAAGGCCGTCAGATTCAAGTGGAAGCTATCCGTCAGCCGGCTGAGGTCGCCCTGCACGTCGGGCGTTTTGAGCGACAATTCGGGTGCGACCACGGAGAGCTCCGGCTTCCCCATTGGCTGGTCCGGCGAGACGACGAATCGGGAAACCAGCATAGGCTTTTCCAGCAGACCCTGGGCAATACCGATGTCGGCGATCGCAATACTCGGAAGCATCCCCGGACTGACCTTGAGAGGCGGCGTGGAATTGCCCTTGAGTTGCTGGGCAGTTTCGGAAGAAACGTAGAGAAGGCCCGGAGGTGTAATGAAGGCCAGGAGATCGGATGTGATACCCAGAGCTGGGGCCGATGCTCCTGTCGGCAAGGTCACGGGGTCGACCCCAATAAGATGGATGCGGCTTGGGCCAATCCGCCACTCGCCCTCGACAATGGGTGAGACCTTCCAGCCGGCACGGCTTAAGCGGGCAAACGTTTCCTGGCTCACCTCCTCGCCGCTGGTGGGAACAAGTTGGTCGTACCTGTCCTGTCCCAGTATGGCAGCCGCCCTGTCGTAGCTCGCGCGTGCCTCTCCGTTGATCGCCTGGACGCCCGACCAGAGGGCGGTCGCCAAGGACAGGCCCAGTAAGAGCATTGCTAGCTGCAACGGGTGGCGTTGCCAGTGCGAAAGCAAAGCACGCAGGCCGGAGAAGATCATGGGACGATCCGCCCCTGCGTGAGCTTCACCTGTCGATCGAGGCGGCCCGCCAAACGTGTCGAGTGGGTGACCATCAGCAGCGCAGAGCCGGTCTCGGCGATCAACTCCAACATCAGTGTCATGACGGCGTCGCCATTGGCCTCATCGAGATTCCCGGTCGGCTCGTCCGCCAGGATGAGCGATGGCCTGCTCGCCAAGGTTCGGCCGACCGCGACGCGCTGCTGTTGGCCACCTGATAGTTGCTCGGGGTACCTGCGCATGACAGAAAAAAGACCCAATCGTTCCGCCAGCTCCGTCTCCCAAGCAGGGTCCGAGCGCTCGCTCAGACGCGCGTGAAAAGAGAGGTTAGCCGCCACATCAAGAGACGGAATCAAATTGAACTGCTGGAAGATCAATCCAACGATGCCGCGTCGCAGAGCGGCTCGTCCCCGGTCGTCCATCTCCGAAACAGCTTGCCCGGCAACCTCGATTCGCCCACGGTCCGGCTTGTCAAGACCGGCCGCAAGGTGGAGAAGCGTGCTCTTCCCGCTGCCGGATTCGCCTGTCAGCGCGAGACTGTTCCCCGCTGCGAGGTCGAGATCAACGTCACTGAGGACGGCCAGAGGGCCCTCCGCCGTTTCGTAATGCTTGCTGACGCCTTTCAGGGACAGAACCATTCAATCTTCCATTCAGACAAAGTCGGGTCTTCACCAAATGACGCTATGTGCCGCCTGAGGCAATGGATCAGGGAGTGCCGCGCGACGTGAACGCAAGCGACGGCACATCTCAGTTTTGCGCGTCCGCGTCGCGAGGGGCCTAACCCATCAGTGCAAACGTATGGCCCGCCCTGTTCGCAAGTAGAATTTTCAGATTCCTGCAGAGTCTGCTTTACCGTATTCCGTCTCACGGTCATGCCGTGGCCAAGATGGATATCCGCACGTCCGGAGCCTCAATAATCAACACGGCTTCAACGAGCCATTTGCACTGCTGGGCTTTCCGCACGGCGGTCAACTGTCAGGCCATCTATGGTCCTTCTCGCAAACATCGTGGGCTGCGGGTACCGGAGCATCGACGTCCAACTCGCCTCAAGGGTGATCGCGATTCGGAGCGCGACCAATCTTTTGATAAGTAAAGCTTGCCGCGCGACGATGGCGCCATCGCGTACGTGCCGCATGACCAGCTGAAGTTCGGTCTCATTTGGGCGCATCCATTGAGACTAGCAGTTTTCGGCTATCCGCACACAATTATCCATCGGCCTTGTCTAATGTTTGTGTTCTTGATATGTGCCACCAATTACGCAGCCGTTTTCCAGTCGGATGCCCCGCTCGACGAGCGCCGCGTCATCATCAAGCGCCATGACGGCGATGTGGAGATGGTGGAACTGCCGTAGGGACTGTGCCCTCGCGATGGCGGTCCCCGGGCGGTGAACGTCGTCAGATCGGAAGGACGGACATTTCCCACCCACCGCTATCTGGTGCCGGCCTCGGAGTTTCGCCATAGGAGCTTCAGCTTTTCGCTCGCCCATGGCGACTGGTTTTATTTCGCGGGGATCTGGCGGCCGACGACTGAGGATTGGCCGGAGGCCTATGCCACCTGACCATCGAAGCGAATGCCGATATCGCGCCTCCATGACCGGCAGATGGCGGTGCTGACACAAGACCAACGCATGGTCTGGCTTGACGGCCTTCTGCCTGAAAAGGAAATCCTGCGGCCGTTGCCGGCAGGGACGCTGCGCGTCAAGCAGCACGGGAGAGCGCCTGCCCAGATGATGCTGACGATCTAAAGTGCCAGGCGCAACTGCGGTTCTGCGGCTGGGGTGCATCGTTCAAGCGACGACAGGGTAACGCCGAGCAGGCGAATGCCCTTTCGAGGCGGAAAGATCGGCGCCAGCAACAGGCTGACGATGTCCTCCAGATCGGTGATCGCTGGCAGAGGTGCCGAAACCGTCTTGCTGCGGTTGATCTAGTTGAAGTCGGCGTATTTGACCTTGAGCGTCACCGTCTTGGCGCCGATCCCATTGGCCTTGCAATAACCCCATACCTTTTCGATCAGCGGCTGAAGTCCTTCGCGTGTGGACTCATAGGCATGAAGGTCTTGTGAGAAGGTATCCTCGGTGCCGACGGATTTGCGCACCCGGTTCGGCTTGACTTGACGCTCGCCGATGCCGCGGGCAATGCCATAGAAATAAGGTCCGGACTTTCCGAAATGCTCGGCTAGGAATTCGAGTGTCTTTCCCTTGAGGTCCGCGCCGGTATCTATTCCGAGCCGGTGCATTTTTTCGGCCGTTGCCGGGCCGACGCCATGAAATTTCTTGACGGGAAGGGCCTCGACGAAGTCCGGCCCATTTCTTCGGGCTGATGACTGCCTGACCATTTGGCTTGTTCAGGTCGCTCACCATCTTGGCGAGGAACTTGTTGTAGGAAATCTCGGCCGAGGCGTTAAGGCCGGTGACCTGCGTAATCCTCGCGCGGATCTCCGACGCGATCTCGGTGGCGGTCTCGATGCCCTTTAGATTTTCGGTGACATCGAGATAGGCTTCGTCGAGCGAGAGCGGTTCGATCACCGGCGTGTATTCGGCGAAGATCTCGCGGATCTGCTGAGAGACCGCCTTGTGGACATCGAAGCGCGGCGGCACAAAGATCAGGTCGGGGCATTTGCGCTTCGCGGTGACCGACGGCATCGCCGAGTGGACGCCGAATTTGCGAGCTTCGTAGCTCGCCGCCACCACGCCGCGGGCGGCCGATCCGCCAAAGGCAAGCGGTTTGCCGCGCAAATCCGGATTATCGCGCTGCTCGACCGACGCATAAAACGCGTCTATGTCGATATGGGCGATTTTTCGGGCAATGGCCGTGCGCATGTCGTTCATGACGGCTTCAAAGATGGCGATTGCGTCGACATGAAAAATTCACGCCGAAACAAAAAGAGAACATAGCAGGCTTCGACGCGATATCAACCGGGTCAAAATGACAAGTGAGGGCGAGTCCATATGCCATCTCCTGTTAGTCTCGGCGTGAGCCCAAGATCGCTGCTGCCTCTTTGCGCAGGCTGCAAGGAGGGTCCTCCGCAGGCCCGTCAGGTCGCTGATCGGTTTCGTCTGGTCCAAAATCTTAGGGCCGCCGTCTACGAACAAATGCGCTTGGCCAACTGCACGTTAGGCGCCGAACTTGTCAGAATCGATGAGGTCGCGCTCTGACGGTCGCCTGGAAGTGTGGGCTATCGTCGGGATTGGCTGCTTGCGCAGTCGCCGTTCTGATCAATTTTCTGCAAAATCCCAGCATTAAGGATAGTTGCCGCTATGTTGAATTATGTGCTCCGCTCGCCGATAACAATCTGGTCTATGGCTGCTCCGGCTGTGGTTTTTCTGGCTGGAGCAATCCTTGGTGCGTTGATGGGACCGCTTCCGCCGTTCGTCATGACAGTTGAATTCGCATTGCTCACTTTGACGATGGCGCTATCCGCGCTAGGTGTCCTGCTCAGCGTTGCGCCTCCATCCATCACAAGGCGTGAGGTGAAATGGGCGAACGAAAACGCCGCGGTCCTTTACACAATCCCCGTAACCTTCGAGGAAGTAGATTTTATTCCACCTCTTTTGAGCAGGGTTGCCGCTTATCGGGATGATGACGGCACGCGCCGGCGCGTGCCGTCTTACGAGTTGCGGGCATTGCGTGCTTGAGCCCATGCCTTCAACGCAAATTAGCTGTCGCTCTTCATAGTCACTCTCTGTACGACCCCATCCCACTGACCCGCGCAGATCATCCGTCACGCTCCTGTCGGTAACCGATGATGGCGGCGAGACGACACAAGGTTCTTTCTGAACCGACCGGCCCATCTGCGGTTTTGAGAATGCCACAAAAAGAGAAATAACGGACCGGGTACGAAATCGCGGAATCGTGTTGCAGATTTCGGCAGGTCCATAGGAATTTTTCGAGCATATTTTATGGAATAACAGCTGGCCGAAAATGTTGAATTACTCAGGGAAACAGCGCTCCCGCTTCCCGTAATGTCGACGCCTACTTGGCTTTGACAGCAACTGCCGCCAGCAGTAACTCAAGTTTCGCGTAAAGGACTGGCGGCGGTGTATCCACACGTCTGGAAAAGACCTGCGAAGATTTCTTTCTTTTTCTCGCTTCACCCACACGCGCCTCTCACTCACTTTGCGCTCGGGAGGACAATCAGCAAGCCAGAGGCTCTGGCCGCCCTGGCGTGCTCCATGCGAGCGATTTCGCGAATTCAAATGAGTGGATTTTTATACTGCTCGATGTGCATTTGGATCGCAATCGCCTCGTAAAGCGCCTCAGGCGTTTTCTCACCGGCGACTACGCGGTTAACCGCAGCGGCCATTGCAGACTTCCCACAATCGCTGTCGAGGTCAACGTGGTTCTTTTCGCACCAGAGTTTGACGACCGTCGCAACTATCTCGACTTCATCATCTTCGAGGGTAAGTAAGTTGGAGAGCAACATTAATGTGCGTTCCAGAGGCAAACGGACCTGGATATCTAGTCGCCGCGCCGATTGTCACGTTACGCCGTTTTGATCTCTCTGACAAATCGACCGAGGAGGCGGCTCGGCTGATCGCGGCTAGCAAGCCGTTCGTTTTCGAGGCATCACATATCGTGCACTAAGCGAAACTTGTCGTTATTCGGCGCACCAGCCTCAGTGATGCGACTGAAGTGACAAGGGTCGGTTGCAGCGCGGTGGGCGAACTTGTCCTCGCCGCGCCCGCGGTGGCGCTCAGCAATCGGCTGATGTTCAAATTTGCGCGACCAAGATGACGCAGGGGAACTTTGTTGGGAACGCATCCGCGCCTCTGAAGTTCTGACCGTCAAGCCGGCCCGAAGGCGTACCGGCCATGCCACCTGAAATTAAAAGGACGTGCACGATGACCGAAGCCGCTCATGATTCCACGCTCGATTTCAACCGCCGCGCCCTGATCAAGGGAACCTTGTTCGGCGTCGCCACCGTACCCTTGGTATGGGGCAGTGATGCATCGGCGGCGCCGAGTGCCGTCCAGACGGTGAAAGCATATGGTACTGCGTCCATCTCGCTCACCATCAACCGGCAGCAGTATAAGCTTGATGTTGACGTGCGAGCGAGCCTGCTGGATGCATTGCGAGATACGGCCGGGCTGACCGGGACCAAAAAAGGCTGCGACCATGGCCAGTGCGGCGCCTGCACAGTTCTCGTCGACGGCAAGCGGCAGCTTTCCTGCATGAGCTTTGCCGTCATGAACCAAGGCAAACAGATTACGACCATCGAGGGCCTCGAAAGCGCTGGTGGTGAATTGCATCCGATGCAACAGGCTTTCCTGGATCATGACGCCTTCCAGTGTGGTTATTGCACGCCGGGGCAAATCCTCTCGGGCATCGCCTGTATCAATGAAGGTCACGCCTCGACCGACGATGATATCCGTGAATATATGAGCGGCAATCTTTGTCGCTGTGCCGCCTATCCCAACATCGTTGCAGCGGTGAAACAGGCCCGTGACAAAATGGGGAGGGCCTGATCATGCTTCCCTTTAGTTACCAGAAACCGGCTAACGTCGATGGCGCCATAGCTCTCGGACGCAATGACCGAAGAGAACCGACGCGGGCCAATGCCCAGTTCATCGCCGGCGGCACCAATATGCTCGACTACATGAAGCTCGGCGTCACACGGCCGGCCGAACTCATTGACCTCAATGGCTTGGAGGAGAGCGAGCTCCGCTCCGTCACCGTCTCTGACCGCCAGATCCGCCTCGGCGCCTTGTCACGCATGGCCGAAGTCGAAGACAACAAGGATATTCAACAGCGCGCTCCTGTGCTTACCGATAGTCTGAGACTTGCCGCCTCGCGCCAGATCCGCAACATGGCGAGCATCGGCGGCAATGTCCTGCAGCGGACGCGCTGCGAGTATTTCCGGGAGACGTCCTGGCCATGCAACAGACGCAATCCGGGTTCCGGCTGCGCGGCGCTCGAAGGCTTCAATCGCCAGCATGCCGTGCTCGGCGGTAGTGACGCCTGTATCGCCACCTATCATGGCGATTTTGCCCAGGCGCTGGTGGCGCTGGATGCCATTGTCGAGGTTGCGGGACATGGCGGTAAGCGGCGCATAGCATTCGCGGACTTGCATCGTCTGCCGGCTGACACGCCGGAGATCGAAACCAATCTCCAGGCCGACGACGTGATCACCGCAATCACAATCCCGATCGAGCCATGGATGACACGCTCGCGCTACCTCAAGATCCGCGACCGGCAATCCTATGCATTCGCACTTGCCTCCGTCGCAGTTGCCCTCGATGTCGCGGACGGCCGGGTGCGGGACGTCCGCATCGGTCTCGGCGGCCTCGCCACAGTGCCATGGCGCGCAAGAGAGGCGGAAGAGGCGCTCAAGGGCCAGACGCTGAACGAAGAAATGGCAACCAAGGCGGCAGCCTCTGCCTTCGCTGGAGCAAAATCCCGGCAGCACAATGCTTTCAAGATCGCGCTCGGCCAGCAGACATTGGTCCGGGCGCTCCTCGAAACCAATGACATGAGGGTCTGATCATGATCGAAGCAGCACCGACCCCAAAAGAGAACATGGGCGAGCCGGTCGTTCGCGTCGACGGTCGGCTGAAGGTCACGGGCAAAGCTCGTTATCCCGCCGATATTCCCGTCTCCAATCTCGCTTATGGTGTGCTGGTGACAAGCACGATTGCCCGCGGCACGCTGAAATCGCTTGAGACAGACATGGCACGCAAGGTGCCGGGGGTGATCGATGTGATCACCCAGGCGGATGTGAAGGGCAAGGTCGCCAGACCTAAGTTCGGAGGCTCGACTGCAACCTCGATCGCGCCGCTGCAGGATTCGACGATCCAGCACGATGGCGAGATCATCGCTGTCGTGGTCGGCGAGACGTTCGAGGCAGCGCGCGAAGGCGCGATGCTGGTCAAGGCCGACTATCTCAAGCAAGAGCCGAGTACGACATTCGGTTCCGCCGGCGTTGAGACGGTCGCGGCAAAGGACGTGTCCGAGCGACACAAGGAAGACCCAAAAGTCGGTGACTTTGACAGGAATTTCGCTGTTGCCGAGGTGAAGATCGACGCGGAATACCTGATGCCGACGCAGCATCACAATCCGATCGAGCTCTTTTCGACAACGGCGATCTGGAATGGTGAGGAGGTCGTGATCCACGAACCCAGCCAGAACGTGAGCGGCTGGAAAATAGAGATCGCCAAGGAGCTGATGATCGATCCTGATCACGTTCGTGTCGTCAGTCCCTTTATCGGCGGCGCTTTCGGTTCCAAGGGGCCGATCACGCCACGTACGGCGATCATCGCCTATGCGGCGAAGAAGCTCGGACGGCCGATCCGCTGCGTCGTCTCGCGCATGCAGGCGTTCACGACGCAGACCTATCGCGCCGAGACGAGGCATCACATTGCCATGGGCGCGACGAAGGACGGCAAGATTACCGCCTTCAAGCACGAGGCGTGGGAGGTTACGTCGCGGCCGGACCCTTACGCAGTTGCTGGCACCGAGGCGACGGCCAGCATGTATGACTACGCCTCCGTGCTAACCAAGGTATCGCTGGTCAAGGCCGACCGGCCGACGCCGGGCTACATGCGCTCGCCGCCGGAGACGCCTTATATCTATGCGCTGGAAAATGCCATGGACGAAATGGCCGTGGCGCTCGGCTTGGATCCGGTCGAATTCCGCCGCATCAATGACGCCAAGGCCGAACCGATCAAGAAACGCCCCTTCACCAGCCGTTCCCTCGTGCAATGTTTTGACGAAGCAGCGAAGGAGTTCGGCTGGTCGGCGCGCAAACCCGAACCGGGTTCGATGAGCGACGGCGATTGGCTGATCGGCATGGGCTGCGCTAGTGCGGTTTATCCCACCAATGTTGCGCCATGCGCTGTCCGGGTGCGGCTTACCGGCGATGGTCGCGTCCGGGTGCAGACGGCGTCGCACGAGATTGGGACGGGCGTGCGTACCGTCGCCGCGCAAACGGCAGCGGAAATACTCGGCGTTCCCGTCGAGAATGTCGATGTTGAAATGGGCGATACGTCGCTGCCGCCGGCGCCGGTGGCCGGCGGTTCAAATTCGACGGCTAGCGTCTGTTCGGCGGTGATGAAGGCTTGCGAAGCGATCCGCAGCAAACTCCTCCATGCCGCGGTGACCGCAAATGATGGGCCATTCGCCGGGCAGGCGACTACCGGCCTGACAATGCACGACGGCAAGATCGTCTCTGCCACGGCAAGCGAGGACATCATCGACGCCCTGCAGCGCAGCGGTGAGGGCGCGATCGAGCAATATAGCGAATTCCTGCCGGACGGAGCGAGCCCGCAGGGCGTCGCCAATCTCTACAAGGGTAAGTTGGAGATGGTGGCCGGTGGCTCGGGCGAGAAGGTCAAATATTCCTTCGGGGCCGAGTTTGTCGAAGTCCGCATCCACAGGCGCACACGCGAAATCCGCGTGCCACGCATCGTCGGCGCCTTCGCCGCCGGCCGGATCATGAATACTCGCACCGCCCGCAGCCAGCTCATGGGCGGGATGATCTGGGGCATTTCCTCTGCCTTGCACGAGGCGACCGAATTTGATCGCCGCGAGGCGCGCGTCGTCAACCGCGATCTGCAGGACTACCTCGTGCCCGTCAATGCCGATGTCAAGGATCTGAAGGTCATCCTCGTGCCCGAGGTCGACGACGAGGTGAATCCCGCCGGCGTCAAGGGCTTGGGCGAACTCGGCAATGTCGGCACTGCGGCGGCAATTGCCAGCGCTGTCTATAATGCCACGGGCAAGCGCATCCGTGAATTGCCAATCCGGATTGAAAGCTTGATCACCTGAGTGCGCGGAGGATGGCCGAGGGAGACGATTGAGTATGCAGCGGGGGAATACCGGAACGGCAAGGCGATCGGAACGCCCCGCGGACAAGTCTGTCGTAGGCAACTTGTGACGCATTTGCACGCGGGAGGATCCGCGAAGACGGAACAATTCGACGCGGTAAACGTAAGAGCAGTCGACTGAATATGCAGGGAGGCTGGAGTGTTCAGCGGAATGGCACTCGATTATGTCGACGTGGGGCAGGGCCTTTTGCGTGTGCGTCATGGCGGCCACGGCCCGCCATTGCTGCTGCTTCATGGCCACCCACGAACACATATGACCTGGGGCCATGTCGCGGATCTCTTGTCTGCGCGCTTCACGATCGTCTGTCCGGATCTCAGGGGATTTGGACAGTCCTTCCAACCTCTTGATAGCGAAGACAGCCGCCATTCATCAAAACGGGCGAAATCGCTTGACTGTGTAGAACTGATGCGAGCGCTAGGGTATCGGACATTTGGGGTGGCGGGACATGACCGAGGCAGCTACGTGGCTTACCGTCTTGCCATGGATTATCCGGAGATCGTCACCAAGGTCGTCGTGATAGACAGCATCCCGATCATAGAGCATCTCGAACGAATGGATTGGCAATTCGCGCGCGACTGGTTCCACTGGTTCTTCTTCGCACAGCCGGAAAAGCCGGAACTGGCGATCAATGCCGACCCGAAGGCATGGTATAAGACGATACGGCCGGATTTCATGGGCGAGGAAGCCTACGCGGATCTGATGACCGCGATCCACAGTCCGGCGGTCGTCCATGGAATGATCGAGGACTACAGGGCTGGATTGACAGTCGATCGGGAAGACGAACTACGGGACCGGGCTGCTGAAAGACGGATTGCGTGTCCGCTGCTCTGCCTTTGGTCGACACGGGACGATCTGGAAGATTTCTTCGGTGACCCGCGAGAAATTTGGCGATCTTGGGCGACGAATGTCACAGGCCACGGCATCAAAAGCGGACACCATGTCGCTGAAGAGAATCCCGTCGATCTAGCGAATTCGCTACTACTTTTTTTCGACCACCACTGAGGGACGTCGCCGCGCATATTGCCACGGGCGCCTCTGGATATTCTGAACGTCGGACGTTTGCGCCTGACGCGGATTGGGTCTTTGAAGATGGAACCTTTTTACGCGCAAAATGTTCGGGGTTGCGTCTGTGATCTGCTCATTCGGGATCTGGATGACGGGGAGGAGAGGGGATAATGCGAGTTTTTGCAAAATTGATTGCGCTGGCTTCCGCGCCGCTGGCAGTCGTCGTCACAGTTGGAGTTGGTGTCAGGGCGCTGTCGGATCCACTTCCCCCTGACACGACCTACCGACCGCTTCCCACAATGCCGTTTTCCCAAGCACGAAAAATCGACGAAGCGCAAAAACCGGCGGTGATGAGACGCCAGGCGGATCTTCTGCAGCAACGCTATGACCTCTCGGATCGACCGATGAGCGGCGTGATGATGTCCGGCGGCATGAAACAGGTTCAGGACGGTGTGCGCGTCAAACTGCCAGGCGACATCACATGGGACAAGCTGGCGGCAATGACACCGGCCGATATCAAAGCCCAAGGATTATTGCCGGAGGGCTTTATGCCTTTGCCGCATGTAAAGCAGGCAACCGGCGGGCAGGTTTTCCCAAACCGGGAAATCGATGAAATTCACGCGCAAGAGATGCGGGATCTGCGCCGCTTCGATGTCGATTTCGATTTGCCCGACAGTTTGACCCCCGAGTTTCCGCCACCCATCTTCCTGACGACCCATCCAGAGCTTGGTGATGTTTCGCGGGGGCAATTGCTGACGATCAAGAATTTCTACGAACTGATGAACGGCATCATTACACCGGTACAGATGGAGGGCCTACGGCTTCTGCTGACGCCGTTTCCGCAGGAGGAATTCAATCAGACGGAAGATCGGAAGGTGGCGGATCAAAGCACCGGCGTCGCTTGTCTCGACTGCCACGCCAACTTCCATACTAACGCCGCCTTTCATCTGACCCCGGATGTGCGGCCGCAGGCAGATCGCTTCCGGCTCGATACGACAAGCCTGCGCGGGCTGTTCAACCAGCAGATTCATGGTTCCAAGCGCTCATTGCGTTCGGTCGAGGATTTCACTCAGTTCGAACAAAGGACCGCCTATTTCAACGGCGACCATGTCAGCGCCATGCGCAAGGGTGCCAATCTTCCGGACCGGACCAACCAAGTCGCGATGATGGCGCAGATGCAAAACATCGTCGATTTTCCGCCCGCGCCGAAACTTGACCCGTTCGGCAGGCTGGATCCCGCTCTCGCAACCCCTCGCGAGCTCGCTGGCGAACGTGTCTTCATGGGCAAAGGACGCTGTGGCGAGTGCCATATTCCTCAAACGGCATTCATGGACAACAACATGCACGACCTGAAGCTCGAGCGTTTTTACGCTGTGGGCAAGACCGTCAATGATTTTGTTGCGCTCCCGGACGGCCCCATCAAGACCTTCACATTGCGTGGCATCAAGGATTCGCCGCCATACCTGCACGACGGCCGGCTGATGACGCTTGCCGACACGGTCGAGTTTTTCAATCTCGTCCTCGGCGTGAAATTGAACCAGCAGGAGAAGGATGATCTCGTTGCATACATGCTGACGCTTTAGCTGGACCATGGAGAAAACAATGAACCGCCATGTCGTGACCTTGGCCGCCCTGACCTTGCTCGGCTGCCCTGCGCTTGCTCAGATCGGAAACCCTGCCGGAATGGGCGCGGATACGAGGATGACCGAGCCTGGCGTTCCGGCGCCGCATCAGACCAACAATCAGGATCGTCTCTTTGCGCAACTGGCCGCCGCAGGCGGTTTGGCCGAAGTCGAATTCGGCAAGATGGCGGCCGCCAAGGCCAACGCAGACGCCGTCAAAGAGTTTGCCAACATGATGGTCAGGGACCATTCAGATGCCAACGCGAAGCTCAAGACCCTTTCCGACAGTGCGAAAATCCCGCTGCCGGACGAACTGGACCCCGATCATGCAGCCGCACGCGAAAAATTGGAGAAACTAAGCGACACGGCCTATGATGTCGCCTACATCAAGATGCAAATCGTCGATCATCAGAAGGCAGCGCAATTGCTGGCCTGGGAAATATCGATGGGAGAGGATGCAGAGATGCAGCGCTTCGCGGCCGCTACGCTTCCCGTCGTTCTCGACCATCTTCACCGCGCACAGGAACTCCAGGCGGAGCTCACCGATGCCGCCATGCGGTGAACTGCGGTGAATTTCATTGACACGCACGATGAGATCATCGGCTTTGTGGTCCCAATGGGTCGCATGCCGAAAATCGAGATGATTGCTTGTTCCGAATGCGCCTCGACGGAGCCGATTAGGCTGATCTACTCCGAAAATCGGCCTGACGATAACCAAGGCCCTGTGCACCGACAGCGATCCGCCCTTGGTCCTTAAAATGCACGTGACCATCGCAAGACCTGGCGACAGCAATCGGAATCCAGGAACATAAAATGTGGACTCAGGCTAAGCCGCAACGTTCGGAGCGCCTGGGTTTGGTTGAATCCCATGCCGGCTGCGTAATCATCAGACAGATGATGCCAAGCACGGCGGCGAAAGCGGGAAAGCCGAAATAAAACCAAGTCCAGAAGAGGCGATGATAACGCCGCGTCAATGGCTCGCCTGCGGCAATCGCTTTGGAGGCGATATTGCGCATTTCGATCTGCATCCAAACAACGGCCGGCCAGAATGCAACCTGTAAGGAGATAGAGGATGATCGACCAGACGATCCACTTCTCCCAAAGCGAGTAACCCGCCGTCCACGCGAGCGCGACACCGGTGATTGGCTGGAGCACAACGGCCGTAGCCGTAAAGATGAAATCGGCGATAACCACGATCCGCGCCACAGCGGCAACCGCCTTCGCATCCCCAGTGCGATATGCCACCAAGGCGATGCCTGCGCCGGTTCCGAGGAGAACACTCGCTCCAATGATATGCAGGAAATTAAGAACAAAATACGTCATCGCTCCTCCAGAATGGCAAGAGCAACCACCGTTTGGTTTGTGTTTGAGTGATCAGTGAAATCTCCCCATAGCGACATGGGAGCCCGCCACCTGCAGAGGAGGGCAGGCGGCGGGGCGGCCCCTTGGCGAGGTGTGCATCTGATGACGTGTTCGGCTTCATCTACTTTCTTCGTAAGATGCAACTTTGAGAGAACTTGCTCGAAGGCGCGCTGATAGTTTGCCAGGTCTCCTGTTCCAAGCTTTCATTGTAGTTTCGAATACATCTGCCAACCATCGAACCATACTCATGGCGCTGTTCCGTGTGGCTTGACGCAGTATAAAACGCCGCTCTCCAGCCATCCTTGAGGCGCGAGAGGCGGGTTTTGATCAGACCAAGGTCCATGTTCAACGCATTTCGATTGGGATATTTATGTTTTGCCCTGTCGTCGATATCACTGCCATCCATGTCGTCGACACACCTGTCACCAGAGCAACTTCTGGTGACAGGGATGATTTTTACCTGATTTGCGCGATTTCCCGCCGATAATTGTTGAAATGGTTCTCGGCAGGGCAAATACGCTAGGAGAAGGAGGAATGACCAGCAGATATCTCAGCGAGCGCGACTTCGCTCTTGATTCGATTGATCTGGACACCTGTCAGCGCGCCTTCGATGCCATCTTGCTCAAAAGGAATATTACGCGCGAAAGCGAAGAAGGCGAGGAAGTCGCAGCAATCATCATTGAGCTCTTTAGAGAAGGGATCCATGACGAACACGAGCTCGTCGCTTTAGTCGAAAATAACGACGGCCATCGCTCGGTTCGCGCAGAATAATCCCGCCGTCGCGGAACAGACTGATCGGGAAACTCCTTCCGAAAATGCCGCTTTCCGACGCGCCGACCGGCCATCTAAGTTAAACCGCCGCTCAGCGCAGCGTTAAGCTAGCGATGGCGTATTGCTCCTGCTCCATGCGCAGATGATCGAGCATCCGCGCAATTCCCTCCTCCAGGCTGATGTGCGGTGCAAGCCCGTAGGAGCGCTGAAGGGCCGTATCGCCGCAGCGATAAAAAACGCCTTCAGGGCGATCGCAGAGGCCTTTTACGACAGGATTCCAGCCGATTTGCCGAGCGATGATTTCCGCCAGCTCCATAAAGGAGGTAGCCCTGCCGGTCGAAAGGTTGAGGCTGGCGCCATCCGGCAATAATTCCTTGGTTTGCCAGATGAAATCGACGCAATCATCAATATGGATGAAGTCCCGGCATTGCCGGCCGGAACCCCAGACGAAAACTTCCGCGGCGCCTCTTTCGTCAAGCAGGCGCCGGCAGATGGCAGGGAACGGATAGGCAAGATCCTGATCCTCGCCATAGCCGCTGAACGGCCGGTAAGCGACCGCCCGGTTGCCGTAACGCTCGACATAGAGCTTCATTAGATATTCGCCGGTCAGTTTCGCCCAACCATAGCTGAGATCGGGCACGCCGATGGCGGCCTCGAAAGAAATCATATCCTCCGAAAGCAGCCGATGGTTGGCAGCCGTCTGCAGCGAGACGGGATAAGCTGCGCTGGAGCTGAAGAACACGACACAGCCGGGTTTGGCGCGTGCCGCCCATTTCCACAATTCCGTATCCACCGCCAAATCCTCGGCAACGTCGAGCGAGCGCGCCTCCAGGGTCACGCGGCCGCCAACCAATGCGGCCAGATGGAAAACATAATCGAAGCGTTCCAGCGGACGGAAAAAGAAGGTCCGGCAATCCTCCTCGAAAAAGGTAAAGCGCGATCCGGGAAAGCGCTGCCAGAGATCGGGATGCCGTGCCCCCGTCCCTTCCACCAGTTGATCGACGCAGACGACATCCAACCCTTCGGCCAAAAGCCGCCTGATGAGATGCCTTCCGACAAAACCACAGCCTCCCGTTACCAAAGCCCGCGTCATGTGACTGATCCTTTTTTATTGAGCGAAGAAGCCGCTCCTGCCTGTATAAATATCGACCATGCGCCGTCCCCATTCCGCCTTGCTGGGCGCAATCCGCTGGCCAAGCGCGCGCGCCCCTTCGCAAAGGCTCTGCATCAGCCGGTCGTCATCGGTGCTCGCCAAACGTTCCGCCAGTGAACCGGCATCGCCGCTTTTAAAGACCAGTCCCGCGCCGTTCCGCTCTACCTCGGCGGCTATCAGCGCATTGCTGCTGACAATGACAGGAATGCCGGACATCAGCGCCTCGGCGGCTACCAGTCCATAGGGTTCGGGCATGCGGGAGGGCATGATGAAGACGCGCGCCTCACCCGCGAGCGCCGTCACCTCCTCGTCGGCCAGCCAGCCCGGAACCCAACAATGCGGCAAGGCCCGCTGCATCTCATCGAGCAGCGGTCCGCGGCCGATCAGCGTCGCCGTTCGCCCGGTCTTGTTCAACGCATCAGCAAGCGTGCGGACGCCCTTTTCCCAACACATCCGTCCCAAGAAAACGGTGCGGTGATTGCGCCAAGCCTCCACGGGCGTCGGCGTCAACGGCTCGGTCGGCGTGCGCAAGGTCAGAAAATGCTGCAGCGGCCCCGAGTGTAGATAGGCCTCCATGCTTTCATGCGCCAGCACGATGCCGACGCGGCTCCAGAACTCCTCGCCGACGCCGCGTTGTGTCAGCGTGCGTCGAAAGCGCCAGAGTTTGTGGAGATAGTTTCGCTTGTCGCAATTGGTCGCAAGACATGCTGCCGACAGCGGGCGGACATCGCAGACCGTTCCGCTCTGGAAATTGATCAACCCTCCGTTGGGACAACTCAGAAAGAAATCATGCGCTGTGATGATGACCTTGGCCTTGTGTTTGGCGAGCGCGTAGAAGATCGACGGCGAGAGAATCTGCGACCAGCCATGCACATGCACGACGGTCTCCTCGTCCGTTTCCTTCAACAGACCGTCCAACGCCTCGTAGGCCCGCTTGTTATAATGCTTTTCGAAGACATCGGTGAAAGTGGGACCGTCGCGAAGGGGGCGTTCGCCAAGCGCAACCGTGCGGATGCCCGCAAAGCGCGGCTTCAGTCCTTCGCCGTCATCACCGACCAGGATGGCGCAATTCAGCCCTGCTTGCCTGCTCGCATCGACGCATTGCAGCGCCACTTTGGTCGCACCGCCGCGAATGATTGAGACGTCATTGACAAGTATGAGACGCATGGAACCCGGCACTCACCCCACCCGTATTGCGTGGGACCGGACGAAAGGGATTCGCCTTTTACATCATGCCCCTGCCGGTATTCAGCGGCCTGTTCCGTGGTTAGTTCAATTCGGCTTTTCGCACTAAGGCAAGTGATCGCACGGGACGCGCGAGTAGGCTTTACACCGATTGCTGCCGTAGTAGAGTTGACTTCTGGCAAAACCAAGTTTTGGGCGAATGTTCGCAGGGACCATCCATCGCGTGGTACAGTTCAGCGCGGGACGACATTCAGCATGAGGTGCTAAGAGACGTTCGGTCCCCTTCGGCAGTAGCGCCCGCCGCCCTAGATGAGTGCGGGCGGCGGGTAATACCGCTCGCCTTTGTAAGGTGAACGTCATGGTGAGCCGACCAACCCGGCCACGACGTCAAACCAAAGAAGCGAAACGTTGTTCCCATCTGATGTTCACCAGGAAAGGGCGGTTGCCTAAGCCGGCTGTCGAGTGACGAATGAGACCATGAAGGGATTGGCCAACAGCGGCGGCCACGCGCCGGCTAATGTAGCGAGGTGGCGGTCGTTGGGAAACGCCTCCCACCCCTTTGTGCCGGGAAGGACAATCGCAAGCCAGAGGCTCTGCCGTCGTGGTGCGCTCCATGCGAGCGCGATTTCGCGAATTCAAATGAGTGGATTTCTGTACTGCTCGATGTGCATTTGGATCGTAATCGCCTCGTAAAGCGCTTCAGGCGTTTTCTCACCGGCGATTACGCAGTTGACTGCAGCGGCCATTGCAGACTTGCCACATCGCTGTCGAGGTCGATGTGGTTCTTTTCGCACCAGAGTTTGACGATGGTCGTAACGATCGCGATTTCATTGTCTTCGAGGATGAGCAAGTTGGAGTGCAACATCAATGTGCGTTCCATAGGCAAACGGATTGGATATCCCAGTCGCCGCGCCAATCGTCACGTGAGGCCGTTTTGATCCCTCTGACAAATCAACCGAGGGCGGTTCCGGTAGGGGCGAAATGACATTGCAACAATCTTAGATGACCGCCTCAGCTTCCCGTTGGACGTTGTGAAAAATGATAGGGCAGTGGGTGTTGGTGATCTGCCTTGTCGATCTCGCAAGGTGATAGCGTAGAACCCCGTGGGAGATGAAGCGTGCTGTCAACAAAACCGGCGAACTGCCTCATTATCCCACCGAGCAGATCGACCCCCGCAAAACCCCAAAGCAGCCACGACCCGAGACATCTCGGGTCTGGCTTCGTCTGCCGTGCTCAAAGCGGTCTGACGTTTTCCGCCTTTGACTTGCCGGTCTTCCGATCCTGACCGAGATCGTAGGATACGGATTGGCCCTCTCTGAGCACATCGCCATATTGCAGGGCGGAAACATGCACGAAAACGTCCGTTCCTCCGGATTCCGGCGTAATGAAACCAAAGCCTTTGTCGGCGTTGAAAAACTTAACCTTGCCACTCGGCATGAAAATCCCCGTGTCGTTGCAATTTATTCGCGGTGGCAACCTAGCGGTCAGCGATCGCCAGATCAAGCTGATCCATCGCATGGCGCTCTTTCGCGTCTCTTTCGAGATCTGGTGGATGTAAATCCTGATCTGACTAAAGAGCTTCTAGTCCGTTCAAGGCCGCCGCAAGGCACATTACACAAGGGAGCTTAGCGTGAAGGCAGAGGCAGCGCCGTATAGACGATTTTCCCATGCACAGTCCGAACGAAGCCTTCGGGATAAAAGCGCCAGCCGATGTGAGGTGCGTTACCTCACTCGGATGTTCTCGATTCCACTGCGGAGATCCAGCGTCTTGGATCCTTATCATTCGGTAGTGATCTCACCTGCAGTAGTTGCTGAAGGTCCTTGATACCCTGTAGGCGCCCGATGATCATCATGATCTAACGCCAAACCTTCACGGCGCAGAAAGAGCCCGCCGACGGGCTCTTTCATTTTCATTGCTCACTTGGAGTTCTTGTGGCTCTGTTCGCCAGCTTTGACATGCTGCTCGTGTGAACCACCCTGCTTGCCGATCGAGCTCGAGCTTTCCTTGCCCGAAGCGCCTTTGCGTCCTTCAGACTTGGAGCCGCTTTTGCTGCCATGCGTTCCACTGGTAGATGGCATGTTAAAACTCCTTCGTTGGTCGAGATCATGATCGATCCCTATCGACGCGAACCGCGATCGCGAGCAAGTGTTCCGACGATTGCACCAAAAATTCTGAAACGGAACGAGCAGCGGCAGCGCAGCCCTATAGCCACCGGCGGCCGATCACGGATCTGAAGCGCCTCTCAGCCAACCGTGTCTACCGGCAGGATGACCGTGTCGCAGGTTCATAAATTAGCACGAGCCAGCATTTGCAGTCGCTGCTTTCAGACACTATGGGCTCGGCATGAGGAAACGGTCACGGTTGTATCAGGCCTATTGGTGCCTGTGTATTCTGGTGGGGATTCGCGGAGGAGCGCATTTAGCATAAAGCTGGCAACATCCCGATCCAGCCCTTCGAGGATGATCCCACGGAACTCCGCGGGCCGGCTGGTGGCCGTGTCAAAAACGGTCCACGCGTTCCCTCGCTCGGGCCTCAGGATGTAGTGAGCGGCAATTGGAAAGCTCATTTTGGTTTCCTTCAGGGTTCGTGTTGACGATCTCAGTTCCTTTTGACTGCAGGCTTTTGCACGCGGGAAACCTCAATCTTCCAATCCCGGTTTCTTCTTGCTCTCCTCTAAATTCAGCAGATCGGCCGTATCTTGGGCCAGCTCTTTGCCAATACCGATGAGCGGCACGCCAAGTATCTCGGCCACGTCCTGAGTGACAGCATCGACCACCGACCAACTGCCGTTAACGTCCTCCTTCGCCGAATATCTCATGTGGCCATCATCGCTCATCTCATCAGAGGCTTGAAAAGCTTAACGTTCCAACCTTCAAATTGTTTTGATAGAGACATGTGCGGAATTAACGGAAAGCACGCAGTGATCTGTCCGGCTGTTTATGGCAGATCAAGTTCTCCAGATGCAGCGGGCCCAGACAGATCGCGATTCATTCTGAAAACCTAGAGATCACGCACCACTCTAGCCTTGCTGGCCAGCGGCGACACCACCGTTAAGCAACGACTGCGTCTTGAAGGGCTGAGATCAAAGAGGAAGCATCCGAGCCACGGGAACAAAAGGATGGGCTTGAATATTTGGATACCGAGACGGTTTCCGAACTCAAGAGGCTTTCGGAACTCCGAAGCGAACTCGTCAGGATCAAGACCGATGCCGGCATCTTACGCCCGGTGGTTTCGATGCCGGCGTAGTTCATTTCTGTTCCCGTGAGGACGGAAGGAACCATCAGTCGCGATTGCGAAAATGCTGCCGTGCAGTGGCTTGTGAGCTGGCATGAGATCTCGTCAGGCGGTGGGAACGTCCTGCAAAGACGTGGAGGCTTCCGACTTGGATCGCCGAACGACTGAAGCGCTAAAGAACGACTGCAGGCCGATTGCCGCCTATGGCTTGATCGGTAACATGATCTCGGCTGCCCTCGTCGGCCGCGATGGCTCCATCGACTGGCTTTGCCTGCCCCGTTTCGATTCACCGGCATGTTTTGCTTCGCTTCTGGGTACGCCGGAGAACGGCCGCTGGCGCATCGCGCCCGCCTTGACGCCAAGGCGCAGCAGCCGGCGATATCTCCCCGGCACGGCGGTCATCGAAACCACGTTTGAGACCGAAGACGGTGTGTTTGAGCTTATCGACTTTATGCCTCTCGCCGAGGATGAGGAGAGAAGCGATATAGTGCGGATCGTGCGCGGCAAGCGCGGGCGCGTAGGCGTCGAGATGGAACTCGTCCTGCGCTTCAATTATGGGCTCGTGGTGCCTTGGGTGCGCCGGCGCGACTATGGCCTGAGTGCCGTGGCTGGTCCGGACGCGGTCGAGCTTCACACCCAGGCACCGCTGGAAGGGCAGAACATGAAGACCCTCTCCCGCTTTGAGGTCACCGAGGGTCAGAGCGTTCCATTCACCTTATCCTATCATCGGTCGCACCGGCGGCCGCACTTCGTGCCGGACCGCGACGAGGCACTGAAACACACGATAAGCTGGTGGCAGGAATGGTCGAAACGCTGTTCGTTCGACCCATCGCGAGAGGACTGGCGGGAAGCGGTCGTGCGATCGCTCATCACACTCAAGCTGCTCACTTTCCGCCCCACCGGCGGGATCATCGCCGCCCCAACCACGTCCCTTCCGGAAACGCCCGGCGGCGAGCGAAACTGGGATTATCGCTACTGCTGGCTCCGCGATTCGGCGCTGACCCTTTACGCCCTTCTTAACGCCGGGTATCGAGAGGAGGCGGAGGAATGGCGGCGCTGGCTTCTGCGCGCCATTGCCGGGCGACCAGACCAGCTTCGGATCATGTACGGTCTCGCCGGCGAGCGCTGGCTGCCGGAGCATGAAATTCCGTGGCTGGCTGGATATAGGGACAGTCGGCCAGTCCGGATTGGCAACGGCGCCGCCCGGCAGTTGCAGCTAGATGTCTTCGGCGAAGTGCTCGACACGCTTCACACCGCGCGGGAGGCGGATCTCGCCTCGGCTCCGGACGCCTGGCAACTGCAAAAGGTTTTGCTCGAGCATCTTGCCCAGATCTGGCGCGAGCCGGACCAAGGCATCTGGGAAATGCGGGAATCGGCGCGACACTTCACGCATTCGAAACTCATGTGCTGGGTGTCCTTCGATCGCGCTATCAAGGCAGTCGAGCGGTTTGGGCTGGACGGGCCCGTCGATCGATGGCGGGCGGAGCGCGATGCAATCCACGCAGAAATCTGTGCCGAAGGCTTCGACCCCCGTCTGCGCAGTTTCGTCCAGTCCTATGGTTCGAAAGCTCTCGACGCGAGCCTCCTGCTGTTTTCCCAGGTCGGCTTCTTCCCTGAGGACCATCCGCACATCCTCGGCACAGTCAAAGCTGTTGAGCGCGACCTCCTGCGGGATGGGTTCCTACTCAGGTATCGTCCCGAGCACACTGTCGACCCATACCAGCAACCCGAAGGCACATTCCTTGCCTGTTCGTTCTGGCTTGCCGACGCGTATGTCATGTCGAAGCGAATTGACAAAGCCGAGGCGCTGTTCGAGCGGCTGCTCTCGGTGCGCAATGACCTTGGCCTCCTCGCGGAGGAATATCAGCCCTCGTCCCGAGAGTTGCTCGGCAACTTCCCGCAGGCCTTCTCACACGTCGGCCTCGTTAATACGGCCTTCAATCTCATACGTGCCGCAGGGCCGGCGCGTCAAAGAGCCGCGCGCACCGGACCCAATATCGCTTCTTAGCGCCCAACAGCGATATGATTGGCTTTCCCCGCTAGCGATGGAGGCTAGGCGGCGCGAGCTTTAGATGAAGCCGGGTCAATTCAAGATAGCAAGGGAAAGAAGCAAACGGATCGTCTGGCCCGGACACTACTATCATTTTCTGGATATGAAGGTGGGACGGCGCGTCTGGCGGATGTGAGCTTTCCACCATCGATACGGCGCTTCTGATTGCCGGCGTCCTAACAGGCGGAGCGTATTTCCGCAAAGACAGCAAAGACGAGGCGGAGATGCAGACATTGTCGTCGTCATTGAGGCGGAGACCGCATCGCCGGCGATCAGGTGATGCAGGCGGCTTGTGAAAAGGCCCGGGCTCGAAACCGGGCCTTCTGCGGAGAATTAGCGGCAGACCCGCTCCTCCGTGACGACCCTATGGCCATGGTGCCATTCCTTTACGACCTTTGTAAAACAGTGGCGATTGTGACGGCCATAGTACCCGTCGTCGCGGTCGTCGTAGTGATGGCGATGATGATAATAGGGACCGCCGTCGGTCATAACCTCAACCGAAGCAGCGTGGGATGGAAGGGCTGTGGCTGCAAGCGAGGCGGCGGCGATTGCAGAGGCGATAAAGAACTTGTTCACGGGTTTTCTCCGGTTAGCAGCATTTTGCTGTCCTATAACGTCGCTTGGGGACGTTGGTTCGAACTTAATTCCGAAGGGATGAACAAGACCTGACGGTAGCGTTAATGTGAGCTTCAGCCGGTCGCCTACCGCCACATTCGATTCGCGCGATGAGAGTGAGCCGTCTTATCGGCTTAGGTTTTTGTTGAAGATAATCCGGTGGTGTCCGCCCGGATGACCGCGATACTCTTGACGATGGCTCCGGTATTCACGATGGCTCCGGTATTCCGGCCGGCCTGATCGGTGATATTCGTGATGACCATGATAGCGATGTCGATAGTAGCGGTTCCGATCATAGCGATATCGGTACCCATCGCCGCCGCCGATAAAGATGGCGCCACCATTGTAATAGCCAGGGCTATATCCGCTTGTGCGGTATGGGCCTTCTTCGACGCAGCTCGACAAGGTGAGCCCGGTAAGGCCAATAATGGCAGCTACCAGCATTGATTTCATGTTCATGAACGTTTCCTCCTACGCTAGTAACTAGGGCCGGAGTGTGTTTGTGGCAACGCGCCGGCGAGCAAGGGGGCGGCGCTTTCCAGGCGGAGCAAAAGCACCGCGTGTTAGGGCAAGGGCGGGCTCCAGAGAAACCGGTTGGCCCGGCAGAAGCGAAAATTGCGCGTAGTATCATGCAATGCGGTCGAACGAAAACTTGAGATCCATGACATGAGCGGAACCTGAATCGGAATATTGTCGCGAGCCATGAGCCGGCACGACCCGAACCTCAGCAATTTCCATGAGGTCGGTAAAGACGGGCATTTTGTCGCCTGGCAGGCCGTACTCTTTGTGGTCGAACTGCGGGTGGTGTTTCTGGCCGGTCAGCGAGGCCACTTTCTAAATTATTGGCCAAAGACGGCAAGCGGGAGCCTCTTTCATCGCATCCTCACACGGCCGTGGTAAAATATCGGATTAAGGCTGGACAGGTAGTTGTCCCACGGACAACTTCGCCGAATTTCAGTATCCGCAACAGCAAACCGAAGGAAAAAACGATGTCTGAACTCGTAGTGCTCGGCTTTGACAACCCCGACCAGGCGGACGTTGTGCTCAATCGCCTCATTCAGCTTCAAAAGGAATATCTGGTCGATCTCGAAGATTCCGTCGTTGCGATCCGCGACGCTTCGGGCAAGGTTCGTCTCAAGCAGAGTGTCAATCTGGCAGCAGCCGGCGCGGCGAGTGGCGGGTTGTCAGGTGCCATCTGGGGATCGCTTGTCGGCCTTTTGTTCCTCAATCCTCTTGCGGGCATGGTTCTCGGCGGTGCCTTCGGGGCAGGTTCCGGCGCGTTGGCAGGCTCGATGACGGACTACGGCATCGACGACGACCTCATCAAGCGGCTGGCCGACACTATCCCGGTAAACAGCTCAGCCCTCTTTCTGCTGATCCGGAAGGTTCAGCCGGAAAAGGTGCTGCAGGAATTCCAGGGCGAACATGCGCGTATCTTGAGAACGTCGCTCTCGCCGGAGCAGGAGGAGCGTCTGCGCAACGCGCTTGCAGCCGAATCGTCCGCCGCGGCGCGGCCGCTGAGCGATGGGATTTGATGGAGGTGGAATCCACAGCGCGGGTAATCACACCCGTGGAACCGGTTCGTGCGTAGGAAATGCCCTCCCGCAGGCCCTATCGGCTTCATCGGTTCCGGCGATTGTAGATCGTGGTGTAGTATGGAAGATGCGTGAGACAACTCGACTGTCATCGACACCCGTGCGCCCCCCCAATCGCGGTGCAAAGGAGACTGGAGGGCTTTTCGTTGAGGCGGTCCGGGTTCGAAGGAAAGGGCGCTCCCTGATAGGCTTGAGCGCCCATTCTCGTTTGTCGGAACGATCGCCGGCTAACGATCTTGCCGCAACTGGAACAATAATGGCTTGATGGGCATTCTGTTGGCGACCTACGTCCGAGAATCGCCATGGCCAGCGACAAGTTATCGACTTACAAATCAAAGCGAGATTTTCAGAAAACCGCTGAGCCGAGCGGCAAGGAACCGATCAAAAAGACCAACCGCCGGCGCTTCGTCATCCAGAAGCATGACGCCACACGTTTGCATTACGATCTGCGCCTCGAACTCGATGGTGTGTTCAAGAGCTGGGCCGTCACCAAAGGACCGTCGCTCGATCCGCATGACAAGCGCCTGGCAGTCGAGGTCGAGGACCACCCGCTCGACTATGGCGACTTCGAAGGCACTATCCCGAAGGGCCAATATGGCGGCGGCACGGTGATGCTGTGGGATCGCGGCTATTGGGAGCCGGAGGGCAGGAAGAGGCCCGAGCAGGCGCTGGCTAAAGGGGATTTCAAGTTCACTCTGGAAGGCAAGCGTCTGCATGGCAGTTTCGTGCTCGTGCGGATGCGCAATGATCGCGACCGTGGCAAGCGCACAAACTGGCTGTTGATCAAGCACCATGATGAGTTTTCGGTCGAGGAAAATGGCGCCGCGATCCTGGAGGAAAATGCGACATCGGTGGCGTCAGGACGCTCGATGGAGATGATTGCTGAAGGCAAGGGCCGCAAACCCAGGCCGTTCATGGTCGAAGGTGGAACGATCGAGGCTGATGCGGTCTGGGACAGCAATCATGGTCTTGCCGCCGAGGAGCGCAAATCCGAAGCGCGACGCGTTAAAAGGACGAAGACTGTCATCACTGTCGATCTGCCGGACTTCATTGCGCCGCAGCTATGCGAAACCCTGCAGCGTCCGCCTGCCGGCTCGGATTGGATCCACGAGATCAAGTTCGATGGCTACCGCATCCAGATGCGCGTGCTCAGCGGCGAGGTGACGCTGAAGACCAGGAAAGGTCTCGACTGGACCGGCAAATACCCCGAGATTGCCGAGACAGCGTCGACGCTGCCGGACTGCATCGTCGATGGCGAGATCTGCGCGCTCGACGATCACGGCGCGCCGGATTTCGCTGCCCTGCAGGCGGCGCTTTCAGAGCGGAAGACCGCAAGTCTCGTCTACTTTGCCTTTGATCTGCTTTATGACGGCGGCGAGAATCTGCGCTCGCGGCCTCTCGTTGAGCGGAAGGAGCGGCTGCAGCAGCTTCTCATCGAGGCCGGCGAAGATCCGCGGATCCGCTTCGTCGAACACTACGAGACCGGCGGCGATGCTGTCTTGCGGTCCGCCTGCAAACTCTCGCTCGAAGGCATCATCTCCAAAAAGGCGAATGCACCCTACCAGTCTGGCCGCACGGAAACTTGGGCGAAGGCGAAATGCCGGGCCGGCCACGAAGTAGTAATCGGCGCCTATGCTAAGACCAACGGCAAATTCCGGTCCTTGTTAGTGGGTGTCTATCGTGGCGACCGCTTCGTCTATGTCGGTCGCGTCGGAACTGGCTACGGCGCAAAGAAAGTCGAAACGCTGCTGCCGAAGCTGAAGGCGCTGGAGACGCTAAAATCTCCATTCACAGGCATTGGCGCGCCGAAGAAGGAACCCGAGGTCGTCTGGTTGAAGCCGGAACTCGTCGCCGAAATCGAGTTCGCGGGTTGGACCACCGACGGACTCGTTCGTCAGGCAGCGTTCAAGGGGCTGCGCGAAGACAAACCGGCCAAGGAAGTCGAGGTCGAACGGCCGGCGCTGCCTGCGGAGAAAGCCGTTCCGGAACCGGCTTTCCGTGCAAAGGCAAGCCCGGCGCGACGGAAAGGGGCAAAGGCCGACGTCATGGGTGTGCTGATCTCCAATCCGGATAAGCCGCTATGGCCAGACGCCAACGATGATGAACCGGTCACCAAGGAGGACCTTGCGCGATATTATGAGGCGGTGGGATCGTGGATGATCGAGCATATCAAGGGCAGACCCTGCTCAATCATCCGTGCGCCGGATGGAATTGCCGGTGAGCAATTCTTCCAGCGCCATGCGATGCCCGGGCAATCGAACTTGCTCGATCTGGTCAAGGTGTTCGGTGACAAAAAGCCCTATCTGCAAATCGATCGCATCGAGGGGCTTGCCGCCGTTGCACAAGTCGCCGCCGTCGAGCTGCATCCCTGGAACTGCGAACCTAATCAGCCGGAAGTGCCCGGCCGCCTTGTCTTCGATCTCGATCCGGGTCCGGACGTGCCATTCTCAACCGTCGTTGCGGCTGCCCGCGAAATGCGCGACCGACTGGACGCATTGGGGCTGATCAGCTTCTGCAAAACGACAGGCGGCAAGGGCCTGCATGTCGTTACCCCGCTTACGGTCCAAAAGCGCAAGCCGCTCTCCTGGGCTGCAGCAAAGGGATTTGCCCACGATGTCTGTCAGCAGATGGCATGGGACAATCCCGATCTTTATCTCATCAAGATGGCGAAGAGCCTGAGAGGCGGCCGCATCTTCCTCGATTATCTGCGCAACGATCGCATGTCGACGGCTGTTGCGCCCTTGTCGCCGCGCGCCCGGGCCGGTGCCACCGTGTCGATGCCGCTGACCTGGGCGCAAGTGAAATCCGATCTCGATCCAAAGCGCTTCACCGTCCGCACGGTGCCGACGCTTCTTGCGAAAAGCTCAGCCTGGAAGGACTATTGTGATGGCAAGTGGCCGCTCGAACAGGCTATTAAGCGTCTCGGAAAATCAAGACCGGCGGCGTAATTTTCAAGGTGCCTCCCCAAAACGGCGAGCGAGCACTCGCAACGACGCCGGCTGCTCATCCTTGCCACAAATGTCAGGCGGATGTGCCGCCTGGGCTGGGCCTGGACGATTAAGCTGAAGTCCACGCATCAGCCTGCTTTTCCGTCGGCACGCTGCCGTTCGGGGTCAATTCGTTCACCGCCTTCGGAAGATCTCGAGACAGTCGGCTTAGAATTTCTTGCCGCGAGAGGCCGGTTTTGGCGGCAAGCTCGCTGAGAATATCGTGGCCGAGTGCCTGGCTCAGCTCCTGACCGTTTATCGGCTTGTTATCGCCTGTGCTGACCCAGGATTCGGCTGTGTCGCCTGACCGTTGCGTTGAAACTGCTCCAGCAGGCTTCCGAGACCGCCGCTCAGAATGCCTCCGGCCGAACTGTTGCCAAAAAGATCGCAGAGACCTCCACCGCGCGCGAGATTGCCGAGCAGGTCACCAATACCGTCGGTGCTAGAGTGCGTGCCGTCGGCGCAGGTCTCGCTGCTTAGTGCGGGCGTCCAATTCCCTCTAAAACTTCCGCTATCTTATCGCGGTTCTGATAGCCGGCGATAGCCGACACCGCGAGCAATGTGGTCAATGGTCCAGGGGACTTGATCGGTCTCCTAAGCGATTGGGGGAGGTTCTCAGGAAACTAGTTGCGGGTCGCAATGTTCCGGTCGGTTCTCCCCCATGTCGAAGATCGCGGCGTTGTTCCTGGATGCTTTGGAAGCTCTATGGCCGGAGGTTATGAAGATGGCGCGTCGTTTCCGCTGTGGCCCCACGTTCACATCATTATTGCTTAAATTAGGTGCCAGCGAGGCTGGCGCTTTCGTAGCGTCAGTTGAGAGCGGTTCTGCCAACGGCAACAGGCAAGCGCTCCAACAATCGAATGGCAAAAAGGCATGTATTTAATACGGCGATCAGGTGATAAAAAAATTTTGCAGATCGTCTTGAATCTGAAAAAACGGCAAACCAAATCGATGCTACCGGCAGCCTAGATGGGAGCCGGAAAGCCGGAGACGCAGGTTTCCGACGCGTCTCCTCTCCATCTCGCTTTACGGAGGATTTGGTTATGAGAAACGACTTCGACTTTGCACCGCTCTATCGGTCTAGCATTGGCTTTGACCGGGTATTCAATCTTCTCAACAGTGCCCAGCGCCTGCAGGCCGTCGAGACCTGGCCGCCTTATGACATCATCAAGACGGGTGAGGATGATTACCGCATCCAGATGGCTGTCGCTGGTTTCGCAGATGCCGACCTCGACATCACGCAGGAGCGAAACGTGCTGATCGTCAAGGGCCAAAAGGCCGAACAGAAAGACGGCGAATATCTGCACCGGGGCATTGCCGGGCGCGCTTTCGAGCGCCGGTTCGAACTGGCCGACCATGTCAGGGTTGAGAATGCCGCGCTGACGAACGGCCTTCTGAGCATCGATCTCAAGCGCGAAATCCCGGATGCTATGAAGCCGCGCAAGATCGAGATCGGCAGCCAGCCGCAGGCTATGCCGCTTCAGATCGACGCCGAAAAACAGGTTGCCTAAAGGCAGTGGGTGCCGCTCGCTCTCGGGCGGCACCTCTCATTCAGGAACCTCGAAATGAAAACGATCGACATTCAAAAGGCGGTTTTCCTCGATGATCGTGACCTCGCTGCCTGCCAGTTTGTCTTCGACGAGCTGCTGAAGGAAATCGGTGTGGCTAAGGCTTCCGAAGAGGCCGAACACATCGGCGCCGTCGTGATCGAGCTCTATCGGCAGGGGGTCCATGATCCCGCTCACCTCAAAGTGATGGTCAAGAGCGCACGCGGCTTGCTCGGGTGGGCCAAGCCGAGGACAATTGCATCAAGATAATGTCACCGGATCGCCCGGGATGCCGGGCGACCTTCTCGCGACCGCCTCGTAACCACGGATTCACCGTGCTCGCCGGACTTGATGGCAAGCGCGCCAGCGATCCGCGTGGATCAATATGGCTTTGATCGTGTGGCATTTCATCGTACATTCGATGATCAGGTCAGCGCGTTTCTCAGTCACGTTCTACACGACTAGGTTAGCCCAAGGTGTCCTTCACCGTCTCCGCCTCCATCGCGGCCGGGGCATCCGTGCGGGCAGTGGGTGCGTCTCTGACCTGTCGCATTGCCCGTGTCACCTATACGCTTGTATTGCTACGGAATGAGCCGGACGAGTCGAGGCTCACGGTCGAATTGAAATAGCTGACGCTATTCAAAAGTGGCCAGACGCTCGCGGACAATTTCCCGCATCTGCGCCGCTCGTTCGGCGCCGACTGAACCATCTGCTAGCGGCGGCGGCAGAACGAGACCATATAGGCCGCGCTCAAGCGCCGCTGCGAGTTCATCCATAGTTGTATCCGCCGCCGCCGCCGGAATACCCGCCGTCGCCGCAAAACGCCTGAAATCCACTCTTTTCAGCCGCTCATCCTTGCCGCTGATTTTGAGCGCCATGTGGTCGTTCTGCAGATTGGGAAATACCCGCGTCGTCACTGCGTCGTACAGTGGCGCCATGCGGACCGAACTAAAATCTCCTCTGCCTGGCTCCGCGATTTTCAGCACAGCCATGTTTTTCAGATGCATGTCGCCATCCGCGATCAGCCACGCGAACAGTGCCCGCCGCAAGACCAGCAGCAGGTCAGCGTCCGCGTCAGTGGAAAGTGGGCGAAGGGCGGCCGCGATCCGCTCCATGGTGCCAGTGTACTTATCTTCCGCCCGCACGCCGAGAACGGATGCCATGTCCTCGAGCGCCAGGCGACGCATGTCGTCAAGGCTTGTCCGGATGTCAAACCGCTCGACCGCGAGGGCGTGCGGCATGCCGTCCGGCATAGCGACGAGCGCGATGGCGGGGACTATGAACCCGGCCGCCCGGCCGAGCTCCATGGATTGCCATTCGATTGCGGGCAGCGCCTCAAATCCCGACGTTCCGGCGGGCTTCAGAATATGCGTGAACGGCTTGTTCGTGCTGGGCATCAAGATGCCGTCCGCATCAAGGAACATAGGCGCCTTGATCTGCACGCCTGACAGGCGCGGTGTCGCGCCCGTCGCGAAGATTTTCGCCAGGTTCTGTTCGAACGTATCATGGATATCGCCGCGGCTGGGGCCGGCGTAACCCCCTGTGAACAAGTGATTTGCCACGAAGCTGTTCAACCGCGTCAGTAGGATATCGGCCGGAAGCGCCGTCAGCTCGCTTGCCCGCTCTACAATCGTGATGTTCGACACATACCGCTTTCCGGTGCGCAGTTCTGCCCGCTCGTCGGGGCTGTTCAGCACCCGGTTCAACCAGCCTTCTGGAAGCAGCGATTCAATGAAGGGGGGCAATCTGCCGGGCGTAGTCTGGCGTACAAGCGGCGGGCCGTCCGGATCGGACGCCTTCCATCGCCATTCGAAGCCATCATGCGCAAGGTTGCCGATCGGTGCGCCGTGCCATGCCACGGTCAGGTCGAGCGCGGCCTGGTTGGCAACGGCGACAGCGGTTGCTGGCTTTCGTTTGAGGAAACGCTCGGCGGCGCTGCCTTCGGGAAGCCAGTCATTGTCGCGGGCAAGCTTAAACACCGCATCGGCGGCGCTCTCCGAACTTCCGTATTCTTCAATCAGCCGCGCGGCAATTGCCTCTTTCATATCTTCGTCGAAGGAGGCCGCATGTTCACTGCGGAGGCGGAAGGCTTCCAGAAAACGCTGGCGCAGTGAAGACACGTTCACGCGGAACTCGCCCATGTCGTCGCCGACCGCCGCCTGCGCGATGGAAGGGTAGTCTGGCGCTTTGTTCTGAATGATTTCGAGCGCCCTAATGCGCTGTCGTTGCACGCGGCGTCCGGTAAGGAAAAGGCGGCCATCGCGCATCGGGCCAAGCAGAACGGCGCTGGCCGCCGACAGGTAAGCGTTCGGATAGAGATATCTGGCGATGCGTACAGCATGGGTCCGCACCGTCTGGTCTATATCGTCGTCGGCATCGACATAGATACCGCGCATTAGCTGGACCAGCTTACCGGCCTCCGCCTGGCGATGGCCGCGCATTTTATCAATGTTTTCGCCGACGAGATGGAGAGGCATGTTATGTAACTTTCGCGTATTTCAAATACGGAAAAGTTACACCATCATTTTTGAAAACTCAAGAAAATGAAACTATCGCGTATCTGAAATACGCGATAGTTTCATCGTCCGATCGGAAGGAAGGACGTTCCCGAGCCACCGCCTCCTGGTGCCGGCCTCGGAGTTTCGCCATAGGAGCTTCAGCTTTTCGCTCGCCCATGGCGACTGGTTCTTTCGCGGGAATCTGTCGGCCGGCGATTGGCCGGAAGCCTATGCCATCCTGACCATCGAGGCGAGTGCCGATATCGCGCCGTTCCACGATTGGCAGATGGGGGTGCTGACACGGGACCAACGCATGGCCTGGCTCGACGGACTTCTTCCCGAAGAGAAAATCCTGCGGCCGCTGCCGGCGGGGACGTTTCGGATCAATCGCCACGCCGGCGCGCCTGCCCAGCCGATGCTGGCGATCTAAAGCGCCAATTGTAACTGCGGCTCCGTCCCGGAGGTCCGCCGCTCCAGAGAGGATAGGGTAACGCCGAGCAGGCGAATGCCCTTTCGGGTCGGAAAGATGGGCGCCAGCAGCAGGCCAACGATGTCCTCCAGATCGGTGATCGCTGCGAGAGGTGCCGGAATTGTCTTGCTGCGGGTGATCTGGTTGAAGTCGGCATATTTGACCTTCAGCGTCACCGTCTTGGCGCCGATCCCATTGGCCTCGCAATAAGCCCACACCTTTTCGATCAGCGGCTGAAGCCCTTCGCGTGCGGGCTCATAGGCATGAAGGTCTTGTGAGAAGGTATCCTCGGCGCCGACGGACTTGCGCACCCGGTTCGGCTTGACCTGGCGCTCGTCGATACCGCGGGCGATGCCGAAGAAATAGGGGCCGGACTTGCCGAAATGCTCCACCAGGAATTCGAGTGTCTTCTCTTTAAGGTCGGCGCCGGTATCGATTCCGAGCCGGTGCATCTTGTCGGCCGTCGCTGGGCCGACGCCATGAAATTTCTTGACGGGAAGGGCTTCGACGAAAGCCGGCCCGTTCTTCGGGGTGATGACCGCCTGGCCGTTGGGCTTATTGAGATCGCTCGCCATCTTGGCGAGGAACTTGTTGTAGGAAATCCCCGCCGATGCATTGAGCCCAGTGGCCTGCTTGATTTTGGCACGGATCTCCAGTGCGATCTCCGTGGCGATTTCCATGCCCTTGAGATTATGGGTAACGTCGAGATAGGCTTCATCGAGAGAAAGCGGCTCGATGACGGCCGTGTATTCGGCGAAGATCTCACGGATCTGCTGCGACACCGCCTTGTAGACGTCGAACCGCGGCGCCACGAATATCAGCTCTGGGCATTTTCTCTTGGCGGTCACCGACGGCATCGCGGAGTGGACTCCATAGGCGCGCGCCTCGTAGCTCGCCGCCGCGACCACGCCGCGAGCGGCAGATCCACCGACGGCAATCGGCTTGCCGCGCAATTCTGGATTATCGCGCTGCTCGACCGACGCATAAAAGGCGTCCATGTCGATATGGACGATCTTGCGCGGCCGCTCGTGACTTTTATCGTTTGTCATGACTGGCTTCCATCAGGACCATCTGTGTCCCTCAGACATGGGAAGTGCGCGCCGCATTTCTCACCCTCCGGCGTTTGCATGCGCTCGCAGCCCATGGCCATCCGCCGGCGGAGTACCGCGAAGCTCACATCGGCGCCGAACGCTTTCACCAACAGCTTGCGCTCGATCGCCCCATGGCGGTCACATTGCCGACAGCTGAATTCGATAACCGGCTCACGATAATCCTTCAATCTCACATCACTCAACCGGTCTGGTCGGGCCATGTGAAAAAATACCCAATTCAGCCATCGAATTGAATCCGTTTATGGAATCCGTCAGGTCCGCGCCCCGCTCAACTTGAACGCGTCCGGCGCGCATTGACTCGTTTTTGCTTTGAGAACAAATAAAGAACATATTGCATTTTCGCAAGTCAAGACGGGTTGCCGTAAGGAGATTATGACCACATCAGTCGCCACTTCGAATGCCGTCTTCGACGAGTTGCGCGAGAAAATCGCCAGCCTGGAAGGAGCCGGCCTGCGCCATCGTAGTGTCCTGCCGTTCGGGGTTGGCGCGATCGACGCGCAACTGCCGGGAGGAGGGCTGCCCTATGGGTGAGCTTCTCCACAACTCGCTTCATGGGCAACGGCCGTATCCGCAATGCGTGCTCAAGACATGCCGGTGCCTTGTACTCAAGGTGGCGAAAGAACGATCGGGTCGTTGCAAAGGGACGTCTTGTGATCGGGCCGCATTGCCACGTTCGCCTTCGACATGATCAAGGAACGCCAGAACCACATCTGGGTCAATCTCCACGACCGTGAGATCGGATGGCCGCTGTTTTAGTCTTTGAGAAGGAAGGGGGCGCCGGCGGGCGGCGTTGTTGCACGAGCGGTCGCTTGGACGCAGGAAGTTCCGTCCACGAAGGAGCACAGGAGCCACGGCGGGGTGTCGCGAGCGCATCGTCGCAAATGGTAGGTTTCCTTATCGCGCTTCGAATAGCTCAGCACGTCATAGTATCTGCAAAGCGCGGATCTGCTGCTCTGCGAAGTACCGCGTGTTTCCAAGGTGAAGCCATTGAATCTTGTAGAGAATTCGGTTGCGCAGCTAATCGAATTCCACTATCTTTTTCTGCGAGGCAGTACGCGCTGCCTTGGGGCTGCAAACCCCTGCTAGCGGTTGGTGTCGGCCGGTACGGCACCACACTCCTTGACCTTGCGGTCGGGGAGCCTGTGGCGTATGTCCAGGTTCCTCGGAGCTAAAGGCCATAGGGCCGTCTAGCACGGTTTGCACTCCCCGATCAGTGGGTTGAGCGAGTTTTCAGCGGGGGCGTACCGCATGAAACTCTCCATTCGGGGTGTCGATCATGAATCGTCGTACAGCCGCCGCACAAGTCCGATCGGCGAGAAGACAGCAAAGCAAGCAGCCGAACATTGAAATCCAGTCCGCGCATCCCGTCGATCTGCATGTCGGACAACAGATCCGTATCCGCCGAATACAATCGAATGTATCGCTCGGCGACCTTGGCGCCGGCATTGGCGTCAGTTTCCAGCAGGTGCAGAAATACGAAAACGGCAGGAACCGCGTCAGTGCCTCCATGCTCTACGAGGTCGCCAAACGGCTGAGGGTGCCTGTCGCCAAATTCTTCGAAGGCCTTCCAGATCCCGAAGGCGCAGCGGACCCGCAAATCGTGACTGAGGTCGATGACCGCATTGCCTACATCTCCACCGCGGAAGGCCGTCGCCTCATCGAGGACGTTTTGCTGCTTCCGCCGCGTGTCCGCAGCCGCGTCGTGGCGCTGGTCAGTTCCATTGCCGATGAAGAGATGGAAGAGAGGCCGGACACCGATCTTTAGCGAAAGCAAAGGCGCGATTGTTGCGAGCGGATTGCGAGAGCTCTTGTCTAGAAAGGTGCCTCCGCCAATCGCAGACACACAACAATCTTTTGCAACAGAACGCGCCATGTTGGCATCTAGTTTGAACGATTAGGCGGCCGACATTTCCGGTGTCGCCAGATCGCGCTGATCAGTCAGGTAGGCGATCAGATCTTCGATCGTCACCAGCAGCAAACCGTGCCGCTTGGCAAACTTCTCAAGGTCCGGGAGGCGAGCCATGGTGCCGTCGTCATTGGCGACTTCGCAAATCACGCCAGATCCGGAGCGTCCGGCAAGCTTTGCGAGATCGACGGCTGCTTCCGTATGGCCGGGACGTCCAAGCACGCCAGCCGGGTGAGCGCGCAGCGGAAAAATATGCCCAGGGCGGGCAAAATCATCAGGCTGCGTGCCCCGCGTAACAAGGGCACGAACCGTCGTCGCGCGATCGGCTGCAGAAATCCCTGTCGTCGTTTCGGGAATGTAGTCCACGGACACCGTGAAGGCGGTCTTCAGAACCTCGGTATTGCGCGGAACCATGAGGGGAATATCGAGCTCATCCAGCCTTTCACCCTCCATCGCCACGCAGATCAGTCCGCGCGCATAATTCATCATGAAGGTAATTGCCGCAGGCGTTACGGCATCGGACGCAATCACAAGGTCGCCCTCGTTTTCTCGATCCTGATCATCAACAACAACAACGATCTCGCCGCGTGAAATCGCCGCGATTGCATCTTCGATTTTAGAAATTGCCATGCACTTTGCCTTTCAAGGGTTAGCTGCCTTCGCAGCATCCAAGACTTCTTTCGAAGTCACTGTTTATCCCTTGGGCGAACAAGCCTGCGGACACGCCACGACACCGGTGGCGTTCGCACGATTGCTCTCTTCCATCCGGACTTTAACCGTCGGCCCCGGCCTCTCACCGGGTCTGCTGACCCTCCACGATTTGCAGAGGCGCTCGCGGGCTCCGAGTTTCCTCGATACCGCCGGTGGGGAGTTTCACCCCGCCCTGAGAACGCTGATAAGATAGGCGATCGATATGGCCTCCCGCAAGAGGGCAGTTTTCCTCTCACTGTCTTTTCTGCGACACAACCGGTGAACAGATTGTTTTCTCATGCCTGACGGAACTCAGGACATGATGAGACCGCCATCCACATTGATCGTCTGACCTGTGATGTAGGCCGCATCATCGCTCGCGAGAAAGGTGACGAGGCCGGCGACGTCTTCGCCGGAACCGGCGCGCTTCATCGGAATGCCTGCGACCCACTCCTTCATCAATTCGCCCGGACCGTAATTGCCGAGGAGCTTACCCCAGGCCTGATCATTATAGGTCCACATGTCGGTCTCGATGATGCCGGGGCAGAAGGCATTGACGGTTATGTTTTCGATGGCGACTTCCTTTGCGAGGCTCTGCGTGATCCCGACCACGCCCATCTTCGAGGCGGCATAGTGCGGCGTGTAAATAAAGCCGTCTCGTGCCTGCCCCGATGCGGTGTTGATGATGCGCCCGCCGCGACCATGCTTGCGCATACGCAGGATCGCTTCCTGCGCGCACAGGAAGACACCCTTGGTGTTGACCGCCATGACCTTGTCCCACTCGCCTTCGGTCATGTCTTCAATCCGCGCGATTGTAATGACGCCGGCATTCTGGATCGAGACATCGACAGTACCGAAGGCATCTTCCGCAGCATCGTAAAGGACCTTCACGCTTGCCTTATCCGTGACGTCGCCGACGAAAGAGATCGCTTTGCCGCCATCCTTCTTGATCTCTTCGGCGACGGAGTGCACCGACTCCTCATTGGCGGAAACCACGAGATTTGCGCCCTCTTTCGCAAAGCGCCGTGCGATGGCGGCACCAATACCCCGGCTGGCTCCAGTGATGACGATGGTCTTGTTTTCGAAGCGGTTCATTCGGATGTCTCCCGGTCAATCGCCGTACTTCCTCGCGAACGGCGCTTATCAAAGTCAATTTTTAAGGCGCCTGCCTGAGGCCCGACAAGCGATCGATCTCGCCTTTAAGGAACTGCGCAAAGTATCGCTGCAAAATCCGCTGCCTTCAGCGAGGCTCCCCCGATAAGCGCGCCGTCGACACCGGCAATGGCAAATAGCGACGCCGCATTCGATGGCTTCACAGAACCACCGTAAAGGAGCCGTATCTCGCTGCCCTCCGCGCCAAATCGCTTGATCAGGGCCCCGCGCAGGGCGGCGTGAACTTCGGCGATCTCGGCCTCCGTCGGAACGCGGCCGGTTCCAATCGCCCATACCGGCTCGTAGGCGATAACGGTGTTGGCAGCGCAAGCACTGTCCGGAACTGACGCCGAAAGCTGGCTTTCGACGACCGCAAGCGTCATGCCGCCGGTCCTCTCATCGTCGGTCTCGCCGACGCAGACGATGGCCGTCAGTCCGGCGCGGTAAGCCGCCGCCGCTTTTGCGGCGACGAGAGCGCTGGTCTCACCATGGTTTGCCCGACGCTCCGAATGGCCGAGGATCACAAAGGTCGCTCCAAGATCGGCCAGCATGTCCGCGGAAACATCGCCCGTGTGGGCGCCCGACAGCGAGGCGTTACAATCCTGTCCGCCGATCAGCAATTTTGAGCCTTTCGCTATCGACGCGGCGCGGTCGATAAGGGTGGCGGGTGGGCAAATGATAGCTTCGGCCTTGGCGTCATCGGCGGCGGCCGCGATGGCGACAATCTCGTTCAGGTCCGAGAGCAGCCCGTTCATTTTCCAGTTTCCGGCGATCAACTTGCGAGGCATCGTCATTACCAGCAGCAGAAGCCGCCATCGACCAGCAGGTCGACACCCGTGACGAAGCTTGACGCGTTGGAAAGCAGAAATACGGCGGGACCAACCATCTCATCGACCGTCGCCATGCGCTGCATCGGCGTCTGCTCTTCAAACAGCTTCGTCTGGTGGACCATTTCCGGCCGGGTGTTCATCGGTGTCGCGGTATAGCCGGGGGAGATCGTGTTGACGCGAATTCCGCGGCCGACCCATTCCATTGCCAGCGACTTCGACATGTGGATGACGCCGGCCTTGGACGCGTTGTAATGGCATTGATTCAAGCCGCGATTGACGATGACGCCGGACATGGACGCGATGTTCACGATCGATCCCTTGCCCCTCTTCAGCATCGAGCGCGCTTCGGCCTGGCAGGACAGGAAGACGCCCTTGAGGTTGATGTCCATCAGCGTTTGATATTGCTCTTCTTCCATCTCCTCGGCAGGATTCGCATTCGCGATGCCTGCGGCATTGAGGGCGAGGGAGAGGGGACCAAGTTCGGTATCCGCCCGTTCCACCGCTTCGGCAAGCGCTGCTTTGTTGGTCACATCCGCGGCAAACTGGATCGAACGGCGTCCAGCCTTGCGAACGAATTCGGCGGTCTGCGACAGGCCATCGTCGTTGCGGCGGTCAAGCAATGCGACATCTGCGCCGCATTGAGCCAGACCGATCGCGATGCGCTGGCCGATACCGCTACCGGCGCCGGTCACAAAGGCAATCTGGCCGGAGAGGTCGAAAAGCTTGGGAGCATTCAGAGTGATGTCAGGCATCGCTCTTCCTTTCTTGATGTCATTTTAGATTGTAGCCAATTCCATGACGGAGACGTCGTTCGCCTGGTCGCGCTCCAGAATTCCCGCTTGTTTGCCTTGCGCAAGAACCAGTATCCGGTTTGATACACCGAGAACCTCTTCCAGATCGGAGCTGACCACGATAACGGCCACGCCCCTGTTCGCGAGGCCGACGATGATGTCATAGATGCCGGCACGGGCCCCGACATCGATGCCTCGGGTCGGCTCATCGAGCACGACCACTTTGGGATCGCGCATCAGCCATTTTGCGATGACGATCTTCTGCTGGTTGCCGCCGGAGAGATCGGAGGCCAGTTGATCAGCACGGCCCTTGATACCAAATGTCGAAATGGCTCTCTTCGCGAAATCCCGCTTCATGGCCGACGTAATCCAGCGGCTTTCGAACCGATCGAGGTTTGGATAAACGAGGTTTTCAGCGATGCGGTGGCTGACGACCAATCCCTGCAGCTTGCGGTCTTCCGGCACCATAACGATGCCTCTCGCTACCGCGTCAGCCGGACTATGCAGTTTTAACGCTTCGCCATTGAGGCGCACAGCGCCGGACCTTACCGGATCTGCTCCGGAGATGGCCCGCACCAATTCGGTTCGCCCCGCGCCGACCAGGCCGGCTATACCCAGAATTTCTCCGGCCCTGACCTCGAAGCTAATATCGCGGAATGAATCGTCCACCGAGGTCAGAGCGTCGACCTGCAACACCGGACGATCCTGCGGCACCGGCAATGTCGGGAACATTCTATCGAGCGAGCGGCCAACCATGCTTTCAACGATCGTGCGCACGGGGGTCGAGCTATCGGCAAATTCCTGAACACGTTCGCCGTCGCGAAGAACGACGATGCGGTCGGTGATCTGCTTGATCTCTTCCATGCGGTGCGAAATGTAGATGATACCGACGCCTTCGGAGCGCAGCTTTCTGACCTGCTCGAAGAGCGCCTCGGTTTCCGCGCCGCCGAGTGCTGCCGTCGGCTCGTCGAGGATCAGCAGCTTCGCATCGAGCGCCAGGGCCTTGGCAATTTCAATGAGCTGTTGGTTGGCGGTCGACAGTCCCGCCACCTTGCGCGTCGCAGGAATATGCAGGTTCAGGCGCGAGAGCTGTTCTTGAGCGCGTTTGACCATTTGTGTCCGGTCGACGACGCCGTTCTTCATCGGCCAGCGACCGATGAAGACATTTTCGGCGATCGTCAGCTCGGGAAGCAGTTGAAGCTCCTGGTGGATCAGGACCACGCCCTTGTCGATCGCCTCTCTCGGATTGGCAGGGGCATAAGGCTGCCCCTGCCATGTCATGGAACCTTCGGAAGGCGTGCGCGATCCGGCGATGATGCCCGACAGGGTCGATTTGCCCGCGCCGTTCTCGCCGAGCAAGGCGACGACCTCGCCCGGGAAGACATCGAGACTGACGTTCTTCAGGACTTCCAGAGGGCCGTAGCGCTTGGAAATACCTCTGAGTGTGAGCACCGGATCAGTCATCGCACCGCTCCCTTGGTTATGCTTACGGATGGTTGGCGATAAAGCCGGCCACGTTATCCTTTGTGGTCAGGGTCGCATCCATAAGCTGGACCGGGGGCGCTTTCTCGCCGCCGACGATCTTTACAGCATTGGCAACGGCATCGCGGCCCATTTTCTGGGTCTGCTGCGTCGCGGTTACGTCGAAGACGCCGTTTTTCAGCGCTTCGAGCGCCGCGGTGTCGCCATCGAAGCCGCCGAGAGCAATCTTTTGCGAGGGGTTTGCGACCTTGATGGCCTGTGCAGCGCCGAGGGCGAGCGCATCAGCCTGCGCGAAGACGATCGAAACGTCAGGATTTGCCTGAAGCATGTTCTGCATGATCTGGAAGCCTTCATCCTGGCTCCAGATGTTCGACCATTGCTCTGCAACGATCTTTACGCCCGGATTTGCCTTGACGGCATCCATGCAGCCCTTCGTGCGATCGACTTCCGGCGTCGTGCCCTTCTGGCCATGGATGATCACCATGTTGCCCTTACCGCCGGCCTTCTCGATGATGTACTTGCAGACGGCGTTTGCCGATGCAACGGAATCCGTGGCCAGGAAGGTGTCGCCAGGTGCACCGTCGGCGTTGCGGTCGACGTTGATGACCGGCACGTTCGACTGATGGGCGAGCTTCACCGGAATGGTTGCGGCGGCGGCACCGGCGGGAATGTAGATGAGCGCATCGATGTTCTGCGTGAGAAGATCCTGGACCTGGTTGACCTGCGTCGGACCGTCGCCCTTCGCGTCAACGGTGATGACTTCGATGCCGCGGGTCTTGGCTTCCGCTTCGACGGCCTGCTTGATCTGGTTGAAGAAGTTTGCCTGAAGGTTGGCGACCGCGAGGCCGAGTTTCTTGACTTCCTTGGCCTGAACCGAGCCCAGCGACAGTGCGAGTATGGCTGCCGTGGTCAAGAGAGTACGGGAAAGTTTCATGAGTTCCTCCTTTGGTTTCAATCCGCCCTTGGATACGTCCTCCGCCCTCGGGCTTTCACAATCCCCGTCCGTGCAGCGGAAGGGGAATTCTGGCTATCGGCCTTAGTGGCTCGTCTTATGCCTTCCTCCGGCGCAGCGTTTCAGCGCCGACCGCAAGAACGATGACGACGCCGATGATCACTTGTTGCAGGAATGGTGAGACGTTGAGCAGGTTCAGGCCGTTGCGCAAAACGCCGATGATGAGCACGCCGATCAGCGTTCCGCCGATGCCGCCAGCACCGCCCGATAGAGACGTTCCCCCGATGACGACGGCCGCAATGGTGTCGAGTTCATAGCCAAAGCCGCTTGAAGGCTGGACGGCATCCAGGCGGGCAGCAAGGACGATCCCGGCAACGCCCGCCAATATGGCGCACACGACGTAAACGCCGATCGTGACCACCGGCACATTGATACCGGCCAGGCGGGCGACTTCGGGATTGCCACCGATTGCGTATAGCATGCGGCCTTCGGAGCGGTATTTGAGAAAGAGCCACGAGACGATGACGATCGCCAGCATCAGGAAGACGGTCGCGGTCAGGACGCCGAAATGACGGTCGATCGCCAGCATCGTAAACCAGTCGGGAAAGCCGACAATCTGCTGGCCATCGGTAATCATATTGGCAATGCCACGGGCGACCGACATCATCGCAAGGGTAGCGATGAAGGCCGGCACACGGAAACTCGTGACCATCAAGCCGACAATCAGGCCGCTGAAAGCTGAAGCCAGGAGCGCCAAGGGGATTGCGACAGCCATCGGCAAGCCCGCAACATTGGCAACCCAGCCCATGACCATCATCGACAGCGCAAGGACCGAGCCGACGGAAAGATCAATGCCGCCGATCAGAATGACGAAGGTCATTCCAACGGACATGACGCCGAGCACGGTGATTTGATCGAGGATGTTGAGCGCGTTGCGCACCGAAAGAAACCGGTCCGTCGCAACGCTCAGGAAAACGCAGAGTATCAGCAAGCCGATCAGCGGACCCGTGGCCCCGCTAAGCCATGCAAGTGAGGTTCGCGGCTGGCGGCTTTGCTCGTTAACGCCCAAGGCTGACATGGCTCCTCCACTCCTTATGCTTGCTCCAGGTGATTTTCCTTCAAGCTTGCATATTTATGCATTCATGTTGGAAAATTCATTATCAACTGATATTTGGCCTGTCAAGCACTGAAAAAGGCGCATAGCTTTCTGCCAAAGCGAGAGGCAATCAATAAATGGGCTTGACTGAATGGTCTTTTGTGCAAAAATATCTGTGATAGAATATTTATGCAACGAGGGAGCATCATGCAAGTTAAGGAACTTGAACGCGTCGCGCGTCAGATACGCCTGCGTGACCTGCAAGCGGTCTATGACGCAGGTGCGGGACATATTGGCGGTGAGATGTCGGCGATCGACATCCTGACGGCTCTCTATTTTCGCGTTCTGAAGATCTATCCCAGCGAACCGAAGTGGCCTGATCGTGATCGGTTCATTCTGTCAAAGGGCCACACGGCCTGCGCGCTGTACGTGACCTTGGCAAAGCGCGGGTTCATTTCGGAAGAGGAGATCTCGACGTTTTTGCAGCCGCATTCACGGCTCAACGGCCATCCCAATTGCAACAAGGTGCCGGGTGTCGAAACCAACACCGGTCCGTTGGGGCACGGATTGCCTGTGTCCGTGGGCATTGCCAAGGCCGGCAAGATGAATGGCGCCGGCTATCACACCTATGTCATGACCGGGGACGGCGAGATGCAAGAGGGATCGAACTGGGAGGCCATCATGGCGGCATCGCAGTTCAATCTGGACAATCTGACCCTGATCATCGATCACAATCGCTTCCAGCAAGGCGCGGCACTCGCCGATACCAATAATGTCGCTCCGCTCAGACCGAAACTCGAAGCATTCGGCTGGGAAGTCAGCGAAATCAACGGCAACGAAATGACGCAAATCGTTCCCGCATTGGAACATCGTGGCCCGCGCCCGCACTGCATTATTGCCCACACCAACAAGGGTCATGGCATCTCCTTCATGCAGGACCGGGTGGAGTGGCATCATAAGGTGCCGAACAAGGAACAATACGAACAAGCAGTCGTAGAACTGTCGGAGGCACTCTAATGGACGCGCCCAACTCGAACATCAATCTTCACGATTGCCGTGACGCTTTTGCTGCGACTTTGGAGGCGATGGCGATCAGCGAGCAGGCGATCGTTGCGGTTTGCAACGATTCCGTCGGCTCATCCAAGCTCGGCGGCTTTAAATCCAAATTTCCGGAACGATTGGTCAATGTCGGCATTGCCGAACAAAACATGGTCGGCGTCGGAGCGGGGCTGGCGAACGGCGGACAGATCCCATTCGTCTGTGGGGCCGCGTGCTTCCTGACCGGCCGTGCTCTGGAGCAGATCAAGGCCGATATTTCCTATTCGAATGCGAACGTCAAACTGATCGGCATTTCCTCCGGCATGGCCTATGGCGAACTCGGCCCGACGCATCATTCCATCGAGGATTTCGCCTGGACGCGTGTCCTGCCAAATCTTCCCGTCATCGCGCCATGCGATCGCATTGAAACGGCTGCTGCCGTGAAATGGGCGGCAAGCTATGCCGGACCCTGCTTCCTGCGCCTGTCGCGCGTCGGCGTTCCGGACCTGCTGCCGGACGATCATAAGTTCGAGCTCGGCAAAGCCAATGTGCTGCGCGAGGGCAGGGACGTGACGCTGATTGCCAATGGCACGCTGACGCATCGTATTGTCAGGGCGGCAGAGATACTCGCAACCCAGGGGATCGACGCCCGTGTTCTCAACATGGCAACCGTACGGCCGATCGATGAAGAGGCCATCATTGCTGCCGCAAAGGAAACCGGCGCTATCGTGACGGCCGAGGAGCATTCGATCTACGGGGGTCTCGGCTCTGCGGTCGCCGAAGTCGTCGTCGATAATGCGCCTGTTCCGATGAAGCGTCTGGGCGTTCCTGGTATCTATGCTCCGACAGGCTCGGCGGAATTCCTTCTGGATGAATTCGGAATGGCTCCGGACGCTATTGCGCAGGCGGCGTTGGCGCTTCTCAAGAGGAAGTGATCGCGCTTACCGAGGCGTTGTGCTGAATGCCCCGACCCATTCTTGGAGGAAACATTTTATGCGAGCCATCCTGGCAATCGATCAGGGCACGACGAATTCCAAGGTCATTCTGGTATCGGAAAAGGGCGAGCTGATTTCCCGCGGTGCTGCGCCCGTTGGCATCAGCTATCCGCAACCAGGCTGGGTCGAGCAGGATCCAAATCGTATCTGGCAATCGGTATGCGAGGCGGTACGTGCTTGTATCGAAGCTGCGCCGGCAAAGCCTGCAATCCAAGCGGTTGCGATTTCCAACCAGCGGGAATCGGTAACGATCTGGGATGGCGATACCGGCGAGGCGCTCGGTCCCGTCGTGAGCTGGCAGTGCCGCCGCACGGCCGGCGATTGCGAAAAGCTGATCGGGCTCGGGCATTCGCAGTGGGTGGAGGAGACTACTGGCCTGCCGATCGATCCGATGTTTCCCGGCTCGAAGATGAAATGGCTGCTGGATCGCGCCCCGGCCGGGCGCGCAGTGCGAATCGGCACCGTGGATAGCTGGCTTATCCACTGCCTGACGGGTGGTAAGAAGCATGTCTGCGATGCATCGAATGCAGCCCGCAGCCAACTCTTCGACCTGAAAGCCCAGCGTTGGAGCGACGAGCTTTGCGCATTGTTTGGCGTGGACAAAGGCCTGCTTCCCGAAGTTCTTGACAGCGCCGGGCAATTCGGAACGACCACGAGCCTCCCGGGCGTGCTGGACGGAACGCCCGTTTGCGCTGCCATCGGCGATAGCCACGCCGCTCTCTTCGGGCATGGGGCCCATAAGGCGGGAGACGGCAAAGTGACGTTCGGCACGGGTTCGTCGGTCATGACGACATTGCCGCACTTCATCGCGCCGCAACATGGGATCACGACGACCGTTGCCTGGCGCATTGCGGGAAAACCGACCTTCGCTTTCGAAGGCAATATCCTCGTGTCAGCGGCAAGCCTGCCGTGGATGACAGAAATTCTCGGGCTTTCCGACGTCACCGCACTCGTCGAGCTGGCGGCGACCGCCGAGCCGGGTGGGCCCGGCTTCGTTCCCGCGTTTGTCGGCCTCGGGGCGCCCCATTGGAATTCGGATGCCCGCGCGCTGTTTTCCCAAATCAACTTCAGCACCACCCGCGCGCAGTTGGCGAGGGCCGTTACCGATTCCATTGCGCTGCAGGTGCATGATGTCTTCCAGGCGATGCAGAAGCAGAATGGAGGAAACATCGGCTCGCTTTATGTCGACGGTGGACCCAGTCAGAATACGTTTCTCATGCAGTGTGTCGCGGATCTATTGGAGCACGCTGTTATTCAATGCGCAGCGCCGGAGGCGTCGGCGCTGGGTGCCGCCTATCTGGCCGGCCTGTCGTTGGGCATATGGGCGGATCTTGACGCTATCGGTCGCCTTCCTCGACAGAACACAATCATCAAGCCGCGGGCAAACCACAACGCGGAAAAGTTTAAAACGTGGAATGATGCGATTGCACGCTCGACGTTCGAACCGCCGCCCGCTATTGGTGAATAAAAATTCACTGATGGAACAAGCATGGGACGGATCAACGAGCTTCGCCTGATTTCTCGTGTCGCACAGATGTATCACATCGAGCACAAGAGACAGGCTGATATTGCCCAGCACCTGAGGCTGTCGCAGGCGACCGTCTCTCGAATGCTTAAGCGGGCGGAAGCCGAAGACATCGTGCGGACCACCGTTATCCCACCTGTGGGAACCTATACCGAACTCGAAACCGCGCTCCGGGAACGTTTCAATCTTCCCGAAGCGATCGTCGTGGAATGTTCCGAAGACCGGGAAGGCGCCATCATGGCGCGGATCGGCGAAGCCGCCGCTCACCTTCTCGAGGTCACCCTTTCCGAGGGCGAAATTATCGGCGTTTCAAGCTGGAGCCAGACGATTTTCAAGATGGTGGAGAATATCCACCCGCAAAAAAGCGCCCAGGCAAAATATATCGTTCAGACCCTCGGCGGCATGGGCGACCCTTCCGTTCAGACCCATGCGACGCAGCTAACCACAAGGCTCGCCCGTTTGACTGGCGCCGAACCCAAACTCCTTCCGGTCCAAGGCGTGACAAGTTCAAGGGAGGCCAAGCTGCTCATGATGGCTGATCCGTTCGTGCGGGAAACGATCGAGCTTTTCGGGGCGATCAGCGTCGCAATCGTCGGCATCGGCGCGGTCGAACCGTCCGAGCTTCTGGCCCGGTCCGGCAATATCTTCTCGTCGCGCGAATTGGCTGACTTGGCCGATGCCGGAGCGGTCGGCGATATTTCCCTGCGTTTCTTCGACGGCAAGGGAAAACCGGTCAAAACGCCCCTGGACGAGAGGGTGATCGGTATCTCGCTTGATGAGCTTGCCAAAGTTGACCGGGTGATTGCGCTTGCGGGAGGCGAAAAGAAGACCGCCGCTATCGCAGGCGCACTGCGTATAGGTGTGATTGATACCTTGGTGACCGACAAATTCACCGCGCAGCGGCTGATCGATCAACCGGAATAGGTCCAACGTCGAAGACTGTATCTCGACGCTCGATTAGCTCAGAGGCTGATAGATCACGCGGCTGAGTTGCGCTGACGGAGCTTCTCGCCAATCTCACCAGGCGCCATGGGCTTGCCGACCAGGTAGCCCTGCAATTGGTCACAGCCGGAGTCTCGCAGTATTTCCGCCTGGCGAAGATTCTCGATCCCCTCGGCCGTCACCGGAATTTCAAGCGCCGTTGCCAAAGCGACCGTGGCGCGCAGAATATCGATGCCGTTGGCGTTCTCTTCCAGGCCCAACACCAGCGATCGGTCAATCTTCATGCGATCGAATCCGAATTGCCGCAAGGCGCCGATACTTGCATAGCCGCAGCCGAAGTCATCGAGCGCGAATTTGATGCCGATGCGCCGGAGCACATCGATTGATCGGCGCGCCTGGTCAGGATTGGTCATCAGGACGCCCTCGGTTATTTCCAGCGTCAGGCGGGTCGGATCGAAAGCGGATTCATCAAGAACCGCCGTGACTTGTGCGGCAAAGTCCGGATTGCAGAGCTGGATGGGCGAGACGTTGACCGAAAGCGCCAGGTACGGCCAGGCCTTCGCATGCTGGATCGACGTCCGTAGCATATGAACGCCCAATGCATCGATCAGGCCGGACTTTTCGGCAAGCGGAATAAAGACTTCCGGGCTGATGCTTCCAGTCGCACTCCGCCAGCGTGCGAGAGCCTCAAGACCAATGATTGCACCCGTTGATGCCGACACGAGCGGCTGGAAAACCGGTTCGATCGCGCCGCTATTGATAGCGTTTCTCAGCTCGCCTTCCAGTTCGGCGATACGCTGGCGCTCGCGATCCAGTTCGAGATCGTAGGTAACGGCCTGGCCCTTCCCATTTTCTTTGGCGCGGTAAAGAGCGATATCGGCTCTGCGCAGAAGCTCCAGTGGCGCGATATTGCCGATGCGGCACGCCACGCCAATGCTCGTCCCGACTTCGATCGTCCGACCGCCAATTTTGAAGGGATTGCGAAAAAGTTTGAGAATGGATTCTTCTATATCTCGATGTGGAGCGGATCCGACCTGCACCAACGCGAACTCGTCACCGCCTAACCTTGCAGAATCATGGATTTCGGGATGACAGCCCTGCAGCGCTTTTGCGACAATCCGGATCAGTTCGTCTCCGACTGCATGTCCCCACGCATCGTTGACAGCTTTGAAACCGTCGAGATCGATCATGTAGAGCGATGCTGGCAAGCTGGTATTGTCCAGTTGATCCAGCATCCCAAGAAGGCCGTGTCTGTTCAGCAGGCCGCTCAAACTGTCATGACCTGCTTCAAATCTGGCCGCCTCGGCCAAACGGTGGAGACGCCCGGCCTCGGACGCGCCTGCAAGCAAGACGGCTGCCAGGAAAAGGGCGAGGATGCTGGCAGCGGCAGTCACATAGGGAGAGACCTTGTTAAAAATGGCGTTCCCCGGAGCCTTGCTAGGCCAAACGAGATAGCCGATGACCGTGCCACCCATGTCCTTGATCGGGGAATTCAACTGGTTCGGTTCGGGCGTCGCCTGGAGCCGTAGACCGTCAAGCTCGTGCTCATCCGAGAGTGCATCGATGACCTCTGGTGTCAGCTCTTTAAAGAAAGTCAAAACGCTGAGCTTCGGAAGCTCGCCCTTCGCTTCGAAGGGTTGTATTGCCTGTGATGCCACAAGCAGGATTCCCGCCTCAGTCTTGAAGAAATTGAGCAAGGGTGCTGGTTGCGGCTTGGCGGCAGCTTCAATCTGGCGGTCGAAGCCGGCTCCGAAATAGTCGCGCGGCTGAAAGGGTTTGCCCTTCAGATAGGCAGAAACCGTATTGCCATCGGGCCCGATTACAACGGCACCATCATAGAGTGAATAATCCGCGCTGGTTTTGCCCCAATTCTCAAAGGCCCAATCCGCAGCGGCAGGCGAGCCAACGGCTTTATAGGCATCGTCCCAGACGGCATTGTCTTTGATCGTGGCGCCGAGCTTGGCCATGAATGAAACGATCGCGGCATGCGCGGCGCGGTCTGCCCGCGCATCGTCGATTTCATTCGCTGACCGTGTCATCGTCGCGACCACATGCGCCACGAGGCCGGTCAACACCAACGCGACGGCGATGAAGCACACCGTTATCGCGATCACGGAAGAAGTTTGGGCACGGAAATGGCGGGGCGTCTGATTGGAAGACATGAGGATACGCAAACTGAGATTGACAGGTCATGCCTTGGGGGGACGGCAGGAGACATCATGTCCGCTATGCGCTGCCTTTCAATTCTACCATCCGAAGCCATAAACCATTATTAACGGCGCCCAGCGCAGCGTAGCCTCCGCAAAAAAACCTGCGCGAATCGGCTAGGCGCAGCGCAATTTGCTCGGTCTGCTCGATAAAGGCGGATTGGCCGGCAGGAAGCGTAAGCATCCGAACGCATGGGCGGACAGTCTTGCGCGCCGGTTGAATTGCCAACCGCCGACAGTGTGTGGTACGCCATAATACGATTCTAATAAAGTCGATTGCCGAACGGAAGTCGAGCGTGCGAAACACGTCCAATGCTTGAGGTGCAAGAATGAGCGGTGCTCTAAAGGACGCGGCGATCAGAGTGGAGCGCCCCGCAAAAACGCTGCGCGAGCTCGCGCTCGATAAGGTCCGCGAAGCCATCGTGAGCGGGTATTTTCGCCCGGGAGATCGACTTGTCGAACGCGACATGTGTGCTCAGCTTGGCGTGAGCCGGACAATTGTGCGAGAGGTCCTGCGGCATCTGGAATCGGAAGGGCTGGTTGCCAATCTGCCAAACAAGGGCCCGATCGTCGCCCAGCTCGATCTCGACGAGGCCAAGCAGATCTACGAAATTCGCGGTGTGCTCGAAGGTATGGCGGCTCGACTGTGCGCGCAGCGCGGAAGTCCGGAGATCGTCGCAGCGCTGGAAACATCGCTGCAGGGTATCCGCGATAGCTACCGCGACAAGGACATGCCCGGAGTGCTCGCGCACACATCTTCTTTCTATCAGACGCTGTTCACGATGGTCGACAGGCATGTCGCCTGGGGCGTCGTCAATCTCCTCACCGTGCGCATAAACCATCTGCGGTCGATGACGATCAAGACGGAAAATCGCGACATCGAGGGTCCGCGCCAAATGGCGAAGATCGTGGACGCGATCCGCCGTGGTGACGGGGAGGGCGCCTATAAGGCCGCCATGGACCATGTCGCCGCCGCCAGCGCCATTGCGGAAGCGGTTCTCTCCGCTAAGGAATCCGCCGAGTAGGCCTGTAAACGCTCCCTGCATGCAGTCCGGGACCGATTGGAACCTCTTTCGATCGTCAATTTCGATCTGATTTGGCACGCGAGTTCTCTCGTGGGCGCTCCTACGACTCCGCAAAAATGGCAAACCCGTACTGCGAGCTTGACACCCAACTTTGCTCAATGTGATGGTATGCCATAATAAGTATTAAGGTGGATCGTCATATGAAATGCATCGCCGTGCCTGCCCATCGCTTATCTGACATTCATCGACACCACTGAAGCGCTGCAGGCCTGCTGCGACGAACCTAGCCTAGCCACTACTCGTTCGAGGGCCTGAGTGGCCGATGCTGAGCGATCTGAGAAGTTCGTTGCAGATGGCATAGCCCGAGCGCTAAACCTAATTATTTGTTTTTATGCAATTTTTTCTGACATTCACCTTGAATCTTCTTGGCCGGGAGAAATCGGCTTGACACTTTAATATTATGGCATACCATAATATCTAACGTCAAAACTGAGGTGTTCGATGACTATCCAAATTCGTAAGACCGGGCTGCAGATCGAGACGACGCTGATCGAGGGAGGTAAGCCGGCACAGGTTCCCCTGAAGCTGTTTTCCGCCTACGCCGTTGTGAAAAATCCCTGGGCCGGACGCGGCTTCGTCGAAGACTTGAAGCCCGAAATTCACGTGGTCGCCCCGATCCTTGGTGAGCTGCTGACGAAGATGATCATCGAGGCCGTTGGCTCCGGCGATGCCGTCGAAGCATACGGAAAATCAGCGGTGGTCGGCCTGGATGGCGAACTCGAGCATGCCTCGGCACTGATTCACACGCTTCGCTTCGGCAATCATTATCGCCATGCGGTCGGCGCCAAATCCTATCTCGCCTTCTGCAACACGCGCGGCCCCGCCAATTCTCCGATCATGATCCCGCTGATGGACAAAAACGATGAAGGGCGCCGCTCGCATTACCTGACGATCCAGACCGCAATTCCAGATGCACCGGCCGCCGACGAAATTGTCGTCGCGCTTGGTGCGTCCGTGGGCGGGCGTCCGCATCATCGCATTGGCGATCGCTACCAGGATCTCAAGGATCTGGGCCAAGACGTCGCCAACCCCGCCGGCGTTTGAAAGGCTGGGCGCTGATATGCTGACCGTTGGATCAAACACGCAAGACGCCTCCCGAAAGATCGACTGGGTCTTCGCGAGGAACAAGACTGCTCGTGGAACGGCTTATTACGAAGCCGGAAGCGGTGAGCCGCTTGTCCTGATCCACGGTGTCGGCATGCGGCTTGAAGCGTGGGCGCCGCAGATATCAGCCTTTGCTGGAAGCCATCGCGTAATCGCCGTCGACATGCCCGGGCATGGTGAAAGTGCCGGATTGCCGGTTGGAAGCCGCCTTGAGGAATTCGTCGCCTGGTTTGGGCATTTCCTGGACGAGATGGCGATTGAGACCGCAAATGTTGCCGGCCACTCGATGGGTGCATTGGTGTCCGGAGGGGCGGCTGCAACGTTCGGCAGCCGTATCAAGCGTGTGGCATATCTCAACGGCGTCTACCGGCGTGACCCCGAGGCAAAGGCGGCCGTGCTCGCGCGCGCAGCAGCCATTCCCCTGACGGGTGTGGACAAGGAAGGCCCGTTACTTCGATGGTTCGGCGACGATCCCGACAGTGTCGTCGCGCGCGACCTGACGCGGCAATGGCTGAGCCTTGTCGATCCGCAGGGCTATGCCGTCGCTTATTCGGCATTTGCCGAAGGGGACGAGACCTATGCGGATCGCTGGAAGGACGTCAAGGGTCCGGCGTTGTTTCTGACGGGATCGGATGATCCCAATTCGACGCCGCTGATGGCGACCCAAATGGCGGCGCTTGCGCCCCATGGCTGGGCGCGGATCGTCGAGGGCCATCGTCACATGGTCAATCTGACTGCACCCGACACCGTAAATGCGCTGCTCGCCGAATGGCTTTCAGAGGGGGAGGATGTGAAATGACCCTACAGCTTGCGGACCCAAGAGCGCTTCGCGATGCCTTCGGCGCCTTTGCGACAGGGGTAACGGTCGTGACCGCCCAGGATGCGGACGGAAAACCCATCGGCTTCACGGCGAATTCGTTTACGTCGGTGTCGCTCGATCCGCCACTTTTGCTTGTTTGCCTGGCCAAGACCTCCCGCAACTACACGACCATGACGAGCGCGAAGCATTTCGCCGTCAACGTTCTGTCGGAAAGCCAGAAGGATGTTTCCAACACCTTTGCGCGCCCGGTCGAAGATCGGTTCGCGCTGGTCGATTGGCAAACGGGCGCCGCAGGCTGCCCAATTTTGGCGAACGTTGCGGCGTGGTTCGAGTGCGCTCTGGAAAAATTGGTCGAAGCCGGTGACCACGTCATCCTGATGGGGCGGATCGAAGCCTTCGAAAACAGCGGGCTGAACGGATTGGGTTATGCCCGCGGCGGCTACTTTACGCCAATCCTCGCCAGCAAGGCCGTTTCGGCTGCAGCCGAAGGCAATATCGAACTCGCAGCCGTTCTGGAGCATCACGGCGAGGTTCTTCTCATCGGTGATGAGATCCTTTCGCTGCCGAGCTGCGATGGCAAGGAGGGAAGCCCTGCCGACATACTTCGCGATTATCTGGAAGAGCTCACGGGGCTTTCGGTGACGATCGGCTTCCTCTACTCGGTTTACGAAGGCAAGAGCGATGGAAAGCAACACATCGTCTACCGCGCCTTCGCCTCGGAAGGCGAGCCGCGCAATGGCAGGTTCCTGAAACCCGACACGTTGGCCAAGGCCCATTTCAAGACAAGTTCGACCGCCGACATCGTTGCGCGCTTCGCGGTTGAGAGCCAGCTCGGCAATTTTGGCGTTTATTTCGGCGACGAGACCGTCGGCACGGTCCGTTCGGTTCCAGCAAAGGCAGCACAGCCATGAAATTCTCTCTCTTTGTTCATATGGAGCGTCTCGACGCCGGCCAGAGCCACAAGAGCCTCTATGACGAGTTCGTGGCTCTCTGTGAAATCGCCGATAAGGGTGGCATGCATGCCATATGGACGGGCGAACATCACGGCATGGATTTCACCATCGCGCCCAATCCTTTCGTGACCATCGCCGATCTGGCGCGCCGCACATCGCGGGCAAGGCTTGGGACGGGAACGGTGATCGCGCCGTTCTGGCATCCGATCAAGCTCGCCGGCGAGGCGGCCATGGCCGACATCATCTGTGACGGGCGGCTCGATATCGGCATTGCGCGCGGCGCCTATTCCTTCGAATACGAGCGGCTGCTTCCCGGTCTCGACGCCTGGGGTGCCGGCCAGCGGATGCGCGAGCTCATCCCGGCGGTCAAGGGCATATGGAACGGCGACTATGCCCATGACGGGGAGTTTTTCAAATTTCCGTCGACCACTTCGGCGCCGAAGCCGCTGCAGCAGCCGAACCCGCCGATCTGGGTTGCTGCACGCGACCCGAATTCGCATGAGTTCGCCGTTGCCAATGGCTGCAACGTTCAGGTGACGCCGCTCTGGCAGGGCGATGACGAAGTCGTGGCGCTGATGGGTCGCTTCAACGATGCCTGCGCCAAGAACCCCGATATCGACCGACCCAAGATTATGCTGCTGCGCCATACCTATGTCGGCTCGTCCGAGGAGGACATCGCGCAGGCAGCCCACGAACTGAGCGTCTACTACAATTACTTCTTCGCCTGGTTCAAGAACGAGAAGCCTGTCAAGCAGGGCCTGATCGAGCGGATCCCGGAGGAGGAGATCAGCGCGAACCCGATGCTCTCCGATGCGGTCATGCGCACCAACAACGTCGTCGGCAATGCCGAAACCGTTATCGCCCGCCTGAAGACCTACGAATCCATGGGCTATGACGAATATTCCTTCTGGATCGACACGGGCATGTCCTTCGAGCGCAAGAAGGCTTCGCTCGAACGCTTCATCGCCGAGGTCATGCCGGCATTTGCGGAGTAAACCCCCATGCAACGCTTCCAGTCCTACATCGAAGGCGAATTCGTAGACGGAGAGGCCCGGTTTGCAAGCGTCGATCCGGCGACCGGCGAAATCTGGGCCGAGATGCCGGAGGCGCGCGAGAAGGATGTCGATCGTGCCGTCGATGCGGCGGAGAAGGCGCTCTATGACGGACCCTGGTCGAAATTGACGGCCACCCAGCGCGGCAAGCTCCTTTACAAGCTTGCCGATCTAGTTGCAGCCAATGCGCAGAAGCTGGCCGAGCTGGAGACCCGTGATACCGGCAAGATCATTCGCGAGACTTCGGCGCAGATCGCCTATGTTGCCGATTATTATCGCTATTATGCCGGGATCGCCGACAAGATCGAGGGTTCCTATCTTCCGATCGACAAGCCGGACATGGATGTCTGGCTGCGCCGCGAACCGATCGGCGTCGTCGCCATGGTCGTGCCCTGGAACAGCCAGCTCTTCCTGTCGGCCGTCAAAATCGGCCCGGCGCTGGCCGCCGGCTGCACCATGGTCGTCAAGGCATCGGAGGACGGACCGGCGCCGCTTCTGGAGTTTGCGCGCCTCGTCCACGAGGCAGGCTTTCCCGCCGGCGTCGTCAATATCATTACCGGTTTCGGCCCCGCCTGCGGCTCCGCTCTCAGCCGGCACCCGAAGGTCGCCCACATCGCATTCACCGGCGGGCCGGAAACGGCGCGTCATATCGTGCGCAATTCGGCGGAAAATCTCGCCTCCACCTCGCTTGAGCTCGGCGGCAAGTCGCCCTTCATCGTCTTTGCCGATGCCGATCTCGAAAGTGCCGCCAATGCGCAGGTTGCCGGTATCTTCGCGGCAACCGGACAAAGCTGCGTCGCCGGCTCGCGGCTAATCGTCGAGCGAAGCGTCAAGGAACGCTTCCTGGCGATGCTGAAGGCCAAGGCGGAGGCGATCCGCATCGGCTCGCCGCTGGACATGGCGACGGAAGTGGGGCCGCTGGCAACGAAACGTCAGCAGGATCATGTTGCGGCGCTCGTCGAACGATCCGTGCAGAGCGGCGCCCGCCTTGTCACCGGCGGCGAACGGCCTGACGGCGCGGGTTATTATTTCCCGCCGACGATCCTCGATTGCGACGATGTCGCCTCGCCATCGCTTGCCGAGGAGTTCTTCGGTCCGGTTCTGTCGGTCGTGTCGTTCGAAACTGAAGCAGAAGCGCTGAAGATTGCCAACGATACGCGCTATGGCCTTGCCTCCGGCGTTTTCACCCAGAATCTCACGCGAGCCCACCGCCTGATGAAGGGCATCCGGGCCGGTATCGTCTGGGTCAATACCTATCGCGCCGTATCGCCGATCGCACCTTTCGGCGGCTTTGGCCTTTCCGGCCACGGCCGGGAAGGCGGCCTGGCCGCGGCCCTCGATTTTACCCGCACGAAGACAATCTGGCTCAGGACGTCGGACGATCCGATCCCCGATCCTTTCGTCATAAGGTGACGCCGATGTTCTATGAAATCCGGACCTATCGGCTGAAGAACGGTGCAATCCCGCAATATCTGAAGGTCGTCGAGGAAGAAGGGATCGCCATTCAGAAAGCTCATCTCGGCAATCTGGTCGGCTATTTCTTTTCGGAGATCGGGACCATCAACGAGATCGTTCACATCTGGGCCTATGAAAGCCTCGATGATCGCGAGGCAAGGCGCCAGAGATTGGCGACCGATCCGCAATGGCAGGCCTTCCTGCCGAAGATACGCGACCTGATCGAAGTGGCCGAGAACAAGATTATGAAGCCGGCAGGTTTCTCCCCTCTGGGGAAGAGCCCGCCAGCCGCATAAGGCATGCCTGTAAGACACCAAGTATAAGGACAAGGGAACATGAAACGTACAATCGCACTGGCGGCTTTTGCCGCAATAATGGCTGTGTCCGGGACCGCAAAGGCCGAAACGATGGTCTTCACGAGCTGGGGAGGAACCACGCAGGACGCACAGAAGGTCGCCTGGGCCAATCCGTTTGCAGACAAGACCGGGACCGTCGTCGCACAGGATGGACCTACCGACTACGGCAAGCTGAAAGCCATGGTCGAAGCGGGCCAGGTCAGTTGGGATGTCGTCGATGTCGAGGGCGACTATGCCGCCCAGGCGGGCAAGGACGGACTGCTGGAAAAACTGGATTTCTCCGTTATCGACAAGTCCAAGCTCGATCCCCGTTTCGTCACGGACTATTCGGTCGGCAGCTTCTACTATTCCTTCGTGATCGGCTGCAATGCGGACGCCGTGAGTGCCTGCCCCAAGACCTGGGCCGATCTCTTCGACACGGCGAAGTTTCCCGGCAAGCGTACCTTCTACAAATGGTCGGCCCCGGGCGTGATCGAGGCGGCGTTGCTGGCCGATGGCGTTCCTGCCGACAAGCTTTACCCGCTTGATCTCGATCGGGCATTCAAGAAGCTGGATACGATCAAGTCCGACATCATCTGGTGGTCCAGCGGCGCCCAGTCGCAGCAGCTTCTCGCATCCGCCGAGGCTCCCTTCGGCAGCCTGTGGAATGGCCGCATGACCGCGCTCGCCGCCAGTGGCATCAAGACGGAAACCTCCTGGGAACAGAACATCACGGCGGCCGACTCGCTCGTCATTCCGAAGGGTGCACCGAACCTTGAAACCGCGATGAAGTTCATTGCGCTTGCAACGTCGGCCCAGCCGCAGGCCGATCTGGCGAAGGCGACCGGCTACGCACCCATCAACATCGACTCGGCCAAGCTGATGGACCCTGCAACGGCCAAGACTTTACCCGATCAGCAGACCGCCAGCCAGGTCAATGCAAGCATGAAGTATTGGGCTGAAAACCGCGATGAAATCGGCAAGCGGTGGTATGCTTGGCAGGCCAAATAAGTTGAAGAAACTCCGAGGCTTCACCGCGGGCGTTGTTCCGCCCGCGGTGTCTGACGCAGGTTCGAAATCTTCCTCGGAGCTGGCGCCGTTGTCTGATCCTACGGCGGGAAAGGATTGCCATGTCGACTTACATTGACGTCGCCCGTGAAACTGCGACTACGTCCAAGGCCGCCAGGCCTGCGGGCTTAGGCGAAATCATGCCGGCGCTGATTTTTGTCGGGATCTTCTTCATTGTACCGGTCGTCGCCCTTTTGCTGCGAAGCGTGCTGGAACCGGTTGTGGGCTTCGGCAACTATGCCGAACTATTGGGGTCGGCGACGTATCTGAAGATATTCGCCAACACCTTCATCGTCTCCGGCCTTGTCACGGCAATTTCGCTGCTGATCGGCTTTCCCGTCGCCTGGACGCTGGCAATCATGCCGACAAGGCTGGCCTCGGTGATTTTCGCAGTCTTGCTGCTGTCGATGTGGACCAATCTACTAGCACGAACCTATGCCTGGATGGTCCTGCTTCAGCGTACCGGGCTGATCAACAAGATGTTGATTGGAATGGGACTGATCGACCGGCCGCTGCCGCTCGTCAACAATCTGACCGGTGTAACGATCGGCATGACCTATATCATGCTGCCTTTCATCATCCTGCCCCTGTATGGCGTCATCAAGAAGATCGACCCGGCCATCCTGCAGGCGGCGGCACTTTGCGGCGCGAACCGCTGGCAATGTCTTACGCGCGTCCTACTGCCTTTAGCTGCGCGAGGCATGGTCGCGGGTGCCTTGATGGTCTTCGTCATGTCCCTCGGCTATTACGTTACTCCGTCGCTTCTCGGCGGCACGGCGAACATGATGTTGGCCGAACTCATCGCCCAGTTCGTGCAGTCCCTGGTCAACTGGGGAATGGGCGGCGCCGCGGCCCTGGTTCTCCTCGTCGTCACGCTTTCGCTCTATGCGGTCCAGTTGCGGCTGTTCGGCGTGCAGAACACGGGAGGGCGCTGACATGCTGCTCAATTTCGATCGCCTCGGCTGGTGGAAATATGCGCTTGTGGCGGTGACCGTCTTGACGGCAGCCTTCTTGCTGCTGCCAATCCTCTTCATCGCGGCGCTTTCCTTCGGATCTTCGCAGTGGCTGATCTTTCCGCCTCCGGGCTGGACGCTGCAATGGTACAGCCAGCTTTTCGCCGATCCGCAATGGCTGGGATCCGCCTGGACGAGCTTCAGGATCGCCTCGATCGTCACGGTTCTTTCCGTGCTGCTTGGGCTGGTTACTTCATTCGGTCTGGTGCGCGGAACTTTCCTGTTCCGTGACGCGCTGAAGGCGCTTTTCCTGACGCCGATGATCCTGCCCGTCGTCGTCCTCGCCGTTGCTCTCTATGCCTTCTTCCTGAGGATGGGTCTCGGCGGCACAATGATTGGCTTTGTCATTTCGCATCTCGTGCTGGCGCTGCCCTTCTCCATCCTTTCGATATCCAATGCGCTCGAAGGCTTCGACAAATCCATCGAGGATGCCGCGGTGCTGTGCGGTGCGTCGCCCCTTGAGGCGAAGATCAGGGTGACCCTGCCGGCCATCAGCCATGGACTGTTTTCCGCGGCTGTCTTCTCGTTCCTGACATCCTGGGACGAAGTGGTGGTGGCGATCTTCATGGCGAGCCCCACACTGCAGACGCTGCCGGTGAAGGTATGGTCCACCCTCAGGCAAGATCTGACGCCGGTCATCGCTGCGGCATCGTCCCTTCTCATCCTCTTGACGATCACTTTGATGGCGCTTGTCGCAATCGCACGCAAGGTACTGAAATCATGAACGAATCTTTCCTACAGATCAGAGGCATCCGCAAGGAATACGGTCCTGTCGTCGCGGTGCAAGATGTCAATCTCGAGGTCCAGCGTGGCGAGTTCCTGACCTTTCTCGGGCCGTCCGGTTCGGGCAAAAGCACGACCCTCTACATATTGGCGGGCTTCGAAAACCCGACGAAAGGCGACATAAGCCTCAACGGGCAAACGCTGCTTTCGACCCCGTCGCATAAGCGCAATATCGGCATGGTCTTCCAGCGGTACACCTTGTTTCCGCATTTGACGGTCGGTGAAAACATCGCTTTTCCGCTCAAGGTACGGCGCAAGTCCAAGGCGGAAGTCGACAGCAAGGTCAAGGAAATGTTGCGGCTTGTCAGGCTTGAGGGATTTGAGGATCGCAAGCCTGCGCAGATGTCGGGCGGCCAGCAGCAGCGCGTCGCGCTCGCCAGGGCTCTCGCCTATGATCCGCCGGTGCTTTTGATGGACGAGCCGCTTTCGGCACTCGATAAGAAGCTTCGCGAAGAAATCCAGCACGAGATACGCCGGATTCACCAGCAGACCGAGGTGACGATCCTCTACGTCACGCACGATCAGGAGGAGGCCCTGCGTCTCTCCGATCGCATTGCGGTGTTCTCCAAGGGCGTCATCGACCAGATCGGAACCGGACCGGAACTCTACGCCAATCCACGCACCCGCTTTGTTGCCGAATTCATCGGCGATAGCGACTTCATTTCCTGCGATCTGCTGTCATCGACGGATGGACATGCGACGATCTCGCTTGGTGGCGACGCGGTCTTCAGAATTCCGGTGCATGGCCAGGCCATCTCGGGAAAGAGGGGAGCGTTGATGCTGAGGCCCGAACGCATTCGCTTGTCGCGAAACCGAGTGCAGAAAGGCAGCCTTGCGGCGACTGTCAGTGATATCACTTTCCTCGGCAATAACGTTCACGTTGCCACCGAAACCGCCGCAGGCGAGGCCCTGGCCGTGCGTCTTCCCTTCGGCCATGAAGCAATTACCGGGCTCAGCCGTGGCGAACAGGTGCATCTGGATTTCGATCCGGATGCCGCTCACGTATTTTGCTGAAAGTCGTCACATGAAGCTCCATGATTTGTCACTGTTTCGTCAGGCCTGTCCCGTCGCGGGCAATTGGATAGAGGCGAAGGATCATCAGGCGACAACCATCCGCAATCCGGCCACAGGCGAGGCACTCGGCTCGGTTCCGGATCTGGGTGCTGCTGAAACAGAGGACGCCATCCGCGCCGCCGTCATCGCTCAGAAGCTCTGGGCAAAGAAGACCGCGGGGGAGCGCTCCACCACATTGAAGGCATGGTACCGCCTGATGATCGAAAATCTCGATGACCTGGCGATGATCCTGACATTGGAGCAGGGAAAACCCCTGGCCGAGGCCAAGGGGGAAATCGCCTATGGCGCGAGCTTCATCGAATGGTTCGCCGAAGAGGCGAGGCGCATCAACGGCGAGACCATACCCGGCCATCAGCAGGACAAGCGGATCCTTGTCCTGCGCCAGCCTGCAGGCGTTGTCGCTGCCATCACGCCCTGGAACTTTCCAAATGCCATGGTGACCCGCAAGGTCGGCCCGGCGCTTGCCGCCGGCTGCGCGGTCGTGCTCAAGCCGGCGCCGCAGACGCCTTTTTCCGCAATAGCGCTTGCCGTTCTTGCTGAGCGCGCGGGCCTGCCACCGGGCCTCCTCAACATCGTCACCGGTGATGCCGCCGCAATTGGCGGGACGTTGACTGCAAGCCCAGCCATCAGGGTTCTGACCTTCACCGGTTCCACGCGCACGGGCGAACTGCTTTACCGGCAATGCGCGCCGACGATCAAGAAGCTCGGCCTCGAGCTTGGCGGCAATGCCCCATTCATCGTATTTGACGACGCGGATCTCGACGCTGCAGTCGAGGGGGCGATCATCGCCAAGTTTCGCAACAACGGGCAAACCTGCGTTTGCGCCAACCGGCTGTATGTCCAGGATGGTGTCTATGAAGCTTTCGCAGCCAAGCTCGCCGCTGCGGTTGAAAAACTGAAGGTCGGCAACGGGCTGGATCAAGGTGTCGTCCTTGGCCCGCTGATCGACCAGAACGCCGTCCTCAAGGTTGAGGCGCATATTCGCGACGCGTTGGACAAGGGCGCCCAGGTCCTCTCAGGCGGCAATCGTCATCCTCTTGGCGGCAATTTCTTTGAGCCGACAGTCCTTCGCAACGTTAACGGCAGCATGCAGCTTGCCAGTGAGGAGACCTTTGGGCCAGTCGCGCCGCTCTTCCGCTTCCGCGACGAAAGCGACGTCATCGAACTGGCAAATGACACCGAGTTCGGGCTCGCCTCCTATTTCTATGCGCGCGATTTATCGCGCGTATTCCGGGTGGCGGAAGCGTTGGAATACGGAATGGTCGGCGTCAACACCGGTCTGATTTCCACCGCTGAGGCGCCTTTTGGCGGCGTGAAAATGTCCGGTTTGGGTCGGGAGGGCTCACGCCACGGCATCGACGAATATACCGAGCTGAAATACGTCTGTTTGGGCGGCATATAGTCTCTTTTGCAGGAAGCGGAGGCCCCTGTTCCACAGGGAAGGTTCCTCAGCGTTGCACTACGGCGGCTCGATGGAATTGATTGTCATGCCAGCTAAAGCGTCAATTTCAGCTCGCGGTAGTGTTCCGTCAATCTCGCCAGGTTGAAGGCCTTGTTGAGCCCGCTTGGATTTGGAAGCACCCAGATTGAAACGCCCGCAAATTCGTCCGGCTGCCTGCCCCATTCGACATGCGTTCGGAGGCTGATCGCCGCGTATGCTGCCTTTCCCAGAAAGGCGAGATTTGCCGGTGCGAAGTTTCTTATCTTGCTTTCCAGTGCAGGAGCCGCGTTGACGTAATCGTGGTTCTTAAGCTCACTGGCGCTTTTGGTGGGCCGTGAGACCGCCGATGTCAGGCCCAGGCCATATGTCAGCATCTCGCGCTCTTCGTCCGCCCGCAGCAGGCGGGGTGTAAATCCGGCGAGATGCAATACACGCCAAAAGCGGTTGCTTCGGTTCGAGAAGTTATGGCCGTCCCGAGCAGCGGAAAGGGCTGGATTCAACCCGCAGAAAACCACGGAGAGGCAAGGCGCAAGGATTTCCGCCAGCCCGCCCGCCTGCATTGCGGCGTCGACTGGATCATGCGTGTCCTTGGCTGAAGTATTTTCTTGCATACCAAACTTCGCTTTGGAAATGACGGTGGAGACGGGGGTGCGTGCGGCGCCGTCAGCAAGTCTACCGGCAAATTGTCGTCATTGTGGCAGGCAGCGGTGTCTGGCATTGCCCTTCAAGCCTGGCGTCAAACTACGATTGGACAGCTTCCCAAAAGAAGCTATCTTCAAGGTCTTCTTCCAATTCGGTAAGCCCCGACCGGTCGATCCGCCAACCAGCACGGACGTTCATCCATGACCAAAGGCTCTGATCTCTTAGTGGCCGCACTTGAGAATGAAGGTGTCGACCGCATTTTTGGCATTCCCGGCGAAGAGAACCTTGACGTTGTCGAGTCCATCCGCAAATCGTCAATCCAGTTGGTACTCACCCGGCATGAACAGGCAGCCGCCTTCATGGCAGCGACCTACGGCCGCCTGACGGGAAAGCCGGGAGTGTGCCTGACGACGCTTGGACCGGGTGCCCTGAACCTTTCGACGGGGGCGGCATATGCGTTGCTCGGTGCGATGCCGATGGTGATGATCACGGGTCAGAAGGGTGTCCTCTCGTCTCGTCAGGCGCGATTCCAGGTGGTCGACGTCGTTGCGTCGATGAAACCGCTTACCAAGCTGGCGCGGCAGATCGTGTCACCGCAGATGATCCCCACGATGGTCAGGGAAGCGTTCAGGATCGCGCAGGAAGAAAGACCAGGACCCGTTCATCTCGAGCTTCCAGAAGACATCGCAGCCGAAGAATGCCCGGAAATGGCACTCATCGCGCCGCATCAGCTCGAACTGCCGACCGCAAGCGACGCGGCGCTGGACCGCGCCGCCGCTCTCATCACTGCAGCCAAGCGTCCGCTTCTGATGTTTGGAGCTGCAGCCTCGCGCCCCCGCTCGACGTCAGACATCGCGCAATTTGTGATACGAACCCGCATCCCCTTCTTCACGACGCAGATGGGGAAGGGAACGGTTCCGGGCGGTACCGAGCTCTACATGGGCACCGCCGCGCTTTCTGAACGCGATTATGTGCACGAGGCGATCGAACAGGCCGATCTCATCATCACCATCGGCCATGACACAATCGAAAAACCGCCGTTCATCATGGGCAAGGACGGTCCGCATGTGGTCCATGTCGGATATCAGCCCGCCACCGTCGAACAGGTCTATTTCCCGCAAGCAGAAGTTATCGGAGATATCGGCCCATCGCTCAAGGCGCTGGCGGATCGCCTCGAGGGCAAACTGCCGAACGCAGAGGCTCTTCTTCATCTGCGGGAGCGCATTCTCGAACGCATCGCGGCGCGGGCGACGGAAGATCGTTTTACGCCCCAGCGCTTGGTCCATGATATCCGGGAAGTGATGCCGCATGATGGTATCCTTGCGCTCGACAACGGCATGTACAAGATATGGTTTGCCCGCAACTACCGGACGCGGATGGCGAACACGCTGTTGCTGGACAACGCTCTTGCAACCATGGGGGCTGGACTTCCATCGGCGATGGTTGCCTCGATGCTTTATCCCGAGCGGCGCGTCATGGCGATCTGTGGCGACGGCGGCTTCATGATGAACTCCCAGGAACTGGAGACTGCCGTCCGGTTGAAGCTCAACCTCGTCATCCTCGTGATCGAGGACAATGCCTACGGAATGATCCGCTGGAAGCAGGCCGTGGACGAGTTCCCGGATTTCGGAATGACGTTCGGCAATCCGGACTTCGTGAAATATGCCGAATCCTACGGTGCCAAGGGAATCAGGGTAGATGACATCGACCAGTTCAAACAGGCTCTCGAAGATGCATTCTCTGGATCTGGCGTTCATCTGGTGAACGTCCCGGTCGACTACTCGGAAAATGAGCGTGTGCTGGTTAAGGAGCTTCGCGAACGGCTCCCTGCAATATTGGAGGGATGAAATGTCGCTCACCTGAGGGGCGTCAGGCAGACTTCAGGTGATCGAAAATGTGGGGCCGGAGGTTACCGAAAGGCCGCCGGAGCCACTTTCGGGGACAAGAGGAAGAACGATTTCCGCCACCAGACCATTCGGCACTCGATCCAGCAAGGTTAGTTTCCCGCCATGTCCTTTCCTGATGATGCCTTCCGCTGTCGGGAGGCCGAGGCCAAAACCGCCTCCCGCTCCGGTCGTGCGAGCCTCGTCCGCTTTGAAAAAGGGCTCCAGCACCCGGGTCTTGAGCTCATCCGTCAAGCCCGGACCATTGTCGCTCACCCTTATAAATATCCCGTCATCGCCGGCATCCTGCAATTCGATGTCGATTTGCGTCGCATAGCGGGAAGCGTTTTCAACCAGATTGGATATTGCTCTCGTAAACGAGGGTCTGCACATATATTTTAGCCGCCGTGGCCCGGAGAACCGGACATCGATGCCGGTTTCCGAGAAATCCGTTGCAATCGTTTGCAGCAGGCTGGACAGGTCCACTTTTCGAGACGGTACGTTGTGGATCGCGTTTGTGAGAAACGCCAGACTCTCATCTATCATGCCATCCAGGACCGTCAGATCATGGAGCATCTTGTGCTGAAGCTCGGGCTGCTCGCAGCGCTCCACGCGCATTCGCAATCGCGTCAGTGGTGTCCTCAGATCATGGCTGATCGATGTGAGCATTCGCGTTCGACTTTCCGCCATCTGCAAGATCCGGCTTCGCATAATGTTCAGCGATGCGGCAAGGCTTCGAATTTCAGCGCTGCCTTCCGCTACGAACGGCTTTTCCAGGCTATCATCGGTACTTGCGCGTTCCGCCGCCGCCGTGAAGCGGCCCATGGGCCTGGTGATCAGCCAACTGCTGACATAGGCAAGCACGATCAAGGGAATGACAATTTTCAGAACTCCGCTTGCGACCGCGGGAAAGAACCACAAGGATCTTGGGAAGACCGGCATATGGAAAACAAGAGCCCGCTCCTTATCGACCATCACGATGAGAGGAACGGATTTTTCCTTGTCAAAGAGGTGGCGCAGACTTCCGAGGAAATCATCTTCCAGAGCGCGGCGCGTCCTCTGCAGAATGTCGGCCGATGTCGCTTCTGTCTCATCACGCGGAGAGATCTGGCTTACCGGCAGTTTTTCCACCGGGATCTGCAATCTCGCAGCCAAGCTCAAGGCTGCCTCTTCCTCTGCAGGAGATCGTGCGTCTCGGAATTGGTCGACCACACGCTCGATTCGCCCCGCCAGCAAACCAATCGCGATGCCCTTGTCATGACGGCCGTAGATGAACGGCTCGGTCGTCGCAGCAACCACCGAGACGAGAACGATCAGCAAGAGCGCCAGCACGAGAATCTGACTGCGGATGGAAGCCATGCGGAGACTTTTCACGGCAATTTCTCCACCATTGCTGCGAATAGGTAGCCTCCCAGCCGCACCGTCTTGATGAAAGCCGGGTCCTTGAGGTTCGGTTCGATCTTCTGTCGTATCCGGCTGATATGGACGTCGATGCTGCGTTCGACCGGACCGGCCGATCCTGCGTGCGTCATGGACAGAAGCTGGTCGCGGGTCAGCACCTTGTTGGGATTGGTGCAGAACGCCCAGAGAAGGTCGAACTCGGCGGTTGTCATCGATACTTCATCGCCTTCAGCGTCGAAGAGCTGCCGGCTGTTGGGATCGATGCGCCAGCCGGCAAACGTTAGCGGCCCGGACATCTCTTCTTCTCGCCGGGAAAACGATGCTCGGCGCAAAATGCTTTTGATGCGGGCGATTAGTTCTCGGGAGTTGAAGGGCTTGGTGACGTAGTCGTCAGCACCCAATTCAAGTCCAAGGACGCGATCGATATCCTCCCGCCGTGCGGTTAACATCAAAATGGGGATAGACCTCGTTGCCCGCAGACGCATGCAAATGCTAAATCCATCCTCGCCCGGCAGCATACCGTCAAGAACGATCAGATCGAACCTGTATTGACGGAGCATTTGATCCATCTCGGCGCCATTTGCCACCGCTAAGGCATTGAAGCCGTTGTCTTTGATCAGCTCGACCAGCATAGCTGCGATATCGGCATCGTCTTCAACGATCAGGATATTGGATTGCTCGGAAGGCGCCATTTCAGATACCTTCCCACGGATTCGAGTGAGTGCCTCGAGTCATTTCCGTTTCAGCAATCATTCTGTCTGCGTGGGTCACGCCAGCACTCCAACTAAACATTGCCCTCTCATGGACTGCCGCGATGACGGCACCGTCAATCGCAATATTGATACAGCTCACCGAGTTCCGATGACCGGAAGTTCATGAAGATAGCAAAGGAATTTATGGAGCTGTGTGTGGAAATATTGAGATATATTACGGAGCTTGCTGATCTCGGTGCCAATCAGTGCAAAATCGCGATCCGGTTCCACATGGCCAAGAAGCGATCGGATAGCCTTCGGATGCGGCCCCGCAACATAACTTAACATCAAAAGACACTCCGCAATATCGGCCTGGAGCATGGTGCATCGTCACGAGCGGGTCGAGCGTTTCGCATCGCCCTCTCCCTTGCAAAACAAGATGGGGCATCTCCATGCATTTCAGAATATTCGCTTTCGGCGCCGTCGTTCTCTCCCTGGCCACGCCGGCCATGGCTGCCGATATGACCTTGCAGCAGTCTGCGCCGCAGGCGGAGCAGCAGAACTATTCGACCTTTAACTGGTCCGGTTTCTATATTGGTGCCCAGGGAGGATATACTTGGAACAAAGCGACCTATTTGGGCCTGGACCAGAACATCAACAGCGGATCGGCTGGAGCTCATGCCGGCTATAATTTTCAGCACGGAAACATAGTTTACGGCATCGAGAACGACTTCAACTACAACTTCGAAAAAGGCAAGGAAGCAAATCTCGAATGGGATGCCTCCGGCCGTGCCCGTGTGGGCTACGCGCTGGATCAAAATCTGGTTTTCGCGACGGCTGGTCTTGCAGCGGCAGGCGGCAAGGTCGATGTCCCCGGAGCCGGCAAAAAGGATGATATCCTGATCGGCTGGACGGCAGGTGGTGGCATCGAGCATGCGTTTACCGACAATATCCTCGTGCGCGCCGAATACCGCTATTCTGATTTCGGGAACCAGGATTTTGGCTCTGAAATCGGAAAAGTCAACGCCGACCAGCAAAAGATTACCTTTGGCGCAAGCTACAAGTTCTGAGAGAACTGCTTGGAAGATTTTCCAGTCGCTGCTTCGCCCAGTTTCCATGGGCGAAGACGGTAGAAATCGAGCTACCGGTATATGGCACAAATCTTGATGAAAGAACGGCCGGCAAACTTCAGCGCGAAGGTGATAACCTGACTGCTCAAGTTGCCGACAGATAGAAACGACCGAGTTTAAGCCGCTGCCGTCATTTTTGATCAGACGGTAAGCAGGTCGCTCGTCGTATCATCCTGGTAGTTTGAGCCAAACAGCGAGCCAAAGTCCGGAAGCTGCGGTGGCTGCGCCTTCATCGAGCTCTCAAGCTGGCTCTCCGTCAGAGAACCCGAGCTTGTCGTATCGAGACTATCGAACAGGGTTGTCGCTTGCTCCTCGCTCACGTCGGACGGACGTGCGGCGACGAATTCCGCTTCGCTGACGCTGCCGTCACCGTCCGTATCCATTGAGGTGAACATGCTGGAGATCTCGCTGTCATCAGGCGTTTCCCCGGAAGGCGGTGGCGGCGGCGGTTCATTGGACTGCATTGCGCTTGCCAACTGGTCTTCCGTCAACGATCCGGTGTTGCTGGTATCAAAGCTTTTAAACAGTGTCGTCGCCTGATCCTCGCTTACATCGGATGGTCTTGCGGCGACGAATTCGGCTTCGCTGATATTGCCGTCACCATCCGTATCCATCGCGCTGATCATGTCGCTCTGGCTGCCATTCGGGCCGGCAGACTGTTGAGTAGCCGAGGAGGTGCTGCTGGAGCTGTCATCCGAGTCCGACGAGGAATCGTCGCCGGAAGCGCCCGACTGCAGGTTGAGCATCATGTTCATGAGCTGCGCAACCAGTTGCTCAGCCGACGATGTCAGGGACTGATCATCCGTCGAAGAAGATGAAGAGGACGACGAGCTTTTGCTGGACGAATTGCTGCCCAGAATCGACGCGATCGAATCGTCCGACGAGGAAGATGTCGAGCCGGATTTTTGATATTGGTAATAACTATTTGATAATACGGATGTAATGCTCGTCAAGGGGGCCTCCAGATGCGAGCGTTGACATGGACTCCGGGTTTTTACGCTTACTGATGTTACTCTTGGCGCCGTGCTGCGTTCGATGAACGCGGTAGCGCATCTTTCGAGATCAATGCAGACGGATACCAAATACTGGAGGCTAAACTTGTTCAGGGTCCTCGTTTGCGCGACTGCGCGACCGGAAGACGGATGAAAAGATAAGCCACGACAGTTGTCGCCATCATGGCGTCTTTGGCAGTCCACGTTCTCGTCTGGTACTCCCCAACGGCCTGAACCTGCACAGGAAAACTTGCGCGAACCTTGTAAAGTCCCGCCGGCACGCCCGTTTCCACCTCCACGAGAGCGAGGACCACATCAGATTGCCAAGCCGAGTTTTCGGGAAACAAATTTCAATAATTCGGTACACACAGAAACATCGAATCTCCCTAGATTCCGTGCGGCATGCGCGGCGGAAAAGGGATATTTGGCGAATGACGGAAAATCGGCTTGTCTTCATAGCCACCCCTTGTTTCGGGGGCATGGTCGCCAAGGACTATATGCAATCCATCATTTCCCTGATGCAGGTCGGCGGGCAGTTTGGCGTGCAATTGACGCTGGCGCTGCTCGGCAACGATGCGTTGATCACCCGCAGCCGCAACACGCTCGTCTCGCATTTTCTCAATGATACTGCGGCGACTCATATGCTGTTCATCGATGCGGACATCAGCTTCGAACCGGAGCAGGTGATGCGGCTGCTGGATGCCGACAAGGATGTGGTCGCCGCCATGTATCCTATCAAGGACTACGACTGGGGCAATGCTGCCAAGGCACCTCTGCGGAATGCTGAAACTCTGGCGGAAGCGGCATTGCATTATGTGGGCACCCCGCTGACCGGTCCCTACGCTGAATGGGACGGCGATTTCGTCACCGCGATCTATGCCGGCACCGGCATGCTTCTCATCAAGCGCGCCGTCATCGAAAAGATGATCGCCGCCTATCCCGGGCTGCGCTACGACGCGATCCACGCCTATCCCGGCACCAAACGCTCGCCGACCACGCAATATGCGCTGTTTGAATGCCTTATCGAGGAAGAAACCGGCATCTATCTCAGCGAGGACTTTGCCTTCTGTCATCGCTGGCGTGCTCTTGGCGGAGAGATCTGGCTCGATACCGGCAGCAAGCTCAGCCACACCGGCGCCCATCGTTTCGCCGGCAATCCTCAGCCGCGCTACGAAACCTTAAAGGCCTGAAGAAGCGGGACTTGCGATAAATCGCTGAACGATCCGTCGACTAACCCCATGTCTGGCCGGCAATGAGGGCTGGTCAGCTCTTTCTTCGCAGCATCATCATAAGAAAAGGCGCGCCGACGAGGGCCGAGACGAGGCCGGCGGGTATCTGGTATGGCCAGACGATGGTACGGCCGATGAAGTCGGCAAGGACCATCAGCGCGCCGCCGATGGCAGCCCCTCCCGCCATTTGCGGCAGCGCGCGGACAAGCCCCGCTTCCCGTGCCAGATGAGGCCCCATGAGGCCGACGAATGTCAGGGGGCCGACGCTCAATGTCGCTGCCGCGCTCATCAGCCCGGCAAGTCCGAAGAGCAGGAAACGGGACTTGCGGACCGGAATACCGACGGCGAGCGCCGGCGATGGACCGAGCGGTAGGATATCCAGCCAGCGCCGGGCAAGGAAAGCCGCCGCGGTCAGAATTGCGGCCGCAATGGTAACGGTCGCGGCGGAACGGCCGTCGACGCCGTAGGTCGAACCGCTCATCCAGCGCATCAGGAGAACGGCGCGCGGATCGCCCGTAGAGCTCAGGACGCCGACAATGGCATCGACCATGGCGCTCAAGGAGATGCCGGCCAGCAGGACACGCTCCGGCGCCAGTCCCGTGCGCATGGAGCTGAGGAGAATCACGGCCAGAACGACAAGCGCGCCAATGGCCGCGAAGGTCAATTGTCCGGCCAATCCAGGAACGAAGATGAAGACGGCGATGGCGACGCCGAAGGTCGCGCCTGCGCTGATGCCCAACACTTCCGGGCTCGCCATCTCGTTGCCGGTGATTCTCTGGAGAATGACGCCCGCGACGGCGAGCATTGCGCCGGAGGAGAGGGCGGCAAAGACCTTAGGCAGCCGCATCGGGATAATCTCGCCAAAGAGCGCCGCATGCGGGAGGCCCCAGCTTCCATCGATGCCGCGTCCGACGAACACAGCGACGACGAGCGCCACGAATAACAGGCAGAGTGCGACGGCAAGCGGGTTCGTTCCGGCCGGTGCCCATGAACGCGCGCGTTCTTTCATCTGCAACGCCCGATGCCGGACCTTCAGCCGGGGAAGCAGCAGTAAAAGCAGCGGCGAGCCGAAGATCGCCGTCACCGCACCGGTGGGCAAGAATTCTCCCAATTCACCGGCAACGAGCTGGATGACGGCGTCAGCAATCAGCAACAGCCCCGCGCCGATCAAGGGCGACCACAACAGCAATTGCTGCGGTCGCCGCGCCCCGGAAAGCCGGGCAATCGTCGGCGCGACCAGACCAATGAAGCCGATAACCCCGACCGCGCTGGTTACAATTGCGGCAAGCGCGACCGCACCACCAACGACGATAAAGCGCAGCCGGACAAGGCGAACCCCGAGGGCCGATGCCGTGCCTTCGCCGAGATCGAGAAGGGAGAGCGGCCGCATGACGAGCGCGCAGATAATGGCGATGATCGCCGTCTTCCAGAGAAGCGACACTGGAATGACCCAACTCTGCTGCGCAAGCGATCCCGCGCCCCAGATGAAGAGGCTGACGAGATAACGCTCGTTCAGGAGGGTGAGGATCGCCGACAGGGCGCCGCACCATAGGCTGATGACGAGACCCGACAACACCAGCGAAAAGGGTGAGAAGCCGCGCCGCGCCCCGAGGCTCATGACGATGCAGGCGACGACCGCACTTCCCCCGAGCGCGACCAGATCCCGGCCCAGTCCCAGCAAGCCCGGAAAGAACAAGGTCGTGACGACCAGCGCCAGATTGGCACCGGCGGAAATTCCGAGTGTCGTCGGATCGGCAAGGGGATTGCGCAGAACCTGCTGGAGGAGAGCGCCGGCCAGCGAAAGCGCCGCGCCGGCGAGCAGCGCCGTCGCAAGGCGAGGGAGCGTCGAATAGAAAAGGACCATTCTCGGCACGTCATAGCCAGCCTGGTTTTTCGCTTCGAGCGAATGGGCGACGAGCAACCATGAGAGGAGGGCACCGACGCCGAGAAGCACCAGCGCCACGATTGCGGGTCCGAATGCGAACCTTCCAAAAATCCTGTTCATTCCTTGGGATCCAAAAGGTCGGTCAACAGGCGGGCGAACCGCATCGCCTCATTGACCATGCCGAACATCAAAGCAGGGGGAAGGATCGAGAGATGTCCCGGCCGGGCAAAAGGCAGGCTTTGCCAAAGAGGGCTTTGCATGATTTTAGGCAGGACATCAGCAGGTATCGGCTCGAAGGCGACCAGACGCGCATCGGGATCGGCGACGCGGGAGAGATTCTCGATCGCGATCGTCTGGAAACCCCAATAATTCGATTCCTCGGTCCAGGCGTTTCGCACGCCGATGCGCTCGAGAACGTTATGATAGAGACCCGGGCTCGCATAGATTCGGGCATGGCGCGCGTCCATGAAGTTGACGAGCGCAACGGGAGGAGGAGATTTCGCGGCAAGACGGGCGCGGCATTCGGCAAAGAAAGCATCCGCACGCGCGAGAAAACCTTCTGCCTCCGCGTCCTGGTCGATCGCAGTCCCGAGTTTTCTTGTCGCCGCGATGGCCGCCGGCAGTATCGGGCCAATGCCGGGCGCGTAGATCTCGAAGCGGACGACCTTTGCCACCTGCTTTAGCTTCGGCAGGAGTTCGTCGAGATAGGGTGTCGTCAGAATGATATCCGGCTTGAGGGCAACAAGGAGTTCGAAATTGACCTCCCACGAGCTGCCAAGGTTCACGACGGATTGGGGCATTGCCGGCTCGACTACCCATTTATCCCAGTCGGCAAGATCGGAAACTGCCAGCGGCACGACGCCAAGCGACAGAAGCGTCGATGCGAGACCGTAGTCGAGGCTGACGATCCGCGGTGCGGATTGCGCAAAAGCGGGGGCATTGCCCGCCACCGCCACGGCCGCCATTGTTCGCAGCATGGCCCGACGTGACAGCGCGGAAAAGGAAAAGGGATCAGCAGGCATAGGCGAGCGGATAGCCGGTCTTCGGCGCGGCGATGACATCCATGTCGATGCCGTAGATTTCCTGCAGTCGCTCACGCATCAGGATCTCATCCGGCTTTCCGCTGGCGACGACGCGACCACGTTTTAGTGCGCAGATGCGATCGCAGAAGCGAGCAGCCATGTTGATGTCGTGAAGGACGATGATCACGCTGAGGCCCTTTTCATGGGAGAGCCTGCGCACCAGCGACAGGACCTCGATCTGATGGGCAATGTCGAGAGCTGCGGTCGGTTCATCCAGCAACAGGCACTCGGTATCCTGCGCGACCAGCATGGCGAGCCATGCTCGCTGCCGTTCGCCGCCGGAAAGCGTTGCCACGGTGCGGTCTGCCAGAGGTTCGAGATGCGTCAGGGCAAGCGCTTGCTCCACCTTTTCCCCATCTGTCCTGGAGAAGCGCCCAAGAGGGCCATGCCAAGGATAGCGCCCGCAGCGTACCAGCTCCCGAACCGTCATGTCGGCGCTGGCGCTCACATCCTGCGGCAGATAGGCGACCGAGCGCGCAAAGGCGCGTTCCGGAAATGACCTGATATCCCGCCCGGCATAGCTCGCCGAACCCGCCGTCGGTAGGATCTGCCGGCCGAGGATTTTCAGCAGGCTGGATTTTCCCGAACCGTTATGCCCGACAAGCGCGACGAACTCACCTTTTGGAAACGACAGATCAACATCGCTTAGGATGTCGTTTCCGTCGATCGAAAGCCGAATGCGATGCGCTGCGAACGCCTCGGTCGAGGCAGTTGCGCCAGCTATGTCGTTGTGATTTTCCACGTGTCGTCCCTCGCGGCAAGGTGCTGTCGGTACTAAAGATGACTTGTGTTATCAAGTATTATTTTCTGCCTCTGCGATCCCTGCTTAACACGTCTCGCCTGCCTTTTCAGCGAAGCGTGGGGCATTGGATTTTTAAGTTGACTCTTTTGGTTATGTTTATATTTTGCGCGCAACGCAGGTGGATCGCCGGGGACCGCTGCTCCGCTGCGTGACCAGAAAATGACAGACAGGAGTGGCTTTGCATGGTGATCATCCGGCAGGCAGGATTTCGCGCGTCCTTAAACTGCGCGGATGGGCGTCGTGTAACGAAACATCTGATTGCCAGCAGTGCTTTGACAGCCGTTTCCTTGGCCTTGGCGCCGGCGGCTTGGGCGCAGGATTCCGCAACCGAACTTCCGAAGATCGTCGTGGTCGGCAAGTCCAACCGCGCAATCGGTCCTGATGCCACCATCGTTGCCAAGGAGACGACCACCGGCACCAAGACGGACACGCCGATCATCGATGTCCCGGCGGCCGTTTCGGTCGTAACGGGAAAGGAACTTGAAGAGCGCCACGTCGATAACCTGCAACAGGCCGTGGCCTACACGGCAGGCGTCCTCTCCGACGAGTTCGGCAATGACGACCGTTATGATTATTTCCGTATTCGCGGCTTCGACCAGACGGCGCTCGGCACCTATCGCGACGGTCTCGCGGCCCGCGTTCCCGCCTGGTATACGGCGAGCCGCCTGGAGCCCTATGGCCTGCAGCGCGTGGAAGTACTGAAGGGATCGACCTCGACGCTTTTTGGTCTCAACGCTCCGGGTGGTCTCATCAATGCGATCACGAAGCGGCCGCCAGAGGAAAAGCAGGGTGAAGTCTACACATCCTTCGGCGACGGAACCAAGGAGGTCGGGACCGACTTCGGCGGGCCGCTCGATGCCGACGGCGTCTGGAGTTATCGGTTTACGGCGCTCGCCAAGGATGGAGACCTTGGCTGGGATTATTCCAAGGACGATCGTCTCTATATCGCGCCGGCTCTGACCATCAAACCCGAGGAAGGAACGTCGCTCACCATTCTGACCGACTACTACAAGCGGAATGGAACCGGCGCGCGCGGTTTTCCGGCCGGTGCCAACCTCAACATCAATACCTTCCTGGGCGAACCGGATTTCAACCGCTTCAACACCCGCCAAAGCGATATCGGCTACCAGTTCGAGCATGAAATCAGCGACGGCCTGACCTTCCGCTCCAATGCCCGCTACACGCATCTCAGCCTCGACTATGCCGAGGTTTATGGAGCCTCCCTCGATCCGACTGCCGACCGTCAGGCCTTCTCGGTGGATGGCTTGTCGAACCGCTACGTGATCGACAACCAGCTTCAATACGATACGGGTTGGAATGCTTTCGACAGCAAGACGCTTGTCGGCATCGACTATGCCAACGACAACACCCGCGAAAACATCCAATATGGCACAGCCGGGCCGATCGACATCTACAATCCGGTCTACTGCGGTCTCTCCTGCATTAATCCCAATCCCTTCGTAAACTGGCGCGTCAAGCAGCAGGCCGTCGGGCTCTATGCGCAGGAGCAACTGACCTTCGACGATCGCTGGATCGCCACGCTTGGCGGGCGCTGGGACCATGTCCACACGACCGCGGATTACGTTGACCTCGGCACTAGGGACGACAATACCGAATCCGCATTCACTAAGCGCGCCGGACTGACCTACAAGATCAATTCCAATCTTGCCGCCTATGTGAATTATTCTGAAAGCTTCCAGCCTCTCGTGACGCCATCCGCCAATGGCTATGCATTGAGCGGTTCGCTCAAGCCTCAGCGGGGCGAGCAGTATGAAGTCGGCCTGAAATATCAGCCCGACAATTTCGATGGACTGTTCAGCGCCGCCCTGTTCGATCTGACGCAGACCAATGTGCCGACCTACGTGACGCCGCTCATTCAGGAGCAGATCGGCAAAGTGGGCGTGCGCGGCATCGAGCTGGAGGGCAAGGCGGCCCTGAACGATCGTGTCAACCTTACGCTGGCTTATTCCTACTGGGACGCCGAGATCCGTGAAGATGGAACGGGCGGAAATATCGGCAACAGGCCACAGCGCGTCCCGAAACATCTTGCCTCGGCCTGGCTCGACTACACCATCCCCGGCGAAGGGCAGCGCGGCGATCTGACCCTCGGCGGCGGTGTCCGCTATATCGGGCAGACCTATGGCGACGACGCCAACACGGTCTCCGTCGGGGGATATACCGTGTTTGACGCGGCGGTCACCTACAACGTGACCAAGAACGTCAGGCTTGCGGTCAACGCCACAAATCTCTTCGACCGCAAGTATGTCGCGACCAGCTACTATGGGACCGAGTACTACGGCGATCGACGCAAGGTCATTGGAACACTGAAATATACTTGGTGAGACATTGAGCGAGCGATTGAATTCCGCCCAAGCCTCATCGAAGCAACCGATACCGTCCGCATCAAAGGATGCGGACGGCGAGCGCGATCTCGGTGCGCTGTTGGTCCACCATGGCGGAGAGAAATACGGTTTCTGCCGCGGGAAATTCTTGCTGGACGCGCCGGCAGGCTGCGATGTCATCGCGTGCTCGGCGCTTTGCGAAGCAGATTGCTTCAACAGCATCATCGACCGATACGGGGCGAAATTTTTGCCGGCCGATCGCCGCGCCATCGTGTCGCTCTGGACCCTTTATTACTTCAGCATCTTGACCATCAACACGGCGCTCGCATGGCTCGAGCTGCGACGCTGTCTGCCGGTCTCGCTTGACGAGGTCTCGCTATGCCTCGACCGGGAAACGGCAACGCCGGTATCGTTTCTTCTGCCCAATCTCGGACAGGTGCGGGAACTCGACATACACGCCGCAATAAGACCCCTTGTGCGGCAGCACATAGAACCCTTGGCCAATGCGATTTCCCATCATGCCCATCTAAGCGGCAAGCTGCTCTGGGGAAATGCGGCTGGCTATCTCGATTGGATCATCGATGAAACGGGCCGTCAAAGCGCTCCCGCATTGGCTGAGGAAGGGGCGCCGCTGTTTTCCGATCCCACGTTTCCTGATGGCGAGAAGAACCCGTTATGTGGTACCCTGCGCAGCATGCAGGACGAGAGTGGCCTTCCATTCAAACGCCGCAAAGTCTGTTGCTTGCGCTACTGCCTTCCGGATATCGGCGGATGCGGCCTGAGCTGTCCGCTGCCGCAGGGACGGCAATAGACCGGAAGCAACATTGCTGCCTGCACCGTTGCGATAGACTGAAGCCGTCCCAAAACCATGCTTCCCCGTGGCGATATAAAGGTGGCATTGTGGAGGACGTGCGTCTGGTCGACCGGCAGTTCGGCATCACCGCCGTCCGAAAGCGCAGCACAAAGATTTACGTCAGCCGGCAGTCATATCTGCAACAGCGCCGTTCCTGCGTGAAACCGACGCAAGGGAGCTGCCCCGACCGATGAAATGCTTCCACAAATGGAAAAGCGGCGGTCAGCACCTAGATAATTATGGAGGAGGAGTATGCACTATGAACGTGTTGATTGTCGAAGACGAGGGACTCGTCGCCCTCCAACTTAAGAAAATAGCGGCCGATGCCGGGTTTTCGGTTCTCGGCCCGGCATCCGGCGTTGAGCAGGCGTTGGCCTATGCCAGACGCGCCGATATTGCCTTGGTCGATGTCGGCCTTTCGGAGGGAAAAAGCGGCCCCCAGCTCGCCCGCCGACTGATCGATCGCTTTCATACAACGGTTATTTTCGTAACCGGAATACCCGAGGCGATCCGGCAGGGATTCGGCGGCGCCTTTGCGATTATTCCAAAGCCGTTCAGCGATAAGCAAGTTGCCGACGCCCTGGGTCGTGCCCGCGACATGCGGATGAGGGGAGAAAATCAAATCACGCCTCACGGGGCATGAAGCTGAACGGAGGACGATTGGTTTGACCAGGTGCTTCGACGATCAGAAAGATGGTCGAAGGTCGCTCCGCTGATGTCGCCTGAACCTGATGACTGTATTTGGGAATTTGCTTCCGCGGTGACCGGTGGCGTCAATGGAACCTTTCAACGGTACCGGCATTATCGTCGTTATTCTGCCTATATGGGGGGATGGCGATGAGCATGGAATCAAATTCAGCGCCAGCCTCGGCAAATTTCCTCTCCTTTGTTGGAAATCCAACGGCATTGCAGGTCAGCCAGGACTTCATCGAAAGGCTGCCCGTGGCAATTTACGCCTGCGATGCCGACGGTCGTATCCTCTGGTTCAATTCACTTGCCGCTACTTTATGGGGCCGCTCGCCTCTCATCGGCGATGACAGTGAGAAATATTGCGGCTCATACCGCCTTTACACTGGCGGCCGGCGAATTCGTCGGGACGAAACACCGATGGCAACCGTGTTGCGCACCCGCGCTCCGGTGCATGGTGTCGAAGCAAGAGTCGAGCGGCCTGACGGCTCCTCCATCTGGGCCATGGTTCACATCGACCCGGTGGAAGACGAAACAGGCAAATTGATCGGCGCCATCAACTGTTTCCACGAAACCACAGCCCTTCATAACGCGAACGAAGATCTCTCCGAATTTTTTGAGAACAGCGCCGTCGGTCTGCATGTCGTAGCCGATGACGGAGTGATACTCCGCGCCAACCAGGCCGAACTCGCCATGCTTGGCTATGCCGAAGGCGAATATGTTGGCCACAATATCAAGGACTATCATCTCGATCCGTCAGTCATCGGTGACATTCTCGATTGCCTGCGCAATCACCGGCCGATCAGCCAGTATCCCGCCAAGTTGCAGGCAAAGGATGGCTCGGTCCGCCATGTATTGATAACGTCGAACGGCCGCGCCCGCGATCGGAGAGCAACCGGCACACGCTGCTTTATGATCGACGTCACCGATCGGGCCGAGGCCGAGGCTCTTCTCCACGAGCAGGAGCGCAGGCTTGCAACCACTTACGAGCATGCCGGTAGCGGCATCGCAGAGATCGATGCCGGCGGGCGACTATTGCGCGTCAACTTGCGGCTTTGTGAATTGATGGATTTGACCGCCGACCAGCTCATCGGCCGGTCGATCTTTGACGAGACGTTTTCTGAGAATGTCGAGCATGATCGTGAGCAGTTTCAGCGTCAGGTCGCCGGCAACATCGATCGATACTCCGTCGAGAAGCGGATTTTACGAAAGGATGGCAGCTCCTTCTGGACCTCGGTTACCTCATCGAGCGTTCGCGACGCGGACGGACGCTTTCTCTATGCGGTGCGCGTCCAGCACGACATAACCGAGCGCAAGCAGGTGCAGGAGGAGCTCGCCGCCCGCATCCAGGAGCAGGCGGCACTCTACCGGCTCACAGACAGGTTGCAGCATGCGCGATCCCTTGGTGATGTCTACGAACTGGCTCTGGATGCCATTCAAGAGGCGTTGCGGTGCCAACGCTCATCGATCCTTTTGTACGACAGCGCCTCGATTTTGCAATTCGTGGCTTGGAGGGGGTTGTCCGACGCCTATCGTGCGGCTGTTGAAGGCCATTCGCCTTGGAAAGCGAATGAGGAAAATCCGCAGCCCATCTACATTGCGGACATCAGGCGGGCAGCGCTCCCGGAATCTTTGAAGAAAACCATACTCGCTGAAGAGATACGGGCTATGGCCTTCATTCCCCTGCTGGATAGTGGAAAGCTTGTCGGGAAGTTCATGGCATATTTCGATAAACCGCATGTCTTCACGAACGGGGAGATCGACATAGGGTTGGCGCTCGCGCGTCAGCTTGCTTTCGGCATCGAGCGAATGCGGGCTCAGAAGGCGGCGCAGCATTTGGTCTCGATCGTCGAATCCTCGCACGATGCGATCGTGAGCAAGAATCTTGATGGCATAATCACCACCTGGAACCGCAGCGCGGAACGGCTGTTCGGCTATGCCGCCAATGAGGTGATCGGCAAATCGATCACCATTATCATTCCGCCGGACCGGATGGATGAAGAGACGGAAATTCTAAGGTGCATCCGCACCGGCGAAATGATCGATCACCTCGAAACCGTGCGACGGCGCAAGGACGGCAGCCTTGTGGATATTTCGCTGACCATATCCCCGGTCCGCGACGCCAAAGGGCGGATTGTGGGAGCCTCCAAGATCGCCCGCGACATTACCGAGCGCAAGGAAGCGGAGACCAGGATTCGAGCGAGCGAACGGCAGCTTCAGGATCTCCTGGCAGCCATTCCGGCGGCGATCTATACGACGGACGCACGGGGTAAGATCACATATTTCAATCAGGCGGCGGTGGAGTTCGCCGGCCGCACTCCGACGCTCGGCAGCGATGCGTGGGCTATCAGTTGGAAGCTCTATTGGCCGGACGGAAAGCCGCTGCCGCATGAAAAGTGCCCCATGGCGATCGCCCTCCAGGAGAAGCGGGCGGTGCGCGGTGTCGAAGCCGTGTCGGAACGGCCCGACGGCACGCGTGTTCCGTTCATTCCCCACCCGACGCCGATATACGACGCGGATGGCAATATTGTCGGCGGCATCAACATGCTGGTGGACATCAGCGAGCGCAAGCAAGCCGAAACACAGCAGAGAATGCTGCTCAACGAACTCAACCATCGGGTCAAGAACAACATGCAAATGCTGCAGTCTTTGCTTTCAAGCGCCGCAAGGCGGAGCCAGAGCGAAGAGGCGCGGCAAATCCTCGAGGATGCGACAGGCCGGATCAGCGCGATGGCGGCTGCCCAACGCGTCTTGTACGATACGATCGATGCGACCAAATTCAGTCTGCCGCAGTTTCTGGATGCCGTCTGCTTTGCCGTGCAACAGACCCTGCCATCATACGCAACAATTACCCGCAAGGCCGATGCCGGCGAGCTTCCCAATGACGCCGCCATGCCACTTGCGCTGATTATCAACGAGCTGGTCACCAACGCCTTCAAGCACGGCGGTGCCGCCGATGCTGATTTTAACGTTCGGGTCTCGCTGCTTCAGGAAGGGGAGGCCGACGTTCTCTCCGTTGAGGATGACGGACCGGGTTTCGAACTGAGTTCGGTGCGTCACAGATCATCCGGCCTTCGGCTGGTTGAAGGCCTTGCCCGCCAGCTCGGCGCCACTTTCACCGTAAGCTCAGGTTCGCCGACGCGCTGCAGTGTCGCGTTTTCGCGAATGGCTGAGAGGCAGGGCTGATCTTGAGTAACGATACCATTCTGATCGTCGAAGATGATTTTTTTATCGCCATGGACGTTGAGGCGACACTGACCGCTGCGGGATATTCGCTCGCGGGCATCGCCTCCTCGGCGGAGGAGGCGATCCGGCTCGCCGTTGCGCGTCGACCGGCTCTGGCGATCATGGACATAAGGCTTTCGGGCAAACGCGACGGCGTGGATGCGGCGCTGGAGCTCTTCAGAGACCACGGTATTCGCTGCATTTTCGCGACGGCTCACGCCGACCACGACATCATCCAACGCGCCGGCCCGGCGTGCCCGCTTGCTTGGCTGCAGAAACCCTATTCGATGCCATCCTTGATCAGCGCGGTTCAGAAGGCTTTGAGCGAGATTGCGTCAAAATCCGACGATCAGGAACCCGGCTAAGCCTCGCGCCGTTGGACGATAACGGGCACGGGCACATCGGCACTATTTGCCATCGCGATACCAGCGCAGCGACAGGCAGGAGAGACCTGCATCGATCCTGCCGATTTCGGCGGTCTTCATCGGTGCAATCCTGTAACCGAGCTTATCGAGCATCTCCAGCGTGCGCGGATAGTCGGAAGGGACCATCAGGACGTCATTGACACGCAGGGCATTCGCCGCCGGCTCTTCGCCTTCCGGAATGATGATCTGCTTGAAATCCTTGAAGACGCCGGAGCGTGCAAGGCGGGCAGTCGAGAGCACGGTTTCCTCGTCCAGCAGCGAGCAGTCGGTCTTGAAATGAAGCACGCCTTCCGGCGTGGCGACCAGTTCGGCTTTGCGGCCGAGCTTGTCTATGCAGCCGGCAAGAGCCTCGGCGCCCGCCCTGTCGGTTCGCGCCGAAAGGCCGATCATGACACCCTTCGGTGTCGTCAGAACATCGCCGCCGTCGACGAACCCGTGACCCGGGAGATCGAGGACGATGTCGAACATGTCACGCAAGGTGGATGCGATGGCCGCTGACTCGCCCGCGCGGCTTGCGGCGCCCGGACGAAGCAGGATCGCACCTTCGGTGAAGACGAGTGCCGGATCCTCGACGAATATGGAATCGGGAAATGCCTCCAGCGCGGATAGGATAGTAACTTTCACGCCAGCGTCGCGCATAGCGGCGATATAGTCGTCATGCTCCGCTTTCACTCCTTCATAAGTCGGGCCGGCATGCTCCCCGGCACGCAGGCCGTCAACGACCGAGCGCGATGGCTCGCGAACGATGGCGGAGTTGAAATGATAAACTGATCTGGGTGAGGACATTTCCAAATACCTTATTGCCGTTCAGAGCGCTTCTACCGTGCTTGCCGATGGTCGTCGACAACACTATCCACGGCCGGCAGGCGGGAATATGCCCTAGCCTCGGCGCTGATGTCATTCGTTGGTTGTGAAATCGTGGCGTCTAACATCTACAAACGCGCAGCTATCGGGGCAAGCGCTCACCCCGGCGGCTAGCTCGTATTTGCGAAGAACGGATCGCTCAAGGATCAATCGTCGATCCGAAACCCGACCTTCATCACCACCTGATAATGCGCGACCGCGCCATCCTTGATGTGTCCCCTGATTTGATCCACCTCGAACCATTCGAGGTTCCTCATAGTCTTCGAGGCGCGCGAAATCGCCGTTTCGATCGCGTCGGTCACCGAGGTCCTGGAACTGCCGATTAGTTCCACTTTCTTATAGACATGATCGTTCACGTCATCCTCCCAGATTCGTGCAGACTATGTTTGGCTTCGAACTCCCGGGCCGCGTTCCTGCGGCCGGCTTACGAGACGTCTGTTATTTCAGATATCTCGCATTCACGATCCGGCAACAGTCGTCCTTTGTCAAACGGTTGGAATCGCGCTTGAAGCAGTCGCCGGGCAGGCCTTCGCTCGGCCGTGATCATCGCCGCCTACGAGGCCTCCCTGAGCGCGCTTACGGCCCAGTTTTTTGCCCAACGTTTCCCCGCTGAGGAATTTTGTAAACCAATGTTTCCGGCAAGAATTTTTGCTGGTTTCGCCAGCGAAAAACCTTCTTTTGGAGAGGAGTTTGTATAAAAGTCTGAAGAAACGGAATATTGCCTATGACTGTGACCACCGCGCCTGACATCTTGATTGTCGACGACGACCACGAAATTCGTGCGCTTCTGAGCCGATATCTCGAGGAGCAGGGCTTTCGTGTCTCGACGGCAAGCGATCTTCGTGGTTGCAACGACGCTCTTAATCGGCGCCCCCCGGATCTCCTCGTTTTGGACGTCATGCTGCCCGATGGATCGGGCCTTGATCTTTGCCGTGATTTGCGAAACCGCCGTCCTCGTGTCCCGATAATTCTCCTGACCGCTCTCAAGGAAGACATTGATCGGATCTTGGGGCTTGAGATCGGCGCGGACGACTATCTCGGCAAACCGTTCAACCCGCGAGAGCTGGCAGCGCGTATTCGGGCTGTCCTGCGCCGGGTAAACGAGGATCCCTCCTCCGAGCCGGAGCAGCGTCGCTTTCTTTTTGCCGGGATGACCCTCGATCCGCAGCTACGCCGCGTCACCAGGGACAACGGCGAGGTTATTTCATTGACCGGAGCCGAATTCGATCTGCTCAAGGCCTTCATCGAACGAGCCGGCCGGCTGCTGTCGCGAGACCAACTGCTCGACTTGACGCAGGGGCGTGATCGCGACCCGGCCGATCGTTCGATCGACGTGCTGATGAGCCGATTGCGCCGCAAGCTGGGGGAAACGGCCGAGGAGCCAGTGTTCAGAACGATCCGAAACGGCGGATATCAGCTCGTTGTCCCGGTGACGGCCGTTAAGGGCGATCCATGAGGTCTCTAGGCGCCCGGCTGGCGATTCTCTTGCTGACGGCTATCGTTCTGGTGGTCATCACCTCGTCTTTTGCAGCAAACCTGGTCATGCGGGGGCCGCGGCCGGAAGCAACCATGGAGCCGATGGCCCATCAACTCTCCATACTTGCAAAGCTCGCGGAAAAAGATAGGGCTTCGGCGATTGCTGCAGGCGTGGTCATAGCTGCTGCTCCGGCAGACGGGCAACCCGATGAACCGCTTTCGGGGTTTCTGATGGAAAGCCTACGCCGAACCGGCGACGTTCGGGTGGCGACCGTGTCCCGCCAACCGACCGGTCCTACGATTGCCTCTCTCTATCTTCCCGATGGCAAGTGGATGGTGATGCCGTTGCCGGAACTCGGCCCGCCGCCCGGAGGATGGAAGATCCTGGCGGGATGGCTCGGCCTCATCATCGCAGGCAGTGTCCTGATTTCAATATTTGCCGCATCGAAGATAATGAAGCCGCTTCGCTTGCTTGAGCGCGCTTCAGCCGAAATTGGTCCAGACGGGACGCTCCCGCATGTTCCGGAAACCGGTCCGGGCGAAATTCGCGTCACGGCACGTGCACTCAACGAACTATCGGCAAGGGTGAAGGCTGCAACCGAGAGCCGGATGCGGCTGGTCGCAGCCGCCGGGCATGATCTAAGAACACCCATGACGCGTATGCGATTGCGCGCCGAATTCATCAAGGACGATGAAGATCGGCTGAAATGGCTCGCCGACCTCGAAGAACTCGACACGATCGCCGATAGCGCCATCGGATTGGTACGCGAGGAAATCTCCAAGGACAGCCTGCAGTGCGTAAGACTCGATACGATCGTGGCAAACATCGTGTCGGAGCTGACGGCGATGCGCATGGCTGTCAAAGCCGGCGAACTGCAGCCCGCGACGATTTGCGCTGGCTCTCTGGCGGTCACAAGGGCTCTGCGCAACCTTTTGATCAACGCCGCAACGCATGGTCAATCGGCAATCGTTACCGTCACTCGCTCCGGCGACAAGGCAATCGTCACAATTGTCGACACAGGGCCTGGCATTCCGGAAGAACGCTTGAGCCAAGTGTTCGAGCCATTTTTTCGGATAGATATTGCGCGGCAGCGGTCTTTCCCGGGGGCTGGCCTTGGCATGGCCATCGCCAAGGAAATCATTTCCAGGTTCGAGGGAGAGATCACCGTGCGCAATCGGCACCCGAGAGGTTTGGAGCAGGTGGTCGCATTCAAGAACCGCAGCGATAGGCCCGCCGCTGGTTGAGAGACCGCCATTGTTCAACGGCGGAGTCCCGTTTCAACGTGGGCGCCTTTTGTCAAACATAGGCCGTCCGGTCTCCAAATTCGCTATCCTTGTCAAAATTCGTTGATCCTATGCGATCGCTTTCGCCCGAAAGCGATGATTGCTGCTTGCTGTTCGAAGAGGTGGACTCGGAGCTGGTATTCGAAGCGGTGCCAGTTTCGGTAGATTGACCGGCGGTGCTCGACTGGTCGCTGGCGGATTTTTCAAGCTTGGCCAGTTTTGCCTCCAAGGCGGCGAGGGCCTTTTGCAGCGTTTCAGCCTCGTCAGGGTCTTTTGTATTGGCAAGCTGCGCCTTCTTCGCGGCGATCTGTGCCTCAATCTTCGCGGCATCGGCCGAGGCTGAGGAAGTTGTGGAGGTGGAGCTCAACTGAGATCCCGTTGTCGCTGCAGAGATTGCGCTGGCCATTTTACGTCTTCGTTATTCGGAAGCCAGACCATGATGCGTAGTGCATTAATTGAGCGTAAATAGTCGAACGCGCGAAATCGAATGTAATTTTTCGCGTAGCGAATGATGTATTCGAAAAATCTGCAAAACATATCAATAAATCCAGAGTGATATATGGATGCATCGAAAGATGTACTGGATAAATACAAGGGGCGCCGGTTATATTGGAAACGTCCGGACAAGAAATTTCCTAAAAATGCCTTGTTTCCGCAACGTTCGGAAACACTTTCGACGATAGTTGCTGTAAATTCATATGCGGTCCTGAGCCTTCAAATGCTCTGGTCACCCGCATGCCGGCTTCGTCAGACGCCCCCAACATGAATGGCGAAGCCGGTTTCTCTTTCTATGAGACGAATGATCAATCTTTACATACTGACATTCTAATCAGCCACGATCAGTCTCGTGAAAGAGCTGCCACAGGATCGAGCCTTGACGCATTGCGCGCCGGCAGGTAGCCGAAGGTAAGCCCGATCGCACAGGAACAGGTAAATGCGAGTGCGATGGTACTTCCCGAATAGACCATGGCGAAGTTCGACCCCAACCGGTTGAAGGCAAGGCCGAAGCCAAGCGCAAGGGCAATCCCGAGCGTGCCGCCCAGGAGGCAGACCAGCACGGCCTCGATCAGGAATTGCTGCAGTATATCCTGTCGGCGGGCACCGACTGCCATGCGAACGCCGATCTCGGCGATACGCTCGGACACCGAGACGAGCATGATGTTCATGACGCCGATACCCCCGACAAGCAGCGAGATGACGGCAATTGCGGAGACAAGCAGGGTCAGCGTCCGCGTTGTGCTTGCAATCGTCTGACGGATGTCGTCGGTATTGAGAACGAAAAAATCCTTGGTGCCGTGCCGGCGCTCCAGGAATTGCGTCACCGCGGCCTCGGCGAGCGTGCTTTCGGTATCGTCATTGACGCGCACAGTGACGCTGCGCAGCGACATATCGCCGAGGAACCGGGCCTGCACGCTGGTATAGGGAAGATAGACCGAAAGATTGTCGCTGGACCCGAAACCGCCTTGCTGCGAGGCGATGACACCGATGACGCGGACAGGCACCCGGCCAACGAATATCACCTGCCCGGTGGGGTCGAGACCCTTGCTCGCAAAGAGCGTTGTCGCCGTATTCTGATCGATCACGGCATCCTGTACCATCCGTCGCACGCCGTCTGCGTCGAACAGCCGTCCGGCCACAAGTTTCGAACCCTTGACCGAAAAATAAGCGTCGCCCACGCCATTGATCAGCGCATTGGCCTCCGTCGAGCCGAACCGGACGGTCTTGCTGGTCGAAACGGTCGGCGTGACGGCGGCGACATAGGTCAGTTTGGCCAGGGCATCGGCATCGGCGACCACCAGGGTCTTTATGCGCCCTGAACGGATATCTCCGAAACTCTTGCCAGGAAAAATCTCCAGCGTATTGGTGCCGAGATTGTTGATATTGGCCAAGACCTTGCGCTGCGATCCTTCCCCGAGCGCGACGACGCAAACGACCGAGGCTATGCCGATGATGATGCCGAGCATGGTGAGGAACGTGCGCAGCCGATGCGCCTTCAAGGCGAGGATCGCCATGAGAAAGGCCTCGCGTAACCGGTTGCCCAGCTCACGCCAGCCGTTGCCGCGCTCCTTCTCGGGCATGGAGCCGCGATCGCTAGAAACCCGCGTATTTTTGGCGGATGAGCGCCTGTCGGCGACGATGTGGCCGTCGGAAATCTCGATGACTCGCTGCGCGCGGGCCGCGACTTTCATATCGTGGGTGACGATCACTACGGTATGGCCTTCGGCATGCAGCTCGGAGAGGATGCCAAGCACTTCATCGCCGCTTTGCTGATCGAGCGCGCCGCTCGGCTCATCGGCGAGAATGACGTTGCCGTTGTTCATCAAGGCACGCGCGATGGAAACACGCTGCTGCTGTCCGCCGGAAAGCTGACCCGGCTTGTGTCCGGTCCTGTCGCCCATGCCAAGCCGGTCAAGTAGCGCTGCGGCGCGGGCATGCCGCGCCTGATTTGGCTGGTCGGCATAGATCGCCGGGACTTCGACATTGCCAAGCGCGCTCAGCTCGGAAAGCAGATGATAGCGCTGGAAGATAAAGCCGAAATGCTCTCGCCTCAGCGTCGAAAGCGCATCGCTGTCGAGCCGATGCGTCTCAGCACCGGCGATCGCATAGGCGCCGTCGGTGGGGCGGTCGATCAGGCCGATGATGTTCATGAGCGTCGATTTGCCGGAACCGGAAGGGCCGACGATGGCGACCATCTCTCCTTCGGCGATCGACAGATCGATGTCCTTCAGCACCGCAATGGTACGGTCGCCGGATTGGTATTCCCGGCTCACTCCCTTCAGTTCTATGAGTGGGGCAGCCATCGCTCAGAACCCCATGGGCGGCGGTGGCCCGCCGACACTGCTGCTGGTCGTCGTGCTTGTGCTTGCTTCGCCGATAACGACGCGCTCGCCTTGCGAAAGGCCCGACCGCACCTCGGCGGTAACGTTGTTGTTGAGGCCGATGGTGATTTTTCTGGAGGTCTGCTGTCCGTCCGCTGCGACCACCTGCACATTGTAGGATCCGTCAGCGGCTTTCGCTCCAAGCGCCGATGATGGAATGACCAGCGCATTTTTCGCCGCGCCAAGCACGATATGAACTTCAGCCGACATATAGGTGCGGAAGCGGTTGTCCTGGTTCGATACGGCGAAGATGCCGTTGTAGTAAATCGCAGACGACGATGAGGAGGAGGTCGACGTGCTGCTGGATGAGGTCGTGCTGGAAGACGTGACGCTGCTGTCACTGGTGATCGATTCCGGTGCCGGCTCAATCGATTGCAGCACGGCATCGTAGCGGGTGGCGGGATCTCCGAGGATGGTGAAATAGACCGGCTGGCCCACCTTGGTCCTGACGACGTCGGCCTCCGATATCTCGGTGCGAACGATCATTGTGTCGAGCTGGCCGAGAATGACGATCGTCGGCGCCGATTGGGCCGCATTGACCGTCTGGCCTTGCTGGTTGACGATGGCAAGCACGGTCCCGTCCATCGGCGCGGTGATGCGTGTGTAGGACAGATTTGCCCGTGCTGTCTCCACCGCGACTTCTGCTGCAACGATCTGCGCATCGAGCGCAGCGATCTGGGCGGTGATCTTCTTGACGCTGGCCTCCGCACTGTCGAGGTCCGCCTTGGAGCCGGCTTGCTTGCGAAAAATCGTCTGCTGCCGCGTCAGCGTCTGTTGTGCATTGGTAAGGTCGGCTTCGCTTTCCTCGCGCTGCGCCTTGACATTGGCAAGCGAGGCCTGAGCGGTTTTCAGGTCGTTGTTTTGCGTCGTGGAGTCGATCTCGGCAATCAGCGTATCCTTCTTGATCTCATCGCCGAGCTTGACATTCAGCGCGATAATCCGCCCCGAGACCTGCGCGCCGACCGCGACCAGCTTGACCGGTTTGAACGTCCCCGACGCAAGCACCGCTTCCTCGACATCTCCTCGCGCAACCGCGGCAGTGATGGCGGACGAGCCCTTATGGGCGAAGATACCGCCGTGAAACAGGAATGCAGCGGCGGCGGCAAGCAGAGCGAATATGGCTAAAGCCAAGCCTGGCCGCCGAAACCGGTTTTTTCGCGGGGTCCCCAGTGGCCGCGCGCGCAATAAGGCTCGGTGAGCTTCTTTCAGTTCGGTGCGTATCGTCATCGGGCTTAGGGAGTTCAGCATGGAATTATCTGGCGGCGGTCGGGCGCGGACCGCTGCTGGCGTCGACCACGGCGGGTTCGAAGGTACCGACCTCGCCTCCCAGCCTCCGCCCAGAACCGAGGGCGACATAATCGGTGGCGATCAACGCCGGGCTCTCTATCAGGGCTTCTTCCGCACTGTAAAGCGAGCGTTCGGTGGGTATTCTTGATAAGGGATTGGTCCGGGGATGCCGGGGCGGGGCTCCCCGGACCATGCCGCCTTTTCTGGGGTTGTCGCTCCTTCCAACTGACAGAGATCGGACAACTTACGTCCGGGGGGGCAATCCCTGTCGGGTGGAGATAGAATGGCTTGTCCATAAAGGCGGAAGCTTCGGCTCCTAGTGGAACCGGCCAGGACCTGGATCGAGCGACCGTTCAGCATCCTCAAGCTTCTTGAGCTGATAAGCGGTCAAAACGGAGCGAAGTGCCGCCGCTTTATCTTTCAGCACACGAGCCTTGGCAGCACGGTCCAGCATATGATCGGCGATCTCTTCGCCGAACAATTCGGACGGTTTACTCGAACCGGCATCAGGAGTTGATGGTTTGGTTTCGGTCTCCGAAACGGGCTTCGGTGGCATTTGCTCGGGAACATCGAGAAGGTCTGTCAATGCGGCGGTATAGTCCCTCCAGGCATCAAGCTGGGCGACATGGATACCGATCAGCGTTTCCATCGCCGATAGCCTGCTTGCAAGCTCCCATGCGTGATCCGGCCGAGGGGGGAAATCGGGAGGCGGCGCGTGAGGCGGCGGGAAGGGCAAACCGTTGCCAAATGCCATCATAGGGCCGCCCAACCGAGGGTCGCCGCGAAAGCCGGGGCATGGCCCTCGTTCCGATCCCATCCAAGCCGGCGGAGGTCCCATCCTCTCAGCACCGACAGGGCCCTGTTCCATGGTCGGGATTGGAGACTCCTGGGCAAGAGCCGGAACAATCATGCCGCCGATGGTTGTTGACACTAAGATTGCGACAATACGCAAGTGCCTCATGATCAGTGCCTTCGAATTCGCTTCAATTCACTGATGCAAAACTAGTCGGAGCATATAAACGGCATGCGTCTTTATGTTTCCAAGTATTTCTTCGCGGGGGATTGTTGCGAACGAAGTTTGCTGTAACCCTCTCAGCAAAAATTCATTACAAAATTTTTCTTCGTTTGTTCGTCCAGGCTTTGATATGGACGGAATGACGGATGGAGCAACCTGCGATTTGTCGCTACGTGCCTTCACGGAGAGTTCTGGAGGAATTCGTGCAACCGCAAAGATTCAGACTTCATCAAAGAATCCAAGCTAAGTTCTTTTAAAATTTTGGATAAATGATTGTGGCCTGGCAAGTTCTGATCGGCAATGTTGCAGCCGTTTCGCTTCTCATTTCGGTGTGGATGCACCTCCACTACCGGCTCTATCGTCTTTCTGAGGTCCAGGCCAAAATCGCCTTCGGTCTGATGATGGGGCTGGGAGCGATCGTTTCCATGGTGTTGTCGGTAGAGATCGATAGCGGCTACTATGTCGATCTGCGCTCGACCTTGCTCGCCGTCTCGGCTGTTTATGGCGGGCCGCTGGCTATCCTGGTCACCGGCATGCTTACGGCAATCTACCGAATCTCCATGGGTGGTGCAGGCCTTCAGCCAGGCCTGATCTCGATCGCGGTCGTGTCGCTCCTCGGGACGTCGATGCATTTCTTGTTTCGCCGGCAGCCGATGAATTTCAAGAGAATTGCCGCCTCCGCCTTCACTGTAGCTTCGGTTTCCGTGGCAATGAGCCTTGCATATCGCGGCAATGGCTCCCCGATCACAGCTCTCGGATTCATCGCTATGGGGTTCGTTGCAACCTTGGTCGCGGCCTCTGTTATCACCTACTTCCACGCCTTCACCGTCGAGCGAGACATCTTGCGGGCTGCACTTACTCAAGCGCCCGACCTCTATTATGTCAAAGATCGCAAGAGCCGTTTCCTGGTAGCCAACCTGAACGTCGCACGAAACCACGGTCGCACGAAATCGTCTGACATGGCCGGTCTGACCGATTTCGATCTCTATCCTAGCGAAATGGCGCAGGCGTTTTTCGATCGCGAACAGGAGATCATGTCGACGGGAGATCCGATGGTGGATTTCGAGGAGCCCTATGTCGTCGAAGACGGCCGAAAGCGCTGGTTTCTGACGTCAAAGGTGCCTTTGCGAGATCGCTATGGCAATTTGATCGGACTTGCCGGAGTGACGCGTGACATCACCGAGGAAAAGCGCCTGATACAAGAAGCCGTCGAAAGCAAGAATGTGCTTTCGCAGGCGATGGCGGAAATGTCTGACGGGCTCGCCATGTTCAATCCGGACGGCAAGCTGGTGTTCTGCAATGATCAGTACCGCGCCGCATTTCCTCGCTCGGGATATGCCAGAAAGCCGGGTGCGCACATTTCGGATATTGTCCGAGCCGTGGTGCGAAATGCGGAGAGGATCGATGTCAGCCCTGACGTCAACGAAGAATGGATACAGGCTTCCGCCGCGCAGCTTTTCCTGACGCGCGACACTGAAATTCCTCTGTTCGACGGACGCTGGCTCAGCCTGCGCACTCGGTTGGCGTCCGATGGATCCGCTCTGGTGGTGGTCTCGGACATCACGTCGATGAAGCATTCCGAGGAACAATTGAAGCAGCTTGCTCAGAAGATGACCGGGCTTGCCTATACCGATGCATTGACCGGTATTGCCAATCGCCGGGTATTCGACGAAGTGATCCTAACGGAGTTTGCCCGCGCACGCCGAAACAGCTCTCCCCTTAGTCTGCTGCTCATAGATATCGATCATTTCAAGAGCTTCAACGACACCTACGGTCATCTTGAGGGCGACAAATGCCTCAAGGCCATCGGCGACATTCTCCGTTCGGTTGTCACACGACCGTCCGACCTTGCGGCCCGTTTTGGGGGCGAAGAATTTGCGATCGTTCTCCCTGGAACGGACAGAGACGGCGCCTTGAGCCTCGCTGAGGTTCTGCGCTCGACCCTCAATCAACTTGCAATACCACACCGGGCAAGCAGCAAATCGATCGTGACGACCAGCATTGGCGTGGCGAACATGTCAGATGGATCGACATTCGCAAGTGTCGCCGATCTGGTGCGGGCTGCGGACCAAGCGCTCTATGGTGCCAAGACGAAGGGCCGTGATTGCATCGCAGCAGCCGGCGATCAGGCAACGGCCGCATAGTTGGATTATTCTAAATTTGCCGTCAGGTCCGCTTTCCGGGAACAAAAGCACGCTACCGAATGTTCGATGCGCGGCGAGCTTCTCCCTTAGCTCTCCAACGTGCCGCTCCCAGTGCGGCCATCAGAAGACTGTCTACGGAACGCTTCCGCTGTCAATGCAGCCTTCTATAAAGCACGGCAGGGAACACGCCATGCGCCCTTCCCACTGTTCCCTGTCGTGTCTGACATTATTGAAAAATCATTTTTCGCCGGCTCGAACGCGTTGATCGAGCCGGCACATCTCATCGCGTGGCTTCCTGGGTCTGCGGGGCGGCACGCAGTTCGTTCAGCAAGATGGCGGCCGCCCCGATTGCCGCCGGAACGGCTAGCGCGCAGAAGATGCCGCGGAAATCCCAGCCGAAGCCGAGCAGCAAACCGCCGATCGATGACCCCAGAATGCTGCCCAGCCGGCCGACGCCCAGCATCCAGCTCACACCGGTCGCACGGGCAAAGGTGGGATAGCGGCCGGGAGCGTAGGCGTTAAGACCAGTTTGGCCGCCGCTCATGAAGAAGCCGACTATGCCGACAATCAGCGCGAGGGCAACGGAGGTCAGGCCGGTGAATGCGAGCACGATCAGAGCGACGGCGCCAAGCAGATAGGATAGGGAGATCGCGCTCTTCGACCCGATCCGGTGCATGGCAAAGCCCACGACAACCGCACCGATCGTGCCGCCGAGCTGGAACATGGCGGTGACGCTGGCTGCGGTTTCGATCGGCATTCCGGCATCCTTGATCATGGTCGGCAACCAGCTTGTCGTCAGGTAGATGACCAGCAGACCCATGAAGTAGCACAGCCAGAGCGTCAGCGTGCGTATGATGAACGTGGGTGTGAAGAGGAGCGCAACAGGCTGCGCCGCGGTCACCGGTTCGTCATCCAGCGTAAATTCGGATACAGCTTTCAGGTCATGACCGGTCACGCCGGCGAGCTGATTTCGGATGCGATCGGTGGGAGCTCCGCGGACGACCATGAAGCGGGCCGATTCCGGCAGCACGAAAAACAAAATCACGGAAAGCGCGAGCGGCACGATGCCGCCGAACACGAGCACCGAATGCCAGCCGAACGTCGGCAGCAGGTATGCCGCGACAAAGCCGATGATCGCCGAGCCGAAGTTGAAGCCGGTGAACATGATCGCCAGAATAACGGAGCGCTTTTGCTCTGGCACATATTCCGACAGCAGCGTTGTCGTATTGGGCATTGCGGCGCCTAGGCCGAGGCCGGTCAGAAAACGGAGTACCGCCATCTCAGTGGGAGTTTGAGTGAGCGCCGTAAGCAGGCTTAAGACGCCGAAGGCGAAGACCGAGCCGAGCAATACGCGGCGGCGTCCGAACCAATCGGAAGACGAACCTGCAAAGATCGCGCCGATGGCCAGGCCAACCGGCGCCGCAGCCATAACAAAGCCAAAGGCGGGCTTGGAGATGCCCCAGTCGCCCGTGATGGCGGGAGCAAGAAAGCCCATGATCGCGACGTCCATGCCGTCGCAGAAGACGATGAGGAAGCAGAGAACAGTCAGTGTCCATTGCATTCGCGACATCGGGCGGCTGTTGATGTAAGACCTGATCTCCAGGACGGCTGGCTGTGTCATGTACTCCTCCGACATGATGGTTGCGCGTGTCCGCACGAGGCTGATGGCCGGGCGCTCTCGAACAGCGTTGTGCTTGGATCATCCAGGCATCGATCCGCTCGAGGAATGGCTTTGCGAAAGCGTTTGATCGACGCTTGCCGTCAACCTCCTCTGCCCCTCGCGCTTCGTTGACGGGCCAAGCAGTACGCGTCTTGCACCATCACCTCCAATCCAATCAGAGGTCCGGGGTATAAGCAGGGGCTATAGAGTGCCAGCGCTCGCTGTGAGGTGGTTCCGCAAAATCGAAACCGTCCAAGCCTTCGCAATGCCGCGTCGCAACGCCGAGCGGCTAAGGAATCGTCCCACCTCTTGAAGGAACCGTATCATGCAGACGCAGATTGAGGCGGCGCATATACCCTGTGGTATGCGTTCGAGAAAAGCGTCTTAAGGGTAGGCTATAGGTGGCGGCTTTGTCTCGCGCCGGCTTCCTCACGGATCTCGTCGAGAAAAGCGGCTTGAGCCGCTGTGGGCAGCCATCCCTTGCGTATGGTGATCCCGATCGGCCGTTCGGTATGGGCGAGATCGAAGGGCAGGGATGCCATAAGGCCGCGCTCGATCTCCGCTGCCGCCTGGCCGCCCGAGATGAAACCGAGATGATCGCTCTGGTCGAGTAGCTCGCGCATGAGGATCAGCGAGCTGGACTCGACCACGCTTTTCGGTCCCGGCGATTGCCCTTGGAACAAGGCGTCGAAATGGGCTCTTATCGGCGTGCCGCTGGTTGCGACAACCCAAGGGTAGGATGCCAGATCGCCTATGCATATCGAGGACTTTCCGACGAGCGGATGACGCTTGCCCGCGACGATCACCACGATGTCGTTGAACAGCGTTTCCTGCTCGACATCATCGATGGGAAGGGGATTGCGCATCGCTCCGATCAGGAAATCGATCTCGCCGCGCCGCAGGCCACCGAGCAGTTCGGCATAGACGCCCTCGACTACCTTGATCGGCAGCTTCGGCCGCTTCTTGCGAAACCGGGCGATCGCCGACGGCAGGATGAAGGAGCGCGAAAGGGGCATGCCGCCCACAACGATCAGCCCGGCCTCCTGTGCACGGGCTTCGGAAAGATCCGCCTCTGCCTGATGCAATTCGGCGAAGGCGAGGCGGGTCGCCTGCGCCAGGTTCTGCGCCAGGCGCGTGGCAACCATTCCATAGGACGTTCTCTCGAACAGGGGACGCGCGGCCTCCTTTTCGAGCTGGCTAACGGCGCGATGGACGGTCGGCTGCGCCACCCCGAGCCGCCGTGCCGCAAGCGTAAAATTCTCGAGCTCCCTGACGGCGACCAGGGCTTCGAGCTGCGCCGAGGTGGCCGTAACCTTGAGCCTGGACGCGAGCTCGGTCAGCGCGGGATCTAGATAGGAGAAGGCACGCCTCACGCGCAGAACCAGGAGCTTGCCCTCATCGTTGATGAAGAGGCCATGCGGCGAACGCGTGAACAACGCATATCCAAGCGTCTTTTCGATCTTGGATATGGCCTGCGTGACCGCCGGCTGGGATACGTAGCAGATGTCAGCGGCGCGTGTGACGGAGCCCGTTTCGACGACGGCCAGGAAAACGCGCAGGTGCCGCAGATTGTGCCTCATCGGATCGCCGCAGCTCCCTTGTCCCTTTCCTCATCCATCCGTTTGAGGATGCTGTCGGCTCGGCTGGCAAGGTCGTCGTCGATATCCGCCGGGGCGAAGAGTGCTGCAATCTCATCCTGCCAATCGGCGATGGCTGCCGACATCCTGTCCGGAAGCCCGAGGTCACGGACAGTGGCGGCAACCTCCCGCATCTCGGCCGCTCGGCGGGCGCCATGCACCATCATTCGTTCGAGGTTGTAGGAGCTGCGCTTGGCCCAATCTATGCCGGGATCGGAAGCCTGCAACGAAGCGATAACGGCGTTTTCCACGCCGGCACGGCGGGCGGCGAGCATCGATTCAGCCGTCAGTGCTTCCAGGCCTTTGATGATGACGGAACGCAGCATCTTGATCGAAGATGCTTGCCCCACCTTCTCACCCGCAGGCTTCGGCTTCATTCCGAGATGCTCAAGCGCCTCGATCGCCGCTTCGGCATGGGGACCGGAAACCAAAAGTGGCGTCAGATGGCGGGCCGGATGCACGGGCGACATGACGGCGACATCGACATAACAACCGCCTGCCGCTTCGATCGCTTCGGCTGCGATGATTTTGGCGGAGGGCGAACAAGAATTGCAGTCGAAATAGAGAGCGCCGGCCTTGAGCCATTTGGCCGCCTCTTGTGCGGCGGGCAAAGCCTGATCGGCTGTGACGAGGCTGAAGATGATCTCGGCGTCAGAGAGTGATTGCCGGGCTTCATAGGCATGTTGGACGTCGAGTTCGGCGCAGGCCGCTACGATTTGGCCGGCGCTGAGCGAATCGGCGATCTTGATGTCATAGGCGACAACAACCGCGCCGTCAGGTCGTGTCCAGCCCGATGCAAATGCGCATGCTGCTTCGCCGAATCCGATCATGCTGATCTTGAAGTGGTTCATCATCCGTCAATCCCGCGACCAATCCATCAGTGCTCGCTTTAGACCAACAAAGATCGCCTCGCCATTCGTTATAGCAAAAACTTATGGACAAGGCGCCGAAAGAAAATTGGCAAACTGGTGGTTCGGAGCGACATACGGTTTCGAAAAACAGGAGGTTTCGATGTCCGACAAGAACACCGCGTTGGTGATCAGCGCCCATGCTGCAGATTTCGTCTGGCGCTGTGGAGGGGCGATCGCCCTGCATGCCGACAAGGGTTATGAGGTCACCGTCGTCTGCTTGTCCTTCGGCGAGCGCGGCGAGTCCGCCAAGCTCTGGAAACAGAAGGACATGACGCTCGAGCGCGTCAAGGCTGCCCGGCGTGCCGAGTCGGAAAAGGCCGCGCAGGCGCTCGGCGTCCATGACCTGATCTGCTTCGACCTCGGCGACTATCCCCTGCGCATGACGGACGACGACAAGTATCGCCTCGTCGACGTCATCCGCAAGGTGCAGCCCTCCTTCATGCTGAGCCACTCGCAATATGATCCCTACAATACCGACCATATGTATGCGACGCAGATCGCGCTCGAAACCCGCATGATCGCGCAGGCCTGGGGTCACAATCCCGGCGAAAGCATCCTCGGCGCGCCGCAGCTCTACCTGTTCGAACCGCATCAGACGGAGCAGATGGGTTGGAAGCCGGACGTGTTCCTCGACATCACCGCTGTCTGGGATAAGAAGCGCGCTGCCATCGAGTGCATGGAAGGGCAGGAGCATCTCTGGGAATTCTATACCCGTGTTGCCCAGAACCGCGCCAACCATTTCCAGCGCAATTCCGGCGGCCAATCCGGCGGCCGTGCGGCCCAATATGCGGAAGGTTTTCAGTCGGTTTTCCCGCGCACGGTCGACGAGCTCTGATGACGCTCTCGGGAGGAGCTTGAAATGGAACCGTGTTTCGACATCGCCCATCTCGGTCACGTCGAGATGTTCACCGACAAATATGACGAGAGCCTCGATTTCTTCGTCAATGTCTACGGATTGACCTTGGCGGGCGAGGACGAAAGTTCTGCCTATCTGCGTGGCTGGGACGACTACGAGTTCCACACGCTGAAACTGACGCGCCATGAGACGACCGGGATTGGGCACGTTGCCTACAGGGTCTCGTCGCCGGAAGCGCTTGAACGGCGCGTCAAGGCAATCGAGGCAAGCGGTTTCGATGTGCTCGGCTGGGTGGACGGCGATATGGGCCATGGCAGGGCGTTCCGATTCAAGGATCCTTTCGGCCATGTCTTCGAAATCTATTGGGAGACGGTCCGCTACGATCCGCCGCCGGAGGAGCGGCCGAAGCTCAAGAATCTCGCCCAGCGTTATCATGCGCGGGGCTGCCATCCGCGCCGTCTCGATCACCTGAACCTGCTCGCGGCCGACGTGTCCGAGTTCCGCAAGTTCATGGAGACCTGTCTCGGATCGCGCGTGACGGAAATGATCCAGCTCGACAATGGCCGTCTCGGCGGGTGCTGGTTCACGGTCAACAACAAGACCTATGACCTTGCCTGCACAGAAGAACACGGCGGCGGCGATGGGCGCCTCCACCATGTAACTTATGCGACCGACACGCGGGAGGAAATCCTGCGTGCGGCCGACATTTTCCTCGAAAACGGCATCCACATCGAGACCGGGCCTCACAAGCACGCGATCCAGGGGACTTTCTTCCTCTATGTCTGGGAGCCGGCAGGCAACCGGGTCGAGCTCGCCAATTCCGGCGCACGGCTGATCCTCGCACCCGACTGGCAACCCGTCGTCTGGACCGAGGCCGAGCGAAAGAAGGGCCAGGCCTGGGGTCTGAAGACAATCGAAACTTTCCATACGCACGGGACACCGCCCGCAAAGAAGCAAGGAGACCATTGATGGGAGTCGTCGTTCAGAACATCTCGCGCACTGAACCTGACCTGATCGGAAGGCTTGCCAGGGCAGGGGTTGCGACCGTCCACGAGGCGCAGGGCCGAAAGGGAATGTTGGCAAGCTACATGCGCCCGATCTATTCCGGCGCGCAGGTTGCGGGATCGGCGGTGACGATTTCAGCGCCTCCCGGCGATAACTGGATGGTCCACGTGGCGATCGAGCAGCTCAGGGAAGGAGACATTCTTGTCCTTGCGCCGACATCGCCTTGCGACAATGGTTATTTTGGCGATCTGCTCGCGACCTCGGCCATGGCGGGCGGCTGCCGCGGTCTTGTGATCGATGCAGGTGTTCGCGATGTGCGGGACCTGACACAAATGGGCTTTCCCGTCTGGTCGAAGGCGGTCTCCGCGCAGGGGACCGTCAAGGAGACGCTTGGCTCGGTGAATGTCCCGGTCGTCTGCGCCGGCGCCCATATCGAGGCTGGCGATGTCATCGTTGCAGATGATGACGGCGTCTGCGTCGTCAAGCGGGCCGAAGTGGCGGACGTGGTGGCAGCGGCGGAGAAGCGGCTTGCCAACGAAGAAGCCAAACGCAAGCGTCTGGCATCTGGTGAACTGGGCCTCGATATCTACGGCATGCGCGAAGCGCTGGCGGCAAAGGGGCTCAAATATGTATGAGGAGGGCATCCCCTGCTTGTGGATGCGCGGCGGCACGTCGAAGGGCGCCTATTTTCTCGCCGAGCACCTGCCGACCGACAAGGCGGAACGCGACGATCTCCTGCTCAGGATCATGGGCTCGCCCGATCCGCGCCAGATCGACGGCATTGGCGGGGCGGACCCGCTGACCTCGAAGGTCGCCGTGCTGTCTGCGTCCACGCGCGCAGACGCAGATGTGGATTACCTCTTCCTGCACGTCTTCGTCGATCAGGCGCTGGTGAGCGATGCGCAGGGATGCGGCAACATCCTTGCAGGTGTCGGCCCCGCCGCCATAGAGCGCGGTCTGGTGAAACCGACTGGGGATATTACTGAAGTTCGCATCCACATGCTCAACTCGGGCGAGGTCGCGGTCGCCAAGATCGGGACGCCGAACGGGCGGGTGAACTACGCCGGAACCGCCTCGATTGCGGGCGTACCGGGCACGCATGCCGCCGTTCCGCTGCTGTTTACGAACATTGCGGGAGCGATGTGCGGCGCATTGCTGCCGACAGGCAACGAGATCGATATCATCGATGGCGTCGAAGCAACTCTCATCGACAACGGCATGCCCTGCGTGATCATGCGGGCGTCCGACTTCGGCCTGACTGGAAAAGAGAGTCGCGAGGAACTTGAGGCGAAGGCAGAGGTCAAATCGCGGATCGAGGCTATCCGGCTCAAGAGCGGACCTATGATGAAACTCGGCGAGGTCACGATCGCATCCGTTCCGAAAATGATCCTGGTCTCTTCGCCCGAAAATGGCGGCGCCATATCCACGCGCAGTTTCATCCCGCACCGCGTCCATGCTTCCGTCGGTGTGCTTGCGGCGGTGACGGTCGCGACGGCCACACGCCTGAAGAATAGCCCGGCAGGAAAAATGGTGAACGCGCCGGCAGACGGTCGCTACGAGATCGAGCATCCGACGGGAAGCATGGAGGTGTTCCTGGATCTGGACAGTCAGGGAGAGATAAAGGGAGCAGGCACGATCCGTACTGCGCGAAAGCTGTTCGACGGCAGGGTTTTTCCGCGCTGAGGGCGCTGATTTCAGGATGAGGAAATGGGATTTCAAGCTCAAGTAGGATAATCTAATGGTCAGTGTTTCCTAAGTGAACGAATATTATAAATCAATAATACAGTGAAAGCTCATTCGTATAATGGAGATGTACTGATGAGGTTGAGGTTTTGGGTGGAGCTATTCTTAAAATCATTGGTTATCATAAAGTAAAATTTAACTAAAAACTTATTAAAAGTCCTCAGTTCGGTGAATGCCTGACAGAGGTGGATAATGAGGAAAACCATATTTGCTGCTTTCGTGATGGCGATGTGCGCCTCCACTGCGAGCGCACAAACGATCGGCGTAGCAATGTCCGATCTGGATAAATTCCGGGCGATGGTGCTGAACGGCGTCCTTTCGCATGGAAAAACGATTTCCGGGCTGAAGCTGGTCTCGCAAAATGCCAAGGGCGACAACGAGCTTCAGAAGAAGCAGGTCCAACAGATGATCGCCGATAAGGTCGACGCCATCATCATTGCCGTCTCCGACGGCGACCTCGGACCGCAGATGACCAAGCTTGCGGCGGACGCCCATATCCCGTTGATCTACATCAATAACGTTCCTTCGAATCTCTCCGACTTGCCGGAAAATCAGGTTGTCGTCGCGTCCGACGAAGCGGAATCGGGAACGTTGGAAACCAAGCAGGTCTGCTCTCTCCTGCAGGGCAAGGGACGTGTCGTGGTGTTGATGGGCGAGCCCTTCCACCAAGCCGCCCGGGCCCGCACTCAGGATATCGACAACGTCATTGCCACGCCTGAATGCAAAGGCCTGCAGGTCGTCGAGCGGCAAGCCGCCTATTGGTCGCGGGATTATGCCGATCAGCAGATGCAGGAATGGCTAACGGCCGGGGTGAAGTTCGACGCGGTTATCGCCAATAACGACGAGATGGCGCTCGGCGCGATCCGGGCCATGAAGCGGAATGGCATGTCGATGAAAGATGTCATTGTTGCAGGCGTCGATGCAACCGACGACGCCCTCGCCGCGATGGAGGCGGGCGATCTCGATGTGACGATCCTTCAAAGTGCGGTCGGACAGGGCGCGACGGCAGTCGATGCGGCAATCAAGCTCATCAATGGCCAGCAAGTGCCGCGCGTCAACAATGTGCCGTTCGAACTCGTCACGCCCCAGAATATCGCCCAATACCAGCCGAAGAGCCAGTGAGCAAAAGAGGATTATGATGTTGCGCTTTTGGAATAAACTTGGCATCCGCGCACAGATTACGGCCGGTTTCCTGCCGCTGATCCTGCTCATGAGCTTGCTGTCGGTCAACGCGATTTCCGGTATGGGCGGACTTTCGTCCATCTTCTCCTCTTATCGCGGTACCGCGGGTCAGAGCCTTGCCATTTCGGATCACAGCAACCAGCTCCACGAAATCCAGATGTCGGTGGAAGCTTTCAGATCCAACCCGACACAGGAAATCGTGGACCGCTTCCGCGCAGGGGTTAAGGCATTTGCCGCTGAAGACCAACGCTTTGCCGGCAACAGTTCTCTGGAGACGGGCATGGCGACCATCCGCCAGGATGTTGACGCCTATGGCAAGGCTTTCGAGCAGGTCGTAACCCTTCACTCCCGGCGCGACGCCCTGATCGCCAAGGTCACCGAGTTCGGTCCTTGGACCAGCATTGCGCTCAACGACGTGATGCGCAGTGCATGGAGGCAGAACGATGTGACGCTGCTGCATATGACCGGCGCGACGCTCGAAGCCTTGAACCGTAGCCTCTATTTCTCCGAGCGCTTTATCCACTCAGGTGATCTGGCGTCCTACGACATTGCCCAGGCGGCGCTGAACGACGCCATGGCTTTGAACGACGACGCCGCCAAGGCTGCGAAGGGCGAACTGCAGCACAAACGTATTCTCGGTGCCGGTCGGCTCATGCAGAACTATACAGGCCGCCTTGGCGACGTCAGGGACGTGATGCTGGCGACCAACAAGATCCGCGATAACGAACTTAATGTTCTGGCGCCGAAAATCGCCACCGGCTTTAGAGATCTGCAGGCGACGGTCATGGATGCACAGAAGGCTCTCGACGGTTCGGTCGATACCACGGTTGCGTCTGCGACCCGCTCGACGCTGGTAATCAGCGGGCTTCTGATAGTGATCGGTCTCGTACTCGCCTATTTCATCGGGCGACTGATTTCCTCTGCTGTCCGCAAGATGGCATGGACGATGGAGCGCCTTGCCCGTGGCGACGACACAATGACGATCGAAGGTACTGAACATCGTCACGAGCTCGGCGCCATGGCACGTTCGCTGAAGGTCTTCCAAGAGACCGGACATGCCAAGGTCGTCGCGGAAGCCAATGCCGAGCGCGCTCGGCTCGCGGCCGAAGAAGAGCGCCTGCGCCAGGAAGCCGAGCGGCTTTCGGATGCCCAGGTGATGGAACATGCCTTCCAGCAGATTTCTCTCGGTCTCGATGCACTCGCGAAGGGTGATCTTACGGTGCGTGTCGGTGAGGTTGACCGCCGTTACGTCCGCATTCGGGATCATTTCAACAGCGCCGTCTCCAGCCTGGAGGAGGCGGTGGACTCCGTCATTCGCGCTGTCGGCACGATCAGGTCGGGCCTCACGGAAATCTCCTCCGCATCCCACGATCTTGCACGCCGTACGGAACAGCAAGCCGCTTCGATCGAGGAAACGGTCGCGGCCCTGGGCGATGTCACACGGGGAGTCAATGGCACGGCGGAAGGGGCAAGTCATGCTCAGAGCGCCGTGGCGACCGCCCGTGCCAATGCGGAGAACGGCGGCGCGATCGTCGCCCGCGCGATTGACGCGATGACCGAGATTCAAAATTCCTCGTCCAAGATCGGCAATATTATCGGCGTTATCGACGAAATTGCCTTCCAGACCAACCTGCTCGCCCTCAATGCTGGCGTGGAAGCGGCGCGTGCGGGAGAGGCAGGCAAGGGCTTTGCAGTCGTCGCCCAAGAGGTGCGTGAACTCGCGCAGCGGTCGGCCAGTGCAGCGAGAGAGATCAAGGAACTGATCTCCACCTCTTCCGCCCAAGTCACGACCGGTGTGCAGCTTGTCGGGGAATCCGGCACTTCGCTCGAACAAATCGTCGAGCAGGTCATTGCCATGAGCTCAACCGTCGCCCAGATCGCTGTTGCGGCTCGTGAGCAGGCGGCAAGCTTGAGAGAAGTCTCGGCTGCCGGTGATCAAATGGATAAGGTCACCCAGCAAAACGCAGCCATGGTGGAAGAGACGACGGCAGCCGCCCAGAGCCTGACCCAAGAGACCGAGAACCTTGCCGACCTCGTGCAACGATTCAGGACGCGCAGTGCGGCTCAATCCACGCACCGGCTCTATGCAATGGCGTCTTAACGCTTAGGCAAAACAACTGCGAAATATCTGAGCCCGCCGCGTGCTACAAGCGCGGCGGGCTCAAGCTCCGGTGACCCGCGCTACACCTTGAGCTGCGGCCACGAAGACCGCAGCTTATAAATGAATATCCGTGAGCTAAGTTCCCTGCGATCAACGCTCGGCGGACGGCACAATCGACAAATTGTCTTCCTTATTGGTCGCGAGTAGCCGCGCTGCCCAGCGCGTTTTTATGCATCCTTTTGAATCGTCGCGCGTTCTCCTGTGATCCAGCAAAGCCGCATGAGGGCGATGCTTGCGACCATTGTGATACCTTTTCTATGAAGGAGCCCGAGATGAACGCTTCTAGGCAGCCGGAAGGCTTTAGCACGGATGCCGAGCTGCAGGCGCATCTCGCCGCGCTCGAGGCTGATGCGCCGGCGGAAGAGGGGTTTCAAAACTCCATCGACGATATGAGTGGCGAACGCCAGCGCCTTGATGCTCTCAAAAGCGATATCGCCGATGTCAGAGACGAGATCGAAAATTTGCGTGAGCGCTTGGCTGCCGTTGCCCAGCAGGCGACAACCGTCGTCAGAACGAACCTCGATTGGGCAGATGCGAGCGCCCACGCCCAGCTCGGCCCCTATCCATGGGCAAAACTTGCAGGTGCGATGGCAATGACCTTTGTCTCCGTCCGCCTGTTGAAACGATTGCCGCTCGGAAGGATCGCAAGTGTAGCGATACCGCTGATCATGAGTTGGCCTGACGAAAAATCGTAACAGCGCTCGATTGGAACGTAGCGCTGCTCCGGCAGGATTGCGCGCGAAGATAAGCAATTGCCACCACTTGCGCGTTCGATATGCGGAATTTGTCGCAACTGAAGGTTTCTGAAACTCAGCCCCGCAGCCGGAAACCACCGCCACCGGCTATCCTATCCTATCTTGCCGCTTCACTCCCGATAAGAGCGGAGCGCATAAATATATGCCACCACCGCGGCGGTGCCGACGGCTAGAAGAGGTCGTTCCCTTACGCGTTCCCGAAAATTGTCGAGCATGCTGCCCGCCGTTGATGGAGATTCCGCTTCGGGGTCGCGCCAGGACCTCTCGTGAGAGAAAAGTCCCTGCCGCCCACTTCGCCTCTGGCGAACTTGGTCGTCAGTCAGCCGACCGTCGGGACCGGCCGAGAAATCAGCTTGACGTTTCACCCGCTGGGCCTCCTCCGCATCAGCGCGGCCTGATGGAATGTCGCTGTGGGTAACAGACACCGGGTCCGAAGCCGGAAAGGTATCCTCGAGACCTTGTTGGAGCTGACCCTTGCTGGCCCTTCGCCGCTGCGCGGCCTGCTCCAGCTTCATGGATTCCACTGCAGGGGATGTTTTCGAGTTGTCTGGCATGACTTGCTCTCCTTCAAGAATGGCCGAGGCCGGCAGTATGACGCCGCCGAGTGACCTCGCGCCCGCCGGGCAAACGACATTGCATTCATTATCTCCTCGCCGTGGGCAGTCAGTGTTTCGTCTCCGACCCATCGACCGGTGGATACGGTTGACCCGGATCGAAATTGCCATTGCTGAGCGCATCATAGGCGTTGAGGCTTCCGCCGCCGTCCCGCGTGCCGAATGCAGTGAGCTGAACCATCATCACCTTGGCCTGATCGATCGCTGCAATATCATCCATCTGCACGCCGCCGCTGTTGATCTGAACGGAAACGGCTTCGCCTCCCTCGCCGGAGAACTGGACCTTCAGCATGTTTCCTTCGCGGATGACCTTGGTGTCCGTGAGATGCATTTTTGTGCTCCTTGCCATGAGAACACAACTCGGCTGACGGCTCGCGGTTCCCTGGCCTTTTATTGATGATCGGGGGGATCATGGGGGCGCAGCGGCGGCCTATGATGCCGCACCGCTGAAACGCGAGTTCCGGAAAATGAAATCCCGAACACGCGCTGACTCCACCAGGGCAAAAAGACATCATTCCTAAGGTCCTTTCCTGGTTGGGAGGGGTTGAGCCTTCGGCAGATTCTTCGGTCGCCCCCGGGAACATACATTCTCTCAACCGATTAGGTCTGCGCACCCCAATTCAGAGGAACGACAGCGAGGAATCCAATGAGGAAAATCTTACTAGTGTCGGCCGCTCTTCTCATGGCCGCTTCGGCAGGCTTCGCACAAAGCCAGAAGCCGACGACCACGCAGGAGACACCCGCGGTCGCGACCCCCGACACAAAGAACCCCGGAGCACCGGTACAGGGCAAGAACAGCTTCACCGAAGGCCAGGCTAAATCGCGAATGGAAGAGGCCGGCTATACCAACATCACCAACCTGCAGCTCGATGATCAAGGTGTGTGGCGAGCATCCGCGATGAAGGGCTCGAAGACAGTCCAGGTTGCGCTGGATTACCAGGGCAACATCGTCACGAAGTGAATGGCCGTCACAATCAAGAACACGAAGAAAGGAATATCTCATGGCAACTGTAGCTGGACTTTTTGATCACCATGACGATGCCAAACGTGCCGTTGAGCAGTTGGAAGACGCCGGCATCTCGTCGGACAATATCAGCATTGTCAGCAGGACCGTCGAGGGCCGCAAGGTCGAGGAGCAAGGCAACAGAGCCGCCGAAGGCGCGGGCACCGGAGCAGGTATTGGCGCGATGGCCGGTGGAGCGGGCGGCCTGCTTGCTGGGCTTGGAATGCTTGCCATCCCTGGTGTCGGCCCCGTCGTGGCCGCAGGTTGGCTTGTCGCCGCTCTGGCCGGCGCGGCAGGCGGTGCCGTCGTCGGCGGCGCGGCCGGTGGCATTGTCGGTGCTTTGATAAAGTCCGGGGTGCCGGAGGAGGATGCGAATGTCTATGCGGAGAGTATTCGACGCGGCGCTTCGCTCGTCGTAGCGCGCGTTGAAGGCGACGAGATCGCTATCGCAAACCGGATCCTTGAACGTCTACCGCGCGTTAGTCTCAGCGAGCGTCGGGCACTTTATGCAGGACAGGGATGGCAGCGTTTTGACGATACGCTCGATCCTTATGTCGACGCGGACGTTGACACTCGTCCCTATACGTCTTCGCCACGTAGTTAGTGTCGCATCGGCACTGAGCCGGCCTTCGTTGCCGGCTCAGCGCACCAGCGCCATGCTCAGCTTCGTCTACGTGTTCGAAGCCTTCGGGTTTTCAAAAGGTGGCCGCTGAAAGGGCAAGAAGAGGCGATCGCCATCCTCCATGACATTCCCAGTGTGCAGAATTTCTCTCATGTAAGCGTTCGCCTACATTTTCTATTGATAGAACGTGCCCTCAATAAGGAGCGCATTCAATCTAGGTGAGCGTTGGGCGGCTCTGCTCGGGTGAGGTTCCGTTGTCGAGGAATGATGCCCACTATGTCAAAGTTAATTGGCGAACCGGATTTTATGCCTACTGTCTGAAGGCGGTGTGACCTTTGTAGGAGGATGAGATGGTTCAGGCATTTGGCCGCCGGACGCCGCCGCTTTATCCGGAGGACGTTATGATGATGCAAACGCTCCTAAGAGATTATTGCGAGGACCGGCGTTGCGAAAACGCGGGCGATGAAGCTCAGGAGGCGGCGCGAGAGCTTGTCTATTGGTTTCAGATCGGTGTGACAAAGCAAAGCCAGCTCCGTGAGCTGCTGTATTCGCGGGCATGGAACTAGCCGGGAGAGACGGTATGACCGACAGTTTGGCCGGTGTGGATAATGATTGTAATCCGCACTTTGAATATTCTCCCCTGTCTCGGCCATTTATTGCCGACGGGATAAGCGTGATCGTCGAAATTTTCCGGCCGTTCGGTGAGGACTGCGGATGGAACCTTCAAGTCGTCGATGAAGGGCTCGACATCACGGTTTGGATGGACGTGTTCGACACCGACACGGAGGCGTTTGAACAATTCCTTCAGACGGTCGAACTCGAAGGTATCGAGTCCTTCGCTGCGACACCCGTCAAACCTTTGCACTGACGCGAGGTTTGTGTACCACATCCGGCAAGTTTGTCAGCTCTGAGGCTTGCTTGCCTTGCCTCCTCGTCTTGCCAGCAGGCTTGCGACCACGAGCAGGACAATTGACAGCAGCATCATCAGGGTCGCAGCGGCGACCATCGTCCGAGCGCTGGACCTCGTTGTCATAGGCAGTTTCAGCTTATTGGTTCGGCGAGCTTGGCTTGTAAAGCACCACTCGGTTTCGACCGGATTGCTTGGCGAGGTAAAGAGCCTCATCAGCCTGGTTCTGAAGCTGCTCCGGTGAGACGATCCCAACGTCCGGTACGTGGACTACCCCGATGCTGACGGTGACGCATGGCGACATTACGGACGCAGGGTTCGGGAGGGAGGCAGTTTCAACCCCTTCGCGAATTCGTTCGGCAACTGCGATTGCTTCTTCTTCGTTTACGCCCGGAAGCACAATGAGAAATTCTTCGCCGCCATAGCGTGACACACGGTCGCGATTTTTTCTCATGCTGCTTTGAATAATGCCGGCAACCTTTACTAGGCAGCGATCTCCCTCGCCATGACCGAGACTGTCATTCAGCAGCTTGAAATGATCGATGTCGCACATCAGCATGGCAATCCCCTCCGTGCGTGGGCTTTCCCCGCTCCAGAGACGATTGAGCATTTCCATCATCCATCGTCGGTTGGCGATGCCGGTCAGGGGATCCGTTCTCGCAAGAAGTTCGAGCCGAGCATTCGCATCGGCCAATTCCGCCACTCGGCTCTTGTCTCGCAACTCAAGAAGGAAGGTCTTCTGCGCCAAAATCGTAATGGTGCGCCGGGCGACGACTGTTGCGACGATGCCGCTGGCGAAGAACAGCGTGGCCGCCTCCAAGCTTCCCAATTCGACACCTGGGTTCCGCATTTGGAAAAACAAATAGAGACCAAGCGCCATGACTGCGATCATCGTCGTCCACGCCAGCGGTATGCCAAAGATGATGATCGCGGTAATGGCCACGAACAGCATGATGTTCAAATGTCTTTCGTAGAACTCGCCTCCCGCATTCACGCCAACCAGTGCAACTGACAGGAGTATAAGGAACATACCTGCGATCAGGACAATCCTTTGGAGCCGGAAAGCGCGCGGTATTTTCCAGATAAAGGCCGTGACCAACGCGGCCGGAGGAAGGATGCAGGCCGGCGGAAGCATCGCCATCGCTATCGCCTTTGGAAGCAAGATTGCGTTGAGGCCCCATGTCAGTGCATCGATCAGAGCGACCCAAATCATCCAGGAACGGATGATCTTCGCCGTTCGAAACCAGGAACGTTCCTGAAAGAGGCGATAAAGCTCGCCCTTTAGGCGAATATCACGGGTACGCCCCTTCAGAAAGCGTTCCACCTCAGCCATGATATTTGGGTTTTGCGCCTGGAGTGGCATCTGTGTGGGCGCGTCAGAACTCACCGAGACTTTATTCTCCTCAACATCCATCCTAACCCACATAGCGGAGCATCTCTCGCCGGCAAGAATGATGAGACGAGACCGAAGCGCTGGATCAACGAGGAAATTCCGGGCCGTTTCGCAGAGTTGCAGCGCGATCCATCCAAGGCGGTTTCGTTCGAGGATGCCCGAGCCCGCTTCGAAAGCAAACACCGCGACGCGTTGGCGAAAGCCAAGTAGCAGATGGATTATCGCATCCGGTTGCACGAGCTGGCCGAGGCCGAGCTTGATAAGATCTTTGACGATATCACTGCCGAAGCAGGGCCGATTATCGCCGGCTACATCGGCGGCATTTATAACATGATTGACGGTTTCCCGACATTTCCGGAGCGCGGAACCGTCCGCGAGGGGCCGGTACCGGGACTGCGTATCGTAGGCTGCCGCCGCACCACCTCGATCGCTTTTATCGTCGAAGGTGACCAAGTTACGATCCTTGGTGTTTTCCGGCGCGGTCGGAACGTCACGGCGGACCTGCTCAAAAATCGCCTCTAAATATTTAATGGATGGCCACGAAGCTTCGGGCCTGTGATTATCCGACGACGGAAGCACGACCAGACGATGTGGCACTGACCCCAGCAGCCCAGCGCTCCTGCACGGTACGCCTGCATCTTTTTCCCAGCCTACGCGTTATGCAGATGCAGTGATCTGAATAGGACTCACCTCATGAGCAAGCGTGAACTCATCGACACCGGCACCGACAAGCGTTACGTCCGCCGAAACGAAAAGGGTCAATTCAAGGAGAGTGTTGATGTTGGTCGATCGCTCTCGGTGGATCGCCGCCATCAGGCCAAGCAGGAAGCTAAGCCCGGCGAAGGCGATCGCGGCGACCGCAAGTCGAAGCGCTGACGTCTGTGAAGCTCGCAAGTTTCAATGTCAACGGCATCAACGGCCGCCTCGACATTCTCCTGCATTGGCTGGCGGAGGCTTCTCCGGATGTGGTCTGCCTGCAGGAATTGAAGGCACCTGACGAGAAATTCCCTCAGCGGGCTCTCGAAAGGGCCGGATATGGGGCGATCTGGAATGGCCAGAAAAGCTGGAACGGCGTTGCGATTTTGGCGAAGGGACACGAGCCGATCGAGACGCGCCGCGGGCTTCCAGACAATTTAGACGATACGCACAGCCGCTATATCGAGGCGGCGGTCAACGGGATGCTCATCGGATGCCTTTATCTTCCGAACGGCAATCCGGTGCCCGGGCCCAAGTTTGATTACAAGCTGCGCTGGTTCCGGCGCCTGACTGCTCATGCTGAAGGACTGCTCGCGCTTCAGATTCCTGTCGCGCTCGTCGGCGACTTCAACGTCATGCCGACCGATCTCGATGTCTATGCGCCTGAGCGCTGGCGCGATGATGCGCTGTTTCGACCGGAAGTGAGGGCAGCTTACCGGGATCTTGTTGCTCAAGGGTGGACGGATGCGTTGCGCCATCTTTACCCGAATAAGCGCATCTACACTTTCTGGAAATATTTCCGCAACGCCTTCGCACGAGATGCGGGCTTGCGCATAGACCATGTCCTGCTCAGCCCCGTATTGGCAGATGACCTCATTCGGGCAGGTGTCGACAAGTCGATTCGCGCTCTGCCTCATGCGAGCGATCATGCCCCGGTCTGGATCGAACTTAGAGACTGAATTTCTCACGCAAGCTCGATCCAAGGACATTGCGGAGTGGCCAGCGCTGTCTACGCAGCTCCGGACGGATCGCCGGTTGGCAACAATGCTGGATCAAGCGGCGGATCGTTCGGATTTTTGCTGTCTTCCGGATTCTTTGCTGGCGTCACTGGCGGCTTCTCCTGGGTGCGATCAGACACTCCAGACGATGGATTGGAATCACGAGGCATCTCGTCGGATTTCGGTGCATTTGTCGGCATATTCGTTCTCCTTTTTAGGCGGGAGAACGGCATGATCTTCTTGATTTGCCGTTCAAACCTCTCTGACAGAAGAACGTTCCACGAGGCTATTCGCTCCATCGTCAGGACCAGGCGGATGGGTCCTCCTTGGTCAGAGATCATCGGGTCTGTCTGCGGGAGCAATCTGGGTGGCTATTGTCAGTTTCATCCGGTCGCCTGCTTTCAAAGCGGAATTAACTTTTATTAAGCGATTAAATTGCATTCGACGAATACAAACGCAAATGTTGCAAAAATACACGTCGCTGATCAAAAACAAGCGCGAATATGCGCCTATCTGAGTTCTAACTATCCGTGTGCCGAATGAAGTCTGCTATGGAACAGGTCAGGCCGATGAGCGGCTGCACTGTCTTAGGTGCTGTTTCATGAATTCGATAATGTGTCGGTGGGCAAGGCGCTGTCTTGCTCAATCGAGTAGTTTTGACCTTAGGAAGGTTTGCATGACGTTTGCCGTCTTGAATGACATGTTTTCCACCAAGCGCCTCGCATCCGTAATTCTCGTGTCCTCCATCCTGTGTGCGTCTTCGGGCATGGCTCAAGAGCAGCCGGCGGCAGGCGCGGCAGGGTCGACCAATGCTGGCACGCAACAGAATTCCGCTGCGAGCCCTGCGGCTCAACAGCAGCCGGCGCCGCAAGCCCGTGTGCAGAAATTTGACGACTGGTACTATCGCTGCGTCGATGGCAAGGCAGCGGACGGTTCCGCGACGACGAATTGCGAAGTGGCGCAGATCGCTACGGTGAAGCAGGGCGAGCAGGACGTCAACATACTGACCTTGGCGATTGCGAAAGCGCCTGCAACGCCTGCGCCCACGCAGAAAGGCGGGAAGCAGGCGGCGAGCGATCTCGTGCTGACGACGCTTGTGCCACTCAACATGTACCTGCCGGCGGGGCTCAGCATCGACGCGAGCGATAAGCCCGTCGTTCAGCTTGCCTATCGCAATTGCAACCAGGCCGGTTGCTGGGCGCAGCAGAAGCTGGATGCGAAGATGGTCTCGGCACTTGCAAAGTCGTCGGACGGGATCGGTCACGTGCAGATGATGAATGGCCAGAAGGTCAATATCAAATTCTCACTGAAGGGTTTGGACGCGGCTTTGGACGCGTTGCGGAAACCGGCTTCCAACTGACGGCACGACTGAACGATTCATGACCTCGGCCCGCCAACCGACGGCTGATCCACGCAGCCTTGCCTCCACGGCGTCCTCCTTCATCATGCGTATCCTTGTGTTGCTTATCGCAGCTTTGACGGCGTCGATGGCGGTTGCGCAGCAATCGCCAAATGACGATTTCGCCCGCCGTCATGCGCAGCAGAATGAAGAACAGCGCCTCGATGCGCTGCGCAAGAGCACGCCGAAGCCCTCGGAGGTGCCAACCGAGCAGCAAGAAGCGGGAGCGAAAAAAGGCGGCCCCTGTTTCGCGGTCACGGATGTTGAGGTGGTGGGGGTCAAACAATTCCCGGCCGCCGATATCGACAAGGTGACGGCACCCTATCGCAACCGTTGCATCGGTGTCGGTGACATCAACACGTTGCTCCGCGATCTGACCTATCTCTATCTCAACAGGGGTTTCGTCACCTCGCGTGTCTACGTGCCGGCGCAAGACATTGCCAAGGCGAAGACATTGCGTCTGGTCGCTGTCGAGGGCGATCTCTCCGACATCTATATCAACGGCAAGCCGGCTCCGGGCTCCGGCATGCTTGCCACCGCCTTTCCCGGTATGAAGGACCATATCATCAACCTGCGCGACATCGAGCAGGGCCTCGACCAGATCAATCGGCTAAGTTCCAACAACGCCAAGACGGCAATGCTGCCGGGTAAGACCAGCGGCACGTCTATCCTCAATATCGAGAACAAGCCCAGCTATCCCTGGCACGTCTCCTTCGGCAACAGCAACTTCGGCCAAGAGCAGACGGGATACTCAAAGACATCGACCTCTGTCGGTTACGACAACCTCTTCGGCGTCAATGATCAGTGGAGCTTTGGCTACGAGCATACGGGGCCGAACTATCCCTGGCGCGATGACGGCCAGGGCCGGAGCGATAGCTTGACCGGCAATGTCAGCGTCCCCTACGGCTATTGGACGCTCTCGGTAAACGGCGCCTGGTACGGCTATGACAGCTCGGTTCCCGGCAATTTCGGGACCTTGCAGACGTCGGGCAATTCCAAGCAGCTCGGGATCAGCGCCGACCGCGTCATCCTCCGCGACAAGGATTCGATCACCACCTTAAACAGCGGCCTGACCTACAAGGAAACCAACAATTTCCTGCTCGGGAGCAAGATCGAGGTCGGCAGCCGCAAATATACCGTCGGGGACCTCGGCATCTCGCACTCGCGGCGCATGCTTGGAGGTCTCTGGGTCTTTGATCTTTCCTACAACCAGGGTCTCAACCTCTTTGATGCCGTCGACCCCGGTGATGCCGGGGCAGGCAATGCCGATCCGCGGTTCTCAAAGTTCACCGGCACCATCACCTTGACCCGGCCACTCCAGCTCGGCGAACAGAGCTTCGAGGTGAATTCGATCCTGACCGGACAATATTCACCGGACAATCTCTTTGGAGCCGAACAGATCTCGCTCGGCAGCAATTCCACCGTTCGCGGTACGCGCGAGAGCACGCTTTACGGCAATGACGGCTTTTTCATCCGCAATGATCTCGTCTGGCGGACGCAGCCCTTCGCCGACAATGCCGCCCTGGCAAAAATGCTCGGCGAGTTCCGCCCCTATCTCGGGCTCGACTACGGGCGGATCGCCTCTCAGACGCGCTATCAAATCGAGGGCGGCGACATGCTCGGCTGGACCGTTGGCGCGAAGCTCGCAGGCGGCAATCTCAATCTCGACATCGGCTATTCCGACGTGCTGGCCAGCACTGTCGATAAAAAGAATACGGGACTGCTTTTCGTTAGCTCCTCCGTACGGTGGTAACCAATATAAAGAGGAAAATCATGAATTTAGTCATTCGAAAAGACAACAAGACAGCGCCTTTGGCGTTACGTTCTGCGGCTGCACTTCTTTGCTGTGCAATCGCGCTCTCGAGCTGCGGCGGCCGCGAGGCGCACCCAATCGCCTCGACCAATGTTGGCGACGGTGGGCTTGATTGCGGCGGGGTTTCGCGCGAATTCGCAGCCAACGAACGCCAGATTCTTGCAACGGTCAAGGAGCGCTCGCAAGCGCAAGGCAAAAACGTCATTCTAGGCGCCACCGGCGTTCTTCTCTTCTGGCCGGCGCTATTCTTCATGGATCCCAAATCACCGGAGAAGGTCGAGATCGACGCCTTGCGCAATCGCAACCAGGTGCTGACCGACCTTGCCCGTTCGAGAAAGTGCCCGGCGCCCAAGTCGCAATTGGGCGAGGTCTATAAAAGGCTCGACGGCGGTGTGAAGACGCCACCGGCCAAGAGAGACTAAAGCGAACTGTGCGATCGCGGCACAATCTGGAGCCGCCGCGATCGACCAAATAACAGATTTTTTGTTTTAAATTCGTTTACCTCAAACCCATGCCGACGTTGACTCCCATCCCGAAGCCAGCGTCTCGATTGGCATCGGCGTCGGCACCTCGGAGGAGAAGCGCTCGAACGATGGCAATATCAATGCGGTGAGCTCGCCGACAGCGACGGCGGCATCACCATCACGGCCAATCGCAACATCAACGATCAGTCCGGCCACCGCCAACGGCGCAGTCGATCTGATTGCCGGCGACAGCGTCAACATTCTCTCAATCAACGACGTCACCAATGCCTCGGAGATGCAAAAAAAGAGCTTTGCCGGTGTCAGCGTCACGGTGTCGTCGCAACTGATCAGTGCGGCTCAGTTCGGGGTGCAGGCTGCCAGCTTGCGTTCGGGTGACAACGGCGTCTACGGCATCGCTCCAGCGGTGTCGGCCGGCGTCAATGGCTACGAGGCGATATCCCAGACAGGCCGCCATTAAGGCTAAGCCGGATCCGGACACTGGTCTCCGCCCCGCGGTCGCGTCGATCTCGCTGACCGCCGGCTACAGCTTTAGCGAAAGCTCGTCGGAATCGACGACATCTATCGCCGTTCCACCCGAGATCAGTGGCAGCTCGGTCACCATCATTGCCCAATCCGGCGATGTCGTCGGCCGTGGCGTACAGATCAGCGCTGGAGTCGGCAAAGACGGCCAAGCTACGACGACGACCGACGATCCCAACAATGGCAATGTATTGATCTCCGCGGCCGGCAATGTCGATCTCGAAAGTGCGCAGGCGACCAGCGGCGGCAAGAGCAGCAACAAGGCCGGTAGCATCAGCGTTCGTGTGGCCGCTGGAACTGACGCTGGTGGCAATATCTTGGGCGGTGGCCCAACCGCCAACGCAAGCTTTAGCTCCGGCAAGGAGACCAGCAATTCGGTACCCAGCTCAATTCGAACGTCTCCGACATGGACATGGTTACGATCGTTTCGCCGGAGACGCTGACGCTGGCGGGTGGCGTGCTTTCCGGCAACACGGTCAATGCCAGCGCCGCCAATGGTATCAATATCGAGAGCCGCCAGGATATCGCATCCTATGACGAGAAGACGAAGAGCGCCCAACTTGGCATCAGCTCGGGTGGCTACAACCAGGGCACAATCACGGGCGATTACGCCAATGTATCACAGCAGAGCGGCATTTTTACCGGTTCCGGCGGCTATCACGTCAGTACACACCATCGAGATAGTCGGCGATTTCATCGGCTCCAGTGCAGATCCCTAGAACAACGATCTGACTCCCAATCAGATCCTTTAATCCAACAGCGACAATTCGATGTCGGTCTTCTCAACGAGCTACGGCTTCAGCCTGATCGGTGCCGGCATTCCCGTCCCCGGTCGTCGGCCAGCCGGCGAAGAGGGTTTAAGGTCAACTCTCCTTTCATTCCAGTGGACTGGCTCCCTATGCAGCCCTTGTTGCGTTATGATGTCGGCTACAGATTCTTAGCTTAAGGGCTGCAAGGCTCTTTGAGAGAAAAAATATTTTCAGCTATACCCGGCAACTACGGGGTCTGTCAGCCTGCATCATTCTGGTGATCAAAGAATCTAGTCTGACGTTTGCTTAAGGGAAGAAAAGATAGAGCGGCTCTTCGATCGCGTGAAGTCACCCGTCGCGCTCACGTTTAATTCCTTCTCCCTAAGGATATCCCGGTCGCCTAGTCTGGTCTCCTGATAGAACACTTCCACAGGTCCTCTCAACGATTCTCGCAAGGATAGTATATCGTGCTCTTTTAATGCAATTTACTGTGGTAAATCGGCAAATGACAAATAATTAAGCATGTTTGTGTAGCCTCGTGTTCGATCTTTACGGTGAGGCACCCATGGCGTCAATTCAGAATAAAATCATCATTGCAAGCGTCGCGATTTTCGTGTTGGCAGGGGGCGCGACGGGCGTTGGCGTATGGTCGACATCCATCCTATCCGGAAACAACGCCGAAGTTGCCCGATCGGCACAAGTGCTTCGAAATCACATGCAGGCCGACATGATGCATGACGCGCTTCGCGCTGACGTGCTTGCCGCTCTGCTGGCAACCAATCCGGCTGCCGGTTTGGCGGCGGACGCGGTGAAGGCGGATCTGGCGGAACACGAGGCGTCGTTCCGGGAAATGATCGCGGCCAACAAGGCACTCGCGACCGATGCGGCCACGCAACATGTGCTTGCCGGTCTCGAGCCGCCGCTTCTTGCCTATATCGACAGCGCCAAGAAGATGGTCGACCTTGCAGGCAAAGATCAGTCCGCGGCCATGAAATCGCTGCCAGAATTTATGAACCAGTTTTCCGCGTTGGAAACTGTGATGGAACAGACTGGAGATCAGATCAACGCGGTCTCCGAAGAGATCACAAAGCGCAGCGCTGATACGCAAGCTCTTGTCGACACGCTTTTGAAAGTGATTCTCGGATTGACCGCGCTGTTCTCGGTCGGTCTCTATTGGCTGACCCGGAAGACGGTTACCAAGCCGATGCTCGCTCTTTCCGGCGACATGAAGAAACTTGCGAGCGGCGACACCAACATCACCTCCGCAGGTGCCAGTCGTTCGGATGAAATCGGCGCCATGGCATCGGCTGTCGAAGTCTTCCGACGGGCAGCAATTGCCAACAAGCAGCTCGAACACGACGCCGAGGCAGCTCGCGAGGAAGCCGAAGCCGACCGGATCGCGTCGCGAAAGCAGGCCGATGAAGATGCTAGCGCGCGCCTTCGTGCCGCCACATCGGGCCTCGGTGCCGGGTTGAAGAGGCTCGCTGCCGGCGATCTTGCATTTCAACTCGATGAGCCCTTCTCTCCGGACTTCGAGAGCCTTCGCCATGATTTCAACAGCTCGGTGAAGCAACTTGGAGATACGTTGAGCGCCATCTCAATGGCGATCACGGCGATCGACGACGGCACCAGGGAGATCGCATCGGGCGCCAACGATCTTTCCAGACGAACCGAACAACAGGCAGCATCGCTTGAAGAGACGGCCGCGGCACTCGATCAGATTACGGTCAACGTGTCGAATTCGAGCAAGCGCACGGACGAAGCTCGCGCAGAGGCGACGAAAGCAAACCATAGTGCAGCAAAATCCGCCGAAGTCGTGTCGCATGCCGAAGAAGCAATGCGCCGTATCGAGGCTTCCGCAGAACAGATCTCCAGCATTATCGGCGTTATCGATGAAATCGCCTTCCAGACCAATCTTCTGGCGCTGAACGCAGGCGTCGAAGCTGCTCGCGCAGGCGAGGCCGGCAAGGGTTTTGCCGTCGTCGCGCAAGAGGTGCGTGAACTCGCACAAAGATCGGCTCAAGCCGCCAAGGAAATCAAAGGACATATCCAGAAGTCCTCGGACGAGGTCGAAAGCGGCGTGAAGCTGGTGCTCGATACCGGTCAGGCTCTAAAGACCATCAGCGGACAAATTGCGGGCATTAATCAGCATATGGACGCGATCGCCACCTCCGCCAAGGAGCAATCGACCGGGCTTGCCGAAGTCAACGTCGCCGTCAATTCCATGGATCAGACAACGCAGCAGAACGCGGCGATGGTCGAACAGTCCACGGCCGCATCGGCGAGCCTTGCTCAGGAAGCGGCCAAGCTTCGCGATCTCGTCTCGCAGTTCAAGCTGCAGGCGGCTGCGATGCAATCCGTTGCGCCGCGCCGCGTAAGGGGCGAGATGGCCGCGTAACGGCTCCATTAATTGAGCGCACTGTCACGCGTGCGTTCAGTCGGGTGCTTTTCGATTGCCAAGGCGGGCACTCCACGCCCGCACGGTCTCGGCCACCGTCCTCAGGTCGTCGGCGGCCGTGAAGCCCGAAACTGCCTTACGCGGCTTCAGATCATGATCGCCATCTTCGAGCCAGACTATTTCAATGGCGTCCGACAACACATAACACGCCACTTCCTCACGAGTGCCGAATTCATCGCGCGTGCCCTGGCAGATCAAGGTCGGAGTCTTTAATTCGGCAAGGTGCGCCGTGCGCAGATTTTCGGGTTTTCCCGGCGGATGAAAGGGGTAACCCAGGCAGAGCAGACCGGCGATCTTGCCGGCCGCGTAGAGTTCATCGGCGATCATGCTTGCTACGCGGCCGCCCATTGATTTGCCTCCGATAATGAGCGGACCGGTGGCGCCGAGCTCCGTGATCGCTGCCAGATATTCGTCCTTCAGCGTTTCCGCCCGGGGCGGCGGTTTTCGTAAGCCGGAACTGCGGCGGCCGGCCATGTAGGTGAATTCAAAACGAGCAACACGAATATTGCGTTCGGCGAGGGCGCCAGCGGCAGCGTTCATCGAAGCGGAATCCATCGGCGCACCCGCGCCATGCGCGAGGAGAATGGTGACACCAGCGTCTTCCGGGCCTTGAAGAAGAAACTTGCCGTTTGCGATCGTCATGCGGCTAGTTTTCGCCCATGCCTTCCGGTTTGACAATCAGGGGCATGAAAAACCTGGATCAAACAATCGCAGGCCGAATGGCAGTTAAAGCCGTTGCTTTGTTCCGGCGCTTTTGCCATCGGAGCTTTTCGAACGTTCCTCGAAGCGCTCGGGGCCTTTTGCGAGGCTCGAACCTTTTTTGGCTTCCACCTTCTTCTCTTCTTTCGCTGCGCTCCTCCTCAATCCACGCGCGGCTTGCCTGCCTTTTTCTGTAGGTGCTTGCTCGATACCCATTGCCTTTTCCTCCGCGGCTGCTGATGAAACCCAACGGTTAAGTTATAACTTCGTTCCGCCGAGCTTTGAGCTGTGGGTATCGGCTATACGGCAGCTTAAACGATGTCCTTGGGTATCGGCTATACGACAGCTTAAACGATGTCCTTGAGCCCATCCAACGGCCCGGTCAGGGCCGTTCGCGGCGGCACCAGATCCGGGCGGATCAGGTGGATTTTCGGTGGTGTCCGCGTTTCCTCGATCAGTTCGAACGCCTTGGTAATCATGCCCTCCACATCCTGGCGCATCATGATGACGGGGAAGGGGAGGAAGGACCCGAACGGATCATAGTCGTAGCAGCCGACGACCAGATCCGCGAAGGTTTCGTGCGGATGGGCCGACATGAAGCGCAGCAGCCCTTCGAAGTTGATCGAAGAGTTGATGAAGAGTGCGCGCGGCAGACGGCCAGCCTTCTCGAAAAACGTCTCGAAGGCAATTCGGGCCGTGTTGGGGGAATAGCCGGTCGGTTGAATCGACGCTTCCGGATCGGCTCCAAGAAGCGCGCGTTTGACTTCCCGGAAGCCGCGGATGCGTTCGCGGCTGGCGTGATCGTTTCGCCCGCCGAACAGGAAGAGTTCATCGGGGCTTAAGGGATCCTCGGGGGCAAAGTGATGGATGATCGCTTCCGTCAGGATGCGGCCGCCTTGGTAATTGTCGCTAATGACCGAATGGACCTTCGTGCCTGGAAGGTCGATGTTGATGTGTTTCAGCCCTGCGGCTTCGCAGACTTCGTGCACGCCGTCCGGGTCCGTCGCGCCGCATATGAACAGCTCGTCAATGGAATAGGAGATCAGGTTCTCGGCGGTCTCGCGCTCTTCCTGGGGGTCGCGGCTGGAGCTGACCACGATCGGACATTGGCCACGTTGCCGCACATGGGCTTCGAAAGTCTGAGCCATCGAGGAGAAGTAGCGATTGTCATAAACGGGCAGCATCAGCCCCACCAATCCCGAGCGGGATCTGCGCAGCCCCTGGGCCTGCCGGTTGGTGGTATACTGGTGCTTTTCCGCGAGTTCGCGAATGAGGTCGGCGGTACTTTCCTTGATGCGGCGCTTGCGCCAGGTGCCGTTCAGGACCGCGCTGACGGTCGAGGGAGAAATTCCGGAGAGCACAGATAGGTCATAGATCGTGGCCTTCTTTCGACTGTCTTTCTTCATCAGCGTCTCCTCGGTTCCTCTTAGCGTCCGAGTCCTCTTGACGAAAGGATAGATCTCATCGATATTCATTGCACCATCGATTGTGCAAAAAAGAAAGATCGATTGTGCACAACAATGGTGCCGTTTGAGGAAGCGGCTGCCAAAGGGTGGCGGGGCACTTATTCGCCACCCACGCCGGAGGAAGGCCGTCGGTCTAGGCGCGCCTGTTTGTTCCCCGAGGGGAACTGTGGAGGAGAAGATCATGAAGAGATTTATCGTGGCTGCGCTCGCAGCGTCGCTGTCGCTTGCGACCGCCACAATGGCCTTTGCGCAGGACACCGGCAAGGTCGGCATCGTCGTGAAGATCGGCGGCATCCCATGGTTCAATGCCATGGAAGCCGGCATCAAGGAGCAGGGAAAGAAACTCGGCGTCGATGCCTCGATGATCGGTCCGACAAGCGCCGATCCGGCGCTTCAAGTACGCGCCATCGAGGATCTGATCGCTCAGGGCGTCAAGGTCATCGGCGTCGTTCCCAATGACGCCAAGGTTCTTGAGCCCGTTCTCAGCAAGGCGAAGGAAAAGGGTATCATCGTCATTACGCATGAATCGCCGGGCCAGAAGGGCGCGGACTGGGACTTCGAGCTTGCCTCCTCGACCGGCTTCGGTGAAGCGCATGCCAAGCTTCTCGCCGAGAAAATGGGTGGCAAGGGCGAATATGCAGTCTTCGTCGGTTCGCTGACGGTGCCGCTGCACAATGCCTGGGCCGATGCGGCGATTGCCTATCTCAAGAAGAATTATCCGGATATGAAGCTCGTCGGCGATCGTTACGGCGTGGCAGAAGACGTCGACAAGAGCCGCAGCACGGCGCTCGATCTCATTTCCGCCCATCCGGATCTCAAAGGCTTCCTCGCCTTCGGCAGTCAGGGTCCGATCGGCGCAGGCCGCGCGATCGAAGAGCGTCGCAAGGTCGGCAAGATCTTCGTGCTTGGCCCGTTCTCCCCCGGACAAGGACAGAAACTCCTGAAATCGGACGCGATTTCCGGCGGCTTCATGTGGAACCCCAAGCAGGCGGGAGAGGTGTTCGTGACACTTTCGCAGAAGCTGATGAAGGGTGAACAGATCAAGGACGGCGAGCAGATCGAAGGCTTGGGCACGATCCATCCCGATTTCGAAAAGCACAATATCATTGTGGACCAGCTCGTTCCGATCAACAAGAAGACGGTTGCCGATCTCGCGGCAATGGGCCTCTGAAACAAGACCGGTTCTCCCGGCAGGCTGGGCCGGCTTCGGCTGGCCCGGCATGTCCTCACCCATCCAAGGTATGACGGGCGGATCCGCATGTCTGAGATCGAAAGCGCGAATGCGAGCGGCGGAGCGCTGCTATCGCTTCGCGACATCAACATAACGTTCGGTGGCGTCAAAGCCTTGAAGAACGTGGCCTTCGAGGTCCATCCGGGCGAGGTTCACTGCCTTGCCGGCGAGAACGGCTCGGGCAAAAGCACGCTGATCAAGATCATCACCGGTGTCTATCGTCCGGCGCCCGGCGCCATCATCGAATATGACGGCCAGACCTATTCCCATATGTCGCCCGTGACCGCGCAGGCGAAGGGAATCCAGGTCATCTGGCAGGATCTCGCGCTGTTCCCAGAAATGAGCGTAGCCGAAAACATCGCGTTTCAGACGGTGCTCGGTCGCTGGCCTCGCCTCGTCAATTACGCACAGATGCGGCAGCTTGCGATGAACGCGCTGAAACGGCTGGGCGTTGCGCTCGATGTCGATCTGCCGCTCAAGGAATTCGCAATCGCCCAACGGCAGATCGTGGCCATTGCCCGTGCCTTGGTCGGCGAAGCGAAGATCGTCTTCATGGACGAGCCGACGGCCTCGCTCACCCAGTCCGAAACCAATCATCTTCTCGGGATCGTCCGCAATCTCTCCGCTTCCGGCGTCGCTGTCGTCTTCGTCAGCCACCGGCTTGCGGAAGTGCTCGACATATCGAGCAGGTTGACGGTGCTTAGGGACGGTGCGCTTGTCGGCGTTTATCCGACCAAGGGCATGACGCAATCCCGCATCACCGAACTGATGACGGGAAAGACCTTCGACACACATGTTCGGGCGGCGCCGAAGGATCAGCAGCCCGTTGTCCTCGATGTCCGGTCGCTCAGCCGGCGCGGTCAGTTCGAGGATATTTCGCTGACGGTGCGGCGTGGCGAAACGCTCGGCATTACCGGGCTACTCGGCGCCGGACGGACGGAGCTAGCCCTTGCTCTCTTCGGCATGACGAGACCGGATTCCGGTACGATCGCGCTTGATGGCAGGGCAGTGCGCTTCTCTTCCAACCGCGACGCGATCCAGGCGGGCATCGCCTATCTTTCCGAGGACCGCCTGTCGCTCGGGCTCATCCAACCGCAATCGATCGCCGACAATCTCGTGATCTCGTCGCTGCGCAAGATACTCTCCAGCGGCTTCCTCTCAGAGGATAGGAAGGAAAGCCTTGTCGCCCGCTGGATCCGCCAACTCGGTATCAAGATCGGTTTGCCGGAGGATGCGATTTCGACATTGTCGGGCGGCAATCAGCAGCGCGTCGCCATCGCCAAATGGCTGGCGACCGACCCGAAGCTTTTGATCCTCGATGCGCCAACCGTTGGCGTCGACGTCGGCGCGCGGGCCGGCATCTTCGATATCGTCGCCAAGCTCGCGGAAACCGGGCTGGCGATCATCCTGATTTCCGATGAGGTGCCCGAGGTCTATTTCAATGCGGACCGCGTGTTGCACATGGCGCAGGGCAGGATCATCGGCGCGTTCGATCCACGGCAATGTTCCCTTCACGATATCGAGGCTGCCGTCTATGCGTAATTTCATCAGCACCCATGCGACGGAAATTTCCCTGCTGGCAGTGATGATCGTCATCTGTGCCTTCCTGTCTTTCGCCACGGATAATTTCTTCTCCCTCGGCAATACCTTCGATCTCCTGAATATCAGCGCCGTCAACATCATCTTCGCCGTCGGCCTGCTGGTCGTTCTGATCGCCGGTGGCATCGATATCTCCTTCGCCGTCGGTGCGTCCGTCGTGCAATATGTGACGGCGATCGCGCTTGGTTGGATCGGCGGGGGAGGCTGGGTTTCGGGCCTCATCATCGCCGGGTCGATCGGCATCCTGCTCGGAGCGATCAACGCCTTCCTGATCCATCGCTTCCGGATCATTTCGATCGTCGCGACCATCTCCACCTTCAACATCTATTTCGGGCTTCTCATGTTCTTCACCAAGGGCGTGTCGATCTACGACCTGCCCGACTGGCTCACGGACAAGGTCGTGCTGTTCGAGCATGAGATGCCCGACGGCACCTGGATCGAGATCACGCTTCCTGTCCTGGTCATGGTGATTTGCGTCGTCGCCACCTGGGTACTCATCACCCGCACCACCATAGGCCGGCAGCTCTATGCCTTTGGCGACAATCCCGAAGGGGCGCGCCGTTTCGGCATCAATATCGGCGCGATGCAATTCATCGCTTTCGGCTGGCTGGGATTGATGGCCGGCATCGGCGGGCTTGTGCAGGCGCATTATGCGCAGGAAGTGGTCCCGAATGCGCTCTACGGTCGTGAGCTCGACGTGCTCGCCGCAGTAGTTCTCGGCGGTGCGCGTCTCGGCGGCGGCAAGGGATCGGTGCTCGGCTGCGTTCTCGGCGTGCTGCTGATCTCCATCACGCAGAACGGCCTCAATCTGATGGGCGTCTCGCCCTTTGCGTTCAAGATGATCATCGGCGCCATCATCCTGGTCGCCATCACGCTATCGAATACGCGGATCGACAAGCTTGTGCCGCTCCTGCGCAGGGAGGGGCAAACACGATGACCGTTCTCGTCGAAAGTTTCCAGAAACGCTTAGGCCCGGAGATGGCTGGCCCCTTCTTCGCCTTCATTGCCGTGATGATTTTTTTCGGGCTCGCTTCGCCGCAATTTCTGAGCCAGGCGACCTTCGGTTCGGTCGCCTTCCAATTGCCCGAGCTTGGCCTCCTGACGCTGGCGATGCTGTTGCCTATTCTGACAGGCGGGCTCAACCTGGCCATAACGTTCACGGCGAATATCGCCGGATTGACGGTTGCCTGGGTGCTGCAGGCGAACGGCGGTGTGGACGCCGGACCATTGGCATTCGCTCTCGGATGTGTGCTGGCGCTGGCGGCAGGGGCGGCGAGCGGCGTGATAATGGGTTGCGTCATCGCCTATACGCGCGCTCATCCCATTCTCGTATCACTTTCGATGATGATCTTCCTGCGCGGCCTTGGCGAATTTCTCACCCGGGGCGGTGACGTATCCGGCTTTCCGGATTTCATCAGGCCGTTGGGGCATGGGTCGCTGCTCGGCATCCCCGTGCCCCTGATCATCTTCATCGTCTGCGTTCTCCTCTGGCACCTGCTGCTGACGCGCATGAAGCTCGGCTTCAATACCTATATGATCGGCTCCAATATCGAAGCCGCCCGCTACTCCGGCGTCAACACGCGCAAGGTCGTCGTCCTCGTTTACACGCTCTCCGGCGCCATGTGCGCGGTGGCCGGCATCATCATGCTGGCGCGTTTCAATTCCGTCCGCGTCGGCCACGGCGAATCCTATCTGTTGATAACGGTGCTCGCCTGCTTCCTGGGTGGCGTCAATCCGTTCGGCGGCTTCGGCCGCGTGATCCCCGTCTTCGTGGCGCTGGTCGTTCTGCAGCTTCTGTCCTCAGGGCTGAACCTGATGGGAGCCAACCAGCATCTGGCGACCGCTGTCTGGGGCCTGCTCCTCGTCGGCGTGATGTTCCTGCGCTGGGTCGCCTCCCACTACAAATTTCTCAACAACAGAAAAGGATGAAAGCTATGGAAGGCTTCGGTGTTCATACCAGCATGTGGACGATGAACTGGGACCGGGCAGGGGCCGAGCGGTCCGTCGCCGCCGCCGTCAAATACAAGGTGGATTTCATCGAAATCCCCATGCTCAATCCGCCCGCAGTCGACACGGCCCATACCAAGGCATTGCTGGAAAAACATAGGCTTCGGGCCGTTTGTTCGCTCGGTCTTCCCGAGCGCGCCTGGGCATCCGTCCGCCCCGAGGCGGCGATCGACCATCTTACCATCGCAATCGACAAGACGGCCGATCTTGGTGGTGAGGCCCTTTCCGGCGTGATCTATGGAGGCATCGGCGAGCGCACCGGCGTGCCCCCGACGCAAAGGGAATATGACAACATCGCCCGGGTTTTGACGGCCGCAGCCAAACATGCCAAGGGCCGAGGCATCGAGCTCGGCGTCGAGGCGGTCAATCGCTACGAGAACCATCTCATCAATACCGGCCGCCAGGCGGTCGAGATGATCGAGCGTGTCGGCGCCGACAACGTGTTCGTCCATCTCGATACCTACCACATGAACATCGAGGAAAAGGGCGTCGGCAACGGCATCCTGGCGGCGCGCGATCACCTGAAATACATCCACCTGTCGGAGAGCGACCGGGGCACGCCCGGCTATGGCACCTGCGATTGGGATGAGATCTACGCGACGCTTGCCGCTATCGGCTTCAAGGGCGGGCTTGCGATGGAAAGCTTCATCAACATGCCGCCGGAGCTGGCCTACGGGCTGTCGGTCTGGCGCCCCGTCGCCAAGGATGAGGAGGAAGTCATGGGCAACGGCCTGCCGTTCCTGCGCAACAAGGCGAAGCAGTATGGCTTGATCTGACGCCGATGGCGGGATGTCTTCCGTCTGGTTTGTGGCGCAAGATCACGCATGGGGAATGAATGTTGCGAACGAACTTCCGTCCGGTGCGTTGAGGGAGGTGCGAATGATCTAGGAGGAAACCTTATGAAAAAGCTTGCTCTTATTGTCACCGCAGTCTCGCTCGGGCTCGCCGTTCCTGCCGCCGACGCAGCGACGGTGCATCGGTCGCAAAAACACACCCACAAGGAACAGGTCGAGGCAGGCCCTAAGGAACGCCTCGGCACACTTTCCTGCCAAGTTGCGGGAGGCGTCGGTATGATTATCGGCTCCAATAAATCCGTCGATTGCAGGTTCAAGCGGAGTTCAGGTCCGTCAGAGCACTATGTCGGTTCCATCGGCAAGCTCGGGGTCGACATCGGCGTGACAGGCAAGTCCTATCTGAGCTGGGTGGTCTACAGTATCCATCCGACTCGGGCCGGAGAAGGCGCCTTGGCCGGCAGCTATGTCGGCGCATCCGCCGGCGCTGCAGTGGGCGTTGGTTTGGGAGCAAACGCGCTCGTTGGCGGCTCTTCGAAGAATTTCGGTCTGCAGCCGCTGAGTGGCGAAGCTGGTACGGGACTTAACGTTGCTGCCGGTGTGTCGAGGCTGCAATTGCGCCCGGCTAGATAAACGCTTCAAGGAACGTATTCGCCGCGTGCCCACGGGATGGGCCAGCGGGTGCCTGTAGGCTTGTAAGAGAGACATCCTAACCGCCGGGTTTTGCGCCCGGCGGTTCGTGACATCTATGCCGTTCCAGGCAATGCGGCCCAATGCCGTCCTCTGCTCCGCCATGGCGCGCGGTCGCCAATATATTGCGCGGCAATTTTCCCGAACAGCATCCCTCGATCGCCCGCCGTGCCACCCGATTGGCCGACGTGCCGGCGATCACGCCTTCGTGACAATCTCGGCTGTAACGAATCTCCTCCTGCGAACGAGTACCTGACGTGCCCCCAAGACAGGGGCGTTAACGAACCCAAATGGAGATAGTTCATGCTGAAAGCTACTGTGAGTTCTGTCCTGCTCGCCGGCGCGGTTACGACGGCGCTTGCGTCCATGGCCGCCGCCGCACCGCTGACGAAGGCTGAAGCCAGTGCTGCCATCGCGGCTCACAAGGAGAAGTGCTACGGTGTTGCGCTGAAGGGCCAAAACGATTGCGCCGCCGGCCCGGGAACCACTTGCCAGGGTACGTCGACCGTCGATTTCCAGGGCAATTCCTGGAAGTTTGTTCAGGGTGGCACCTGCGCCTCGCTCGACATTCCCGGCGGCCGCCATGGCTCGCTAATGCCCCTCAAGCGCGACCTCTGATCGACCAGGCTATCGGAAAGCGGAGAAGACATGATGAACGCCCACAATCGAACCGTCGCTCCTGTCGTCGAAGCGGGTGCCGAGCTCCGCTTTCCCTCCTATTCTGTTCATGGCTTGGCGGGCACGAGCTTCAAGCCGGAACATCTGCCTGCCATACTCGCGGAAACAGGGCGGCAAGGGTTTTTCGAAATTCATGCAGAGAACTATATGGGCGCCGGCGGCCCGCCCCATCACGCCCTTGAGCTTGTGCGTCGAGACCACCCGATCTCGCTCCATGGCGTCTGCATGTCTCTCGGTGGGCCGCAACCCTTGAACAAGGACCATCTCCGGCGTTTTCGTGAGCTGGTGATCAGATATGAGCCAGCCCTCGTGTCCGAGCACCTGGCATGGTCGACCCACGAGAATACCTATCTGAATGATCTGCTGCCCCTGCCATATACGAGCGCCACGCTCACGCATGTTTGCGATCACATCGACGAAATGCAGACGGCGATCGGACGTCCCATTCTGCTGGAAAATCCATCGACTTACGTGCTTTTCGCCGAATCCTCCATGAGCGAAACGGATTTTATCGGTGAGATTGCAACGCGGAGCGGCTGCGGTCTTTTGCTCGACGTCAACAACGTCTTTGTTTCGGCGACGAACCACGGCTATTCGGCGCTGGACTATCTTGCCGATTTCCCCCTATCGAAAGTCGGTGAGATCCATCTCGCAGGTCATGCGGAGCAGACGGATGATGAAGGCGAGCTGCTGTTGATCGATAGTCACGATGGGCCTGTCGCTGACGCGGTCTGGCGTCTTTATGAGATCGTCATCGGGCGATGCGGTGCGATGCCCTCGCTGGTCGAATGGGACAGCAAAATTCCCGATTGGCCGGTCTTGAGGGCCGAGGCTGTCGCAGCGCAAGCGATCCTCGATCGGCAATCTCAAACCGTGGGCAAATCCCATGCGTTCCGCTGAGGCTCTGTCCGTCGGGCGCGGCGACCCGTCATTCGCTTCGACGTTTTCCAAGTCGCTGTTGAACCCCGAACAACAAACGCCGGCTTCCCTTGTCGGCCCGCATGGGAAAGCTGCCGACAAGCGGTACAACGTTTACCGCAACAACGTCACCGTAAGCCTGATCGAGGCACTGGCGGCGATTTTTCCGGCGACCCAGCGCCTAACGGGACCGGATTTCTTTCGTGCGATGGCGCGCTTCCACATTCGCGAGACGCCGCCGACCTCGCCGCTTTTGTTCGAATATGGTCACGACTTTCCCGCTTTCATCGATGCCTACGAATACGCACAGCCGATGCCGTGGCTAGGCGATGTCGCGCGGCTGGAGCGGGCCTGGCTGGACGCCTATCACGCCGCCGATTGCCCGGTCATCTCGGCAGATGCTTTGTCCGCCGTCGCGCCGCACGAGTTGTCCGAGCTTCGATTTCGCGCCCATCCGGCGATGAGAGTTCTATCTTCCAAATTTCCGGCCGTGACGATCTTCGTCGCCAACCGAGGCTCCGAGCCGGTGGAGCGCATCGAGTGCGTCGTTCCCGAGGACGCGCTGATCACGCGGCCGGAATTCGACGTCGTGGTTCGGCTGCTGCAGCCCGGTGGTGCCTCGTTCCTCATATGTCTCGCCGACGGCGGTAGCCTGGGGTCGGCTGCGGCAGCAGCTCTGAACGTCAATCCTGCCTTCGATCTCGCCGGCATGATCGCCGAGATGATCGAAGCAGGCGCTTTTACTGAGATTTACGTGGAGAATTCCGATGTCGAAAACACTTGACACTTCGGTTGCCGGCAAGCCGTTCGCACCGATCGTCGGATTGGTCGAAAAAGTAAGCCGGTTGATACAGACGATCGCGCAGCCATCCCTGGTGCAACTCGTCCTGCGTGTCGGATTGGCCGTGCCATTTTGGCGTTCCGGCATCCTCAAATGGGACGGATTCCTGCAGTTGGGCGATACCGCCGTGGAGCTCTTCTCGGATGAGTTCATGCTCCATCTTCCAGGCGGGCCATATCCCTATCCTGCGCCGGCGGTCATGGCATTCCTATCGGGTTCGGGGGAGGTCGTATTTTCAACCCTCCTCGTGCTCGGCCTTGCCACGCGTTTTGCCGCGACCGGTCTTCTCGCCATGACCGCAATCGTGGAACTGACCGTTCCCGATGGATGGCCCGTTCATATCACCTGGGCGGCGATGGCGCTCGGCCTCATGGCCTGGGGGCCGGGACGTTTGTCCTTGGATTATCTCGTCGGGAAGGTTTTTGGGTTTGATGCGCCGTTCCGGACGGCGTTGCCTTCAATGCCGGGAGAAAGTCAGCCGTGAGGCTGGAGGTGTCAGGTCTTGCCGAAATGAAGCGCCGCTGCAGCTTTCACTTGACGCGAAACGTGCCGCGACGTTCACTCCGCTTCGGAGATCATGCTGATGACCGAACTTGCCTCATACAGTTTCAGGAACGACCCGGACGTGCCGCCTCACGATTATCACAAGGGTCTTATCGTTTTCGACCACGAGTGCATTTTCTGTTCGTCGTTTATCCGCTTTGTCTTCGCCCACGACCCTTCCGGTCGTTTCCTGTTCACGGCCGCGCAGTCTCCGCTTGGACAGGCGCTTTATCGGCACTACGGCCTCGATCCGACGGATTTATCGACCAACTTGGTAGTCGTCGACGGCATCCTGCACACGAAGATGGACGCCTTCGCCACCGCCATGCGATGTCTCGGTTTTCCCTGGAGCCTGCTTGCGGTGGTGAACCTGATGCCACGGCGGCTGGCCAACGCCGCATATGATCTGATCGCCAGACATAGATACCGCCTTTCCGGCAAATACGAGACCTGCCTCGTGCCTTCTAGCGAATTGAGGGCGCGCGTCATCGAATAACGGTTTGCTGCTGTCGGCGATCAGCCAAAGCACGCAAATTCTGCTGTCGGAGTGACCAGCCTTGCCGGCATGGAAGAGTGCGAGAGATATTGCCGACGCACTCCCGGGATGGAGGCTACAAGGATGCGTGTCCGTGTGGATTTCTGTCGATCGTTGTCGGCTGAGACGCTGCGGCTGGATAGCTTGGGTTCAAGGGGACGTCGGCACGGTGCGATGCTGAAGGACAATGGTGCATTTCGATGGCGAGAAGCGTTACGGCCTCTGCCAATGCCTTCTCCGCATCGGTAAATGAGGGCGCCGAACCTGCCTGTCTCGCCTGGCCATATATTTCCGCAGATGCCATAACGCGCTCCGCGAGGTAATGACATTCAGGAGTCGCTTCGACAAAGTTCAGGGCAAATCGGAGATTGATCGCCACCTGAAGGACGAAAGCAGCGGCTGAGAAATCGACAATGGCGCCGGGTGGTTTCGTCTGATCCAGGTACGTCTTCCACTGTGTTGTCATTTTGATGCCTTTCGCACCCGGTCCCCTCGATATAAACCGGAAAAGCCGTCGGGAATTTCTATGCTGGCGCCCGTCCGGGCGCCATGCGTGCTCCGCGCCGCATCTGCGACTGCGATCAAAACAAACGAGTTGTCGAGCGTGCCCCCGACAGATGGCCCCTTTCCCATCTGTCGCAGAGCGTGACGAAAGACATTTATCCCCACCCCTTCGTCAGTGTGGTCACTATCTTTCCAAGCAGTTGTAAGCGCAGGGCGGGCGCCCTTTCAATCGCGGTGTTCCCCATTCAGGCTTCAGTCCAGCCTTCCTCCGACCTTTGTCCAATAGCAAGCTGGGACCAAGGTCTTAGTGGAAATTGCAGAAGTCCGAGATTGGCGTTTTTTGCCGAGACAAAGGTTGACGGCTCCGTCCGCAAAAACGATGTGATGTCGTGGCGGAAGGCTGTTTTCAATTTGGTGACTGCACGATCTTTTTCGCGCAGTGTGCGTTCATAAACGTGTAGGAGGCCAGCTATGTCTTTACGCGGAAAGTCGATCGCCGTTTTTCTCGGTGTTTCCTTTACGCTTGTGCTTGTGGCAACGCCTTATACCGTCGAGATTCGTGGATCCTCCATCGGGCTTGTCGCGCAAACCGCGGATGCAAAAAGCGGAGGCAATGGTAACGGCGGTGGCAATGGTAATGGCGGCGGCAACGGCGGGGGTAATGGCAACGGCGGGGGCAATGGTAACGGCGGGGGCAATGGTAACGGCGGCGGTAATAGCGGGAACGGCGGCAGCAATGGAAATGCCGGTGGAAACGGCAATGGCAAAGCCAACGGAAAAAGCGCTACCTCGACCCAAACCGACGCGGACGACTCAACCGATGATGACGCATCGATGACGGTGCGCCACGATGACGGCATGAGCGAAGAAATAGAAAATGGACGTTATGTCATGAAGGATTCGAAGGGTCGCACCATCATCAATCGTAGCGCGACCGCAGCCGATCAGCGGAGACTGAAGTCCTTCCTTCACTAGAGCGGTTCAGCGTTTCACGGAAGCGCTTTTCCGCCCTATCTCTTTGTTGTTACGCATTCCGGACGGAAAATCGCTTCGCACCTTTCCTGGAATTGCTCTAACCCCGGCTTTCAAGCGCATCGCGAAAGGCCATCGCAGCCTCCGTTCGGTTTGCAACACCCAATTTGGCGAAAATCTGGGTCATATGATGCTTCACCGTCTTTTCGTGGAGATCGAGCTTCAGCCCGATATGCTTATTGCTCAAACCTTCCGCAACGAGCTGAAGGACCTCGCTTTCCCGGCCCGTCAAGTCGCGAAGAAGCTCTGCTTTTTTCGAGGAGGCGTTGCCGCCGCCGGAGATCAGGCGAGCGGAAAGAGTGGGGGCGACATAGCTTTCTCCCGAAGCCACGGTGCGGAGGATGTCAGCCAGCGCTCTCGATCCTACCCCCTTCAGCACATATCCCTTCGCTCCGCTCTTTAGAGCCGTCGTCACATCGTCGTTTGCTTCAGAAACCGTCAGCATAACGATCTTCTGATCGGGCACCCGCTCGAGGATCAGCGGAAGTGCATTCAGGCCCCCGCCAGGCATGGAGATATCCAGCAACAAAACGTCTGGGCGTTCGTTCTCGGATATTCGGATCGCATCTTCCTTCGTGCTGCCTTCGCCAACGATCGCAAAGCCGTCGATCTCGCCAAGGCTGCGAATGACCCCTTCCCGGAACAGCGGATGATCATCGATCACTGCCAGACTGATTGCCGTCGTCATATCTGCTCCATTTCCATTGCGTTCAGCGACATTTGAACCACGGTGCCACTTTCGGAAGACTTTAATTCGAAAGTGCCTCCGAGGCTTTCCACCCGCTCTCTCAGGCCTGCCAAACCGATGCTGCTTGGCGGTATATAGGCCGGATCGAAGCCGGGTCCCTCATCCGATACTGCTATTGTGATCTGCCCGCCGTCGATTGTTTGTTTCACTTGCTGTGCTGCGCCTTTACCATGGCGATAGCCATTATTCAGCGCTTCTTGAACGAAGCGGTATATACATATCTTGGTGGATGTCGAAAGCTCTTGCGTCGTGCCGGAAATGGATAAGCCGACCGCAATGCCGGTTCGTTGTTCATGGGAGCGCACGGCACGCTGCAATAGTTCGGGCAGGTTTGCCGATTCGATATGCGGCAGCACCAGCCCGCTGCAGATGCTTCTAATATCTGCCATCGCATCGTCCAGGCTCGACTTGATTGCGGCAAGCGATTGCTCTCGCTCGCGCGCCGGAGTGCGTGGATTGATCAGGGCCTCGCTGTCCAATCTCAGCGATGCATAGGCAACGAGTTGGGCGGGACCATCATGCAAATCGGCACCGATACGCCTCAGGTAGCTTTCATTGAGGGAAGCAGCGCGTTGTGAGGCTCTTTGAACCCGGGCGTGCAAAATCTCGTTCTGCTGTAGAAGCGTTGATAGTTCGCCGATGCGTGCTTTCAAGGCGCTGCGCTGGCTTTCGATTGTTCGGCTTCCGCGAAGGACGATAACGGAAAGAATGAGAAAGAACGTCAGCGTGAACAGGGCGACAGCGACCCAGCTTCTGAAACGCGCCTGGTTCAGGCTGCGCTCGAAATCGTACGCCACCTCATAAAATTCGGAAACGGCCACGACTTTGCCCGACCAGGGCTGGAGAACCGGATTGTAGATCTCCAGAAGTGGCTTGCCACTGTTGCGCTCGGCAATGCTTTCGACGTCATCAAGCTGGTTGAACTGCGCCACCATCGTGCCGGCAAATGCCGTTTTCAGGTCATTGCTGAGCGGGAACTGTTTGCCCATGAGGTTTTTGTCGTTGGAATAAAGGATGGTGCCGTCGTTACGCCACAGGCGAAAGGACATGAGGCGGCTGCCAAGCGCACCCTCGCCGAGTGTTTCGTCGAGAGCGTGAGTCACCGTATCATCCAGAACCTCCGTCGTCTGCATGTCGGGGAGCAAAGGCGCAATGACGCTGTCGACATAGAGAGCGGTGCTGGCGGCGGAGTTGCGCGTGACAGCTTCCTCGATAAGGTTGGTGACGAAAGCGCCGACGAGAAGCAGCGCGCAGGCGGAAACGAAACCGCCGATCAGCAGAAATTGTTTCGCCAGCGATTGAGAATTCCAGCTCGCGAGTAAACGAACCGGGGACAGCATTGATTTAAGGCTCGTCTGCATGTCTGGCTACTTTCAGCGACAACCACCCAATACGGCATACCTATCGTAGCCGGGCAGCGCGTCAAATGGCGAAAAATTCATCTCACCGGCAAGTCTCGGAATTGACGTCCCCCGAGCCCCGTTGAACCGATGAGACTTTCGGCCATATCGGCGATCAGGCTAAGGTCCGATCACCGATGGCATTGGTCTGACCAATGTAGAAACTTTCATTTCTAGCAATATTGTGGCGATCAACGCGGTTGCTCGTTGCTCGTCCCGCGTCGCGGTTGCGTGGGGCGAGCGGCGTGTTTGCCCGTTGCTCGTCCCTCGTCCCTCATCACCGTTGCGTAGCACCGGAAGGGCGCACGTTTGGAATGAAAGGAAGAAGCATATGAAATTCGGATCAGTCTTCGGGACGACCATTATCGCCATGACGCTCGCCGTTGTTCCGGCCGGTGGCGCCGTTGTGGGTCTCACAAGCCTCGCATATGCCAAGGGCGGAAACGGAAATGGCAATGGCGGCGGCCATGGAAACGGCAACGGTAATGGCAATAGCGGAAGCCACGGCAGCGCCAATTCGAGCCATGCTAAGTCCGATGACGCGGATTCAAGCGACACGGATGGGGATGTGGATACCAATGTGGGCCACGTCAAGCACGCGCCTCACGTCTCGAAATCGGCTGTTGCCAATGAGAAGCTTGAGAAACGCAGCGTAACCAAGGTCAAAACGCAGGCGGCGGAGCTCGGTAGCCTCAATTCCCTCAAGCGGAACTATCATGCCTACATGAATTCCAAGGATCCGAAATTCGCAGCAATCGCGGCCTATGTCAGGGACTATGCCGAATTCGAAATGCAGTACGGAACCAATGCTATACCGACAGACCCAGCCCTCAGTGATGACGCGCTTCGTTCGGCGCTTGCTCAGGCTTCGAAAAATGGCGTCGTGACAGATAGAACGCTGGCAGAGGCCAAGGATGTCCTGGGTGTCGGCCCCGCCGTCGGAAAGATAGATCAGGTTCGCGATGCGTTGGAAGCATCGACACCGGCGCCATCGGACGACGTAACAGATCCGGATGATTGAACGGCCGCTGCGGCGGGTGCGAATAGGCCCCCCAACCGGAAGCACTCGTCGCTACGCTGAGCGACCAACACGCCCAATCGTGTTGGTCGCTCTTTTGTTGCCTGGTATGGCCGATATTGCCAGACCTCGGCGGTGCGTCACTTGCCTGTCATTTTTTTAAGAGACATCTTGTTCGGCATGCTTCTATGCTGCTTCGCGGTAAGCGGGTTCAGCGCCGGCTTCTTGCGAGCTAAATGGAGTGGAATGCGGTTTAGCCATGGGCTGGCCGCTCTGTCTCGGCCTTGAAGCGGCCTGCACATGAGGGCGAATCCCACTCATATGCAGATATATTAAAGTGCTTTCGCTTCTTTGCGCGTTCTCAATCAAACGGCGACAGAGGCACGTGAATCGTTTCTGCCTGTAGAGAATGAAGAAGAATCTTATGACGAATCTTCGCAGTCAATGCAGCGAGCAAGCCACATGAGGCGCTCTCTCTCGCGAAAACCAAATGCGATCGCTTACTATACGGATTTTGTCGTCTACCCGATCATCACTGCCGGACTGAGCGCTGCCTATTTTGCTTGGGGCTATGATGGCCGGCCTTTGATCTGGTTCGCCGCGATCGTGATCGGCGCAGCCGCATGGACGCTGGTCGAGTACCTTATCCACCGCTTCGTGCTGCATCATGTCGTTTATGTGCGCGATATGCACATCCAACATCACCACGCGCCGACCGAGCTGATCGACACGCCGATCTGGCTAAGCCTGTCTTTCATGGCCGCGGGCGTGTTGTTGCCGTCGTGGTGGGCTTTCGGCTTCGGCGTGGCGTCAGGCTTCACCGTCGGCATGACGCTTGGCTATCTCACGTATGGCACGATGCATCACGCCATGCATCACTGGCGGATTCCGCACGGTACCTATCTCTACCGCGCCAAGCGCTGGCACGCGCAGCATCATGCCTCTACCGACGAGGGGAATTATGGTGTTTCGTCGCTTTTCTGGGATCACGTGTTCGGCACGGTGCTGCCGGATCCGGCCGTGAAGAGCAGGGAGAGGCGAGGCGGTGGCTGAGTGCGTTCTCGAACGCACTCATCGCACAAGCGCATGATCTTCCATATACAAGTTAATCGGCATTTTTATTCCTCGAACATCTTGCCGCTGCGTGCTTCTAGCCGATACCGGTGTCCGGGATAGACGAGGCGGGCGATGGAGACGACCTGTCGCGCTGACCAAGTGCGCCGGCGGATCGCGAGGCACGGCTCGGTTTTCAGGACGGTCAGGAGCTTGCATTCCCAGGGTTGCGGCATCGCGGCTTCGACGATGTGTTCTGAACCGCTGAGCGGGGCGGCAGCCGTCAGATAGGCATTCGGCGTCAGCGTCGTGAAATCCTGCTCGAGATATTCGGGCGCTGCTTCCGGGTGGACGAAACGGTCCTCGATCTGCACCGGAACGCCATTTTCGCTGTGGACGATCAGCGAGTGAAAAACCGCCGCCCCGATCTCCAGCTCCAGCGCGTCCGCAACCTCGGGAGAGGCGGTTTCCCGGGCCAAAACGACGACGGAGGCCTCGTGGACATGGCCGCGCTCGGCGATCTCATCGGCTATGTTGCGCACCTCGAATAATGCCGAATACCCTTTGCGCTCGGCGACGAAGGAGCCCACGCCCTGGATGCGAACGAGTTCGCCTTCATTGGCAAGCTCCCGCAGCGCCCGGTTGGCGGTCATCTTGCTGACGCCTAGTTCGACGACCAGCTCGTTTTCAGAGGGTACGCGATGCTTCGGCGGCCATTCGCCGCTGTGGATTCGATCCAGGATCATCTGCTTGACGCCGGCGTAAAGCGGGCCGGAGTCGTTTTCGGCCAGCTCACGTTTCCGATCGGTAGCGCGTTTCATTGCCTAATCCTTGTGCAGTCGCGAAATTCGCATTGTAAATCGACTTGGCACTTGCATAACACAAAATATCACATATGGTACCATATACAACTATCCGATCGATGTGACCAGCAAATGAGGTCCGCGACCGGCAAGCCGGCGAAGACTGGCGTAAAAAGAAATTTGCTATTTCGATCTCAAGAGGAGAACATCGATGAAGATTAGACATGCCCTTCTTTCCAGCGCCCTGGCGCTCGCCGTTCTCGCCGGCCCTGCGGCCCAGGCAAAGGACTGGAAGACCGTTACCATCACGCTCGAAGGCGCTTATGCGCCGTGGAACCTGACAAACTCCGACGGCACGCTCGGCGGCTTCGAACCGGAGCTGGCCAAGGTGCTGTGCGAGCGGGCGAAGGTTGAATGCAAGCTCGTGGCGTCCGATTGGGACGGCATGATCCCGGCTTTGAACGCCGGCAAGTTCGATGTGATCATGGATGCGCTGTCGATCACCGACGAGCGCAAGCAGGTCATCGACTTCACCGTTCCCTATGCCGCGACACCGGCCGCTTTCGCGACCGCAAAGGACAGCCCGCTGGCCAATGCTGCCGGCACCGGCGCAACCGTCAAGATGACGCCCGGCCAGACCGGCGTTAAGGAGATCGACGCGCTGAAGTCAGCCTTCAAGGGCAAGACCATCGGCATTCAGGCCGCTACCGTTTACGCCAAGTTCATCTACGACAACTTCGGCGACGTCGCGACGATCCGCGAATACAAGACCGGCGCCGACCGTGACCTCGATCTGCAGAACGGCCGCATCGATCTCGGCTTCGACGATGCCGTCTATTTCCAGACCGCTTTCGATGCCGCCAACGGCGCACTCGCCTTCACCGGCCCGCAAGTCGCCGGCCCGATCTGGGGCGTCGGCGAAGGCCTCGGCGTCCGCAAGTCCGACACGGACCTGCGCGACATGTTCAGCGCGGCAATCAAGTCGGCACTTGCCGACGGCACCGTGAAGAACCTCTCCATGAAGTGGTTCAAGACGGACGTCTCGCCGCAGGAATGATCGTTCGCCGGCGCTTCCGGAGGACGGAGGCGCCGGCTCTCGGCTTCAATGCCGCTTCCCGCATGTTATGTTTGGCTAATCAAGAAAACAGACCGCTCGGTACGGGGAACGAACGAGATGGCGATATTTCAATTGATCGGTTTCGGCTCGACCGGATGGGGCGCTCTGCTTCTGCTCGGGGCGCTGATGACGCTATGCGTTACCGCGGTCGCATTGGCGATCGGCGCTGTCTTCGGCGCCATGATCGCGGCGGCGAAGCTTTCCGGCAATCTCATCCTGAAGACGCTTGGAAACGTCTATACAACCGTTTTCCGCGGCGTGCCGGAACTGCTCATCATCTATCTTATCTATTTCGGCGGCTCGAGCGCCATAACCAGCATCGGCAAATCCCTCGGCTATGAAGGGTTTCTGGGGATGCCGTCCTTTGCTGCCGGTGCGCTCGCCGTCGGCATCATCTCCGGCGCCTATCAGGCGGAAGTGTTCCGCGGCGCCTATCTCGCTATTTCCAAGGGCGAGCTTGAAGCCGCCTCGGCGATCGGGATGCATAAAGGCTTGAGATTTCGGCGCATCATCATGCCGCAGGTGCTGCGCTACGCTATTCCCGGCATGGGCAATGTCTGGCAGTTGAGCCTCAAGGATTCCGCGCTGATTTCCGTCACCGGCCTTGCCGAGCTGATGCGCACCAGCCAGGTCGCCGCCGGTTCGACGCGGCAATATTTCCTGTTCTTCATCGTGGGCGGCGCGCTCTATCTCATCCTGACGAGCCTGTCGGATCGCATCTTCAACGGTGCCGAACGGCGCGCCAATCGCAGCATGCCCTCCGCAATGGGCCAGGCCTGAGGATCGATCATGGATTTCGCTTTTCTCGGACAGACCATGCTCACGCTGCTCGAAGCTCTGCCGACGACGTTGGCGCTGTTTTTCCTGTCGATCGCCATCGGCGGCGTCCTCGCAATCCTGATCGTCTGGATGCGGGTCGGCGGCAATCCGATCTTCACCGCCATCGCTAAGGGCTACATCTTCATCTTTCGCGGCTCGCCGCTGCTCATCCAGATGTTCCTCATCTTTTACGGGCTCGCCCAGTTCGGCTTCATCCGTTACGGGCCCCTCTGGCCGCTGCTGCGCGAGCCTTTCGTCTGTGCCGTGCTGTCGCTGGCGCTCTGCACCGCCGGTTATACGGCGGAGATCTTCCGGGGCGGCATTCGTGCAGTCTCGCCGCGTGAAATCGAGGCGGCGCGTTCGATCGGCATGTCCGGCTTCCTGCTGGTGCGGCGTGTCCTCGCCCCGATCGCCTTCCGTCACGCATTGCCCGCCTATTCGACCGAAATCGTGCTGATGATGAAGTCGACGGCGCTCGCAAGTCTCGTCACCGTCTGGGAAGTGACCGGCGTTGCCCAGCGGCTGATCTCGCATACCTACCGCACGATGGAGGTCTTCCTCTGTGCAGCCGCCATCTACCTCATCTTGAATTTCATCATTCTGCAGGCGCTCGGCCTGCTGGAATATCGTCTGTCCCGCCATCGTCGCGCCGTTCCGGCGGCGCTGAAGGCGTGAGGCAACTGGCCTAGATCTGGATTGGAGAGATCATGCCCGGCGTCACCCGACTTTCGGTCCGTAATATCCGCAAGAGCTTCGGCACGCACGAGGTTCTGCGCGGCATTTCCCTCGATGCACAGGATGGCGACGTCATCTCGCTGCTTGGCGCCTCCGGCTCGGGCAAATCCACCTTCCTGCGCTGCATCAACCTCTTGGAGACCGCCACGGATGGCGAAATCTGGGTCGATGGTGAGCAGATCCGCATGGTGCACAAGGGCGGCAAAACCAAGCCGGCGAGCCAGAAACAAGTGGATCATATCCGCTCCGAGCTAGGCATGGTGTTCCAGTCCTTCAATCTCTGGTCTCACATGACGATCCTGCAGAACGTCATCGAGGGGCCGGTGCATGTGCTGAAGCGGCCGCGGGCCGAGTGCATTGCCGAAGCAGAAGCGTTGCTGGAAAAGGTGGGCATCGCCGACAAGCGTCATGCCTATCCGGCGCTCCTGTCCGGCGGCCAGCAGCAGCGCGCGGCGATCGCCCGCTCGCTCGCCATGAAGCCGAAGGTCATGCTCTTCGACGAACCGACCTCGGCGCTCGATCCTGAACTTGTCGGCGAAGTGCTGCGCGTCATGCGTTCCCTAGCGGAAGAGGGCATGACCATGCTCGTCGTCACGCACGAGATGAGCTTTGCCCGCAACGTCTCCAACCGTGTCGTCTTCATGCGCGAGGGCCTGATCGAAAGCAGCGGCCCGCCGCAGGAAATGTTCGGCAGCGGCGCCTCGCCGGCCTTCCGCCAGTTCATCGGATATTTCGGAACCCCGACATGACGATCACGCTTCGCACGGTGCTCGGTTGGCGGGATATTGCCAGCGTGGCGGAGGGCGCGCCTCTGTCGCTTGCGCCCGCCGTCCGGGAGCGCATCACCTATGCGAGCCGGATTGTCGAACGCATCGTCGAGACCGGCGTGCGCGCCTATGGCATCAATACCGGTGTCGGCGCGCTGTCGGACACAGTGGTCGATCGTGAATCCCAGAGCCGCCTGTCGCGCAATATCATCCTCAGCCACGCCTGCGGCGTCGGAGAGCTTCTGGCACCGCGTGAAGTGCGCGCCATTATCGCCGCGCAGATTGCCAATTTCGCCCATGGCCATTCCGGCGTGCGGCTGGAGATCGTCAGTCATCTCGCGGCCTTTCTCGAAAAGGATTGCATTCCCGACGTGCCCTCGGAAGGTTCGGCCGGGTATTTGACGCACAATGCCCATATAGCGCTGGTGCTGATCGGGGAGGGCAGTGCCAAGGTCGCCGGTAAAGCCATGTCCGGTCGTGAGGCATTGGCGGCGATCGGTCTTGAACCGCTCGTGCTCGGCGCCAAGGAAGGACTGAGCCTCGTCAACGGCACGGCCTGCGCCACTGGACTTTCCAGCGTGGCATTGGCGCGCGCCGAGCGCCTGCTCGCCTGGGCCGATGCGATCGCCGCGCTGACGCTGGAAGCCGCAGGGTGTCAGGCGGCGGCATTCGATGACGCCGTGTTGGCGCTGCGCCCCTCCAAGGGCATCGCCACGGTCGGCGCATCGCTGCGCGCCCGCTTGCAAGGTAGCGGCCTGATTGCAGCGGCTTTGGGCCGGCGTACCCAGGACGCTCTCAGCCTGCGCGCCATTCCGCATGCCCATGGCGCGGCACGCGACGTCTTCGACAATTCCGCAGATGTTGTCGACCAAGAGCTTGCTTCCGTCACCGACAATCCGGCGGTTTCCGGCACGCCGGAGAACCCGATAGTCTCGTCGGAGGCGCATGCGGTTGCTCCCGCGCTCGGCCAGGCAGCCGACAGCCTCGCCATCGCGCTCGCCCAGATCGCGGCGATGAGCGAGCGGCGCACGGATCGGCTGGTCAATCCGCTCGTCAGCGGCCTGCCGGCTTTCCTCGCCAGCGACGCCGGCAGCAATTCCGGTTTCATGATCGCGCAGTATACGGCCGCAGCGCTTGTTAACGAGAACCGTCGGCTGGCGGCACCCGCCAGCACCGACGGCGGCCTGACCTCCGGCCTGCAGGAGGATTTCCTGGCGCATCCGACAGCGGCGGCAAACAAGCTGCTCGCGGTGATCGACAATGCCGAATATATCCTGGCGATCGAATTGATGGCGGCGGCGCAGGCGCATGACTTCCTCAGTGCCGCGGGAGGCCGCGCCGCTGGCACGGACGCGATCTACAGTATGGTGCGCGACCGCATTCCGCACTATGGCGACGACCGACCCTTGAGCGGCGATATGGAAGCCTTGCGAAACCTCGTTCGCGAGACGCTGCCGCCCGATTTTGCCAAATAGGATAGCTTTATGACCGCTCAGTTCGACGTCGCTGTCATCGGCCTCGGCGCCATGGGGAGCGCTGCAGTTTCCTTTCTCTCGGCGCGTGGCGTCAAGGCGATCGGCATCGACGCTCACTTTCCCGCCCATGCCTTGGGTTCGTCGCATGGCGACAGCCGGCTGATCCGCCTCGGCTATTTCGAGGACCCGTCCTATGTGCCGTTGCTGCGGCGCGCCTATGAGAACTGGCGAGTGCTGGAAGCGCGGCTGCGCGCCGATATCCTGACGATCACCGGTGTCCTGCAGATCGGCAAACCGGACAGCAAGATCGTCCGCGGCACCCGGGCCTCCTGCGAGCTGCATCATTTGCCCTATGATGAACTCGATCGGAAGGCGATGGCGACATGCTTTCCGGCCTTTGCGTTGGACGAAGACGAAGTTGCGGTGCTCGATCCGCAAGGTGGCTATCTCCGTCCGGAAGCGGCTGTCATGGGCTATCTGAAGCTCGCGGCCGAGGATGGCGCGGTCCTGCATTTCGGCGAGAAGGTGACGGCAATCGAGCCCGACGATGCCGGCGTGACGATTTCATCTGATGTAGGCCGCTATCGCGCCAGACGGGTGATCGTCTCGACCGGTTCGTGGATCGCCGAACTGGTGCCGCAGTTGAGGGAGCATGCCAATCCGATCCGCCAGGTCGTTGCCTGGTATCAACCGCGGGACGGCTTCGTGACGCAGCCGCATCGCATGCCCGCCTTCCTCCGCGACGAGGGGGAGGACGGTTCCTATTTCGGCTTCCCGGCCATCGGCGTCGACGGCGTCAAGATTGGCCGCCATGCGCATTTCATGGAGCCGATCGATCCGAACCAGCCGAACCCGCCCGTCAATGACAGGGACAAGGCGCTCCTGGATAACTTCATCGCAAAGCGCCTGCCAGCCGCCGCGGGCATTCGCGTCAATGCCATCACCTGCCGCTACACGATGCTGCCGAGCGAGGATTTCCTGATCGATCTCATGCCCGGCGAGCCAAATGTCGTCGTTGCCTCACCCTGTTCCGGCCATGGCTTCAAATTCACCAGCGTCGTCGGAGAAATTCTTGCCGATCTCGCGATGGAGGGCGGCACGAGGCTACCGATCTCGGCCTTCTCCTTCGAGGCGATGGAGAATTTCCTTGCGCCGCGGAAGATGCAGGCTCGCGCCAAGCAATAGCGGGCGCCGGATCGGGCCGTGTTACTGCTGTGGCTTGTTCGTCTTGGGCGGCAGCAGATTGGCTAATTCCATCGGGAAGGGAAACAGGATCGTCGACGTCTTTTCACCGGCGATGACATTCAGCGTGCTCAAGTAGCGAAGCTGCATGGCCTCCGGTTGCTTGGCCAAAACCTCGGCTGCTTCGAGCAGCTTCGCCGCCGCCTGCTGCTCGCCTTCGGCATTGATGATCTTGGCACGCCGCTCGCGTTCCGCCTCCGCCTGGCGGGCGATTGCGCGGATCATGGTTTCGTTGATATCGACATGTTTGATCTCGACATTGGCGACCTTGATGCCCCAGGCATCCGTCTGGGCATCGAGGATCTCCTGAATGTCGCTGTTGAGCTTGTCGCGCTCCGCTAGCATCTCATCGAGGTCGTGCTTGCCGAGCACCGAGCGTAGCGTCGTCTGGGCGAGCTGGCTTGTCGCCATCATGAAGTCCTCGACCTGGATCGTCGATCTCTCGGGATCGATGACGCGGAAATAGATCACGGCGCTGACGCGGACCGAGACGTTGTCATGCGAAATGACATCCTGGCCGGGCACGTCGAGCACCCTTGTGCGCAGGTCGACCCGCATCATCTGCTGGACATAGGGGACGAGCAGGAACAGGCCGGGTCCCTTGACGCCGGTGAAGCGGCCAAGCGTGAAAACCACCCCGCGCTCGTATTCCCGCAATATTTTGATCGCGGACGCAAGGACGAGCAGCAAGATCAGGATGACCACAAGATAGAAGGCGAGATCTGCAAACATGCCCATGATTTTTCCTCCTGCTTTCCGGAGCTGCCGCTTGTCTAAGTGCTGCGGATCACCTCGAGCGTCAGGCCGTCGCGGCCGGTCACTGTAACGGCGTCGCCGGTGGCAAGCGGCTCCGAGGACACTGCCTTCCAGCGCTCGCCATGGGCGATGACATAGCCTGCGGTGCCCGTCCAACTGTCGACCTTGCCCGGGATGCCGATCATCTGTTCCGTGCCGGTACCGACTTTGCGCCAGCGGGAGAGGATCGCGAGGCGGGCGACGAGGAGGCTGAATGCAAAGGCTGCGACGGCGATACCGCCTAGTACGCCCCAGGACACTTCAAAGCCTGGAATATCCGTATCGAACAGAATGGCCGCCCCGAGCACGAGTGCAATTCCACCGCCCATGCCAAGGGCGCCAAAGGAGGGCGAATGCGCTTCGGCAACGGTGAGGCCCACGCCCATGATGATCAATCCGACGCCGGCATAGCTCACCGGCAACAATGCCAGGGCGTAGAGACCGAGCAGCAGGCATATGCCGCCGATCGTGCCGGGGACAAATGTTCCAGGGGTGAGAAATTCGAAGATGATGCCGTAGATGCCGACCATCATCAGGATGAGCGCGATGTTAGGATCTGTAATCACGGATAGGAGACGCGTACGCCAGTCCGGTTCGAATTCGCGAAGGGTAAGGCCGGCGGTATCGAGACGGACATCCGTCTGGCCAACACGAACCGTGCGTCCTTGCGACTGAGTTAAAAGGTCTTCTATGGTGTTCGCCGTGAAATCGACGACGTGCTCGTGAACGGCGGCGGTTGAAGAAAGGCTCGCGGCCTCTCGCACGGCCCGTTCCGCCCAATCGGCGTTGCGATTGCGCAGTTCAGCCAGCCCGCGAATATAGGCGACGGCATCGTTGATCGCTTTCGCTTCGCTGGCGCTGCGGGGGACTTGTCCCTGTGTGCTATCCGGCTTTTTCGGAGTGTCCTTATCGGGCTCCGTACCGCCAAAAGGGCTGCCGCCGATGGCGATCGGAGTGGCCGCGCCGATATTGGTGCCCGGCGCCATCGCCGCGATATGGCTTGCATAGAGAATATAGGTACCGGCGCTGGCGGCCCGGGCGCCACTTGGCGCCACGAATCCCGCCACAGGCACAGGCGAGGCAAGGATCGCCCTGATAATGTCTCGCATCGATGTGTCGAGACCGCCTGGAGTATCGATCTGCAGGACGACCAGGTTCGCGCCATCTGCGCTGGCACGTTGAAGGCCGCGCCGTATATAGTCCGATGTCGCCGGGCCGATGGCGCCGTTCACCTTGAGGACGATAGCAACGCGCTCTGCTCCGAATGTCGGTGAGGCGGTTAGGCCGAACGCTGATGCCAGAGCCAGCATCAAGGCGAGGATTGGCGGCATTCGTCGCCAAAGCTTCAAACACTGCGCTATCGTTCGCCGAGCATTCATTTTCATAAATATATGGCAGCGTCGTCAAACGGTAAGTGGAAACCGTCCCTGTCGATTTCCATTATTTTTAAAGGAGCTAAGGAGCTCAACAGATCCAGATGTCTCAGGCCACGAAGCCCGAATCCTGAGGCGGAACGAGCGACTTCCAGGACCAATAGGTCACAGCCACCGGCTCGAAGCTGTCATAATTTGTTTTTTGATCCTCTCGCATATTGCCTCCCGCCTTATGGTTGATATTTCTGCCATGCCTTTATTACTGGCGTCGGAAGCGCCGCATCGGACCTCTTCCCGTTGTCGGGGATCATGAACACCATTGTCGGGTCTTTCAAATCGGACACTGTTGGCATTGCCCGGGCTGAGCAAATCGGGGTGAGCAAGGTTACGAATGTCGGCCAGACATCCCTCGAAAAGGTCGGCAAATTCAAGAAGGTGATCGTCGGCGAAGAGTTCGTCATCGAATGCGGCGCTTCCAAGTTCATCATGCGGCAAGACGGCACGGTCATCATTCTGGGGACGCATTTCAACTTCACGGCATCCGGACCGACACAGATCAACGGCAAGGTCGTCGATCTCAATAAGCCGGGTGGTGGCTTTGCCGAAGCATCGCCGACGTCGTCGGATACGACGGCGCAGGGCTGACGCGCCGATGTCGGTCGACAACCGTACGCCCTTTCCTGCGCTCGCCTTTCGCCAATACAACCTGTCGGGCGATCTCCTCGGCGTCGTTGTTGCCAGAGGCACGTTCAAGCTCGCGAATGGCGGCCCGCTGGTCGTGGATGATGTCCAGCGGCCTTTGGTCATGTCGGATGCCTATGATGGCGACCCGCACCAGACGCCGCAAATGGCTTGCACGGATCTGGCACCGTTCAAGCCGGGCACGGACGTAACCTTTATCGGCGCCGGCTTTGCTCCGGGTGGCGTGGCAGCTTCTTCGTGGACGTGCGGTCTGAAAGTCGGACCCGTTCAAAAGCGTCTGCGCGTTCATGGGCCGCGTTTCTGGCGTGCGAAGACCCGCAAGACCTGGCGCGGGCTGGTCGATAAGGACAAAGAGGATGCCCTTGATGGCTGGGAACTGACCGCGGGAGAAGCGGTGACCTATGTCCCGATCGACTGGCGGTTTGCCTTCGGCGGTAGGATCGAGGGCGGCGAGCTATTTGAACGAAACCCGCTAGGGATCGGGCTCGTCGACGAGGACCGCTTTCGCGAAAGACCGGAGTGGCCGGCGCCGCAAATCGAGGATGCTGATGCGCCCATTCGCGCCGTCAGCGACAGGCCGGCGCCGGCGGGCCTTGGTCCACTTTCGCCATTCTGGGAGGATCGGAGCCGGAAGGCCGGCACCTACGATGACGCCTGGCTGAAGGACAGGCATCCGCTGCTTCCCCACGATTTCGATTTCTCCTTCTGGCAGGCGGCGCATCCTGACCTGGTGGCAAATCCTTGGCTGCAGGGCAACGAACCCTTCGAACTGGATCACCTCCTGCCAGGAATGGGAGTGTTTCGCGGCAGTCTGCCCGATGTCCGGCTTGAGGTCGCGATCGATCGAGGCACAGGGCCGGCGCGCGGTCCCATGGTGCTAGACGGCGTTCATTTCGACATGCGGCCCGGTGTCGGGCGCGTTTTCCTGACCTGGCGAATTGGCTTCCCATGGCCGGAGCGCCGCGGCCTGCCGCGCCTTGTCTTCGCAAGTTCCGCCCAAGGAGTGGCTTGATGGGCGAGAGGCAATTTCCCGACCCGATCTATGATAGCGATTTCGCCGCCCTCTACGGGCTTCCTGCCGATACGAGAATTATCGGCCCGCCGATGTCGGGCACTTTGCTCACCAAGACGCCGGACGGCAGCAATCCCATGCTCAGCTATGACGGCCCTTGGCCGCCTCCGAAGAAGGAGGCGACCAAGGCAGTGGAGCAGCCATGTCCCACCGCTGCCGATCCCCCACCGCCTGAGCTCATTCCCGACGACAGCAAGGCGATTGCGGTTTGTTTGTCGCCGGACGTGTGCAAATCACCGGACAAGCCGGTTCCCTACATGTCTTGGGGCAAAGCCTCAGACGATCTGAACTATTCGCCGGATGTCCGCTCGAACGGTATGGTCATCAAGCGCCAGGATTCCAAGTTTTCATGCTGTTATGGCGATGAGCCGGGCGTTGGATTGGGATGCAAATCCGGCACGGTTGGAGATGTTGTCGAACCGGTTACATCCTCGGGAATCGTGCGTGCAAATGGCATTTGGGTCCAGCGCCACAACGATCGCTGCACATTGAACAACGGCAATACCGAAGGCGAATACGTCCATATTCAGTCGACTGACACGAAGAAGGCGCCCGACGGCAACGACAAGGACGACAAGGCTTGGTACGAAAAGGCTTGGGATTGGACCGGCGAGAAGCTTCATGACGCCGGGCAGGCTATCCATGAGTTTGACGAAAGCCACGGTCGCGTCATAACACGCGGCATGGGAGGGCTGCAGGCCATAGGTGGTGCTGCGGAGAGTGTCGCTGGCGCCGGTCTAGCTGGTGTCGGCGGCGCAGCGTCTGCAACCGGCGTCGGAGCGGCGCCGGGTGTTCCAGCCATGATTGGAGGGGCCGCACTCGCGGTCAACGGCTATGATAATTTCTCAACCGGCTTAAAGCAGCTTTGGACCGGGGAAACTCAAACAACTGCGATCGCCCAGGCCGCCGGGCAAATAACTACTGCATTTGGAGGATCGCCTCAGACGGCGCAGACCGTTGAGAATGTCGTTGGAATGACCCAGGCGGTAGGCGGTGGTGCCGGTACAATCGCCGCCGGTATCGGCAAGGCCGGGACGATCGCAAAGACGGCCAAAGTCGGTGACGACATTGTCGAAGAAGGAGCCAATGTCGGGAGGGCGGTTGAAAGCGGCGAGGAAGGGGCGCGCAGCACACGCACATTCAAGAGCCTACGTGACCGTTATCTCGGCCGCACGCCGGGCAAGGCAAGCAAGACTGGGCGGCAAGTTCGCGAAAGAATGAGAGAAGAAGGAACGCTCCGAACAAATCGAAGAGGGCAGGACGAATTCTTGGCGGAAGATGGTAATTGGTATCCGGTCGATTCGCCGCAAACGCATATGGGACATTATCCAGTTGACGCAGTTGACTATTGGAATGAAACCGATCGCTATCTTGGAGAGCGATCACCTGAGGTCCGGCAGTGGATGTTGGATCCGAACAATTATCGTTTTGAATATGGACCACTAAATTCCGCTCGCGGAGGTGCTACGACCTCCAGATATCTTCCACCGGAAAATTAAGGATGACCGGCATGCTTAAGGAAAAAATCGATCAGCAAATCAGTAAGCAGATAGATCAGATCCTGAAAGAATCGGGAGATCTTTTTCAAAAGGGCGATTTGCGAGAATCGTTGAAAGTCGCAGAGAAAGCTTGGGATCTCATCCCCAATCCGAAGAATAAATGGGACTATTACCCACAAAGCCTGTCAAGCGGATTCGTCGAGGACTACACGGAGCTGCGCGACGTAGACGCTGCCCGAAAATGGATCGACGCAACTTATGAGATGTACGACGATCCCAGTCATTCCTCCCACTACGTTTTAATGCTGGAGGGCAGTTCGCTCTATAGGCTCGATCTCAAGGACGAGGCCTATGGTGTTTTTGAAAAGATCTATACGCTTTTCGGCCGCGAAGGCTTCAAAGGTGAGCAACTCCAGTATCTTGAATTCTATCTGAAGGAGCGGGCCAACCGTGGTTGACGATGCAGACGACGAGCTGCCTGATGATCTCTATGAGAAAGTGACGGAGCTTTCCGAGCAAGGTAATGTGCTGCTTGAGGGAGGCGATCCGCACGGTGCGATCAAGGCGTGGCGAGCTGCGCTGGAGTTATTGCCCGAGCCGCAGACGAAGTGGGAAGCGGCGATGTGGCTTTATGCGTCGATCGGCGATGCACAAAGACAGGCCAATGAAAAGGCTGCCGCACTGCAGTCTTTTCAGACGGCGCTCGCCTGTGGCGATGGTTATGCCAACCCTTTCGTCTTGCTGGGCTTCGGCACCTGTCTCTACGATCTAGGTCGCCGGGACGAGAGCACTGACCCTTTGCTGCGCACCTACATGCTGGAGGGCGGCGAGATTTTCCAAGATATCGATCCCGTCTATCTCGATCATCTGCGGTCGAAAAAGCTTATCGATTGACGAAGGCCGTGATTGACGACGGACCGGTCGGTAGCCTGTTGCGACAGGCGGAATATCCGCTGCGCCGACCGGCGCATCTGCATTTAATGGTCAAGGCGCTGGGTTTCGAGATGATCACCACACATATCTATGACGGCAGCGACCAACAGTCGGCGAGGATACCATTTTCCGCGTGAAGCCGGAGTTGATCCGTGACTTCGAGCGCGTGAGCATCGGCGATGCGCCGTCCTGGCGGCTCGAATTCACCTTTGTCATGGCGCGCGCAAAACAGGGAGCCGAAGCATGAGCCGCAATTTCGTCTATAGCGGCAGCCCCGCCCATATCGTGTTCGGCGAAGGCAAAAGCGCGCTTGCCGGAGAATGGGTGGAGAAGCTCGGAAGCAGGCGCGCGCTTGTCCTGTCCACGCCCCCGCGGAAGCCGGATGCTGAGGCTTTGGCGGCGCGCCTCGGGCCGCTTGCGGCGGGCGTCTTTGCCGGCGCTGTCATGCATACGCCGGTCGATGTCACCGAAAAGGCGATGGAGGTCGTCCGGCAGACCGGTTGCGATTGCGTCGTTTCACTTGGCGGCGGCTCCACGACTGGCCTCGGCAAGGCGATCGCTTTTCGCACCGACCTGCCACAGATCGTCATCCCGACCACCTATGCCGGCTCCGAAGTGACCCCGATCCTCGGCCAGACCGAGGGCGGGCGGAAGACGACAGTGCGCCATGCCAGCATCCTGCCGGAAGTCGTGATCTATGATCCGGCGTTGACGCTCGGTCTGCCCGTCGGCATGAGCGTCACCAGCGGGCTGAATGCCATGGCGCATGCCATCGAGGCCCTGTATGCGCAGGACCGCAACCCGATTTCGACGTTGATGGCCGTCGAGGGCCTCCGGGCCTTCAAGACCAGCCTGCCGGCGATCATTGCATCGCCTGGGGATATCGACACACGGGCGGATGCGCTTTACGGCGCCTGGCTCTGCGGCACCGTGCTCGCCACGGTCGGAATGGCGCTGCATCACAAGATCTGCCACACGCTCGGCGGTACGTTCGACACGCCGCATGCCGAAACGCATGCGATCATGCTGCCGCATACAGCGGCGTACAACGCGGGCGCGGTGCCGGAGCTGCTGGCATCGGCCGCGACGATTTTCGGCGACTCGGTCGGCGGCGGGCTTTGGGATTTCGCTAGGGCTGTGGGCGCCCCGATGGCGCTGAGGGATCTGGGGCTCAGCGAAGCGGATCTCGATCGCGCCGCTGAGATCGCGACCGAGAACCCCTATTGGAACCCGCGGCCGATCGACCGGCAATCCATTCGCTGCCTGTTGCAGGATGCCTGGGAGGGCAGGCGACCGCAGTAACATCATGCTGACGATCCGGCCGCCGAGCTGCGCCGCGTCTTCGCATCAATTTTGGGCCAATGAGGGTGATGGACATGGATGTGCACGAAAAGGGATTCTTCACCGAGGGGAATTCGGTCGAGGTCGTCACCGGCCGCAACCGCAACGCCAAGAACGAACGGCTGAAACAGGTGATGGAAGTCATCACCCGCAAAGTGCACGAGGTGGTGAAGGAGATCGAGCCGACACAGGACGAATGGCTGCAGGCCATTCTGTTCCTCACCCGCACCGGTCAGATCTGCAACGAGTGGCGACAGGAATTCATCCTGCTCTCCGATGTGCTTGGCGTCTCGATGCTGGTGGACGCGATTAACAACCGCAAGCCATCGGGCGCTTCGGAAAGCACGGTATTGGGGCCATTCCATGTCGATGGCGCGCCGGAGCTGGAGATGGGCGCCAACATCTGCCTCGACGAGAAGGGCGAGGACATGTTCATCTCCGGCCGCATTCTCGACACCGACGGACGGCCGATCGAAAGCGCTGTTATCGATGTCTGGCAGGCCAATGATGAAGGTTTCTACGATGTCCAGCAGCAGGGGGTACAACCTGATTTCAATCTGCGCGGCGTTTTTCGCACTGGTGCCGATGGCCGTTATTGGTTCCGGGCGGTGAAGCCGAAATATTACCCAATCCCCGACGACGGCCCGGTCGGCCAGCTTCTCGGCCAGCTCGGCCGCCATCCCTACCGTCCGGCGCATCTGCACTACATCATCAAGGCGAGGGGTTTCGAGCCCCTGGTAACCCACATCTTCGATCCGGATGATCCTTACATCAATTCCGATGCTGTCTTTGGCGTGAAGGAGAGCCTGCTTGCTCGGTTCAAGCGGACAAATGATCCTTCACGCGCAAAAGAATACGGCTTTCAGGGAGCTTTCTGGGATGTCGAGCACGATTTCGTGCTCGCGGCCAAATCGCAGGTGATGGGTTGATCAGATCTTCGGGGATGTTGCGGCCCCGATCTCTCTTTCTCTGGCGACCCGCTCTTTTCGCGATATCTGCTGTTCCACGACGAAGACGAGCAGGCCGCCGATGGCCAGGCATCCGGCCAGAAAGAACATCGGGGCAATCGTGCTTCCCGTTGCGTCTTTGATCCATGGCACGACGTTCTGGGCAATGAAGCCGCCGAGATTGCCCACGGAGTTGATCGCCGCGAGGCCCGCCGCGGCGCCGGCGCCTCTTAGGAACCGTGAGGGCAGGCTCCAGAAGACCGGCTGACCGGAAAAGATGCCGGCAGCAGCGATACACAGAAACGCGAACTGCAGCGTATGGTCCGGGATCAGCGCGGAAAGCAGGAGCGACAGCGCTCCGACGAAGGCCGGGATGACGATATAGGGCGTCTTCGATTTCGCCTTTGCCGCCATGGCGGGAACGACATAGAGGCTGATTGCGACTAGGATCCATGGAATGATGTTCAGGAAACCGTTCTCGGTGTTGCCGACGCCGAAGCTTTTCACGATCGTCGGCAGCCAGTAGCTGAGGCCATATGCTGCGAGTGGAAAGGCGATGTAGCAGAGCGCCATCAGCAGCACGCGCGGATCGACAAGGGCTTTGAAGCCGTTATCAGCGTTCTTGTCCATGCCGGCATTTTCCGAGGTAAGCTTATCCTGCAGCCAGCGCTTCTCCTGGTCGGTGAGAAAGTGCGCCTGCTCCGGCCGATCCGACAGATAGAATATCGTCACCACGCCCAAGATGATGGCCGGAATGCCCGTCGCGATGAACACCCACTGCCAGCCGGCGATATTGTAGAGCCCGTCGAGATCGAGCAGCATGCCGCCGAGCGGCGCGCCGACGGCGTTGGCGATTGCGCTGAAGATCATGAACAGCCCAACCATCGTGCCGCGATAGGCGGACGGAAACCAGAGCGTGAGAAGATAGAGAACGCCGGGGAAGAAGCCTGCCTCGCAAGCGCCGAGAAGGAAGCGCAGGATGTAGAACATCGTCGCATTCTGCGTATAGGCGAGCAGCGTCGTCACGATGCCCCAGGAGATCAGAATTCTGGCGAACCATCTGCTGGCGCCAAATCGTTCCAGCATCAGATTGCTCGGCACTTCGAAGATGAAGTAGCCGATGAAAAACAGAGATGCGCCAAGGCCATAGGCATATTCGCTCATGCCAAGCGCATCGACCATCTGCAGCTTGGCGAAACTGACATTCTGCCGGTCGATATAGGCGACCAGATACAGGAGCCCCAGAAAGGGCATCAGACGCCAGGTGATTTTAGAGACGAGCTGTTTTTCGTCGACCATGGCTGTTTCTCCCACAATTTTATCCGGATGTTCTGAGCACCCGAGGATGAGCAAGCAGATTATTTCGCTTTCTAGATGTAGCGGAAGAAGCCTGGGGCAATATGTGTTCGGCAAGTTCGTTGCTGATGGCAGCATCCGATTGTTGGTCGGACCACGTCTGCGGCGCTGATTTTCCGAAAAAATCTTTTACGCGGCGATCCGTTTCTGTCCCTGGAGTCGTCTTTGCTGTGTCCGAAACAGAAGGAGACAGGGCATGTCCAACGAGTCCATTTGATCAATCTGCTGAAGGTCAAACCTGGGCAGCAGGAGGCGCTGATCGCGCTCTTGAAGCAGAACATCGACACAGTGATCCGCACGCTCCATGGCTGGAAGACGACCCGGCTGATCGCGGCAAAGGATGGCGCCAGCGTCGTCATCTACTCCGAGTGGGAGACCCTCGCCGCCGTCGAGGCGATGCGCGGCGATCCGCGCATGCAAGCCTATTTTCCAAAGATTGCTGAGTTGGCGAGCTTGGACTCCACGGCAGGCTCGGTGGTTTTGAGCGAAAGCCGATAAGGATGAGTGCACAAGTAAATTTGCGTTAAACAAATAACTAAGGAGAACTGCAATGGCTCGGATGGTCGTTATTTACCCGACACCGAAGAACATCGAGGAATTTGACCGGCATTACTTTGAAGTCCACGTGCCCCTCGCCAAGAAAATTCCGGGTCTCAGGAAATACGAGGTCAGCGACGGACCCATCGCAACGGTGGTTGGAGGCTCCACGATTCATCGGATCGGAACGCTGTATTTCGACGACCTCGCGGCGATCGAAAGGGCATTTGCCAGCCCGGAGGGACAGGCGACCAGGGCGGATCGCCAGCTTTTTGCGCCTGATGACTCGGGCGTTCAGATGTTCCTTTTCGACAACCGGGAAGTTTGAGCCCATCCCCCTCGTCCCGCGGGCGAGGGGAAACGATGGTGGCCGCTTATACAGGTCGCAAAGATCGCAAATCAGGCAAAAAGGGCTGAGCGATGCCAGCAACCAAAGTAATTTTGGTCCTCATCCGCAATGGTTGGCACAACCGTTCGGCGTGGGATAGAGTTGCGCGCGGAAGCGCCGTAGGTTTCGACACATGAGCACCGACGAATTCGAAGATCGTTTGAGAGCGCTGCGGCCACGCCTTCACCGCTATTGCGCGCGCATGACGGGATCGGCCGTCAGTGGCGAGGATGTATTGCAGGATGCCCTCGTCAAGGCTCTTCACGCGCGGGCCCAGGGCGCCGAGGTGGATAATCTCGAGGGCTGGCTGTTTCGCATAGCCCACAATGCGAGCCTCGATTTCCTGCGCGACAGGTCCCGCAAGGCGGTCGTTCCGCTCACCGAAGACATGGAAGCGGCGCCGATACCCGAGGCGGATATCGTTGCGATCAGCTTCCAGACGTTTCTGCGGCTGCCTGAGCTTCAGCGCTGCGCGGTGATCCTCAAGGATGTCCTCGGTCATTCGGTGGAGGAGATCGCGGGCATTGCCGAGTGCTCTCCGGCCGCCGCCAAATCGGCGCTCCAACGCGGGCGAGCGGCGTTACGGCAACTCGCACAAGAGCCCGAAGACCTCCGATTGCCGCTGATATCCGACCCGGATCGGCGGAGGATCACCGCTTACGTCGATCTGTTTCGCGGTGGCGATTTCGACGCGATCCGCGCCATGCTCGCTGACGAGGTGAAGCTCGATCTGGTGAACCGGCTCCGGCTGGAGGGCCGCGACAAGATTGGCATCTATTTCACGCGTTATTCGGAAGAGACGAGATGGCGCTTCGCCCTCGGCGCCATTGAAGGACAGCCGGCCATGCTGGTCTTCGACAGCACTGGCCCGATGGACAGACCCGCGCATTTTGTCCTGATCGGCTGGTCGGAAAACCGGATCATTGAGATCCGAGATTTCCTGTTCGCGCCCTATGTGCTCGAGGCCGTAGATTGGGTGCGACTAGGCTGAAAGCTTATGGATCGAGTCCTGATCCGCCCTCGGCTCAATTCGACCGCGACGCCAACCAGCTATGCCATTCTTCCTCGCTGCCGTGGAAAGCATTGAGGTCAATCCGCCCTTCGACCCCATGTGTCAGGCCGGAACCCGAATATTGCCAGAACAACCATTTCCGTCCCGGATAGACCTGGGAGGGATGTGCGGCCACCGAGCGCAGCCAGAAGGGATAGTCGGTGAATTCGCCCCGCAAGTTGTCGCGGTAGAAATCCGGCGCGGTGTAGATGATCGGGCGTTGGCCGTAATACCGCTCCAGCTTATCCATAAAAACCTGCATTTTTTCCAGAACGTGCTCGCGTGAGGGTTTTCTCCTGCAGCTCGACTCCCCGTTCCACTCGACGTCTATCACCGGCGGCAGAGCGCCGGCCTCCCTCGGAACGTTGCGGATGAACCAATCGGCTTGCTCGCCGGCAGTCCGGCACCAGTAGAAGAAATGATAGGCACCCCGCTTCAGCCCCGCCTCCTTGGCTCTGCGCCAGTTCTTCTTGAACATGGGATCGAGATGATCGCCGCCGTCCGTCGCCTTCAAATAGACGAAGTTCGCACCCTGCGCCTGCAACTTCTCCCAATCGATGTCACCCTGCCAGCGTGAAACGTCGACGCCGTGCACGGCGAGTTTTCTGGGTGAGGAACTGCCGAAGTTGATGGGCTTGGCGTCCCGGAAGCGACGGCTGTAGATTTGCATTCGCGTTTGCGGCGCGGCGCTGATCGCTGGGTTCACCGGCATGAGCAGAGCGACCGGTTTTTCCGCGGGAACGGGCACGCCGTCGGTCTTGGCTGTTGGCACGAACGCCTGCGGCTCCGGAGGTGTTTCCGTCCATGTCAGCGCTTGCCGTTGCTGCTGCTGTTTGACCACTTGCGGAGCGGTGCTGCCGACCTCAGCGGTCGGCACAGGTCCGCTCGAGCGGGTGATGGAATTGGTCGTCTCCTGCGACGGTGGCGCGACCGGGATGTCTTCCGGACCGGAGCTGGCGGCGCATGCCGACAAGATCAAGGAGGTGAGAAAGATTGCTGACACAGCCGCTAGACGCATATGAACCCGCACGCAAAACAACAGTCGACGGCAGAATCCATGTAGTCGGACACCCGCCGACATGAATTGCTAATGGAGAATTACCAAAAAAGATTGAATCCAATCTTTACGGGTCAATAATCGGGTTTCGTGGTGTTTGGTCTGGTGCACGCCGGATCAGGGCCGGCGTGCACCGTTTTGTTGGCGGGACAGAAGCCTCAGCCAAGGCGTCAAATGGAAGACGCTCATGAGCAAATACATCGGGACCATTCCGCCAAGTGGTAAAGCCCCCGACATGGCCGAGCAGATCATATCCTGATCGCCGACAGCGGCGGTCAGCAGCGCCATGATCGCGAATGTCGGCGCCGCGGCGAGGGACAGCCAGTGAGAGATGCCAACGGCGACAGCGTCACCGGCAGACCCGCCGCCGGCGAGAAAGCCGTCTTTCGAAGGGGTGGGTTCACTAAACATCGACACGTCAGCTCCGGCCGTACTGGTCATGATGGCGCCACCAGATCCCATTCTCGTTGCGTCCCTTGGGGGCACGATCGAGCCACTGGTACATGCCCCAGAGGCCATCCAGCCCGCGCGCGTAGCTGGAATAGGTGTGGTAAACGACGCCGTCATCGAGCGCGAAGGCGCTGAGGCCCGGCCTTTCGCGCGTAAATGTGGCAGCGTCGGTTCCGGTCATGGCCGCCATTTGCGAGACCGGTTTCTCGCTGCCGCGCTCCTGCCGAGGTTGAGGTGAAGGCGCCTCGCGTCTGAAATTATATTCAATGCCGCCCTCGCGCTGCTGGTCCTCGGTGAAGCAGACGCTGAAATCGCCATTGAAATCGCTGCCGAACGAGGACGCCCAGGGGAAGGTCCACCCCATTCGCTGCTTGAATGCCTGCAGCTTTGCAAGTGGTGCGCGCGATATCGCCGAGAAGGCGACATCGTGGTTTTCGAGATGGACGACGAAGCCGTTGAATCCATCCGCGATCGAAGAGCAGGATGGGCAGCCGGCCGTATAGTCGGGACCGAACATGAAGTGGTAGACGAGGAGCTGCGAGCGTCCCTTAAAGAGATCGGCGAGCGAGGCTCTGCCATTCTCCGTCTCGAAACGATAGTCCTTTTCGATCCGTACCCAGGGGAGGGCTTGCCGACGCAGCGCCAATTCGTCGCTTCGCCGCGTCAGCTCCTTCTCCTCCGCGAGCAGGTCCAACCGTGCAGCCAGCCATTCTTTGCGTGTCGCTGTCATATGTGCGGTCATCATTTTTCTCCCTTGGCTATCTGCCGCCGTATCATTCAAGATGCGACGTGCTGTTTGGTGGTAGTAAACTACGCCCGGCTATCGAATTGATGGGAGTTACAAGTTTGACGGGATTTCGATGGACTCGATGATCACCGCTGCGGCCTATGCGCTTGCGGCGGGCGATCCTCTCGGCGCGTTGAAGCGAGTTGCCCTGCGCGATGATGCGCCGGCGCTCGCGCTGAGGGGCATCGCGATGGCGCAACTCGGTGATCTCGGCCGCGCAAAGGTGCTCCTCAAGAATGCGGCGCGCGCCTTCGGGCCAAAGGAGGGCATGGCCCGCGCCCGGTGTGTCGTCGCCGAAGCGGAGATCGCACTCGTCTCGCGCGACCTTACCTGGCCCGCCAGAGCGCTTGCCGCGGCGCGGGCGACCCTCGAGGCACATGGCGACCGCGTGAATGCCGCCCATGCCCGCAATCTCGAAGTCCGGCGCCTGCTCCTGATCGGCCATCTCGACGAAGCCGAGCGCGTGCTCGCTGAGCTTGACCCGACACCGCTTCCTCCCGCCTCGAGGGCGGCTTACGAGCTGGTCGTTGCCGGCATCGCCATTCGCCGCCTGCAGACGAAGGCAGCGCGTGCAGCACTTACGCGGGCAGGGCAGGCCGCAAGTGCAGCGGATATTCCTGCGCTGACGGCGGAGGTCGAAAGCGCCTCGCTCGTGCTGAACACGGCTGCGGCGCGCCTGATCCTGCGTGGCGAGGAGCGCCCGCTCCTGCTTGAAGAGGTGGAAACGCTTCTGGAGTCGGGGACGGTAGTGGTGGACGCATGTCGTAACGTCGTCCGGAATGCAGGGGCGGTGGTTTCGCTTGCGACGCGCCCGGTCCTGTTCGCGCTTGCACGCGCGTTGGGCGAAGCCTGGCCCGCAGATGTGCCGAGAAGCACACTTCTCACCCGCGCCTTTCGGGCCAAACATGCCGATGAATCGCATCGTGCAAGACTGCGTGTCGAAATAGGGCGGCTTCGCGCTGAGCTTCGGACGCTGGCGGATGTTCGGGCTACGAAACGTGGCTTTGCGCTGGTGCCGCGCCGCGCAAGCGAAATCGCCGTGCTGGCGCCGCCCGTCGAAGAACAGCATGCGGCGCTGCTCGCCTTTCTTGCCGACGGCGAATCCTGGTCGAGTTCTGCGCTGGCGATTGCACTTGGAGCGAGCCCGCGCACGGTACAGCGTGCGCTCGAACAGCTTGCGGAAGCAGGCAAGGTACAGTCATTGGGTCTTGGGAGGGCACGCCGCTGGATGACCCCGCCCGTGCTCGGATTCCCGACAATCTTGTTACTCCCCGGTCCTCTGCCGAATGAATAGGATGACAGCATGAAACGATCTCAAGCCGAAATTCTTCATGAATATGGACCCTTTCCCGGCGCCGACCGCGTGAACGGCGTCACCTTCGATGGCCAGCACGTCTGGTTTGCCTCCGGAGACCGGTTGAACGCCTTCGATCCGGCAAAGGGGGAGGAGCTGCTGCATTCGATCGAAGTCGCCTCTCATGCGGGAACGGCCTTCGACGGTCAGCATCTGTTTCAGATCGCCGAGAATATCATCCAGAAAATCGATCCGAAGACCGGTCGCGTGCTCGCTACGATCCCGGCGCCTGGCCATGGCGGCGACTCCGGGCTCGCATGGGCCGAGGGGACGCTCTGGGTTGGGCAGCATCGCGGCCGGAAGATCCATCAAATCGATCCGCAAACGGGGGCAATCCTCCGCACCATCGAGTCCAACCGCGTCGTAACCGGGGTCACCTGGGTCGACGGCGAACTCTGGCACGGCACCTGGGAAGGTGACGAGAGTGATGTGAGGCGGATCGATCCCGAAACGGGAAAGGTCCTGGAAAGGCTCGACATGCCGGCTGGAGTGGGTGTGTCGGGACTGGAGTCCGATGGCGGAGATCAGTTCTTCTGCGGCGGTGGAGGCAGCGGTAAGGTGAGAGCTGTCCGCCGGCCAAGCCGCGCGCCCAAGCCCAAAGGCTAGCGGCCCTCAAAACTGTTTAGCGAATGCCGAGCGGATGTTTCGCGTCAGGCGAATCGAAGGTGGATGTCGTTCGAAAAGGCAAGCCATCCGGGCGGCTTTGCGCATCAATTGGTTTTCCCGTCCCTCCATATTCACAGATTTTCCGGGAACGAGAAGCCGGCGCCGACTTCTCCATTGCCGTTACTGCGCGCTCTATGAGCGGTGAAAAATCCGTTAACTATCCGTTGCTTGGTCATCGTTCGTCAGATGTCGTCCATGGACGCATGACCAGCGTCTGCGCGTGGCCATAGGCTCGACCGGCGCTGCGCGACGATTTTTGCTTGTTCATATTACATTGCTGAAATAAAAGGTTATCGGCGCGTTAACAGGCGCCTGTCCCAAGACTCAAAAAAGACTTCGCAAGAATCTATGTAGAGAAGGAGACGATAATGTCCATTTCACTCAATAATTTCAATGAGGTTCCACCGCAAGCCGTGCATGCGGACGATGTCGCGGCGCGTGTGAAGGCAGCCCGTGAAACCGTGGGCTACAGCATTGAAGATCTGGCGGTGACCTGTGGTCTCGCCAATGAGGAAATCATAGGCATCGAAGATGGCGCAGATATTGATCCGGCTAAACTGAAGCGGATCGCCAATGCACTTCAGCTTCCGCCGTCAGCGTTCCTGGCGGTTTAATTTTGAAAGAATCTGGTCGGCCTTGCCCCCCAGCAAGAGCCGACCAGCGGGGGCACTAATATTCCCATCGGCGAGCACTCCGGTGGTGACGTGTTCCCCCATAGCATATTGCTCTTCTTTATCTCTTACGTTTGATGGCTTTCGCCTCCGCCGCATGGCCGAGGTTCGTAGCGTCTCCACGCCTTGGGTTTTCCAACATAGATGCTGTCGAGATCGCGGTGATGAGGAACACCGATCGATGTCGGCGTCACTCGCTCCTAGCCACGACTTCAATCACGCATTCCAATGTTCCGGGCTATATTGACATCACCTTTCCCACCGCTATCATTCCATTATAAAATTTAATGTTCCGTAATAAGGGAATAAACAAGGGAATGATATCGTGCGAAGCAAATTTGCCTTTCTGCTGGGAACAGCTCTTCTCATCATGCCATCGGCGCTTCTGGCGCAGGAAAAGGGCGGCGTGATCAATGTCGCGACAATTGGTGAGCCGCCGACATTGGATCCAATGGTTTCGACGGCCGATCTGGTCGGCATCGTTTCGCAGCATATTTTCGAAACGCTTTTTACCTTCGACAAGAATTGGAAGGTAACGCCGCTTCTGGCCGAGAGCATGCCCGACATCAGCGCTGACGGCAAAACCTATACGATCAAGCTTCGCACCGGCATCAAGTTCCACGACAATAGCGAGATGACATCGGAAGATGTCGTTGCCTCGCTCAATCGCTGGACCAAGATCGCCTCACGCGGCAAGCAGACCGCGGCTATGATCGACAGCATCTCGGCGGTCGATCCCTCGACGGTCAAGATCGTGTTGAAGCAACCCTATGCGCCGCTTCTCTCCCTGCTCGCCTTCAACAATTCGGCCGCGATCATCATTCCGGCCAAGCATCAAGAAGATCCGATGACCACCTTCATCGGCACCGGTCCCTATATGCTGAAGGAGCGCAAGGCTGACCAATATATTCAGTTGGTGCGCTTCGATGGTTATAAGTCCCGCAGCGGCGAGGCCGATGGTTATGGCGGCGCCCGGCATCAATATCTCGATGAAATCCGTTTCGTGCCTGTTCCCGACGCCAATACCCGCGTCGAGGCGGCGGTTGCCGGTCAATATGATTATGTCGACTCGCTGCCGGTCGAATCCTTCGACCGCTTGAAAGGCTCGACCGCTTCCGCGCCGGTCATGCTGAAGCCCTTCGGCTATCCGGTCTTCGTATTCAACACGGCGAACGGCATCACCAAGAATATCGATATCCGCAAAGCGGTACGCACAGCGCTCAGCATGGAGGACATGCTGGCCGCTGCCTTCGGCAGCACTGATTTCTATGCGCTCGATGCCGCATTTTATCCAAAGTCCTACGCCTGGAACACGGATGCCGGCACGGATGGCGCCTATAATGTCGCCGATCCCGAGGCCGCCGGTGCGCTATTGAAGAAGGCAGGCTATAACGGCGAGCCGCTGCGTATCCTCACCAGCCGTCAATACGAATTCCATTACAAGATGGCGCAGGTTGCCGCCGAATATCTGAAGCAGGCCGGCTTCAATGTTGATTTGCAGGTTGTTGATTGGGCGACGCTAACGCAGCGCCGTGCCGATCCGAAACTGTGGGACATCTATATCTCCCACAGCCCCTTCCTGCCCGAGCCGGCTTTGATGGGGCAGATGTCGACGAGCGCGCCCGGCTGGTGGGACACGCCGGCCCGAAAGGTCGCGGTCGATGCCTTCAATTCCGCCGTTGATCCTGACAAGCGCGTGGCGCGGTGGGCTGATGTCCAAAAGGTGATGTACGACGAAGTACCGCTGATCAAGATTGGCGACTTCAATGCGCTGGCTGCCAAATCGCAGAAGCTCGAAGGGGTCGAGGCTGCGCCCTGGCCGTATTTTTGGAACGCGTCGGTCAAGAAGTAGCAGCCCATAGGCTCGTCATTCCGGCCGCGATGGAAGCGGCCGGAGGATCGGACAAGACATGATACGCTATATCCTCCAGCGCCTTTTCGGCATGATCGTCGTGATGTTCCTCGTGGTCACGATCGTCTTCGTGATCGTGCGCGTCACTCCCGGCGATCCGGCTGCCGTCATGCTCGGTCCGGATGCGACGGCGCAGGACATTGCGAGCCTCAGAACGAGGCTCGGCCTCGATCAGCCGCTAGCCCTGCAATACCTCTACTACTTCGGTCAGCTTCTGCGGGGCGATCTCGGTCAGTCGATCTTTCTGAACGAGCCGGTGACCTCGGCGCTGGTCGAGCGCGCCGAGCCCACCTTCTTTCTGACGGTGTTCTCGCTGGTCATCGCTAGCATCATCGCCCTGCCGATCGGCATCTATTCCGCCTATCGCCGGGGCTCGTTGTTTGATCAGGCGGCGACGGCGCTTGCCATGCTGGCGGCCAGTATTCCGAGTTTCTGGCTCGGCCTGATCCTCATTCAATCCTTCGCCGTTCGCCACGGTATCTTTCCCGTCTCCGGATATGGCGGTCCAGGTTCGTCATTCGTGGACCGGATGTATCACCTGGCACTGCCCTCGATCGTGCTCGGCGTCGTCTCCTCGGCGCTGATCCTGCGCTTCACCCGCGCCTCGATGCTGGACGTGCTCGGTGACGACTATATCCGCACAGCCCGCGCCAAGGGGCTTGTCGAGCGCAAGGTGATCCTGAAGCATGCGCTGAAAAACGCGCTGATCCCGATCCTCACCGTCATCGGGTTGACCGCGGCGGTGCTCATTTCCGGCGCGGTGGTGACCGAGACCATCTTCAGCCTGCCGGGCATTGGTAATCTCGTGGTGTCGGCCGTGCTCCGACGCGACTACCCGGTGATCCAGGGCGCACTGCTCGTCATTGCCGGGCTGTACGTCCTGATCAATTTTGCGATCGACATGCTCTATCTGCTGGTTGATCCGAGGGTGCGCTATTGATGGCCGCGATTTCAGACACAAGCGCCGGCGCCGAGCGCCGCAAATTCGCCAGACGTCTCTTCAAGCGCAAAACCGTCGTCTTCGGTGTCGCCGTGCTGACGATATTCGTGCTGCTCGCCGTCTTCGCGCCGTTGATTGCGCCCTATGCGCCAGGCAAGCTGTCCATCGTCAACCGGCTGAAGCCGCCAAGCTTCATCCACCTCTTCGGAACCGATGAGTTCGGCCGCGACGTCTTTACCCGCACTATCTATGCCGGCCGTCTGTCATTGCTGGTCGGTGGCGCGGTCGTCGCACTGGCTGCGGTGATCGGCGTTACGCTCGGCCTGCTCGCCGGCTTTTTCAGGCAATTGGATACGCCGATCGCCCGGCTGGTCGATGCGATGATGGCATTTCCCGATATCCTGCTGGCGATCGCGCTGGTCGCGGCCCTCGGGCCGTCGCTGACGACGGTCATCATCGCGCTCAGCATCGTCTACGCGCCGCGGCTGGCGCGTATCGTCCGCGCCTCGACGCTGGTTATCCGCGAACTGCCCTATGTGGAGGCGGCGCGCGCGCTCGGCGTCTCGACCCTGCATATCATGACGCGACATGTGCTCAGAAACCTGCTGTCGCCGATCCTGGTGCAGGGCACCTTCCTGTTTGCCAACGCCATGCTCGCCGAAGCCGGCCTTTCCTTCCTCGGCCTTGGCGTGAGCCCGGATATTCCGACCTGGGGAACGATGATCGCCGCCGGCCGGCAATATCTCGATCAGGCCGATTGGATGACGCTCTTTCCGGGCTTTGCCATCATTCTCTCCGTCCTGTCGTTGCAGATGGTCGGCGACGGATTACGCGACATTCTCGATCCCAGACTTCGAAAGGACTTGTAGCCCATGTCTTCCGGATATGAACCGAAGCGGCCATTGCTGATCGCCAACGTCAAGCCGATGGCTTTCGGTCTGGCGACGTCAGGCGGCGTCACTGACGTGCTGGTTGGCGCGGATGGGCGTATCGCCGAGGTCGGACCATCGCTTGCCGTCTCGGCCGATGTCGAAAGGATCGATGGCAAGGGTGCTTGGATGTCGCCGGGCTGGATCGATCTGCATGTCCATATCTGGCATGGCGGCACGGATATTTCCCTTCGCCCATCGGAATGCGGCGTCGAACGCGGCGTGACGACCTTGGTCGATGCCGGCTCGGCGGGTGAAGCGAATTTCCATGGCTTCCGTGAATATATCATCCAGCCGGCGCGCGAACGCATCAAGGCGTTTCTCAATCTCGGTTCGATCGGTCTCGTCGCCTGCAATCGCGTCAGCGAATTGATAGACATACGCTCGATCGATTTTGACCGCATGCTGCAGGTCTATGCCGACAACAGCGAGCATATTGTCGGCATCAAGGTGCGCGCGAGCCATGTCATCACCGGCTCGTGGGGGATTACGCCCGTCAAGCTTGGCAAGAAGATCGCCAAGATATTGAAGATCCCGATGATGGTGCATGTCGGCGAGCCGCCGGCACTCTATGATGAGGTGCTGGAGATCCTCGGACCCGGCGATATCATTACGCATTGCTTCAACGGCAAGGCCGGTAGCAGCCTCATAGAGGATGAGGATCTCTTCAATCTCGCCGAGCGTTGCGCTGGTGAGGGCATCCGCCTCGATATCGGCCATGGCGGCGCGTCTTTCTCCTTCCGCGTCGCCGAGGCCGCCATCCAGCGCGGGCTTCTGCCGTTCTCGATCTCCACCGATCTGCATAACCGGTCGTTGAATTCCCCGGTCTGGGATCTCGCGACGACGATGTCGAAGCTGCTGTCGGTCGGCATGCCCTTCGAGAAAGTAATCGAAGCGGTCACGCATGCACCGGCCTCGGCCATCAAACTGCCGCTCATCGATCGGCTCGCGGTCGGGGAGCGGGCCGAATTCACGATCTTCGACCTTGTGGAGTCCGATATCGAGGCGGTGGATTCGATGGGGGATGCGGCCGTGCTGAAACAGCTTTTCGAACCGCGCTTCGCAGTCATCGGCGCTGACGCTTTTGCCGCGAGCCGTTACATCCCGCGGGCGCGAAAGCTGACGCCTCACGGCCACTGCCATTGATTGCTGAGTTCCGAATTTAATGATTGTACGACAGGAGTTTGCGTGAACCAGTCTTCCGCCACCGCCGAGAGCGCACAGGGTTCGCCCTATGAACGCCTCTCCACCCTCGGCATCGTGCTGCCGCCGCCGCCGCCGCCGATCGCCAACTTCGTGACGCATGTTTGCGAGGGCAACATGCTCTATCTGTCCGGCCAGGGGCCGCGCGAGGCCGACGGCACTCTGCATTTCGGCAAGGTCGGCGCCGAGGTCGGTATTGAACAGGCCTACGCCGATGCGCGGCTGACCGGCATCAATCTGCTGGCCGTCATGCAGGATGCGCTCGGCGATCTCAAGCGCGTCAAGCGGGTGGTGAAGCTTTTGGGCATGGTCAACGCCACGCCCGATTTCGCCGATCATCCTAGCGTCATCAACGGCTGTTCCGACCTCTTCATCGAGGTTTTCGGAGTGGCCGGCCAACATGCACGCTCGGCTGTCGGCTTCGGTTCGTTGCCGGGCAATATCACCGTCGAGATCGAAGCGATCGTGGCTTTGCACGGCTGAGGAAGGGACAGAACGTCAATGGCCGCGCCAACCCATCAATCTCTCGATCTTTTCCGCCGAGCTTCGAACCTGCGCGACGTAGTGACCTTCGTCGGAAAAGGCTTTCTGCTCCGGCAGAACGATGGAGATGGTGGCGACGCACTGGCCATCGCGGTCGCATACGGGCGAAGCGATGCAGGCGACGGCATAGTCGGATTCTCCGGCCTGGATCGACAGACGGGCTTCCAGCGCTTTCGCCGCAGCCGTCGACAGCGTCACCGGGTCGACATCGGCGCGGCCGGTCGGAGAGGTGCGTGCGCAGTGCCTGAAAAGCGCGATGCGCTCTTCCTCCGGCAGATGACCGACGAGCAGGCGGCCGGACGCCGTCCAGTTGAGCGGCACCCGCGTGCCGACGCGCGAGGCGACCTGAAAGTGGCTTGGACCATCTGCCATGGCGAGAACGAGCATATGGTCGCCGTCGCGGCCGCAGACCTGAACAGTTTCGCCGGCCTGCCGGCAGAGATCGTGCATTTCGTGGGTGGCAACGCTCATGAAATCGAGCGATCGGGCGTAGGCGAGGCCGTAGTGATAAAGGCGGGAGCCGAGCCAGATCGTGCCGTCGGCATTGCGGCTAAGCAGGTTCTTCTCAACGAGGTCGTCGACGATGACGTAGACGGTCGAGAGCGGTGCGCCGATCGCCTTGGCGACCGCGTAGACACCGCAGGACGTGCCGGTTTCGTAGAGGTGATCGATGACCTGCAGCGCCCGGTCGATGCCGCTGACGCGCGAGCGCCGCGCTCCCTTGACGGCGGCGGCGTCGTTTTCATTGGCCGTCTCGCTCTCGGAGTAGCCGATGGGTGATGTCTTTGCGTCCAAAAACCGAACTCCCGTTCAAATCGGTGGTTTGTTACATAATTATGGCATAGCTGTCGATGGTCCGGTACTGCAAGTGCCGCCCCGCCAGCAAAAAAATCTGGAGGTTCCCATGCCGAATGAAGACATTCGTCCGTCCGTCGGACTTCGCCCCGTCATCAATGTCTCGGGCACGATGACGAGCCTCGGGGCATCGATCGTGGTTCCCCAGGCGATTGCGGCAATGGGCTCCATTCTGCCGCAGTTCGTGGAGATCAACGACCTGCAGCGCAAGGCGAGTGCGGTCATCGCGCGGCTGACCGGCGGCGAAGCGGGATTCGTTACGGCCTCCTGCTCGGCAGGCATCAGCCTGGCAGTCGCCGCCGCCATCACCGGCAACGACCTCGCCGCAATCGAGCGTCTGCCCGATGTTCGCGGCGATAAGAACGAAGTCATCGTTCAGATGGGACATGTGGTGAGCTACGGCGCGCCGGTCGACCAGGCGGTGCGGCTTGCGGGCGGCAAGGTCGTGCTGATCGGCCAGGCGACCTCGACCTACCGGCATCATCTGGAAGGTGCGATCACGGAGAAGACGGCGGCCGCCCTTTATGTCGTTTCGCATCATGTCGTTGACTATGGGATGTTGAGCCTCAAGGAATTCTGCGAGATCGCCCACGCCAAGGGCGTGCCTGTCATCGTCGATGCGGCTTCCGAATATGATCTGCGCATCTTTCTGGAGCAGGGAGCGGATCTTGTTCTTTATTCCGGCCACAAATTCCTGGGCGGCCCGACCTCGGGCATCGTCGCGGGACGCAAGGACATGGTGCGCAACACCTTCCTGCAGAACCTCGGCATCGGCCGTGGCATGAAGGTCGGCAAGGAAAGCATCTTCGGCGTCATGGCGGCGCTCGAAGCCTGGGAGACGCGCGACCATGCCGGCATACGCGAGCGCGAGACCGGCTATCTCAATCTCTGGCACAACCGCTTCGACGGCCGTCCCGGCGTTAAGGCGGTGATCGAGCCCGACCCGACCAACAATCCGCTCGACCGCCTGCGTCTCACCATCGAAGCGCGCGAGGCCCACATCACCGCCTGGGACCTCGCCGACGCCTTGGCCCGGGGAACCCCGCCGATTATCGTTCGCGACCACGAAGTCGAGCACAATTATTTCTACCTCGATCCCTGCAATCTGCATCCCGGCGAGGAGACAATCGTGGCCGCCCGTATCGGCGAAGAACTCGACAGGGCGCAAGCCTCAAACGAGATCATCGCTACCTCACTCGAAGATCGCAGCCGCCGCCGTTTCGACGGCCTGTTGCGCTGGCCGGATTGAGACGGTGAATAAGGGGACGATGATGGCCGGCAGCGACGCCCAGACTTCACAGCTCACCGAGCCAGTGCTCTCGGTGGAGGGAATGACGACCTCCTTCCTGGTGGAGGGGACTTGGAAGCCGGTGGTGCGTGACGTGTCTTTCACCGTGGCGCCAGGTGAAACCGTGGCGATCGTCGGGGAATCCGGCTCCGGCAAAAGCGTCACGTCGCTGTCGATCATGCGGCTGCTGCAGCAGGACATGAGCCGGATCACCGGCCGCGTCACGCTCGGCGGCAGGGATATTCTGGCGCTGTCGGAGGCTGAGATGCGCAAAGTCCGCGGCAAGGATGTCGCGATGATCTTCCAGGAGCCGATGACTAGCCTCAATCCGCTCTTTACCATTGGAGACCAGATTTCCGAGGCGCTGCTTTGCCACGGTGAGATGTCCAGGGCCGAAGCGAGGGCCGAGACGATCCGCCTTCTGGAGCGCGTGCGTATCCCATCGGCCGCCTCGCGCTTCGACGAATATCCGCATCGCTTCTCCGGCGGCATGCGCCAGCGCGTGATGATCGCCATGGCGCTGGCCTCGCGCCCAAAGCTGCTGATCGCCGACGAACCGACAACGGCGCTCGACGTCACTATCCAGGGCCAGATCCTCGATCTCATCAAGATGTTGCAGGAAGAGCAGGGAACATCCGTGCTGTTCATTACCCACGATATGGGTGTCGTTGCCGAGATCGCCGACCGCACTATCGTCATGTATCGCGGCGAGCAGGTCGAGACGGGCGCGACAAGCGAGGTCTTCTTCCACGCCAAGCATCCCTACACGCGGGCGCTGCTTTCGGCTGTCCCCGTGCTCGGATCCATGAAGGGGCGGGAGCGACCCCTGCGGTTTCCGGTCCTCAACAGCGAGACCGGTCAGGCTGAGCCATTGACGGAGGTGGCCGATACCGTCGCGGCGGCGCAGCGGCCGGTGCTGGAGGTGAAAAACCTCTGCAAACGGTTCGACATTCATTCCGGTCTTTTCGGGCGGCTACAGGGCAGGGTGCACGCCGTCGAAAACGTCTCCTTCGATCTGCACGCCGGCGAGACGCTATCGCTGGTCGGTGAATCCGGTTGCGGCAAGTCGACAACGGGCCGCGCCATCATGCGCCTGATCGAGCCGCAGAGCGGCTCGGTACTTGTCGACGGCGAGGAGATGCTGGCTCTTGATCGCAAGGGTCTGCGCGATATGCGCCGCAAGGTGCAGATGATCTTCCAGGACCCCTTCGCCAGCCTCAATCCGCGCATGACGATCGGCGCTGCCGTCGCCGAACCCTATCTCGAACACAAGATGGGAACGGCGAAACAGGCGCGCGACAAGGTTGCCGACCTCTTGGTCAAGGTCGGCCTTTCGCCGGATATGGCGACGCGCTATCCGCACGAGTTTTCCGGCGGGCAGCGCCAGCGCATTTGTATTGCGCGCGCACTCACACTCGATCCCAAGGTGATCATCGCCGATGAGAGCGTTTCGGCGCTCGACGTTTCGATCAAGGCGCAGGTCATCAACTTGCTGCTCGACCTGCAGCAAAGCCTGAACCTCGCATTCCTGTTCATTTCGCATGACATGGCCGTCGTCGAGCGCGTCAGCCATCGGGTCGCGGTGATGTATCTCGGCGAAATCGTCGAGATCGGGCCGCGGCAGGCGGTGTTCGAGAACCCGCAGCATCCCTATACCAAGAAGCTGATGTCGGCGGTTCCTGTTCCCGACCCGGCCCGGCGGAAATTGAAGCACGGCATCGCCGCTGACGAGCTGAAAAGCCCGATCCGGTCGCCGGACCACACGATGCAGCCGCTAAAGTATGTCGAGATCTCACCCGGCCACCAGGTTGCCCTCTGATGGCCGCGGCTTTCGTGCCCGTGTCGCCGTCGCGGTGTCGCGGGCCGTACCTGGACATATCGTTTAGCCGCCGGTGATGTTATCGTTACAGAGCGAGCCTTGTCTTGAGGATATTCCATGGATTCTTCCCCGCAACCCCGACCGACCGAGGCGGGTATTCTGCAATTCATGGAGATCTGCGATTCCTTCTATCCGCCTGAAGCGGTGGCGGCTTCCATAGAGCAGCAGCGCCAATGGTATGACGCACTTTGCAGCCGTTTCAACCGCCCGCTGCCCGACGGCATGTACACACGGGATGAAGTCGTGGCGGGCAGAATTCCGGTGAGGCATTATCAGCCGGCAACGATTCGGACCTCGATCTGCCTGCTCTACCTTCACGGCGGCGGCTTCGTGGTCGGTTCGCTCGAGAGCCATCATGCGATCTGTGCTGAGATCGCCGACCATGTCGGGGCCGAGTTGGTGTCGGTCGATTATCGTCTGGCGCCAGAGCATCGCTGGCCGGCGCAGACGGACGATTGTTTTGTTGTTCTCAAGCAGTTGCTTGCCGAAGGAAAGACCGTCGTGCTGATCGGCGATAGCGCCGGCGGCAATCTGGCGGCGGGGCTCGCCGTTCGGGCTAAGGGTGAGCGGCTCTCCGGCGTTGTCGGGCAGATATTGATCTATCCGGCGCTCGGCGGGGATCTTGTTTCCGGCTCCTACGAGGAGATGGCGAATGCGCCGGGGTTGACGACCGCCGACGTCGGTTATTATCGCAGCGTGTTGCAGGCACCCGCCGGCGATCCGGTCGCCGAGCCTCTTGCGTCATCGTCGTTCGCCGGCCTTCCATCGGCTTTTATAACGGTCGCGCATTTCGATCCGTTGCGGGACGATGGCCGCAATTATGCGGCAAGGCTTGCCGCGGCGGGTGTCGAGGTCTGGTTTCGCGAGGAGCCGCAGATGGTGCATGCCTGGCTGCGTGCCCGGCATATGAGCGATGGCGCGAGCGCCGGTTTTCGCGCCATATGCGAGGCAGCGAGCCGTTTTTCCGGATCGAACTGATCACATCAGATCGCGCGGAATTCGCTTTTCCTCGAAGATTTTTTCGAAAATTTGCGTATTGCCTTCGAAGGCGATGACGGACGCACGGATGATCCATTCGGCTGCCGTGCAAGAAATCGTCGCCGTCGCCACCGTGCGGACATACCATCCCGGCCGCCCCATGTCGCATGTCCAGATCGAGGTTCCACTCATCGACAGCGGATCGTCCGGCGCGATGGACCAGACCTCTTCGCGGAGCTGGCGCGTGGAAAGACCGGTGCCCGGATGTTCGAAAAGGCCGGTGTCCTCGCGGATTTCATAGAGGGTCTTGTTGGCGGAGAGGTCGCGCACGACCTGACGCTTCGTCGAGGCAGGGGCATGTTCGATATATTTTGGCAGTTGATCGGGATTGTCCGGCTGCTTGATATCGATGGTTTCATGTTCGCCGAGCTTTGGCAGGCCGAAACCGATGGAGGCGATGTCGATCGTCAGGCCCGGATTTTCCGGCGGCGGCAGGATCATCGGCCAGTATGCCGTCGAAAGCGAAAGGCCGATGCGGTGGCCTTTTCGGAAGCGATAACCGCAGGCATCCAGCGTCAGCCTGATTGTGGTGCGTTCGCCCTTCTTCAGGGGCTGCGGTTCGGCATTGCCCTCTCGATGAGCGAGATTGAGCACGCCGAAAGAGACGCGTGTCGCTGTGCCGTCCGGGTGGAGATCAATGAGCCTGGCGCAAAGATTGGCCGTTTCGGCATCGCAGCGTAGCGACAGAGTGACGACCGGACGGCCGAGATAATCATGATCGACGGCCAGCGGCGTGGTCTGGAAAGTCAGCGAGCCGGCGTCGTCGAGGCGCTGGTCGATCGCCATTTCGGCATCCGGTTTCAGCGTGAAATATTCGCCCGAAGTCGTCCCCGTATCGAGGGGCGAGCACAGATAGACGGCATGTTCCGGCGCATGCGGGATCGGCATGCCTTCCATCAGCGTGCCGAACTGTTCGACAAAGAAGCATTGCATTTCCGGCTTTTGCCAATCCTGCTTGGCGATCCAGAAGCCGGGGTCGAAATCGCGGCGCGGCGCAGGCCTTACAGCATCGAGAATATAGGCGCGCACCTGCGGCATGCCCTCTACACCATTTTGGTCGCCGCGCAGCCAGCGGTTCCACCAGGCGATCGCCTCGCCATGAAAATCGGCGCGGGGCTTCGGCCAGGCAAAATGCGGATATTTGTGGACCCACGGGCCGATCAGCGCCTGCGCCGTATCGCCGAGACCTTCGACGGCCATCAGAGGCGTATTGCGATAGCCATCCGCCCAACCGGCAATGACAAGGGCCGGGATTTCGACATCGGCGAAATTCTCGCAGATCGAGCCATGCCGCCAGAAATCGTCACGGCGCTGATGCCGGAGCCATTCCTCCATGAAGAAAGGCTCGTTCTCCAAGCGTTGTAGCCACATATCCTTCCAGCGGTCGCCGACGATCTCGGGGTCGGGAGAGCGCGACTGATAACCGAGCATGGTGGCAGCCCAGGAGAGTTGCGCCGAGAGATGGCAGCCGTTCTTATAATGGATATCGTCATTGTAGCGGTCGACCGTGGAGGCGATCGATATCACCGCCTTGAGCGCCGGCGGGCGCAAGGCCGCCACCTGCAAGCTGTTGAAGCCGCCCCAGGAAATGCCCATCATGCCGACGTAGCCGTTCGACCACGGTTGCGCCGCAATCCAGGCGATCAGCTCGCAGGCATTGGCAAGCTCCAACTCCGTATATTCGCCGTCGATAACGCCATCGGATTCGCCGGAACCTCTGATATCGACGCGCACGCCCGCGATCCCGGCTGCAGCAAAGACCGGGTAGGTGGATTCATCGCGGGGGCTCGTTCCGTCACGCTTTCGGTAAGGCAGAAATTCGAAGACTGCCGGCACGGGGTCGCTCTCCGCGCCGTCCGGCATCCAGATGCGTGCGGCAAGCCGCGTCCCATCCTTCAGGGTGATCCATTGATTTTCAATGGTGGTGAAACTGCGCTCGGTCATGGTCACATATCCCGAAGAGGTTTAAGCATTAAACCACACGCGGCTGCCGATATAGCCATTGGACATATCGTTGCCGATATCGTCGACATATCCCTTCAGCGTCTTCGAGGAAGCCATGATGTAGTCGTTGAAGACAGGCAGGATCAGGCCGCCATCGTCTCGCACCATCAGAGCGAGCTGTCGATAAAGCATCTTGCGCTTGGCTTCGTCGAGCTCAGACCGCGCCTGCCGCACCAATTTGTCGAAGTCAGGGCGCTTGAAACGCGTATCGTTCCACTCGGCTGTTGATAGATAGGAGGTGGAGTAGCGCGAATCCTGCGTCGGGCGGCCGCCCCAGAAGGAGGCGCAGAAGGGCTGCTTGTTCCAGACATTTGTCCAATAGCCGTCTTCCGGTTCGCGTTTGACATCGATCGTAATGCCGGCCTTGCGCGCACTTTGCTGGAAGAGGATCGCCGCATCCACGGCCCCGGGAAAGGCTGCATCGGAGGTGAGCAACTGAACGGGACGGTCGAGACCCGATTTCTTGAAGTGGAAGGCGGCCTTGTCAGGATCATACGGCCGCTGCTCGATATCGGTCGGCGCGAGGGCGTAGTTGGAATTGACCGGATAGTCGTTGCCGATGGTTCCATAGCCGCCTAGAACCTTATCCAGGATCGACTGGCGATCGATGGCATATTTCAACGCAAGCCGAAGATCATTGTTGTCGAAAGGCGCCATGTCGCAATGCATCAAAAAGCAATAGAAGCCCTTGCCGGCATTCCGGACGATGTCGGCATTCGGGGCCCGCTGCAGCATCGGGACCGTCTTCGGATCGACATTGTTGATGAAATGGACTTGGCCGGAGGCAAGTGCTGCCATGCGGGCGGTGTTGTCGTTGATGACGAGTATTTCGACGCTGTCGACAAAGCCGCGATCGGCGCGCCAGTCTTTCGGATTCTTTTCAAAGGCGGCACGAACGCCAGGTTCGAAGTTTTTCAGAATGTAAGGGCCGGTGCCGATAGCGGCCGCAGGTTTGTCGACACCACCTTTCGGCTGGATGATCAGATGGTAGTCAGTGAGAAGGAGCGGCAGATCCGCATTGCCTTCCGAAAGCGTTAGCACGAGATCGCCCGCTTTTTCCTCAATACCGGTGATCGAGGCCATCAGCCCCAGAGCGCCCGATTGCGAATTCTTGTCCGCGTGCCGCTTCAGCGTCGCGACGATATCGGCGACGATCATCTTGCTGCCGTCGTGAAACTGCACGTCATTCCTGATCTTGAAAGTCCAGACGGACGCGTCGGCAGACGGCGTCCAGGACGTTGCCAGCGACGGCAGGGGTGCACCGGTCTTGGGATCGGATTCGACTAGCGTATCGCCCCATAGGCGGCCAATGACGAACAATACGGAGGCGCTGTATGTCGCCGGGTCGAGCGCATCGCTGGTGGCACCGCCCTTGAGGCCGAGCTTCAGATGGCCGCCATGCTTTGCTTCCTGCGCGCGGGCTTCGCGCGGCAGCAGCAGGCCGGAGGCAAGTGCAGGCAAAGCGCCGAGCGCGACGGCACCGCCGAGGAAGTGGCGGCGGCCGATTTTCATCTGTGAAGATTGATCCTTTTCATGAGTCATGACCGGTCCCTCGTTTTTCCATTTTGTAGGTGGGAACGTAGAGGTCAGGCCGGCTGACGCAATTTCGCGACTTGACGCGTCTTTGAGCGAGTTTACGCTAGTCTTTCCAAGACGGAGTAGCTGATGTCTCATTTGGTCGAGAACCTCAAAATTGCCTGTGCAACGCAGCGTTCCATTTCGCATCTGTGCCGTGCAATCGATATTAACCGGCAACAATTCAACCGATACATCAACGGTCAGACGAAACCGTCTGCCCATAATCTAGCGCGCATAGCCAAGTATTTCGATCTCGATTCGGCCGACTTTGGTCTCACTCCCAGGCTCTTTCGCGAGCGGCTTCGCAAACCGAACCTAGACTTCAATCAAAGTTCCGAATTCTTAAAAGCGTTCCCTGGAGATCTGACCGCGCTTCGGCGCCATATCGGCTATTTCCAGACGTATCATCGCTCGCCGTCCTGGCCTGGAATGGTCGTGTGTTCGTGCAGCCGCCTTATCGAGCAGGGCGGGCTGGTGCATGTCAAATCAATGGAGCGTCTGCGGGACCCTGGAAACGGCATCCAGCAGTTTTCGAAATATGTGGGCTTGGCCGCCTTCTATCGAAACCGGATCTTCATTACGGAGCGCGTCGTCGGCCCGAACCCCATATTGTCACAGACGATCCTCCTGCCATTCGACGAGTACCAGCGCGTCTACTTGCGTGGAACGACAATGGGAGTTTCCTGGCGAAAGGAAAACCTCCCCTATGCGTCGCGGATGATCTGGCGGCATGTCGGCGCCGAGCCGGATCTGCGTGAACTTCTTTCGCGCTGCGGACCTCTGCCGCTATCGTCGCGCCTGCTGCCACCGACGGTACGCTCGTTTCTCGCCGATCCCTCCGCTGAGGTATATGCGGTGCCGGCGGAGTATTGACGATATCGATATCGGCAACGAGCCTTCAATTTCCGGCGCTCTCCATTTTCCGCGTCGCCAGCACGCGCTCCAACCAGCCGATCTCCATTTCCGGCACGGACTTCAGCAGCAGATCGGTGTAGTCGTCGAAAGGAGGCGAAAGCACCTTCGATTTTGGCCCGAAGCGCACGAGCTTGCCGCGATGCATGACCGCGACACTATCGGCGATGGCGCGCACGATAGCGATGTCGTGGGTGATGAAGATGTAGGAAAGCTGGGATTCCTCTTGCAGCCGCATCAGCAGTTTCAGGATGCCTTCAGCAACCAGCGGATCAAGCGCCGAGGTGGGCTCGTCGCAGAGGATGAGTTCCGGCTTGGCGGCAAGGGCACGCGCAATCGCGACGCGCTGTTTCTGGCCCCCCGAAAGCTCGGCCGGATAACGGTCGATGAAACCATTGCCCATCTCGATCTGGTCGAGCAGCTCTTTCACCCGCGCCGTCTTTGCCGAGCCCCGCAGGCCATAATAGAAGGTGAGGGGACGACCGATGATGTCGCGCACAGTTTGGCGGGGATTCATGGCCGTATCGGCCATCTGGTAGATCAGTTGAATACGCCGCAGCTCGTTGCGCGAGCGGTTTCTGAGAGCCGGTGTCAGCGGTTTCTTGTCGAAAGAAATCCCGCCATCGCTGGGCGGCAGCAGTCCGGTGATGACACGGGCAAGCGTCGATTTACCGGAGCCGGATTCACCGACAATGGCAAGCGTCTGACTTTTTGGTACATGTAGAGAAACATCGTGCAGCACCTTGAAACCGTTCGAATATTGCGCGCTGACGTGTTCGACTTTTAAAAGCGTGTCGGATTGATCGACCGCCTCCTCGCGTGCGGTCTGGCGAACGTTGACGAGGGCGCGAGTATAGTCTTCCCGCGGCGCCTCGATGATCTGCTGCACGGGGCCGTATTCCACCTTTTTGCCGTGCCGCAACACCATGATGTCGTCGGAGATCTGCGCGACGACGGCAAGGTCATGGGTGATGTAGAGGGCTGCCGTATGGGTTTCCTCGATGGCGTGCTTGATCGCCGCAAGCACGTCGATCTGCGTCGTCACGTCGAGTGCGGTGGTCGGCTCGTCGAAGACGATCAGTTCGGGATTGGAGCAGAGCGCCATCGCGGTCATTGCGCGTTGAAGCTGGCCGCCGGAGACCTGGTGCGGAAAACGATCGCCGAAGGTCTCCGGGCTGGGCAGGCCGAGGACGCGGAAGAGGTAAAGCGCGCGTTTCTTCGCCTCGTCCTTCGTCATCAGACCATGCTTGACGGAGGCTTCGATCACCTGTTCGCCGAGCTTGTGGGCCGGATTGAACGCGGCTGCAGCCGATTGCGCGACGTAGCAGACGCGTGCCCCGCGAATCCTGCGAATGCCCGATTTCCCGAGCGGAAGAATATCGACGCCGTCGAGCAGCACTGCGCCGCCGGTAATCTCCGCGCCGCCGCGGCCATAGGCCAGCGCCGAGAGGCCGATGGTGGATTTGCCGGCGCCGGACTCGCCGATGAGGCCGAGCACCTTGCCCTTCTGTAGGTCAAAGGAGACGCCGTCGACGATCGTGACCCGCTTCGGCGGTTCGCCGGGCGGGTAGCTGGTCGCTTGGATCTTGAGATCGCGAACGGAAAGAAGCTCAGGCATCGCCACGTCCTCCCTTGAGGCTGGAGGTGCGCTTCAAGAGCCAGTCGACCACCAGATTGACACAGACTGCAAGCGCCGCAATCGCGGAGCCCGGCACGAGAGCGGCGGAAATGCCGAAGATGATACCGTCCTTATTGTCCTTGACCATGCCGCCCCAATCGGCCGACGGCGGCTGTATGCCGAGCCCGAGGAATGACAGCGTCGACAGGAACAGGATCGAAAAGGCAAAACGCAGGCCGAACTCCGCCAGCAATGGCGAGAGCGTGTTCGGCAGGATTTCACGGAAGATGATCCAGACCTTGCCTTCGCCGCGCAGTTTGGCGGCTTCCACGAACTCCATGACCGCCACGTCCAGCGCGACCGCGCGGCCGAGGCGATAGACGCGCGTGGAATCGAGGATCGCCATGACGAGGATGAGCACGGCGAGATTCTGCGGTAGCACGGCGAGCACCACCAGCGCGAAGATCAAGGTCGGGATGGACATCATCAAATCGTTGAAACGCGAGAAGACCGTGTCGATCAATCCACGCGAGACAGCGGCGGTGAAGCTGAGGATGATGCCGAGCGAAAACGAAATGATCGTCGCGGTCAGCGCCACGAACAGCGTGGTGCGGGCGCCGTAGATAAGCCGCGAAAGGATATCGCGGCCGAGATTGTCAAGGCCGAAGAAATATTGCGCGTCGGCTGGCTGCCAGACATTGCCGACGACTTCGGTTTCGCCATAGGGCGCGATCAGGGGGGCAAAGATCGCGCAGATGAAAGCCAGCAGAATGCCGATGATGCCGACCCAGGCGGTGATGGGGATGTCTCTCAATCTCATCGTGGATGCCTCAGGCGCGGGTTTGCGACGATCGCCAGGATATCGGCAACCATGTTGAGCAGGATGTAGACGGCGGCGAAGATCAGGCCGCAGGCTTGGACCACCGGCATGTCGCGCACGGTGACGGCATCGACCATGTACTGACCCATGCCGGGATAGACGAAGACGACTTCCACCACCACGACACCGACGATGAGATAGGCAAGGTTCAGCGCCACGACGTTGATGATCGGCGCCAGCGCATTGGGGGCGGCATGTTTGACGATCGCGCGAAAGGCGCTGAGACCCTTCAATTCCGCCGTTTCCATGTAGGCGGACGACATGACCGAGAGGATCGCTGCCCGTGTCATGCGCATCATATGCGCGAGGACGACGAGCACCAGCGTCGCCGTCGGCAAGGCGATGGCCTTCAATCGGTCGATAAAGCCCATACCGTCATAGACGGTCGCCGGAAAGGTCGCGATCCCGAATTTCACGGCGAAAAACAGAATGAGCAGATAACCGATGAAAAATTCCGGCAATGAAATCGCCGCCAGCGAGATCACGTTGATGATCTTGTCGGGCAAACGGTTTCGGAAATGCACGGCCAGCATGCCGAGCCCGACGGCGAGTGGTACGGAGATTACTGCGGCACAGGCCGCAAGGAAAAGCGAATTGCCGAGACGTTTGCCGATCTGCTCGCTGACGGAATTCTTGCTGGCCCAGGATGTACCGAAATCGCCCTGCACGGCGTTGCCGAGCCATTCGACGTAGCGGGTCGTGACAGACCGGTTGAGGCCGAGTTCGGTGCGGATATTGGCGACGGCCTGTGGCGTTGCCGACTGGCCGAGATAGGTGGTCGCGAAATCGCCCGGCAAGGCTTCGAGGCCGCCGAAGATCAGGACCGAGACCGCGAAAAGCAGCACGAGGCTGAGCAGGCAACGCTCGATGATGAGGGAAAGCAGCGGGAAGCGCTGCTTGAACCGCAATCCGGGCAGCACTGTGCTGGGTTGTAGATTGGACATGACTGATGCCTCGCGCTGAAACGTCTGGAGGACCGCGAAGGTTTTCCGCGATCCCGGTTCCGTTAGAGATAAGGGCGTTTCTGCCCTGCTTCGAGCATCAGGTCTCCAACCAGACGCGGGTCGCGACGTAGCCGTTCGACATATCGTTGCCGATGTCGTGGACATAGCCCTTCACCTGCTTGGTGGAGGCGTTCACGAAGTCGTTGAACATCGGCAGAATGACGCCGCCCTCGTCGCGGACCATCATCGCCATGCTGCGATAAAGCTCCTTGCGCTTGGCTTCGTCGAGTTCCGAGCGGGCTTCCAGGAGAAGCTTGTCGAAGTCCGGACGCTTGAAGCGGGTGTCGTTCCAGTCCGCCGTCGAGAGATAGGCGGTGGAATACATCTGATCCTGCGTCGGGCGGCCGCCCCAATAGGAGGTGGAGAAGGGCTGGACGTTCCAGACGTTGGTCCAGTAGCCGTCGCCCGGCTCGCGCTTAACCTCGATGTTGATGCCGGCCTTCTTGCAGCTTTCCTGATAGAGGACCGCGGCGTCGACGGCGCCCGGGAAGGCGACTTCCGAGGTGCGCAGCAGCACGGAGCCGCTGTGGCCGGACTTCTTATAGTGGAAGGCGGCCTTGTCGGGATCGTAGCTGCGCTGCTCGATGCCTTCGGGGAAGAGGGCATAGGTGCTATTGATCGGGAAGTCGTTGCCGACCTTGCCGTAGCCGCCGAGGATCTTCTTCACCATGGTTTCGCGGTCCATGGCATATTTCAGCGCCAGGCGAAGGTCGTTATTGTCGAACGGCGCCGTGTTGCAATGCATGATGAACACGTAATGCCCGCGGCCGGCGGTCGAGAGGATTTCGACATTGGGCGCGCGCTTCAACAGGTCCACGGTCTTTGGATCGACGCGATTGATGTAGTGCACCTGACCGGACGACAGCGCGGCGATACGTGCCGTCGCATCGTTCATGCCGATGATTTCGATCGAGTCGACATAACCGCGATCAGTACGCCAATCGTCCTTGTTCTTCTCGAACGTCGCGCGCACGCCGGGCTCGAAACTGACGAGCTTGTAAGGACCGGTGCCGATCGAAGCGAGGGGATCGTCATTACCGCCATTCGGCTGGATGACGAGATGGTAGTCGGAGAGCAGCAACGGCATGTCGGCGTTGCCTTCGGTCAGCGTCAGGACGAGATTGTCGCCGTCGGCCTTGATCTCCTTGATCGATTTCATGACGCCGAGCGCGCCTGATTCCGACTTGCTGTCGGTGTGGCGCTTGAGGGTGGCGACGACGTCGTCGATGGTTAGCTCCTTGCCATTGTGGAACTTGACGCCCTTGCGGATCTTGAAGGTCCATGTGGCAGCGTCCTTCGACGGCTCCCAGGATTCGGCAAGTGCCGGCACGGCGGCACCGGTCAGGGGGTGAGATTCCACTAGCATGTCGCCCCAGCAACGGCCGACGCAGAACATGAACTGTGACAGGAATTTTGCCGGGTCCTTGGAATCGGTTGCGGCACCGCCTTCGAGGCCGAGTTTCAGATGGCCACCGCGTTTTGGTTCGGCTGCCATCGCGCTTTCGGTGAAAAGCTGATCGGCAAGTGCCAATGTCATACCGGCCGCCATGGCGCGCCCCATGAATTCGCGACGGCTGAGACCGCCGGAGGTCACACGGCTTGCCAAGTGTTTTGTGTAATCTTTCATTCCCCTGTTCCTTCTTCTTGATGCGTTGATAGAACTTTCGGGCAAAGCTTCGGATGCGGTTTCCTCTCCGCCGGAAGCTCGATTGCCCGCGATCATGCGGGAAAATAATGCGGTTGTCGCCGCCTTCTCACTTTCCTTTCCAGATTGGGCTTCGCTTCTCCGCGAATGCCCTTGCGCCTTCCAACTGATCCTCGCTCGAATAGAGGGCATCGACGGTCGCAAATTGCCGTTTGGTGATCTTGTTCATGGCAGTCTGAAACGTCGTTCCCTCCGCTTCGCGGACAATTTCCTTGATGGCTGCGTAGACGAGCGGCGGGCCGCCTTCGAGAAGCCGGGCAAGTTCCCAGGCTCGGCTCATCAATCGGTCCGCAGCGACGATCTCATTGACGAAGCCCCAACGATGAGCCTCGGCAACGTCAAGCCAGCGGCCGGTCAGGAGCATGTCCATGGCGATATGATAGGGAATGCGCTTCGGTAATTTGATCGATGCAGCATCTGCGACGGTCCCCGAGCGGATTTCCGGAAGGGCGAAGGTCGCGTGTTCGGCGGCGATGATCAGATCGGTGGAAAGGGCAATCTCCAGGCCGCCGCCGCAACAGATGCCATTGACGGCGCAAATCACCGGCTTGTTGAGATCGCGAAGCTCCTGCAGACCCCCGAAACCGCCGACGCCATAGTCGCCGTCGACCGCATCGCCGGCGGCAGCCGCCTTCAAATCCCAGCCGGCCGAAAAGAACTTCTCGCCGGCACCGGAAATGATCGCCACGCGCAGATCGGGGTCGTCACGGAAATCGCGGAAGATCAGCCCCATCTCGCGGCTTGTCCCAAGGTCGATGGCGTTCGCCTTCGGCCGGTCGATGATGACCTCCAAGATACCGTTGTCGCGCCTTGTGCCAATGGGGCTGTGCAACTTCCGCTACCTCCTTCGCCGGATGAGGGCATCCGCGGCAATGACGCCACGATTTTCAGGCAGAACCATCAATGGATTAATGTCCAGTTCTTCCAGTCGTGCGGCGTTTTTTACGACATATTCTGCCGCTGATAAGACGGCGTCGGCAACTGCATCGAGACTGCTCTTCGCCCCGCCACGATAGCCTTCGATCAACTTCCTGACCTTCAGCCGCGATATGGCGTCCAACACGTCTGTCTTCGTCACGGGAAGGGCTAAAATAACGGAGTCTTCAAGCAATTCCACTAGGATTCCACCCGCGCCGATCGTCAATGCCAATCCGACGACGGGATCGCGCACGGCGCCGACGATCAACTCGGCGACGGGGCGCTCGACCATCCGTTCGACGAGGTATCCGGAGGCGATCGGAACCATCCGCTGCGCCGCTCTTTGCACCGCCTCCACATCCCAGAGGTTGAGTGCGACGGCTCCGACCTCGGACTTGTGCTCGACGCCCAACGCCTTCAGGGCAACAGGAAAGCCGATACGGCGCGCCTGTTCTGCGGCCTCGCTCGGATTGGATGCCGTTTCGCCTAAGGGAATGGCGAGACCGGCGGCGGACAACTCCGCTTTGGCCGCCGCCTCGCTCAAGGTTTCGATCTCGCCTGCGATCACGGGAATATCGAGCAGCGGTAGCGGGGATTGAGCACGCCAGGCCATTCCGATCCGGCTTGCCACTTCCGCCGCCGTGATGGCTTCGCTAATGCCGCAGAGAGGCACTATGCCATCCCGCATTAGCTGCAAAGCAATCGTTTCCGGCATGTTTTCCGGCAGCGTCGCCAGGATGCCAGCGCGGGCGCCAGTGCGTTTTGCCGCAGCAGCAACGGCGGCAACCGTCGTCATCCAGTCCGCTGCATCGCAACGATCGTCGCGCGGAAAATCGAGGACGATCAGATTGAGCGCGTAGTCGCCTTCGAACATGGCGGTGAAGGCCTCCGACTGGCGTGAAAGATCGCCCCAAACGAAGGTGTGGTAGTCGAGAGGATTGGAGAGCGTCACCATCTCGCCGAGGCTGTGCCGCAAGGCCGGCAATTGCTCCGGTTTCAGAGCGCGAAAATCCACCGCCCGGCCGGTCGCAGCATCGGCCATTAGCGAGGCCTCCCCGCCGGAACAGCTCATCGAAGAGATCGCATTGCTTTGCAGTGGGCCAGTCACGTGCAGCAGTTTCAGCGTTTCGACGAGTTCCGGCAGGGTCGCGACCCGGCCGATGCCGAGGCGAGCGAGAACCGCATCGGCAACCGCATCGCTGCCGGCCAGGGATGCCGTATGCGAAACGGCGGCGCGCTGCGCCTGTTCGGATTTGCCGACCTTCAGAGCGATGACGGGTTTGCGCAATTCCCTCGCACGCACGGCAAGTTTTTGAAGGGTCTGGACGTTGCCGAACCCCTCGATATGCAGGCCGATCGCCGTAACGCGAGGATCTTCCAGGACGGCGAGGGCGAGATCGCACAATCCGATCTGCGCCTGGTTGCCTGCCGTCATCAGATAGCTGATGGGGAGGCCACGCCTTTGCATGGAGAGATTGATGGCGATGTTCGAGGATTGGGTGAGAATGGCAACACCGCGTTCGACACGCACCATTCCGTGCTGATCGGGCCAGAGCAGGGCGCCATCGAGACCGTTGATCACGCCATAACAATTCGGCCCGACGATCGGCATGTCGCCGGCCGCATCGACCAAGGCCTCCTGCAAAGTGGCACCATCGGCCAGTTCGGCGACGGCTTCGCTGAAGCCGGAGGCGTAGCAGACGGCGCCGCCGGCGCCTCTGGCTGAAAGCGCGCGCACGATATCGATAGTCAGCATCCGGTTAACACCGACGAAGGCGGCATCCGGTGCGGCGGGCAGGTCTTCCACCGATCGATAACAGCGGCGCCCAAGTACGTTATCGAGCGTCGGATGCACCGGCCAGATGTCCCCGGCAAAACCCATGCGATCGCATTGTTCGATGACCCGGCGCGCCTCACGGCCGCCGAAGACGGCGATCGTTTGCGGTCTGATCAGGCGATCGAGCGGGCGTTGCGTCATCCGATCACGCTCCGAATGGCCGCAGCAGATCGCGGCTGATGATGTGACGCTGAATTTCCGAGGTTCCGTCCCAGATGCGTTCGACGCGCGCATCGCGCCAGAAACGGGCAAGCGGCAGGTCGTCCATCAAGCCCATGCCGCCGAAAATCTGGATCGCCTCGTCGGTGACGCGGGCAAGCATTTCGGAGGCGTAGAGCTTGGCGGACGCAATCTCGCGATTGGCCGGGATGCCGGCATCCAGTTTCCACGCGGCGGATAGTGTCAGCAGGTCGGCGGCGTCGATCTCCGTGATCATGTCGGCAAGCTTGAACGACACGCCCTGATTGGCGCCTATCGGTTTGCCGAACTGTTTCCGCTCCGCCGCATAGGGCAGCGCCAGATCGAAAACGCGCCGGGCCCGCCCGACACAGCTCGCGGCGACCGTCAGACGCGTTCCGTAAAGCCACTCATTGGCAATATCGAAGCCGCGATGTACCCCACCCAGCACTTGGGATTTAGGCAGACGGCAATCCGTGAAGCTCAGTATCACGTTGTGATAGCCGCGATGGGAAACTGAATCGTAGCCCTTGAGGATCTCGAACCCCGGCGTGCCGCGATCGACCAGGAAAGCGGTGATCTTCTTCTTCACGCCCCTCGGCGTTTCCTCTTCGCCGGTTGCGGCAAAGACGATGACGAAATCGGCGATGTCTGCGTGCGAGATGAAATGTTTGGTGCCGTTCAGAACGAAATCGTCGCCATCCTGCCGGGCTGCGCATTTCATGCCGCGCATGTCGGAGCCGGCGTCGGGTTCGGTGATGGCGAGCGCGTCAATCTTCTCGCCACGCACGGCCGGCAGAAGATAGCGTTCGCGCTGCTCGCCCTCGCAGGCCATCAGAATGCCGGAAGGACGGCCGAAAAAGACGGTGAGCCCCATCGAGCCCCGACCCAGCTCGCGCTCGACAAGGGTGAAGGTGACGTGATCAAGCCCGGCGCCACCGATTTTCTCGGGGAAATTGCAGGCATAGAAGCCGAGCTCGATGCATTTGCGCCGGATCTCGTCCCCAAGCTCAGGCGGCACGAGGCCGGTACGCTCGACCTCGTTTTCATGCGGATAAATCTCCGTCTCCACGAAGTCGCGGACCGTCTGGACGATCATCTCCTGCTCTTCGTTGAGCCCGAAATTCATGATCGCTCCCCTCCTAACGCTTTTGTCCGACATGACGCCCGACGCCTTCAGGCACAGGCAGTCTTGCGTGGGCCTCGGCAATCGGCCTTATTTTGCTCAGCACCTCCTCCGGTGCGGGAGCGGCTTTGCCGGCCTTGGCGTCGACATGCAGCAGCATCTGTTCGGCGGTGGCGATCGCTTCGCCGGTTATCGTGTCGTAGATCGTATGGAACACGTGCAGTCGCTTCTCGTCGGCGGACAGAAGTTGGCAGGTGGAATGGATAGCTTGGCCGAGCTTGGCTTCGCCAAGATGGCGAATATGAGTCTCCACTGTATAGTAGCTGTGACCGCGCTCGACATAATCGAGATCGACGCCGATCAGACGCAGCAACGCGTCAGACGTGTCGCCGAAGACCTGCAGATAGCGGTGTTCCGTCATATGGCCGTTGTAGTCCACCCATGCCGGGCTGACTTTGGTTTCGATCAGACGCAGAGGCTGCGCGAGATCCGCCAGCTTTTTGTCGCCGCCGGCGGAGGCCCAGAGGCCGTGCTCGAATTCCTTAAGCAGCTTGCCGGCGCCCCAGCCCTTGCCGCCATGGCCGCCCTTCAGCGTCTGCAGGATGCCGACGAGATTTTCGTCGCGAATGCGCTCCAGCTCGCGGATCGACAGGCCTGCCGCCTGTTCGTCCGACTGCTGGCCGATCTTTTCGACAAGGGCGTCGTCGAGATCGACGACATCCATAAGCTTCGTCCAGTTCCATTGCAGGGCCGGGCCGAACTGCGCCAGGAAGTGCCGCATACCCGCTTCGCCGCCGGCAATGCGGTAGGTCTGGAACAGACCCATCTGCGCCCAGCGCAGGCCGAAGGAATAGCGGATGACGTCATCCAGCGTCTCTACCGTGCAGATATCGTCCTTGATCAGCCAAAGCGCCTCGCGCCACAGGGCTTCCAGCAGACGGTCGCCGACGAAAGCTTCGATCTCCTTGGCAATGTGCACGCCCTTCATGCCGATTGGCGGCAGCCGGGCCATGGCGGCCTTGATCGTTTCCATCGAAGTCTTTTCACCGCCGACGATTTCGACGAGCGGCAGCAGATAGACGGGGTTATAGGGATGGGCGACGAAGAGGCGTTCCGGATGACGCATATCGCGTTGCAGATCGGTTGGCAGCAGCCCCGAAGTGGATGAGCCAATCAGGGCATCGGGCCTTGCTACCGCATCGATCTGCGTCAGGACTTTACGTTTGAGGTCGAGCCGCTCGGGCACGCTTTCCTGGATCCAGTCGGCATCGCCGACGGCCGCTTCAAGCGTGTCCCTGAAAGTGAGCTTGCCGCGCGGTGGAAGCGGCGCACCGGTCAGCATCGCATAGGCTTTTTCCGCGTTCGCCAGAACTTCGCCGACGATGCGGGTCGCTTCCGGATGCGGGTCGAAGACATCGACATCGATACCCGCCAGCAGAAAGCGGGCAATCCATCCGCCGCCGATGACGCCGCCGCCGATGCAGGCTGCCTTGTTGATCCTGGTCATGGTGGCCTCAGCGCTTCGTCAGTTTTAGCTTCTTGCGGACATCCTCGGGGCCGATGATGCGCGCGCCCATGCCTTCGACCGCCTGCACCGCCTTTTCGACGAGCTGCGCATTGGTCGCGAGCATGCCCTTTCCGGCATAGAGATTGTCCTCGAGCCCAACGCGAACGTTGCCGCCGGCAAGGATCGCCGCCGCCGGATAGGCCATGGCGTTACGGCCGATCGAAAAGGCCGAGAAGGTCCAGCTTTCGGGAACGTTATTGACCATCGCCATAAAGGTGTTGAGGTCATCGGGCGCCCCCCAGGGGATGCCCATGCAAAGCTGGATGAGGACCGGGTCCTCAATAAGACCCTCCTCGGCAAGCTGCTTGGCAAACCAGAGATGACCGGTATCGAAAGCTTCGATCTCGGGACGCACGCCGAGATCCGTCATCTTCTTTGCCATCGCCCGCAGCATGGAGGGCGTGTTGGTCATGACATAGTCGCCGAGACTGAAGTTCATCGTGCCGCAATCGAGCGTGCAGATTTCCGGCAGGCATTCGGCGACGTGGCTGACGCGCTCGGAGGCGCCTGCCATGTCAGTACCGCGGGCGTTAAGGGGCAGGGGGCTTTCAACATCGCCGAAGATCAGGTCGCCGCCCATGCCGGCGGTCAGGTTGAGCACCACATCGACATCCGCAGAGCGGATGCGATCCGTCACTTCCCTGTAGAGATCGTTGCGGCGGCTCGCGGCGCCGGTCTCGGGGTCGCGGACATGGCAGTGGACGACGGCGGCACCAGCCTTGGCGGCATCGATCGCGGATTCCGCGATCTGCTTGGGAGTGATCGGAACATGGCTGGATTTGGAAACCGTGTCGCCGGCGCCGGTGACGGCGCAGGTGATGAAGACATCGCGGTTCATCGCAAGAGGCATTTTTGTTCTCCCTCGTATTGAGCCCATTACGAGGCATGCGACGTTCCCATGCTTTGCATTTTCGGAAGAGAACGATACATTACCGGAAATATCAGGGAATGCCCGTGCTGACTTCGTCCAACACACCACTCGACATCGATCTGCTGGTGCTTCCGGAAACGAACCTGATCCTGATTGCTTCGGTGATCGAACCGTTGCGTGGGGCCAATCGTATCTCCGGAGCCGAGATCTATCGCTGGCGCTTGTTTACACTTGATGGCGCGCCCGTCGAAACGACGAGCCATATCCCGGTTCCTGCGTCGGGCGGCTTCCGCCCCACAAGCGACACCACTCCGCTCTTCGTGCTGGCGAGCTACAATTGGCGGGGCAGCGCGACGCAGGCGCTGAAGATGCAGTTGTCGCAGACGGCGCGCTACCGTTCGATGATGGCGGGCATCGAATCCGGCAGTTGGCTGCTCGCCGAGGCAAGCCTTCTCGACGATGTTTCGGCGGCTGTTCATTGGGAGGATTTCGACGATTTCGCGCTAGCCTATCCGCAGGTCCGTGCCGTCAAGGATCGTTTCGTGATCGACGGCAAGCGCATCACCACCGCCGGCTCGCTGCCGACCGTCGACCTGATGCTGGAGATCATCCGGCGGCGGCAGGGCTATTCGCTTGCGCTCGAAGTCAGCAGGCTTTTTATCTACGAGCCGGCCAATACGCGGAGCGCGGCTGAGCTTTCGCCCTCGACCGCCGGCTTGCGGATGCGCGACCCGCGCGTTGCACAGGCCATTCGTCTGATGGAGGAAAACATCGAGCAACCGCTGGTCCTGACGCGCCTGGCGCGGCGCATCGGCCTCAGCGCTCGCCATCTCCAGGCGCTCTTTCAGGAAAGCATCGGCGCGCCTCCGCATGTGCATTATCTCGCCCTTCGGCTCAATGCTGCGCGCCGCAAGGTGATCGAGACCAAGGATTCTTTCGCTGAGATTGCCGCGGCAACCGGCTTCAACTCGGCTTCGGCATTTTCCCGAAGCTATCGCGCCAGTTTTTCGGAAAGTCCCTCCGGCACGCGGCGGCGCCTGCGCGGGCGCTCTACGGCTGCAGCAGAGCCGACATAGGCTGGAAGGCTTCACGCACCATTTCCGCGAGCTCCTGGATCGCCTCGCTGGAATGATAGGGATTGCGGCGAAGCACGACGCGCGAGGAATCGACCGGCGGAAAGCCGTCGTCGCTCGTCAGCTCCCGGCAGCCATGCGGAATGTTACTGCGGGATAGCGTCGTGACGGCGAGGCCTGCGGAGACGGCGTTTTTCAGGCCGGAACTGGTATCGGCAACGAAGGCGATGCGATAGGGCCGCGCCTGCTGCTCCAGGGAACGCAGGGCAAAGTCGCGCGCCCAGGTCGAGTTCCGGTATGTCGCAACAGGCAGCGGCGTCGCGTCATGCAAGCGGTGCACCAACGATGTTACCCAGACTGTCGGATCGATGCAGAGCACCTCGCCGGTGGTCTGATTGCTCCAGTCGAAGACCACAGCGATATCGAGTTCGTCCTTCTCCAGCGCGCTGAGATTTCGAGCGGTGTAGTCGCAGGAAACGGTCACTTCGACGGCTGGATGCCGGACAGCGAAGGCGGCAAGCGCCGCGGGCAGGACGGTTTGGCTATATTCTTCTGGAATTCCGATCCGCACAGGTCCATTCAACGGCTTGGTGCGGATCGTCGCAGCGGCCTCGTTCAACAGGTCGACGATCCGTCGGGCGTAGGGCAGCAACTGATTTCCCGGCCGGGTCAGCACGACCCCACGTGCGCTTCTTTCGAATAGCGCCTCGCCGACAATTTCTTCGAGACGCTTGATTTGGGCGCTGACGGCCGATTGCGTGCGGCCAATGCGCTGTGCGGCAACGGAAAAATTCGACGTCTCGGTGATGATGAGAAACGTCCGGAGCAAATCGCTTTCGATGGGTTCGCGCATGGGCAAGCCACAAAAATTTCCGATGGCATATATCTCTACTATTCGTTTGTCTGATGTCAAATATCGGCGCACACAGGGGCGATCCGTTCAGGTGCTTCGCTTCCGAGATACCGCACATGACCATTCAGGCCCCCGCCAGATCATTCTCTGCCAATGAGTACGAAAAGGGCGTCGCCCTCGTCGTTGCGGCAACGCTCGCTTGGAGCGCCAGCGGCGTCTATGCGCGGCTGCTGACGACGGATCTCTGGACGGCGATCGCCTGGCGGTCCCTGTTCGGCGGATTGTTCCTGCTGATCCCGAGCTTCTTTCTTGAAGGCGGATTCTCGCGCCGCCAATGGAGCTCGGTCTTTCACCCGTCGGGGCTTGCGATGATCGCCTGCCAAACCTTCAGCCAGGCCTGCTTCATCGGCGCGCTTTATATGACCACCGTCGCGAATGTGACCATGATCTATGCCACGGCGCCCTTCATCGCCGCCTTCCTCGGCTGGGCGATCTTGAAGGAGCGGGTGCCGCGGAGAACGCTGATTGCAGGCGGCGTCTGCCTGCTCGGCGTGGCGATCATCGTTGCCTCCTCGATCGGCGGCGGCACCGGTCTCGGCGATCTCCTAGCGCTCGGGATGACGGCCTCATTCGCCCTGGTCATCATCATTCCGCGCATCGACCGCAGTGTACCGAGCCTGCCGCCGACTATCATCGGTGCCTTCCTGACACTCGTCATCTTTGCGCCGTTCAGCTCGGTCGGTTCGCTCGATCTACACAACTGGCTGGTGCTTGCCGCCTTTGGAGCAACCAATTTCTCCTTTGCGCTCGTCCTGTTTCTCGCCGGCGCGAAGCGCATGCCGCCCGCGGACGCCGCTCTTATCGGGACGATGGAGATTGTGCTCACGCCATTCTGGGTCTGGCTGTTTTTTTCCGAAAAACCGCCGCTTGCCACCTTCGTCGGCGGCGCCATCATCCTTGCCACCGTCCTCTGGCACACGTTCATCGATCTCAAGAAGAGCCGGCGCAGCCCAGAGCCTAGAACAACATGCCCATAAGACCAGATCTGGAAGGTATCACGCTTGAAACCAGACGCTAGACCGAGAGGAGCAATATGACCTCAGCGATCTCCATGACGAATATAAATATTCTCTTATAAGCTGTATATTTGTTCAGCTAACATTCATTTAGCGGAAGGCAAATAAACAATCGCCGCAACGCCTTGCGGTTGATCGAGGCTCGGCTGCTGACAGCTCACGAGGCAGGTGGCCGGGCCTCTCAAGTCCCTGGACAGCACGGATAACTCGCATGCGGCTGCTTCTCGCTTTGATTGACTGGCTCTCGGAGCGATGCCGGAAGCGGGCGGAGCAGGAGACCGTTCACTATTCCGCCGATGATCCATGGGTGCTCCGGCAGATCGAAGCGTTCGAGCGAGAATTGAAGCAATAAAGCGCACCAGTGAAATGCGGACGTAGAGCCGGACGTTTTCCTCCGGATCGACCGATATTGATAATGACTTGGACCTCACACGAGTCATCCCACTGGCGATAGGGATCTTGTCGTGGTGACGGGCGTCTTATTCGCGCTCCCCGCGGACACTCCAGTAAAATACGTCGAGCTTGTGGCTGGGAGTTGCGCCTTGGAACGTATCACCGAAAGCCTTGTCGAGGATGGAGGGGTTGAACACGACCTTTTGTGAAAGAAACTCAAAAAAACTGGCGACCAGCAACTGACGCGCGGTACCCCTATTGTCATTCTCGGGCCTAGCCTTCCCGAAGACTGCGTAGCGATCGTTAGTATAAGTCCTCGTGCCGTTGTCATATGCGCATCCCGGGATCATCTTGACGTTTTCGGTAATGATTTCGAGATCACCCACGAAATAGTGAAAATCATCATGGCAGAATGCGTTTGCCGCGGCTGTATACCCGCTATAGGACTTGACCCTGTTTTCAGTACCTTCTCCGCACAAAGGCTTTGAATCCGGATTCAGCGGATCGCCGCGCAAGTAATCGATTAGCGCGTCTTCGAATTTGGGAAGCTCATGCGCAATCAGAAGCGCGTTGATTCCCTCATTCTGAGCTGTCGTCCCACCTACAAGACCGATTAGTGGCTTTTTGGGGTAGGAACAGATTTTATCCGGCGGATCCTCCCCCTTGCGTGTGATGTAGCTTATCCCGGTTAAAAAGAGCGGCGCAGAAACTATGAAGCCGTTGCGCCGTTCATTGGTGATCGTTGCCGGATCGCAAAGTATGTCAAACTTGACGCCAAGGTCGAGGAAACGCGAATCGTTTATCGGGGAAATAGTGTTGCTCGTGGTGGCGTCTTTGCCTGCAACGGTGGTCGCACCTGCTGAAGCTTCTTTTTCACGCGCCTCGTCAATGTCGTAGATGCCGATGTCATTGAAGGTCAATTCGCCTGGCTTTGCGTCCAGTATCATCTCGGCGAGGGCGGCATCACATATTCGCACCATGTAGCCCGTATAACCGGCTCGTTCCAACGGACCGCGTGCCGCATCGGATGCCTTCTCGCCGGGCAGGCTGGACCTATAGGAAAAGGGCCGGGCATCGCTTCGGACCCCGATGCAAAGCTGCGTCTTCTCGTTGCATGTCGTGACTGGCGGTTGCTGGGGAGGCTCGGCTTCCGCGACCCCTCCCGCAATAAAGGTAAAACACGCAAAAAGCGAACTGAGCAGTGCAGTATTCATTGATCGCCCCCTTAGTTCAGTTTCTATTTCGCGTCGTCGTCTCCAGCCTCCGTAATCTCAAGCATAACGGCAAATGTCAGAAGAAATAGAAATGGAACGAAGCAAAAAATAAACGTGTCTCTCGTTTGTTGAGAGAACAAAGCGGCTTTTGGTGCTGAGGGAAGTGCAGATCCATAGGTCAGGAAAATCGCAAGCCACATATATCCCGCATATACTGCAGAGAAAATAATACTGATTAATACTGTCCAAAAAACACTGAGATGCCTGTGCTTATCCATAATAACGAGGGCCGCGAATGAGAGGATCAACCCGGCCCCAAAATGGAGGGCAAAAAACTCTCCCGATTGTTCGAATAAAAAAATGATTTGCGTTTGTGTCAGATGAAAATTTACGGCCCATGCCAACTTAGCAAAGTTGACCGCAGCCGACGCAAAAACTGCGATAAGCCCCGACAGCAAGGACATGCCAAGCAGCGTCAGGAACGGAAATTGATAGAATTTCCAGTCCGTTCGCCATGATTGTTGCTCGATGCGTACCTCGCGCGCGACGAGCACAAAGAAAACGCTCAAGAGAACCAGAAGTCCCGAATGAAGAGTATCCCAGGCTGTCGTTTCGATAAAAATGGGCCGTTGGGAAAGATTATATCGGTGAATGGCTTCCTTCGTCTTGCAGTCGGCGTCAGCTGGAGAACAAACAGGCTGGGCGATGGTATCCTTTGTATTTAATTTATCATTGTTCGCGCTTGCATTATTGTTTGCTCTCACTTGATTAGCAATTTCGTTCTCTAAGACGCGTGTTTGTTCGCTATACACGCCTGGATCACTTTGCACTTTCCAGTCACGCCACTGGTTGTAAATGAGAAAAGTCGCGATCGCGCCAAGGACCAAGCCAACCATCATGCTGATCGCGAACGAGTTTTGTTCGGCGTTATATTTTTCCTGGATTCGCTTTATGGTTTTTTCCATCGGGCTCAGAGGTCTTGTTTCTTCTTTCCTTTGAGACTTCTGACCGAGTTTCGGAGGGCGCCTGCGGAGCAAGCCGCTTTGGCTGAAGACTGACCGGTTATTGCGCACAAATAAGACGGCGAACACTGCCATCGTATTCGATCGCGCGATCGCCGCTTCGCGCTGGAGATTCGAAAGCGCGTCCCATATTTCATGTATATCGGGCTTTGCGGCTCCGTCTTCGCTGCCGGATTGAAGCTTCTTTTGTAAAGCAGCTATGAGGTCATGCAAGGCGGTGAGCTGCCCGTCGAGCTTGTTCGACAGTGCTTCCAGCTCAGACATTTGATATAGCGGGAAGTATAGCATTCGATTATTCGCGTTTGTAGCGACTGAGAGATAGTCAATTGTGGCCAACGATGACTCGATCTCCGCTATTTTCCTGCCTAAACCGATACTATTCTTGATTGATTCAGTCGCGTCGCGAAAACTTGTGACCAACAATCCCGGTTGATCTCTTAGGAACTCCTCATAGTCCACGCTGCGTAGACTCTCTATGACCCTGTAGACGCCCCGGGGGATGCCGGCCATCCGATGAGCAAGACTTCTCATCGTCGCTTCGATGGGTTTGACAGCACCAATCGACAGGAATGAAATTAAGAGGGCAGAAACGAAGATGGGTTTGCCGTAGCTCGTCGCAGACAGTACCGACGGGTCACTTGCGGGCAACAGGACGTTGTCGGTTGCACCGATTTCGCTTCTGGCCTTGCTCGCGCTCAATAACAGGTCATACACCTCTGCCGACCCCAAGACCACGGCGTAGACGATAAGGTACAAGCCAGCATAGAAGGTGAAACCAGCGATAATCTCGCCGGTCGTGCAGAGGTTCCTCACCTCGACTTCTTTGAGAATCGGGTGCAGCGAGAATGGATGGTCGCCGGTTTGCGAGTTGAAATTCCGAGATGCCTCGATCAGCAGCGTCACCGCTCCGGCTGCAATGGCGCCCGCGTAGATCAAATCGTTCATCGCCAAGCGTCCGAGGTCTATCTCTCAGGGGCAGTTTTGAGCTGATGAATTGCAGGGACCAGCGGCCATTGCTCGGTTCTCGTCAACGACGACAAAACCAGCAATTCCAAAAGCGAGGACACTCATCATCAATAAGAACTTGATCATGTGTTCACTCTTTTAATGGTGGTGATTTTTAATTATGTCGCACTTAAAACTTGCGTCAACTGCGTGGCAAAGGACGTATGTTCGCCTGTTAGTCGACATATGTCGCCGTTCAGCTTTATGGCCAAAGCTCGTAGAAGTGCTGGACCGGCCCATGACCGGTGCCGACGGTGAGCGTTTGGGCCGCCGCAACCGCGCCCGCAAGATAATGCTTGGCGGTGGCAACAGCTTCCGTCAGTGTCGAACCCTTTGCAATCTCCGCCGCCAAGGCGCTGGACAGCGTGCAGCCGGTTCCATGCGTATTCTTGGTTGGCATGCGACCGGCTTCGAACCAGGTCAGCCCCTCCGGGCTTGCGAGAACATCAGGGCTTTCATTGCCGGCAAGATGCCCGCCCTTGACCAGAACGGCCAGCGGGCCGAGCTTTGCTAAGCTTTCTGCCTGCCGCGCCATCGTCTCGCGATTTTCGGCAACGGGTTCGTGCAGAAGCGCCGCCGCTTCCGGCAGATTGGGCGTCAGCAGCGTGGCCAGGGGAAGAAGCTGGTTGGTCAGGACGTCGACAGCATCCGCGGCAAGCAGCGCTGCACCGCCCTTGGCGATCATGACGGGGTCCAGCACGATCGGCACGCCTCGATGGGGAGCGAGCGCATCGGCAACGGCTTCGGCGATTGCCGCATTGGCAATCATGCCGATCTTGACGGCATCGACGCGTATATCGGCAAAGATCGCCTTGATCTGATCGGCGACGAACTGCGGAGGAACGGGGTGAACGCCGGAAACGCCTTGCGTGTTCTGGGCCGTCAACGCGGTCAGCGCCGCCATGCCGTAGATGCCGCGTGCCGAAAATGTCTTCAGGTCGGCTTGAATGCCGGCGCCGCCGGAGGGGTCGGAGCCGGCGATGGAGAGGACGTTTCGGATCATGGGCGTGCCTTTCTGATCCAGCCGATAGACAACGCACCGGAGATTGCGGCGAATTCGCCGACCTCCGTTTCGGCAAACGCCGTCGCGACCAAGTTGGTGATGCATAGCACCAGTGGAGGGTTTGTCCGCATGGCCGTCAGCAGCGCGCCGGGAGTGGTTTTATCTTGCATATCGCCCCTTTCGGGCGGGGCGAGACGCGAAGGGGACAACGACAAGAGCACGCCGAGACCCCGAGCGACTCCCTCCGCCAGCATTATCTGGTTCAGGTTCAAAGGGTGCTTCTCAGCCCATCACGCGACGGGCGCCCCTGTCTCTCATCACCGTCTTTTTCGCAGAGAAAGACCGCCCTGTCACCAGCAAATCGCAGTATCGAGATGACCGAGCTTCCGCAGCGTTAAATGTCTCTAGTGGTGGTGGCCCACCTCCGGCCCGTGTTCTGGCTTTCTGATGAACAAGGCCGCCGCGATCGCTCCCAGCGAGATGATCGTCCCACAGAGAAATGCCGCCTTAATGCCGCCAGTCGTTGCCGTAAGGATACTGGCGCCGCTAGCGGAGAGGCTGGTGGACCGGAGCGTCATGATCGCGACGAACAGCGCGGTGCCGGCGGCACCGGCGACTTGCTGGGTCGCACCGAGCATGGCGCTGCCATGCGAATAGAGGTTCGGCGGTAGCGATCCCAGGCTGACGGTGAATAGCGGCGTGAACATCAGCGCAAGACCGATGCTGAGCACGATATGGGCGATCAACAGCATCCAAAACGGCGTATCCTGCTGAATGAAGACCAGTCCGCCCATCACCATGCTGAGCATGATGGCCCCCGGAATGATCAACGGTGCTGGACCGTATTTATCGAACAGGCGCCCGACGGTCGGTGCGCAAAGGCCCATGATCAGCCCGCCAGGCAGCAACAGCAGTCCGGTTTGCAGCGTCGACAATCCCAGCACGTTTTGCAGATAGATGGGCAGCAGGATGAAGACGCCGAACATCGACATCATCAGAATGGCCATCATGGCGGCGGCGATCGTGAAGGTCTTTGTGGTCAAGGTGCGCAGATCGAGCAGCGCTCTATCCTGTTTCTGCAAATGCAACTGACGCAATACGAAAACCGCGATGACGACAGCGCCGGTCAGGAGCGGAATCCATGGCGACACCACGGGCGCGCGAAGTGCTGCGTCGCCGAGCCCGCTGAGGCCGTAGACGAAACCGCCGAAACCGATGGCTGAGAGGATGATCGAAAAGATATCGATCGGCGCGGTGGTTGGAACCGTCACGTTCTTCATCCGCAAGGCGCCAAGCGTCAATGCGCCCAACGCGATCGGCAAGACCAGGAGGAACAGCCAGCGCCATTCGAGCGCCGAAAGGATGAGGCCGGAAATGGTGGGCCCGATGGCCGGCGCCACGGAAATGACGACCGAGATATTACCCATGGTCCTGCCGCGGGAGTCCGGCGGCACCAAGGTCATCACTGTCGTCATCAGCAGTGGCATCATGATCGCCGTGCCCGAGGCTTGCACGATCCGCCCGAGAACAAGCGCCGCGAAACCCGGCGCCAGCGCCGAGATCAGCGTACCGGCGCTGAAGAGCGACATGGCGAGAATGAATACTGGCCGGGTGTTGAGCCGTTGCAGCAGGTATCCGGTGATCGGGATGACGACGGCCATGGTCAGCATGAAGGCCGTGGTCAACCACTGAGCGGCACTCGCGGTGATATCGAGATCCGCCATCAGATGGGGGAGCGCAACACCCATGATGGTTTCGTTGAGAATGACGACAAAAGCCGACACCAGCAGCAGGGCTATAACGAGTTTGTTGCGGGCACTATGGTCTTCCACGGTGGGAATATCCTGTTCCACATCGGCAAAAGTCTGGCTTTCGGTCGTCATGGTGCTGCCTTGAGTTTGAATTCAGAAGGGCAATCGAATTGCCTGGAACGGTGAACCGCTTGGCGCTTTCCCGATTATGACGAACGGCCGCGTGAGATTACGACACGTGCAGCGAATTATTTTTGCGCCATTGATTGTCTGAGCAACGCGCGCCTGCAATTCTTGCCGGTTGCTCACCGGCAAGAATGCTAATGGGCTGACAAAGGTCAACCCTAAAGATGTTTCGGTTGGCCTGGTCCGGAGAGAGAATTTGAAGTGACAGAATGGGCCGCCTTCAGACCCATGCGCTACTTGCATGGGTGCAGTGAAGCCTTGGCGCTGCAATAACCGAGGGTGCCGTATTATATACCTCTCATCGAAGCAAAGGGGAGCGCCACGGACGGCAGCTCGGCTTCGAATGCCCGAAGAAAGGGGATCATCATGAACGTAGCACGCTCTTTCAACAACTGGCGCAAGTATCGTCAAACGGTCGCCGAACTGGGCCGTATGTCCACGCGCGAACTGGATGACCTCGGTATCGGCCGCGGCGACATCCGCAACATCGCTCGCGGTGCGGTTGCTCGCTAACGGCTCATAAACGCCATAACTTCGACTTTTCGTCAGCGCCTGCTTCCTCCCGAGCGGGCGCTTTTGTTTTGCGCACGCTGTCGGCGGTTTCCCGCATTTTCAATGTAAGTCGATGCTAATGGAGCATCCCGCTTTTCGCACAACGCATGCCTGCCCTGCAAAGAAATGCCTATGAACTGAGCAAATCTGCGATATGATCTTGGTTATCGAAGCGATGCACCTCCTCCCGCATCCCTTCGTGATGTAGGCGCCCTTATCCTCCTCCCAAGGTCGTCTGCGGGAACAGTAGCACTCCTCCTCCCAGCTACTGTTCGGTTCTTTTCGAAAGCCTGCCGCACCTCCTCCCGCGGCAGGCTTTTTCGTTTGGAGCTTCGGCAACAGCAGGGAGAGTTGATCGATTCTCGATGTTGTCATGAGCTCAATGAGCTTTTCGCCGTAGAGGGGCCGCGCCTGCGCTTGCCGGATGACCCATTCGTGCGGAAAATATCGAGCAATCGTTGGTGCCGCCATCTGCGTCCCATCGGCAAGTCAGCTTCGCTCCATCTTATTTGTCCTAATGTTCCGTGCCCGAAATCATCCTGCGGGCCTCGTGCAGATCGCGGCGCTTGACGCGTTTCGATCTCAGGACTGTGAGAGGAATGTTTCCGCATGCTGAAGACCTTTGACGACTACGCCCCCGGCCTTGCCTCGAACGGCAAAATGGCTGAGACCGCAGGCGCGCCGTTAAAGCCGTCCGGCAAGGACAAGGATGCGCTTCTCACCTGCCTGATTTCCGGTGGGGACGAGAGATTGGAGTGCGACGCTGCAACCGGTCTCAACATGTATGGTTACGGGCCATCGCCCCGACCGCAGGATCTGGCCTTCGGCTCCTCGACGGCATCGACCATTTCCGCACCGGCTTTCGCGGCGGTCGGCGCTTATTATGCTGATCTTTTGCGGGAGATGGAAACGCGGCCTGCGGCCGACATCTACGCGCGGGAGATCGCGCGGATGCGGACGAAACTGCTGCATCTGCTTGGCCTCGATCAAGGCTCAGGGCCTTCGCGGGTGGATGCCGTCATGGCGACGTCAGGCACCGATATCCATCTTTTCGCTGCGGAGCTGCTGGCGCGCCAGGACGATCGAACCTTGATGACCATCACGCTGATGGGCAACGAGACCGGGAGCGGGGTGATGACCGCGGCAGCCGGGCGCCACTTCATGAGCCGCGTCAGCAGTAATAGGCCCGTCGCCAAGGGTGAGGAACTAAGCCCGGGACATGCCACGCGAAATACGACGGTCGCGGTGCGCAATCCGGATGGCACGTTGCGGAGCGAAGAAGAGATAGAATTGGAATTGAGGGGGTTGATCGAGCTTGCCCGCGCGGCTGAACTCAGATGCCTTTTGGTCGTCACGGATGTTTCCAAGACCAGCCTGCTGGCGCCAGGCCTCGAAACGGTCTTTCGCCTGAAAGCGCGCTTCGGCGCCATGCTCGATATCATGATCGACGCCTGCCAGTTTCGCGTCTCCGGGGCAACGATCCGTGCCTATCTGGCCCATGATTTCCTTGTGGCCGTCACCGGCTCCAAATTCCTGGCCGGTCCGATTTTCAGCGGGGCGCTGCTGTGTCCGCCTCGGATGTCGGATCGCTTGAAACAGCGGCCTTTGTCTCCGGCTTTTGCCGATTATTGCGCGAAAGCGGATTGGCCGGAAGGCTGGGTGGCCCGGGACGCGTTGCCAGATCACGCCAATTTCGGCCTCTTGCTGCGATGGAAGGCGGCGCTGTTGGAACTGGAGCGCTTCGTTGGCATGCCTGAGCAAAAGGTGATTTCGGTGCTGAACGCTTTTGCAGAGGCGGTCGGAGAGCGGCTGAAGCACGATAGGGCCTTCGAACTGCTCGATAGCCGACCGATAGACCGGAAGAGCCTGTGCGGCGACTCGCACGCCCCGGGCTGGGATGAAATACCTTCGATCTTCTCATTCTATCTGCGCAATCCCCATCAGGACGGCATCCTGACGGCGACGGAGATGGCCGCGGTATACAAGAACCTTGCCGTTGAGCAGAACGGCCTTATACCGGTGCGTCTCGGTCAGCCCGTTCGCTGCGCCGATTTCGGCGATATGCCCGCCAGTGCCTTGAGGATATGCCTGAGTGCGCCGTTGATCGTGCGGGCTTGTGAGAGTGCCGATGCGCTTGATGAGCTCATCTCACAGGCAATGACGGTCCTAGATCGAACGGCTGACATGGCCGCGCAATTGGCATCCCAGCCGAGCATGGCCCGCACGTCAGGCGTGCAAGCCTAGCATCCCACCGAAGCGGCGACAGCAGGGCATCTCAGGCGGCGGCACTATGTTCGCCCCTGGCCGCCGTCCATACCTCACGCGCCGCATCGGCGTTCATGGTGGCGATGGCGATGCCGACGATCAGGTCCGGCCAGGCGGAATTCCAGAGAAATGCGGTCACGAGACCTGCCGCAATGATGGCGACATTGGCGAGCGTGTCGTTGCGAGCCGATAAAAACGCTGCCCGGGTTAGGCTGCCGCCATGCGCGCGAAAACGGGCCAGCATCATGGCGCAGGAAAGATTGATGGCGAGCGCGCCGAGGCCCGCCAGCGATAGGGGCAGTGGTTCCGGCGCAACCGGCATCATGAATTTCTTCCAGGCGGTCCAGATGGTCGCCAGCCCGGGAACGAGCAGGATCGCGGCAAGAGCCATGCCAACGCGGGCGCGATTGCGGGCGCTCCAGCCTAGTGCCATCAGGATCAGGAGATTAACCGACGCGTCTTCGAGGAAATCGACGCTGTCGGCAAAGAGCGATACCGAACCGATGGACAGCGCGACCACAAACTCGACACAGAAATAGCCGAGGTTAAGAAGCGCCACACGTTTGACCACGTTGCGGAGTGTAATGTTGGTCATATCAGCTCTTCACACTCCTCGCCGACCCCAGCTTATCGAGAGCTATTAGGTCTTCCTTACAACCCGCTGAAATCCACCAAACCTCAGCTAAGCGACCGAACAAGACGAATATGGGCTGAACCTAAGTCGCTGCGGTGAGTTTTCAGTTTAACGTCAGCTCGCCGCGATAACAGCTTGGCCACGCCAGACGCAGAACCCTCGTGGCCTTCGGAGAATAAGATTGAATCTCATAGTACTGCGTGATTCTCCTGTTCCGGAGTTCGTGCGCCAGCCTATTCCAGGCCATTTAAAATATCGCGCCGATATCGACGGGCTTCGCGCGCTGGCGATCCTGCCAGTCGTGCTTTATCACGCGGGCATTCCGGGGTTCAGCGGCGGTTTCGTCGGCGTCGATGTTTTCTTCGTCATCTCCGGGTTCCTGATGGCTTCGCTGATCTCGGGTGAGGTTGCTCGCGACGATTTCAGCATCGTGCGTTTCTACGAGAGGCGAATACGGCGAATTTTTCCGGCGCTCTTTGCCGTCCTTGCAGCCTCGTCCATAGCGGCATGGTTGCTTCTGATGCCGGTCGAGCTGGAATATTTCGCCCGCAGTGTAAAGGCCGCCGCATTGTTCACCTCGAACATTCAGTTCGAGAAGGAGAGCGGTTATTTCGACATCGGCGCGCAGTTGAAACCGCTGCTGCACACCTGGTCGCTGGCAGTCGAAGAGCAGTTCTACATCCTGTTTCCGCTGCTGCTGTTGGCGGTCAACCGATTTGCGCGGCGCTATACGGTGCCCATTCTGCTTGGCCTGTTGATCGCCTCGTTCGCGGCGAGTGCCTGGACGGTCTTCCGCACGCCTGCGGCGGCATTCTACCTTTTGCAGTTCCGCGCCTGGGAATTGCTGATCGGCGCTTTGCTGGCTTTCCATGTGATACCGAGACCGGCCCGGCCTGTGGTGCGGGAGAGCCTTGCGGCCCTCGGCGTAATCCTGATCGCCATCGCCGTCTTCGGTTTCACCGATCATACTCTATTTCCCGGCCCTGCCGCTTTGCTGCCCTGCCTCGGTGCGGCCCTGGTGATCTATGCTGGAGCGGAACATGGATTGGCCGGACGAGCGCTGCGGGCGAGGCCGCTAGTGTTCGTCGGCCTGGTTTCCTATTCCCTCTATCTCTGGCATTGGCCGATCATCGTCTTCACACGCGAAATCTTTGGCCGCGAGCTTTCCCCGGTCCAGAGTGGCTTGATCGTCGTCGTCTCGCTCGCTCTCGCCGCATTTTCGTGGCGGTTCATCGAGCAGCCTTTTCGCGGTCGTGGCAGTCGTTTGGGTCGAAGGCCCTTATTCGCGGCCGCAGCAGTGGTCATGGTCGCGGTGGTCGGATTCGGTAGCTACGTCATTCGCGACAATGGTGCGCCGAGCCGCCTCCCGGCCGATGTACAGAAGGTCTACGCCGCAACATATGACATCAGCCGTTACGGCGCACCGCCATGTTTTGCCGACTCCGATACGACCGGCCCGTCTCTATCAGACATACGCGCGGGAAAACTTTGTCCGCTCGGCGCTGACGGATCGGCCTCTCCTTCCTTCCTTGTTTGGGGAGATTCGCATTCCGGAGCTATGTCTCCGGCGATTGACGAGGCGGCGAAACAGGCTGGCGTTTCCGGTCTGTTTGCGGGACATGCGTCATGTCCGCCATTGCCGGATGCGCAGCTTCCGGCTCGCGGTGATGTGAAGCGGTGCGGCGAGTTCAATGCAGCCGTCCGTGATCTCGTTAGATCGAAGCATATTCCGCTGGTATTCCTGATCGCCTACTGGCCGAAATATGTGCATGATGCCGAGTTGCCGCATGAGGGCGTCTACTTCGACCCATCGGTGCCGCCGCCATTAGAGGACAAGTCCGCACCAGTCACGGCATCCCTCGACAGGCTGGTGGCGGAGCTGACGCAGCAGGGAACCAAGGTTGTGCTGGTCATGGACGTGCCGGAAATGGGCCGGTACATGCCGGAAGCCGTCGCCAAGGCTGTGATGACCAAGACATCGACGGAGGTTGCCCCGCCGTGGAGTTACGTTGCGAAACGGCAGGCATTGTCGCGCGCTATTCTGGCTGGTCTAGCGGCCAAATACGGCGCGGCTATAGTCGACCCGCTGCCTGCGATCTGCCACGATGGGCATTGCGACGCGACACAAGACGGCATGCCGCTCTATAAGGATGCCGACCACATCACAGCCACTACCTCGAAAAGGCTCAGCTACCTGTTCTCTCCCATATTCTCGGCCCCGAAGCGAACATCCGCTGCCTTCGGTAATTCATAACCGGTTCAACGCAAGATGCCTTGAGCCTTCAGTGCATTCCACCGCCGCCTTTTCCAAGGTCGATATTGCTGAGGATCAGGGCAAGTGGGATTGCCGAGAGGGCGATGAGAGTCAGCACGTAAAAAACGTCGATATAGGCGAGATAGCTCGATTGCATCTGAACCTGTTGTCCGATCCATGCTGTCGCCTGCGATTGCGCGTCGGCCATGGTCGCGCCTTTCTGCGCAAAGTAGCGCGTCATGGTCTGGAGGGTCTCCTGGTAGGCTGGGGCGGATGGGACTATGTGTTCGACGAGCCGGCTTTGGTGCCATTGCTCGCGATGTGCCAGAACGTTCAAGGCAATGCAGACACCGATCGAGCCGCCGATATTGCGCGCCGCGTTGATCATGGCGGAGGCCTGATTGGTCTGGTCCGGCCGCAGGCCGTAATAAGAGGCTGAGGTGATCGCGATGAAGATCAACGGCAGGCCCAATCCGATATAAAGCCGCGACCAGACGAAGAACGCAAAATTGAGGTTGGGATTGAGCCGCGTCAGCCACCACATCGACCCTGCAATGATCAATGCACCGGTGGCGATCATGTATTTCGGCTGGACCACCGTGGTCAGGCGACCCGCGACGAACATCATGACCATGGTGACGAGACCGCCCGGCGATAGCGCGAGGCCGGCCCAGGTGGCGGTGTATCCATAATCCTGCTGCAGGACCTGCGGAAGGAATTGCGTCGTCGCGATCAGGATCGCGCCGGTTGCCATCATGACGATGAAACAGGATCCGAACTGCCGGGTTCCAAGCAGCCGTCCATCAATGATCGGGTTCGATTTCGTCAGCACCCAGGGGATCGCCAGTGCAAAGGCCAACACACAAAGCGCCGTCATGGCGATGATGAAATTCGAATCGAACCAGTCTTCCGTCTGGCCGCGATCGAGAACGAGTTCGAGCGAACCCAGAAACGTTGCCACAAGCAGGAAGCCGACAAGATCGAAGCGGATGCCTTGCCTGCGGAGCTCCTGCCGTTTTCGGCGCATTTCCTGCGATCGCTCCACCAGAAAATAGACGAGGATGAAGGCAAAGACGCCCACCGGGCCGTTGATCAGGAAACACCAGTGCCATGAATAATTATCCGAGAGATAGCCGCCGAGCGTGGGGCCGATCACTGGCGCCACCACGACCGCAACGCCGAACATCGCAAATGCCTGGCCGCGTTTTGCCGGCGGAAATGAATCGGCGAGGATCGCCTGCGACGTCGGCACCATGCCGCCGCCGGCAAATCCCTGGATGACGCGGAAGATGAGAAGCGATTGGAGATTCCACGCCAGTCCGCAGAGAACGGAGGCGATCGTGAAGATCGCGAGGCAAGAGAGATAGAAGCGACGTCTGCCATATCGTTCGGCGATGAAGCTGCTGGCGACCAAAATGGTTGCGTTGGAAACGAGATAGGTCGTAACCACCCAGGAAGCCTCGTCGGCGCTGACTGCAAGGCCGCCCGAAATATAGCGCAGCGCCACATTGGCGATCGTCGTGTCCAGGACTTCCATGAAGGTCGCAAGCGAGACCACGACCGCGATCAGCCATGGATTGGTGGCGCCCGCGGCGGGGGTGGTCGCTCTGCCAGCGGTTGTGTTTGCGCCGCTCATGTCAGCGCCTCGGCCGGACGGTGACCGTGGGGACCACGGACATGCCAGGGCCGATCGAGAGATCCGCCGGCCAATTGTCGACGACAATCTTCACCGGCACGCGCTGTGTGACCTTCACATAGTTGCCGGTCGCGTTCTCGGCGGGAAGCAGGGAGAACGCCGTGCCGGAGCCGGGCTGAACCGATGCGACCTTGCCGTGCAGCTTGTGATCCGGATAGGCATCGATCGTCACATCCACCGGCTGCCCCGGCCGCATGTCGGTCAACTGCGTCTCCTTGAAATTCGCGGTGATCCAGATTTCGTCGGGAACGAACATCGAGATGGCCTGTCCGGCTTCGATGTATTGCCCTTTGGCACCAGTGAGGCGGACGACACGGCCGCGTTGGGCCGCGACGATCGTCGTATATTTGAGGTTCTGCTGCGCCTCTTCGGCCTGAGCCCGCGCTTGGCTCAAACTCGCGGCAGAACTCGCCCTCTGGGCTTCGGCAACCGCCTTGTTCTTCTGCGCCGAGGTTATGTTTGCCTCGGCCTGTGCAAGGCTCGCCTGGCTCTGCTGCAGGTTGGAGGTCGCCTGCTGCACTGCCTGCACGCTGCCGGAACCGCTTTTGACCAGTTGCTGCTGGCGTGCGGCCTCCTGCTCGGCATATTGCAGCGCCGCCGCTGCCGAGTTCTGCTGGGCCTTTGCGACATCGATCGCGGCGCCTGCGGCGTCGATCTGGGCACCGGCGCTTTGGAGCGCGGCGGCCGCAACATTTACCTGTCCGTTGGCTTGGTCGAGGGTGATCTGGTAATCGCGCGGATCGATCTTCAGGATGACATCGCCAGCCTGAACATGCTGATTGTCGGTCACGGGAACATCGGTGACATAGCCGGAAACCTTCATGGCAAGCGAGAAGCTGCGAGCGTCGATGAAGGCGTCGTCGGTCGATTCATAAGGCTGGAAATAGATCTGCCAGGCGAACCACGTGGCGGCGGCAAGGGCAGCGACAACAATCAGGCCAAGCAGGATCCAAAGGGGATGCCTGCGGACGAATGACGGACGCTTTTTCTCCGCCCGGTCAGTCTGGTGATCGTTGCCGGGATGGACACGTTCAATCCGAGGTTCGGTCTGGTTGTCTTTCTGAGCGAGATGCTGATCATCGACCACGGCACAACTCTCATATCTGTTGGCCATAGGGTCGGTAACGTTTGGGTAGAAGATCAGTTCCTGATCGCTTTGATCGGCGCCCCGGCATGGCGGTTTTGTCGCAGGGCCGAAGACATGCTCTAATCACCCACGCGTGGTCGTCGGTCGTCACCATCGAAGCCTGCAAAATCTCCCCGAACAATGCCATGGCGCTGGAGCTTGTCGTAGAAAGTCTTCCGCGGGATGCCGAGGGCCTCGATCGTACGGCGGACATCGCCGCCGTTTTGAGCGAGGGTCTCGCGGATCAGCTCGGCCTCATAGCGCTCGATGCGGGCGGGCAGGGGCAATGTGTTATCTGCGGAGACGATTTCGCTTGCCTTCGGCTCCGCCGCCGATTCCAGACCTAGAACGAAACGCTCCGCGAAATGCGAAAGCTCTCGAACATTGCCCGGCCAATCGTGGCTCTGCAAATGATGGCGAATAGCGGCGGACATGGCGGGCACTTCGCGCTTGAAGCGGCTGGCGGCGCGATCCGCGAAATAGCCGAAGAGCAGGGGGATATCATCGCGCCGGTCGCGCAGCGGCGGGATGGATATGGTGACGACGTTGAGGCGGTAATAGAGATCCTCACGGAAGTCGCCGCGTTGGCGCGGGTCGCCGAGATCGACCTTCGCGGCCGCCACCACGCGGAGGTCGACAGGACGCACCTCGTTGGTGCCGAGCGGGGTCACTTCCCGCATTTCCAGCACACGCAGCATCTGTACCTGTATTGCCGGCGGCATGCTTTCAATCTCATCGAGAAACAGCGTGCCGGCGCTTGAATGCTCGATGCGGCCGATGCGCTTCTTCTGCGCGCCGGTAAAGGCGCCGGGCTCGTGGCCGAAAAGCTCGCTTTCGATGACGGTCTCCGGCAGCGCGCCGCAATTGAGCGCCACGAAATTGCCCTTGGCGCGCCGGCTCCAGCGATGCAAGAGGCTTGCGACCACCTCCTTGCCGCTGCCGGTCTCGCCGGTCACCAGCACATCGACATCCGTATCCGCGATCTGCCGCAGCGTATGACGCAGCCGCTCCATCGCAGGGGTCTGGCCAATCAACGGCAGATCGCCCTGTGCCTGTTCGGCCGCAATGCGGAGCGCGCGGTTTTCCAGAACGAGCCGGCGCTTTTCCGCCGCCCGCCGCACGCTTTGTACCAACCGGTCGGTGGCGAAGGGCTTCGTGATGAAGTCATAGGCGCCGTCCTGGATCGCCTTGACCGCCATCGGAATATCGCCATGGCCGGTGACCAGGATGACCGGCAGGTCGGCATCCTGCTCTTTGACGCGACTGAATAGCTGCTGTCCATCCATCTGCGGCATGCGGATATCGGAGACGATCACGCCGGCAAAACCGGCCTCCAGCGCGCCGAGCGCATCGGCCGCGGTGGAGAAGGCGGAAACGGAAAAGCCGGCGAGTTCTAGCGTCTGCTTCGTCGCTTTCAGCAGGTCCCTGTCGTCGTCGATTAGAAAGACCGCGGAAACGTCGCTCATGAAATTGCCCTGCGCAAATGAATGGTGAAACGGGTGCCGTTCTCGCCGCTTTCAACCTCGATGCGGCCGCCATAGTCGGCGACGATGTCCTTGGAGATAACAAGACCGAGGCCGAGGCCCTTTTCCTTCGATGTATTGAACGGCGTGAACAGCGAATGGAGGATCGCCGGCGGAATACCGGGGCCGTTGTCAGAGACGATGACAGCAATGCCGTCGGTCGTTTCCTGCACCGAAACCTCGACTTTCGGCTGTTCGCGCCCTTCCAGCGCTTCGAGCGCGTTTTGGAAGAGATTGATCAGCACCTGCTCGAGCCGAACGCGTGTGCCGATGACCGCCAATCCGGCGGGCGGAGGATCGATCGCCAGCGCATCGAGCCGGCCGGCAAAGCGGCTTCTGAGCAGGATCACGGCGCCTTCGATGACGCTCCTCAGTTCCACCGGTTCCGGCGCGGTTCGTCCCTTGCGGGCAAATGCCTTCAACTCTTCGGTAATCGTGCCGATCCGTTCGGTCAGGGCCGCTATGGAAGTAAGATTTTCCTTTACCGGCGCGATCTGCTGTCGCTCCAGGAAGATATGGGCATTGTCGGCATAGGCGCGAATGGTCGCGACCGGCTGGTTGATCTCATGGGCGACGCCGGCGGCGACCTGGCCGAGGATTGCTAGGCGATTGGCCTGTACCAGATCCTGCTGCACGACCTGCAGCTTCGCCTCCGTCGTGCGGTGATCGGCAATTTCCGCTTCGAGCCGATCCCGGGCGCGGCTGAGATCTTCGGTGCGCTCCAATACGCGCCGTTCCAGCTCCTCGCGAGCGACCCTGCTGATGGCGATCTGCATCACGGATACGTGGCGGCGCCTTAGCAGGAAGGCGGCGATCGCCAGGATCGGCACCAGCACAGTCAGGACGAGGAAGCGCGTTTCGCGGACCGTGGAAGAAATTGCCTGATCCGTCGGGACGAGATAGTCCAACTGCCAGGGCGTCGAGGGGATTGCTGTTCTCAGCCGCAGATATTCCGCAGCGCTGCTTCCCGGTAGGACCGCGCGCACGATCGAGACATCCGGACCGATCGCTTCGGGGCGGGCGATCGGCAGAGGTGTCAGCGACGCATCGCCGAATTGCAGGCTCTTGCGGATGGCGGCGAGGTTTTCAGCAGGCAGCGGCGATGCCGTCATGAAGCGCCAGGAGGGAACGCTGGTGATCAGCACGACCCCATGCTCGTCGGTGACATAGGCCGGACGGCCGGCTTCCCGCCAATCGGCTTCGAGCTGGTCGAATTCCATCTTGACCACCACGACACCCAGCGCGTTCTCCGCGTCGCCGACGCGGCGGGAAATGTAAAGCCCGGGGCGGTTGCTGACATTGCCGAGCGCGAAATGCTCCGCCGTTCCCGCCTCCATCGCCCGCCGGAAATAATCACGGAAGGAATAATCATTGCCGACGAAGCTCAGTGGTTCGCGCCAGTTGCTCGATGCGATCGCGACACCGTCCTTGCCGGTGACGTAGAGCACCGAGGCCTTGGTACCGGAGACGAGGCTTTCGAGCTTACGGTCGAGCGTGGTAACGGCATCGCCTTTGGCCGCCGCAAGTGCGTCGCGCACCTGCTGGTCGTCCGCGAGGAGAAGCGGCAAGGCGCGGGGCCGTTCGAGGACGGCTCTCAGCAGTGCGACCTTCAGGTTCGCGTCGGTGCGACCCTGGACCTGCAATGCCTCGATTGCGGTCATGCGGCCGTAAACGCCGGCGCCATAGAGCGCGGCTGCGATGAGGATCGCGCAGAAAGCCGTAAAGACCAACCAGACACGGCGAGAGCGCCGGCCTAGCTGCTCTGGCGTCGAAAATCGTTCCATGGTTGGCCGCTGCAGCATCATGACATTGTGCATGATTTCGCGCGTATCGCAATTCGATCTGTGCGGATTGCCGCACAGATTTGGAGATCTAGCTACCGACCTTCATAAAATCTGCTTTTATATCAATAAATTATTAGGAAATCCTTCATTTGGCACGCCCGTTGCAACGATCCGTCAAACAGTCGGAGGCTGTTGAAGATCAGTAGTCGTTGCCCGGAGGGCCGAAGGATCGGTTGGGCATAACGGAGGATATCATGATTGCACCCGTCGCTGCCGAGACACACGGCAAAATTCCCTTTTACAGGCATCTCTATGTGCAGGTTCTTGCCGCGATCGCCGCCGGCATCCTGCTTGGACATTTCTATCCGCAGATCGGTGCGTCTCTGCAGCCGCTCGGCGATGCCTTCATCAAGTTGGTCCGCATGGTCATCGCGCCGGTCATCTTCCTGACGGTCACCACCGGCATCGCGGGCATGTCGGATCTCAAGAAGTTCGGCCGCGTCGTCGGCAAGGCGTTCATCTACTTCCTGACCTTCTCGACGCTGGCACTGATCGTCGGCCTCATCATCTCGAACGTCGTACAGCCCGGCGCTGGTATGCACATCGATCCGGCAACGCTGGATACGAAGGCCGTCAACAATTACGCCGCTCAGGCTCATGACGCGACGGTGGTCGGCTTCCTGATGAACATCATTCCGGACACGATCGTCGGCGCCTTCGCCAAGGGGGACATCCTCCAGGTGCTGTTCTTCTCGGTCGTCTTCGGTATCGCACTCGGCGCTGTCGGCGAACGCGGCCGCCCTGTACAGGACTTCCTGCAGGCACTGACCACGCCGATCTTCCGCATGGTCGCCCTGTTGATGAAGTTCGCGCCCATCGGTGCTTTCGGCGCCATGGCTTTCACCATCGGCAAATACGGCATCGGCACGATCGCCAACCTGGCCTTCCTGATCGGCACCTTCTACGCTACATCGCTGCTGTTCGTGCTCGTCGTTCTCGGCGCCGTCGCGCGCTACAACGGCTTCTCGATCCTGGCGCTGATCCGCTACATCAAGGAAGAATTGCTGCTCGTTCTCGGCACCTCGTCGTCGGAAGCAGCACTTCCCGGCCTGATGAACAAGATGGAACGCGCAGGCTGCAAGCGCTCGGTCGTCGGTCTCGTTATCCCGACAGGCTATTCCTTCAACCTCGATGGCACCAACATCTACATGACCCTGGCGGCGCTGTTCATCGCGCAGGCGACCGATACTTCGCTCTCGCTCACTGACCAGATCTTGCTGCTGCTCGTGGCCATGCTGAGCTCCAAGGGGGCTGCCGGTATCACCGGTGCCGGCTTCATCACGCTGGCCGCTACCCTTGCCGTCGTGCCGTCGGTTCCGATCGCCGGCATGGCGCTCATCCTCGGCATCGATCGCTTCATGTCGGAATGCCGCGCCCTGACGAATTTCGTCGGCAATGCCGTTGCGACTATCGTCGTCGCCCGCTGGGAAAACGAACTCGACCAGACTAAGTTTGCCGCCGCCATGGCTGGGCGATTGACCAGTGACGTCGATCCGCCGGCGTTGCAGGCAGCGGAATAACGACGCTATCGGCATCTCTGGAAAATGCGAACGGCCTCCCTTCATGGGAGGCCGTTTTCAGTTTCTGGACCCTGAATTAAACCGGAACATCGGCCGCCAACAGACGTTTTCCATTGACACTGCAGGCCGTGCCAAACGGACGTGATGGTGCTGAAGAACATGGAGATTTTTCCGTTTTCTCTCCATGGCCAACGAAATGGCAGGCGAGCTTCCAATCCATCCGGTCTGCAGCCCGCACTTTCATCGATGGAGAACAGCATGGACGAGAGCTTCAAGCTTTGTCGGCCGGTTCCGATCGCAACAGTTGGCAATCGCGATGCCGGTCACATCACGAGCGTGGTGTCATCGCCGGTACGAGCAACGACCACGCCATCAACTTCACCTAAGTCTGAAGCCAAGCATCGATCGCTTGGACGGTTCCTGCTGCTGGCGGCTGCGCTAACAGTTGCAATGCCGGGACTCATGTCCGCGCAACAGCTCAAGATGCCGAACAGCGAACGCTGCCGGGCTCCCGACGCCAATAGCCAGACCCAAGGTGAAAACCAAACCGCATTGGCTGATCCTCAGGATAACGACGATAAACTTTCGGATTGCGGCGGTGTGCTGAAGCCGCCTGTGACTGGAGACAGCGCTATGGAAAAGCCTGCGCCGCGTGGCGGCAAGACGCCGGTTATTCCGCCTAGCGAGGTCCCGGGCCAGCAGGAACAGCAGACGCCGGAAGCCAAATAATCCGTTTTGGGAACTCTACGGCTTGGGTTCCGGTTGCTCGATGGTCTTCTGAGCGACAGTCGAATCCTGGTTCTTTCCGGTCACGAACGGCTTGATGACGAGGATGCTGAGGATCGAGGCGACCATCAATCCGATAATGATGATCAACAGTGCGCGCATGCTTGCCTACGCTTTCTATCGCGGCCTACGAACACAAAGATTGCTGTCGTGACCGCTGATGCCGCTTACCTGCCGCGAATGGGTCTCGACGCGTCCCTTGGCCTCGTCGTTTTCGACGGATCCTTCGATGAGAACGCGGCCATTGTTGACGGTGACGAAGACGCCGGAGATATCCAGCAGCGGGTCTTCGCTCAGTTTCCTATGGATTTCTGCACGGATCTCCGCATCCGGCCGCCACTGCGATTCGGACGCCTTGAACGGGTTTTTCTCAGGCTTTGTCGACGACGCATATGTCTTGGGCTGACGTCGCATGACGCTTTCCCTTCGTTGGGTTCATGAAATGCAACATGAAAAACGCCATAAGGTTCCATCTCGCAGCCCCGGGCCGCCTATCGACTCCTGAGGACCTCGTGCAGCAAAAAGCCAGCGAGGCCGCCGATTGCCAGCATGGTAACATTGCGCATCGTGCGGTGCTCTCGTGGCTGCGAGGCTCTGACCGCCTCCGCAATCCGGCCGGCGGCAGCATCCAGGGCTTGCTTGCGTTGCCTGTCACAATCCGGCGTATCTGCCGACCGAAAGTCGTCCGTGCCCGGCTCCGCGTAGGTGAAGTTCACTTCCAGCCCCTCCATATCAGGCGCAAGGGCATCGATGTCTCCGGAGCCGCCGGCAGCCTGATCGAGCGCCTGCTGGGTGCGGATATCGGCGTCAGCGGAGGGGGTGGCGTTGGTTTCCATCTCTCTCATTTTGGCCATGGCATCCTCCTTTTGTTCGAAGGGCAAACCATCGCCAGTCAAGAATGTTCCCCGTGAGCATTCTTGTGCATTTCATGGTCATGTAGTCGTCGTCGTCATCTCGAAAGAGACTACTTTGTAGCGCTCTTCGACATCAGCCAGCAGTTTTGGCGCGCCGCCGCTGATACCCCCATGCTTCCATCGCACCTGATAGGCGGCATGAGCCGCGCCGTCGGCCTCATTTATCGATTTGCCGACAAAGCAGAAGGAATATCCGAGTGGAGCGAAGGCCGTTTCGATCTTTGCAATATCGGCGCTGTCGGCAAGCTCGATCACCACGCGCGCCTTTTGCTTATGCGATATCAGCTCATCGAACCATTTAAAGAGTGTGAGCACGATGAAGGCCACCATAGCTCCGGCGGACCCGACCACAAGTTGCCCGCCGCCAATGCACAGGCCGATTGCCGTCATGATCCAAAGCGTTGCCGCTGTTGTCACGCCTGTGACCAGATCGCCGCGCTTGAGGATGGCACCACCGCCGATAAAGCCGACGCCCGTCAGCACGCCGAGCGGAAAACGCAGTATGTCCATGGAGACGAATGATTGGAATGTTTTGCCCGTCATGGGGAGCAGCAAATTGGCCTGAATCATGGTCAGGCATGCCGCCAATCCGACCAGGATCGTCGTCCGAAATCCGGCGGCGTGCCCACCTGCCTCGCGATTGAGGCCAATCAGCCCGCCGGCAGCGACGACCAATAGGACGCGCATCGCGATATCCATCCAAGTGGGATTCAAAGGCATGAGCTCGATCATCGTACTCGGCATCGCACCCTCCTGACGTTCGTGGCCGGCTTGAATGCCGGAACAAAGCTGAAAGGATTTCGTTCCGCCTTCAAGGAGATGAAAGGGCTCGCCGCGATTCCGGGCCTATGAAACCTCAGGAGAATGCATATGACCATGACTGCAAAAGAGATCGTCTCCGTTCTTGGACCAGTCGATGAGACTCTGATGGCCGATATCTCCGCGACCGGCGCAACTCTGGGCGAGCTTGCGGAGGCTTGGGCCTGGGTCAACAATGACGAGGCTCTGATCGGCGAGGGCAGGACTCTGCCGAGCGGCAAGGTAGCCACGCTTGTCGATCTGCTTTCTGCCGATGAGGACGACGAATTCGCGATGTAATTTCGATTATCCGCGCTGTGGACGGGAACAGATCGGCGCTTCGCCTGTTGTTGTAGCGGGCTCTCAGCGGAGGGCACCGCGACCAGTGGGGTGCCGGGCGCCGCCCGATCTAAGGTCGCCGGAGAGATTGTCCTGTGCCTAAAGGCCGGACGAAGCGTCCGCTCATGGAGGAACCAATGAAAGTTCGAGACGCCATGACGCACGACGTGCGCATTACCAATCCTGACGAAACGATCCTGCAGGCTGCACGGACGATGGCGGATCTCGACGCCGGTGTCCTGCCTGTCGGCGACCATGACCGCCTAGTCGGCATGATCACCGATCGCGATATCGCCATTCGCGGCATCGCCAATGGCAAGGGGCCGGACGCGAAGGTCCGCGATGTGATGACATCGGAAGTCAAATATTGCTTCGATGATCAGGAGATCGACGAGGTCTGCCGGAACATGGGCAACATCAAGGTCCGTCGCTTGCCGGTGCTGGATCACAGCAAACGGCTGGTCGGTATCCTCTCGCTCGGCGATATCGCCCTGTCGCAAAGCAACGGTAGTGCCGGCCAAGCGCTGAGCGGCATTTCCCGCCATGGTGGCGAGCATAGCCAGACGGCGTGAACGGCGGCTTGTGCGGGAGTGGAGACAGCCGGCCATGCACGGGCGTCTTCATATGGTGGAAAAACAGATCGCCGGGCGCGGCATTCGCGACCCGGCGCTGCTGAATGCCATGCGCCTGATTCCACGGGAAAACTTCGTCGAAAAGGGCTTCGAGATGTTTGCTTATAACGACTGTCCGCTGCCGATCGGCAAGGGGCAGACGATCTCTCAGCCCTACATGGTTGCGCTGATGATCGAGGCAGCCGAAGTCAAGTCCAGCGACACGGTTCTCGAAATCGGCGCGGGGCTTGGCTATGCGACCGCTATCCTCAGCCGCATGGCGGCTCATGTGTTTGCCGTGGAGCGCCATGCCTCGCTTGCGGCCGGAGCGACCGAACGACTACAGCGTCTTGGCTATGACAATATCGATTTGCGTTGCGGAGACGGTTCAAAGGGGTGGCCGAAGGCCGCCCCCTTCGACGCCATCCTTGTTTCAGCCGCCGCGCCGGAGGTGCCCCAGGCCCTGAAAGAACAATTGACCGTAGGCGGCCGGCTGGTCATCCCCGTAGGGCCGGAAGAGAGCAGGCAGACGCTTCTGAAAATTGTGCGGAAAGGCCCGGATAATTTTACCACCCAAAATCTCGGCGCCGTGATTTTCGTGCCGCTGATCAGCGAGCACGGCGGAACTGAAGACTATAATTGATCACATTGCTTTTGCCGCGAAGTACGCACGCCCTCTCTGTATTCGTTCATCTTGCAAACGCGTGCAAATGCCGCATGACCTTACGGCACCCATCAACAGCTTTCTTCATAAAACTGTCATGACATCGGCTCACAGGATGATGCACGCAATTGCAAAACCGAGCAAAGCCGCATGCCGGCTGGAGAGAAGCGTGTCGCAGAAAGTGTTCGTGAGCGCACAAGAAGTCGCGGACTGCGCGGGGGTGTCCCGCTCGGCCGTTTCGCGCACGTTCACACCAGGGGCGAGCGTATCGCCGGAGACGCGGCGAAAGGTGCTCGAGGCTGCCGACGCACTTGGCTATCACGTCAATCATCTCGCCCGTGGGCTGATGCGCAATGAAAGCGGTATCGTCTGCCTGATCGTGTCCGACATGGCCACCCCACATCGCTCCGGCCTGATCAAGGCGCTGACGCAGGAACTGCAGCACAGCGGCAAGATTGCCATGCTCGTCAACACCGATCTGCTGGACGGCAGTGTCGACCTCGCGTTGCGCCAGGCGATCCGCTACCGCGCCGATGCCTCGATCATCATCTCGGGGATGCCCGATAAGTCGATCACGCAGCTCTGCCTGAAGAGTGGCCAGCGTCTGGTATTGATCAACCGCGATGACGAGCAGGACGGGCCCTTGCGGATCAATCTCGACGACGAAGAGGCTGCTGCCCGCGTCGTCACCGCCTTCCTTCGTGCCGGCTGCCGCAGGCTCGCCTTCGCCAATTCGGAGGCCGGCACGCCGAGCCTCATGGCAAGGGAGCACGGCTTCGTCGCTGCGGCCAGGGCGCATGGTCTGGAGGTCGTCGTCGAGCGCTACGGGTGGACAAGCTATGAGAGCGGCAGGGTCCTTGCGCAGAGGCTCCTTACCCTTCATGAGCGCCCGGATGCCGTCTTCTGCGCGACCGATCTGCTTGCCTGCGGCTTCATAGATGCCGCCCGCTACCAGTTTCACATTTCCGTTCCCGACCAGCTCTGCGTTGCCGGTTTCGACGATATCGAGCAGGCCTCCTGGGCATCCTACCAACTAACGACCTTTGCTCAGCCGCTTGCCACGATGGCGCGGGAGGCGGTCGCGTGGCTGGAGAGCAAGGAGGCGGCGAAGCCTGAAGGACGGGTACATGCCATCCGTCTTCATGCCGATCTCGTGTGGCGCAACTCGATCAGGGGTGGCTGACGACATGGCACCTTTGACCTCAGGGCAGACAAAATCCTCGAGAGGAACGGACAGATTTCTTTCCGATCTCGCCTCCCATGCGGATGAGCTCTTTAACGGCCCCATATATGAGCAATGTGCGGCGATTTGTTACCGGAGAAATGAGGAGCTTGGCATATCGGAAGTGCTTCTCGTCACCAGCCGCGAAAGCGGGCGCTGGGTTATTCCGAAGGGCTGGCCGATAAAAGGGAAAAAGCCGCATGAGGTGGCCGCGATCGAGGCTTTCGAGGAAGCCGGCGTTCGCGGCAAGATCAAGAAGAAACCTTTCGGCTATTTCACCTATCTGAAGCAACTCGCCGACGGCAACCGCGTTCCCTGCATTGTGCAACTGCATTTGCTCGAAGTCGAAAAAATCTACGAGGATTTTCCGGAAAGAGGCCAACGCCGCAACGCATGGGTCTCCTTCATCGAAGCTGCAAACCGCGTGCGCGAACCGGAGCTCAAGGGCCTTCTTCTGGTGGCTGACCGAAAGCTTAGGCGGGCGAAAGCAAAGAGATAGCGTTCGCCGCGTCCATCCATCAGCCAATCTCCGTTCGCCCGCTCATCGCCAGCCGCAGCGGAATGCGCGTCGCAGCTACCGCCGGCAATGCACCGCCGACGGCGCCGATGATCAAGGACAGCCAAACGGCCTTCGTCACCAGGGCGGGAGACAGGACCAGTTGAAACCCGATCTGCGTATGATCGGCGCTCATCGTTGAGGCGGTCCAGCCGTTGAGGACGGCATAAGAAAAGCCGACGCCGATCAGGCATCCGAAGCAGGTCAGGATCATTGCCTCGATCCAAGTACCGGCAAAGGCAGCCCGCCGGCTGAAGCCGATTGCGCGGACGGTGGCAATCTCGGTGCTGCGATCCGACACCGAGCTGAACATGGTCGTCATCGCGCCGACCACAGCGCCCGCGGCCATGATCGCCGCCAGCGGCCAGCCGAGAAGGAGGATCAGCTTCGACGTGCGTTCTGCGAGCGCTGCGAAATAATCCTGTTCCGACCGCAGACTCAGCCCGATCTGCGGCGTATCTGCCGCCATGGATTGTAGCGCCGGCAAGGCTTCCTGCGCTGTGAGCTTGATCCTGACGCTCTCAACCAGATTAGGCCGGTTGAACAACGTCTGCACCACGCCGATATCCGCCAGCATTTCGGATTCGAAAACAGACCCGCCGGCGTCGAAAATACCGACGACGGTCCATTTCGATGTGCCGAGCGTGAGCCGTTCGCCAAGCGCCAATCCCTTGTAGTCAAGGTTCAGCCGACGTCCGACCACGATTTCGCTGGCGCCAGGATTGAACATCCGGCCATCAACGATCCTGACATTCGGGCGCAGGCTGAGCCCGAACGGACCGATGCCGCGCAAGGAGAGTGTTGAAAGCAATCCGCCGATCCTCTCCGGCACATCCACCGGGACGACCATTTCCGGCGACATCACTGAAGCTCCTGTGGCATCGGTGGCAATACCTGCAGCGCCGTCGAGATAATGAAGCTGGGACGGTTCGATCCGGCTGCCGAGCTCCGTCGCCGCGCCATTTCCCAGAGCAATGGCGATATCCTTGGAGCCGGCTTGCAGCAGGGAAGTCCGAAAGCCGTTCGACATCGCCAGGAAGCCGAGCAGAACCGTAACGACCATCGCAACGGAAAAGACCAGGGAAAGGGAAAGCCATATCCGGCGGCGAAGCGATTTCAGATTGGATATGGTCAAGGCCATGGATTGATTGATGATTGCGCTCATCGTCTCATCTTTCTCTTAAAGCGGTGTTGGGCGGCACTCGAATGGCATTGAAGGCCGGCGCGACACCCGTTGCGAGCGCCAGCAGGACAGCGAGGCCGGTTGCTTCGAGAATGATCGCGGGGGTGAGCACGAGATCCGGCACGATCGTGCGCAGCGGCTCGCGCAGAAACATGACAGCCGTAAAGGCAAAACCGAGGCCGAAGCTCAGGCCTACCGCAAACAGGGCGAAAGTCTCAGCCAGAATATTGCAGAGGATGAAGCGCCGCGAAAAGCCGAGGACCTTCAGCACGCCGATCTCCCGTGTCCGTTCGCGGATGGCGAAGAACATGGTGTTGGCGACGATCATCAGGATGGTCACGAATGCCACGCCGATCACCAGACGCACGATGGTCGCGATATCGGCAAACTGTGCGATAAAGGCCCGCATGAACTCGGCTTCCGTCCTCGTCCGTGTCTCGTAAGCGGAGTTGGCAAAGAGGGTGTCGACGGCCTTGATGACGTCGTCGGCGCGGACACCGTTCTTCGGCACGATGCCGAAGCTGCTGACGGTGTCGCGGTCGGTACTGCGCTCGGAATTGACGTAGTCATACCGCGCCATCACGAAATGAGTGTCGGCGGATTGCTTGCCATCCAATATGCCGACGATTTCGAAATCGAAGTCCGAACTGCCGTCCGGCTTGAAGAAGCTGGAGGTATTCAGCGTAATCTTCTGCCCCAGCACCCAACCCTCCTGTGTTGCGACGCTCCGGCCGGCGATGGCGCCGTTCCGGATTTGGGCGAAGCGGCTGAGAGCATCGGCGGGGATATCGTATTGATCGCCGATGAAGCCGGCGAAGGTGCCGGGCTCCGCCGCCGTCAGGCCCAGAAAATTCGCCGGTGTCCGGTAGGTCGCACGGCTGCGCGCCATGTAGGTTGCCGCAGCGACATTGGGAAGGGCCAGGATCTTGTCGTAATAGCTGATCGGGAGAGGCAGCGTGTCGCCAACCTTGTTGGTCACGATCAGGCGCTCCGAATCTACCTCACCACCCAAAAAGCCATATTCGAAACTCGTCAGAATGAGGTGGATGAAGAAGGCGATGGCAATGCTCGCGATCAGCAGGGCGCTGCGCATTGGTTTGCGTGCCATGGTCCGGCGAATGAGAGTGAAGCGGCTCATGATGATCACGCAGCCTCGCGTTCGACAAAATGGCCTTTGTCCAGGCGCAGCACACGTCTGGCGGAGCGCGCCGCCGCATCGTCGTGGGTGACCATGACGATGGTCTTGCCGAGCTCCGAGTTGAGGATGCGCAGCATGGCGAGCACGTCTTCAGCGGACTCGCGATCGAGATCACCGGTCGGCTCGTCGCAGAGCAGCAGTTTCGGATCGCTTGCCAGCGCCCGGGCGATCCCCACGCGCTGCTGTTGGCCGCCCGAAAGCTCCGACGGCAGATGCTTGCGCCGGTCGGTGAGGCCGACGAGCGACAGGATCGTCTCGACCCGCTCGCGACGCTGGCGTCCGGTCAGACTTGTCAGCAGCAGCGGAAGCTCGACATTCTGCTCCGCTGTCAGCATCGGCATCAGATTGTAGAACTGAAACACGAAGCCGATATTGGCGCCTCGCCACTTTGTCAGGGCGCTTTCGCTCATTCGGCTGATGCGCGCACGGCCGAAATTGATGTTGCCGGCATCGGGGCGGTCGATGCCGCCGATAAGGTTCAAAAGGGTGGATTTGCCGGAGCCGGAAGGGCCGACGATCGCGACGAAATCGCCCCCTCGGATGGTCATGGTCAGATCCGAAAAGATCGTCACGGCATTCTTTCCGATGCGGTAGTCCTTGCGCACATTGTTGATCGAAATGCTGCCGTCTTCCGGCGTCGATGTGCTCTCATCCATCTCAAAATCCTCCTTCTTTCAGGTTTGCTTGCAGGTCCGGAGCGTCCAAAGTCACCTTTGCCGCCATGTTTGGCAGCACCCGGAAAGGTCGCGTCAGGAATTCCAGCCGGGCGGTCACGGTGCCTTTCTGCAGCGAAGCCGCCGGCACGACGGTCCGCACCCGCATTTTGAATGGCCGGTCTGGAAAGGCGTCCAGAATGGCGACCGCCGTCTGGCCGGGCTGTATCCGTGCGGCATTGGACTGCGCGATATCGGCATCGATGGTCAGGGAGTTCGGGTCGAGAAGGATTGCGATCCCGTCTCGCGGCGCGCCGCCATCCGTTCCCGAGGCAACCATATCGCCAAGGCCAACCAGCCGGGTGACGACTACGCCATCGAAAGGCGCGACAATCTTATGGAGCGACAGGGTTCTTTCCTGCTTCTCCACCTGCAGTCGCGCGGTCTCGGTTGCCTGCCGTGCAGAGTCGAGATCGCTGGTCAATTGTACGACCGCCAGACTGTCGGCATCGAGGCTGCTGGTCGCGACGACACCGCGCTCGAGAAGGAGCTTGGTGCGCTCGAGGGTTTTGCGGGCTTGCTCCAGCGAGACCTCGGCGCGGCGTGCCGCTGCGACGGCGGCAGCGGCCTGGGACTTGGCAATCCTCAGCTCGATCTCATCCGTCGTCTTATCCAGACGGGCAATGACCTGTCCCGCCAGAAAATGATCGCCGACATCCAGCGGCAGGTCGACCACTCTGCCGCCGATCTCCGGCCGCAGGGTGATTATCCGCGCGGCAACGACATAGCCGGACCCGACAATGGTTTGGGGTAGGGGTCTTGCAGTTTGCTCCTGGGCGGTGGGAGCTTTGCTTTGTGAGGACGTTTCGGTCCCTTTTGCCGGCTCGGTGACAATTCTCGCCGCGAAAGGTTTCCAAGGCGCATTGGATGGCACGGGGGTGAAATAGACGGCCGCGAATGTTGCGGCCGTGCCTGCCAGTATCATACCGAGCATCCGCAATCGGCCGGTGGGGCGTGAGGCGCGGGGAGGCGGCTCAACGCGTTCGATCGATAGCGACCGAAGCCGAGTTGCGATATTCGCATCAGAATTCATGGGCGGGTCTCCAGACGTTTACGGCGGCAATGTCCGCCACCGAGGCGTATTGGGCGACCTCGATCATGATTCAGCACGTCTCAGATCGCGATCTGGATCGCCGGGAGCCGCGAGTCAGGCCATAGTGGCTGCAAATATGGTTGCCCCGGGGAAGGGTCTCATGCTGTTCGTGCCGCTGCCGTTCGTCGTCGCCTTCATGCTTCTTCTGCTGTTTCTGACAGTGGTGCGGCGTGATGACGAGCTGGCGGCAAACCGCCCTTTCCTCGTCCTGCTTCTGGCTTGTGCCTTGCAGTCGGTTTTCGTCGGGCTGCGCTGGGGCTATGGCTTGCAGGAGGTCGGCCATCTGACGCTCGCCTTGGCGACGATCATGCCGCCTCTTGTTTATGCCGGTGTTCGCAGGTTGGGTGCGGACAGCCGCCGCCGCTGGCCCGTTCTTTTGATATTCTATGGTCTCCCTGCTGTTGTCATCGCCTTGCTGGTCGTCGTCTGGCCGGAGGCTATCGATATCGCGATGATCGCGATTTACGTGGCCTACGCCCTCGCACTGCTCTGGCTCGTCCGATCCGGTCCCGACGTGCTGCGCCTTGCGCCCTTCGAAGCGGCGCAGCCGGCCCATCGGGCCCTCGTCTTTGCCGCTGGCGCATTATGTTTCTCGGCAATGGTCGACGCGCTGGTGCTGTTCGATTTCGAATCGACCCGTGGCGCGCATGCCGGCATGATTATCAGCATCGCCAATCTTCTCGGCCTGTTCATGCTCGGCATTGCGGCAGCCGCGGCCAGCCGCAACTCCACGCCCACCGAAAGCTTGGAGGCCGCGCCTCCATATGACCTCGCCGAAGACAAGGATACGATCGCCAAAATCCATGAGTTGATGCAGGAGAAAAGGCTCTACCGCGACGCCAATCTCAATCTTGAGCGTCTGGCCCGTAAGGCAGGTATACCGTCGCGGCGCATTTCGGCCGCCATCAACCGGAGCATGGCCAAGAACGTCTCGCAATATGTCAACGATTATCGCATCGCCGAGGCATGCCGCCTGCTGGTCGAAACCGAGCGATCGGTAACCGAGATCATGCTGGAAGCCGGTTTCCTGACGAAATCGAATTTCAACCGCGAGTTCCGCCGTGTCACCGACATGACGCCTGTCGGCTGGCGCGAGAAGTGCGCCTATTCCGCAAGTCCGGCTTAGCGCCTGCGCTGCGGTTGGCCTCGTCTGTGCCTCCAAAGCTGTGTCCATCACCGCAGATAAGCAACTATCCATTGCGGAGGGCCGACCTCTGCTACTATGCGATCAGACAACAAATCGCCGAAGAATTGTCAAAAAAGTATCAGTCTTGCGTCGATGGCGTAGTAGCGGCCATGGATATCCGCGCGTAAAGTCTCATTGTCGGAAAAGAAACAATGGCCTCTGGGAGGAGGTGCCGGCGGGGAATAAGCCCAGCCGAGTGCAGGCAGGAGGACGACATGAATCCAGATTTGGAAGTGGTCGCGATCGGCAGCGCCGAGTCCTTCAAGGCATGGGAACATGGCTATCCCTATCGCACGGTCCGCTGGCACTTCCATCCCGAATATGAAATCCACCATGTCGTCGCAACGACGGGGCAATATTTCGTTGGTGATTTCATCGGGGAATTCGAGCCGGGAAATCTCGTGCTCACTGGCCCGAACCTGCCGCACAACTGGGTGAGCGATGTACCTCCGGGCACATGCCTGCCACTGCGCTGCCGGGTCCTTCAGTTCTCCGAATCCTTCTTTGCTGACGCAAACAGGGTTTTTCCCGAGCTTTCCGGATGTATAGACATTCTGGAGATGAGCCGTCGTGGCGTGCTGTTTACGCCGGAAACTGCAGCGGTTGTCGGGCCGATCCTCGGCGAATTGGTCGAAGCGAAGGGAATTCGTCGCATCGAGCTTTTCATGAATGTGCTCAATGCATTGAGCAGCGCCCAGAATGCCAGCACTCTCGCCAGCACGCGTTATCATCCCGATCCTTCGGGGTTCATGTCGGCCGGGGTCAACCATGCATTGTCCTATATCAACACGCACCTGACGGAGCCGTTCAGCGAAGCTGATCTTGCCGAGTTGACCGGCCAGAGTCCGAGTTCGTTTTCCCGCAGCTTCCGCCGGCATACCGGCATGGCGCTCGTTCAATACGTCAATCGGCTGCGGATCAACTTCGCCTGCCACCTGCTGATGAGCAAAGCCGAAATGTCGATAACCGACATCTGCTTTGCCGCGGGTTTCAACAATATCTCGAATTTCAATCGTCGTTTTCTAGATCAGAAGGGCATGGCGCCCTCGCGCTTCAGAACATTGCTGGCACAGAACGTAAGAGCGGTGGAGGCCGCGTAAAACAAGGAGGACCGGGAGGAGAGACCAGACAATCGGGGGCAAGGAGGACCGGGTCATGCGAATGACCCGAAGGGGAGCCTTTGCCCGGAAATCAGCTCATCAGCATCGCGCTCAGGACATGAGCCGAGGCTTCATCGACACAACTATCATTTGGAGCGGAGGAATTCCAATGACCCAATTCGCATTGAAACTTGCAGGCGCTGCAACACTCGCCATCGGCCTTCTGAGCGGCACGTCCGCATTTGCCCAATCCGCGAAAGTAGCGGACGCGACGGTCGCTTTCCTGATGCCCGATCAGAGCTCGACGCGCTACGAGGAGCATGACTATCCGGGTTTCCAGGCGGAGATGAAGAAGCTCTGCGCCGGCTGCAAGGTCATCTATCAGAATGCAAACGGCGACGCTTCGCGTCAGCAGCAGCAGTTCAACTCCGCGATTTCTCAGGGCGCCAAGGCAATCGTGCTCGATCCGGTCGACTCGACGGCCGCAGCGTCTCTCGTCAAGATGGCGCAGAGCCAGGGCGTAAAGGTCATTGCCTATGACCGTCCGATCCCGTCGGCGGTGGCCGACTATTACGTTTCCTTTAACAACGAGGAAATCGGCAAGATGATCGCCAAATCGCTGGTCGATCATCTGAAGGCGAAGAACGTGAAGGCTGGTGATGGCGGCCTTCTGGAAATCAACGGTTCGCCGACCGATGCGGCGGCAGGCCTGATCAAGAAGGGCATCCATGCCGGTCTTGCTGAAGGCGGTTATCCGGTGCTTGCCGAGTTCGACACCCCGGAATGGGCGCCGCCGAAGGCACAGCAATGGGCAAGCGGCCAGATCACCCGCTTCGGCAAGAAGATCCTGGGTGTTGTCGCAGCCAATGACGGCACCGGCGGTGCGGCTGTTGCCGCCTTCAAGGCCGCCGGCATCGATCCCGTGCCGCCGGTCACCGGCAATGACGCGACGATCGCAGGCCTGCAGCTCATCATCGCCGGCGACCAGTACAACACGATCTCCAAGCCGAGCGAGATCGTTGCTGCGGCAGCGGCGAATGTCGCAATTCAGTTGCTGTCGGGCGAAACGCCGAAGGCTGATACGAAACTCTTCGACACGCCGACGCAACTCTTCGTGCCTGCACTCGTTACCGCGGAGAACCTGAAGGCCGAGATCATCGACAAGCAGGTCAACGACAAGCCGATCCAGACTGCGGAGCAGCTCTGCGGAGATCGCTATGCGGAAGGCTGCAAGAAGCTCGGTATCGCGAAGTGATCATATCCTCCCGCCAATTCCTCCGGCCGCTTACGGGCGGCCGGAGGACCGGGAACTCATCCTGTTCCGTTCATATAGAAAGGCTCGCGACATATGACTGACGCTTCCGACCAGACAGCCGCGGCAGGCGAGTTGGTGCTCAGCCTGCGAGGCATCTCCAAACATTTCGGCGCGGTGTCGGCGCTGACCGATATCGATCTGGATGTGCATGCGGGCGAAGTCGTCGCTCTCGTGGGCGACAACGGTGCCGGCAAGTCGACGCTCGTCAAGATTCTCGCCGGCGTCCACCAGCCGAGTGCCGGCACGATCACCTTTCGCGGTTCCAAGGTGACGCTGAGTGATCCCAGCACCGCCCTGCATCTGGGCATTGCCACCGTCTTCCAGGATCTGGCGCTCTGTGAAAATCTGGATGTCGTCGCCAATATCTTCCTCGGGCGGGAACTTAGCCCGCTAAGACTTGACGAGACCGCGATGGAGGTCCGTGCCTGGACGCTGTTGAACGAACTTTCGGCCCGCATCCCAAGTGTCCGTATTCCGATCGCATCGCTTTCCGGCGGGCAACGCCAGACGGTGGCGATCGCCCGTTCGCTGCTTCTGGAGCCGAAACTCATCCTGCTCGACGAACCGACAGCAGCCCTTGGTGTCGCCCAGACGGCCGAGGTTCTGAACCTCATCGAGCGCGTCCGCGACCGTGGGCTCGGGGTGGTCATGATCAGCCACAACATGGAAGACGTCCGCGCCGTGGCGGATCGCATCGTCGTGTTGCGGCTCGGCCGGAACAACGGAATTTTCTACCCTGACGCATCGAACCAGGAACTGGTCAGCGCGATTACCGGCGCCACGGAAAATGCCGTTTCGCGCCGCGCTGGCCGCCGTCAGGCACAGCGGCAAATAGGGCAGGAGGGTCAGATATGACCAGCGACATCAAACAGGCGGGACCGCTCCTCGACCGCAGCGATATTCGTGTGAAACACGAAGCCGGTCTTAGCGGTACGATCCGCGCGTCGATCGACAAGGTGCGCTCGGGCGATCTCGGCTCGCTGCCAGTGGTCGTTGGTCTCATCATCATCTGGACTGTCTTCGGCACCCTCAATCCGACATTCCTTTCGAGCAACAACCTTGCGAACCTCCTGTTCGATGCATCGACGGTCGGCGTCATCTCGCTCGGAATCGTCTGCGTTCTGATGGTGGGGGAGATCGATCTGTCTGTCGGCTCGATCAGCGGCTTTGCTTCCGCCATGGTCGGCATGCTCTGGGTCAACGAGGGCTGGCCGGTAGCGATTGCCGTTATCGCCGCACTTCTCGTCGGTGGGTTGATCGGTTCGCTCTATGCCCTGCTTTTCAATCGCCTGGGAATGCCGAGCTTCGTTTCGACCTTGGCGGGCCTGCTGGCGGTGCTCGGCATGCAGCTCTACCTGCTTGGCGCCACGGGTTCGATCAACCTGCCCTATGGGTCGGCGATCGTGAACTTCGGCCAGCTCATGGTCATCCCGCGTCCGCTCGCTTATGTCTTCGCGCTGCTTCCCGGCATCGTGATGCTGGTTTCGGGTTATCGTGCGGCTCTGCGCCGCCGCGAGGCCAATCTCTCCTCTCGTTCCATCGGCGGCCTTGTGGTGCGTGCTGTCGCGATCACCGTCGCGCTCGAATTCGTCGCCTTCTACCTCAATCAGGACCGTGGCATCCCGTGGATGTTCGCGCTCTTCGTAGCGCTCGCCATCATCATGAATTATGCGTTGACGCGGACCCAATGGGGCCGATCAATGGCGGCTGTCGGCGGCAATCGTGAGGCGGCGCGGCGCGCGGGCATCAATGTCCGGTTCATCTATACGAGCGCCTTCGTTCTCTGCGCGATGTTTGCAGCGCTTGGCGGCGTACTCGCGGCGGCGCGGCTGGCTTCGGCAAGCCAGCAGGCTGGCACCGGCGACGTCAATTTGAATGCGATCGCCGCTGCCGTCATCGGCGGAACGAGCCTCTTCGGCGGCCGCGGTAGCGCATATTCGGCGCTGCTCGGCATCATCGTCATCCAGTCGATCGCAAGCGGACTGACGATGCTCGATCTGTCCTCGGCGCTTCGCTACATGATCACCGGTGCTGTCCTCGCCATTGCCGTCATCGTCGACTCGCTGGCGCGCCGGTCGAGAGTCTCCCACGGCCGGGCCTGATACAACGACCAAGGTAAGGAATGATATGAGACAGGAACTTTCTGGAAAGGTCGCGGCGATCACCGGGGCAGCCTCGGGGATCGGCCTTGAATGCGCTAAATCGCTATTGCAAGAGGGCGTCAGCGTTGCCCTCGTCGACAGGGCCGAGGAGTCCCTGAAGAACATATGCTCCGAGCTTGGTCCGGAGGCTTTTCCTCTGGTCATCGACCTCACCAATCCCGCCAGCGTCGCGACCATGATGCCGCAGATATTGGAGAGGTTCGGAAAGCTCGATATCTTTCATGCCAATGCCGGCTCCTATATCGGCGGCGAGGTGGTCGATGGGGATCCAGACGCCTGGGACAGGATGCTGAACCTAAACGTCAACGCGGCCTTCAGATCGGTCCAGGCAGTATTGCCGCACATGGTCGAAAGGAAAACCGGCGATATCATCATGACCAGTTCCATCGCCGGCCTGGTTCCCGTCGTCTGGGAGCCGATCTATACGGCCTCCAAGCATGCGGTGCAGGCCTTCGTTCATACAGTGCGAAGGCAAGTCGCCAAACATGGTATTCGCGTGGGTGCAGTTGCTCCCGGCCCCGTGGTAACGGCCCTGATCAGCGACTGGCCCAAGGCAAAGCTCGATGAAACCATCGCGGCAGGCGGACTAATGGAAGCGACGGAGGTTGCCGAGGCGGTGTTGTTCATGCTGTCCAGGCCGCGCAATGTCACGATCCGCGATCTCGTCATCCTTCCGAACAGCACGGACCTCTGAAGATGACGCAATATTTTGTCGGTGTCGACGTCGGTACAGGCAGCGCCCGGGCGGGTGTCTTCACGGAGAACGGCAATCTCCTGGCTTCGGCAAAACGCCCGATCAAGATCTGGCATGGGGCCGGCAGCATTGTCGAACAATCCAGCGAACAGATATGGCGAGCGGTTTGCGACAGCGTCAAGGAAGCCGTCGCCTCGGCCGGAATCCAGGCCACGGCCGTCGCCGGGCTGGGTTTCGACGCGACCTGCTCTCTCGTCGCCGTCAAAGCTGACGGCGCGCCGGTTGCCGTCGGGCCGTCCGGCGATCCGGATCGCAACATCATCGTCTGGATGGACCATCGCGCTGCCGGCGAAGCGGCCGAAATCAACAGCGGCAATCACGGGGTTCTGCGTTACGTTGGAGGCGCTATCTCGCCCGAGATGGAAACGCCCAAGCTTCTCTGGCTCAAGCGCAATCTGCCGCAATCCTTTGCGGCTGCCTATCACTTCTTCGACCTTGCGGATTATCTGACCTGGCGTGCTACCGGCTCGCTCAGCCGATCGGTCTGCACCGTTACCTGTAAGTGGACCTATCTTGCCCATGAGAAGCGTTGGGATGCGGACTATTTCAAGGCTATCGGCCTGGAAGAGCTGGCAGCCGAAGGCTTTTCGAGACTCGGTACTGATATCGTGGAACCCGGCGCCGCACTGGCAAGCGGGCTGACCGAGGCTGCTGCACGTGATCTAGGATTGCCGATCGGAACCTCCGTCGGAGCGGCGCTGATCGATGCCCATGCGGGCGGCGTCGGCACGCTCGGAGGGGACGGCGCAGATGGCCAATCGAAAGTGCAAAACAGACTTGCCTATGTCTTCGGCACATCGGCCTGCTCGATGGCTTCGAGCGATAATCCCGTCTTTGTCGGGGGCGTATGGGGACCATATTACTCGGCAATGATACCAGGGCTCTGGCTGACCGAAGGCGGCCAGTCGGCAGCGGGAGCGGCGATCGATCATCTGGTTACGATGCATCCCGCGTCTGCCGAGGTGCGCGTCAAGGCGGAAATGGAAGGCCTCTCTCTTGTTGCATGGCTTGACCGTCAGGCGACCGAATTGTGCCCTGACCTGACGCGTACCGTCGAGCTTGCAAAGTCTGTCCATGTGGTTCCGGAATTTCTCGGAAACCGGTCACCGCATGCTGATCCCGACGCCCGCGCGGTGATCGCAGGCGTCGGACTGGAGACCGAGATCGCCGACCTGATTTCGTTCTATGTCGCCGGTCTCTGCGGTATCGGCTATGGCCTCAGGCAGCTTCTGGAGACGCTGTCAAAAGACGGCATCGACATTGGTACGATTGTTGCGAGCGGCGGCGCCGCGCAAAGCAATCTCGTGCGGCAGCTTCTGGCCGATACGACGAACACCCCGGTGGCGATCGCCAATACCGAGGAGCCGGTATTGCTTGGCGCGGCGATGCTGGGAGCTGTTTCCGCCGGACGCTATGTTTCGCTGCTGGAGGCAATGAAAGCAATGTCGAGCCTCTCGACAGTCTTCTCGCCTGCAGGCGGCACGATCGAGACGCTACACAGGAACCGTTATCGGGCTTTCGAGCTGTTGCAGTCGGCAGACCGGCAAATTCGTGGATTCGCCGCAGCGGGCGGATGAGCAGTGTCACTTGCATACTGCGGATATTCGCGGTGATATTAATTACGCAAAAAGTTCGCTCACCTCCGTCCGCGCGACATCGCGGAGCCTTTCTGCCTCGCTCATGTCGATCGAGCGGTACGGCCAGCGCAGGCGCGTGCCGAAGGGTCCCCAGTTGCCGATGGCGCAGAGAAGCTTGTCGAGCGCTGCGTTCGAATAGCCTAATCGCTGGCGATAGGGGACGATATGGGTTTCCATGAACTTGCAAATTCGGCGCTCCAAAGCGAGTGCGGCATGGATGTCGTCCTGCATGGATGCGGTCCACATCTGTGCGCCTCGGGGGCTTAGACAGGCGACATTGGAAAAGGATCCCGCCGCAATATCCTCCATAATACCGGTTGCAAGATGATGGCCGGGGACAAAGAGTGAGAGTTCCGAAAGGTGCTGGCGCGCGTCCGCGTACCATTGCTTGTCGCCATCAGCCACCTTGGCGCCGATGACGCCTGGTACCGCAGCGCAAATCCTGCCCAGTTCTTCCGGCGTCAGGACACGCTTGGCATGTGGTGGGTTATAGAGGATCAGCGGAATGCCGCTTCCGACATCGACAGCCCGGTTCAAAAAATCGATCGCTTCCCGATCCGTTACAGGCCACCAGTCGGGCAGGATAACTTGAATCGCCAGCGGTTTCAGGAGCGCCGAACGCCGAACCCGTTCCAGCATGATGCGAGCATCCGGTTGGCAAGCGCCGATGACGAAGTTCATGCCGGCCGCAGCGCATCGTTCGGCCAACATCGATTGAATGCGGTCGAATTCGTCTTCGGTCTGGCTATGGAATTCCCCCGCCGTACCATTCGAATAGATGCCGTCGACACCGGCCGCGATCAGGATATCGATTTCCTCGCCGAGCTTTGCGAATTCGATGTCATCATCCACCCCGATCGGCAGGAGAAGGGTCGCCCAATTGCCGGCGACGGTATGCCGATTTTTGCAGTCATTGATTGCCCCTCAATTCAAATCGTCGCGAATGCAGGCCTTGAAATGACCCGGCGCGACCTCTCTCAGCTCCGGTATCGTCTTCCCGCAGGCGTCCAATGCGTGCGGACAGCGGGTGCGGAAGACACAGCCGGAGGGTGGATTGGCCGGGCTCGGTATGTCACCTCTGAGGATCTGACGGTCGCGCCGGAGATTGGGATTGGTCGAGGGAATCGCCGAGAGCAGCGCGCTCGTATAGGGATGCTGTGGGCTGGCGTAGAGATCGGCACTCGGCGCAATTTCCATGATGTGGCCGAGATAGAGCACGATCACCCGGTCGCAGATATATTCGACGACGGCCAGATCATGCGAAATGAAGAGCATGGTCAGGCCGAGGCGCATCTGCAATTCGCGCAGCAGATTGATGATCTGCGCCTGGATCGACACGTCAAGTGCCGAGACCGGCTCGTCGGCCACGATGAATTCCGGCGAAAGGGTCAAGGCGCGGGCGATGCCGATGCGCTGGCGCTGGCCGCCTGAAAATTCGTGTGCATAGCGATTGATCGCATCGCCAGGCAGGTCGACCTGGGCGAGGGCGGAGCGCGCCCGATCGAGCCGTTCCTTGCCGGTTCCGATGCGCTGGATCTTCAACCCTTCCGTCAGGATCTCGCCAATCGTCATGCGCGGCGAGAGGCTGGCGAAAGGGTCTTGAAAAATATATTGCATGCGCGGCCGCGTGCGTCTTAGAGCGGAGGCGGAAAGCGTGGTCAATTCCACGCCGTCGAAGCGGACGCTGCCTGCCGACGGCTCCACAAGGCGCAGGACCGAACGTCCGATCGTGGTTTTTCCGCTGCCGGATTCGCCAACAAGCCCGACGACCTCGCCTTTGGCGATATCGAAGGAGATATTCTGAAGAACATTCAGCTTCGTGCCTCGGGACGTATAGTGTTTCCCGAGATCGCGAACGGAGACCAAAGGCTCGCTCATCTAGATCTCCTGCCATCTTATGCAGCGGCTGCGGTGCCCTGGACCGACCTCTTCGAGCACCGGAACGGCGACGCGGCAGGCATCGATCGCGAATTTGCAGCGCGGGGAAAATGCGCAACCGGCAGGCATGTTCATCAGGCTGGGAACCACACCCGGAATGGCGGCGAGCTTCTCGCCGGCTTGTTTCATCCGCGCGGCATCGCCAAGACGCGGCATGGAGGCGAGAAGGCCCATCGTGTAGGGATGGCGCGGATTGCCAAAGACCTTGCCGACCGGCCCATGTTCAACGATCCGGCCCGCATACATGACCGCAACGCGATGGGCGATCTCGGCAACAACGCCGAGATTGTGCGTGATAAACAGCATGGCCATGCCGCGTTCGCGCTGCAGCCTAAGGAGCAGATCGAGAATTTGCGCCTGGATCGTCACATCCAGTGCTGTTGTCGGTTCATCGGCAATCAGCAATGTCGGATCACACGCCAGCGCCATGGCGATCGTCGCCCTCTGCCGCATGCCGCCGGAGAGTTCATGCGGATATTGGCCGGCGCGTCGCTTCGCATCCGGAATACCGACGCTGTCGAGGAGTTGCACGGCCGCATTCATCGCGGCTTTCCGACCCGCGCCGCGATGAATGCGGATCGGTTCCGATATCTGGTCGCCGATCGTGAAGACGGGATTAAGGCTCGACATCGGCTCCTGAAACACCATGCCAATATCATCGCCCCTGATCCTGCGCATATCCTCATCGTCAAGAGAGACCAGATTGTGGACCGCGCCGTTCTTGCGCTTCAGGTGGATAGTGCCCGCGGCGATCCTGCCGATATTGCGGGTGAGCAAACGCATGACGGAAAGGCTGGTCACCGATTTGCCGGACCCGGATTCGCCGACGAGCGCCAGGGTCTCACCGGCGGCCACGGTCAGATCGATATCGTTGACAGCCGTGATCTCGCTGCCGCGGATGCGGAAGATCGTTCGCAGCCCCTTGATGTCGAGAACGGGATTGGCGGCCGGCTCCATTATGCGCCTCAGTTCAGCAGACCGGTTGCGCGGAGGATTTCATCGATCCGTGCGGTTTCAGCCTCCTTCAGCGCAGCGCGTGGCCGCGGCATGATGGCGGTATCGATGATGCCGAGGCTGCGCATGGCGGCTTTGAAAGCGCCTATACCGGATGCACCGCCGCTAACGCGGCCCTGGGCGACCCAAACGATTTCGAAGAGGCGGCAAAGGCGCTCCTGTTCTTTTCGAGCGGCGGCCCAATCGCCGCGCTGTGCGGCGTCCCACAGGCGCACATAGCCATGCGGGTCGACGTTGGCGATGCCCGGAACGACACCGTGAGCGCCCATCAGCAAGGCATTATCGACGACGATCTCGGAGCCGGTCATCAGGAAGACATCCTCGTGGTCGGCGAGATCGAGCAGCGCATAGCGGAAATTGCCGTCGTCGCCGCTTGAATCCTTGAGGCCGATGATGGTGCCTTCCTTGGCGAGCGTCACGACAGTCTGCCGCTGCAGCTTCACATGAACACAGACGGGAATGTCGTAGGCGACCAACGGGACGTCCACCGCATCCCTGATATAGCGGAAATGATCAAGGATCTCGGGCTGGCTGGTAACCGTATAGAAGGGGGCCGTGACCACCACCGCGTCGGCGCCCGCGGCCTTCGCGACCTTCGAGTGCGCGATGACGCGATCGGTCGTCGGATCGATCGCGCCGACGATGAGCGGCACGCGGCCGTTCACCACCTTTGCCGAATGCTCGATGATCTCGCGCCGCGTCTTTTCGTCGTGAAAGACGACTTCACTCGTCGAGCCGAGCACGAAGACACCGTGGCAGCCGGCATCGATCAGATGTTCAAGAACCCGCGTATAGGACGGATAGTCGACGGTGAAATCCGGATTGAGCGGCGTTACGACGGGGGGGACGACACCCTTGAATTTGGTCATTTTCGCTTTCTTTCGGTTGTCAGTTCAGTTCGGCACGGGGATCGAAGGCATCTCTGAGGCCATCGCCGATGAAGTTGATTGCGAGCACGGCAAGGATCAGCGCTCCGCCGGGGAAGAGCCATTGCCACGGATATTGTTCGAGCACGGCGGTCGACCGGGCGGCATTCAGCATGTTGCCCCAGCTTGCGGCAGGCGGGGCAATGCCGAGACCGAGGAAGGACAGACCGGCCTCCAGCAGGATGGCATTGGCGATCTGCAGCGTTGCGTAGACGACGAGGATGTCGATCGCGTTCGGCAGGCCATGGCGAAAAAGCAGGTGTCCAATGCCGGCGCCCATACCGCGCGAGGCCATGACGAAATCGCGCTCGCGGAGTTCCAGAAGCCGCGAGCGGACCATGCGCGCAAGAAGCGGCCAGGAGAGCAGTGAGATGACGAGCACCGTCGGCCAGATGCCGGTGCCGGCGATCGAGGCGAGCACCAGCAGGAAGATGACAGGCGGCAAGGTCATCACCAGATCGACGAAGCGCATGGAGACGGCATCAGCCCACCGGCCGGCGAGTGCCGAGACGGCGCCGAAGAGGAAGCCGATGATCGCCGAAAGGGCGGTCGATGCGGCGGCAACGAGCAGCGAAATCCGCCCGCCTTCCAGAACACGCGCAAACACGTCGCGGCCGACTCCATCGGTTCCGAACCAGTGCGTTGCCGTCGGGCCGCTGTTCATGGCCAGGAGATCGATATCGTTCGGCTGAAACCTCCACCACAGCGGATAGGAGAGGATCAGCAGCAACATTGGAATGGCGACGCAAATGCCGGCGACGGCGGCGTGGTTCAATAGAAAGCGTTCGAATGCGCGAGCGAGCGGCCCGGGGCTGCGGCGGGACGTGGAGCGAGCAAACATCGTCAGCCCACCTTGATGCGCGGATCGACAACCGCATAGGTGATGTCGGTCAGAAGATTGACGATGATGACACAGATGCCGATGACGAGCGTCGCGCCCATGATGACGGGGTAGTCCCGCGTCTCCACTGCATTGACGAGAAGCAGGCCCATACCCGGCCAGTTGAAGACGCTCTCGATAAAGATGGCGCCGCCGATCGCAAGCCCGACGGTCGAGCCGATGAGGGTTACGATGGGAAGGAGGGCATTGCGCAGCGCATGCTTGGTGATGACCCAGAACTCCTTTACCCCCTTGGCGCGGGCCGTGCGCACATAATCCTGGTTGAGGACTTCGAGCAGCGAAGCGCGCATGTAGCGCGTGATCAATGCGGCCTGCGCGATGGAAAGCAGCGCGGCGGGCAGGATCAGGTGATGAATAAGATCACCGATCGAAAATTCCTCGCCAGGCGTCAGCATGCCGCCGGAGGGCATCCAATGCAGGCGAACGGAGAAGACATAGAGGCCAATGAGGGCACTGAGGAACGCGGGGCTGGAAATGCCGGCAAGCGCGAACACCGAGAAGGACAGGTCGGCGAGCGAATTGCGGCGAACAGCGCTGAAAACGCCCACGGCAATGCCGGCAATAATGGCGATCACCAGCGCCGAACCCATGAGGAGCACGGTCGGTCCGATCCGTGACAGCACGAGACTGAGAACCGGCTGGTCGAGACGTTTGATCGAATAGCCGAGATTGCCCGTCAGCGCGTTCTGCAGCCATCCAAGGTATTGCAGCGGCAAGGGCTGGTCGAGCCCCAAACTCCTGCGTAGGTTCGCAAGGTCGGTCGGCGACATCGGGACATTCGGATCGATATAGGCGTCGATCGGATCGCCGGGCGTCAGACGCAAGAGGAGGAAGATCAGCATGCTCAGGGCGATGAGCATGCCAGCCCCTATGGCCAGGCGTCGAAGGCTGTATCGAAGCATTGTAAATCCGTCCTGTCAGGGTGGCCGAGGCCGCCCTCAAGGCTTTGGAAGGAAACGCCTTATTCGGCGATCGACCATTTCTGCGGATTGGCCTGATAAGGCCCGCCGCCAGGCGCCGGCGTCCAGACGAAATCCTTCACCTTGGACGAGACGATGCCATAGCGCTTTGCCACCCAGAGCGTTGCCCAGGGCAGGTTGGTATTCATCACCTTGCAGACGTCCTGATAGCGGCCGTCGCGTTTGGAACTGTCGGTCTCGGTCAGTGCGGCGTTGAGCGCAGCGCTCAGATCCGGCATGCGCGCTCGAACGACATTCGCTCCGGCCGGCGGAATCTGGCTTTCGTTCAGCCCGACATTGATGCTTCCGGCATCCGGTCCGTTCTGAAGTCCGGCGTAGACCATTTGGAACTGCGCGACATCCGGTTTCGCGTTGAGCACGATGCTGTTGTAAGTCGGCGCATCGACGGCGCGTGGGACGACATTGATGCCGACTTGGGCGAGCATCGCTTGGACGGCAGCCAGCACATTGGTCGCGAGCGGCGTCGTGTAATAGGTCAGCAGCGTGATCGGCTTGCTGCCGTTGATCTGATCCCATCCCGCTTCGGTCAGCAACTGCTTGGCTTTTGCCGGGTCGTAGGCATAGCCGTCGACGCCTTTTGGTATCAGTTGCTCGGCAACATAAGCGCAATTGGCAGGCTTGGCTGCGCCGCCATAGAGGCTCTTGATGATGGCATCGCGATTGATCGCGTACATCACCGCCTTGCGGACGCGCGGATCCTTCCAGATGGGGGAATCGTGGTTGAAGCCGAGATAGTTGACGACGAAAGAATCGCCTTCGATGACCTTGAAATTCTTATCGTCCTTGAAAGTCGGTACGTCATTGGAATCGACGTAAGTGAACTGGATTTCACCGGATCTCAGAGCCGCGATCGCCGCAGCCGGATTGGCGAAATAGCGGTTGATGATGCGTTCGAGTGCAGGCTTGCCGGCGCGGTATTCGGTGTTGGCGGCGAGCTCGACATATTGATCGGATACGTATTTCGTGAACTTGAAAGGTCCGGTGCCGATCGGCGTGGTGGACCACCATGTACTCTTGGCCAACTGATCGGCCGGTATCGAGGACAGGGCATGTTCCGGCAACATCATGACCTTCGTCATGGTGTCGAGAAAGCTGCCGGTCGGCGCGCTCAGCTTGACCACAACCGTGTGCTCGTCCGGTGTTTCGACGGATGAAATGCTCTGCAGCCGGGCGGCGAGTACCGAACCGGTCTTGGCGTTCATGGCGAGGCCGATGGTGAACTTGGCGTCCTTGGCCGTAAATGCCTGGCCGTCATGCCATTTGGCGTTCGTCAGCTTGAATGTGTAGGTCTTCTGATCCGGGCTCACCTCGTAGGAGCTAGCGAGTTCGCCGACGACTTTCTGCAGCTTCTCGTCATAGGCGACGAGCGGTTCGTAATAGATGCTGAGCCAGGTGAATCCCGCCGTTGCGGCAAGAGGATTGAAGTTGCCCTGGAAGCCGCCCGGGCCGACATCGAAGCCGCCGGAAAGGGTCGCGGCCCGCGCCTGGCCGACAAGGGCCGGAATTGCGGTCGTCGGCAGCATGGCTGCAAGGGCGATGACGGATAGTCTATATGCTCTCCTCATGTGTTCCTCCCACATTTGAACTTGTCTTGTTGTTGGCAATCACCCGGGCAATGCCTTCGTAGTGCCGATCCAGGCGTCTGCGCGCCTCCTCCAGATCCTTTGCTTCCACTGCATCCACGATCGCGGCATGATCGCGCCAGGTCGCCATCGGATCGACGTTCTCCAAGTTCACGAAGTCCGAAGCCTTGTAGAAAGCGAGCCAGAAGACATCGATCAGCCGCACGAGCGTTTCATTGTGCTGGCAGCGAAAGAGCAGCCGGTGAAAGAGCTGATCGTCTTCGGCAAAGGTCTCTCCGCGCTCAGCATGGACGCGCATCCTGTTGACCGTGCTGCGCAGTTCGGCGATGTCTTCCTCGCCGATCATCTCGATCGTCTTGCCGATCAATCCCACTTCCAGCGTGCGGCGGATTTCGAGGACCTCCTCGATTTGCCGCAGCGCTCCGCCCAGCCCGTAGGCGAGATTGTCGAGCAACGGTTCGAATGAAAAAGCCTTCACGAAGATGCCGACACCGCGGCGCGTCTCCAGCACGCCGAGCGATTCCAGCGCCTTAATCCCCTCCCGCAGCGAATTCCGGCTGACGCCGAGCTGCGTTGCGAGCTCTCCTTCGGCCGGCAGGAGTGTGCCGGGCGCCAAACCGTTTTCGTCGATGTAGGCCCGCAAACTCTCCTGCACGGAAACATGCAGCAGGGGTGCACGGGTCAGGGGCTTCATCGATTTCAAGGCCATCTTCGTTTTCTTCCGCGCATATTCGTAATGGAGAAGAAGCTTACATATCCGCTTGTAGGATATCTGTCAAATGGCATGGTCAATTGGCACGGCGATCTTCGTCTTCCGGGCGGCGCTTACTGGGCACAGCTCGGCGCGATTTCGGGCTCGATGACTGCGGGCACTTCAGGGGAAAGAGGCTCGTAAAATGGCTCGTGCTTTTCAGGCGCCGGTGCTCTCACGGGGCAACAGTGAAAATCCGAGATCTGTCTGATCCACAGCAGGTTTGGCTCCCGCCCTCAGCGCGGAAAGAACCTTTTCCGCTGCGAGCTTTCCGGTTTCATAGCGCCGTGTGGCGATGGAGGAGAGCGACGGGGAGACGCAGGCCGCGAATTCGAGATCGTGAAAGCCAATAATCGATATGTCGTCCGGCACCCGGAGGCCGCGCTTGCGGCATTCCTGCATTGCGCCGAGAGCCAGACTGTCATCCGTGCAGAATATGGCTTCGGGAATATTGCCGACTTCATGCGCCGTGGCAAAGAGCTCCGATCCCAGCGCAACCGAACTATGTCGCGGCTTTTGGGCGATGATTTCGCTGCTCGGCATATCGGCTTCTCGCATGGCTTTGTGATACCCGTCGAAGCGCGATTTGGCGCGGTGATCAAGATTGCCGGTCAGAAATGCGATCTGACGAAAGCCGCGCTCGATCAGATGGTGGGTCGCCATGTAGCCGGCATGCTCCTGAGACATTCCGATATTGAGATTGATCGGATCGTCGGAAAGTTCGAAGGTTTCGACGACCGGCAGGTTTGCCTGAAGGAGAAGCTGCCTCGCAAGCGCCGTGTGGTGAATGCCGGCGATGATGATCGCTTCGACCCTTTGTCCCAGCAGCGCTTTGATTGCGTTTTCTTCTTCGATTTCGGAATAGCGGCTGTTGACAACCAGCACTTGGAAACCGGCATCGATCAGAACTTCGTGCAGGGCAAAAAGGTATTCGGCGAAGATCACGTTATAGAGTGTCGGCACGATGACGCCGATCGTATGCGTACGCGACGAGGCAAGCCTGCTCGCCGCAACATTCGGCACATAACCAAGTTCGTTTACCGCCGCGTGGACGCGCAGGCGCAATCCCTCCGACACCGCTCCGGGCTTCCTCAGAACACGGGACACGGTGATGGGGCTGACGCCAGCCAGGTTTGCCACATCATCCAAGGTTATTCGGCGCATAAAGTATCATTCACGTGTTGTTGAATTCGATTTCTGAAGAATAAGAATATCTATAGATACTCCACAGTTGACAGCGCTAGCAAATAGAATTTGACAGCGCTGTCAACCATGTTACCTTTTCACGAAACCGGAAAAGAATGGGATGGAGCCTTACCGGATTCAATCATGCCGATCAAAAATGGAAGGGCGAGCCAATTCGCCCGAGGAGGAGGACTTCTATGCTGAGAGCTATCAAAGTAAGATCCGCTCGGATCGCCGTGTTTTCCGTACCGTTCCTCGCGCTGCTCAGTGGTGTGGCCTACGCGGAACCGAAAGTCGTATCCGGGCCCGCGGGTGACCCGAAATGCATGACGCCCTGGGCAGCCGATACTCAGTTTCTGCAATTTCCGAAAAAAGAAGGTCCCTATCGGATCGCGCTTGCGAACGGCTACATCGCCAATACTTGGCGCATTCAGATGGTGCAGACGGCCAAGGCCTACGCCGCCCAACCCGATGTTGCAGCCAAGCTGAAGGAGTTCAAGGTCGTATCGACGGGGGAAGATGTTCCCGCTCAGATATCGGCAATCAACAATTTCATTGACGCAGGCTACGATGCGATCGTCGTAGATGCACAGAACCCGACCGCCTTCGGTCCTGTCATCAAGCGTGCCAAGGAGGCCGGGGTCATCCTGGTTGCCTTCGACAACATCCTCGATACCAAGGACGCCATCAACGTCAATGTCGATCAAAAGGGTCTGGGCGTCATCTGGGGCAATTGGCTCGTGAAGCATATGCCTAACGGCGGCAAGGTCCTTGAAGTCCGAGGCGTTGCCGGCACCTCCGTCGATACCGATCGCCATAACGGCATCAAGGAGACACTGGGCGCATCCGGCAAGAAGTTCAATGTCACGGAAGTTGTCGGCAAATGGGATGACGGCGTCGCGCAAAAGGCCACAGCCGACGCGATCGCGACCAACGGTCCCTTCGATGGTATCACGGCGCAGGGTGGCGACACCGGTGTCGTGCAGGCAATCATGGATGCCAAGCATCCCTTCGTACCGTTCGGTGGTGAGACGGAAAACGGCTTTCGCAAGCTTTGCGCCGCACATGCGGGTGACGGCCTGAAATGTGCGTCCGCGGGAACCGGGCCGGCCCAGGTTGCGGTTGCCATCAAGACCGCGATCGCCGCTCTGGAAGGTCAGGTCGTACCCCAAGCAGTGAAGTTGCCGACGGCCCTTGTCTCTGATCCGGATTTCAAGGAAGGCCAGGATTATTATCCGAAGCAGTCCGACAACTTCTTCGTCGGCAATTCCTTCCCCACCTGCGGCATCAATTTCACGGCTCAGGAGATCATGGGGCAGACAAAGGAAAATCAGTAATTGCCTTTGTTTTCGACGCTAGACTGCGGACCAACTATGTCCGCAGTCTCGTTCTTGCGGCACCCGATGGGAGGTTGGGCGCGTGAGTTTATCCGAACCGTTTTTCCGGATGGAAGGCATATCCAAGCGCTATGGCGGTGTCGTCGCGCTGAAGGAGGCCAATATCGCCATTCGGCCGGGAGCCATACACGCCGTTCTCGGTGAGAATGGTGCAGGCAAATCTACCCTTATCAAGATCATGGCAGGCGCCGTCGCCTCGGACGAAGGCCGTATGCTGTTCGACGGCAAGGAGGTGGCTTTCGCAACTCCCGCGGCGGCCAATGCCGCCGGCATTGTCTGCGTCTTCCAGGAACTGTCGTTGATCCCGGATCTGTCCGTGGCCGATAATGTTGTGATCAGCAATCCGCCATTGCGGTTCGGCATGATCGACCGCCGCAGGCAGAGACGGATCGCTGAGGAAGCCCTGGCGCGTGCCGGCGCTTCCGATATCCACCCGTCCTCTCTCGTCAAGGATCTGCCGCTCTCCCGCCGCCAGATGGTTGAGATTGCCAAGGCGCTTGCCCGCAAGCCACGGATCATGATCCTCGACGAAGCAACTTCAGCGTTGACCCAACCGGACGTCGAAAAGGTGTTCAGCGTGCTGAAGCGGCTGCGTTCCGAGGGCATGGCGCTCATCTATATTTCGCATCGCATGCATGAGATTGCCGAACTGGCGGACGAGTGCACCGTCTTTCGCAACGGCCGCAGCATCGAATCCTATCCGGCCGGAACAAAGACCGACCAGCAGGTGATCGAATTGATGATCGGGCGTGAATATAGGAGCGTATTTCCGCCGAAACACGTAGCCGAGAACGGGCTTGCGCCGATCCTTTCCTGCCGGAATCTTTCCTGGGGCGATCGCCTTTCCGCCATAAGCTTCGATGTCAGACCGGGCGAAATCGCCGGTCTCGGCGGACTGGACGGCCAGGGGCAGCGGGAGCTGTTGCTGGCGCTATTCGGCGTGCTGCGCGATGTCAGGGGCGATGTGCAGATCGCGGGCCGAAGCGTGACGATGAAAAGTCCGAAACAGGCGAAGTCCACGGAGACATCAATTGCGCTTATCCCGGAGGACCGGAAGACCGAAGGGCTGATGCTGCCCATGACCGTGCGCGAAAATCTTTCGATTGCAGCCCTCGACAGCGTGTCCAGCAGGGGCGTTATCGACCGCGCCGTCGAGGCAGAGCGGAGCGACGAACTCCTCAAATTGCTGGCAATCAAAGCCGCGACGATCGACATGCCGGTCGGCGCGCTCTCCGGCGGCAATCAGCAAAAGGTGGTTATTGCAAAATGGTTGATGAACCAGCCGAAAATCGTTTTACTGAATGATCCGACACGCGGCATCGATGTCGGCACCAAACAGGAAATCTACGTCCTGCTCCGCAAGCTCGCGGAAGCCGGCGTCGCGCTCATCTTCTATTCCACCGACTATGACGAGCTGATCGGCTGCTGCGATCGGGTGCTGGTGATGTACGACGGCAGCATCGTCCGTGTGCTGGAAGGCACTGATATCAATGAACGCGAATTGATTGGCAGTGCGCTTAACATCGGCGCACACCTTAGAGAACAGAAGGTCGGCCAATGAAAGAGATACCGCACGGCGAATGGCGCTTCTGGTATGCGCAACACAAGGGCACGCTGCTGGCCGCGGTGCTCTTTGCCGTGATGTTCGTGATCTATGTCTCCAACCACCCGGCGGGGTTTACGCCGAATGTCGTGCAGACCGCATCGAACAAGGCAGCATTGCTCGCCTTCGTCGCGATGGCGCAATGTTTTGTGGTCATCACTGCCGGCATCGATCTTTCGGTCGGCATGATCCTCATCCTGTGTAATTGTCTTGCCTCATGGCTCGTGGTCGGAACGCCATTTGAGACCGCATTGGGTGTCGCCGCCGTGCTTTTGACCGGGCTCGCCTGCGGCATGCTGAACGGGTTGATCATCATCTTCGGGCGACTGCAGCCGATCGTAACCACGATCGCGACGAGCGCAATCTTTTTTGGATTGGCCCTGTTGTTGCGTCCGACCCCTGGCGGCGCGGTGAACGAGACGCTGGCGGATGCCTTTACCTCCAAGCTTTTCGGCATCATTCCCGCAAGCCTGGTTGTGCTTGCCGCCACCCTGCTGATCTTCTGGGTTCCGTTCAGCCGTTCGATTTTGGGCAGGGCCGCCTATGCGGCGGGATCCGCCGAAAACGCCGCCTATATGTCCGGCATGCCGATCAAGCGCGCGAAGTTCGCATCGTACGCGTTGGCGGGACTGATGTCCGCCATTGGCGGGCTTTATCTGACCTTCTTTTCCTATACCGGCGAAGCCGCATTCGCGAGCGGCAATGCCTACACGCTTTATTCGATCGCGGCCGTGGTGCTAGGCGGCGTTTCGCTGGCCGGTGGAAAAGGTGGCGCGGTCGGGGCCGTCTTCGGCGCATTGGCGTTCCGGACGATCGGCGACCTACTGTTCGTCTTCGATCTCGATCCCCTTTGGCAACCGCTGTTCCAGGGCGTCGTGCTCATGCTGGCGATCAGCATAGGCAGCATGGGCTTGGCGCGCGTTCGCAATCGTCTGGAGTGGTTTCAATGAGCGAGGATGCATCCCTTATGCGGCGATCCGGCCTACCCGCGCGCCTGCGCCGCGTCGATCCGGCGGTGGCCATCGCTTTCGGCTGCGTCCTGCTGCTGCTTCTTGGCGGCTCGATCTACTCGTCGAATTTCCTGTCGCCCGATTATTTGCTGCAACAATTGAAGGTCGCTTCGTTTCTCGGCGTCATCGCAACCGGCATGATGATGGTCATTCTCATAGGGCAGATCGACCTCTCCGTTCCCTGGGTCGTCGCCGCCGGGGCGATGATGGCTTGCGCGGCAACTGCCTATGGCGGCGTCGGATCATTTCTGGCCATCCCCTTCGGGATCTTGTGTGGCGCGGTGATCGGCGCGGTTAATGGCCTAGCGGTCGCCTATCTTCGCATTCCGTCGATGATCATTACGCTTGCGACGAATGCGGTGGTTCAGGGGTTGATGGTCGTCTACACCGGCGGGTTTGCGCCCCAGGATTCCGCATCTCCGGCAATGCGTTTCCTTGCGACCGGCTATGTCATCTCTCCGATTCCGAATGGTGTGCTCGTTTGGCTGGTTGTCGGTATTCTGGCCGTTTTTCTGCTTGTCAGGACCACATTCGGCCGCTCGCTATATGCGATCGGCAATCGGGAGAGAGCCGCCTATATGTCGGGGATCGACACGCGCCGCATCACCTTGCTGGCATTCGTCATCTCCGGCGCGCTCAGCGCCCTTGGCGGCGTACTGCTGGCGGGCTACGCGTCCAAGGCGTCGCAATCGATGGGAGACGCCTATCTTTTGCCATCGATTGCCGCTGTCGTCCTCGGGGGTACTCATGTGCTCGGCGGCAAAGGTTCGTATCTCGGAACCGTCGCCGGCGTCATCTTGATCACCCTTCTTCAATCCATCTTATCCGTCATGCAGATCGAAGAAGCCGGACGGCAGCTCATCTATGGTGTCGTCATCATCTGCATGCTGCTGCTCTATGGGCGACAGAAGCTCGTTTAGAGACGCGTCGTCTTGAATCTGCACCGAGTATTTCAGCACTTGAAATGGCCCCTTGCTTCCGGCAAACAGCCGAAAGAACGAGGGCGTGGAAATGAGGCACATCTACATAGTCGGCATCGGAACGGGTAATCCCGAGCACCTGACCGTTCAGGCGATCAATGCGCTGAACAAGGTGGATGTCATTTTCATTCCCAGCAAAGGTATGGCCAAGGCCGAGCTTGCCGATGTGCGGAGAGACATTTGCCAGCGATATGTGACCAACAAGGCTGTCCGCTTCGTCGACTATGCCGTGCCGGTACGCCAGACGGCGGATCGCAGCTATGTTCAGAGCGTCGATGATTGGCACGCTCAGATTTCGTCGACCTACGAAGCGTTGTTCCAGGATCATATGGCGGAGCATGGAAGCGCTGCCTTCCTCGTCTGGGGCGATCCCAGTCTGTACGACAGCACGATCCGCATCATCGAACGGGTCAAGTCACGGGACCGCGTTGCCCTCGGCTATAGCGTCCTACCCGGAATCACCAGCATCCAGGCTTTGACGGCGAGCCATCGCATCCCACTCAATCTTGTCGGAAAGCCGGTGCACATCACCACGGGCCGCAGGCTGACCGAGAGCTTTCCGGGTATGGTCGAGACAGCCGTCGTCATGCTCGATGGCGAGCAGGCCTTCAGCAAGATAGATGATCCCGATGCCTATATTTATTGGGGCGCCTATCTCGGCACCGAGGATGAAATCACCATTTCGGGCCGGCTTGCCGATGTGTCTAACCGTATCGTGGCGACCCGGGCCGGAGCGCGGGCGAAGCATGGGTGGATCATGGACATCTATCTGCTGCGCAAAGGCTCAGATTTCGATGATCAGGCGTGAGGCACTCTGCCGCCGCCAAATTGTTTGCCCGTCGATGAGGATTATGTAAGGACATGTCCTTCGGGAAGGATGGTCCTATGGCGAAGGCCGACAGGCAATTGATGGAAGAGCGCGATATTTCCTTGCGGAAGGATATCGATGCCATTGCCTGCGCTCCGGGCGCGTCGTCGATGGCCCGCGGCGCCTGCCCGTCGCTGAGTGCCCCGATGATCACCGGTGACGGATTGCTGGTGCGGCTGCGTCCGACGACGCCGGGCCTGACGATCGGGCAATTCCGGGCGCTTGCCCAGGCGGCAGAGAGACATGGGAACGGATTGATAGAGATTACGGCGCGCGGCAATCTTCAACTGCGCGGTATGACTGCGGACAGCATGACCGGAGTTGCGGCGGATATCGACCGTGCCGACATCGTCCCGGAAACCGGAGTTACAATCGAGACCCCGCCGCTCAGCGGATTGGATCCGCTGGAGATCGCCGATACCAGGGAGTTGGCCACCCGGCTTCGTCAGCAGATCGCCGCGCTCGATCCTCAGCCGATACTGGCACCCAAGCTGACCATTATCATCGATGCCGGCGGGCGGCTGAACCTCGATGCGATCACCGCAGATATTAGGTTGAAGGCGACCAGAACCGCCAACGATTCGACGGCATGGATTCTCGCACTTGGCGGTACCGCGCAAACGGCGAAGGCCGCCGCATCTTTGTCTGCCGAACAAGCGATATTGGCGGTCATCAAGCTGCTGAAAACGCTGGCGTTTGTCGGACCGCGCGCACGCGGCCGCGATCTCGATGTGGACAGCCTGCGCATAGAGTATCAGTCGCCGGCAGCCAGCGTACTCGGCACAGCCGATCCGCATATTTCACCAATCGGCATCCATTCTCTCGGCGGCGATCGTCTCGCGCTCGGCCTGCGCCCATCCTTCGGGCAGATCCATGCGAGAGACATTCTCCGCTTTCTCGCCATCGCCGAGGCCGCTGGAGCAAGCGAAATCCGCGCTGCGCCGGAGCACACCATGTTGGTGCTGGGTCTCGGTCTCGATGCAGCGAAAGCGGTTCAGTCGGCCGCAGCCGATTGCGGTTTTCGGACGTGTGCCGATGATCCGTCAAATCACCTGGACGTCTGCGCCGGAGCAGGGGCTTGCGCTTCCGCTTTCTACGCGACGAAATCCGCGGCGGCGGATCTTCTCGACCTGGCTCCCGAGCTGCTCGATGGCTCGCTCACGGTGCATTTGTCCGGCTGCCGCAAAGGCTGTGCACATCCGGGCAATAGTGCAGTCACCATTGTCGGTGCGCCAATGGGCTATGGGGTTGTCGTAAATGGGTCCGCATCGAGCGAGCCTGTGGCCTACATCGGGAAAGAAGAGTTAAAATCCGTTCTGGCAGAGATGAACAGGCTGGTGCGGAATAACAAAGTTGCTGGCGAATCGGCGGAGGAGTGTCTTACACGGCTCGGCACCGACGCGATCGTTACAGCACTACGACAGGGGTAGGAATGCCGGACTATGATTATATCCGCGAGGGCAATGCGATCTATGAGCGCTCCTTCGCGATCATCCGCAGCGAGGCCGATCTGTCGCGCTTTTCGGAAGCTGAGGCCGACGTTGCGGTGCGTATGATCCATGCCTGTGGCTTGGTCGAAGCATCTGAACACTTCGTCTTCTCTCCCGATTTCGTTGCGACTGCCCGCGCGGCGCTTGCCAACGGCGCGCCGATCTTCTGCGATGCCGAAATGGTCGCCCATGGTGTCACGCGCGCACGCCTGCCGGCCGCCAATGAAGTGATCTGCACGCTGCATGATCCCCGCACGTCGGAACTGGCGAAGACGACCGGCAATACACGCTCGGCAGCCGCAATGCATCTCTGGGGCGATCGCCTGGCAGGCGCTGTCGTCGCCATCGGCAATGCGCCGACGGCGTTGTTCCATCTCCTCGAAATGCTGCGCGACGGCGCGCCGAAGCCGGCCGCTATCATCGGCATGCCCGTCGGATTCGTTGGCGCTGCTGAATCCAAGGACGCGTTGGCGGAAAATTCCTATGGCGTTCCCTATGCCATCGTTCGTGGCCGTCTTGGCGGCAGCGCCATCACCGCCGCCGCGATCAACGCATTGGCGAGGTCTGGCCTATGAGCGCGCAGTCTACTGGCCGGCTGATCGGCGTTGGCACCGGGCCTGGCGATCCGGAATTGCTGACGGTCAAGGCAGTCAAAGCCCTGGAGAAAGCCGAAATCGTCGCTTATTTCGCCAAACAGGGTAAAAATGGCAATGGTCGCGGCGTCGTTGGGGATGTGCTCAGAACCGACGTGACGCTGCTGCCGCTCTACTATCCCGTGACGACGGAAATCGACAAGAACGAGGCGGAATACAAGAGACAGATCACCGATTTCTACGATGCCTCCGCCGAGATGGTCGCTGCCTACCTAAAGGATGGCAAGACGGTAGCCGTGCTCAGCGAAGGCGATCCGCTGTTCTACGGTTCCTATATGCATCTGCATGTGCGGCTTGCCGACCGCTATCCGACAGAAGTCATTCCTGGCGTAACGGCGATGTCGGGCTGCTGGTCGTTGGCCGGCATGCCGATGGTGCAGGGGGATGATGTTCTTTCCGTGCTTCCGGGCACTATGGCGGAAGCCGAACTTGCCCGCCGCCTCGCTGACACCCAGGCGGCGGTGATCATGAAGGTCGGCCGCAACTTGCCGAAAATCCGCCGTGCCCTTGAAGCTGCAGGACGCCTTGACGAGGCAATCTATGTCGAGCGCGGAACGATGGCGAATGGCGCGGTCACACCCCTCGCGGAAAGGGGGGATGCCGAAGCCCCCTATTTCTCGCTGATCCTTGTCCCCGGCTGGAAAGACAAGCCATGAGCGGCCGTCTCTATGTCGTCGGCACCGGCCCCGGCAATCCGGCGCAGATGACGCCGGAAGCGCTGGCGGCTGTGGCCGACTCGGCGGAATTTTTCGGTTATAGCCCCTATCTCGACCGCCTGCCGCTACGGCCTGATCAGCTTCGCCACGCCTCCGACAACCGCGAGGAGCTGGATCGCGCCAAGAGGGCGCTGGAGCGTGCGGTCGCCGGCGCCAATGTCTGCGTCGTTTCGGGTGGCGATCCCGGCGTTTTTGCCATGGCGGCAGCAGTCTGCGAGGCGATCGACAATGGACCGAGCGAATGGCGGGATGTCGATCTCGTCGTCGTGCCGGGTATCACCGCCATGCTCGCCGTCGCGGCTCGCATTGGCGCGCCCTTGGGGCACGATTTCTGCGCCATCTCGCTATCGGACAATCTAAAGCCCTGGAATATAATAGAAAATAGACTGCGCTTGGTTGCGGAAGCAGGGCTTGTGATCGCCCTCTACAATCCCATCAGCAAAGCGCGTCCCTGGCAGCTCGGCAAAGCCTTCGACATCTTGCGTGGGGTTCTGCCCGCTGAGGTTCCCGTCATTTTCGGCCGTGCTGCGGGCCGGCCGGATGAGCGCATGACAGTTGCAAGGCTGGCGGACGCGCAAGCGTCGAGCGCTGATATGGCGACCTGCGTCATCATCGGTTCGGCCGAGACGCGTGTCATTGCCAGGGAGACAAAACCCGATCTGGTCTATACGCCGCGCTTCATCAAGGACGGGGCAAGATGATCGATACGACGCAGCGCATCCTGGACAGTCTTGACCGCCGGCATATCGGCAACGGGTGCGCGCTCGATCATGATCACTTCGATGCCGAGTTTCCGCGCCGCCTCGATCTTCGCGTAGGTCGCACTGCCGCCGCTGTTCTTCGTCACTATCACGTCGATACGATGGTGCCGCAACATGACCAGCTCGTCCGCCAGCCGGAACGGACCCTTGGAATGGATATAGGTGACGTTGGGCGCTGTCAGCGGCGGCTCGACCGGATCGACGCTGCGCACCCAATAATGATGGATGGGCGCGGCATTGGCGTAATGCGCCTCCTGTCGGCCGATCGCCAGGAGGACGTGACGAGGGGTCGGACCAAGCGCAGCAATTGCCTTCGAAACAGTTTGCACCGAGCGCCAACGATCGCCCTCGACGGGCAGCCAGGCTGGCCTGCGAAGTGCGAAGGCGGAGATGCCGCTCAGGGTAGCCGCTTCCGCGGCATTGGCGGAAATGCGGGCGGCGAAGGGATGGGTCGCGTCTATCAGCAGATCGATCGCCTCATCCACCAAATAGCGGGAAAGCCCCTCAGCACCGCCGAACCCGCCGCTGCGCACGGCAACCGGCTGCGGAGCCGGATCGACGGTTCTGCCGGCCAGCGACAACACGACATCGAGATCAGCGCGCGCCGCCAGCGCCTCCGCCAATTGACGGGCTTCCGTCGTGCCGCCCAAGATCAGAATGCGGGTCTTGCCCATGTTTGAGATGCCTTCCACTCAACGCTGGCTCACTCTTATCGGCATCGGCGAGGACGGTCCAGCCGGGCTTGGCGACGATGCGAAACGTCTGATTGCTGCGGCGCCCGTCGTCTTCGGCGGCACGCGGCATATCGAACTGATGCAGGCGCTGATCAAGGGCGAAGCGCGGAGCTGGCTGAGCCCCTTCGAGAAATCCGTTGAAGCCGTGCTGGCGCGACGCGGAATGCCGACCGTCGTTCTTGCCTCCGGCGATCCCTTCTTCTATGGCGCCGGCGCCACGCTCTCGCGGCATGTTCCGGCATCTGAGATGACCGTCATTCCGGCACCCTCTTCCTTCAGCCTTGCCGCCTCGCGCCTCGGCTGGCCTTTGCAGGACGTGACCGTTCTTTCCCTGCATGGCCGGCCGCTCAACCTCGTCCGCCCACATCTCCATCCCGGTCGCAAGATTCTTGCCCTGACGTCGGATGGTCAAGGTCCCGTCGATCTGGCGCGTCTGTTGCTGGAGAGCGGATTTGGTCAATCGACGCTGACAGTTCTCGAAGCCCTGGGTGGCCCCTGTGAGCGGGTTTCGACGCAGCGGGCGGCGGATTTCACGCTTTCCGGCATCGATGATTTGAACCTTTGCGGCATCGAAGTTGCGGCAGGCGATGGTGCTCGCATCCTGCCGTTCAGCGCCGGGCTCGATGACAGCCTGTTCGAGCATGATGGCCAGATCACCAAACGGGAAATCCGGGCAATGACCTTGTCAGCGCTGGCGCCGCGCCATGGGGAGTTGCTGTGGGACATTGGCGCTGGCTCCGGTTCCATCGGCATTGAATGGATGCTCGCGCATCCTTCGATGCGCGCCGTCGCCGTCGAATCTTCCAGCGAACGCGCTGCACGTATTCGCCGCAATGCGGCAAGCTTCGGCGTTCCAGGGTTTAACATCATCGAAGGACAGGCGCCGCAAGTGCTTGCCGGCCTGCCGGCACCGGATGCGATCTTCATCGGCGGGGGCGGTAGTGAAGCCGGCGTCATGGATGCGGCCATTGCCGGATTGAAAAGGGGAGGGCGGCTGGTCGCCAACGCGGTGACCACCGAGATGGAGGCTGTCCTGCTTGCCGAACATGCCCGTCGCGGCGGCTCGCTGATCCGTATCGATATTGCCCGCGTCGCGCCCGTCGGCACGATGACAGGCTGGCGACCGGCCATGCCGGTGACGCAATGGTCCTGGGTCAAACCATAAAAATGAAAAACGAGGTAGCGGAATGACGGTGCATTTCATCGGAGCGGGGCCCGGAGCTGCGGACCTGATCACCGTGCGCGGCAGGGACCTGATCGGCAAGTGCCCGGTCTGCCTCTATGCAGGCTCGATTGTCTCGCCCGAACTCCTGCAATATTGCCCGCCCGACGCCCGTATTGTCGACACTGCACCAATGTCGCTGGACGAAATCGAGGCCGAATATCTAAAGGCGGCGGCATCGGGCGAGGATGTCGCCCGCCTGCATTCGGGTGACCTCTCCGTGTGGAGCGCCGTCGCCGAGCAAATCCGCCGTCTGGAAAAGCACGGCATCTCCTATACACTGACCCCCGGCGTTCCCGCCTTTGCAGCGGCGGCGTCTGCGCTCGGGCGCGAGCTGACCATCCCCGCCGTCGCACAAAGCCTTGTCTTGACACGTGTTTCTGGCCGCGCTTCGCCGATGCCAAACAATGAAACGCTGGAAAAATTCGGCGCAACGGGCGCGACGCTCGCCATACACCTGGCGATCCACGCACTCGGGCAGGTGGTCGAGGATCTGACGCCGCTTTACGGCGCGGATTGCCCGGTGGCTATCGTTGTTAAAGCCTCCTGGCCGGACGAACGCGTCCTTCGCGGCACGCTAGGCACGATCGTGGCAAAGGTGGCGGCTGAACCGATCGAACGTACGGCGTTGATTTTCGTCGGCCCATCGCTTGCCGCCAGCGATTTCCGCGAAAGCTCGCTCTATGATCCCGCCTATCAGCGCCGCTTCCGAGGCAGGGAATAACGGCGGCGTGCGCTTCGGGAATTTGCATATCATTCCGTCAGAGTATGGCTTGCATAATCGTAGGCTGCACTTGCGCGATTGACCAACGAGACGCAGTGGTCTCGTTGGTCACGCCGCAATCAAACGTGTGCGGCCAGATATGCCATGCTTTCCTTCAAAGCTTCGACGGGTTCCTTCAGCGCGTGCACATCCGGCGCAAAGGGCTCGAAGGAGAAGGGGCCGGCATAGCCGGCGGACAATAGCGCCCGCATCTGTCCGACATTGTCAAGACGGTCGCTGGCGTTGACCAGGACACGATGCGGATCGCGCATATCGGCAACCGAGACAGCGGAATCGCTGACGCCGGAGATATGAACCAGGCCGGTGAGTTCCGGGAAAATCGCCGTCTCGCCAGCGAGATGATGATGGAAGGTGTCGTGAACAAGACGGAAGGTCGATTGCGCGCCAAGCTTTTCGATCTCAGCGGCGGCTTCGGTCTTCGAGCGCAATGAGCAGATCTCGAAGCCAAGCGGTTCCACCAGGCCAATGATCCCAGCGGCATCCAGCATCGGCTTCAGCGCCGTCAACGCCGTTTCGAGGTTCTGCCTGCGCGCCTCAGGCTCCCTGCCGCTGCCGTCGTTGACGGGGACAAGCACCAGCGCTTTTGCGCCGCAATCCCGCGCATAGCCGATGAGTTCTGCCGCTTCCGTGGCGCGTGCCTCGTTCCACTCGTTGAAACGCTGCAGCGCGTTGATCGAAATGATCGTCAGCCCATGACGCGCCGCAAGATCTTTGACCGCTGCTGCCGGTGTGCCGTCCAGAATCGCATTGCCGGCCAAATCATTGCGAATTTCGACGCTGTCGATGCCGAGTGTTTTCGCCGCGGAAAAGAACGATTCCAGGCTGAGGGACGGCGCACACATATGATTGAGCGCGAAACGAATGGAACTCATGACAGGCATTCCTCCTCTTAGTCGCCGGCCCGACAGGACGTCGATCGACCGTGCGTTTTCAGGAAATGACTATCGACAATCACGCGGCCGATCCACAGGCGAGCACCGGCTTCCTCCATCATCCATGATAGAAATATTCTGGCCGATGATGGGATTCCATCACATCCGCTAGATATTTTCCGAAACAAAAATGTCGAAGGGCAAGAAGGATTGCCCCGGCATTGCCGCTTCGCCGCGTTCGATGGCACCGATCATCAAATCCATGAGTTCCTTGCAGAGCGAAGGGAGAGGGGTGCCGATAACCATGGTAACGACATCGTCAGCGAGTGCCGCCTTCGATTCCGGTGTCAGCTCGTTGACGACGACGATCAGCTTGCCGGCAAGCCCTTCCTCGCGAATGGCGGAAATCGCCCCTTCCATGCCGCCGCCACAGACATAAAAGCCGATGAGATCGGGATGTTTCTGCAGCAGGTTGAGCGTTGCCTCATGGGTGATTTCCGCCGTGTCCAGATTGATCAGCGTATCCAGCACCTCGAAATCCAGGGCGTTCTCGCGAAAATAGGAGCGAAAGCCAATCTCGCGCAGTTCATGCCCGTGAAAGCGATGGCTTCCGACGAAGCAGGCGACCTTGCCTGGATGGCGGGCAGATCGGGCGATCGTCCAGGCGGCGGTGCGCCCGACCTTGCGATTGTCGACGCCAACATAGGTTTCGCGAACACCTGTCGCGAAATCGGAGAGCAGGGAAAAGACCGGGATGCCTTTTTCCTTCAGCTCCTCTATTGCCGTCGTCACGGCAGGGTAATCCGGCGCAACCAGGGCGATCGCCTGGCTCCGCGCCGCCATAGCTTTCAACTTCTCGACAATTGCCGTCGGGGTCGATGCGGCGACGAAATCGATATGTGCATGGACGCGCGCGGTTGCGAGCGCCTGTGCCGCCGCGCCGATCTCCTTGGCAAACGACTGATAGAAGGGCTGGGACGGTTTCTGCAGCAGGAACCCCAATCGATATTGGGGTAGATCCTCAAAGACACGCTGCCGCAGCAAGCCCACGGCATGGTAGCCGATCGATTGTGCTGCCTCGTAGACGCGCTTAGCGGTCTCCTCCCGGACGCGATGACGTCCGTTCAGCACGCGGTCGATGGTTGCGACGCTGACGCCGGAAGCCTTAGCAAGATCAGCGATGGTTGGTCTGCGCATGGATGGTCCTGAGGTATTCCATCATGAATGAGATGGGCGGTTGATGGAATATGATAGATTCCATCATCGTTGCATTGAGGCAAGCAAAAACTCGACCTATCATTCCTGTCATCAGGTGCGGCGCGCTGGTGTGCGTCGCGGGAGGCAGGAATGAGCGAGAGAGTGAAGCGTGATTACAGCCTGCTTGGCCCCAGCAGCCGGCTGGCGGTCGAAACCGGACTGGCGGCGGCGGAGTGGTATCATACCGAGATTGCCCGCAAGGAGATGAAGGCGCTGATGCAGCGCTCCGATGCGGCCGCCATCCGCGACACGATCATCTGGCTCGGCAGCATGGCGATCCTCGCCGGCCTTGGCATCTTTTTCTGGGGCTCCTGGCTTTGTGTCCCCTTCTTCCTGGCTTACGGCGTGCTTTACGGTTCGGCCTCTGATAGCCGCTGGCACGAATGCGGCCATGGCACGGCGTTCAAGACCCGCTGGATGAACGATGCGGTCTACGAGATCGCCTGCTTCATGATCATGCGCAATCCGGTGACCTGGCGCTGGAGCCATACCCGCCATCACACCGACACCGTCATCGTCGGCCGCGATCCGGAGATCGCCGTCATGCGGCCGCCGGATCTCGTGCGCCTGGTCCTGAACTTCTTCGGCATCGTCGATGTTTTCTATGCGATGCTCGACATGGTCCGCAATGCCTTCGGCATCATCAGCGCCACGGAGAAGACCTTCATTCCCGAGATGGAGCAGCCGAAGGCGATCCGTATCGCCCGCATCTGGAGCCTCATCTATATCGCCACGATTGCCGCCGCTATTGCCATGGGCTCGCTCTTGCCGCTGGTGCTGATCGGCCTGCCGCGGCTCTATGGCGCCTGGCATCATGTGCTGACCGGCCTGTTGCAGCATGGCGGGCTTGCCGACAATGTCATCGACCACCGGCTGAACAGCCGCACGGTGCTGATGAACCCGGTAAGCCGCTTCATCTATTGGAACATGAACTACCATGTCGAACACCACATGTTCCCGATGGTGCCCTATCATGCGCTGCCGAAGCTGCATGCGATGATCAAACACGATCTGCCGCGACCCAATCCGTCGATCTGGTCGGGCTACCGCGAGATGATCCCGGCCTTCCTGCGACAGTTGCGCAACGAGGATTATTTCCTGAAGCGCGACCTGCCGCCGACGGCGAGGCCCTATCGCGAGGAATTCCACACCGGGCTTGCCGAAGCGGCACAATAACCGCAGGCAACAACCGCAGCCAGAACGGCATATACAACGGCACATACAGGGAGGCAGGAATGAGCGGCAACTGGATTAAGGTCTGTGCGGCGGATGCGATCGACGAGGAGGACGTCATGCGCTTCGACCATGGCGGCAAGACCTTCGCCATCTATCGCAGTCCGGAAGACGACTATTTTGCCACCGACGGCCTGTGCACGCACGAGCAGGTCCATCTTGCCGACGGGCTGGTGATGGACAACATCATCGAATGTCCCAAGCACAACGGCCGCTTCGACTATCGCACCGGCGAGGCCAAGGGCGCCCCCGTCTGCGTCAACCTCAAAACCTATCCCGTCAAGGTCGAAAACGGCACTGTGTTCATTGCGCTATAAGGGGAAAGCCATGCTGCATTTCGTTATTATCGGGGCTGGAGAGTGCGGCGCCCGCGCCGCCTTTGCGCTCAGGGAAAAGGGCTTTAACGGTGACATCACACTGATCGGCGCCGAGCCGGTTGCGCCCTATGAACGTCCGCCACTGTCGAAGGAGGGACTTGTCCTCGCGCATGAGCCGAAGTTCGTGGCCGCCTTGGAACGCTATGCCGACCAGCGCATCGACCTTCGGCTCGCCACGCATGCGACCGACATCGATCCGATCGGCAAGGTGGTCACACTCTCGGACGGAGAGCAACTTAGCTACGACAAACTGTTGCTGGCGACCGGCGCATCTGCGCGCAGCTTTCCCGGCATTGTGGGAACCGGCGAGCGCATTCGCATGCTCCGCACCCATGCCGATGCCACGGGGCTGCGGCCGGCGCTTCTCCCCGGCCGCCATAGCGCCATCATCGGCGGCGGTTTTATCGGTCTCGAGCTGGCGGCGACGGCGCGCAAGCTTGGCGCCGATGTCACCGTGATCGAAGGCCTGCCGCGCGTCCTGAAACGGGGCGTGCCGGAAGCGGTTGCCGAGGTGATAACCCAACGTCATCGGGACGAAGGCGTCGATATCCGCTGCGGCGAGACCATTGTGGCAGTGGAGGAAGCTGCGACCGGTGCGATTGTTCGCCTGGGCGATGGGCAGGAACTCTCCGCCGATCTCGTGCTCATCGGCATCGGTGCTCAACCGAATGTCGCGCTCGCCGAGAAAGCGGGTCTTGCGGTCGACAACGGCATTGCCGTCAACGAGCGGCTGGAAACCTCTGGAGCCGATATCTACGCCGCAGGCGATTGCTGCTCCTTTCCGCTGGCACTTTATGGCGGGCGGCGGGTTCGCCTGGAATCCTGGCGCAACGCACAGGAACAGGGAACTTTGGCTGCGGCCAATTTGCTGGGCGCGGGGGACAGCATCTCGGCCGTGCCGTGGTTCTGGTCCGATCAATATGATCTGACGCTGCAAATTGCCGGCCTTGCCGATGGCGCGACGACGATGCTGAGGCGTGACCTTGGCGAAGGAGCCTTCATCCTCTTCCATCTCGATGAGACCGGCCGGCTGCTGGCGGCCAGCGGCATCGGTCGCGGCAATGCCGTCGCCCGCGATATTCGTCTCGCCGAAATGCTGATTGCCGCCCGCGCTCATCCCGATCCGGAAGCGCTGACGGCGAGCCATGTCAAACTCAAATCGCTTCTTGCCGCGTGAAGAGCCCTTACCCCAGGAGTTTCCAATGAAGAAACATAATCGTGCAACGGTCGCCGACCTGCTGGCGCTCAAAGGACAGCGGCAGCTCACCATGTTGCGCGTCACCTCGCTGGAGGAAGCCGAAGCGGCGGAAAAGGCCGGGATTGATATGCTTTCCGTACCGCCGGCGCTGCTTGGCCCCGTATTCCGCGAGGCTGCTCCGAGCCCCTTTGCTGTTCCTGGCCTCGAATATGGCGATTACGTCTCGGCGGAAGAGTACATGCGGGAGGCGTTCAGGGCGCTGAAGGCCGGTGGCGACGCCGTTTATTGCGCCGCCGGGCTGCAAACGATTCGGCGGATGCGCGAAGAGGGCATTCCGGTCTGCGGCCATGTCGGCCTCATTCCGTCTAAGGCGACCTGGACGGGTGGCTTTCGCGCCGTCGGCAAGACCGCGGCAAGCGCTTTCGAGATCTGGCGCCAAACCAAGGCACTGGAAGAGGCGGGCGCCTTTGCGGCGGAGATTGAAGTCGTGCCTGGCGATGTCGCTTCCGCGATCAGCGCGAACACATCGATGCTGATGATTTCCATGGGTGCCGGAAGCGGATGCGATGCCCAATATCTCTTTGCCGACGATGTGCTGGGCAGTAATCGCGGTCATAGGCCGCGTCACGCCAAGGTGTATCGCGATTTTGCGGCCGAATATGACCGGCTGCAGAATGAACGCACCGCCGCTTTCAAGGAATTTGCCGAGGACGTTCGCTCGGGCGCCTATCCGGCAAAAGGGCATCTCGTCGCAATCGACGAAGGGGAGCTACAGGCGTTTCTCCGGCTGCTTTCCGAAGGCGGTCGATAACGCCATAGGTGGCGTTTCATGATTTTTTCCAATCGGACGACATAAGATGAAAAATTTCGTACTGACCGTATCCTGCAAATCGACGCGCGGGATCGTTGCGGCGATAGCGAATTATCTGGCCGACCAGGGCTGCAATATCGTCGACTCCAGCCAGTTCGACGATCTCGATACCGGCAAGTTCTTCATGCGGGTCTCCTTCATCTCCGAGGAAGGGGTCAAGCAGGAGGCGCTGGTCGAAGGTTTCAAGCCGGTCGCCGAGAAATTCGAGATGGATGCCGAGATCTATGATGCCCAGAAGCGCATGAAGGTGCTCTTGATGGTGTCGCGCTTCGGCCATTGCCTCAACGACCTGCTGTATCGCTGGAAGATCGGCGCGCTGCCGATCGACATCGTCGGCGTCGTCTCCAACCATTTCGATTACCAGAAGGTGGTCGTCAACCACGATATCCCCTTCCACCACATCAAGGTGACGAAGGACAACAAGCCGCAGGCCGAAGCGCAACTGCTGGACCTCGTCGAGCAGACCGGCACCGAACTGATCGTGCTCGCCCGCTACATGCAGGTGCTGTCGGACGCCATGTGCAAGAAGATGTCGGGCAAGATCATCAACATCCACCATTCCTTCCTGCCGAGCTTCAAGGGCGCCAACCCGTACAAGCAGGCCTATGAGCGCGGCGTCAAGCTGATCGGGGCGACGGCGCATTACGTCACCGGCGATCTCGATGAAGGTCCGATCATCGAGCAGGACACGGCCCGCATCACGCATGCGCAGTCGGCCGAGGATTATGTCTCGATCGGCCGCGATGTCGAAAGCCAGGTACTGGCGCGGGCCATCCATGCCCACATCCACTACCGCACCTTCCTCAACGGCAACCGCACCATCGTCTTCCCGGCAAGCCCCGGAAGCTATGCCTCGGAGCGGATGGGGTAGGCGATGGCTGACATCATCGACGGCAAGCAGGTGGCTGCTTCGGTAATTGATGCGGTGAAGACGGCGACCGCAGCACTGGAAAAAGAGACGGGTGTGAAGACCGGCCTTGCCGTCGTCATCGTCGGTGATGATCCGGCCAGTCACACCTATGTCGGCGCCAAGGGCCGCATGGCCAAGGAATGCGGCTTTACCTCCATCCAGCATACGCTGCCGGCCGAGACGACGCAGGACGAGCTGGCAAAGCTTGTCCAGTCCCTCAACGAGGATGCCGGCATTCACGGCATCCTGGTGCAACTGCCGCTGCCGAAACATCTGAATGCCGAAGCGATCATCCAGTCGATCCGGCCGGACAAGGATGTCGATGGCCTGCATGTGGTCAATGCCGGCAAGCTGGCGACCGGCGATCTTGCCACCGGGCTGATCTCCTGCACGCCGGCCGGCGCCATGCTGCTGGTGCGCCGCATCCATGGCGAGGACCTGTCGGGATTGAATGCCGTCGTCATCGGCCGCTCGAACCTCTTCGGCAAGCCGATGGCGCAATTGCTGCTCAATGCCAATGCGACGGTGACGACGGCCCATTCCCGCACCAAGGACCTGCCGGCGGTTGCCCGCAGTGCCGATATTCTGGTGGCGGCGGTCGGCCGGCCGGAAATGGTCAAGGCGGATTGGGTAAAGCCGGGTGCGACGGTGATTGATGTCGGCATCAACCGCATCGCCGCACCGGAACGCGGCGAGGGCAAGAGCCGGCTGGTCGGCGATGTCGCCTTTGCCGAGGCGGCGGAAGTGGCGGCTGCCATCACTCCGGTTCCGGGCGGCGTCGGGCCGATGACCATCGCCATGCTGATGGCCAATACGGTGATTGCCGCCCATCGTGCTGCCGGCAAGCCGGCGCCGCGGTTCTGATCACGCCAAGTAAATCATATCAATCGGCCGGCGCCACGCCGGTCGAAGCACGCACGATCAGCTCGGTCTTCCAAAGCTCCTGCTCGGGAAATGTCTCGAGCTGCTTGATCTCGCCGATCAGCCGCTCGGCGATCGTCTTCCACAATAGTGCAGACAGAATGCGACAGACGCCGAATCACGCGTCTGGATCGGTCTGCGACGATTTAAAATTCGTAAGCGCCGACACCAAATGCCGTTGAATAAAATGTGCTACCCGCCGCGGCACTTGACGACCCAGGTGGCAGCGTGAAGCTGATAGTTGCATATTGGTCACAGCGCCCGAAGCTTGTAGTAAGGGGACCTTCATATAATTGACAAACATACCGTTGGTTTGTAAACAAACCTCAGGACATGAATATGTCTTGCGGTCGAAGCGTCGGCCGCATCGGTAGGGTATTTCAGGGCCGTGTCGCGGGGCTGATTGGGCGGAACAAGAGGGACTCAAGCCAGCATCAAGCAGGGCAATCGCAGATCTGTTCGATCGCGTTGATGCGAGGTCAATTCTGCATGGGGTTGGTAGTGAACCTCCATGCGTGCGGAATCTCTGAAATGCATATTGCAACCAGGAGTTTAAAATGAATTTGAAAAGCCTTCTGATCAGCTCTGCTGCTTCGCTCGCAGCAGTTTCCGGGGCCCATGCCGCGGACGCTATTGTCGCTGCCGAGCCGGAGCCTCTTCAGTACGTTCGCATTTGCGACGCTTATGGTGCTGGTTACTTCTTCATTCCGGGTACCGAGACTTGCTTGAAGATCGGCGGCCAAGTTCGTACCGAAGGTGAATGGTACGATGCCTACAGCCCGACGAACAAGACCGGAACGTTGTGGCACACCCGCGCCGAGCTGAGCCTCGACACCGCAACAGACACTGAATACGGCCCTCTGAAGACCAACACGGTTCTCCGTTGGGACTGGAGTGAAGGCAATTCGACGAGCACCAAGCTGCTGTTTGCCAATATCAGCCTCGGCGGATTCACTGTCGGTAAGGCAGACTCCCAGTACAACTCGTACATCGGTTACGCCGGCGACGTCATCAACGACGACGTGATCTATGACGGCCCGTATGAACTCAACCAGTTGACCTACAACTATGACGCCGGCAACGGCTTCACGGCTGTGATCTCGGTCGAAGATAGCTACTCCAGCGGCTCGGATGCATCCTATGGAGCGAGCTGGTGGGGTGACGACAAGGCGGATCACTACGCTCCTGACGTCGTTGCCGGTGCAGGGTTCAAGTCCGGCATCTGGGGTGTCAAGGTCGTCGGCGGTTACGATTCGATCGTCGAAGAAGGTGCCGTCAAGGCTCGCGTCGACGCCGACTTCGGCGCTTTCTCTGCCTTCTTGATGGGTGGCTGGAACACGGACGGCGACAAGCTGAACAAGTACGCCGGTACGAACCTGGATCGTTCCGCTTGCCCGGCAGGCCGTCCTGATCTTTGCGGCTGGGGTGACTGGGCTGTCTGGGGCGGCGTTGGCGTTCCGATCAACGACAAGCTGAAGTGGAACCTGCAGCTCGCTTACACCGACTCCAAGATCTTCGCCGCTACGACGAACATCAAGTGGAACCCGGTCAAGAACCTGCTGATCGAACCCGAAGTCTCCTACACCGATTGGGATTCGGTCAATCAGGACCAGTGGGCCGGTATCCTGCGCTTCCAGCGTAGCTTCTAATCTGAAATTATCCGGCCCCCCTTTGCCGGGTAAGAGAAGCCTGCGGTTTCCAATCCTGTGGGCTTCTCACACTGATCGGTTGACCTCCGATCAAATACGGAAAGGGTTCGGCTTTCCCTGCCGAACCCTTTTCACTAGGCGCTCCGCTGTCGCCTACCTAATGCGTCGGAAACCATGTGGTCAGGATCATTTTGATAAGAGCTTGCCCACAGGGAACCAATTCAAAATCGCCTTTATCGAGAGCCCATTCGGCGACCAATCCTCCAATGACCGCAGTCAAAGCGGAAGCGGCGGTATCTGCCGACCACGGCGGAGGCAACGGCTTGTCGGCATCCATGGAGTGGAAAATTCTCGCAAAATGCTCCTGCATATCATGCCGGAATGAGTCCGTGCTGTCCGCCGCATCATCACAAAATGCCATGTCGAGATACATGATGACTTTCAGTAGCCCGCGTTTGCGAGGCTCCTGCTGAAGCTCTGCGAACGTCGCCGAAATCGTATCTATGAGCAGCTCAAGCGGATTGGGCGGATGTCCTTCGGCAATTCGCTCCGCAAGTTCCTGGAAGGGCTGCTGCGCCTTGTCGCGGATCGAAAACAAGAGACCTTGCTTGTTCTTGAAATGCCAGTGAACTGCGCCGCGGGTAACACCGGCCGCCGAGGCTATTTCGTCCAGCGTGACATTTTCGTAGCCGTTGTCGAGAAACAGCGCCTCCGCCGAGCGTAATATCTCACGTCTGGTTTCAGCCGCTTCCTCCTTTGTGCGTCTCATTCATTCCCCTCCAATTTCCGCGCCGCGCCCCTTCAGCTCTGTCACAATAGTCATAACGTCGATTATTGTGCTTACAACACCGTTACCTTGCGCGATGTTTTCCCCGGTTATTCTACGGCTGTTACGGCGCGCGGTCACCGACGACCTCGAAGGCGGCCCTCGTTCGAACAAAGCCGCTCCTTCTTGGGGCGGCAAGCCCGGCTACCTGGCGGATTTCTGCGTGCTGCCGGTATATGTCCGGCTAATGTCGGTAAAGCCGCTCGATGATTCAAAATCAAACATTCTTTGGGTTACCAGAGCGGCCGCGCCGCGGGCCCAAGAATTATCTTCCCAGTCCGGAAGCAGGGGAGGCGCCGTTCTGAAGGTCCTGGCGGCAAGGGCTTCCCGAAGTGGTCCGAGAAAATGTTCGCCAAGCGAGACGGCTTCGCCGCCGGCAACGATGACTTCCGGGTCCGTGACATTGACGAGATTGGCGAGCGCCGTTCCTATGCTTTTGCCGGAATGTTCGACAAGCGCGACTGCCGTCGGATCGCCGGCAGCCAAAGCGCTGCGCAGTTCAGGAAGGCCTCGATCCTCGCCATGTCCGGTTGCCTCGCGCCAACGTCGCAAGATCGACGCTTCGGAATGATATGCCATCAGACAGCCGCGTTTGCCGCATTCGCATATCCGGCCATTTTCTTCATAAAGCGTATGCCCGAACTTGCCGGCCGCACCATTTGCGCCGCGATAGAGCTTTCCCTCGATGACGAGCGCGCAGCTTATGCCGACGCCGACAGCGAGAACGGCCATGTTGCGATGCTGCCTCCCCAAGCCAAAAAGTTGCTGGGCGATGGCATAGGCGTTGGTGTCGTCTTCCAGCCAGACCGGCACGTTGGCGCGATTCGCCACAAGCGAGGCGAGGGGAACATTGTCCCAATTGAAGCGATGACTGCGGACGCATGCGGTCTGTTCATCATTGATAACGCCGGGCATGGAGATGCCGATCCCTGCCAGCTTGGCATGCGGTCGTCCGGCGAGCTTGACCATTTCGGGAACAGTGCTGGCCAGCAGGTCGGCAACGTAGTCCGGCTGGTGACCGGCAAGGGGGATCCGCATGGCCGCCACGGGATTGGTCGCAAGGTCTGTTGCGACGCATTCGACGGAATCCACCATCAACTTGAACCCGACCACGAGCCCGTGCTCATAGTTGATCTGTACCGGGATCGGGCGCCTGCCGGTGAGGCCGGTTACGGCTTGGCCTTCGACAACGATGCCTTCCTCGCACAAGTCGCCGACAACGAACGTCACAGCCGCAGGGCTTAGCCCTGTGACTGTCGCGATATCGGCGCGGCTTCTCGGTCCCTCTCTCCGCAGGAGATTGAGGATCAGGCGTCGATTTAGCGCCCTTGCAGTGCTCTGGTCGCCTTTTAGCTTCAACTTCCGTTCCTTAATTTTGTAAATTAATTATTGCAAAGCTCCCGCAATCTATGCATAAGTTCACCCGCCGATCAACTCCGGAAGCGGTTTCCGCCCTGAGAATAGCGACAAATCGGCGCGTTGAATGCCTGGCTTGCATCCCGAGGAGGAGGGGCTCGCCAGGACGTGTTGATGGATCAACTGGGAGGAATTCAATGGTGCATTCAAAACAAATCTTTCCGTCCACCCGCCGCAATTTCCTGAAGGGCGCAGGCGCAATATCAGCGGCCGCTTTGGCGGGCGGCCTGTCGGCACCCGCTATTGCCCAGGCGCAGAAGGTCACGGTGATCTCGGCGGAGAACAATGCGGAGGCGCTTGCAGCGCTGAAGAAAATCGCCGAGGCTTTCGGAAAGGAAGCCGGGGTCAGCGTCGTCATCAACAACATGGATCACGAGGCCCACAAGACGGCCATTCGCAACTACCTTGTTGCCGGTGCGCCTGACATTTGCACGTGGTTTTCGGGCAATCGCATGCGTGCTTTCGTAAAACGCGGCCTGTTCGATGATATTTCCGATCTGTTCGAGAAGGAAAAATACAAGGATGTGCTCGGCGCAACGACGGGAACGGTTACGGTCGAAGGCAAGCAATATGGCCTGCCGACCGGCGGCACCCTTTGGGGGATGTTCTACCGTAAGGATGTCTTCGATCAGCATGGCCTGACTGTGCCGACGACGGCCGAGGAATTTGTGGCTTACGGCGACAAGTGCAAGGCCGCCGGTCTCACGCCGATCGCCATGGGAACCAAGGAGCTTTGGCCGGCTGCCGGCTGGTTCGATCAAATGAACCTGCGCATCAATGGCCTCGACAAGCACATGGCGCTGATGAACGGCGAGATGAGCTATCTCGACCCATCCCTGAAGCCGGTTTTCGATCAATGGGAAGGGATGATCAACAAGGAGTTCTTCACCGCCAATCACACGTCATTCGGCTGGCAGGAGGCCGCAGCGCTGCTTGCCCAGAAAAAGGCCGGCATGATGAATCTCGGCGCCTTTTTGAAGTCTGCCTTCACCGCCGAGGATTTGCCGCAACTGTCCTATGCCACTTTCCCGGTTCTGGACCCGAAGGTCGGTCACTTCGAAGAATTCTCGGTCAATTCGATCCATATTCCCGCAAACGCGAAGAACAAGCAGGGCGCTCGCGAATTCCTTGCCTATTTCTATAAACCGGAAAATCTCGCGGCCTATCTGGAGCCCGGCGGAAACGTACCACCGCGCAACGATCTTCCGCCCAGCAAGGACCCGCTCGTCAACGTGGCAGTCGAGACCTTGAAGAAGCTGCAGGGAGCTTCTCAGTATTACGATCGCGACAGCGACCCCGATATGGCCCAGGCCGGCCTTGTCGGCTTCCAGGAATTCATGGCGAAGCCTGATCGGCGCGACTCCATTCTTCAGCGCCTCGAAGGGACCCGCAAGCGCATCTACAAACTCTAGTTCTCCTCCCGGTGACCGGGGAGCGGAAGCGCGCTTCCGCTCCCTCATAACTCCAATGAGGCTCTGGATATGTTGATGATTTGGCGCCGCCAACGTTGGTGGCTCACTCCCACTTTGCTTATCGCGCCGGCGATCCTGCTCTTTTTCACGGTCATCCTGTTGTCGGCCGTGCGGAGCGTCTGGATCAGTTTTCACGAGTGGGACGGCTTCGGCCCGATGAACTGGATCGGTTTCGGGAACTACATCGAACTCTACAATGATCCGCAATTTTACGTTTCGCTGAAGAACAATCTCATCTGGCTGATCATGTTCATGGCCGCACCGCCGCTCGGGCTGGCCATAGCATTGCTGGTCAATCAGAAAATAAGGGGCATGCGCTTCCTGAAGTCGCTGTTCTTCATCCCGCTGGTGCTGGCTTCGGTCACAGTCGGGATCGTGTTCACATGGGTCTATACGCCGGAGTTCGGACTTCTTGCCCTGATCTTCAAGGCATTTGGCGCGACCGCCCCAGCCGTTCTTTCGGACGAGCATTTCGTGACGTTTGCGATCGTCATCGCAGCACTTTGGCCGCAGGTCACGTTCTGCATGGTTCTCTATCTCGCGGGGCTGAACAATCTGAGCGAGGAGCTCATAGGTGCTGGCCGCGTGGACGGGGCGAGGGGATGGAACATGCTTTGGCACATCGTCCTGCCTCAACTGACGCAGGTGACCTTCATCGCCATCGCGGTGACGGTGGTCGGCGCGCTTCGATCCTTTGACATGATCTCCGTCATGACGGCCGGCGGCCCGTTCGGATCGTCTTCCGTGCTGGCCTATCAGATGTACGAGCAATCGATCTTCTCCTATCGCTTCGGCTACGGAGCGGCGATCGCATCCGTTCTCTTCGTGATCATGGCCGCATTCATCGCCTGGTACCTGTCACGCATCATTCGCACAGAAGAGAGAGGTGGCTGATGTATCCTCGCCCTATTCCGGAAACAGCCATCTGGCAGCGACGGTTTTATGTGCTGGCGGTGCTGCTTGTTCTCCTGCTTTGGCTCTGCCCTCTGTTTGCGATCATCCTGACGTCGTTCCGTTCGACGACCGATGTCATGAGTGGCAATCTGTGGGGGTGGCCGACCGAGCTTGGTCTGATCGATAATTATACCGCGGTCTTCACCCAGACCCCGATGGCCCAGTATTTCCTGAACAGCCTAACGATTACCATTCCTTCGGTAATCGGCGTCCTGGTTCTGAGCACGCTCGCGGGCTTTGTTCTCTCCCGCTACCGCTTTCCGGGCAATATGCTGATCTTTGCGCTCTTCGTCGGCGGCAATTTCCTGCCGCACCAGATCATGATGATCCCCGTGCGCGATCTTATGGTGCGGCTGAATCTCATCGATACGACGTCGGCGCTGATCATCTTCCACGTTGCCTTCCAGACAGGATTTGCGACGCTTTTCATGCGGAATTTCATCGCGGCCTTGCCCGATGAACTCTTTCAGGCTGCCCGCGCGGAAGGCGCGACACCTATCCAGACGCTGATACATGTTGCGGTGCCGCTGGTCCGGCCGGCTCTCGCGGCGTTGGCCATTCTGATCTTTACGTTCATCTGGAACGACTACTTCTGGGCGGTGGTGCTGACGGTCAGCGACTCCGTGAAGCCCGTGACTGCCGGTCTGGCCAATCTGCGCGGGGAATGGGTTTCGGCATGGAACCTCATCTCGGCAGGCACGATCGTCGTCGCGGTGCCGCCTGTCGTCATGTTCTTCCTCATGCAGCGCCATTTCATCGCCGGTCTGACCATGGGGGCCGTCAAAGGATGAGCGAGACGGCATTTCCTTTCCCAGAACTCAAGAGTCCAACAGCAGAGAGCCAGGAAACATGACCAGCCTCGAACTGCGACAGATCAATAAGAACTATGGTGCATACCATGCATTGCGCGGGATCGACCTTGCCGTGGAGCAGGGCGAGTTCATCGTCATGGTCGGACCTTCCGGCTGCGGCAAGTCGACCCTGCTTAAGACCATTGCCGGTCTGGAAGGGATTTCGTCCGGCCAGATCCTGATCAATGGCCGCGACGTCAGCAAGGAAGAGCCGGGGGATCGTGGCATCGCCATGGTTTTCCAGTCCTATGCCCTTTACCCGCATATGACCGTGGCGGAGAACATGGGCTTTGGCCTGCGCATGGCCAAGCGGCCCAAGGCAGAAATCGATGCCGCCGTCGCACGCGCCGCCAAGATCCTGCGCATCACCGATCAGCTTGAGAAGCGGCCCAAGCAATTATCCGGCGGCCAGCGGCAGCGCGTTGCCATCGGCCGTGCCATTACCCGTTCTCCCGACGTGTTCCTCTTCGATGAACCACTCTCGAATCTCGACGCGGCGCTGAGGACGCAGATGCGCGTCGAATTGAGCAGCCTGCATACGGAACTCGGCGCGACCATGGTCTACGTAACCCACGATCAGGTGGAGGCCATGACCATGGCGAGCCGGATCGTGGTGCTGAACCAGGGTGTGATCGAACAGGTAGGCTCACCGCTGGAGCTCTACCGAAATCCGGAAAATCTCTTCGTTGCGGGCTTCCTTGGGGCTCCGAGAATGAACTTCCTTGCCGTAACCGTGGACGAAGTCTCCGGTCGAGAGGTTCGGGTCTCTGCTCCAGGCATCGTCCCGCTGACGGTCGAATTGTCCGATGGAGTGGCCCTGCAGAAGGGCGCCGATCTGACGCTGGGTGTCCGGCCGGAAAACATATCGATCGTCACCGACGTCGCGCATGGTGGTGCGATCGAAGGGCAGGTGCAACTGGTTGAGCACCTCGGTCGCGAGACCATCCTCTATGTTGATGCCGGCAGCCTGCGTACCATCGCCTCGGAAAGCGGCACCGGAAATATCACCGTCCAGCTTAGCTATGTCGCGCCGTTCACATCTGGCCAGGCTGTGGCTCTGAAGCTCGACGCCAGGGAGCTCTATCTCTTCTCATCGATCGGCGGACGCACGATCAGTGCCCGCAAAACCATCATAGACAAATGAATTCGGGAAATAAGACCGTGTCTGACAAGAACATTGCTGCGACCCCATCCGCTTGGAATACCGTTAAAACCGACCGCTTTCTCGTCGGTGCCCCGCATTATCCCGAGCATGTCGACGAAAGCTACTGGGAGCGCGATGCCGAACGCATGGCGAAGGCGGGCTTCAACGTGGTGAGAATGGCGGAATTCGCCTGGCATATCCTCGAGCCCAGGCTTGGCACCTTTGATTTTGATCTGTTCGACCGCGCCATAGCCATGCTCGGGCGGCACGGGATCGATACCATCATGTGCACGCCTACGGCCACGCCGCCGCGCTGGCTGACCGTTGCTCATCCGGAGATCCTGCGCGTGGACGGCAAAGGCCGTCCCATGAGCCATGGATCGCGTCAGCATTGCGATACGGCAAGCCCTGTGTTCCGCGAACACAGCCGGCGCATTACCAAGACAATGGCCGAACACTATCGAAACAATCCGCATGTTGTCGGCTGGCAGACCGACAATGAGCTAAACACGAGCATGCCGGAGAGCTATTCAAAGGGGACATTGAGCGAATTTCAGATCTTTCTCGCCGAGAAGTACGGCGATATTGGCAAGCTGAACGCTGCATGGGGCGGTGACTTCTGGGCAACTGCCTATGATAGTTTCGACCAGGTCGTGCTTCCGATCGAATTCGGCCCGACCTTCCCCAGTCCCGGCCATGTGCAGGATTACCACCGCTTCCTTGCGTTTGCGACCGCACGGTTTCAGCACGATCAGGTCGAGATCCTGCGGGCCACGAACCCGTCGTGGTTCGTCTTCCACAATCTCGGCGGCTTGCGGGATATCGACTTCCGCGGTCAGTTCACCACGGATCTCGATTTCGTCGGCTACGACATCTATCCGATGCTCTACGATGAGTTTCAGCGCATCGGAAATCACGCAAAGGTTCAGGCACTGCACCTGGATATATGCCGCGGCTTTTCGGGGAACTACATCGTGCCGGAGCAACAGTCCGGCTTCGGCAGCCAGCCGGGCTTCTGCACGCTGACGCCAGAGCCGGGCGAGCTTCGGCGCATGGCCATGTCATCGGTCGCACACGGCGCGGACGGGTTGATGTTCTTCCGCTGGCGTCCGGCCCATTTCGGCGCCGAGATCTACTGGATGGGCATCATCGACCACGACGACGTCGGGCGCCATCGCTATGAGGAAGCCAAGCAGTTTGCGACCGAAATGACGGCGCTGAAGGACAAGATCCTGGGTACCTATGTTCGCATGGATGTAGGCATCGCCGGCTCGGACTTTGACAATCAGGAAGCCCATAAGACCTACGCAATCGGACTGCCAAGCCCGCAGGACGACGCGGTTCTTCTGCATCAATATTGCTACGATCGCGGCATCGCTTGCGGCTTCATCCATCCTGAGGATGATCTGTCGAAGCTGAAGCTGTTCTATGTTCCGCATTGGGTGATGTGGAAGGATGAATGGACCGAAAAACTCAAAGCGTTCGCGGAGCAGGGCGGCACTGTCGTTATCGGCGCACGTACCGGAACGCGGAATGAGGACAATCACGTCATCCGGCAGACGGCCCCGGGCACGTCTCTTTCCAACCTCACTGGCGTACGGGTCGAAGACTTCGGTCGTCTTGCTGCCCCGGGCGCCAACGGACTGTTCGACGTGATGGAACGATCCGGTGGCCTGGTGGTGCCGCCAAACAAGCCCGCTGAATCCCATCGCAGGACGCGCCGTTTCAAGATCGGCAACCAGGAACTGCCCGCCGGGCACTTCTACGAAAATCTCTTGGTCGACCCGGATGTCGAGATCGTCTCCGCCTGGTCCAATCGCTATGCGGACGGTCTACCCATGGCGACGTCGCGCAAGGTCGGCAAGGGTCAGGTCGTCTATGTCGGCACCTATCTCACGCCCGAGCTGACGGCTGCACTGGCCGAACGGCTGTTCCCGGCGGCAGGTGTGCAGCCGCTGGTGGACGATCTTCCTGATGGCGTCGAGGTCACCATGCGCATGAATGACGAACGCAGGCTACTGTTCATCCAAAACTACACCGATCAGCCCGCAAGCCTCACCGCCGTGGCGCCCGGCAAGAACCTTCTCGATAGTGGAAAAGCCGTTGTGGGCGGTCTCGATCTCGCTGGCTATGACTGCGCCATCATCGAATTGGAGCATTGAGCCGCGTCGAGCAACTTAATGTGATCGGGGAAAGCGGGAACGGGATAGCGCAAACGAGATTAGGAACATGACGATCGGCTGAACTGTCCGGTCGGCGCTGAGTTTTGCCCTACAGATTCTTATGAAAGGATGGATCTATGAAGTGGCATGTTCCGAAATTCGTAGAGGTAAGCTGCGGCATGGAAATTAACCGGTATGCGCCCGCCGATGGTTCCGAGCCGGTGCTGTTCTTATCCTTGATCATTTGAAAGCAACAGGTTGACGACCCGATTTCTTGTCCTAGGTGCTGCCGCAGGCGGAGGCTTGCCGCAGTGGAACTGCGGTTGTCCGACCTGTGTGGCGGCGCGGCTGGGCGATCTTGCTCCGCAGACGCAAGCGTCATTGGCCGTGAGCGTCGATGGTCGCGCTTGGCTGGTCGTGGACGCGTCCCCGGATATCTGCCAGCAGTTGCGCAATCAGCCTGAGCTGTGGCCGCAGGAATTACGCGACAGCCCCTTCAAAAGCATTATGCTGACGAGCGGCGATATCGACCATGTCGCCGGTCTGCTGACATTGCGGGAAAAGCAGCCCTTCGAGCTGTTCGCGACCCGCGCTTTGCTGGAGACGTTGGAGCAAAATCCGATTTACGGGGTGCTCGATCCTCTTCATGTGCGCCAAAATCCGATCGAGCTCGAAACGCCATTTTTTCCGCTCGATGATCTGGAGGCGAGGCTCTTCGCCGTCGCCGGCAAGGTTCCGCTCTATCTCGAAAAGGATGAGCCGGAACTCGGGGTCGAAAGCGAGCAGACCGTGGGCGTCGAATTCCGCATTGGCGCGCAGCGTGTCCTCTACATTCCCGGTTGCGGCGGTGTAAGCGTGGCCTTGGCGGATCGGATTGCTGGCGCGGAACTGCTATTCTTCGATGGCACGGTGTTCACCGATGACGAGATGATCCGGATGGGCACCGGCCAGAAGACGGGACGGCGAATGGGACATGTCCCGATCAGCGGTCCCGGCGGCAGCCTCGAGGCACTGTCGCGTCTGCCGATCGGGCGGTGCATCTATATTCACGTCAACAATACCAACCCTGTTTGGCGGGCCGGAGCGGAACGAGCGCAACTTGAGCGACACGGTTTCGCCGTCGGCTATGACGGAATGGAGGTCACGCTTGCGACAGGCTGCCGATAGAGAAGCGTTCGAGGCGCGCCTGCGCGCAGTGGGCGAGGCTCGCTATCACGACAAGCATCCATTTCACCAGCAACTGCACGCGGGCCAATGCGACATGACGCAGGTCCGAGCCTGGGTCATCAACCGGTACTACTATCAGAGCCATATTCCGATGAAGGATGCCGCCTTCTTGTCGCGCTGCGAGGATCCGCAGTTGCGGCGGGCATGGCGCAAGCGCATCGAGGATCACGATGGCGGCATTGAAGATGGAGGTGGGATTCGCCGCTGGTTGAAGCTCGCCGAGGCCGTAAGCCTGGATCCAGACTATGTTGCCTCGATGCGCGGCGTGCTTGCTGGCACGCGATTTGCCGTGGATGCCTATGTTCATTTCGTCCGCGAGAAGCCGATGCTGGAAGCGGTCGCCTCGTCGCTGACGGAGATGTTCGCCCCGGCTATCCACGCCCACCGCATCGCCGGCCTGATCGAACATTATGCCTTCGCCAATGAAGGCGCGCTCGCATACTTCCGGCAGCGCCTCAACGAAGCGCCGAAAGAAGTTGCGTTCGGTCTCAACTATGTTCTCGATCACGCCGACACGCTTGAAAAGCAGGATGCGACTGTCGCTGCGCTGACGTTCAAGACTGATGTCCTGTGGTCGCAGCTCGATGCGCTCTCCCATGCCTATGTCAGTCCGGGACACATTCCGCCCGGCGGCTGGGATGGCCGCGAAGGTGTGACCGCTATGCAGGAAGGGGAGAACGAGGGGAGAGCATCATGAGCGAAGAGGGTGCCCCCAAGATCGATGGACTGACAATCGCCGGGCTCGCGCGTGGGGTCAGGCTCCGCGAGGATGCCGCTCGCGGGCAGACGATCCTGCTTGCACCCGAACGCGCGCTCGCGCTCGACGAGATTGCGGTGGCGATCATCAAGGCCCTCGACGGCGTGAGAACGCTGGATGAAATCGCCGCCGGATTTGCGCAGGAATTTCAGGCGCCGAAGGATGAGATCCTCAACGACATGATTGCCTTCGTCCGCGAGTTCGCAACCAGGCGGATGCTGGAGTTAAGCTGATGAGCGAGTATCTTCAAGGAGATGAGAAGCAGCGCATCATCGCTGCGCCGCCACCGATCGCCATGCTGGCGGAATTGACGCATCGCTGCCCGCTTGCCTGCCCCTATTGCTCCAATCCGCTGGAGCTGACGCAAAACCGGCACGAACTGGCAACGGAAGAATGGATTGCCGCCTTCAGGCAGGCGGCTAAATTGGGCGTCCTGCATCTGCACCTGTCCGGCGGCGAACCGGCCGCCCGTCGCGATCTGGTCGCCCTGACGGCGGGAGCTGCTTCTTGCGGTCTCTACAGCAATCTCATCACCTCCGGCATTGGATTGACGCAGCTTCGCCTCGCCGAACTGGCCAATGCCGGATTGGATCACATCCAGCTTTCGATCCAGGGTGCGACTGTGGAGGTAGCCGACCATGTCAGCAACTACGCAGGCGGCTATGCCCGCAAACTGGCGGTCTCCGGCTGGATAGGCGAGATTGGCATTCCACTGACCGTCAATGCTGTTTGCCACAAACAAAATATACATCAGGTTGGCGATATGATCGCATTGGCAGTCAAGCTAGGTGCGCGCCGGATAGAGGTCGCGACCGTGCAATTCCATGGATGGGCCGAAAAAAACCGCGCTGCTTTGATGCCGACGTGCGCACAGGTCGAAAGGACGAAGGCGCTTATCGAGGAAGAGCGCAGAAGGCTGGAGGGCATCCTCGTCATCGATTACGTTCCCGCCGATCACCATTCGCGCTATCCAAAGGATTGCATGGGAGGCTGGGACCGCACCGGGCTCAACATTACCCCGTCGGGGCGCGTACTGCCTTGCCACGCCGCCGAGACGATTCCGTTCCTCACATTCGACAATGTGCGTAACAAGCCACTGGCGGAAATCTGGTATCGCAGCAGCGCTTTCAACGCCTATCGCGGCGAGGATTGGATGCAGGAACCCTGCCGCAGTTGCGCCCGCAAACACATCGATCATGGCGGCTGTCGCTGCCAGGCTATGGCACTTGCGGGTCATGCAGATGCAACCGATCCCGTCTGTATCCGTTCGCCGCTGCATACACATATCTTGGACCAGGCGGAGGCGGATGGCCTAAGCGAACCGCCTGCCTTTATTTATCGAGGGCGTGCATGATCGTGCATAGCGCCGTCAGCTAAAGTCGGATGCCCGGCGCTTCGTGTGCCGAGCGATATCAGCGGGTCAGGTTGTCAATCGGGACGCGCAAATGAATTCGAAGCCCTTCCGGCCTCCATTCCCGCGTGATCGATCCATTGAGCGATCCTTCGACGGTCACCCGCTCAAGCTGGGATCCGAAGCCGGAGCTCGGCCCAGGCGCCGTAACAGCCGGGCCCCCGGTTTCTGTCCAGATGAGACTGAGCTCGCCGTCCGTCACCAGCTCGATCGTGATCTGTCCCTCTGGAAGGGAAAGCGCGCCGTATTTCATCGCGTTGGTCGCGAATTCATGTAGCAGCAATGCCAAGGATGTCAGCGCGGAACCTCCAACCGGGGCATCCGAGCCATGAATCTGTATTCTCTGCCGGTCATCCTCCCGATGAACGGCCAGAACCGCGTCAAAGAGGGAAAAGAGGCTGGTCGACGATCGAGCAGTTACATCTCCGGAAAGATCCGGCAATGTCAGATCATGAGCGCGAGCCAAGGAAACGATCCGTCTGCGCAGATTGTCGGCGAGATCCTGCGCGCTCGTGGCCGATCGCTGGCTCATGGTGATAAGCGCATTGGTGATCGCGAACAGGTTCTTGATACGATGGTTCATCTCCCGCAGGAGCAGCGTCTGGCGTTCGCGCTCACGTTTGCGCTCGGAAATGTCCCGGGCGATCTTCGACGCTCCGATAATCGCCCCGTCCCCATTGCGGATCGGCGACACGGTAAGGGAGACATCGACCAGGCTGCCATCCTTGCGCCGGCGCACCGTTTCATAGTGATCGACCCGTTCGCCTTGACGGATTCGCCCTATGATCGTTGTTTCCTCGTGAAGTCGCTCATCCGGGATCAGAACGGTAATCGGCTGGCCAATCATTTCTGCCCCCGTAAATCCGAACAGGCGTTCGGCGCCCAGGTTCCAGCTCGTGATGATGCCGCCGAGGGTCTTGCTGATGATCGCGTCATCGGAATTTTCAACAATCGCAACCAGCCAGGCATCTGCCGAAGGTGCATGCGGGCCCAATTGGTGGGTGAGATTCTCGCTCAAGCTTCTACTCGGAGTAGGTTCGATTTCGTTCGCTGCCCCCTCGGAATCTGATGCTGACACGGAGGCCAAAGAAACCGTTTCGTCGGCCATCATCGCCTTTCCTTTCCCCATCATCATCTCCCGGACGGTAGAGGTCGTAACGGACCCACCCTGTCCACACGCGAAGGTAGCCACAACCAGTATTGCCGCCGCTCGACAGTTCAACGCCGCTGTTGCCGCGTCTGATATCGAGGCTGCGTGCATTCGCGCATCGTCTGCGGATCGGCCGCTGATCAACCCTTCGGCAATCGCAATTGCGTGATTCGCAGATCGATGAGAAGGGCTCCGGGAACAACGGGTTTCTGCAGATGTTCGATACGCATTCCAACTAGCATTATGGCAAATCGATATGACCAATCAAGCCCTTCACTCGACTGCTCGGATCGCCAAACATCCAATTCATCCCATGCTGGTGCCTTACCCAATCGCCTGCTTCGTCGGCACTCTCTTGACGGATCTGGCTTACTGGCGAACGGCCGAAATGATGTGGGCAAATTTCTCTGCGTGGTTGTTGACGGCCGGCTTGTTGATGGGCCTGCTCGCAGCCATTGCAGGTCTGATCGATTTCCTCGGCGACCGGCTCATTCGAGCGCTTTGGCCCGCCTGGCCGCATGTTTTGGGCAATGTCCTCGTTCTGATCCTATCCTTCTTCAACGCCCTGGTGCACAGCCGCGACGCCTGGACCTCAGTTGTCCCCACGGGTCTCATCCTTTCCGCCGTGGTGGTGGCGATTATCCTCTTCACCGGCTGGATGGGATGGGCGCTCGTCTACCGTTACCATGTGGGAGTCGACTGATGTTCAACAATCGGACGAATGTGACAACGCGCTTCAAGGGAGTAGCGCTCGTATGCGGCACGATGCTGGTCCTTTCCGGCTGCAGCCGTGACGAGCCGGACCCGAGCGCGGAGATCGGACCAAATCCGGTGCTGCCGGCCCAAACGCAATATCTAATCCCTCCGATGCATGTCGCCTCCGTCGTCGGATGGAAGAACGGCGAGAAGCCGACGGTCGCGCAAGGGATGCAAATCCAGGCATTCGCAACGGACCTAAAGCATCCGCGTTCGGTTTATTTGCTGCCGAACGGGGACGTGCTTGCAGTTGAATCGATTGCACCGCCGGAGGCATCCGCAAAACGTCCAAAAGACTTCATTATGGGGTGGATTGAATCGCTTGCGACGTCGGGTGATGGCAATGAAGTAAGCAACCGCATCACTCTGCTGCGGGACGCCGACGGTGACGGCGTCGCAGAGGTCAAGAACGTGCTCCTCGACCATCTCAATTCGCCCTTCGGCGTCGCACTCGTCGGCAACGATCTCTATGTCGCCAACACCGACGCGATCATGCGCTATCCCTATAAGCCGGGCGAGAAGAGCATTACCGAACCGGGTACGAAACTCACTGATCTGCCCGGCGGTCCCATCGATCATCACTGGACCAAGAGCCTTCTCGCCAGCCCCGATGGATCGTTGCTCTTCGTCGGCGTCGGATCCAACAGCAACATTACGGAAAACGGCATCCAGGCCGAAAAAGACCGTGCGTCCATCTGGGAAGTTGATCGGGCGACGGGACATTCGCGCATTTTCGCGGACGGGCTCAGGAATCCGAACGGTCTAAGCTGGGAGCCGCAGACGCAGGCGCTTTGGACTGTCGTCAACGAACGCGACGAATTGGGCCCTAATCTCGTGCCGGATTATATGACCTCGGTGAAGGAGGGCGGATTTTACGGCTGGCCCTACAGCTATTACGGTCAGAATGTCGACCCCCGAGTCATGCCGCAGCGACCTGATCTGGTCGCCAAGGCAATCGTGCCCGACTATGCGCTGAGCTCGCATGTGGCGCCTCTCGGCATGGCATTTTACACCGGCACCAACCTGCCTGAAGCCTATCGTGGCGGCGCGTTCGTTGGAGAGCATGGGAGCTGGAATCGTTACAATTTCAATGGATACAAAGTGATCTTCGTGCCGTTTCGCGACGGGCACCCCAATGGGATGCCACAGGATGTCGTCACCGGCTTTCTGAATGCCAATAACGAGGCCCGCGGCCGCCCCGTGGGTCTGGCGGTTGACAAAGCCGGCGCGCTGCTGGTTGCTGATGATGTCGGCAATACCGTTTGGCGCGTAACGGCCTCGGGCCGGTAAGCCTTTCACCTGAGCACAAAGAATAATTCGGTCGTCAAGCCGGCGAGCGTGCGATTTTCTTTTTCCGTCCGGGAACCTTCAATGCCGCCGTTGGTTCGAAAGCCGGATCGCGTGGAACTTGTCCCTTCTGCTAACGCCCGTCGCCGTCTGCGCGGTCCACCTCTCCTTTCAGAGCTTGTCATCAAAACCTCCCACATCAGGCATTCCTGGATATTCCGTCACGAACCGATGGCCCTCAATGCCGGTCTTTCATCGCTTCAATTATGACGTTGACGGGGGAAGCGCATCGAGAACGCCCAGAATGACGATAGTCGGCAGGGGCGCATAGGATCTCAGTTTGGTCATACCGTCCAATCCGACCAACACCATTTCGAATTCGTCATCGGCCGGACCTTGCAGGTCACGGCGGATGTCGTCGGCATTGAGCTCATACGGCTCCTCGAAGAGCTGAAAGACGCCTCCACCGGCGACCCTCAGCACGGCCACGTCACGATCGGTCAGGTTCCTTTCGTGATGCAGCAGCTCCTCTTCCTGCCTGATTGGCCGGTCATCATTGGAGCCCTCGAAGATCACGAGGACGTTACACCTGTTGCGAAACGATGCGAGGCTGGGACAGGGATCATCCAATTTGCCGCCTGCCCCAGCGAATTCTCTGAACAGGGACCTGAGCATCGGAAATTCTCCTTGTGGAAATGCTGCGCAGCATTGCTGCGTGAAATTCAAGCTATGAGGTGTCAGACATATAAATCCGCCAGCAGCTCGTCTTGTTCCCGAGGGCACCTCTCTTGGATCGAGGCCGGCAGCGGTTACTTCACGCTTCACAAAAAATCTGTCCCTGAAGGTTGAGGCCGCCCCGCATGCGCGCAACGCGCCGCTCGGCATCGATTATGTCATACGCCCAAAAGCTGATGCTGAAGATGCGGCCGTCGAACTCGTATTCGGCGAGGAAGCGAAACATGTGCCGCCCGAAGTCATCGATGGTGCGAAACTCGGCCTCCGGATTGCTCTCCTCCCGCCAAGCCTTCGAAAACTTGATAACGGTCATCACCAAAACTCCTGTTCTATTCGGTTTATTGGACCAAACCCATCAGGGGGGCGTTTGTTGCCTGTGGGAGGCGACGAGCGTCGGTTCCGGCGTCTTCGGCTGCATGGATCGCAATCAAAATGCCGAGGGCCGGGAACAATGATGGGCCTGCCAGCTTAGACCGGGTGGTCATAATAAAGAGGAGGCTGAGATGAGCGCATCTCAAACGACGACCGAACACGACAAAATCCGCAATTGGGTCAAGGCGAGGAATGGTCGCCCAGCCCGGGTCAAGGGCGCGAAGAAGGGCGGCATTTTGCGGATTGATTTCGGCAAGCCTGAAGAATCGCTCGAAGAGATTTCCTGGGAGGAGTTCTTCCGAATATTCGACGAGAACAAGCTCGCCTTTCTCTACCAGGAAAAGACGGAAAGCGGCGACACTAGCTGGTTCACGAAATTCGTCAGTCGCCACTGACATACAAGGTGAGTAACTGGGTCGCCGCAGCCTCCGCTGCGGCGAGTAATATTTGATGGTTGGGAGGATTGTTCGGCTTATTGCGCTTTCGAAAGCATTATTGTTCCGTTCACTAGCCATTCCATAAGAACAATCAACGAAATTATGACTATTGCAAGCACGAACAGATATCCGGCACGACGTTTCGTGCTTCGATCTGCCGGGGTTTTGGCTTGAGATACTATCGGATCATTCCTGTCTTGTTTTTCGTCGTCGCCAAAGTTCTGCATCTAGTTCTTTCTCTCGGATGCAAATGCAACTCTGTTGAACGCGGAATGTTCCCGCGGCGTCGCGGAAATATCGCACAGTCCCGTAAGATTCAGAGCCCCTCGTAGAAACGTTTCTTTTAAGTGCTCGACGATCAGAATAGGCGATCGCAGCCGCGTCGGGAGGCGCTGATGATTATCTCCGGCAATGAATGCCGTTCCTGCGGTTTGCAGGGGAACAATGAGAACGCGGAGGGGTTCGACTCCGAATCCAAGTCAACGACCAAGATACGCCCGTGGCGATCGGCCGCGAGCAAGTTCGTTGGGAGCGTGGGAATGCGCCGACCTTGAGAAGGGAAAATAGCATGACCGGCAAGAAAACTCATGAACAGCAACTCCGCGTCATCGAAAAACGCGAGAAAATGGCAAATGCCGACAAGACGTTCGACCCGACCGCAGATCTGCACCGAAATGAGCAGGCGAGGGAAGCTTTTCGGAAAGGCGGCGATCTAAAGGCCACTTCCGACACCGGAAACAAGGATCGAAACATGGTTCGTGGCGTCAATCAGCGAAGCGGGCATGGAAAGGGCGTCATCACCAGCAGTAAAAGGTAGAACGTCATGGCTTTGACATTGATCAGCAAAGCCTTTGCGCAGGATCAGCCGATCCCCAGGAAATATGCGCGAGCGGGCGAGAATCTCTTTCCGCCGCTTGCCTGGAGCGACGCTCCCGATGGAACCAGGAGCTTTGCTCTTATCGTCGAAGATCCGGACGCTCCGAGTGGCACCTTTCGCCATTGCGGCATCGCCAACATCCCTGCGCAATGGACCGATCTGGCCGAAAGCGTCGATACGGCACCGGATCGGGCGCCGCGGTTCTACAAAAACGATTTCGGCAATTCACGCTATGACGGCCCCCAACCGCCGCGTAGCGATCGTCCCCATCACTACATTTTCCGCCTTGTCGCTCTCGACGTCCCGAGGCTTTCGATTCCCGATGCCGCCGGCATAAGCGCCATGTGGGCTGAGGCGAAGAAGCATGTGCTCGCGGAAGCGAGTGTCACTGGCACGTACCAGACGCAATAGCCCAAAGGAGACGACAATGCATTTGGACAGCAAGATGCAGCAATGTGTCGAAAACTGCCTGCGCTGCTACAGCGTTTGTTTGTCCACGGCGATGAACCATTGCCTGGAAGCTGGCGGCGAACATACCAAGCCGCAGCATTTCAGGCTGATGATGGCGTGCGCGGAGATATGCCGTACGTCCGCGCATTTCATGCTGATTAGTTCCAGGCACCATCCGCATGTCTGCCGTGAATGCACGGAAATCTGCAGCGAATGCGCTGCCGATTGTGAGCGGATCGGCGATATGGCGGAGTGTGTGGATGCCTGCCGCAAGTGCGCCGAGACCTGCCGACAGATGGCGGGAATGTAAGATCGCGACTTCGCCGAAGCAGAGGTGAAGCGAAAATGAATGACGATAAGAAGACAGACCAGAAGCGAGCAGAACTCCGACGTTCGCGGCTCAGCATGTCCGCCAGGGCGAGATAATTCTGAAGCGCCGTTGGCAGCGTCTGGTTTTCTTCGGTGGCCTAGTGGCGGTGGTTGTCGTAATCCTGCTGCTGCGATTTGCCGGATAAGGAAACTTGAACAGCCTTGAAGGAGAAAGATAATGGCCCATGCAGGGAAGAAGCACATCGGACGCGGAGCGCAGGGCAAAGGCGATGCCTCAGGCGCCCGCTCGACGCTGGACGATTGTCGCGTCAGGGAAAATGCCGTGCTTTCCAACAGAGATAAAGCGCAGCATTCCAAGGAGAGGGGCCTCGACAGCAGAAATGTGCAGACCGAACAAAATCACGATCACGCCGGCAACCGGCGTCCTGATGGCTAGAACGCGTGCGTTCATTTGAACATGCAAAAGATCGCTCTAGTCTTTGAATTTAATTCATCTTATCCGCTTTCAGGTGATCCCACCTGAAAGCGGGATACTGCCGGAGGACCAATCATCGAAGGAGGTTCACGATGCCTGCAAAATCGAAATCTCAGCAGAAGGCTGCCGGAGCGGCCCTTGCCGCCAAGCGCGGCGAAAAGAAAAAAAGCGAACTGAAAGGCGCTTCCAAAAGCATGGTCGAGTCCATGAGCGAGAAGGAACTTCACGACATGGCGTCCACCAAGGAGAAGGGAAAGCCGATGCACGCCTCCAAGTCCTGAGCCGGACGGCGCAGCTCAAGGGCGCCGCGATGAAGCCTTTTTGGTTTGCACGATCATAGACTACTAGCTGATCACTGATGGGTGTTTCCACGAAGTGATGGACGACCGCGCATATCATTCGCCATCGACAACGCCCGCAGCACATGGCTCCGTATGCTGCAAGTCGCGCAGCATACATTGTCCGCCACTGCGCAAAGGGATGGTCACTCCAATTCTTCCAGCCAGCGCAGCACTGCCACCTCGTCTTCATTCAGCCATTTCAGGATGCTGGAACTCTTCCTCACCTTAGTCTTGGCGATTTTTGCGAGACTGCCGTCCTCGAAACCTTCGAAAACGCTTGGATGTATGTAGGATCCGCGGCAGACGGCGCGGGTGTTCACCAGCTTCCCTGCCACTGCATCGATGATTTCGTTGACCTGCCTTGCCCGTGCTGCGGCGCTGCTGCCGGGCTCAATGATCGCCAGGGCCGAAGCTGCCATCCGCGTGGCGCCCCAGATCCGGAATTGCCGTGAGCTGAAGTTGCCAGCCGCGGCCTCGCGAATATAGGTATTGACGTCTTGCGAGCGGATTGGGTGGAGAACACCGTTCTCATCAACATATTGAAACAGATGCTGGCCGGGCAGTTCCTGCAACATGCGTATGGCGCGTATGATGCGGCGGTCGGTGTAACTCAACCGCCATTCCTTGCCGGATTTGCCCTTGAAGCGAAATTGCACGCGCGAGCCAACCAGTTTGACGTGCCTGCTGCGCAAGGTCGTCAGCCCATAGGAGCCGTTTTCCATAGCATAGGCCTCGTTGCCGATGCGGATGAAAAGCTTGTCCATTAGCCAGACGACAGTGGCGAGCGCCTTGGCCAATCCCGGCTTCCTGCGGCGGAGATCGATATCGATCCGTTTGCGAATATTAGGCAATGCCCGCGCAAACTCCACCAGTTGCGCGAATTTTTCCCGATCGCGCTCTGCAATCCAATTTGGATGATAACGATATTGTTTGCGCCCCTTGGCATCGCGGCCGACGGCTTGCAAGTGTGATCTTGGATCGGGTGAAATAATGACGTCGGTATATGCGGGAGGAATGGCGAGCGCGGCAAAACGTTCGAGTTCTGCCTCGTCGGTAATCCGGGTTCCCCGCTCGTCGAAATAGAGAAAGCCTTTTCGGCTCTTCCTGCGGGTTACGCCACTGTCCAACGCGGCGAGGTAAAAGACTTCGGATTCGTCTCCGATCGCTGTCGGGGCTTTCGAGCAGGTTGCCCCCGGTGGAGTAGGATCAGCAGCGACCTGCAATTGCCCACGTGCGAACGGGACTCCGGCGCATGCTGCGCCGGTGTCGACGGTACTTGGTTCCTGTCCCAATTGCAGGCCGCTCTCAGTCATCGCCTTTTTGCTTCAGCGCATCGGAGACCTTCCGCTTGCGCGGATGATTGATATTCTCGTCATTGGCGTCTCGCGCCGCTTCCCCGCCATCCTTGGCTGGAAGATAGCCTGAGGGCTTCGAGCCGGCCGGGCCTTCCCATCTCGGGGACTGGTCGGTCGTTCCCGGCGCGCCGTCACGTGGTTGCTGATGTTTCATCGCTGGTCTCCTATGGAACTGGCGTTCCGGCATTTCGCCGGTCTCGCCGCCGGGAGGTGAGCAGCGCTCTTCGATCCCGCCATGGTGAATGTAACCCACGGCCGGAACACATTGTTCCATCGACGATGAAGGAGAGCGTGCGGCGCTAACCCGCCCTATCTCGGATCGCGCCGCCTACGGCGCTCCATTGACCTCCACAATATTCAAATCAGGATCGCGAAGGTAGAGCTGCGGGAAATCAGCATGGCCGGTGCGAATGATCAGCAGGCGCTTTGGATCGCCTTGAGGCAGGTCCTCTCGAAAGCCGAGGGCTTTCAGCCGTTCGACAACACCCTCGAAGTCATCCGTACGAAAGGCGAAATGGCAATCATTGCGGTCGATCGCGGGATTTTTGCGAAACGTGCCTTCGGGATTGACGATGAGATGGATCTGCAGGCTGCCACAGGCAAGCCAAGCCCCATCCACCGGAAAATTCGGCCGCGGAATTTGAACAAGCCCGAACACCTTGCAATAGAAAGGCAGCGACTTTTCCAGATCGGTGGTGACGATCGATACATGATGCAAGGCAAGCAGAGACATCACTCTTCCTCCTCAACCAAGTCGCGATGACCATAACAGCGGGGGCACTTAAAGTGTAGCCGTCTTGCGAAATCGGAGCGGCCTAACGTCGGCTATGGGGCCAAGCATATCTGGTGACCGGCCTCTCCGATGCTCGGCTGAATCGGATATCAAGACGACAGGCCCCAAGCGACTGCCCAAGGGTCGATTTGAGCGCTGGCAATATTTCCTGATGTGAAGAGCGTCTGTACTTCGGCAGGGATTGGGGCGGCGATGGCTTGGTCCGACAAATTGGCAATAAGACCGAGCTTTGCCTGGCCCAGTCGCCAGGTGACCTGCACCAGCGATCCGCTTTTGGCGTGGACGGCCGAGTGACCTTGGGCGTGTGGGAGAAGTGGCACGATCTTTTCGCGCCGGAGCGTTATCAGCCGCTCGTAATACGCGTTGAGTGCCTTGTCCTGCTCCGCCTCGTCCCAACGCAGCTTTGCGCTGCGAAAAGTGGCCTCTGAGGTCGGGTCGGGCGCATCTTCCGCGTCGAAGCCGGGTAGGCGTGATAGTTCCTCCTTTCGGCCGAGCCTCACCTTGCTGTTCAGTTCCTCGTCGAAATCGCAAAAGAAGGGAAAAGGTGTGGTGGCGCCCCATTCCTCGCCCATGAACAGCATCGGGATTTGCGGCGAGAGTAGATAGACGGCCGCGATTGCTTTTATGGCTTCAATCGAATGGGAAGTGACCATACGGTCGCCCATGGCCCTGTTGCCGATCTGGTCGTGGTTCTGCATGAAGGAAATAAAGGCCGTTGGCGGCAGACCGGCGCTGGGCGATCCTCGGGATCGCCCTCGATACCCCATGTGTTCCCCTTGAAATACGAAGCCCTCGGTAAGCGCCCGGCCTATGTGCGATCGATAATCGACATAGTCGCGGTAGTAGCCGAAGGTCTCGCCGGTCGCTGCCACGTGGAGGGCATGGTGGATATCGTCGTTCCATTGGGCCGTGAAGTGAGACGGCTTGCCATGAGGATCGCGAGCCAAAAGACCTGAATTGTTGTCCTCATTCTCAAGGATGAGATGGATGTGGCGATCGGAGAGCGCCTGTCTGACGCTGTCGGCAAGCTCGTTCAGGACATGCGGATCGCTGTCGTCCTTGATTGCGTGAACGGCATCGAGCCGCAGACCATCCATGCGAAACACGCTCAGCCAGTAGATGGCGTTTTGAATGACAAAATCGCGCACGAAGCGGCTGCCCTCGCCATCATAGTTGAGACCATTTCCCCAGGGGCTTTTGTGCCGGTTGCTGAAGATCGGTGCGTAGGTGGGCAGGTAATTTCCGTCCGGGCCGAAGTGGTTATAGACGACGTCCAGGAAAACGCAGATGCCACGCTCATGTGCCGCGTCGACGAGCATTTTCAGATCTTCGGGACGACCATAGCTGCTGTCCGGCGCATAGGGCAGAACGCCGTCATAGCCCCAGCCATATCGCCCCGAAAAATCACTGAGCGGCATGAGCTGGATCGCCGTGATGCCGAGCCGCTGCAGATGATAGAGCTTTTCGATGGCGGACAGGAAGGTGCCGGCCTCCGTAAACGCTCCGACATGCAGTTCGTAGATGACGATTTCCTCCCAAGGCCGGCCTTTCCAACGCTCCATGCGCCACTCGAACGTCTGATCGATTAGTTCGCTGGGGCCATGAACATCGTTTGGCTGGAAACGCGATGCCGGATCCGGCACTTCCAGACCATCGGAGAGCATGAACTTGTAAAGATCTCCCGGGCGTGCCTGCGGTACATCGGCGATATGCCATCCGTCCTGCTGCCGGCGCATCTCCCATTCCCCGTGCTGCTCGATCCTGACCTTCACACGGTCCTGCAACGGCGCCCAGAGGCGGAACGTGACGGAATGCGCCTTGATATCAGGCCCGAATGTGAAGCTGTTTTGCATGTCCTCTCCGCCCGTGTCGTCGCTTTGAATTCTGCACGTCCTCCAACGCATCCTGTCGGCGAGTGTTCCTCAGCCGGAACAGATCTTGTTTGGTTCCGTTGATAAAAGCCATTCTTATGTAGGGGAAAGCTATGCGTGCTCCGACCTCCACCTACCGCCTGCAATGTCGCGGCGATGTCACTTTCGACCGGGCGTGCGAACTTGTTCCTTATCTGCAAGACCTCGGGATCAGCCACCTCTACCTCTCGCCGATCTTCACCGCCACCAAGGGGTCGACCCACGGCTATGACATCACCGACCCGAACGAGATCGATCCGGCGATAGGCGGCCGCAAGGGGTTCGACATGCTGGCGGCAAGTTTGCAGAAAGCCGGGCTCGGCCTCATCCTCGATATCGTACCGAACCATATGGCAGCCTCACTTGAAAACGCCTGGTGGCGCGACGTGCTGCGACGTGGGCCGAAGAGCGCTTACGCAGGCCATTTCGACATCGATTGGACCGAGAAGCTGACATTGCCGAGGCTCGGAAAGCCTGTTGAAGAAGCCCTCGCGGAGGGCGAGCTTCGGCTTCGCTATGATCCCGCCGATGGCCTTTTGCAATTGGCCTATTTCGACCATTGCTTTCAGCTCTCCGAAGGCAGCGCCCAATTTGTGATGGCGCAGACAGGCGGGGATACCGAGCGATTGCAGGCTTTCTCACGGGATGCCGCGAAAATGAAAGAGCTGATCCAAAAGCAGCACTGGCAATTGCTCTTTTGGAAAGATGCCGCCCGGCACCTCAACTACCGCCGCTTCTTCGAGGTCGCAGGTTTGGTCGGCATAAGGGTGGAAGACGAGCGGGTCTTTGAAGACACGCATCGGCTGACGATAGAACTGGTCCGTTCCGGTGAAGTGCAGGGTTTGCGCATCGATCATATCGACGGGCTTGCGGATCCGAAAACCTATCTTGGACGCCTGCGGCGGGCGGTCGGTGCCGACACGTTCATTGTGGTCGAAAAGATCCTTGGCCGCGGCGAGACCTTGCCGACGGACTGGCCCGTGTCGGGCACCACCGGATACGAATTCATCTCCGCCATGGCGGACCTCTTCATTGCAGACGAGGGCTTACAAAAAATCGAGGCAGCATACGCGACCGTCGACAGTGAGCATTCCGACTTTGCCACTGGTTTGCGCAACGCGAAGCTGCTGATGGTCGAGCGCAATTTCGCCGGCGAGATGGCACGCCTGAGCAAGCTGGGGAAGTCGATTTTTCCTGGAGTCAGCGGAGCGGAAGTGTCGTCAGCGCTTCGGGAGCTGTTGGTCGCCTTTCCGGTCTATCGTACTTATGGTTGCCGGGGAGCTCTGTCTGCGTCGGATGATGCGGTCCTTTGTATGGCGATAGAAAAGGCGCGAGCCAGATTGCCGGCGGCGGACGCTTTGGACGCGATCGGCAGCCTATTGCGCGGGGAAATCGCCGATGACCGGGTTGTGGAGTTTCGAGCCAGATTTCAGCAACTCAGCGGTCCGGTCATGGCAAAGGCCGTCGAAGATACGCTGTTTTATCGGTACAATCGCCTGATCGCGATGAATGAGGTCGGTGGCGAACCCGCAAAGCCGCCGCGTGGCGTTGCCGCCTTTCACCAAGCGATGGCGGATCGACTTCAGCGCCAGCCGTATGGGCTTTCCGCAACGTCGACGCATGACACGAAACGCGGGGAAGATGCGCGGGCGCGTCTCTACAGCCTTTCACAGCATCCGGACGCCTGGATCGATGGCGTCGCACGGTGGCGTGCTTTGAACGCCACCTTTCGCACCGATCTTGCGGACGGACCGGCGCCGGAACCCAATATCGAATGGATGTTGTATCAGGCATTGGCGGGAATCTGGCCTGATGATCCCGAGCAAAGCGACATGGATGCGATGAAAGACCGGTTTTCGGCCTTTGTGTTGAAGGCGATACGCGAGGCGAAGTTGCGAACGGATTGGATGGAGGAAAAGCCCGAATATGAAAAGGCAGTTTTGGATTACACCGCCGCTTTGCTTTCGCCTCAAAACCACGACTTCCTGAATAATTTTAGGGAGACAGTGCAACCGTTTATCAAGCTTGGTTATTCCAACAGCCTGTCTCAGTTGCTGATCAAGCTCACCGCACCTGGCATCCCCGACATCTACCAGGGGGCTGAGGGTCTCGATTTCAGTATGGTCGATCCGGATAACCGAAGGCCAATCGATTATCGTGCAGCCGGCGCGGCGCAAGTCCTACCTCCCTTCGAAAAGCCGTGGGCCACATCCCTGAAACGGCAGATCATCCGGAGCGTCCTGCGCCATCGAAACGACCATCCTCAACTCTTTCTCGAAGGCAGCTATCATCCCCTTGAGGTCAAGGGACAGCGGTCGGACAACCTCGTCGCCTTTGCCCGAGTTCATCACCAGGAGGCGGCAATCACGATCGTCCCGAGGCTGGTGGATGCTGCCGGTACCGGAACTGATTTCTGGGAGAACACGGCGGTGTCGATACCGCCGCGACTTGGCGGGCAAATGCGTGACCTGCTGACTGGTCAGTCACTGGTTGCGGGCAGTATTTCCGCGGCGCAATTGTTTGAGGAACTTCCCGTCTCCTTCCTTGTCACATCCAACTAACTCTTTTGTCGGCCAATCCACAGCCGTTGGTGCGCCGGAACAAAACGTGTCGTTGCGGGGTTTGTGGGTGCACCGATGAAGAGGCCCGCATGACACAAGACGGAAAGCGATATGCAATTGAGCCCGGCGATTTCACGCGCCTTGGAGCGAACTACGATGGGCAGGGCGTCAACTTCGGGCTCTTCAGCGCCTATGCGGAAAAGGTGGAACTCTGTCTTTTCGACGAGACCGGAATGCGTGAGATCGAGCGGATTGTTTTACCCGAATTCACCAATGAGATCTGGCATGGCTATATTCCGGACCTGAAACCCGGTGCCCTATACGGCTACCGTGTTCATGGGCCGTTTGATCCGGATGGGGGGCATCGCTTCAACCCGAACAAGCTGCTGATCGACCCCTACGCCCGCGAATTGGTGGGCAATGTCGAATGGTCGCAAGCGCAATTCGGCTACATTCTGGATGACGAGCTGAAAGATCTGTCTTTCGACGAGACGGATAGTGCGCCCTTCATGCCGAAGTGCCGCGTCATCAATCTCAACGGCAGAGATAAAACTCCCTACCCAAAGCCGTCCGTTCCATGGTCGCAAACGATTTTTTATGAGTCTCACGTCAAGGGATTGACGATGCTGCATCCGGCAATTCCAGGGGAACTGCGCGGCACGTTTGACGGGCTCTGCCAGAAAGCGATCGTCGACTATGTCAAAAGCCTTGGCGTCACCTCGATCGAGCTGCTTCCGATCCACTCTTTTCCGGATGACGGCCATTTGCTCGACAAGGGCCTCAGCAACTACTGGGGCTACAACACGCTCGCTTTTTTTGCACCGGCTTCGCGCTATTACGGTCCGAAAGGCTTCGCGGGCTTCCGCGAAATGGTGCGCGCCCTCCATGACGCCGGTATCGAGGTGATCCTGGACGTCGTCTACAATCATACGGCCGAAGGCAACGAGCTTGGCCCGACCCTCTCGTTCAAAGGCATCGACAATTTTTCCTATTATCGCACTCTGCCCGACACGCCACGCTACTACATCAACGACACGGGCACCGGTAACACCATCAATACGTCTCACCCACGCGTACTGCAGATGGTGACGGACTCACTTCGCTATTGGGCGGAAGAGATGGAGGTTGACGGCTTCCGCTTCGATCTCGGCACGATTCTCGGCCGCGAGCCGCAAGGCTTCGACCAGCGTAGCGGCTTTTTCGATGCGGTCGGTCAAGATCCGCTGCTCTCCAAAATCAAGCTTGTAGGCGAGCCGTGGGATATCGGTCCCGGCGGTTATCATGTCGGCGGCTTTCCGCCTGGATGGGCAGAATGGAACGACAAATATCGCGATACGATCCGCGACTACTGGAACGGCACCCCGGGCACGACGAGAGATTTCGCCGCGCGCATCCTCGGCTCGGGCGATGTCTATGATCTACGCGGGCGCCGACCATGGGCGAGCGTCAACTTCATTGCGGCCCACGACGGCTTTACCCTCAACGATCTCGTCTCCTACAACGACAAGCATAACGAGGCCAATGGGGAGGACAACGAGGACGGCCACAACGACAACCGCAGTTTCAACTACGGTGCCGAAGGGCCAACCGAAGACGAGGGCATCAACACGACGCGAGATCGTCAGAAGCGGAATTTCATGGCGACCTTGTTCCTGTCGCATGGGACGCCGATGTTGCTCGCCGGCGACGAGTTCGGCCGCAGCCAGATGGGCAACAATAACGGCTATTGCCAGGATAACGAGCTTAGCTGGCTACATTGGGAGGCACCCTATGAGAGTGCCGAAGCCCTGCGCACCTTCACCAAACGTCTGATAGTTTTACGACAGGATCATTCGATCTTCAGGCGGGAGAATTGGCGCGATGGCTTGATCGTCATCTGGCTCAATCCCGGCGGTGGCGAGCATGCCGAAGAACATTGGGAAGATGAGGCAAGCACGACCATCGGACTGCGTCTGTCACGCAAGCACCCCTTCGAGGAAGGGTGGGACGACGTGCTGCTCCTGTTCAATCCTCAGGATGAAAATGTCGACTTCAGCCTGCCCGATGACAAAAGCTGGGTTTTGGAGCTCACCACTTCGGATCCGATGGCGAGGGGTGTAGAAGCAATCGCCGAGCAAAGCCTGCAACTCGAAGCCCGAAGCTTAGCGGTTCTGCGGCCGATCTGAATTGGCGCATTCGAGGCGGCGGCCATGCTTGCCATATTCCGGCATGCGCGAGCTTCCAGCGTTGCCGTCCACTATGGATGTCATACCACCCACGGATCGACCAGCTCAATCCCAAAGCCTTCGAAATCTCTTATGTTGCGCGTTGCAAGGGTAAGATCATGGGCAATCGCCGTGGCAGCGATCAGGCCGTCCATGGACGACAGGCCGCGGCCGTTCCGCTTTGCGAGGCCCATCAGATCGCCCCAGGCCACGGCAACCGGTTCGTTCACAGGGAGGACACGATGCTCGAAGCGTTGCGGCAGGTCCTGGGCAAGCCATTCAGTCAGCGCGTCGCGCTTCCGCCCGCTATCCATCAGTGCTACCCCGCGCCGGATCTCCGCGATCGATACGACACTGATGAAGGAGCGATCCTCGTCGAGACCATCTAGCCATTTCAAAACATGCGCATCAGGGCGCGGTCTTGTCACCTCAGACAGGACATTGGTGTCTAGCAGCAGTCTCACAGCGAAAGATCACGCGGGTCGTCGCGCTGACGTTCGAGGTCCAGATCGGCGCCGCGCAGGGGTGACCCCATCAGAAACTCTGCAAGCGTGCCTTTGCGCGCAGTCTTCCGATGCCACTCTTCGGCAGAGACGACGACGACACTTGGCTTGCCGTTTCGCGTAATTGTCTGCGGCGCGGATTGCGCGCACTCGATGACCTCGGAAAGCTTCGCCTTTGCGCTGGCGACCGTCCAATTTTGCTCGCTTGGTGTTGGTCGCATTGCTCGTTTCTTCCTGACCATTGTAACTATAATGACTATATAAGACCAGGATCGTCGAGTGGCAAGCGGCCAGACATTTTGACCGCAACATCATCGAATATTTCACTGCCGCTCAGGTGAAGGATTTCCCGATCGTATCGGCAACGTGAGCGCCGCGACTGCCCATGGGAAGGGCAGGGCCGATGGTCGTGTCAACCGCCGTCTGGTGTTCCAGTTCCGCGTTGACTTCTGCCCCGACCAGCAAGATCACCACCGACAGCCAGATCCAGATCAGAAAGCCGATCAGAGCGCCAAGCGTGCCATAGGTGGCATCGTAGTTGGCAAAGTTCTTGAGGTAGATAGAGAACAGCAGAGACATGGCGATCCAGCCTGCGGTCGCCAGTGCGGCTCCCCAGGTGAGCCATCGCACCTTCGCCGGTTCCCGGCTCGGACCGAACCTGTAGATTGCCGTCACGGCAATGATCATGAGAACCAACAGAATTGGCCAGCGCAGGATCAGCACGAGGTTCTCCTTCCACTGGTCGAGCCAAAGCAAAGACAGAGCCAGCGGCATGATGGCGACCGATCCAATGACCAATATGGCCGCCAATATTGCACATAGCGTAAAACAGAGCGCGATGAGATTGAGGCGGACTAGCCCGCGCTTTTCGGCTTCTTCATAAGCAACATTCATCGCATCGAAGAGTGCCAATGTTCCGCTATGCGTGCTCCACAAGGCGACCCCCAATCCGAGAAACAACGCCACGCTCAGCGTCTCGCTCCGCCGCTCGACGAGATCGTTCAGCCGATCGGCGATCATGTCAAAGGAGCCGGGGGGAAGGAGAAGGGCAAGTGAACGGAGATGATCACTGATGCTCGCGGGATCGGCAAAGAAGCCATAGAGCGAAACGAGTGCTGCAAGTGCGGGAAAGAGCGCAAGCAGAAGATAAAAGGTCACGCCTGCGGCAACGAGCGTAATGCGATCGTCGCTGACCTCGTGGATGACGCGCCAAAACACATCGCGCAAGCCGAGGGCCGGTATTTGCTCCGGAACGGCTGCAAATCGCCCGAGCTCCTGATGGAGCGCGTGGTCTCCAACCTTGGCAGGCCCGGCTTCGATATGTTCTCGCTTCACGAATGCACGAGCCACGAGCAAGGCGAGGATCGCAATGCTAGTTGTTTGGAATAGAGAAGCCGTGCGTTTCGGACGACCATGGCGGACACGCTTTCTCATCAGGTTACTCCATCAGACAGCCCATCGCTTTGCGGTAACGCTTAACCTGCCGAAAAGATGCGCCGGACGCCGTGCGGAACGACGCGCGGTACCCAAGGGCCACCGGATGCTATTTTTCAGCTTCGACAACGACGATCGATCTGTCTGCGGCGTCGATCAGTGAATTGGCAATTCCTCCGTAGGAAAGCCTTTTGCCCGCTTGCCTGCTGACGCCCAGCACTATCAGATTTGCGCGGCGGCGCCTGGCGTTTCGCAATATAGCCAGCTCCGGCGATGTCCCTCGTTCAACGGTTTTCTGAATGTCGAGACCATAATTTGCCGCGATTTCGTCGACGCGTTTGAAAGCTTCTTCATGAAGATCGCTCATATCGCTGAGGCGGGGGCGCCGAAGGAGTTGCTGCGGATCGGTGACGTATACGACGGCGATTTCACAACCGGCAGCTTTTGCGATTGCCGAAGCGAACTCGACGGCGCGGGTGGAACGCTCCGTCCCTGAGACTGGAACGAGGATGCGGAGTTTACTATCCTCTTCGGGTACCCGCCCTCTGCTGAAGGTAATGGCTACGGTTCCCTGAAACGAGGACGTCATCTTTGTAAAACGCTCGTCCAGCCCCCCGGCGTCGGCGATCGCTGGCTCGGCCCCGATTATCATCAGGTCATGTCCTTGCTCAGCGCTTTCGGAAAGTGCTCGCTCTAGATCGCCGCCTTTCTTTCTGCCGGTGACGTGGACGTCCGAGGGTGTGGCGGAATCGGCATCAGATTGCGCCACGGATTTCGTAGCGGTTGCCTTGACGCGATCTACAAATGTTGCGACGCCGTCTGCGTCCGACCGCTGCTCGCTCGTCTCGCTCTTTGCCTCGTCGTCAATACGCAGCACCGTCACCGGCATCTGCCTGATCGCGGCCAGGAACCCTGAGATTCTGGAGGCCAGGTTGCCATTTTTAGACAGATCGACCGCCAGCAATATGCGTTCAAATTTGCCGAGGTAGCTCGCCTTTTCGAACTCCTCGCTCTCCAGCCGGTTCTGCTCCTCTGCCCGAACCGGCAATCGAGCAAGCGCCCATCGTAAAGTCGGCGGCATGAGCATTGTTGTGACGACGGCCATTGCTACAATGATGGAAAACAACCGCTGATCCAGGACGCCGACGGAAAGTCCGATGGCAGCAACGATCACCTCGGTCGAACCCCTCGCGTTCATACCGCAGCCGAGCGCAATGGCTTCCGAATTTGAGAAGCCCCCGAAACGGCCACCGAGAAATGCGCCGCCGAACTTTCCTATGCTGGCGATGACAATCAAGCCGCTTGCCAGCAACAGTATTGCCGGATCCCGCAGGACAGTGAGATCTGTTTGAAGCCCGGTCAGACCAAAGAACACCGGCATAAAAAGAGCCGTCGTCAGCGCCCGAAGCTGCGTGTCTATTTGACGTGTCAGGATGGGCGACTGTCCGACGAGGATGCCTGCCACAAACGCGCCCAAGACCGTATGAACGCCAATTAAATCGGTGATGATCGCCATGACGCCCATGATCGCGACAATGGCACTGAGGACGGGCAGGTCGCTTTTGAAGCGGTCGTTCGTCCAGCGGATTATTTCAAAGACGACACGTCGTCCAATCGTAAAACTCACTCCCATGAACAGAAGCGTGCCGATCACGCTCTTTGCAAGCGTCGGCAGCTCGACTCCTCCTTTTTCCGCAAGGGAGAAGGTGACCGAGATGATGACCCAGCCAACCGTGTCGTCGATGATGGCGGATGCAACGATCAACTGACCGATATTTCTCCTCATGAAGTCCATTTCGCGAACGACGGAGGCGACGATTTTCACCGACGAGATGGAAAGCGCCGTGCCCAGGAACAGCGAGGCCACAAGTCTCTTTTCGGGGTCGGGAAGCAAGCTCGCCGGAAGGAGTTCGCCAAGCGCAAAACCCGCCGCGAAGGGGACGACGATGCCCGTGAACGAGACGCCAATTGCTGCCCGCCGCATCCGTCGCGCCAAGCCGAGGTCGGTCTCCATTCCGGCCAACAGAAGTAGAAAAAGTATGCCTAGCTGCGCCACCGAGTTGATCATGCTTTTTTGCGCATCGTCGGCGGGAAACACTATGGCCTGAAAATCAGGCAAGATCGCGCCGAGAACGGACGGACCAAGCAATACCCCAGCGATGATTTGACCCATGATCGATGGTTGCCCGATGCGCACCATAAGTTCCCCAAGCAATCGCCCGAAGATGACTAGGATGACAATTTGAATAAGGAAAAGTCCTTCGGAGGGCACGGCGGTATGGCCTCCATTCGCGGCGAAAGCCGATGTCGCAATGCCTGCATAAAGTAGCAGGCTGATCAAAATCGGACCTGAGTATCGCTTTCCGAGGTTCATTGATCTCATGGGGGCCTTGCTCACCGCGGAGAACCTGACGCGAACGAGTGTCGATAGTGAAGGGGCTAGCAGGCGAGGTATTTAGCTCGCTGGACGAAGCGCTCAGATGTCGTTTCGACTGGGAAACCTCTCAATGCATTCAACGTCTTGCGCCGATGTCCTGCTCATTGAGGCTTGCTATATCTGATCGCCATGGGCTCTTTCTTGTTCAAGAGGCATGCTGGCGAGTTAACGCGGCCCTCAAGATGGAGTTCCTTCGATTGCGCCGCTCCAGACCGACGCCGCTTAAGAGGTCCTGACATCAAAGGGCCACCGAAGACTTTGGCGGCTTGCTCGCCGGCCTCTGCGTGACCTCAATTCGCCCATCATTGGATCCGGCTCCCTTGGCTTCGCAGTGGCCGAATACCTGCCTTTGCTACGCGGTTGCTGGATGAATTTGCCTGACGCATCGGACTTCACTCTCGGGAAGATGGCTTCCCGGCGGCTGGCGCTTTCATAATTGTATTCTTACTAAACACTCATTGTGTACAACAAGTACACAATTATTGACACGAGCGGCTGTGCGTGCCATGATCCCCTCATCAGGAAAGAGAAGCGGAGTTTTCCCCATGGCGAAGACCGTTAAGAGCAGCCTCTATGAGGACTTGAAGCGCCAGATCCTGACGATGGAGCTGGATCCCGATGCCGATCTTGATGAGGTGAGCCTCAGCGTGCGTTACGGTCTTTCGCGCACCCCGGTTCGCGACATCTTCCGGCGGCTGGCGGGGGAGGGCTATATCGATATTCGCGAGAACCGCGGGGCTCGGGTCATTCCGATGAACCACGCGACGCTCAGGAACTTCTTCCTGGTTGCGCCGATGATTTACGCGGCGATCGGCCGCCTCGCGGTACAGAACTTCAAGCCGGCCCAGCTTGCCGATCTGAAGGAGACGCAGGAGCGTTTTCGCCAGGCCAGCGTGGACATGGACGCGTTTACGATGGTTCTCGAGAACAATCGTTTCCACGAAATCTTCGGCGAGATGTCGGCCAACGTCTATCTGCAGCCGAGCCTCGGCCGGCTCCTCATCGACCATGCGCGCATCGGGCACACCTTCTTCCGTCCGAGAAACCAGGACATGCGGCGCCGCCTGCAGGTGGCGGTCGAGCACCATGACAGCTTCATCGAGGCCTTGAGCGCTCACGACGAAGACGCCGTCGTCGACCTGGTCTTCGAACATTGGGAACTGTCCCGCGAGAACATGGAAATGTTCATAGCGCCACAAGGACTTAAGTCGGACGCCATGATCGGCGGTCCGAGCGTGCAATCATTGGAGAAACTGCCGTGAAGTTTGAAGGTATCTACACGCCTGCGATCACGCCGCTGAGCTCGGACGGGCAGATCGACCGGGCCGGGTTTGCTGCGGTCCTGGAATCCCTGATCGATGCCGGCGTGCACGGCATCATCGTCGGCGGATCGACGGGCGAATATTACGCCCAGTCCTGCCAGGAACGTTTCGAGCTCGGCGCCTACGCCAAGGAGGTGATCGGCAACCGGTTGCCGCTGATCATCGGCACCGGCGCGACGCGCACCGAAGACTCCGTCGAATATGCCAAGGCGGCGAAGGACATCGGCGCCGATGCGATCCTGGTGTCGTCGCCGCCCTATGCCCTGCCGACCGAGCGCGAAAACGCCGTTCATGCACTGACCGTCGACCGCGCCGCCAACCTGCCGATCATGCTCTACAACTATCCCGCCCGCATGGGTGTGATGATGGGCGAGGAGTATTTCTCCCGCGTCGGCAAATCCAAGAACGTGGTGGCGATCAAGGAAAGCTCCGGCGACATGGGCAACCTGCATCGGCTCGCCCGCAAGTTCCCGCACATCGCGCTGTCCTGCGGCTGGGATGACCAGGCGCTCGAATTCTTCGCCTGGGGCGCCAGGAGCTGGGTCTGCGCCGGCTCCAACTTCCTGCCGCGCGAACATGTCGCGCTCTACGAGGCCTGCGTGCTCGAAAAGAACTTCGACAAGGGCCGGGCGATCATGGCGGCAATGCTGCCGCTGATGGATTTCCTCGAATGCGGCAAGTTCGTGCAGTCGATCAAGCATGGCTGCGAGATCATCGGCCTGAAAGCCGGTCCGGTCCGCGCGCCGCTGCGCGGACTGAACTCCGAAGAGAAAAGAACCCTTGAGACCGTTGTGTCCACCTTGAAGCGCACGGTCGCCCAGATCACCTCGGGAGCCAATCATGCATGAACCCTTGACCGCAGCCGAATACAAGGCAATCGCCGCCGGCCTTCAGTTCCCGACCAATGCCTTCATCGATGGCAGCTTCCGTCCGGCCAATTCCGGCAAGACGTTCAAGACGACGAATCCGGCGACCGGCGAACTTCTGGCGGACGTTGCCGCCTGTGATGCAAGCGATGTCGATTACGCCGTCCTCAAGGCAAGAGAGGCGTTCGAGGATGGCCGCTGGCGGCAACTGTCGCCCGGCGAGCGCAAGGCGACGCTGATCAAGTTCGCCAAGCTCCTGGAAGACAACCGCCATGAACTGGCGGTGATGGAAAGCCTCGACAGCGGCAAGCCGGTTCGCGAATGCCAGACCGTCGACGTGCCCGATACCATCCACACCCTTCGCTGGCACGCCGAGGCAATCGACAAGCTCTATGACAACACCAATCCGGTCGGCCCGAATGCGCTGGCGATGGTGGTGCGCGAGCCGATCGGTGTCGTCGGCTGCGTCCTGCCCTGGAACTTCCCGCTTTTGATGCTCGCCTGGAAGATCGGCCCGGCATTGGCCGCCGGCTGCTCGGTCGTCGTCAAGCCGGCACAGGAGACGACGCTGACGACGCTCCGGGTTGCCGAACTTGCGCATGAAGCCGGCATCCCGGCCGGTGTCTTCAATGTCGTCACCGGCAGCGGCCGGGAGGTCGGCGAGCCGCTCGGCCTGCACATGGATGTCGACATGGTGGCCTTCACCGGCTCGACGCCGACCGGGCGACGCTTCCTGCATTATTCCGCCGATTCCAACCTGAAGAAGGTCGTGCTCGAATGCGGTGGCAAGAACCCGGCCGTGGTGCTGGAGGATGCCGAGGATCTGGATCTCGTCGCCGAGCAGGTGGTGAACGGCGCCTTCTGGAATATGGGCGAAAACTGCTCGGCCTCCTCGCGCCTCATCGTCCATGCCAAGATCAAGGACGAGCTCTTGAAGCGCATCGGTGCCTATATGCGCGAGTGGAAGACGGGCGATCCGCTCGATCCGGAAAACCGCGTCGGTGCGCTGGTCAGCAAGAACCACTATGAGAAGGTCACCTCCTTCCTCGACGACGTCAAAAGCGAGAAGCTGACGATCGCTCATGGCGGTGAAACACATGGCGGCATCTTCGTCGAGCCGACGGTGGTCGACGGCGTCACCTCCTCCAGCCGGCTGTTCAAGGAAGAAATCTTCGGGCCGATCCTGTCGGTGACGACGTTCAACACACTGGCCGAGGCCGTCGCCCTTGCCAACGATACCAATTATGGCCTGACGGCATCGGTCTATACCGCCAGCCTGAAGCATGCGATCCGCCTGTCGCGCGACATCCGGGCCGGCCTCGTCACGGTCAACTGCTTCGGCGAAGGCGACGCGACGACCCCGTTCGGCGGCTACAAGGAATCCGGCTTCGGCGGCCGCGACAAGTCGATCTTCGCACACGACAACTACTGCGAACTCAAGACCATCTGGATCGACATCTCCGATCGCTCCCTCGACGAGACCATCCGATGACCCGGCATGTGATCAAGCGCCTACCGATTGATACTGGCGTTTCGGGATGGGAGGCGATTAGCGAACGCGCCTATCCCGTGACGGCGCTTGACCACGACATTACTGCGGACTGGCTGATCATCGGCGCTGGATTCGCCGGGCTATCTGCGGCCCGACGCCTCTCGCAATTGCGGCCGCAGGACAAGATTGTCATTCTTGAGGCCCGTGAACTCGCAAAAGGACCGGCCGGACGAAATTCCGGCTTCATGATCGACGTGCCGCACAATCTCTCGTCCGGCGAGTACTCGGTTGCCGACGAGCAGTCCACCAAGGACGAGATCAGACAGAACCGCTTGGCAATCGCCTTCGCCGCTGACGTTGCGGCCGAGTATGGCCTGTCCAAGGAAACATTCGATCCATCGGGCAAGACGAACGCCGCTGCCTCGGACAGGGGCTTGGGGCTCAACGAGAATTACAGAAAGTCCCTCGAGAAGATCGGCGAAGATTATCGCGTTCTCGATGCCGATCAGATGCGGGAAATGACCGGCTCGCACTATTATCGAGGAGGGCTCTATACCCCAGGGGCCGTGCTGATCCAGCCGGCGGAGTACATCCGCGGCTTGGCGCGCGGATTGCGATCAAAAATCGATCTTTACGAGCATTCGCCGGTGCTGGAGCTTTCGCGCGAAGGCAGGTTCTGGAAGGCGAAGTCAAACCGCGGATCCGTGTCTGCGCCGAAGGTCATTCTCGGAGTGAACGGCCACATCGAAAGCTTCGGCCACTTTCGCCGCCGCTTGATGCACATCTTTACCTACGCATCGATGACCACCGCCTTCTCACAGAACGAATATGGCGGCGTTACCGGCGCGGACCGCTGGGCGCTTCTGCCCGCAGACCCCATGGGCGCGACCGTACGCAAGATCACCACAAATGGCCTGTCCCGGATCGTCATAAGGACGAGGTTCACATATGATCCAAGCCTCCAGGTGTCAGATAGGCGTGTCGCCGGCATAGCTGCCGAGCAGCGCCGGTCATTCGACGCCCGTTTCCCCGGACTGAAAGGCCTGCCCCTGGAATATAGCTGGGCCGGTGCGCTGTGCCTCAGCCGGAACCATGTGCCAGCATTTGGTGAGGTCGAAGAAGGGCTCTTTTCTGCCTGCTGCGAAAATGGCCTCGGCACCGTCAAGAGCACACTCGCGGGGATGATGGCTGCCGATCTGGCGACAGGGGCGGGTAGCCCTGAACTCGAACAATACAGAAATCAACCGGAGCCGAGCAAGTTGCCGCCCGAGCCGATCGCATGGCTCGGCGTGAACTCGGTCATCCGGCTGCAGGAGTTGCGTGCAGGCCGCGAGGGATGATCCCTCGCCGCGCAATAATGAGGATCGAGCCAAGAGCAGATCTTCAGAAGAATGGGAACGAGAACTAGGAGTAAAAACAATGAAGGCTTTGTGGAAGGCGCTTTGCGCCGCTGCGATGATCGGAATGAGCATGTTTCCTGCTCATGCTGAAGAAAAGACCATCACCATCGGCACCATGTCCTGGGAGGATCTGACCCCTATCACGGGCATCACCAAAAAGGTCCTCGAAGATTCGGGCTATACGGTCAAGGTTCTGCCCTTTTCGGAATGGGGTATCGCCTACGCTGCCTTGAGCAAGGGTGACATTCAGATCCTCGCATCTCAGACCGATTATGTTGCTCAGGACTATTGGGACAAGAACAAGAACCGTCTGGAGAAAATCTCGCCGGTTTCCCACGGCCTTTACCAAGCCATTGCCGTCCCCAATTACGTTCCGATCGACTCTACTGACCAGCTAAACGACAATGCCGACAAGTTCGGCGGCAAGATCGTCGGCATCGAGCCGGGCTCGGGCCTGATGCGTGACGCGGCCAATGCCGTCAAAGAATACGGTCTCAAGCTGCAACTCGTGGAAGGCAGCACGGCAGCTATGACCGCTGCTCTGAAATCGGCCATTGATCGCAAGGAATGGATTGCCGTTACGATCTGGGAACCGTCTTGGATGATGCAGAAGTATCCGGTCAAGTTCCTCAAGGATCCGAAGGGCGTGTTCCCGCCTCCGCAGAGCTACTACTGGATCGGCAAGAAGGGTTTTTCGGCTGACAATCCACATGCTCGCGAAGTCATCGCCAGCGTCTATGTTCCGCTTGCTGATATCACGGCGATGAACGGCGCTGTCAGCGATGGCAAGACCATGGATCAGGCCGTCCAGGATTGGATCGGGGCCCATGCCGACCTGATCAAGCGCTGGGAAAACATCAAGAAAAACTAATCGTATCCTGGCCGTCCGGCTCGCCGGGCGGCCATCCTGAAGCCCAACGAGAGAAGCCAGCACCAATTGGCTCAAAGGGGATCGCTATGAAAACAAATGTCGATACCAATGAAGTTCTGATTGACTGCCAATCCGTCTGGAAAGTCTTCGGAGACAAGTCCGCCGCCGCGATGAAGTCCATCGCAGAGCGCGGTCTCGGGAAAAAGCAGGTCCTGCAGGAGTTCAACTGTGTCGTCGGCGTCTCCGATGCGAGCATCGAGGTTCGGCGCGGGGAAATCTTCTGCATCATGGGCCTGTCGGGCAGCGGTAAGTCGACGCTGATCCGTCTCCTCAACAAGCTGATTACGCCCAGCGCCGGAAAGGTTCTGGTCAAGGGACGTGATCTGGCGGCCTTATCTCCCGTCGATCTGCGGCAGATGCGCGCCCGGCATATCGGAATGGTCTTCCAGAGCGTCGCGCTCTTGCCGCATAAGACGGTCCTGGAGAATGCGGCCTTCGGCCTCGAGGTGCAGGGAATTCCAAAGTCCGAGCGAAACGAGACGGCACGCGCGGCCTTGGAGAAGGTCGGCCTTGCTGATTGGACGAACCGCTATCCCCAGGAACTTTCCGGCGGCATGCAGCAACGCGTCGGCCTTGCTCGCGCGCTAGCTGCCGATCCCGAAATCATTCTCATGGACGAGCCGTTCAGCGCACTGGATCCTCTGATCCGGCGTCAGCTTCAGGACGAATTCCGGCAGCTTACCAAGGCTCTCGGGAAGTCCGCTGTCTTCATTACCCACGATCTCGACGAGGCCATCCGGATCGGCGACCGCATCGCAATCATGAAGGATGGCGTGATCATCCAGACCGGCACCGCCGAGGAGATCATCCTCAATCCCGCTGACGACTACGTCGCAGAATTCGTTGCCGGGATATCGCGCCTTCATCTGATCAAGGCGCATTCCGTCATGCGCAGCGTCGCCGAGTTCCAGCAGAGTCAGCCGAATTCCGACATTTCTTCGTTGGCACGCACGACACCGGACGCCGATATCGACGAGCTCATCACATTGACGATGCAGTCGAACCGCGACGCCATTGCTGTCGTGGACAATGGTCAGGTGATCGGCGTCGTCACACCGCGAAGCTTGCTGATGGGCGTCAAGGGAACGTCCACCAGCAATCTCGCCGCGGCGTGACACCTAACTGGAGTTCAGCGACATGGAAAGTTCAGGCTTTACCGATGTTTTTGACGAATGGACGGACTCCGCCCTCGGCTGGGTGAGCGACAATGGCGAGTCCCTTTTCGACAATGTTCGATGGGTTCTCGAAGGGCTCTACGGTGCAATCCTATGGCTTCTCGAGCTCCCACCGTTCTATGTGGTTGCTCTTGTCGTCGCCCTTATCGGCTGGCGGCTGGTCAATATCTGGTTTGCCGTGCTCAGCGGCGTTGCGCTTGCCCTCTGCTTTTCCATGGGGCTTTGGCCGGAAACGATGAGCACTCTGGCTCTGGTGCTCACCGCGACTGTACTCGCGCTAGCGCTTGGAATTCCGATCGGCATCGCCGCCGGGTTCTTCACCGCGCTGGATCGCTTCATGGAGCCCGGCCTCGATTTGATCCAGACGCTTCCGCCATATATCTACCTGCTGCCGGCAATCGCGCTGCTCGGCTACGGGCCGGCGACCGCGCTGATCGCCACGATCGTCGTTGCGATGCCGCCGGCCATCAGACTGACATCGCTGGGTATCCGGATGACGCCGAAGGAGTTCATCGAACTCGGCGAGGCGAGCGGCATCAGGCCGAGCCAGATGTTCTTCAAGATTCGCTTGGCGTTTGCTCTTCCGAGCATCATGGCCGGTATCAACCAGAGCCTTATGATGGCATTCGGGATGGTCGTCATCGCGGGTATCGTCGGCTCCGGCGGGCTGGGGGAGACGATCTACGGTGCGATCCGCACGCTCGATATCGCAACATCCATCAACGGTGCGATCGCAATCGTCGTTCTGACGATGGTGATTGATCGGATCACCCAGAGCGCCGCAAGCTTCGGTACGGGGAGGAAGCCATGAGCCCTTCGATCCTGCAGTTTTCACCAGGCGCCTTCCTTGCCCCGGCGGTCGATTGGCTGAACACCAACCTTCATCCGCTGTTTGCGGCGATCAGCACCATCATCGAGGCGGTCCTTTCAGGGATCGAGGCGGCTCTGCTCTTCGTGCCGTCCTATGCGCTGATCGCGATCGTTGTCGCTCTGGCATTTGTGGCCGTGGGGCTCCGCGCCGCGATCCTGTCGGGCCTTTGCCTTGGGTTTTGCCTTCTCGTCGGACTCTGGACGGCGTCCATGCAGACCGTTGCCTTGGTGACAGTCGCCGTCCTGATATCCGTCCTCATCGCGTTTCCGATCGGTGTTCTCTGCTCCCGCTATAAGGCCCTGCAAGCGACGGTGCGGCCGATACTGGACGTGATGCAGACCGTTCCGCCGTGGGTCTACCTCATTCCGGCCGTGATGATCTTCAGCCTTGGGCGGGTGCCGGCAATCATAGCCACCATTGTCTATGGCATTCCGCCGATGCTCCGGTTGACCACGCTCGCATTCAACCAGGTCCCGAGGGAGTTCAAGGAGCTCGGCAGCGCCATCGGTGCGCATCCCCGTGCCATCCTTTGGAAGATTGAAATTCCTTTGGCAAAGCGGACCCTTCTGGTCGGCCTCAATCAGTGCATTCTTCTCTCTCTGGCGATGGTGGTCTTGGCCGGTCTGGTCGGCGCAGGTGGCCTCGGCGCGGAGGTCACGCGCGGTCTGACACGCATGGAGATGGGTCTCGGTCTCAGGGCTGGTTTGGCAATCGTGGCGGTCGCGCTGCTCCTCGACAGGCTGTCCCGCGGTCTGCTGGACCGTGACAAGCTTCCAGCGTCGAAATGACATTAAGGACACCCACGATGAGAAACAGCTTTTTCTGCATCGATGCGCACACCTGCGGAAATCCCGTGCGGCTGGTCACAGGCGGCGGTCCGCTTCTGCCGCACGCACCGATGGGCGAGCGGCGAGAGATATTTCTTCGGGATCATGATTGGGTTCGCAAGGCGCTGATGTTCGAGCCGAGGGGGCACGACATCATGTCCGGCGCGATCATATATCCGGCTTACCGCGATGATTGCGACATAGCGGTCCTGTTCATCGAAGTTAGCGGTTGTCTGCCGATGTGCGGGGCAGGCACCATCGGGCTTGTTACCGCTGCGATCGAGGAAGGTCTGGTTCAGCCGCGCGAGCCTGGGAAGCTCTCGATAGAAACCCCCGCTGGAAGGGTGGATGTCACGTTCGAGACGAGCGGAAATCATGTCGATTCCGTCCGGCTCTTCAATGTGCCGAGCTATCTCCACGCAGCGGATGTTGAGGTGAGTGTGCCTGGCATGGGACGTTTGCGTGTCGATATTGCCTATGGCGGCAACTACTACGCGGTGGTGGAGCCGCAAGAAAACTGGAGCGGTCTCGACGGCATGACTGCGGCTGATATCGTCGGCTGCAGTCAGAAGCTCAGGACCGCTCTCGCGGGCATATGTGATCCGATCCATCCGGATGATGCCCGCATTCGTGGAGTTCACCATGCAATATGGTGCGATCGTCCGGTCAACGATGCCTCCGATGGCCGTTGCGCGGTGTTTTATGGTGAAAAGGCCATCGATCGGTCGCCGGGCGGCACCGGCACATCAGCGCGGATGGCGCAGTTGCATGCAAAGGGACGTCTGGCTGTCGGATCGGCTTACCGTCATGAAAGCCTGATCGGGACCACCTTCGAAGGCCGGATCGAAGCCGAGGTTAGTATCGGAGCTTATAAAGGCATCCTTCCGAGCATCGGAGGCTGGGCACGCGTCATCGGCCACAACACGATTTTTGTCGATGAACGCGATCCACTCGCGCACGGCTTCCAGATCCGATAAAATAGGTCTTTGCAGTCTTTGGAAGCGGCAGGGAGATAGAAAGATGCTTGAGAAATATCGGCCGGAAGATGACGTCGTCACGTCCGCCAGCCGTCTCAAGGTGGGATTCATCTTGGCGCGGTCGTTCACCTTGTCCGCCTTCGCGCTCTTCGTGGATACGTTGCGGCTTGCAAGCGACAAACAGGATCGTTCCGGAAGGGTTCTTGCGGACTGGCAGGTGATTGGAAGCACGAGGCACCTCATAGCCTCGAGCTGCGGCGTCCAGGTCGCTCCGACGTCGGATCTCGTTGATCCCTCGCGTTTCGACTACATCGTGGTCGTCGGCGGCCTTCTGACCGTCGAAAACCCCGTCGACCAGGAGACAATCGCATATCTCAAGCAGGCGGACGCCAAGAAGGTGCCACTGATCGGCGTGTGCACCGGGTCGTTCATTCTTGCCGCGGGCGGCCTGATGAAGCGGCACGAATCCTGTGTAAGCTGGCTGCATTACGAGAAGTTTCGAGAGCGCTTCCCCGAGCTGAAGGTCCGCTCCGACCGGCTGTTCAACCTCGATCGCCAGCGAGGATCGTGCGCAGGCGGCAGCAGCGCCGCCGACTTGGCGGCATTGCTGGTCAGGAAATACATCAGCCGTGACGCGGAGCGAAATGCGCTGGAGGTCCTGCAGATCGAGAAGGCCCGAACCACCGCGGACATCCAGCCCCGTCGTCCGCTGTACGAAGACTATGACGATGCCCGCGTGAAGGCCGCAATGATCGCAATGGAACAGTTCGTCGATGGCAGCCTGCCGATTCCCAAGCTGGCTGCCAAGGTTGGACTGTCACGGCGGCAACTGGAGAGAATTTTCATCGAAAAGACGGGAATGTCTCCTGCCAAGGCATACAACCGTGTTCGCATGGAGCGGGCGAAGTCGATTCTTGCCCGGTCGAAGGCGCCTCTCATCGAGATCGCGCTGGATGTCGGATTTGAAAACACGTCGCAGTTCACGAGGACATTCAAGCGCACATTTGGGCAAACGCCGTCGCAACATCGCGCGGCGGTTTTGAGCGCCCGCTGAAATATGTCCGGTTGTTGCGGTCACCAGCCCTATTTCAAATCCTGCGCCATCTGCAGATGGTGTTCCAGAGCCGGCTCTGTGCTTGCAGCCCAAGTCTTCAGATCGGCATTCTTGCCCTTGTTCCCATACCGCTTGAAAAGGTCGACAGCGTCCTTGTGAGCCGAGACCTGATCTGAGTGATATTGCTTGGTGAAATCGGCTCCCTGCAGCCCCTTGAGTTTATTCAGCATCTTCTGCTGAGAGGATGACATCGCGGTCGGGAGGGGAGCCTTTACCTTGCCGCTCGTTACCATCTGCTTTAGCTGGCTCGTGGTTTTCTGATGGTCGGCAATCATCTGCTGTGCGAATGACTTCGTCGCGTCATCGGCGCGTTCGAGCGCAAGCTTGCTGGATGCGATTTCGAACATGTCGCTTGTGGCAGCTTCCTTGACGAAATCCTCCGTTTTCGGGGCAATGCCGACGAGCGAGTTGACGCCGCTTTTTTCCGCGGCCGATTGCGCGAGGACAGGTGCTGCAAACAGCAAGGCGGCGGCGGTGAAGGCAATCTTTTTCATGATGCTCTCCTGTGGTGCAATTTCGAACCTGCGGCCACGGAGAATGTTCCAAACCGGTCGCCCTGTTGATGCCCGCTTCGGTGGTTCGTTCGCAGTCACGGGCAGGTGCGACAGAACCGAAGGGACAGCGCGAAGAACGATGCTCTAAATGGCGGCGTCTGTGACATCGCGAAGCGGCAATGGGCTTCCAAGTAAAAACGTGATAGTTTTGCGACAGCCTTTGAACGGTGCCGACCTATATCCCGACCCATAACAACAATCGAGGATACACCGATGCATAAGCTACTCATCTCTACCGCGATTGCCAGTATCGTTGGATTCAGTGCGGCGTCGGCCGCGGATGTTGTAACCCAGGCACCGGAAGCGCCTGTGTCGAAACTCCGGCAGGTTTCACTTGGGCAGGTGCCTATGCCGGTATTCGTGGCGGCGGCAATTGGGTCAATGGGGATTTCAGCATTCCCGGCGCAAGCACGTCTGAAGATCTGAGTGGCGGCTTGGTCGGTGGCTTCATCGGCTACAATTGGCAATTTGAGAATAATGTTGTGCTCGGCCTCGAAGGCGACCTCAATTATAACTGGAACAAAGATACTATCGCACCCGGCATCGATGTTGGGACGGACATTGATGGTTCGGTCCGCGCCCGCCTCGGCTATGCTTTCGATCGGGCTCTGATCTATGCGACAGGCGGTTGGGAAGCGACGCGTGGGTTTATCGACACGGGCAGCAAAGACACCAAGACCTTCAATGGCTGGACGGTTGGCGCCGGCGTTGATTATGCCTTCACCGATCGGGTCTTCGGACGCTTGGAATACCGCTACACCGACTTCGGCGACAAGGATATCAACGGCGTGAAAGTCGATCTGAAGCAGAACGCCGTTGTCGTCGGTATCGGCGTGAAATTCTGGTGATTGGCTTCAGCAGATAACGTCAGGCGCCTCGCAAGTCCGAGCGTCTCACTGGCCGCGAAGACATCCGCCGCCTCATGGCTCCGTTGGCCTGATATTGTCCGTGCGCACTTGCCCTTCCAGAACGCCGCGGCGCAAGTCGTTCCGGCCGTGTTCGATTTCCACCACCGTATAGAGCTTCTCGCTGCGAAATGCGCTGGCGTTTGCCGTGCTGACATCCTCGGCTGGCGCTGAATCGACTTCCATGTAATCCAATTCACACGAGGACGCGACAATACGGGCGTCGCCGGCGGTACGGGCTGCCACCACCACCTCGCCATGGGAAGGCGCGTTTTGCCAATTCAGATCGTCGGGCTCTGCGATAGGGATGAGGCGATAGATGTTGAGCAGTTCACCGGGCGCCGATGCGCCTTTTATCTGCGCATCCTCTATCTGGGCATGGCTCTCGACCGACCGACCGAACGTGGTGCGGCTGGTCGCATTGTTCGGGTCGGTTCCTTCTGTTTCGACGACATTGGACATGTTTTCATCCTCTTCGCATCCAAAGCGGACAGCCGGTGCTCATGTGGGTAGGAACGCAACGGTGCGATGTTGCTTGAACCATCCGTTGCTTCACCGGGGTGTCTGCGAGCGATCTGAGCCTTCGGCACGTCACCGCTCTTCCGCCGGGGTCATTACCTTGATGTGTCAACAACGGTGGAGACCGGCATCTGTTCCACCAGGGAGCGCGGCGTTTTTTTCAAAGGCTTCGGCAAAGACAGTGCTGGGCGAGATTATCGACTTTGTCGCCTCAAGGGTTGCATGCTGTCCACGCCTCGCGCGCTATCGATCCATCGCATGACCGGCGTGACGGCTATGCCATAAACGGCGACGGAGATCAGGACAATCAGGAAAACGGTATCCCAGACGATCTCGATGTTCTCGAACGACGTCTTTCCGCAAGCGTAGGCAAGATAATATATTGAGCCGAGACCCCTGATGCCAAAAATCGAGATGATCGCCTTTTCCGAATGTGGTTGGACGCCACCGATCAAGCTGATCCACCCCGAAATCGGCCTGACGACCGCCAACGTCATTACGGCAACAACCGCGATCCGCCAATCGATGTGAGACAAAACCGACCCTTCGGCGATAACGGAACCGAAGCAGACAAGCAGGAGCATCATCAGCAAGCGCTCGAGCTGCTCTCCGAAATCATGCAGTTCGCCATGGAAGCTGCTATGCCTTTCGATGCTGCGCAGGGTGAGCGCCGTTACGAAGACGGCAACGAAACCATAGCCGTGAACGAGTTCCGTGGCTGAGTAGGCAAGGCATGTGAAGCCGAGTGCGGCCAATCCATCTCCGGTCTTGGCGATCCGTCCTGCCTTTGGAACCTTGAATGTCAGGTATCCGAGGAGCCGGCCGACAAGCCACCCCATGCCGATCCCCGCCGCCAGCTTCCAGAGGACGTCGACGGCGAGCCAATGCCAGATCCATTCGGCACCGGAGTCAGCCGCCGGCGATTGAGAGGCAATTGCGATCGCGGCCATGACGAACGGAAAGCTCAGGCCGTCATTCAGGCCAGCTTCTGATGTCAGGGCAAACCTGATCTCATCTTCCTCGCCCGTTAGTGGCGGGCCTACCTGGACGTCAGCCGCAAGCACCGGATCCGTGGGTGCAAGTACGGCTCCCAACAGAAGTGCCGAAGCTGCTCCCAATCCGAGAAGGCTCCATCCGAGGAAGGCTATCGCGAATATCGAAAGCGGCATGGCGATGCCGAGAAGGCGCCAGGTCAACGCCCATCTTGCCCAGCCCAACGGTCTGTCGATCTTCAATCCCGCACCCATGAGAGCCACGATCACGACCAGTTCGGAGAGATGTTCCGTCAATTCCCTGTTCTCGAGCGGGTTCATATGGGGGAGTGGCGTGAATGGCGACCAGGCGAGAAGCATTCCGATGATGACGCAGCAGATTGGAAAGGAGAGTGGTATGCGCTTCAGCACCATGGGCAGCCACGCCGTCAGCAGCACGACGACGCCGAATATGAAGAGCGTGACGACATAGCTGTTCATGTCGGCTACTTCTGACGCGGTTGCGGTAAATCTGCTCCCACGGAAATCTGATGTCCCTGGCGCGTTGCTGCGACGGCTTCGTAGAGTGTCCGAGCGGCGTTGCGGACTTCCTCTTGCATCGCCTGATCGTTTTCGTAGGCCACATGGCTCGTCGCATAGGGCTCCCAATAGCCGATGTAGCGATCGATCTCCGCAAGCGGGCCGGCCGAAACGAGTTCCATCGACTTCAGCCAATCGGCAAGGCTTCTGCGAACGTTCTCGGCGCCTTCCGTATCACCGTGAACGATCACGGAAAACGATCGGCCTGCCAGATGTCGGGGATAGCCCCAGCCTTTCATCTCCAGTTCTTTTGCTTCCCCGGCATGCTTGCCGTGGGTGCTGGTCGGATCCGGATTGCCGCCATCGGCGCAAACAAGCCGGTCCATCATCAGCTTCAGGGGCGAGGGGGTCTGGTACCAGTGAACCGGCGTGATGATCATGATGCCGTGTGCCTCGACCCACATCGGGAAGATATCGTTCATCCAGTCGTGGACCTGATCCAGCGAATAATTGGGATAGCAGGAACAAGGCCAGTGGCAGAGTGCCGCGGATGTGGAAAAGCAGGCCTTGCAGGGATGAATCTGCCGGCCATATTCAGAAGCCAATCGGCTGAGATCGAGTATCTCGATCTTGGTGTTGGGCCGCTGTTCGAGCGCTGCCTTCGCGATTTCCAGCAGGCGGTAGCTTTTGGATACTTCGCCCGGGCAGGTATGTTCGCTGCGGGGCGAGCCGTTGATGAGAAGCAGGCGGATCGGCCCGTTCGAGTCGTCATGCCGCTGTTGGGCATTGGTGATGGCTTCCCGCGCCGCCAGCCAGTCCACTGCCAGCTCATAGTCGGGATCGGCGAAGCCGGGGCCTGCCTTTCTGGTCTTCGGACTCTTTCTTGAATTTGCGTAGGCGTCCCAAGCGGCCGATGCGAGCTTCGAAAGTTCTGCCTGCAGCCGTCCGTAAGCCGGGTCTTGAAATTGGTTGAGGAAACGTTGTTTGAACGCGTGTTCGCTCAATCTCGGGCTGGGACTGCCCTTGCGCGGCTCTAGATCAGAGGCTGAGGCGGACTTATTCGGGGACATGGGAACTCCTAAGGTCGTGATTTGCTAACGCATCGGCAAACACAGCGTTCCAGTCGATGGGCACCTTCCACGGTAAGAACGGAGTTCAGTCTGCCTGCCACCCCGCGAAATCGCATGGCATGGAGCGCCGGGAACAAATGAAGCGGCTGGATGTTTGGTGCGTGGCGAGTTCGTCCCTTGACCCGCCAACGCCGCTCCAGCAGGCGGCCGTCAGAGAGCTGCCGTTGACCTCGCGCCCTTTCCACTTATCAACGGTAGCTCTCAATAGAGCGCGGCAGGGAAATACGCCATGCGCCTTATCCCAACGTTCCCTGTCGCGTCTGACATCACTCGTTGAAGGAATAACCGGGCTTCTTCAGCCGTTGTCAGAAATGCGCGACGCGCTTTGTCTCTCGAGACCCTACCATCGTGCGCCTCGCTCAAAGCTTGCTGCCTCCAACGGATGCCGCTTAGCCCAGGAGTTCAACATGGCCTACACACAAGCTGATCTTGATATGACCGAGCGCCACATCGCGCAGGGTGAGCAGCACATTTCGGATCAGGAGATCATGATCACCAAACTCCGCATCGGGCACATCGACACTGAAGGAGCCGAAAGAATGTTGGTGATCTTCAACCAAATGCTGCAAATACACCGCCGCCACCGCGATATGATTGCTGCTGCACTGGAAGACGATCATCAGTCTCATGGCGAGGACGTCTGCGCGGTAAAATGACTGGACGACGGAGAAGCTGATGCTGGTATGCGCCCTGCGTGGTCAGTGGATCTTCTGAAGCGCGCTCCCCTTATGCGCTGCAATATGGTCGGTCTTATCGCTCTTGATTTCGTACTGCGGATCGTCGGCCGAAGCGCGATGTGTATGGCCTTTATAATCGAAATCGCAGGTGTGAATTTTGGTGATCGTGCCGCTGACATGGCCCGCTTCGGAGTTCCAGCTCACATGATCGCCAACCTTGAATGTTTTTCCCACGGCGCTTCGCTTCCGTACCGGACTCTCTTACGCCATTAACGCGACCTCATGCTCTTTGTTCATTCAGCGCGAAAGCACTGGCGGCCGCTAAAGAGCGTGAACCGTGAACTGCAGATAGGCGGCAAGGCTGACAGCCGAAAGTCCGACAATGATGACGGGATGGGCGAGGCCCTTGCTGATGATCGCAAGTGCCAGGCCGAGCAGGACGATCATTCCTCCTAGCAGCAACCCTTTGTCGGCAACGGAGAGCGCGAGGGCGGACAGGCAGACGGCCGCGGCGACCATCGTTACCGGCATCTGGTTTTGAAGAGGCTCGCTTCGGCTTGTGAAGGTGAGCAGGAATCTGTTCCAGCTCAGCCCGAGAGAAATGCTTAGAAGCAAGGAGGGGAGAACATGCCACATGAAATATCGTCTCTTCTGATGTCGATCATAGAGAAGCAATCCATGTGCCAAAGGTGAGAAACTGCGATTTCGCAAGGGCAAGTCGGGACGCCGACAAGGTTGGCTGCCTGTTTGGAAGTCGATTTGCCGTTCTCTTCGGCATTCAAGTTGGACATTACGGCTAAGGCCTGAGAGCTCAGCGGTATCGCAACTCGGTTTGCGTGACGACCACATCCATGGGAATGTCGTGAGCAAGGGGATGAATGGTGGCGATCTTCTGGGACTCGAAGCCGACGCCGATGGTAAAGGGCTTGCGGTCGAAACTAGCCAGTGTTCTGTCGAAAAAGCCGCCCCCATAACCAAGCCGGAAGCATTCAGCATCGAAGCCGACGAGGGGCGCTATGACGATGTCCGGAACGGCTTGCGCACCTTCCGCTGGCACCGGGATATTCCAAACGCCACGTTCAAGCCGGTCACCCATTTTCCACGACCGGAATATCAATGGTTCGGCTTTGGCGACGACCACCGGCAGCAGGCAAATGGCGCCACGGGCCGTTAAGGCGGCCATCCATCCTCGGAGATCGGGTTCTCCGAGGAACGGCCAAAACAGGCTTATGTGTTTACCGGCAACTTTGGTGACAATCTGGTCAAGATGGCTCGCGATGGCGCGCGTATAGTCGTTGCGTTGCGCCACCGGTAAGGCCTTGCGCTCATCGATCAACTTCTGCCGTTCCGGCTTTCGCCAGGCAAAGACCTCTGAGTCCGTGGCAAAGTTGGGCGAAATACCACTATAGGCGGGATCGATTTCATGAAGCATGCACGCAGGCGACGCGTATTCATGGGTTTCTTCGTCCATCTCCGATCGATCTGATTTTGTCATCCGCTCTTTGATCTCTCCCGCTTGACGGTTTGAGGCGAAAACCCGCTTGAGCCGCGGCAATGATTTTTATATAGGGAACGATATGGCAATTTAATTCCTGAATCGAGATCTTTTTGGACCTTTCATCGATCGAGATATTCCTCGCCGTCGCTTGCGACCGCAGCGTGACCAAGGCGGCCAAAGCCGTCGGCCGCGCGCCGTCGAATGTAACGACCCGAATTCAGCAGTTGGAGGATGATCTCGGCGTCCTGCTCTTCAGCCGCGACGGCAAAAAGATGACTTTGACGCGAGAAGGCGAGACATTTCTGGTCTATGCCAATCGCCTCGCCGCCTTGGCGCTGGAAGCGAGACAGGCCGTCAGGCCCCTGCAGCCTTCCGGCACGCTGCGTGTCGGGACGATGGAGAGCACGGCGGCAAGCCGATTGCCGGCAGCGCTCACCCAATTCAACCGGATGTGGCCCGATGTGTCCCTTCATCTGACATTGGGTGCATCGCGTGATCTCACCCGGGACGTTCTTGGTGACGTATTGGATTGTGCGCTGATCGCCCGTCCGCCGAAAACGATGCTCGACAAAGACGCGGATTTTAATGCCGAGCTTGAGAGCCTTGAAGTAGAACCTGTCTTTGTCGAGGATCTATTGCTCGTATTACCGTCCGGGCATCCGCCCATTCAATCTGCCGCCGACTTGCGGGTCGGATCGCTCGCCGCACTGGAACCCGGATGCACTTATCGAAGGATTGCCGAAAGCTGGGCGCGAAAATCGAGTGGCTTGCAGACGAGAGAGCTTGGCTCCTACCACGCGATACTGGCAAGCGTGGCAACCGGGAGCGCGGCAGGTGTCATGCCGAAATCGGTTCTCGATCTCATGCACTGGCCGACAAGTTCCCCAACCCATCAACTGGGAGCCGTCGACACGATCCTCATCTATCGCAGGAATGATCTGCCAACCGCCTTCAAAGCGTTTCACGAAGTCCTCAGCGCGGCCAAGAGCCGGGATCCGCGGCTGGTGACGAACTAAACGGCGCCTCCACCCACTCACAAACAATCTATCCTAAACTGGTTTCATCATGCAGCACCCAGACTCCCCTAAGGTGGGGCCGAGCCGTTTCCGCTTGTTTTCGCCAATCCTCGCTGGGGCAACCCTGCATGAACGATTGATGGCTTGCCTTGGCGCCTTGATCGGTATCGGCCTTACCGGCGTCATCAGCGGCTATCTCTTCGGGCAAGGACCCCATCTACCGCTCATCGTCGCACCGATGGGCGCATCGGCGGTGCTTCTTTTCGCGGTCCCGTCCAGTCCGCTTGCCCAGCCCTGGTCGATTATCGGCGGCAACACCATTTCCGCCATGATGGGCATCATTGCAGGCTATTTCATTCATGATCCGATTGTCGCAATCGGGGTCGGCGTCTCACTTGCGATCGGCGCGATGTCTTTCACCCGATGCCTCCATCCACCCGGCGGCGCGGCAGCTCTGACCGCCGTTCTCGGCGGCCCGGTCGTTGCAAGTTGGGGCTTCTTCTTTCCGTTCATCCCCGTGGCCTTGAACTCCTGCATACTGGTCGGCCTCGGCCTGCTGTTTCATAGGTTTTCCAAACGCAACTATCCGCATGTTGTCGCAAAGCCGGCGGAGAACACCCATCAGACGCGTGACCTGCCGTCGGTCCTGCGTGTGGGCTTTCGGGAAGAAGACGTCGATGCAGCTCTGGCAGCGCTCGATGAGACCTTCGATATCGATCGGGCAGATCTCAGCCGCCTGCTTCGGCAAGTCGAATTGCAGGCAGCGGTGCGCTCGCACGGCAACATAAGCTGCGCCGACATCATGTCACGCGATGTCATCGCCATCGGCGAGGGCACCGAGCCCGATCAGGCCCGGCACCTTCTATTGAAGCACAACATCCGCACACTGCCGGTAAAGGATCGGGAAGGTCGCTTGATCGGTACGATCGGCCTGCGTGAATTGTCTGACAGCATCGATAGCATCGCGGGCGCGATATCGAAGCCCGCCGTGGCGGACGCAGCGGGTCCTGCACTATCGCTGTTGCCTGTTCTGACTGACGGGCGCACGCATGCGGTGATTATCGTGGACGATGACCGCCGTGTCCTCGGCCTGATATCGCAGACGGATCTTCTGAGTGCCATGGCGCGGCTTTTGTCAAACAACAACGCGGCGGCGCTGGTCGACGCTTGAGCATGTCATGGCCGCCAATGCCTCAGGGTATGGCCGTCACATTTATGTCCAAGCCATCAGCCAATAACGAAACGTGAGGGCAATATCATCGCTCAGCGCCGTCACTAACTGTGCGCTGCAGCAAAAAAGATGTGAAATGCATTGCGCTGCGCAAGGCGGGCGCTTGACCATTTCGATTTCGGCGCCATTTGAGCCCCAGCCTTCGATTTCGTGACCTTGCACGGCTGCTTCGGCGGGAACCAGATGGAGTTGTAACATCGCTAATGAATCGGATGAAAGCTTGAGATCGCCGTCTTCCTGGGAAACGGGAAGCGCCATTCTCGAGTCGGACGAAGTCGTCTTCGAACACTTGAGCGAAAACCGATCCGGCGCGGCGCTGAAAGGGGCGTTCTGGTCGGCGTTGGATACGCTGATACCGACGGCGCTGAACAGCCTCGTTTTCATTGTCACATCGCGATATCTGCTGCCGCAGGACTTTGGTCTTGTGGCGCTTGCCTTCAGCATCGTGAGCTTTGCCGCCGGCCTCGGGCCGACCGCGTTCGGCGAAGCGTTGATCCAGCAGAAGACCATTCGCCAAAGCCATCTCGATACCGTGTTCTGGCTGTCCTTCGCGTCGGCGGCGATCCTTTACCTCGTGCTTTTCTCTGGATCCTCCTATATTGCCCATGCCTTGGGCCATGACGAAATCGTCAGCTTGCTGATGATTATTGGCTTGAAGATCTTCTTCGACATGATGATCATCGTTCCCAATGCCCTTATCGGCCGCACGATGTCCTTTCATCTCGCCGCCGTCCGCACGGCAATCGCCACGGTCGTATCGGGCCTCGTGTGCCTGGCCTTGATTTTTGCCGGCTTCGGCCTTTGGGCGCTGGCGATCGCTCAGATCGCCGCACCTGCCGCCGGATGCATAGCCGCCTTCTGGGGTGCGGGCTGGCTGCCGGGTGTGCGGATCAAGTGGAGCAGTCTTCGCGAGCTCCTGCATTACGGCGTCTTTGCGTCCGGCAATCGCTTCCTCCAGTCCATGAGCCTCGATCAGCTCATCATAGGCACGCTCGTCAGCCCGGCCGCGCTCGGCATCTATAATTTCGCCCGGCGGCTTTTCGAAATGATCAACAACGTCGTTGCCGGGGGGCTGACCTCGGTCACGCACGTTCTCCTGTCGTCGCTGCAGCATGATCAGAATAAGGTCCGTGAGGCATTCCTCATGGCAACGTTTGGCTGCTCGCTGGTGTCATTTCCGGCCTTCATGGGTCTTGCCGCCGTAGCAGACGACGCCATTCCGTTGATCTTCGGGCAACACTGGGCGGCTGCGATCTGGCCGGTGCGGTTTTTCTGCGTCATCGGATTGATGAGCGGCATCGGCGTTGTCCAGGCATCCTTGATTACCAGCCAGGGCAAGTCGGACTGGTGGTTCTACTACCAGCTCGTGCGAAACATCGTCACGATCATCACCGTGCTGCTGCTTTACCCATATGGCGTGACCACCATCGTCTTCGCGCTGATGCTCGAAGTGCTGCTTCTTTGGCCGGTAACGCTCTGGATGGTTTCGCGCTTGATTGCACTCAGCGTCGGAGCTTATTTCGCCCAGTTCCTTAGGCCGATAGCTGCCTATGTCGGAATGCTTGCCGCCGTGCTCGGCGCTTCGGCATTGCTGCAGGACTGGAGCCCGGCCTCGCGCCTGGCGATCGAAATATCCGTCGGCGCGATCGTCTATACGAGCCTGATCTTCATCCTTTGCCGGGAGAGAGCTCTTTTCCTGGCAAAGACAATGCTCCGGCGGCGCTAACTTTCGTTCGGCTCAGCGGCCGAGCATCGAAATCGATTGTTTATTCCAATGTCCCTGTCGGATGCAGGGCCGATGCGATCGCAAAAGAGGGAATTATGTCACTCGTTACGTTCATCATTCCGGTTCGACACCAGGACAATGCCAAGGATTGGCCGGCGCTGAAAGAACGGTTGTCCCAAACCGTGGCGTCGATTGCCGGTCAATCGAACCCCGATTGGAGCGCCGTTATCGTCGCGAATGAGGGTGCGGACCTTCCCGATCTGCCGCCGCAATTTTCAGTCGAACGCGTTACGTTTCCCCCGAACCAGCTCCACGATTTGGATAGCGCGGATAGAGAAAGGGTCTACGACGCGTTCCGCCTGGACAAGGGCCGCCGCGTGCTGAGCGGTATGCTTTCAGCCCGGGATTCGCGGTTTTTCATGATCGTAGACGATGACGATTTCGTCAGCGCCAATATCGTCAGCTACGTTGCGCAGCACCCGGATACGAACGGCTGGAAGATCGACAAGGGCTACCTCTGGAACGAAGGCGGCCGGTTGATCATGCATTACGATGATTTCGCGAACTACTGCGGCACATCATTGATCGTGCAATCGCGCCTCTACGACCTTCCAGCGACACTTGCGGCTGCCGATATCGACTATGTGAAGTCGATGCTGGGCAGTCATGTGCGCATCGCAAACATATTGGCCGAGCGCGGCACGCCGCTCGAGGCGCTGCCGTTTCGCGGTGCCATTTACCGGGTTGGGCATAGCGGCGCGCACAGCAAGTCCGCCAGTCTGCTGTCGACCTATTTTTTCAATACCCGCGCGCTTCGGCGCCCTAGCCAACTTCTTCGCAATCTCACGCGGGTTCGTCCGCTCGATCGCGGCCTGCGCAACGAATTTTTCGGTGCTGCCAGTGCCAACAACGTGAAATGGTGATCAGTTGTGAAAGCATCCGATAGTTCAGCGACGGGAGAAGACCTTAGGTCGATCCCTGTCCCACCGCAGCGACGCTCGCTTCAGGCGGGTCGGACAAGCCATCGATATGCATCGCTCGACGCGATGCGGGGCCTCGCTGCATTTGCGGTCGTTGTCTATCACCTTCAACGGCCCTATGCGCCTTTGGCCTATGTCGCGGTCGATTTCTTCTTTGTTCTCAGTGGCTTCGTCATTGCAAGGGCATATAGCGAAAAGCTCGCCAGCGGAATGCCGCTGGGCGCCTTCATGAAAGCTCGCTACGCACGCCTCTATCCGTTGTTCATACTCGGAACCTTCTACGGATTGGTGCAACTGCTGGCCCATTGGAATTGGTCGACCGACAGTGTCGGCGATTTGCTCGCAAGCTTGATCTCGACAGCATTCATGCTGCCGTCCCCGAGCTTTTTGACGAGATCCGCAACGGATTTGTGGCCGCTATACCCTTTGAATGGGCCTGCGTGGTCGCTGTTCTGGGAGCTGCTCGTCAATCTGGTATTCGCCCTGATGCTTTTCAGGATGAGAACGAAATATCTGGCTATTCTCGCCGCGGCTTCGCTTGCGTGTTTGATTGCATCCGTTTCCATGCACCGGTCGCTCGACCTCGGCTGGGAATGGCGATCGGTCGACGGCGGACTGGCTCGCGTCTTTTTCTCCTTTGTCGTCGGCATGATCATATTCAGGGTTCAGAAAGACAGGCGTCCCGTCACCACCTATTTTGCGGTCCTGCCGATCGTCTTGATTTTCGCTCTGCTGTTTCTGCCGACCTATTCGCTGAAATTCGCCCTGTTCTTCTGCATCGTCATCTCGCCACTTATCGTCCTTGCCGGCACATATCTGGAAATTCCCGAGAGGATTCAGCCGATTGGCATATTTCTCGGTTACCTCTCCTATCCGATCTATATGTGTCACAGGGGCTTTACCGAAATATATGAGCACTTCGTCCACAGCGATCACATGTCCCCGTGGATCTATATCGGAGGCTTTTTGGTGCTGATTTCGGTGATATCGCTTTTGTCGGCCCAGCTTGTCTCCATCGTGCCGAGATTGCGTTTTCCGCAGGGATGCGAACGCCGTAGACGCCAAAGCGTTTGATCGGAGGCGGGAACGATTCTCCCGCCGGTGGTCGTTCTCCATTTCGGTTTGATATATGAGCGTGTATATCTGCGGAAGTGGTGAAGCAATGTTCGTCGAGCGCGCGCAAAATGGGGATTTTATTGTCGATTCTTCGGAAATCGCCGCTCGGTTTGGTCTCTCGCTTGCAGAATTTCGCCGCTACATGCAGCGCGGCTCCGTCACCTCTTCCGTGGAGGTGGGCACGGAAGATCACGCGGGAACGAAGCGCCTTTCCTTGCGACTAGGCAACCGCATGTGGCGTGCGATTCTCGATGACGAGAACAGGGTGAAGCACGAGGAAATGACATTTCTCGGCAGGCAGCATGCGACACCCAAGTCCTGATACGACCCCTTCTACTGCGATGGTATTGAGGAATCCCTTTTCCCCGCGTGTATTGTGCGCAGCGCTGTAATCACCCGGTCGGCCATATCGGCGCAGCGGGCACCATCGAAGGGAAAGAGGGCGGAAAATGCTCCGGAAAACTGCTTTTCTATCGAAAGCCGCATCATCTTGCGGGCACGGTGCAGCCGGGTCTTGGTGGTCTCCGGTTTGATGTTGAGGAGGAACGCCGTTTCCTCCGTGCTGAAGCCTTCCACGTCGCGCAGAATGAAGACGGTGCGGAACTCGGCGGGCAGGGCATCCACCGCATGTTCCAGCAGACGCCTCGTCTGATTTCGCGCCAATTCAGCCTCGGGATCGGCTGGCGCGAGCGAGGAGGGGAAGTGCAACAAACCGCCGCCTGACGCCTTGTTCTGCATGTCGATCTCCTCAAGCCCGGTAAAGTCGCGTCGTCGCTGCACGCGAGCGAATGCTTCGTTGAGCGCAATCCTCGTCAGCCAGGTCGATAGGCTGGAACTGCCGCGGAAGGCGGCGAGGTTGATAAACGCTTGCACATAGGTTGCCTGGACAACATCCTCCGCTTCCGCATCGTTGCCGACGATGGCGCGCGCCGTTCGAAACAAGCGCTGGTTGTTGCGCTGGACAATGATCCGGATGGCATCCTCATCGCCAGCCTTGGCGCGAGCGATGAGTTCGGCTTCCGAATAGGTGGAAGGATCCGGCCGTTGTCGCTTGGCTGCGGCGGAGACGGCAGTCATCGTGGCTCCTCTCTCTCCCTACGGCTGTACATTCAGTTCCCCGATCATCATCGGATGAAAGCGGCAGTAAAATTTCACGTCGCCGGTGCGTTCGATGGTCATTTTCTTTTGCGACTTGGCCGGCAGGTCGATGTCGAAGCTGGCATCGCGCGCGGTGGCCGTGTGGCGGAATATATCATCGTTACGCCAGACGATCACGTCGCCGACGTGCAACGTGGCCGGCGGCAGGCCGAATTTCATATTCGCGATGGCGATTTGATATTCGGCCGACTTCGTCACCGTGCTGACCGTCATGAGCAGCAACCCCACGACAATCACCGATAGACGCTTTGTATTCATCGCGCCCATCGCCGGTTCATTTCATCGCCGCGGCAAGATGTTCCGCATGCGTTTGATGTTCCTGGAAGAGTGTAAGGCCGGTCTCCAACAGTGACTTGAGTTCGGCATTCTTTGCCGATGGGATCAGTTGCTTGGAAAGCGCGTCGTTGACCGCCTTGTGATAGGCCACTTCATTGTCGATATAGGCCTTGTCGAAGGCCTTGCCGTCCAACTTGCCGAGCTTGGCCAGTTCCTTGCTGGCTTGGGCACTCAGCGACTTGCTGACGTCATTGTCCTCAGGCGTGACCTTGAGTTTCTTGACCAGCGCCAGCGCCTGCTCGTTAACGGATTTGTGGTCGCGCTCCATAGTCTTGGCGAATTCGACCACCTCCGGATTCTTGCTTTTTTTCACCGCCTGCTCGGCAGCCGTGACGTCGATCTGTCCGGCGGTGTAGGCGATATGGGCGATTTGTGGATCGGAGATTTTCGCATCTGCGGCGATTGCTGCGGTGCTGGCGAAGCCGACCAGGAATGTCGCGGTCAGAATGTGCTTGAACATGATTTGTCTCCCGTTCGTTGTTAATCCGGAGCGGACATTGGACACAGTGCCGTCCTTCGTCCGTTGGTCTCGTGTCGGAACTAGCCATTGGATAGAGTTGAGAGAAAAAGGTTCCCAAAAAAAATCGCGGACTTTTTGGGGTCAGGTGATTTTTGGGCGAAGGAGCGCTTTGGTTCTTCTTCGTGGAAGAATTTTCGGTCTGAATGATAGAATTCTATCATTCGAATATTTCCCAAGTAGGAGGCCTCAAAAGGAAAAATGTCTGATCCGCTGCTCATTGGGCGCAGCCGCTCTCCATCACGCTCTAGCGAGATCAGCGATGGTTGGTCTGCGCATGGATGGTCCTGAGGTATTCCATCATGAATGAGATGGGCGGTTGATGGAATATGCTAGATTCCATCATCGTTGCATTGAGGCAAGCAAAAACTCGACCTATCATTCCTGTCATCAGGTGCGGCGCGCTGGTGTGCGTCGCGGGAGGCAGGAATGAGCGAGACGGGAAAGCGTGATTACAGCCTGCTTGGCCCCAGCAGCCGGCTGGCGGTCGAAGCCGGACTGGCGGCGGCGGAGTGGTATCATACCGAGATTGCCCGCAAGGAGATGAAGGCGCTGATGCAGCGCTCCGATGCGGCCGCCATCCGCGACACGATCATCTGGCTCGGCAGCATGGCGATCCTCGCCGGCCTTGGCATCTTTTTCTGGGGCTCCTGGCTTTGTGTCCCCTTCTTCCTGGCTTACGGCGTGCTTTACGGTTCGGCCTCTGATAGCCGCTGGCACGAATGCGGCCATGGCACGGCGTTCAAGACCCGCTGGATGAACGATGCGGTCTACGAGATCGCCTGCTTCATGATCATGCGCAATCCGGTGACCTGGCGCTGGAGCCATACCCGCCATCACACCGACACCGTCATCGTCGGCCGCGATCCGGAGATCGCCGTCATGCGGCCGCCGGATCTCGTGCGCCTGGTCCTGAACTTCTTCGGCATCGTCGATGTTTTCTATGCGATGCTCGACATGGTCCGCAATGCCTTCGGCATCATCAGCGCCACGGAGAAGACCTTCATTCCCGAGATGGAGCAGCCGAAGGCGATCCGTATCGCCCGCATCTGGAGCCTCATCTATATCGCCACGATTGCCGCCGCTATTGCCATGGGCTCGCTCTTGCCGCTGGTGCTGATCGGCCTGCCGCGGCTCTATGGCGCCTGGCATCATGTGCTGACCGGCCTGTTGCAGCATGGCGGGCTTGCCGACAATGTCATCGACCACCGGCTGAACAGCCGCACGGTGCTGATGAACCCGGTAAGCCGCTTCATCTATTGGAACATGAACTACCATGTCGAACACCACATGTTCCCGATGGTGCCCTATCATGCGCTGCCGAAGCTGCATGCGATGATCAAACACGATCTGCCGCGGCCCAATCCGTCGATCTGGTCGGGCTACCGCGAGATGATCCCGGCCTTCCTGCGGCAGTTGCGCAACGAGGATTATTTCCTGAAGCGCGACCTGCCGCCGACGGCGAGGCCCTATCGCGAGGAATTCCACACCGGGCTTGCCGAAGCGGCACAATAACCGCAGGCAACAACCTCAGCCAGAACGGCATATACAACGGCACATACAGGGAGGCAGGAATGAGCGGCAACTGGATTAAGGTCTGTGCGGCGGATGCGATCGACGAGGAGGACGTCATGCGCTTCGACCATGGCGGCAAGACCTTCGCCATCTATCGCAGTCCGGAAGACGACTATTTTGCCACCGACGGTTTGTGCACGCACGAGCAGGTCCATCTTGCCGACGGGCTGGTGATGGACAACATCATCGAATGTCCTAAGCACAACGGCCGCTTTGACTACCGCACCGGCGAGGCCAAGGGCGCCCCTGTCTGCGTCAACCTCAAAACCTATCCCGTCAAGGTCGAAAACGGCGCCGTTTTCATCGATATATGAGGGGCAGGCGATATTTGACTTGGGCTATCCGCATTCACATGAGCATCGGTCCTTGACGAATGGTATCGAGCTATAAATCTCTCCCCATCCAATTCTTATGGGGGACGCGATGAAAATTCTCGGCATATCAGGCAGCCTTCGCAAGGGCTCATTCAACACGGCACTGCTGCACGCCGCTGTCGCGCTCGCGCCGCCCGGCGTTGAACTCATCGCCGGGACGATCCATGGCATTCCGCTTTATGACGCGGATGTCGAGGCCGAAGGTATTCCGGAAAAGGTGAGCGACCTCAAGGAGCTGGCCGCAGCCTCCGACGGCCTGATCCTGTTCACCCCGGAATACAACAATTCGCTTCCAGGCGTCTTCAAGAACGCGATCGACTGGATGAGCAGGCCACCCAGCGATATTCCCCGCGTCTTCCGGGCAAAACCCGTCGCCGTTCTCGGCGCCTCGCCCGGCAATTTCGGCACCATCCTTAGCCAGACTGCCTGGCTGCCCGTTCTGCGCACGCTCGGCGCCAATCCCTGGTTCGGCGGCCGGCTGATGGTGTCTCGCGCCGGCAGCGTGTTCGATGCGGAAGGTCAAATCGTCGACGAGAAAGTGAAGCAGAACCTCGCCGCTTTCGTCGAGGGTTTCGCCGCCTTTATCGAAAGCACGCAAAAAAGCTGATCGACACATTTCGTGTAGTAAGGCAGATGCGGGAGCCTATGATCGAAGGATCGAATATCCTATTGTGATCGGCAGCGTCGGTTCGGCCGGCGCTTCCGGGGCCGCATACCATCCTTCCTTCGAGCCGAAATGAAATCCAATACTGCCGGTTATGTCTTCACGCTGTTGGCGATCAGCATATTCGCCATACAAGACGGCATCTCAAAACATCTGGTGAGTGCCTATCCGCCGCTCTTTGTGGCGATGATCCGCTATTGGGCCTTCATGCTTTTTGCCGTCGCGTTGGCATCGCGCTCACCCGGCGGCTTGCGTGTCGCCATCCGCACCAAACGGCCGCGCCTGCAGATCGCCCGAGGGCTGCTGCTAGCCGCGCAGATCGTGGTCGCCATCTCGTCCTTCGTCGTCGTCGGCCTTGCCCGTTCGCAGGCGATCTTCTCATCCGGACCATTGATGGTCGCGTTGTTGTCCGTGCCGATCCTTGGCGAAAGGGTCGGTTGGCGGCGCTGGCTGGCGATCTGCATCGGCTTCGTCGGCGTGCTGCTGATCCTGAAGCCGGAAAGCGGCTTTTTCGACATTCGTTTCCTGCTGCCGCTTGCCGGTGCCCTGTTGTTTTCGCTGTATGTCGTTCTCACCCGCTATGTCAGCCGGGACGATTCCGCGATGACGAGCTTCCTTTACACCGGTGTCGTCGGCGCCGTTGCCATGAGCTGCGTCGGACCGTTCTTCTGGGCACCGGTTGTGCCGTATGACTGGGCTTTCCTGGGTGTGCTCTGCCTCACGGGCATGTCGAGCCACTATTTTCTCATTCGCGCCTATGACCTTCTCGACGCGGTGGTGATCCAGCCGCTCACTTATCTGCAGCTCGTATTCTCGGCGATCATCGCCGTATCGATCTTCGGCGAGACGCTCAATGTCTATACTGTGATAGGAGCCATCATCGTCGTGGCCGCGGGCATCTTCACGATTTGGCGCGAACACGTCCTGGCACGCGCCGGTGCCAGGACGTTGAAAGCGTAGGGAGAGCGGTTCAGCGTTTTACGGAATCGCCTTCCCGCTCTATCACTTTGTTTTTACGCATTCCGGACGGAAAACCGGTTCGCACTTTCCTGGATTGCTCTAGGCGTCGATTTCTGCCTTCGGTTGTTCCTCGGTGTAGTAGCTGGTGTATTTCTGTCGGTAGCGCTCCGTGCCACCGAAGTCGCTGTAGCGCGACAGTTCCGACATGTCCGTCTTGTTGAGGATCACACCGAGAACACGCGAATTGATCTGCGGCTCCTGTTCCAGCAAATCCCTGACGAGATTGGTCGGCGTCGCACCCCACTCGGCAACAAAGAGGAAAGCGTCCACCTGCGGCGCGAATGCCTTGGCGTCGATGACCGGGCCCAGTGGCGCAAGGTCGACGACGATGTAGTCGAACATCTTCCGCGCGCTTTCCATCAGGTTCAGCATGCCCTGAGAAGACAGGAGCTCGCTGGTATGCAGCAGATGATCGCGAAGAACCACCGGCAGAATAGCAAGCTTAGTGCGCGGATCGACCCTGACGGCGCTTGCCCAGGGAATTTCGCCGAGAGCCGCCTCGATGAGGCCTGTCTGCGGCGGTGATTTCAGCATCCGGCTCAAACCGGGATTGCGCAAGTCGGCATCGATCAGCAGCGTGCGTTTGCCGCTGCTCGCGAGCAGGGCGGCAAAATTGGCGGCCGTCGTCGACTTGCCTTCGCCGGGCAATGCGGAGACAACGCCGATCACGCGGTCAGCCCGTCCTTGCAGCATGACATCGCTGGCAAGTTTGGCGTTGCGCAGGGTTTCGGCGAATATCGAGCGCGGGGCCTCGACCGAGACACGCATGATCCGTTCGAAAGCGACACCGGTCTCGGCATCCTCGGCCGTTGCCGGCCCGACTTTAAGCCTGCGACCCTTCTTCTTCTTGTCGAGGGTCTGTTGGCCGAGCAACGGCAGATACCCGAGGAATTTAAGTCCGAGCGCTGCACGCACATCGGCTTCGACCCGGAAATAGCGGTCGCGGAATTCCTGAAGGGCGGCAAACGCACCACCGGCCATCAAGCCGAGTACGATAGAAAGTGCCAGAACGAGCGTCTTTTTCGGGCTGGACGGCGCGGTCGGCACGCCGGCGGCGGAGATGACGCGCGCCTTGGCGATCGGGAATGAGCGCTGCTGCGATGCCTCCTCATAGCGGCTGAGATAGGATTCGTAGAGCGTCTTCAGCGCCGTCGCTTTCTGGTTAAGCGCGTTCAACTGCACGAGGGATTTATTGGCCTCGGAGTTCTTTCCGACCACGCCCTCGATGCTGTTGCGCAGCGACGTGGCACGCGACTGCGCTACGTCGAATTCATTCTTGTAGCTCGCCGTCAATTGCTGCAGTTCCTGGTAAATCTGCCGCGTGATGTCTTCGCGCTCCGCCTTCAGCGCCACGGCCTGGGGATGATTGGCGCCGAAATTCTGCGTCACGTCCTGCTCGCGCTTCTGCACATTGAGATAACGCGTCTTCAGATCCTGCAATACGCTATTGTCGGTCTGACTGGACGAGATCGTCGCGTTTTTCACCGCATTGTCCGGTCCCTGATCGATGATCGACTTATATTGATAATAGCGTGCCGAGGCGCTGGCGGTGTCGGCCTGAGCGATGATCAGTTGCTTGTTGAGATCGGAGATTTGCTGCTCCGACATCAGCTCGCCGCCGGTCGAGGTCAAGCCGTTCTCGGCCTTGTATTTTTCGACCTCAAGCGCCGCCTGCTGCGAACGCTCCCGCAGATCGTTCAGCCGTTCCTGCAGCCATACGGATGCCCGTTCGGTCGCATCGAAGTTAGCATTGAGTTGATCCGTCAGATAGGCGTCCGCATAGGCGGCGGTGATTTTGGCCGCCAATTGCGGATCGGTCCAGCCGAACGATAAGGAGACGACGGAACTGCGGGTGACGCGCTCCACTTTCAGAGCGTCCTGCAATGTCGCGGCGATTTGCTGACGCTGCGCTTCGCGCGCCTCATCGGCTGTTCGCGGCGGCTTCGCCGGTTTGAAAGCGCTGGCGATCAGCTTCACGCCGGATTTGATCAGCGCTACCGGCGATTGCGGTGGATTGAGGATCGCATCATTGTTGACTAGGCCAGCCGCATCGACGACGCGCAACGCCATTTCGTTGGATTTCAGGATTTCGACGGCGCTGGCAATCTCCATATCAGCCTGCTGGCTGCTGGCCTGCGGCGGCTGGTCCTCCGCATATTTGGTCATGGTTTCGTCGAGCAATACCTGTGTCGCTGACGTATAGGTCGAAGGCGCGGTCAACAGATAAGCGATCGCCAGTGCGACGAAGATGACCACACCGGTAATGATGGTGCGGATGCGGCGGATAATGACCGCCATCAGCCGGTCTAGGTCAATGAAACCATCCTGCTCCTCCTTTGGAAGAGCGCTGTGGAAGGTGAAATTCTTCTGATGCATGGCGACCACCTTGTCGGAGAAGCCTGAATGAATAGCGGCAATGGCCTGCGGCCATCGAGACCGCAGGCGAAAGTGTGAAGCGGCTTAAGCTGCGGTCATCTGCGCTTCGTGCGACAGAACCAAGCTTCGGATCGAGTCGTAAACCAGGCCGCCGATATCCGCACGAGCCAGCGCGAAGGCGACGTTCGCCTCGATAAAGCCTTGCTTCGATCCGCAATCGAAAGTCCGTCCGCCATAGGCCTGGGCATGGAAGCCCTGTGTTTGAGACAGGCGCAGCATGCCGTCGGTTAGCTGGATCTCGTTGCCGGCGCCGCGTTCCTGCCGCGCCAGGATATCGAAGATCTCAGGCTGAAGAATATAGCGCCCATTGAGGTAAAAGTTAGAAGGCGCCTCCGAAGGATGTGGCTTCTCAACCATTTTGGTCACACCGAAGCCGTGGCGAACCGGTGCTCCCCGGCCGATAATGCCGTATTTAGAGGTCTCTTCCGGTGCACATTCCTCGACCGCGACGATATTACCGCCGACTTCGTCATAGAGTTCCATCAGGCCGGCCATGCAGCCGCGCAGGCCATGGCAGACCATGTCGGGAAGCAGCAGCGCAAAGGGCTCATTACCGATCAGGTCTCGCGCGCACCATACGGCATGGCCGAGGCCGAGCGGCGCCTGCTGGCGGGTAAAGCTGATCGAGCCGGCCTGCGGCAGAAGACGTTCGAGTTCCGAGACCTGCTTTGTCTTGCCCGCCCTGTGCAGCGAGGAGATAAGCTCCGGCGTGTCGTCGAAATGATCTTCGATTGCCGATTTGTTGCGGCTGGTGACGAAGACGATGTGCTCTATGCCGGCCTCGATGGCCTCATCGACGGCGTATTGCACCACCGGACGATCGACAATCGTCAACATTTCCTTGGGCATCGCCTTGGTGGCTGGCAGGAAACGGGTTCCGTTGCCGGCAACTGGGATGATTGCTTTTCTCACACGATGCTTAGGGTCCATAGCTCTATCCTTTGTTAGAGTGAGGGCCTGCGCCCAAACTGGGGAGGGAGGGGGAGATCGGAGATGCCGCCGCCACTTCGCCGCCGCCCTGAAGGACGGTTGTCTCGCCGCTGCCCCGGAAAAGGGCGGCAAGGCGACGAAGACGGGCCGCGATCGGCATGCGCAAATGACGAACAGCGCCTGGATTGCAGCAGGCAATTTTCAGCGCGTTCGCCAGGGAACCGTCCTTGAGGCTGTCGACAAGCATCAGGAAGGATAGTGTTTCTTTCAGGTTGCGCGTCCGTCGCCGTTGGGCGGCCAGAGCGGCGGCACCGAAAGGATGTGTAGAGAAAAACTGCTGGTCGGCGGCAATCATCGCCTCGACATCTTGCCGCCTCAGCACGCGCGAGATCGAACCTTCGCGAATGTAATAGAGATAGCCGGCCGTCGGCTCGACGGCGCAGATGCCGCCTTTGGCCAATGCGGAGGCCAGAAAAATATAATCCTCGCCGATCCTGAGTGCCTCGTCGAAGCGCAGGTGGTGCTTCTCGAGGAAGGCGCGCTCGAAGACGGGTTTCATGTAGCCGAAATTATGCTCCGAGCGGAAAATCATGTTCGACATAATGAATTTCGCCAGCGTCAGAACCGGCAGGCGCGCGAGTACGGCCTCCGGAAACATCGTGCCCGCCGCCTCATCCGCTCCCCTGATGACATCTAGGTTGTCGACGACGATCTGGGCCTCTGCCTTTTCGGCTCGTGCAATCAGCCGTGCCATACGGTCCGGGCGCAGCGCGTCGTCGGAATCGAGCACGGCCACCCAACGGCCGCGTGCGGCCTCAAGGCCGGCGTTGCGTGCCGCGGCGGGACCGCCATTGCGGGGCATGGCAACCAGCCGAACGCGCGGATCGGGGTGGTTGCCGGCAATCGTCGGGGTGTTGTCGCTGGAACAATCGTCGACGACGATGACCTCCATGCTGACGGCACCCTGCGCCAGCGCGCTGTCAATGGCGCGCTCCAGTGTGTCCTCGGCGTTATAGGCCGCGATGACGAAACTGACATCAGGGATGAAATCCGTCATTGCGGTGCTTTCTCCAAACTTCCGTATTGTTCGATTTCGCGGACACCGAACAGGCCGCTGACGACACCGGCGTGCATGATGCCGCGCAGGCCGTAGCGATAGCGCTGTACGAGAAAGGCGGCGAGAAGCGCGGCGGCGGCAAAGCAATAGCCGGATTTGGCGCCGGCTAGCGCAATTGCCTTCCACCGGCCAAGGCCGGCCGACGTCTCCCGCAGCATCCGCCCATGCGTCTGGCCCATGCGAAAACGCCGCTTCGTGAGCCAGCTAAACGTCGCGCGCCCGTTTGGCACGGGTTCATAGACCATGGCATCCTCGGCAAAGGCGATCTTTCCGCCGGCCCTGTGCATGTGAGCGAAAAATTCCGTGTCTTCGCCACCGCTGCGACCCAGTGCGATGTTGAAGCGGCGGCCGGCGAGCGACGGCGCATTGCGTCGCAGCAGGACATTGCAGGTATAGCCCGTGCGGATATCGCCGGAGACCCAGACCGGCAATGTCGAATGGAAATCGCCTTGCCGCATCCAGCTTGGCGCGACATTCGGATAGACGGCGCGCACGGGGCCGAGCACCGCGTCGGTGCCGGTGGTATCCGCCGTCACAAGCAATTCGGCCAGCCAACCCTCGGACGCGGTCTCGTCGTCGTCGATGAAGGCCACGAAATCGCCGGTCGCATGCTCGAGGCAGGCATTGCGGGCGATCGAAATGTTCGACGCGGGGCAATGCACATAAGAAATCTCGAAAGGCACCGCCGAACGCATGGCTTCGACGCGGTCGCGCGCACTCGGCGTGATGTCATTATCGGCAACGATGATACGGACGACAGTGCCTGCTGGCACGGTCAAGACCGCCAGCGACAGCAGTGTCTGGTCCAATTCGACACGACGATAGGTGCAGACGGCGATATCGATAATCACGGGTCGGCGCTCTCGGTTCGGTGTCATGATATCACCCTGCGTCCGCGGAAGCTAAGGACTTCCATCCAGAAGCCCATCGACCAGGCAAAATGCATGACCATGGCCGAGACGGCAGCGAGAGGTCCGTAAGGATTGCGCTCGCCGAGCGCGATCCAGAAGCCATAGGCTACGCAGGCAAAAGCCCACATACTAACGGGAACGACCGCGATCCAATTGAGGATTGCCAGAAATGCGCCGACGAAGATCGGGACCACGGCCAGCGGCAGCATCTGGCGGACACTCGGCATGCTGCGGTGCTTGAGGATATTGCGCGCGCGCCCGCGGCCATAGCCGAGATATTGTCGGAAAAGCGTCGGGACGCTGGCGCGCGGATAATAGGTCATTGCCGTCTTGTCGGTGAGCCAGATGCGATAGCCGGCTTTCCGCAGGCGATAGTCGAGCTCGGCATCCTCATTATGACTGAAGGCTTCGTCATAGCCGCCGACCGCGCGGAAGGCAGTGACGCGCATCAGCGCGTGATGGCCATGATCGGCCCAATGCCCCTTGGCGCCTTCGCGATGCTTCGAGCCGCCATTGCCAAGCTTAGAATTCTGCGCTACCGCCGTCGCCTTCTGGAAAGCGCTGAAGCCCATGGTGCGCATGGCGACGACGACGGAATCCGCTCCGGCGGTCGCTTGCGCCTCCTGCACCAGGATCTGGCAGTAATCGCTGGGATAATCGCCATGGGCGTCGATGCGAATGAAATAATCGTAGTCGCGGCCGAAGGTTTGGATGGCGAGATTGATCGCAGCGCTTTGCAGCCGCTTCGGGTTGTCGAGCAGGAGAATGCGCGGATCGGCCGCGGCGATCTCCTTGACGATGTCGCGCGTTCTATCCGTGCTGCCGCCATCAGCAACCACGATTCGGGCATCAAGTTCGTCCAGAGCACTACCGAGCTTGGCGATCAGCGGCTCGATATGCTTTTCCTCATTGAGGCAGGGGATAACGATTAAGCAACGCATATCCATCGGAATTCCGGTCTTCATTGCAATCCACCTCTATTGCGATGCATTTGTGGGAGGGCCTTTAATTCGGCGATTTGGCCGCTGGCGTGGGTAAGGGACGCCAGCCGCTGCACCAGCCCTTGGCATTCGGCGCGATCGGTCATCCATTGCCTGCGATCCTGCGCGGCCGAAGCGTTGAAAGCGGCGAGGTAGCGGTCCTTATTTAGGTCGCCCAGGAGAGTGACAAGGTGGGCAGCATCCGCCTTTTCGAGTGTCAGCCCGATTTTTCGCTTTGCCAGGAACCGTGCAGTCTCGGTGCCATCGACGGCGATCGGTACGGCGCCATGCAGGCCGCCTTCATAAAGACGGTTCGGCAGCAGCCAACTGGAATTCAGTCCCTCTTCGAAGAAGTCGATCGCCCAGGAGAATTGTACCTCTCCATAAATCGCCGCGAGGTCCTCGGGATTTTTGTAGGGACCGCCGAAGCGCATGAAAGGCGCATCGCGCACGAAGCCATCGAAATCGCCGAACTCTGAATAGGCCGGCCGGCCGCGCAAAATGATCTCGAAGCGGCCTTCCATCTGGCGGGAAAATTCAGCAAGCATTTCCAGAGATTTGCGACACCGAAGCGCGCCGAACCAGCCGATTTTCCAGGGCTCGTTGGCTGCCGGCAATCGGGGAGTAATGGCAATTTCAGCTCTCATACCCTCGATCGCCAGGACCTTGTTCTCGAGAAGGAGGATCGGCAGGTCGAGGCCGGAACGAGAGCGGAAATAATGCTCGACGAAAGCCGGCGAGCTGGTCAGCAGCAGCGCCGCATCCGCGCCGAAACGGCGCTCAATGCCACGAAGAGCGTTGCCAAACACGTCCTTACGCAGCAGCAGCCGGTGAATATCGAGGCATTCGTAGACAACGGGCATATCGCCGCCGAAGATCGACTTGGCGCGCTTGGCCACGGCCAGCATCTCAAGATTGCGGCCGATGATCACGTCCGGCTTTTCGATCGAACGAAGCAATCCACGCAGTCGCAGAGCGGATTTGGCAACGGCGGCGATACGCTGCGCGAACTGCGCGTCACGCGTCCGGCCGAGTTCGATCGGTTCGACACCGTGGACGGCGGCCAATGCGTTGTCATCGCGTCGAAAGCCCGCCAGCGTCACCTTCGCCCCACCCGCCTGCAACATCAGCACCCGCCTGCGGACGGCGGGATCGGCGAGATCGTGGACGAAATAAAGAATATGCAGCATGAAAACTTCCGCTTCGTGCCCGGCCGGATGCCAGGCGCCTCGTTTCGTTCGTGTCACATCAGGTTCCCCGGCTACGAAATCGCGTCGCAGCCGGAATGTTTCAGTTGGTCTTGCAGGCGATCGATTCCGGGAACTGGCACTTGTCGCCCGCCGCCGTGAAGGCTACGCGATCGATCTGCATGGTCGCCGGCGCGCCGCCATAGTTGAACTTGCCCATCCAGTCGCCCAACGTGTCAGTGCCCCAAAGGCTGAAGAAGATCTTCTGGGCATGCGTCGGGATCTTCAAAGGATCGGTGACCTCCTGGACAAGCTTGCCGTTCACGTAATAGCGGAGCCGGTCCTTTTCCCAGACGAAGGCATAATCGTTGAAGCCTTGATCGGCGCCACCGGCGACCGGGACAAATTTTTCATTGCCGCCTTTTGCGCCGATATATTGATTGAGCTGAACCTGTGCGGGATTTTTGCCGAGCACTTCGAAATCGATTTCGTCGTGCGGTTTCTTGTCGGTCGGACCTATATAGGTGAAGAAAGCCGAATTAAGGCCGGAGCCAGTCGCGGTGCGATAACGCGCCTCATATGTGCCATAGCCATAGGTCTTGGTCGTCTGGATCTCGCCGCAGGCGTAATCGCGTTGGCCGGTCTTGGCCTGGGTGAATTGAAGCTGCAGGATGCCGCCCTCAACACGGACCTCTTTCTTAGACCAGCTGCAGTTCTGGTGCGGGCCATTATTCCAGCCATCCGAAATGTACCACCGGCCGTTGTCGATCTTGTCGAAGTTGTCGACGAAAGATTTGCCGTTCGGCTGATCTTCCTGCGCGGAAACCGCGCAAGGGATGAGGCCGACGCTCAGGATTGCGAATGAAACAAGGTTAAGTCCACGCGAAGGGAAGATCGAGTTCGTCATGTGTCACCTTTACTCGGAGGTCACCCGCCGGCCATCAACGGCCAGGGTTTCGGCGAGCCGCCGCGTGCGGCTGCCCGTCAGTAGGTTGTAGAAAGAGGGCAGGGCGTAACGCGCCATGCCGTTGGTCAAGGGCAGCACCGTCAGAGTGATGGCGGCCGCCAACAGGTAGAAGACGGGATAAAGATCCGCGCCCGTGCGGTTCCACAAAATCCAGAGGGTCAACAGCGCCGGGTGGTGGGCGCAGAAGATCCAGAAGCTCAAGCTGCCGGTTTCCGCCAACCGCTGACCGGGTTTGCTTTTGATCAGAATTGCCGAAAGCGCCCAAAAACCTGGAATGCCAGCGAGTACCATCATATCTCGGCTGAATTCGAGCCATGCAGGCGGTTCTGGGGCGGTCATATACGCCACCGTGGTCCACAGAGCCGCGAGCCCCAGAAAGGCTGCGCCGATGAAGGCCGCGTATCGGTCAAGAATTGTCAGATCGATGCGATGAAGACTGAGATAGATACCGAAACTGAAGCTGAAGAGGATGGAGTTCCTGAGAACGATGCCAAGCGATATTGGCAAGGCCGCAAGCAGCAGCAAAAATACCAGCGTCGGCATTGGGTAGCGCCGGATAAACATCGCGAGCAGCGGCGAGAGCAGGATGCAAACGAAGAGGTCGCGCAAGAAATAGAGCGGCAAATCAATCGGTGCACCTTCGGTCGCAAACAGAAGTGTAGCGAGGGTGCGTGGGCTGACGTTCGTCAGATCCGGCAGATAGCCGTCGCCGACGCCGTTGTTTTGCAGGATCAGCACAAAGAGAAAGAAGGCGGAGTTCCACAAGAGAAATGGCAGAAGGACGGTCCTTGTCTTGCGACGAATGGTCCTGCCATAGTCCAGCGCGGCGCCGTTGCGGAAAAGCAGATAGCCGGAAATGACGCTTAGGCAGGGAACGCCGACGCGAAACACACTGTCGCGCAGGAAGACCCGAAGCCAGTCAAAGAGGCCGTAGGCGCCGTTGAATGGGCTGGAATCCGTATCAAACGGGATATGTACAAATACGATGCCCGAGATGAGCACGATACGCATGAGATTGATCCGCGAAGACACGTTGGCAGTCACATTCACGATATCAGTCACCCCTTTTTCGGACCGCTCCCCCCTGCGGCCGTTTCAACCAGAGCAGACTTGAGCCCGCAGACGTAAGCTAGGGCGGTCTGGTGAAAGGAAATATGGCGCTGCAGCAAAAAACCGGTGTGGACGCCTCCGCGGGCCTCTCCTTCCGCGACGAAAAGAGATCAACAAATCTCTAATTCAATCGGATTAATTCTGGTATAGGTGTTTGGTATTAAATGGTTTTAAGGAGAGTGTCATATTCTCAAGATGGCATGGAATTACACGCTCTAGCAGCACCAAAATTTTTTCCACTTGCCCAGGATTTTTTTTGCATTGCCGCAGGTGCCGCGATCAATCGTGATGAAAATGGGGCGAGGATACAAGCCTTTTGAGAAAGTGAAAATAAGGTAGCTCACTTACTGGTTGCTATTCCGCTTTTAATATTCTGCATCAGCCGACGACGGTTACGACGCCGACGAGGGTAAATGCTCTCGTCTTCGATAAAACGCATCACCCGTCATTGTTCCGAACCGATCGGGCACTAACTGTTGGGGCCACGGCGACATCCTGTCTCTCGGGACCGGCTGAAAATCAGCGATGGATTGTCGAAAATGCCGGTCCCTATAAAAAAGGGACCACAAACTCTTTGTTGAAAAACCGTACAGGCTCAAAAATGGCGGCAATTACGATTATTATTCCCTTTTACCAAAGACAGGCAGGTATTTTGCAGCGTGCGTTGACGTCGATATCCAAGCAAGTGTTTCAGGATTTCGATATTCTCATAGTCGACGATGAATCGCCGCTTCCGGCTGAAAACGAACTTCAAACGCTTGGGGACAAGGATCGGGCGCGAATTCGGGTCATCCGTCAGGCCAACGCAGGTCCGGGCGGCGCGCGCAATACTGGTCTCGACAATGTGCCGGGATCAAGCCGTTTTATTGCCTTCCTCGATTCCGACGACGAATGGGCACCGCTGCACCTGAGCAACGCCTTTGAAGCGCTGACACGCTATGACGCCGATTGTTATTGGGGCTCGATCGAAGGCGGGGAGGGGTTTTCTTATCATTTCGGCATCGCGGAGTTGGCCAAATCGCCGGATGCCACCAGGCTTTCCGCTCAGCCTTCGCTGATCGAAGTCCCCGACGTCGCGAGCGTGATGCTGAAAGACTGGGCTTTTTTGCACCTGTCTTGCATGGTGATCGGACGCCCGCTGTTCGAAAAAATCCGTTTCGAGGCCGAGCTGCGGTTGGCGGCCGAGGATGTGCTGTTCTTCTGTGATTGCATTCTGGCTGCCAAGCGCGTGCTGCTCTGCGAAGATGTGGGTGCCTTGCGTGGGGAAGGAATGAATATTTTTCACAGTATCGATAGCGCCTCGCCGCAGTTCCTGCGACAGCAGTTCAACACTTGGACGGCACTTAACACGCTGGAACAACGATTTTCACAGCGGCCACAGGACATTGCGTCCATCCGCTCGTACAAAAATCGCGCCCGAAGACAGGCGATATGGAGTCAGGTGGGACAGTTGCGCCGGCGGCGATTTCCGCAATTCGGGCTTTTGGCGAAATGGGCATGGCGCGATCCTGCCATATTGCAGAGTGCGGTGCAGCTTGCCGTGAGCAAGTTTACGCCCTAGCTTTCGCACTGCAGCAAAGCTGACATGCCCCGGATTTTTACAGAGCCAGTGTGTTAGGCCATTACCAAAATTACCAAGGAGACTTGTATGAAGCCGTTCCACTGGGAATCCACCCATGGCAATTTCGGTGACGATCTCAATCTCTGGCTCTGGGATTTTCTGCTCCCGGGCTTGCGCGACGTGCATAACGAAACATTGCTTGTCGGGGTCGGCACTGTTCTCAATACCCTGATCCTGCCGCTCGACGGCCATAAGCTCGTGATCGGCAGCGGCTTCGGCTACGGCTCGCTTCCGGAGATGGGCGATAAGACCAAATGGGATATTCGCAGCGTTCGCGGTCCGTTGACGGCGGAAAAGGTAGGCCTTCCGAAGGACATGGGCATCATCGATCCGGCCGCGATGGTGACCGAAATGCCGGAATTCAAAAACCTGCCGAAAACCAATCGCCGCACGTTCGTGCCGCATTGGGAGTCGGCGGCAGCCGGTCTCTGGCCGGAAATCTGCAAGACCGTCGGCCTCTCCTATCTCGATCCGCGCGGCGAGGCAAAAGCTGTGATCCGCGAGATCGCGACTTCCGAGCTGATCGTCGCCGAGTCCATGCATGGCGCGATCCTGGCCGATGCCTTCCGGGTACCGTGGATCGCCGTCAGTACGTCACGGGCGATCAATAGCTTCAAGTGGAACGACTGGGCTCGCTCGCTCGGCGTCACCTATGCGCCAAAACACATTCCGGTTTCCACCCGGGCGGAAGCGATCGCCAAGGGTGCGCGGTTCTGGGGGGTTGGTTTCGAACGCGACGAGCAGAGCGTCCGAGAGCTGGAAAAGGATCGGCAAGGAGGAACGATGGTACTCGCCGACCCTGAGCAGACCCGTCTCCGGGTGATAGCGAAGCAGGCGCTTGCTGTGCCCTCGGCGCTTGCACTTTGGCAGGCCAGTAAGGCGAAGCCGCAACTGAGCGCCGACGCCGCACTTGCCAGCCGCAAGCAACGCTTCTTCGACGTTATCGAAGGCGTACGCCGCGACTACTTCTGATATAGAGAAGCATTATTCAGGAGCGGCCTGCAGCAGATAGCGCAGGCCGTTCGTTCCCGAATGTGCAATCGGCACGCCGCCGCCCTTGCGGAAACGTTCCGTTTTATCGGCAAAAATGCCGCCGGCAATGGCCGGAATGGCGGCGGGCTTGGCCAATGCGTAAGAGGCGGCCGCAGCCAGACCCGATTGTCCCTTGATATCGAGAAAACGCCGCAGCTCGTAGCGGCTGCGAACATGCTCCTCATGGCGGCGGATGGCGGCTGCGTCGGCCGGTGAGAGCCCACCGGCGGCGAGGATCGCCCGATCGGCTTGGTAAAGCCGATGCAGATCCTCAGTGCGATGCTGGCCGCTCAGGGAGTTGCTGCGCACCACGGCGCCGTAACCGCAGCTATGGATGACCTTATAGCGCGCAGCCTTGGCAAGCGCCCGCACATAGAGATCGTAATCCTCACCGAGGCGCAGGGCTTCGTTGTAGCGCAGGTCGTGCTCATCCAAAAACGTTCGGCGCATCAATGGCTTCAGGAAACCGATCTCGCCGCGGCGAACGCCGCGCTTGGAAATGTTGCCTTCCACAAAAGCAACCAGATCGAGAAAACGCGGCTTCGGATCGAAATGATCAAGCATTGTAATCGCGTCCGGAACCGTATCGGCATTGACGAAGGCAATGTTGTCGGCGACGAAATCCCAATCATTGCTCGCGAGCAATGGCTTGAACCGCCCCGGGAAAAAGAAATCGTCGGCGTCGAGGATGCTGATCAGGGGAGCGCGCGAAACCTTGATCGCATGGTTGCGTGCCGCCGCTGGGCCGCGATTTTTCTCGAATACATGGATGATCAGACGGCCGCTGCCGTCGTCGGCAAGACCAGCGGAGGCGGCGGTGCCGTCTATCGAACCATCGTCGATAACAACGACTTCGGCCACCTCAGGCTCGCGGAGTGCGGAAGCGACGGCAAGACCGATGGTGTCGCTGGCATTCTTCGCGGCAATAATTACGCAGACATTCTTATCGGCACTGTCAGTCACATCAGCCTCCATTATTCTGCCGGAGACTTAGGACGACATTAGCCATAGGCAACCACGCCATCGTCAAAAGATGCGCTGGCGCCGACCTCAGGGATTGAAGCGCTCAGTGCGATTGAGATTTGCGGCGGGCAGGCCCGTAACCTTGTCATCATCACGTAACGGCATGGCAGCCGCGTTTTGACGCGATAATGCCTGTCGGGCACTGCGTTCCTTCCAGACGAGGAAGAGGATGCCGATAAAGTAGCCGATCTGGAGCAGCACGGCGCAAATTACCGTTTCGATCAACGTTGTCGAAAAAGATTGCGTCAGGAAGTAGGTCGCGATGCCAAATACGGCCAAGGCGCCGAGCATGCTGATGAAAACGCGTGGCGCATACATGATGTTACCTCGCGCCCACAGTCATCAGGAAAAGAGCGATCAAGGTCTTGCCTCCCTTAATAGACCCACACGCCAAATATATTTAATGAATCTTTTAGATTCAACTAAATGACGGCGGTCTGTTTACGATTTTGAACGAATACGACTTTAGCGCATCACCTGTTAAAACTACTCCTCCATAATACGTGCAATTGCAGTCCATCTCTTTTCACTTTCTCCATGTTTCTCATTTAAGTTGTATTGTTTGTAAGCATATACAATTATAATGATGTTAGCGATTTAGTGCAACCGATTCAGAATTTAATCAATTCAATCAACTTTTATTACAAAGTTCGGATCTCGCGGCCGCCAATATGTGCGCCGCAATATGGTGCTGCAACGCAATATTTTCGATGAAAAATCAAGATTGTGCATGAACGATCAAGAGTGAGCAAAGCCTATTCCAACAAGACCGGATGAACAAATCGGAGCTATAGCCGTTAACATTCTGTCCCGCAGCCACCCGTAACGTAAGATGCCCTTTTTCCAGCCTCTTATACAATACCTTCTTTAGTATAAATCCTATATAAGGAATGTCTAAACTTAAGAAATCTAATGCATTGGGGGTAAAACCCTGCCGCGATTCCGCATCGCCACAAAAATTTGGCTTAAAAAATCATAATCGCCACCTACACTCCTCACTGCATAGCCCTAACTAGGCGCCCGAGACATTTCCGACCAATTCGCCAACATGAATGGAGTCATCTCTATGAAGTCTGCGACGAGATCGGCCACATCGGCTTTTTTCAGCGCTCCGGAAAGCGACGTCTTTCCGCCAACAGGTGGAATCCTAAAGAGGACATTCGACGTCACAACCGCTCTGACGGCGCTGATTTTCATCAGCCCCATCTTCCTAATGCTTATGCTCCTGGTAAAGCTTTCGGATCGAGGTCCGGTCTTTTACGGACATCGCCGTATCGGACATAACGGCAAGACCTTCCGTTGCCTGAAGTTCCGCACCATGGTCGTCGATGGCGACAGGGTTCTGAAGGCCTATCTGCAGGCCAATCCCCGAGCAATGGAAGAATGGCGTGCAACACGCAAACTGCAGGACGATCCTCGCGTCACCCTTGTCGGCGCGGTGCTTCGCAAACTCAGCCTTGATGAGCTGCCGCAGCTCATCAATATCATTCGCGGTGAAATGAGCGTCGTCGGGCCGCGTCCCGTCGTCGAAGACGAGCTGGAACTCTACGAAACCTCGGCGATCTATTACCTCCAGTCCCGCCCCGGCCTGACAGGCCTTTGGCAGGTCAGCGGTCGTAACGACGTGTCCTATGCCAGCCGCGTCGCCTTCGATACGCATTACGTCAAGAACTGGTCGCTCAGCAGCGACGTGGTCATCATCGCCAAAACCATTCCTGCAGTCTGCCTATCGCGTGGCAGCTACTGATGACGAACGCAGATACCGCAGGGAAGCGCCTGCGGTTTTCCCGCTACTGCGGGCTGCAAACAAGTAACAGGGAAGATCCTGCATGATTGAAATTCAATCTCCTGGTAAGTCCGTTGGTGCGGCCACACCTTTTCGTTGCGCAGCTCTTATGCTTCTCAGCCTGTGCATGGTGTCGGGTAATGCCCGTGCCGATAATCTTCCTGGATATCACCTGGGAGTCATGGACAAGCTGCACATTCGCGTTGCCGAATGGCAGACCGCGGAGGGCTCGGTCCGCGATTGGTCGATGATATCGGGTGATTACACCGTCGGCCCCTCCGGCTCGGTTTCCATTCCCTTCATCGGGGATATGCCGGCCAGCGGCAAGACGACGGACGAAATCGCCGAAGCGATCGGCATCGGGCTGCAAAAACAATTCGGCCTGCGCGACCGGCCTTCGGCTTCCGTAGAGCTTTCGCAGTTCCGGCCCATCTATCTCACCGGCGAGATTCAGAATCCGGGCCAATTTCCATTTGTGCCCAACCTCACTGTCCTTAAGGCGGTCAGTCTTGGCGGCGGCCTGCACCGCGCTGATGCCGGCCAGCGCTTTGCCCGGGACTACATCAATGCCAAGGGCGATGCCGTCGTCCTCATGGCCGAGCGTGGGCGCTTGCTGATCCGCAAGGCGCGTCTGCTGGCGGAAGTTGCCGGCAAAGATCAGATCGATGTTCCCCCTGAGCTGCAGAAATTGCCGCAATCGGCCGACCTGCTCGCCAGCGAAGAGGCCCTGATGAAAACGCGCAGCCAGCGCATGAAGACGCAGTTGCAGGCGCTGGCAGACCTGAAAGTGCTGCTGCAAAGCGAGGTCGAGGCGCTTGGAAAGAAGACCGATACGCTAAGCCGCCAGCTTGACCTGGCCAAGGCGGACCGCGACAAGGTCGAGAGTCTGGCCGAAAGAGGGTTGGAGCTTGCCTCCCGCAGGATCTCTGCCGAACAGCGCGCCTCCGACGTGGAGACCAATCTGCTGGATACCGATACGGCATCGCTGAATGCCAAGCAGAGCATCAGCAAGGCCGACCAGGATGAAAATACGCTGCGCAACGACTGGCAAAACTCGCTCGCGCAGGATTTGCAAGACACCGATACCCAATTGGAAACACTGCAACTCAAGCTCTCCACGAGCCAGGCGTTGATGCAGGAAGCGGTCGCGCAATCGGCCGATGCCAGCAACCTCGATGCCAACGGGCAGAACGTCAACATCGTCTATACCATCGTGCGGGACGACAACGGCCAGGCGAAGGAAATTCCGGCGGAAGAGAACACCCAGGTTCTGCCGGGCGACCTCATCAAGGTCAGCACCGGTCTTGCCATGCGCTGAGGAGGGTCGATGCAGATCGCGAAATCGACCTTTATTCGTCCAGGTAGCAACGCCACCTTCGGCACGGTGGCTGTTGCCCTCTCTTTCTTTGTCTTCGCTTATTCCTCCCGTTTCGGGCAGGTCTCCATCCTTGCCTATTATGGCCTCTGGTTTCCGCTGGTGCTGGTCGGCTATCGCAGCACGCTCGGCAACTATCAAAGGCAGCTCTGGCTCTTCGCTTTCGGCGTGTTTGCCTGCCTTTCCATCTTCTGGTCTGCCGTACCCTCGATTACGTCTCGTGCTGCGATCCAGTATATGACGCATATCATTTGCGCATTGATCGCCATGCGCACGCTCGATATTCGCACGCTAACACGCGGTGCAATTGCCGGAGCGGTGCTCGTGCTGCTCTATTCGATCCTCTTCGGCTACTACGCCTATGACCCGCTCGACAACACCTACAGTTTCGTCGGCGCCTTTGATTCAAAGAACCAGCTTGGCTTCTACGCCTCGCTCGGCATTTATTTCGCCTTCGCCGCCGTCTTTATCCTCGGCGAGCGCCGCATCTGGCTGGTCGGGGCGGGCGTTTCCGGTCTGCTGTCGGCCTATTGTCTGCTGGCTTCGCAATCGGCGACCTCGGTATTGACGACGGGGTTGGTCGTCGTGCTCGGTATCGGGTTGCGGGCCATCCTGTTTTTGTCGCCTCGGCAGCGGAAGAGGCTGTTTGCCGTCTTGGCCATAACCGGTCTCGCGGTCACTGTCGCCGGCGTCAATTTCGGCGGCGTCGATCTCGTGCTCGGTGCCTTCGGCAAGGACTCGACACTGACGGGTCGTACCTATCTGTGGCAACAGGGCTTTGAAGCGGCCGCGCAGCATCCCTTTTTTGGCGTCGGTTATCAGGCCTATTGGGTGCAGGGCTTTTCCGAGCCGGAGCGGTTGTGGGACGAATTCTACATAGCTTCCCGCACCGGCTTCCATTTCCATAACACCTTCATCGAAACAACCGTCGAGACTGGCTTGATCGGCGTCTCCCTGCTCGCCGTGATGCTGCTCACCGCCCTCGTTGGCCATCTCAAGCGATTTTTGAACGACATTAGAAACGATGAATCCTATGTCTTGATCGGCATTGCGACGCTGCTTCTGATCCGCGCCTTCGTCGAGATCGACATTCTCAATCCCTACCAGATCGGCTCGTTCCTGTTTTACTTCACCGCGGGCAAGCTGACGATGAAGACGCGGGCGCCGAAGGCCGCCCCGCTCATTCCCGACGATCGGATGGAGTTTACGCCATCGATGAATTGGGAGCCGCGGATCAGCAGATGAAGACCCTCTACGGCATTCAATATCTGCGCGGCTTTGCCGCTCTCGCCGTGGTCCTGTTCCACGCCGCAGAGCGCACCGGCAGCCATTTCCGCATTGGGGCGGCTGGCGTCGACGTCTTTTTCGTCATCAGCGGTTTCATCATGTGGACGATGAGCGAGCGCCGGCCGGTGACGCCATTGCGTTTCCTGCTCGATCGCTTGCAGCGCATCGCCCCGTCTTACTGGATCGTCACCAGCATCATGATCGCGGGTGGGCTTGCCGGCCTGTTTCCGAATATGAAGCTGACGGCCGGGCATGTCTTAGGCTCGCTGTTCTTCATCCCCGTGCGCTCGCCGAGCAATGGAGAGATCTGGCCGGTTCTCGTGCAGGGATGGACGTTGAATTTCGAGATGTTCTTCTACGTCATCTTCGCCGCGACCTTGCTGTTGCCGCGCCGTCTGCAGCTTGCCAGCATGGCCGCCATCTTCCTCGCCTTCGTCCTCGCCGGCAACATTTTCAATCCGCAATCCTCCCTGTTTATCACCTATACGCAGCCAATCATCCTGGAGTTCGTCGCCGGTGCAGTCCTTGGCCGGCTGTGGCTAGCGGGGAGAACACCCGGCGCCGGCCTTGGCCTTGCCTTGGCGATCGCCGCCTTGTCGGGTTTTGCCGCCATCGAGCTTATCGGCCTCGACTTCAATGAAGTGACCTGCGCACCGCTCGCCGTGGCGCTCGTGCTTGGCGTGGTATCGCTAGAGAGAAGCGGTAAGCTGCCAAATATTCCGCTGCTCACCTATCTCGGCAACAGCTCCTATTCGATCTATCTCTGGCACACGCTGGCGATCTCGGTGGTCATCAAAATGGTTGCGTCCACGCAGATGCCCTACGACGTCGCGACGTTCCTCGGCGTCATCTCGGGTACCTTACTCGGCATCTGCGCCTACGAAGCGGTCGAAAAGCCGCTCCGCAATCTGTTGAGGAACTTGAGCTGGCAAAGGTCACGCCCATCGCCGGCGTGATCGATGCTCAAACCTTAGTCTCAATCTGATGCCGGATGTCATTCGCTAGGGGATGCAAATCCCTCGATGTCGAGGGGCCGAGGAGCTATAGCCCATGCCGTCGCTCGCCTAGGTGACGCTGGTAGCCGCATCTTCGAAATGTTTGACCACGTGATGCCAACGTGAATCGGCGAGCCATTCGGCCCGCCGACACTATTATTCGATTTTGACAGTCCTCAGAGACGCCGCCGCCGCAACTGATCGAAATAGACGATCACGATAATCAGCACGCCGGTGATGATGCGCTGCCAGAAGGAATTCAGGTTCAGCAGGTTGGCGCCGTTGTTGATGGTGGCGAGGATGAAGGCGCCGATCAGTGGGCCGTAGACGGAGCCGACGGCACCGAAAAGGCTGGTGCCGCCGATGACCGAAGAGGCGATTGCCTGCAATTCCCAGCCATCCGCCTGCGTCGCATTGCCAATGGCGATGCGCGAGGCGAGCAGGACACCGACGAAAGCGGCGCAGGTGCCTGACAAAATATAGGCGAGGTAGATCATCCAGGTGACGTTTACGCCGGAGAGGCGCGCGGCTTCGCGGTTCGAACCGACGGCGAAGAGATAGCGGCCCCAGCGGCTGAGATGCAGGAAGATGAAAGCCGGTATCGCCACGAGGATGACCATCCAGAACAGGCTCGGAATCCCCAAGAAATCGGCGACGGCGAAATTGGTGAAATCGTCGTTGACGATGTTGATCGTCGAGCCGTTGGTGATGAGCAGGCCGATGCCGCGCAGGGACGTCAATGTCGCCAGCGTGATGATGAACGGCGGCAGGCCCATGCGGACGATGCCGAAGGCGTGGAATGCACCGATCAGCACGCCGAAGGCCAGCGTAATGAGAATGGCGGCGGAAACCGGAAATCCGGCCTGCAGCAGCCAGGCGATGATAACGGTGCAGAAGCCGACAATGGCGCCGACGGATAGGTCGATGCCCGCCGTGATGATGACGAAGGTTTGACCGAGGGCCAGGATCGCCGTCATCGAGCCCTGGCGCATCAGGTTGGTGATGTTGAGCGGCGTCCAGAATTTGTCGGTCCAAAAGCCCAGGACGACCCAAAGAGCAAGTAGAAGAAGGATTAGCGTCAAGCTGAAGAGGATATTCATCTTGCGCCGCGGTGCGACGGTGGGGCCTTCTGTAGTATTTGCGGCCATTGTTGTTCTCCCTCTTTCTATTCTTATCTTATGTGTCGTTCAGACGCCGATCGCCTCGCCGAGGACTTCCTCGTGCGTGGCAGCGTGAAAATCATGGCTGGCGACGAGCTGGCCGCGGCGGAAGACATGGAGCTGGTCGGCGAGCTCGTAGACCTCCGGTAGGTAGGAGGAGATGACGATGATGCCCGCGCCACCCCGCAAGAGCTTGGCGAACAACCGGTAGATCTCCGCCTTGGTGCCGACATCGACGCCCACGGTCGGCTCGTCGAAAATGAAGAGCTTGGCGCCGTGGCTGAGCCACTTGCCAATGACGACCTTCTGCTGGTTGCCGCCAGACATGGCTGAAACGAGAACCCGCCGGCTCGGCGTCTTGATGCTGAGATCGCGGATCTGCCGATCGGCATTGGCCGCTTCGCTGCTATTGTTGATGATAGGCCCCTGGCTCAGTCGCTTAAACACCGGCAAGTTGATATTGAGTCCGATCGGCAGGTTGAGGCAAAGCCCCTGATCGCGGCGGCTTTCCGGCGCGAGCGCAATACCGAGGTCCATGGCATCCCGTTCGCTGCGAATATCGACCTTCCGGCCGTGCCAGTAGATCTCGCCCGCCGACAGCGGCTGACGGCCGTAAAGCCCAAGCGCGAATTCGCTGCGGCCGGCGCCGATCAAGCCATAGAGCCCGACGATCTCGCCGGCCCGGACGCTCAGTGAGACATTTTCAAAGCCGGGACCGGAGAGACCGCGGGTTTCCAGGATGGTCTCGCCGATCGGGATCTCTTCCTTATGATAGATCTGCTCGATCGAGCGGTTGATCATCAGCTTGATCAACTCGTCCTCATTGGTCTCGCCGACCGCGCGCGTGCCGACATGGGTGCCGTCACGCAAGACCGAGACACGGTCCGCCAGTTCGAAGACCTCTTCCATACGGTGGCTGATATAGACGATGGTGACGCCCTCGGCCTGCAGGCGGCGGATCAGCTTGAAGAGCTGCGCGGATTCTTTGCGGGTAAGGTAAGCCGTCGGCTCGTCGAAGATCAGGAATTGGGTACCGCGCATTGCGGCGCGGGCGGTGGCCACGAGCTGCTGCTGGCCGATGGTGAGCGAGCTTAGCAGCGCGGCTGCCGGCAGGCCAAAGCCAAGATCGTCAAGCACGGTCTGCGCCAGCTTCTCCATCTGCTTCTTGCGCATCAGCCCCAAGCGATTGACCTCATCGCCAAGAAAAAGATTGGCCGCGACGGTCAGATGGGGGCAGAGCACCACCTCCTGATGCACGGCATTGATGCCGCGGGCGATCGCCTCGTTCGGATTGGAAAGTCCGACCGGATGACCGCACCAGAATATTTCACCCGCCGTCCTGGTGATGACGCCGGTCAGGAGTTTGATAAGCGTCGACTTCCCCGCGCCGTTTTCGCCGACAATGGCGTGGATCTCGCCCGCCAGGAAGGTGATCGTCGCGGGCTTCAGCGCCTCGACATAGCCATAGCGCTTCTGCAGGCCTCTGAGTTCGAGGATGGGCGAACCCGCCGGAACGCGGTTTGCTTCCGTCCGGATATTGTCATCGTGTCGATGACTGATCTCTTCGAGGTTCGTCATGGCTCTCCTCCCTTAACCGATCACTCGCTCCGTTCGTCTCCGCAAACGAAGCTGGAATGAAAACAGGCCGCGCCCGGCCTCCCAGGCGCGACCCTCAGCTGGTTACTTGACCTTCGGATTGATCAAGGCGTCGATCTTCGGATCGCTCATATTCGCCTTGGTCACGAGGTTTGCGCCGGTGTCGACATTAGCCTCGACCTTTTCCTTCTTGGAGGCGGCGAGCGCCGTCTTGATGCCGTCATAACCCATGCGATAGGGGTCCTGGACGACGAGGCCGGCGAGAACGCCGGACTTCAGGAAGCCGACCGTCTTGTCGTCATTGTCGAAGCCGATGACCTTGATCTTGTCGCCGAGCTTGTTTTCGGCAATCGCTTGGCCGACGCCCTGCGCCATGATCAGGTTCGAGGCGAAGACGCCGACAAGCTTCGGATTGGCCGTGATCAGGTCGGTCATGATGTTGAGGCCGGTCGTGGCCTGACCGTCGGCATATTTATCGGCGACGACCTTCAGGCCGGGATACTTGCTCTTGATCTCGTCCAGGAAGCCCTGGCGGCGCTGGTCGAGCGAGCCGACACCCGGCAGGCTGGTGATGATGGCAACTTCGCCTTCTTCCTTGCCGGTCATACCCTTGATCGCTGCGGCAAGACCGTCAGCGGCGATGCGCCCGCCGGCCGTATTGTCGGTCGTCAGGAAGGATACGAAGGCTTTGGAATCGGCGGCCGAGTCGATGCCGACCACTGGCACGGACTTCGCGGCCTCATCCACCGGCTTGCCGAGTGCCTTGCGTTCGGTCGGCGCGATCACGACGGCTGCCGGTTTGCCGGCAACGGCGTTTTCGAGAATGCTGATCTGACCGTTGATGTCGGATTCCGACTGGGCGCCGAGTTCCGGCACCTTGACGCCAAGATCCTTGCCCGCCTGGCGAGCGCCGGCAAGAACGATCTGCCAGTAGAAGGATGTCGTATCCTTGACGATGATCGGGATGGTCACATCGGCCGCAAAGGATTGCACCGGCATGGCGACGGCAATGATCGCCGCGCCGGCAAGACCGGCAAAAGTGCGGCGGGACAGAAGGGATTTGGCGATGTTCATTGATTTCTCCTCTCAACGCGCTCTGCTCCTGCATACCGGCCGTTGAACGCTTGCGGCTCGGTATCGTGAGCCCTGACGGGCTCACGCATCGCGGAGATGTTCGTTGCGCAATCCTCATATTTTTCGGGACCACGCGGTACCATCCACGCCAAAACAGGCTTTCCTCCTCCTCGGAGCCGCCTCTCGCGGCGGCCCGATAGCTCCTTATTCTTTTTCAAACCCGGACAGCTTCGTCTCCCAAGGGTGGCGCGACCAGGGTCAATCCTTCGAATTCCGCATAGAAGCTGGCCGGAAGCTCAGGCTCCACGAGCTGCATATTGCGGATGAGACTTTCCGGTTTCGCCGTGCCGATCAGCACCGAAGCCACCGACGGATGGCGAAGCGGAAACTGGATCGCCGGTGCGGCAAGCGGCAAGTCATGGCGGCGGGCGATATCTTCCATCGTCTTGACCTTGGCCAGAACATCCGCTGTCGCCGGAAGATAATCGAAATGCGCGCCGGGCACGGGGCCGGTCGCCAGAATGCCGGAATTGAAGACGCCGCCAACCACAAGCGACGTGCCCTTCTTCTCGCAGAGCGGCAGCAGCTCGGCCACCGCCGAACGGTCGAGCAGGGTATAGCGGCCGGCAAGAAGAATGCAGTCGATGTCGGCCTCATGCATGACGTCGAGGCAGACAGGCACTTCATTGACGCCGAGGCCATAAGCCTTGATCGCGCCCGAGGACTTCAGCTCCTCCAATGCCTTCAGCCCGGAGCCCAGGAGCTGGCCGAGGTGATATTCATTCAGCGCCTTGCCGTGGGTGTAGCCGCCAATATCGTGGACGTAGAGAATGTCGATGCGGTTGAGGCCGAGGCGGGCATAGCTGAAGTCGACCGACCGCATGATACCGTCGTAGGAATAATCGTAATCCGCATCGAAGGGCAGGGGGTCGACATAGCCGTAGTTCGGGACCTTGTCGCTCGCAACCGGCCGCATCAGCCGCCCGACCTTGGTCGAAAGGACATAGCTGTCTTCCGGCTGGTCGCGCAGGAAATCGCCGACGCGGCGTTCACCGAGACCGAAGCCGTACCAAGGCGCAACATCGAAATAGCGGATGCCGCTATCCCACGCCGCCTGCAGGGTGTTCATGGCCTGGTCACGTGGGCAGGTGCGGTAAAGACCGCCGAGCGCTGCGGCCCCGAAGCTGAATTCGGTGACCTCCAGGCTTGTCCTGCCGATTCTTCTTCTCTTCATCACCTCTCCCTTGTGATGACTGTCGTTCGGTTCCGCCGCACCTGGCTCATCGAGGAGCCTGGGCGCCGCGGCATGGCATGCACTGCTTGTCTAAAGCGTCGCTCCGAGATGCCACGGCACGAATTCGTTGTCGCCATAGCCGAAGGCTTCACTTTTCGTCTTCTTGCCCGATGCGATCTCGATGATTAGTTCGAAGATCTCACGGCCCTTGCCTGATATCGTTGCCTCGCCGGTGGCAATGGTACCGCAATCGATATCCATGTCCTCTTCCATGGAATGGTAAAGCGCCGAATTGCTCGACAGCTTGAATGATGGCGCCGGACGAGAGCCGAAACAACTGCCGCGGCCGGTCGTGAAGGCGATCATGTTCGCTCCGCCCGCCACTTGGCCGGTTGCCGAAACTGGATCATAACCGGGCGTGTCCATAAAGACGAGGCCATGGTCCGTTACCCGTTCGGCGTAACTGTAGACGGCGGTCAGCTGCGAGCGCCCGCCTTTGGCGACAGCGCCGAGCGACTTTTCCAGAATGGTCGTAAGCCCGCCGCGCTTGTTGCCGGGTGAGGGGTTGTTGTCGAGCGAGGCGCCGTGCATGGCGACATATTTTTCCCACCAGTCGATCTTCGCATCGAGTTTGGCGGCGACTGAGTCGCTAACCGCGCGGCTGCGCAGCAAATGCTCCGCACCATAAATTTCGGAGGTCTCTGACAGTATCGCTGTGCCGCCCGCAGCCGCCAGCAAATCGGCCGCGGCACCCAGCGCCGGATTGGCGGTGATGCCAGAGAAACCATCGGAGCCGCCGCATTGCAGGCCGACGATGATCTCGCTGATCGAGATGGGCTCGCGACGGGCCTGACCCACTTCCTCAGCGATCTCCTTCAGGACACCCATGGCAAGCGCCACGGCACGGCGCGAGCCGCCGGCATCCTGAATGTTGAAATGCCGCTTGCTGGCGCCGGCGCCGCTCTGGCCATAAAGCGTGAGCTGGTTGACCTCGCAGCCGAGGCCGATCATCAGCACCCCGCCGAAATTCACATGACGGGTGTAGCCGGCAAGCGTGCGATGCAGCGTCTGCATGCCGTCGCCGGTCGAACTCATGCCACAACCCTGGTCGTGGACGATCGGCACAAAACCATCGATGCCGTCATAATGGGGCAGGAGCGTCCGGTTTGCCTCTTCTGCAATGGCGCGGCAAACCGTTGTGGAACAGTTCACGCTGGCAATGATGCCGATATAGTTGCGCGTTGCCGCCCGGCCGTCGGCACGGCGAAAGCCCATGAACGTCCGAGCCTTGTCGGCCTCAGTTGCTGCTTCCGGCGCCGCGTTGGCGGTCGCAGCAAGGCGATCATTTTCGAAGTGAAGGTTATGGCTGTGGACATGATCGCCAGCCTTGACCTCGGCCGTCGTGCGGCCAATTGCCTGGCCGTATTTCACGACGGGCATGCCGATGGCGATGTCTTGAATGGCGAACTTATGGCCGGGATCGATCTTGTCGCGTGTCACAACCCCATTGGCGACCGTAGCACCAGCCGCAATCGCGGCCGTCGCCACCGCAACATTGTCGCCTTCCGACAGAAGGATCCAAGGTTGGCTGTTCAATGTCCTCTCCCTGAACAATCTTGTTTTTCGGCGTTGGCTTGGAGGCCATTGCCGATTGATTTTGTTTTTTATCTACAATAAACATTTTGGTGTCAACGAGGAAATCGCTCACCAACCTGGGAGGAGGTCGGGCGCGACAGGAGAGGACACGACCGCGGCGCATCCGGCGGGATTCCCGAATTTGACTGCCACTCGAGCATGGGTCAGACATCGCCGTCGACGTGGAGCCGCGGACTATAAAAGAGGGGGAAAATGGCGAGACAAAACACGCTCTTCAAGGATGCGTATAATCGCTATGTCGCCGGACTGAAGCTGGACGCCGCCTTGCCGACCGAGCCTGAAATCGCTGCCGAGCTTGGCATTAGCCGCAGCACGGCGCGCGCCATTCTGCTGCGTCTAAGTGACGCTGGCATCATCCGCTGGAACAAGCGGCAGAAGACCGTGCTGCGTCAGCCGACCGAAGCCGATTTCTTTCCGGAAGAAGAGACCAATTCGCTGCACGACATCATCGAGCGAAGCTTCATGCTGCGCATCCTCTCCGACGAAGCGCAGCCCGGAATGCAGATCAACGAATTGGAGCTGGCGCGCGAAATCGGCACGGGAACGTCTGTCGTGCGCGAATTCCTCATCCGCTTCAGCCGCTTCGGTCTGATCGAAAAGCGGCCGAACAGTCATTGGATCCTGAAGGGGTTTACCAGCGAATTCGCTCTGGAGCTTGCCGAGGTGCGCGAAATGTTCGAGCTGCATTCGGCTGCCGAGTTCGGGCGCCTGCCGGCAGGGCATCCGGCCTGGGCCGCTCTGGCGGCCATCAAGCAAGAGCACTATGACTTGCAAGAGGATTTCGACGCGCGTTATCGCGATTTCTCGCAGCTCGACGAGCGCTTTCACCTTCTCATCCATCGCGCCTCCAACAACCGCTTCATCGCCGATTTCTACGACGCGATCGCCATCGTTTTTCACTATCACTATCAGTGGAACAAGGCCTTCGCTCGAGAGCGCAATGCGCGCGCCATCACCGAACATCTCGATTATATCGAGGCGTTGCAATCCCGCGATCTGGAGCGGATCGACAGGGCTTGCCGCACCCATCTTGCCTCGGCGCGACAGACGCTGCTGCAATCCATTCCGCAGAATTCAAGCGAGGCTGTAGGTTCAAGCGTTCCGAATATTCGAGGTTAAAAAATATTTCGCCAGCGCCGCGTTTAAACGGCACCGGCGAAGCTTGTTGGCGCGAAGCTGATACTATCTCACGAATTCCCTGATCTTGTAGGCGACTTCCGTCCGGTTCGTCGCATTCAGTTTCTTCATGATATTGCGGATATGTACTTTGACCGTGCTTTCGCAAAGGTCCATTTCATAGGCGATGATCTTGTTGGCCTTGCCGCGCCGAAGAGCTTCGGCGACGACGACTTCACGCGGCGTAAACAGACTGTCGGCGCAGCGTGTTCCGCTGGTTACAGAGGCGATGACCTCCTTGGCAGCGAGAATGCTGCTGGCCGGCACGAACACGCCGCCTGCACGGGCGAGCGCTACGGCTTCGGCGGCGACATTGATTCCGACGCTGGTCGGGATGTAACCGCGAGCGCCGCATTCCAGCGCTTTGAGAAGTTGCGCAAGTTCGTCGCTCTCAGCCCCGACAATAACGGGGCTTGCCTTGAACCTCTCCGCAAGGGCGGAGATCTTATCGCAGACGTCTGCATCCGAAACCTTGCGTCCGCCGATCATGAAAAGAATTGCGGACGGTTCGCTCTGCATACGGCGCTTCTGCCATTCTTCGAATGATCCGACGGTGACGATATTCATGCTTTCGTCATATTCCGTCAGGCTCCGGGACAGGCATTCCCTGTCCAAAGCTCGGGCATCGATTAGGAGAAGATAGTCCTCGCATTCGTCGGTGCTTACCGCGCCTGCCGCGGTGAAAGCCCGCAATGAATCCGACGCGCGGACTGAAATAAGACGGGTTGCTGTTTCTGTCCCAAATTTCTCATTCGCTAAAGACTGCCTGTCCATGGCCGTTACTCCTTACTCCACACTTGGCCTCTATTCTTCAGAATCCATATGAGTAGGTATTATTTCAAAGTAACTGAATAGATATACCGAACCAAACCGATAAATTTCGTGTTGACTCATAGCATTCCTCCTGTCCTTGAAATGTAACTTACCTGATCACAAGAAGGATAATCGCTGATTCTATTTAGTCGGACATTAACATATGTTAATAAAGTCTAAAAATATTCGCCTCACGATTGTTATCGACTTGAAATAACGCGAGCGCGCTCGCGCCGGGCTTTAAATCATATGCGGCGTGAAATAGGTTTCGTCGAAATCGACGAGTTCCGCGAGCTTGTGGCGGTCGAGAAATTCGACGATGCCATTGCGGAACGACAAAAGTCCGCCCAACCTCATATCCCTGAGGACGCGGTTGATATGTACCGTCGACAGGCCGACGGCATCGCCGATATCGGCTTGCGTCAGCGGGCATTCGAAACCATCGAAGTTCGGCTTTAGCCGCAACGGACCAAGCCGGGTCGCCAGCTCGAGCAGCAGGTGGCCAGTGCGCTCCAGAGCGTCACGGCGGCCGATATTAGCGAGCCGCTCGGACATGCGCGCCTGCCGCCGCATCATCTCGGTGAGTACGATGCGATAGAGTCGCGAAGAAACGTCCAGGGTTGTATGGGAGGTGAAATCCGGGAATTCCATGACGGTGACTTTGGAGAGAGCCTGTACCGTCTCGCGCGCCAGTTCTACCGAAGGAGTGGAGATCATGTCACCACGGAGCGCAAACTCGATGACGATGCGCGTGCCGTTTGGCAGCATCTTGCTGGAAACCGCCCATCCGCTGACGAGAAAAAGAAGACGCGGCGTATCGTCGTCATAATCGTAGATGGTTTCACCGGGGGCATATGTGCGCGGAATGCCGCCCGTCAGTTCTGATTTCTGACGATATAGATCAGGACTCACGGCCTGTTGTAGACGCCCTATGGAAACCTGCGTTGTCATACGTGCCCCCGAACCAAATACCATATCGGGAAGGTTCTCAATAACCTGTCCCTTGAAGGTATATCACGTTACGTATGGCAAGTATATAGCACGCAACTTTCGGCGTGGCTCGTAGTCTATATTGCTTATGTGAATTCTCTTCGAAATCACGCGGCGGTTAATTTGCCTGTCATATGATTAAAGCATCTAACATCGCTCATTATACATGGTAATTACCCCGGAATTTCTTAGTATTAATTCGACGCCGTTGCGCGATGATCATTTCGTATTACGGATGACATCTCGGCGGCGATATTCTGATCCCTCCGGGTGAGATTCCGACGCATATCGGCAATTCCAGCTTCTGCCTCGGCCATAATCACCCGATGGTAGTGCGATTCGATTCCTTCCGAATCAGCCGCCCTTAACAATCGGGCAATATCGGATACCGACGTCCCACTGCCGTTGAGGAAGTAGGACTGCCGGCCAACCGATCGGAAGAAGCCCTCGACCTTCTTGTCCCAGCCCAGCCCGACATGAGGAATCCCCAGGGAATAGGCGGCGATACAGGCATGCAGCCGATGGGCAAGGATGACATTGGCCGACCGAAGGATCCGAATCAGCTCTTCCGGCGCGCGTGGACGCGGGGCGAGCTGCAGCGCGCCGGATAGGGCGAGACGGTGCATCAGGACCTCGTCCATTATTCGTTGGGCGAAGATCTGGTCCTCGCTGGCGCCGTTGCAGAACAAGCACACGCGATATCCATCCTGCACCAACAGTCGAATGAGATCCCGATATTCGGCGATGTCCTGCAGCGGAATGGCAGAGGCCTTCTGGCTGGCATGCCGTTGCAGAATGACCGGCTCCGTCACGCACAGGCCGATGATTGGCCGGCGCTTCGGCGACGCTGGACTGTAATCATCACTGACGAGCGTCCGAGCGAGCAATCCTGGATCGTGAACGACCGTCGCTTCCGGCCCATTAGGAAAGTGCCGGCGCCAACTGTCTTGGGCGAAGCTGTCGCGCACCGAGAGGTGGACGAGATTGGTCTGCTTCAGCCGGCCAAAGAGGCGCGCCGCCGGTGCGGACCAATGGCCGCTGACACCGACTGCATAGATCGCCAATGGCCGATTGTGGCGCCGGACGCTATCGAGCACGGTGCCGACCTTCAGGGGAAAATTGAGATCGTCATCTTGAAAGAGATTGCCGCCGCCAATCACCACCGCATCCGCAGCGGCGATCTTGGCATCCCATCGGCCTCGCAATTTCCGAAGCGAGCGCCCGAGAACATAGCCTACGGCCCAACGCCGTGCGAAGGCGGGCAGCCGGTGCAGCACCTTCAGAGCCTGCTGACGCCGGCCGCTTCCTCCGCTCGTCCCGAAACCTTCCCGTCCGGCGAGATCGATCGTCTCCACCTCGATATGGCCGCCTTCCTTGGTCAGCCCAGCCTCGACGCATTGCGCCAGCAGACCGTCTCCAAGATTTTCGCTGTATTTGACGTTGAATACGACAATCTTCACGGCAATCTCCCGACAGCACTAATTTGCCGCATGCGCGCCACCGGCGCGTCGTTCGTGCGCACCAGAGTTGGGACCGTGAGGGCGGAGACGCTGCCTGCGAGAATGTAGAACATCAATCCGAGATCATAGACGGTGCCCGACGTGGCCGCGGACACCAGCACGGTGATGAACCCGGCCTTCGCGGCCCGGGCAACGGCCGCGGCTTCCCGGGATGGCAGGTTCCTGGCCCGGGTATCGGCTTTCAGGATCAGCAGCACGAAGAGCGCAAAGATCAGCGCGCCGGGAATGCCGAGATTGGAAAGCAGCACGAGGCCGAAGCTCGATGCACGCGCGCTGCCCAGTCCCGCGCCGAAGCCTTGGGTGTCGATGAATGTCTGATAGGCCATGGAATTCCACATGAAGCGTTCGCGACCGGACTGGCTGTCGGCTTTCGAGAACAGCATCTCGTCGAGGAAGTCGTGCAAGCCGTTGGCAAGATCGGGCATGGCGATCAGAACGAAGAGAATGACAAGCGGCATTGCCGCCATGATGGCGACGATCATGACGGGCCGCCCGGTGCCTGGTTCGTTGCGCGAAGCCAGGAAAGATTGCAGGCAAAGCACCGGCAGGACCAGGCCAAGGCCGACGAGGGCTGTCGCCGATGTCGAGAGGATCAGGGCCACCAGAAGCAGGCCGGCGATAATGCCGGTCGCGCGGGATCTGATGCCGCTTAGCCATAGACTGGCCGTCATCGCAAAAAGCACGAGCGTGAAATCTGCAAAGGCCGACGCTTCAGGAAATGTCCCCGAGATCCGCTTCAGTCCGCCTTTCTCGGCGTTGGTCAGCAGCGCATAGTTGGCGGTTCGCACGAAACCGAGAAGGAATTCCGTGTGGCTGAAATACGTAATAATGTCAGCAAGGGCGAAACCGAGATTGACGCTGGCGACCACCAGCATTCCATTGATCAGATTGGTGGGAGTGCCGCCTTTGCGAATGAAGGCGAAAGTGGCCGCAAAGCAGACGAGGCCACCAATCGCATAGACGGATTGAGTGATATTGTTTGACGAAAACTTCAGCGGCACCAGCGAAATGAAGTTGCGCCCGCCTACCGCCCGCTCGACGGTCATCGTCTCCGTCATGCCCTGGAACAGCCTTGGGAAAAAGACGGCTGTTGCCAAGCCGAAGAGGGTCAGCACCAGAAGGCAGAAACCGGGACGCGGCGGCGCCAAGGCAGCAAAGAGCGGTCCTTCGCCATAGGCCAGGAACAAGCGCATGCCGAAGAACAGCAGAAAAAGGCTCGGCACCAGAACCGATGCGCCGCCAAGGCCCGGCACGCTGAAGGCGGCAGCCGCGCCGAACACCGTAGACAGGATCATGACGGTAAACGACCATCGAACGGGCGCAGCCAGCATGGCCACGCCGACGACAAACGTTAGTAAACCCATGAAATTCATATGCCGTCCGCTCCGAAATATCGTCTATTTCATCAGGACAAAAACTATCACGGCGCCGGCTGGCTTGTATTTCCGCCGCGCTTAAGCCCTTTGGGGTACCGCATAAACCGAAATGGGTTCTGTACCGGATAGGCGCCGCCGCGTTAGCGTCAGAGCATGGATCACTTGTTCAAACATAGACGATCATGGTCGATCGGCCGCCGCGGATTTCTGCGTGCAGGCTTTGGCGCCACGCTTGCATTGCTCGGCAGCGATCTTGCCGCGCAAGCGGGCGACACGGGAGACGCGCTCGACATCAGCAATATGACGCTGACCTTCGAGGATAATTTCGATAGCCTCAGCGTCTCACCCTGGGGGCCGGGCACCCGCTGGATCGCGCACACACCCTGGAACGGCGATTTCGGCGGCGCGCGCTTTACCGACCCCAAGGGCGATTTCCCCTTCAAGACGGAAGACGGTATGTTGCGCATCACGGCGGCGCGCGACGGCAAAGGCGAGTGGCGCTCCGGTCTGCTCGCTTCGGTCGATGCGAAGGGCAACGGCTTTTCACAGGAATACGGCTATTTCGAAATGCGCGCCCGCTTGCCGGACGGCCCCGGTGTCTGGCCGGCCTTCTGGCTGATCGGCAAGGACCGCTCGAAATCCACGGCCGAAATCGATGTCATCGAATATTATGGCGACAAGCCGGGCGCCTATTCCTCCACTGTGCATGTCTGGCACCGCGGCGGCAAGCATGAGTCCGATTTTTCGCGCATCAATGTCTATGAAACGACAAGCCCGACGGACATGCATACCTACGGCGTAAAGATCGATACCGATTTCATACGCATGTATTTCGACGGCAAATTCGTTTGGAAGACCAAAGTCCTGCCGGAACATCGCCAGCCGATGTATATTCTTTTGAATCTGGGCATCGTCGACAGCGTCACCAAAATGGTCGCCCCGGATCCCTGCTTCATGTTTGTCGATTATGTCAGGGCCTATCAATTCAAATAGGCGCCTGGCCTTGGTGCATTTTCTCTGCAGAGGCGCCCCGTAGCCTGCACTCCTTAATATGCGCGGAAATAAAGAATCTTCCTTTTGAGGCGGGGTGCGTTCGCACGACCCGCCCGGTCTCCTTCGCCCGTAATGCTTTTGGCCAGCTCGCGGCCGCCTCGGCGGCCTCCTCCGACGAAATGTCTACGTCGGCTAAGGCTTAAGACTTTCGTGGAGGAGGGCAGTCATCCCAATGATCAACTGGTGATTTTCCGGCAGCGTGAAATTCTGCAGGCGACGATAAGGCACAGATATCGTGCCGTCGCAGGCAGCAAACGTAGCCCGGAGCACAGCGATGATCGATTTCGATTCTGAAGAGAAAGCCAATTCTCCCGTAATCATGCATTACGACCGAGACCGCAACCTTCATGACATGGTGCATGAACAGGCCCTGGCCGCGCCGCACGCCACCGCAGTCGTTTTCGGCGATTCGGCACTCAGCTACCGCGAACTTGACCGGCTCTCCGACTCATTGGCGGCCTATCTCGTAAAACTCGGCATCCGCAAGGCCGACATCGTCGGCCTGTTCCTGCCGCGCAGCCTCAATGCCATCGTCTGCAAGCTCGCCATTCTCAAGGCCGGCGGCGCCTATCTTCCCCTCGATCCCGCTTTTCCGATCGAGCACCTCGATCATGTCATCGGCGAATGCGAGCCGAAGGTGGTCTTTGTCGATTCGGCCTACGGCGACAAGATCAGCATCGTTCCCAGCATGCGCGGCCGCGTCATCGAGGCGAGCGCCATCATTGCGGAAATGACCATCCGTCCGCCCCAGCCACGGCCGTCCGTCAAGATCGGCGGCGATGATGTGGCCTATGTCATGTACACCTCCGGGTCGACCGGCCGCCCGAAAGGCACCGCGATCGCACATCGCAGTATCGCCCGCGTCGTCCTGGATCAGACCTATGTCGAATTTCGGCCGGATGATGTGGTCCTGCACACTGCAACGATCGCCTTCGACGCCGCGACCCTGGAGATCTGGGGGGCATTGCTCAACGGCAGCATGCTTGTCGGCATGCCGGATACCAGCTTCTCCGTCGCTCGGCTCTGCGACCTCATACGCGAAACCGGCGTCAGCATCATGTTCCTGACGACAGGGCTCTTCAACGTGTTTGCCGATCATGCGGACGGCGACCTGCCGCAGCTTCGCCATGTCCTGTTCGGCGGCGACGTCGGATCGGCAGTTCATGCGCGCCGTTTTCTCGACCGCTTTCCAGGCTGCAAGCTCACAAATGCCTATGGACCGACCGAAACGACGGTTTTCGCGACAGCATTCGAAGTGCCTCCGAACTTCTCAGGGCAGGAATTGCCGATCGGCAGAGCCATCGCACATACGGGCATTGCCGTTCTCGACGAGGAATTGCGGGAGGTTCCGTACGGGACCGAGGGGCAGTTAGCGATATCGGGCGACGGGCTTGCGATCGGCTATTTCAAACGTCCGGAGATGACCGCGGAGAAGTTCGTGACGATCGGCACGAACAACGGACAAAAGCGGTACTATCTGACCGGCGATCTCGCCGTTCTGCATGCGGACGGCATGGTCGCCTTCAAGGGACGTCGCGACCGGCAGGTCAAGATCAATGGCAAACGTATCGAGCTCGATGAAATCGAGGCCACGCTAAGACGCGATCCGCGCCTTGCCGACGGCATCGTCCTTTGCCACGTCCAAAGCGCGACGCTGAAGCGCATCGTCGCCTACCTGTGCCCCCGTCAGGGGAGCGCAGGTCCCGATTTCGTGCCAAGCGTCATGGCAGCGCTACGCGCGGCACTTCCAGCCTACATGATCCCGAGCGCGGCCGTGGTCGTCGACGCATTTCCGCTGACGCCGGCCGGCAAGGTCGATCGCTCCAAGCTTCAGCCGCCGCCTATGGAGCAGATCGAGATTGCGCCTGATGCCATCGCCAAGAGCCAGACAGAGACACTTCTAACAAGGCTCTGGCAGGACGCGCTGGGCACGGGAAAAATCGATCTCGACAGAAACTTCTTCGACCTCGGCGGAACCTCGCTGCAGCTCATGGAAATCCATGCAGGCCTTGAGGCCGAGCTCGAACGTTCCGTCGACGTCGTTGCCTTGTTCAAGCATCCGACGATCCGCGAATTGGCGCGCCACGTCGACGGCAAGGCTTCGGGTTCGGCACGGGCAATCGCCGCCGCCCAGCGCGCAGCTCTTCAGAGAAAGACCATGTCCCAATTCCGCAGGAGTTCTTCATGACGAGAGATTATGAAACCGGTCATGCCAATGGCGATGAGAGTGATTTCGATAGCAATCAGGATTGGGACAATCAGGATTCGGGCGGTATCGCAATTATCGGCATGTCCGGTCGCTTTCCGGGAGCGCCTTCGGTAGAAGCGCTTTGGCAATTGATTTGCGAAGGGCGGAATGCCTTCTCGCAATTCTCGCCGGAAGAACTCGAAGATGCCTTTACCGACGAGGAGCGCGCGCAGCCGAATTTTGTTCCGGCCCGGCCGCATCTTCGTGATGTCGAGCTGTTCGATGCTGATTTCTTCGGCATGTATCCGCGCGAAGCGGCGCTGACTGATCCCCAGCACAGGGTCTTCCTGGAAATCTGCTGGGAAGCGCTCGAAGATGGCGGCTACGATCCGCAGCGTTATCCGGGAATGATCGGCGTCTTCGCCGGCTCCTCGATGCCGACTTATCTGATCAACAATGTTCTCGGCGATCGCGCCAAGGCGGAGGAATTTACCTCCAACTATCAGATCGGCTGCTTCCAACATCTTGTCGGTGCACTCAACGACACGCTTGCGACACGCATCGCCTATAAATTCAATCTGCGTGGCCCCGCCTTCACGCTGCAATCGGCCTGCTCGACCTCGCTGCTGGCCGTGTCGCAAGCCTGCCAGAACCTGTTGACCTATAGTTGCGACATGGCGCTTGCCGGCGGTGTCTCGATCACCATTCCGCAAAGGCGTGGCTATATCTATCAGGAAGGCGGCATGGCCTCGCCTGATGGCACCTGCCGCCCCTTCGATGCGAACGCCGCCGGGACAGTCTTCGCGAGCGGCGCCGGCGTCGTCCTTCTGAAGCGCCAGGAAGATGCGCTGCGGGATGGCGACCATATTTATGCGGTTATCCGAGGCTATGGCGTCAACAATGATGGCTCCGACAAGGTTGGTTTCGTCGCACCGAGCGTCGAAGGCCAGGCCGAAGCGATTTCGGCAGCCTTTGCCAACGCCGCCGTCTCACCAGCAACCATCGGCTATGTCGAATGCCACGGCACCGCGACGCCGCTCGGCGACCCCATCGAATTCAGCGGTCTCAAGGGTGCTTTTTCGGAAGATCCGCCCGCGCCGGCAAGCTGCGCGCTTGGATCGGTAAAAGGCAATATCGGCCACACGGACGCCGCCGCCGGCGTTACCGGCCTCATCAAGACCGCGCTGGCGCTGGGCAAGGCAAAAATACCACCCATGCCCAACTACGAGAAACCGAATCCGCGCATCGATCTCGATCACAGCCCCTTCTACATTCCGACAGAAATGATCGATTGGCCGGAAACGGAAGGGCCGCGCCGCGCCGGCGTCAGTGCGTTCGGTGTCGGCGGCACGAACATTCACGTCATCGTCGAGGAGCCGCCGGTTCGTCACGATGAGTCTGTCGATGAGCAGGAAGGACCATATCTTCTGCCGCTTTCGGCATCCAATCCGGCCGCCCTGTCGGCCATGCGCACTAACCTCGCTGACCATCTCGCCAAGAATCCCGGGCTGCCTCTAGCGCAGGTGGCTCATACGCTGCAGACCGGCCGGCGTGAGTTCAATCATCGCCTTGCCATTGCCGCCAGCACTACGGAAGAGGCGATCGATCGCCTGACGGCGGAGCGCTACCAGCCGCTCGTTGCCGCGGATCAACCACCCGTCGCCTTCATGTTTCCGGGGCAGGGCGCTCAATATGCCGGCATGGGCGCCGGCCTCTATAGCGCGGAGCCGGAATTCGCTCGCTGGATCGACCGCGGCGCCGAGCTGCTGAAGATGACACTCGGCGTCGATCTGCGCGACTATATCTGCCACACCGGTCCGGTGACCCAGGCCATGGCCGACGAGCAGCGTGAGACGCGCATCGCTCAGCCCTGCCTCTATCTCGTCGAATACGCGCTGGCGCGGCTGTGGATGAGCCGTGGCGTCAAGCCCTATGCGATGATCGGCCATAGCGTCGGCGAATTCGTCGCCGCAACGCTCGCCAATGTCATCTCCTTCGAAGACGGCTTGCGGCTGGTCGCCAACCGGGGGCGGCTGATGCAGAACCAGCCGCAGGGTGCAATGGTGTCGGTTCGCGCCGATGCCGAAACCGTCGCCATGCATCTGCGGGGCAAGGTCGAGATCGCTGCGATCAATGCCCCGAAACTCTCCGTCATTTCGGGGCCGTTCGAAGATATCGATACGGTCTGCACCGTGCTCGAATCCGCCGGCATTGCCTTCAGCCGGCTGCATACTTCGCATGCCTTCCACTCGGCGATGATGGATGAAGCCGTTATTGCCCTGCGCGAAGAGACGGCAAAGACCACCTATGGCACTGCCACCATGCCGTATATTTCCTGCGTCACCGGCGACTGGCAGACCGGTGAACGCGGAACCTCGCCGGACTATTGGGCAACGCATTGCCGCGACGCAGTTCACTTCGCCGACGGGCTCATGACGCTCTGCCGCGGCCGCAAACCGGTGCTGCTTGAAGTCGGCCCCGGCCGAACGCTATCCGTCTTTGCCGCGCAGACGATTGCCCGTGACGGTGTTGCCGCCATCGTGCAGTCCTTGCCTGAGCATGACCGTGCTTTTGCCGCTTCCGAGACCCTGGCGGAAGCACACGGAAAACTCTGGATGGCCGGCTACCCGGTGGAATGGCCGGCTCTGCCCGCCAGCGCCGAGCAGCGCCTGGGCCTGCCGACCTATCCGTTCCAGCGCCAGCGTCACTGGATCGACGCTCCGCAATCCTCCCGCCGCGCGGCGAGCCAACCGGCTCTGCCCGCTCAAGTTCCTGTGCCCGCTGCCTCTTTCGCAGCCGATGTCAACCTTGTCGATGAGAACAAAGCCATGAACGTCGTAACACCACTCTCCCTTTCCGATCGCGTCCTCACACTTGAAACCTCCCTGTTGACCTTGCTCAGCGAAATGTCAGGGGAGACGCTGGGGGTTACCGAGCGGGCCGTGACTTTCCTCGAACTCGGTTTCGACTCACTGTTCGTGGGCCAGTTCGCGCAGCGTATCGAGAAGGAATACAAGGTTAAACTCTCCTTCCGTGAGCTGCTCAGCAACATTCCCTCGGTCGCCGATCTGGCACTCCATCTCGACCAGCAGATGCCGCCGGATGCCGTGAAACCAGTCGCGGCACCGGTAGCGGCGCAGGTTGTCGCTCCCGCTGCGCCGGCTGCAGCGGCACCCTCACCAATCGCTATTCCGGCGGCTCTTCCCGTCGCGTCGATGCCGATGATATCTGCCGCTTCGACGGATTTGGCAGCCGTGCTGCAATCGCAGATCCAGCTCGCACAGTCGCTATTTGCCCAACAGTTGCTGATCCTGCAGGGCGGTACGGCGCTGGTTCCGGCCGCCGCTGCGGCAATCCCAGCCGTCGCGCCGCCGGTATCGGCGCCCGTCATCGCTCCTGCTGCCGCTCCAGCAGCCCTCAAGCCGGCGACGGATGCAACAGAAACCGAATTCGGCACGGAACGCATCAAGCTCTATCGTCCGGGCGCAAAGAGCCTTGCGCCGGAAATGTCCAACGCGAAGCGGGCCTTCATCGCCGACCTGACCGCCGCCTATGAAGCGAAGAACGCTAAATCCAAGGCCTTCACCAAGGACAATCGCCATTGGCTTGCCGACCCGCGCACGGCTTCGGGCTTCCGCGCCGACTGGAAGGAAATGGTTTTCCCGATCGTCTGCGACCATTCCAAGGGCGCACATATTTGGGATGTCGACGGCAACAAATACGTCGATCTAGTCAACGGCTTCGGGCAGACCGCCTTCGGTCACGCCCCGGATTTCGTCATCGATGCGATCAAGGCCCAGGCCGATATCGGCTTTGCCATCGGCCCGCAAACGCCGCTCGCCGGCGAGGTCGCCGGAATGATCGCCGAAGTGACCGGTCATGAGCGCGTCACCTTCTGCAACACCGGTTCGGAAGCCGTCATGGCCGCCATGCGTCTCGCCCGTGCCGTCACCGGCCGCGACCGCATCGTGGTCTTCGCCAATGACTACCACGGCCAGTTCGACGAAGTGCTGGTCAAGGGCCGCAATCGGGCCGACCGGCCGATCGCCTTGCCGATCGCTTCCGGCATTCCGATGGGCTCGGTATCCAACATGACCGTGCTGCGCTACGGCGCACCGGAAAGCCTCGATTTCATCCGCGCCAATGCTGAGGAAATTGCGGCCGTTATCATTGAACCTATCCAAAGCCGCCATCCGGAATTGCAGCCGATCGAATTTGTTCGTGAGCTGCGTGATGTCGCCACCAAGTCTGAATTCGCCCTGGTCTTCGATGAAGTCGTCACTGGCTTCCGCGTCGATCCCGGCGGCATGCAGGCGATCTGGGGCATCAAGGGCGATATGGCGACTTATGGCAAAGTTGTCGGCGGCGGCATGCCGATCGGAGTCTTGGTTGGAAGCGCACGTTTCATGGATGCTCTCGACGGCGGCCACTGGAATTACGGCGATGACTCCGTTCCCATGACCGCCCCGACTTTTTTTGCCGGCACATTCGTACGTCACCCGCTGGTGCTTGCCGCGGCACATGCCGTCCTGCATCACATCAAGGGTGAGGGTGCGGAGCTTTATGGACGCGTCGCCGAACGAACCCAGGCACTCGTCGCCGAAATGAAGGCGGAACTCGCAAGGCGCGGCATTGCCGATGTCGTTCACGGCTATAAGAGCTGGTTCGCCGCCGACTTCAGCAGCCAGGATTCGCTGGGGTCGCTGTTCTACGCCCAGATGCGCCTGAACGGCGTCCACATCCAGGAAGGCTATCCATGCTTCCTGACCACGGCCCATAGCGAAGACGATTTCCAGACGATCGCCAAGGCCTTCCGCGACACTCTCGACGCGCTGCAGTCGGTGGGAATCCTCGCCCCTGCCGAAGATAGACCAGCCTCATCGGTTGAAACGAAAGTACCCGTGGTAGCGCGCGCTCCGCGGCCGCAATCCGCACCGCTGACGGAGGCGCAGACGGAAATCTGGCTGGCGGCACAGGCCGGCGACGAAGCCTCGTGCTCGTTCAACGAATCCTTTTCATTGAAGCTCGAAGGCGCTTTCGACGAGAAAGCGTTCCGCAAAGCCATCGATACCGTCGTTGATCGTCATGATGCCTTCCATATCCGTTTTGATCGCAGCGGCCAGTTCTTCCACTTCATTCCGGATTTCAAACTCGATCTGCCGCTGGTCGATGGTGCCAACGAAGCCCATCTGCGTCAGATCATCGAAGATGAGGCGCTGACACCCTTTGACCTCGTGAACGGTCCTCTGGTCCGTGCCAGCATCGTGAAGCTCGGTCACGACAAGCATGTCTTCGTCTTCACGGGCCACCACATCGTCTGCGATGGCTGGTCGATCAACGTGTTCGTCGATGAGTTGTCGACCGCCTATGCTGCCTACCAACAGGGCGACATGCCGCACTTCGAACCGGCTCTGTCCTTCGCCGCCTATTCGACCGACTTCGCACCGAAGCCGGAGAAATCAGGGGCTACGGAGCAATTCTGGCTCGACCAGTTCAAGACGGTTCCCGATCTGCCGGAAATGCCGCTTGATCGGCCGCGCCCGGAATATCGCAGCTTTGCCGGCGGAACCTGCACCGGCTTCATCGGCGAAGAAGTCTATAAGGCCCTGAAGAAGGCAGGAGCAAAATCGGGTGCGACGCTGTTCTCTACCCTGCTTGCCACCTTGCAGGTAACGATCTCGCGGCTTTCCGGCCAGGAGGACATGGTCATCGCCATCCCCTCGGCTGGCCAGAGCCTGGTCGGTGACCAGATCCTCGTCGGCCACTGCGTCAACCTCCTGCCGCTGCGTCAGACCGTGACGTCAACAGAATCCTTCGTCACCCACCTGAAGGCAACGCAACAGTTGGTCTTCCAGGCGTTCGAGCATCAGGACTACACCTACGGCACGCTGGTGCGCAAACTCGGGATCAAGCGCGACTCGCGGCGCCTGCCGCTCACCGAGATCCAGTTCAACCTGGAGCGGATGGCCGGCGGCGGCGCCTTCGGCAACCTGAAGCCGACGATCGAGCCGAATGCGAAGGCCTTCTCCAACTTCGACATGTTCTTCAACATGATCGAGGCCGCGGATCACATTCGCATCGACGTCGACTACAATGCCGACGTCTTCGACCGCGCCACCATCGAGCGCTGGATAGGCCATTTCTCGACGCTGGCTGCGGCACTCGCGAAAGATATGGAGCGCAAGGTTTCCGAACTGTCGCTGCTGACGGCGGACGAGAAATCCTGGCTGATCGAAAGCCTCAATCATACGGCGATGGACTACAATCATGATGAGTTTGCCTTCTCGCTCTTCGCCCGCAAGGCAGCAGAACATCCGCATTCCATCGCCGCCGAACATGACGGCCATACGATCACCTACGGCGAACTCGAAACCCGCTCCAACCAGCTTGCCCTCTATCTGCAGATGGCGATCCCCGAACCCGGGCAGCGCATCGCGCTTCTCGTCGAGCGCTCGCTGGAAATGATCGTCGCTCTCTTGGCGGTCATGAAGGCCGGGCACACCTATGTGCCCATGGACCCGGCCCATCCTGAGCCGCGGTTGCGTCAGACGCTGGATATCGCCCGCGTCGGCGGCCTGATTTGCGATAGCGACGAGATGGCACGACTTGCAGCCTCAGGCACGCCGATCATCCGTACCGACAAGGACGCGAAGGCGATCGGCTCGATGACAGGGGCCACCCTGAAGAGCCTGCCGACCGACACCACGGCTCCGGCCTATATCATCTTTACCTCCGGCTCGACCGGCATGCCGAAGGGCGTCGAAGTGTCCCACCGGGCGCTGACGAACTTCCTCCTTTCCATGGCGAAGGAGCCGGGATTCACCGCCAATGACACGCTGATTGCCGTAACGACGATCTCCTTCGATATCGCCGGGCTGGAAATCTACCTGCCGTTGATATCGGGCGGAAAGGTCGTCGTCGCCAACCGGATGCAGGTGCAGGATGGCTTCGCGCTGGTGCGGCTGATCAATGAGCATAATGCGACGGTGCTGCAGGCAACCCCGACGCTCTGGCAGATGCTGACGGAGGCGGGCCTCAAGGAGCGGCCGAACCTGAAGATGCTCTGCGGCGGCGAACCCTTGCCGAAGGAGCTGGCGAAATCGCTGCTGGCGATCGGGGGCGAGCTCTGGAACATGTATGGCCCGACGGAGACGACGATCTGGTCTTCGCTGCAGCGGATCACCGATGCGGATCAGCCGATCACCATCGGCCACCCGATCGCCAACACCCAGCTCTATATTCTCGACCAGAACAACAGCATCGCGCCGATTGGCGTAACCGGCGAGCTGCATATCGGCGGCGATGGCCTGGCGAACGGTTATTTCGACCGGCTTGACCTGACCGAGAAAGCCTTCGTGCCATTCTGCTTCGCTACCGGCAGGCCGAAACGTCTCTACAAGACCGGCGATGTCGGCCGGCGCCTGGCCGACGGGTCGCTGCAACTGCTCGGACGACGCGACCAGCAGATAAAGCTTCGCGGCTTCCGCATCGAACTTGGCGATATCGAAGCCGTGGTCTCCAAAGCCGAAGGCGTTCGCCAATGCGCCGTCGTCGCGGCGGAGAACCAGAAGGGCGACCGCTCTCTCGTCTGCTATGTCGTACCCACGATCAGCGGCATCGAGCTTTCGCCGGCCAATCTTGCCGCACATGCCAAGGCCAATCTTCCCGGCCATATGGTGCCGAGCTTCTGGGTGACTGAAAGCGAGCTGCCGCAGACTGCCAATGGCAAGCTCGACCGGAAGACCCTGCAGTTGCGCGGCGTGCCGCAGCGCGAGGCTGCAGTCGTCAAGGTTCAACCCAAGACAGAGACCGAGCGGCGGATCCTGACAATCTGGGAGGAGGTGTTGAACCTCGGGGATATCAGCGTCGACGACAATCTCTACGCGCTGGGTGCCGACTCGCTGACTATCTTCCGCATCGCCGCCCGCATGCTCGACACCGGCCTGCCACTGGAGGCGAAGCATCTGCTGCGTCATCCCTCGGTAGCCGAGCTGGCGGCCTTTGCCGACAGCCAAGGGGAGATCAAGGCTGACCCGGCTCAGTTCCACGTTCCATCATTGAAAGACTTCCGTAACGGCGCACGCCGCGGATTGGAGAGGGCAATATGAGTAGTGTTGAAAACAGCCCCGTAGGCCAGGTTGCCGCTCTGGAGATCATCGGCGAGTTTCCCTGCACGCAGACGCAATTGCGCTGCTGGATTCTCGACCAGTTGCTCCCCGGCAATCCAGCGCTCAATGTTGCGGTTCGCTGGGAAATTCGCGGCGCGTTCAAAGCCGCGACCATCGAGGCGGCCTTTCGCAAGGTGATCCAGCGTCATGAGATTCTGAGGACGCGATTCATCGAAAGGGAAGGGCGCCCCTTCCAGCAGGCGGTGGACCGGATCGATTTCAAGATGTCGGTGATCGATCTTCGCAGCATGGCGGCCGATCAGCGCCAGACAAGAATCCTGTCGATCGGCGAGGAGACGGCACAGGCTCCTTTCGACCTTAGCAAGCCCGGGCTCTTTCGCGTCTCGCTGCTGATGGCCGAAAATGACCGCGGGGTTCTCCTCATCACCGCCCACCAGAGCTGCTTCGATGGTTGGTCGATCCGCGTGCTCGGACGGGAAGTGGGGGAAATCGCCGCCGCCATCGATGCCGGCCGGCAGCCTGTCCTCCCTGATTTGCCGCTCCAATATGGCGACTATGCTCTCTGGCAGCAGGAATATCTGCAGAGCTACGGTTTCGAGACGGAGAAGACCTTCTGGCGGGAGAAGCTCACCGGCGCGCCTTACTTCGAAGTGACGCCGGACCATCCGCGCGGCCGTGTGAAGACCAATCACGGCAATATTCTCTCCGTCGCGCAGCCTCTCGCCTTCAGCGAGCGCATGGATGCTGCCGCACGCGCTCATCGCGTCTCGCAATACAGCTATGGCGCCGCCATCATCAGCGCCATGTTGCATCGGTTGACGAATGCCGCGACCGTGATGTTCGGCTCGCAGGTGGCAGGCCGCGAACATTCCGATCTTGAAGACCTGATCGGCGTCTTCATCAACAATCTCGTGCTGCGCTTCGATTTTTCTTCCGACATCTCGTTCGCGCAGCATATCCATTCGGTCAGCGAGACGGTGGAGGGGGCGCTGAACCACCAGCGCATGCCGTTCAACAAGCTGGTAGAGCTGATCAACCCGGTCCGCGATCCCTCGCGCAATCCGCTGATTTCGGTGAATTTCAACCTGCAGAAGGCGTTTCTGGAGGATCATCGCTATGGCGGCTTCGAGCTGATCAGCTCACCATCGCAATCGCCCGGCGTCATCTACGATCTGAGCTTCATCATGATCGGCCGGCCGACGGGCTGGCGCATGTCGATCGAATACAATGCCGATCTCTTCGATGCACGCACGATCGAAAGCCTGCTGCAGCTCTGGCAGAAGGCGTATGAGATCGCCCTCGACCATCCCGAGGCAATGCTATCATCCCTGACCGTGCCCGAACGGCATGCAGTTGCTGCCGCCAAGGACGCATCGGCAACCGAGCTTTCCGCGAGCCAGGCTTCGGCCGATACGCCGGTGGCGAAGAAGATGGCTGCGCTGGCGGCCCTCTGGCAAGACATTCTCCAAGTTCCGCAGGTACGGCCGAAGGACGATTTCTTCGCGCTCGGCGGTCATTCCCTGCTGGCGCTGCGGCTGCTGTCGGCCGTGCGGGACAAATTCAACGTCAAGCCGACGCTGGAACTTCTGTTCAAGGAGCCGACGCTTGAAGGCTTTGCCGCCGCGATCTTCGACACGCCGAAGGCGGAGGAACCCGCCGCCGCGATCGCCAACCCCTGGGAAATGATCACCTGCAAACGTGGCACGGGACCGGCTTCGGTTTACACGCTCAACCATCCCTTCCTCTATTACCGCCTGGCAAACGAATTGCCGGATACGGTGTCGGTTCACAACGTCAACATGTTCAATACCGATCTCGGAAATCTGGCTGGTATGCGGCTCGAGGATATTGCCCGCTTTGCGGTCGATGCCATGCAGATCGATGTCAGCGCCGGGCCTGTTGGCCTCGCCGGGCTCTGCGTCAACGGGACGCTGGCTATGGAGGTAACCCGGCAGTTGCGGGAGAAGGGGGCTGATGTCAGCTTTACTGCGATCATCGATACATGGGCGCCAGGCTACTTCCGCTCGCTGCCGAAAAGGGAGCAGAAGCGGTGGAACAGGGAGCGGCGCGTCAAACGCCTCGTCTACTTCACGAAGAAGGTACTGTCGGGCCGGATGCCTCTGATCGTGTTCCTCAAGGAGTTCAATTTCTCGCTCTCGCTCCTGAAAATGTTCGGCGTCAAGGCTGGGAAATATACCCCTGAGGAAGAGGCCAATGCGGCGGTGACGGATCTGCTGGTGGAGGCTGCGCGCAGCTATAAGCCGGCGCAAAACAAGGATCCTTCGGTTATCTTGCTGCGCAGCCAGGCCAACCATCCCCGCGCCCGCAAATTGCTGTTCGGCTGGGGCGATGCGGTGGCGGCAGATACGACCGTTCTCGATATCGATGGCTGGCATGAGGACTCGGTGGCCGAACTGGCATCGGTCATCTCCAAGAAGTTCGGCGGCGCCTAAGGCGCCGCTTCGAAAAATATCCGGCGAAACCGCACAGGAAACGCGACTATGGATATGACCAAGCCTTTGAGGATCGGTGTTCTTGCCGGGCATAAGGACGGCTTTGAGAATTGGGAGCTGATGGTTTTTGACCGGGTTCTTGCCGATCCGCGCTTCGAGCTCGTCACGCTGCTGGTTCATCCGCGTGCTTTCGGTAACCGGAAGACGTCGTCGCTGTTTGCCTTGGAAGCACGGCTGGAGGGTAAACTGCTCGCCCGGCAGCCCGCCTATATCCCGAAGCATTTCGATGCCGGCCGCCAGCGCGTCGACTATCTCGAAGCCATTGGCGGCCGCAACACGACCGATGGCAGCGTCGCTTCCGCATTACTCAAGCGTCTCGATCTCGATCTGGTCATACGCACCACGCCGGAGGGCTTGCCCGACGATGCGATCCGGGCACTGCCGTTTGGCGAATGGGCCTTCAATTTCTCCGATCAGCGATCGGAACATGCCGATTGGTATAGCTATGCCGATGTCATTGCCAGGGCACCGGTGACGGACCTGACGCTTTATGCCAAGCGCGGCGATGAAACACAGCTTGCCCAGATTGCTACCTCCTCGTTCAACATCAAATTCAGCGCGGCGCGCAATGCCGCTTTCGTGCGGGAGCGTGGCGTGACGCTTTTGATGCGCGAACTTGGGCGTTTGGCCGATACGCGTCAGCTCGACACAACGGCATTGGCGCGCCCGCCAGTCACTTCAGCCCCATCATTCGGCGATCTCTTCCGCTATACCGGCGCATTGTCAGGTTATCTCTCAGGAAAAGCGCTTAAGGTATTGAAATCAAAGCTGCGTTTCGGTTCGTCAATCTGGACGCTCTATACCGGTCGCGGGCGGATAGATGATTTCGATCCTAGCCAGGCGATCGAAATCCCGCCGACCAAGGGCGACATCAAGGCCGATCCCTTCCTCTTTCAGCACGATGGCGAGTGCTATCTGTTTTACGAAGCCTATGCGGACGGCGACCGCAAGGCGCATATCGCGGTTGGCCGCTTCAACGGCGACAAGATTGAGCGGCTCGGCGTGGCGCTCGATTGCCCGCACCATCTCTCCTATCCGTTCGTGTTCCGCGACGGCGACGACATCTTCATGATGCCGGAGGCGCATCAGTCGCATCGGCTCGAGATCTGGCGCTGCACCGAATTCCCATTGAAATGGGAGCTTTATTCCACCGCCCTCGAAGGCCAATCGGCTGCCGACAGCATTCTGACGCATCACGGCAACAAATGGTGGCTCTTCACCAATCTCTCGGATCATCACGCCTATGAAGATCACTGTAACGAGCTCTATGTCTTCGAGGTCGATGGTCCGGAGCTGAAGCGCGTCGTGCCGCATAAACGCAATCCCGTCGTCATCGGCAGCACCGTGGCCCGCAATGCCGGGCGCATCTTCGAGCGGGATGGCAAGATCTACAGGCCGTCGCAGCGAAATTCCCATGGCCTCTACGGTTATGGGCTGAACATCATGGAAATCGAAGAGCTCACGCTCGATCATTATCGCGAACGCTGCATCCGCACGATCACGCCGGACTTCAAGACCGGGCTTCTCGGCTGCCATCATTTCGATGCAGCGGGCGGGCGCTATATCATGGATGCGAGATTGAGCATTTAAAGCCTGTCGCGCGGGTGATGATCATCAACGAACTGTTCTTGCACGAAATGCTGGACAAAGGCCGCCCAGCGAGGGGGAGGCAGAACTGATGGATAAGGACGTTGACAACAAGGCCGATCATGTCGGCCCACAAGGGTTTACGCGCCGGGCGGTGCTCACGACTGGCGGTTCACTGGCGGCGGTGCAAATTGCTGGCAGGATGGGCGTGGGTGGATTGGCCGCAGCGCTTGCTTCCGGAACGGCCGCGATGGCACAGTCAACCAAGCCGAACATTGTTTTTATCCTCGCCGACGATTTGGGCTGGAAGGATGTCGGATTTCACGGCTCTGACATAAAGACGCCAAATATCGACCAACTGGCGGAAAAAGGCGCCCGGCTTGAGCAACACTACGCCCAGCCCATGTGCACGCCGACCCGGGCGGCGTTCATGACGGGCCGCTACCCGTTCCGGTACGGCATGCAGACTGCCGTCATTCCCCAGGGCGGTACCTACGGCTTGGCGCTCGATGACTATCTCTTGCCGGAAATGTTGAAGGAAGCAGGCTATGCCACCGCCGCGAGCGGCAAATGGCACCTCGGTCACGCCAAAACGGCATTCTGGCCGCGCCAGCGCGGATTCGATTCATTCTATGGCGCTCTGCTTGGCGAGATCGATCACTTCACGCATAAGTCGGCGAACGGCAATGCGGATTGGTACCGGAACAACGAAGCCATCGAGGAGGAAGGATTCGACAACGTTCTCTTCGCCACCGAAGCCGTGCGAGTGATCAACGAGCACGATCAGTCGAAGCCTTTGTTCCTGTATCTGGCCTTCACATCGCCGCATACGCCCTTCCAGGCGCCGAAGGAATTGAACGCAACAGCCATATCGCCGACGAGAGCCGACGAAACTATGCGGCGATGATCTCGGTGATGGACGATGGCATCGGCAGAGTCATCGAAGCTCTCGAAATGCGCGGCATGCGCGAGAATACGCTCATTGTCTTTCAGTGCGACAATGGCGGCGTGGTCAATGCTTTCTTTGCAGGGGAAAGCGACGTCAAGGGCAAGCTTCCGGCCGACAACGGTCCTTACCGGGAGGGCAAGGGGACGACCTATGAAGGAGGTACCCGCGTCGCTGGCCTGGTCAACTGGCCGGGAAAGATCAAGCCTGCTACCGCCGACGGAATGATGCATGTCGTTGACATGTACCCGACCTTGGCGGCTCTGGCCGGTGCCAAGCTCGGCAAGAACAAGCCGCTGGACGGGATGGACATGTGGCCGATGCTTGGCGAAGGAAAGCCATCGCCACGCACCGAGATCGTCTACAACATCGAACCAATGACGGCCGCCGTCCGCCAGGACGATTGGAAGCTTGTGTGGAAGGCGACGTTGCCGCCGAAACTCGAACTCTTCGATCTTTCGAAGGATACGTCCGAGACCACAAACCTTGCCGATCAGAACCCCGAAATGGTCCAGAAACTGCAGGCGCGGATAATCGAGCTCGCCTCACAGATGGCTCCGCCGCTCATCATGCAAGACGCCGTGCGATTGCTTTTGCACTCGGACACCGTACTGCCCGACGCGGCTGAAATGTTCAATGTCGGAGATTGATGGGCAATTCTTTCGTGGCGGCAAACGCGGTTTTGCAATAGCGACACGCGTAAAATAAAGAACCTAAAGCGCGCGGAGCGAATCCCAGAGATCGCGATGCGCTCTAGGCGTCTCATCCTCATCGCTGCGATAGCGCAGGCCGACCGGACGACCCTTTGTGAGAGCAACAACAGCGCCGGCGAACGTCGCCGGTGTTTCAAGCTCGAGAATCCGCCAGTTGAAAGGCGCGTCTGGATCGCCCTCTAGCCGCTCCAGTCTCGGTTCACTTGTCCAATCGAATGTTACGTCGAAACTGTCGAGCGCCAGCGAGAGCCCCTCGCCATGCGCCTTGACGAAGGCCTCCTTGCGCGTCCAGCAGCGATAGAAACCGTCGAGATAGGCCTCCGGCGGCAGTGCCCGCAGGGTCAGGCATTCCTTACGGGAAAAGAAACGACCAGCGATGTCTTCCTTGAGGAAGCGGATTTCCTCGACATCGATGCCGAGCTCGTAGCGATCAGAGATCGCTAGCGCCGCAAGATCGGCGCTGTGGCTCAGATTGAAGTGGAGGGGAGTGCCGCCAGGGAAAGCGACGTAAGGCTTGCCATAGTCGTTATACGTGAAGGACACTTTTTGCGGCGACAGGCCGAGATACTGCCCGAGGATGGATCGCAACCGTCCCCTTCCAACTATGAACCGTTGTCTGTCTCGTTCGCGCACGAAGCGCGCAGCTCTTGTGAGCTCTTCAGCGGACAAGAGCGCTGCGAACCCATCGAGCTGAGATGGCGTCGCATCGAGGCTCCAGGTCCAGACGTCGATAACGTCTGGACCGATGATTTCGAAACTAGGTTGTTGCATAGGAGAGCTTGCCGCTGGCGGTCGGGCCTTGGCGAACCATGCGCCGTGCCAAATATGCCATCAGCGCCGCCGGATAGTTCTCGCCCAGGCTGATGCGGCAAGTGCGCTTCAGGATATCCAGCGTCTGCGCGCACATGTCAGGCGTATATTCGATCTTTCGATCCGTCCAATTATAGGGGTTCATTGCAGGGTGGCCGCTGCGCTGTTGCAGCACCGGCTGCCAATTGGTGTAGACGTGGCGGCTGGAATCGTAGAGTCGATAGACGCCACGCCTGTTTTCCTCGGCAAACTGTCTGGCGTCGTCGGGCGTTTCGAAGATGACATGCAAGCCGGCGGCGTTGGCGACATCATTGTGCGGACCGATGCGCATCCTGTCACTCTTCGACAGGATCTCGGTCATCATGTCGTAGCGCTTGCGCATGCGCGCAATCATCGGATCGAGCCGCTTCAGTTGGACGCGCAGCATGGCACCCTGGATTTGGCTCGCCTTGAAATTCACGCCGAGCATCGGCGGTTCGTTGGCATTATCGAGATGGCCGCGAAACAGCGAGCCGATGTCGTGATACATGCGCGCCCGGGCAAAAAGCTGCGGATCGTTGGTAACGACAGCGCCGCCTTCGCCGATATTCATGTTCTTGAACTGGTTGAAGCTATAAGCGCCGAGGTCGCCGATCGTGCCCGTCCGCTTGTTCTTGTAGGTCAGCCCGACGGCCTGGCAGGCATCCTCGATGACAAGCAGATTATGCTCGCGGGCGATGTGCATGATGCTGTCCATGTCGCAGACCATGTTCGACATGTGCACGGGAATGATCGCCTTCGTCTGCGGGGTGATTTTGCGGACGATGTCGGCAGGGTCCATCGTCAATGTCTGGTCGATGTCGACCAGGACCGGCACGGCGCCGGCGGCCAGAGGCGCGGCGGCGGTGGCGATCCAGGTATAGGCGGGCACCAGCACTTCGTCGCCGGGGCCGATGCCGGCCGCGACCAACGCTGAAATCAGCGCCCCGGTACCGCTGCTCATCGTCAGCGCATGCTGTACGCCGAACTTGGCGCAGAAATCGGCCTCGAACCGCAATAGGGGACCGCCTGTGTCGTCGCCATAGCGCGCCAATTTTCCCGACGCAAATACCGGCGCAAGCGCCATCCATTCCCGCAATCCGACTTTAGCCATATCTTCGCTCCCGATGAAATCAGCGGCTCTCGTCTTTGAGCCTAGCGCCCGTTCGCTCTGTTTTCAGCATGGCTTTCCGGCCAGAAAGGCTTGGTGCAGAGCCAATCGACCTATCCAAAATCGGTAGCTCACATACGCATCTATGCCTGATTGGACGATTATCCGCGAAGCCGCGATTCCGATAGAAAAACAAGGAATTGTGGGAGAATGTTATCATGGCGATCCGAGACCTCAGATCAGCCCGGGACAATACGCTGCTACATGCCGATATCGCCATCGTCGGCGGTGGTCCCGCGGGCATCACCATCGCACAGGAATTTGCAAATACGCCAGTTCGCATCCTCGTCATCGATAGCGGCGGCCTCGATTACGAGCCCGAATTGCAGACACTGAACGCGGTCGAAAATATCGGCGAGCCTGTTGCGCGCGCCGGCATCGAGCCGGTTGGGCGCGGTTACAGCGGCGGCTTGGAGTGGTTGAACGAGATACCGGCCTTCGAGCTGCGCAACCGGCTTCTCGGCGGCAGCACTCATACGTGGGTCGGCAAATGTGCTGCTTTCGACGAGATCGATTTCGCAAGGCGGCCGTGGCTGTCGCTGTCCGGCTGGCCGATCGGGCGCGATGAGCTGCAGATAGCGCTGGATCGTGCCGGCGACCTCCTCAATCTCGGACCCAATCTTTACGACGAGCGCCTTTATGAACGGCTGCATTCCCGCCCGACCGATCTTGGCATGAACAGCGATCTTCTCCGTCCGTTCTTCTGGCAATTCAGCCATGAGCGGAATCGGCGCGGCGAACCGATGCGCTTCAACAGATGCGCGCGCAAGATCAATGCGACGAATATCGATTTTCTGACACATGCGACGGTGACGGAGGTCGTTCTCGACCACAATGGCCGCCGGGCCACGTCCTTGAATGTGACGAGCCTTGAAGGAAACAAGGCCATCGTCGACGCCAGGACGATTGTACTTTGCGGCGGCGGCATTGAGAATGCCCGATTGCTGCTGGCCTCAAACACGTTGATGAGGTCCGGCATTGGCAACAGCCGGGATGTCGTCGGCCGCTATCTTGCCGATCATCCCCGCACGTCGCTTGCCCGCGTCACCGGGCGCGATATCGATCGGATCGCCCGGCATTTCAATTTCTATGGTCTGTCGCATAAAGGGCGAACGCATTTTTATCTGCAGGGACTGTCTCTCAGTCCGGACATGCAGGTGCGGGAAGGTCTTACCAATTGCGCGGCCTATCCGGTCCAGATCCACGCTGACGACGACCCGTGGGTTGCGCTGAAGCGCGTGGCGCACGGCTCACACCGGACATTGGCGCATGATCTTTCGGCCATCGGACGATCGCCCGGAATGATCGCATCCGGCCTCTACAACAGGCTGATCCGCAAACGCGGCTTGCCGCACCGGTCGACCGAGCTGCGTTTCGACGTCATGGCGGAGCAAAAGCTTGACCCCGAAAGCCGGGTCACGCTTTCGCACACACGTGATCGCTTCGGCAGGCCTCTGCCTCGAGTGGATTGGAAGATAGGGCCTTGCGAAATCAAGAGCATAAAGCGACTGGCGCAAGTGATTTCAAAGGAATTCGGCCGCATCGGCTTGCCGCGGCCGCAACTCGCCGACTGGATCGCCATGGATGACGACGGCAGCGCGGCTTTCATGGATATGGCGCATCCATCCTGCACGACGCGCATGGGAACCGATCGCGCGACCAGCGTCGTCGATCCGAACGCGATGGTCCATGGTGTCGACGGATTGTTCGTCGCAGGCAGTTCGGTCTTTCCGACGGGCGGGCACGCCAATCCGACATTGATGCTGTTGACGCTGGCAGTCCGCCTCGCCGATCATCTTAAGGCGAGGCATGCAATCGAGAGGCCCTATGTCATTGCTGAAGGATTATCGTCGGTCATGGTGAAGACAGTCTGATGTCTCTATTGATCTTCAGGTTCAAGCTGTCTCACCTCGGTGGCATCTTGTCGAATTTCGGCAGTGCAGGATCGAGGTGATCCCAGGCATATCCGGCCGCGGTCCAGGATACCAATTGCGGCTCATAGCGGCTTGGCTCATCGAGGCTTGCTGGCGTGACGATGAACACATCCGGCATGTCGGGAAACGTCATATAGACGGACGAGCCGCATGTCGGGCAGAAGCCGCGCCGCTTCACGGTTCCGCCGTCACCAACGGTCTGCCAGTGCGACGCTTCTCCCTCGACCTTCACCTCAGCCGCAACAAAAGTCAGATGCGATTGATGGCCGGTGCCGCTGTCGCGCTGACATTGCCGGCACTGGCAGTCAACCATGACGGCTGGTTCGCCGGCGATTTCGTAGCGGATCGCGCCGCAGGCGCAGCCGCCGACATAGAGCTTGTTCATGTCGTTCTCCTATTGCTTCAATGCGATGTTTGCGAAGACGCCTCTTCGGCGACCACCATGTCGAGCCTCTTGACCACCTTTTTCCAGCCTTCGCTCATGTTGCGGTAGGCGGTATCGTTCTTCGGAAGCACGAAGCCGGAATGGACGAGGCGCAGGCGCGTGCCCGCCTCGGCCTTGGAGAGGGTGAAGGTGACCACCGTGTCCAGTTTTGAGCCGTAACCATCATTGGCCGCATGGCCGCCCCTCCAGGCATAGGACAGCCGCTCATTCGGCACGACCTCCAGCACCTCGCAGTGAATGGTGCCGTCCCATTCGCCTGCGGGCGTGGTTTGAAAGGTGAAGTGGCAGCCGGCCACAGGCTCGAAACCCTTCGGCGCCATCAGCCAGCGGCTGATCAGTTCGCCGCTGGTCAAGGCCTTCCAGATGATCGCCGGCGCATGCGGGAAAACTTCTTCGGCCACAATGGCCTGCGTGTCTTTACTCACGGCTTGGTTCATGGGTCGATTTCCTTCAGCAGGTTTCTCAGATCGGCAAAGCGTTCGCGCCAGAAGACGCCATAGTGGCTCATCCAGTCGACCAGCGGCTCCAGGCCATCTGGCTGGGCACGATAATAGACGTTGCGACCCTCGGGGCGCTCGCAGACAAGGCCAGCCTGTTTCAAGGACTTGAGATGTTGGGAGATGGCGCCCTGCGTGACACTGCTGCCGCGGGTCAATTCGACCACGGTGATCTCGTCGGAATTGACGATGCGCTCGAACACGGCCCGCCGGGTGGGATCGGCAAGGGCGCGCATGACGGCAGTTATGGTGTCGGTTTCGATCATGAGAAATCAAATAGCAAGGACTAATCGATTAGTCAATACTATTTGATTTGATCCATGCACGAAGGGGCGGCTCTCGCCACCCCCTTGACTGCGTTCCGGGAATATCTCTAGCCGAGGCGGAAATAGAAGCCGGCGCTTTCGCTCCGTCCCAATTCCGGATGGGTGTCGATGAGGTGAGACAGAGATGGGATCGCCCAGCGGTCGACCTGCGTGTAACCGAGCTGTGTCAAATCGCCGAGGAAGGTGGCTTCGTCGCGCATCTGATAAGGCACATAGGCGCCGCTTATTCGTTCCAGCGTCACGACCGTGCCTCTCTTGTGGAGGGCGACCTTGTTGAGGATCACATGCCGGGGCAACGCCGGCAGGCGCTGCAGCAGGCTGGAGAGCGGCACATCCAGATATTGCATCAAGCCGGAGCCCAGGAAAAGCGGTATGCCGGCGGCTTCCTCGATGCGGTCGACGAAGGTGAGGCCGGTCAGACCATCGCGCTCCGCCAAGCGCCGTCCGGCGCGGGTGAAGGAGGGAAGATCGTAGACGACCCAACGGAAGGAGTCGTCGAACTGCAACAACGGCCGGAAAGCCCTGTATTTCGTTCCCATATGGCCGCCGGCGTCGATTACACCGTCAACCTCCTGCATCAGGTTGCGCATCCAGAACATCACCGGATAGTCCCATGGCAAGACCTGGCACATTTTGGAAAAGCCGACATTGGTGATTTCCTCGTGGTCGTAACCGGCCATCGGCATGGTCTTGGCGGCGGCAAAGGCAGCTTCGTAGGAACTGTAAGCTCCGGTAAATCGCCGCGGAAATGGCGATAGATACCGCAGGCGCCCGCCGGCCGCACGCAGCGGCGACAAAGACCGGCCAAGACTGCGGACCGTTTCGCCAAGGATCGAGCGCTTGTTCTCTGACAAAGATGCCGTCGCCATTGTCATGTCCTCAACTGGCCTCGAACGGCCTTTCTCGTTTTGAAAATTGTCAGGCCTATCGTCGGCCGACCGCAAAGATCGGGATCGGGATCCCTATCAATTTCTGAAGGATCGCAAGGGTGAGAACGTAGGTCGCTCCGCCGGACACCACTTGGATCGCCAATGTTGCCAGGTGCCGCAGCGCAGACGCTTCGGCGAGATAACCGAGCGAATAGACCGTTGCCGCCATGGCTGCGATGGCAACGGCAACGTAGGCGCAGTCGCTAATCACCCGCCTCCATGCGAGGCCGCCATAGTTGCGCTGCAGATGCATCGATACCACAAAGGAAATCAGCGATGCCAGGCATTGGCTACCAGCCGCCGCCTCGACGCCGAAGGGCGCGAAGAGAACGATCAGGCCGACCGAGATAGCGCCGTTGAGCAACAGCGCGGCAGGCATATGCCTGATATTGCCGGACAGAGAAAGCAGCGGCTCGGTGACATAGCCGGGCGTCAGCAGCACCTGCTTGACCGAGAGGATCGTCACGAGGATCGCTGCCGGCGCCCATTTGTCGCCGAGCACCACGTCGATCAAGCTGGATGAAATCAGCGACAGCCCGAGATAGATCGGCGCCGAGATCGCCATCAGAAGGGTCATGAAGGTGGTCGCGGCGGGACCGACATCGCGGGATGTTTTGCCGTTGGCATCGATCTTGACGGTCGCCCGGCGGAACAACGTCCAGGCGAGCATGCGCGCCGGCTCGCCGATGAGTTCGGAGAAGGCGGCGATGATCCGTTCGGCAACGCGATAATAACCGGCTTCCGCGAGACCGAGAAAGCTGCCGATCGCCAGTGTGCCCGAATAGGAGCGCAGGAAGATGATCAGCCGGTTTGCCAGAATATGACGCGAGAACTCGAGGATTTCGCGCGCGAACGGAAAGGTGAGGCGTGGTTTGGGATACCAACGTGCGACGATGGCAGAGGCGAATACGCCGACGAGCAGTGTCGCAAGCCTTCCCGCCACGAGGGAGAAGACGTTCCAACCTATCCACAGGCCGAGCATAGTCACGCCCAGCCCGGTAAGCTCGGATGCGATACGGATTGCCGCCTGTTTGCGCAACTGCCCCCTCGCGACCAGCAGTCCGTCATAGACGACTGAAAGCGAGGAGGGCAGGAACCAGCAACTGAAGAGGCAGAGCAGCATGCCTTCCCAGGGCTGATGGAAGACAAACCAGACGACCGCGGCAATCGAGAGGCCGACGATCGTTATCAGGATTCCGGAGATGACCGAGATCGTGCCGACCTGGTCGAGCTCGTCCCGCGTGCACTCCGTTTTCATGATGAACTCGCCCCAGCCGCCCTCGGCAACAACGACGAGCAGGATCACGATGGCGGAGCTATAGGCGTAGAGGCCGAATTCGGCAGACTCCAGCACACGCGCTGCGACGAGGAAAACGACGAGCTGCACGACCTGGGAGACGATCTTCGAAACCAAGGTCGAAGCACCGTCGCCGATGACGGACGGCAAGCGCAGGCGAAGCCATCGCGGCAAACCGAATCGGCCGGAAGATGGAGGGGGAAGGGGCATCCCGTCCATCAGCGCACCGCCTGCGTCGGAGAAAAGAAAGGCAAAACCCCTCCGTTTTTCCACCGCTGACTCATCGCGGCCCCATAATATTGTGTGGGTTTCTTTAAGAAAAACCAGATTTTCTTAAGATAAATCATGTAACGTTCCCATTCGGAACACAATCTTGCGCCAAGGGGAACGCTCCAAAAACTAAGCAAACTGGCGTTGAACGGCCTAACGTTACGTAAGTTGCGACCTGGGCCTGAGAAGATGTTTTTGGTTGGTGTTCGCCCAACAGAGGGTTTTTCGTAAACTGTCATGAGACAACATGCAGAACAGGTTATGAAGGACGTCGATCCCGATCGCACGGCAGCCGGGCGCCGGCGCTTTCCGCGCCGGAAATTCGTGCTCCGTTGGCTGCTGATACTGTTTTGTCTCGCGGTCTGGGCTGCGGTCGCCATCTTCTTCATTTGGTGAGTCGTTCCTTTTCATTGCGGGCAAGCAGCACGACGCCGACGGTCTTCCAGAGAATGGCGACGTCCGTCCAGAATGAGCATGCATGGTAGTAGTCGACATCGAACTGTACCCGCTCCTCATAGGAGGTGTCGGCGCAGCGGTTGACCTGCCATAGGCCGGTGATGCCGGGCTGTAGTGCCAGGTAGCAGTACAATTGCGATCCGTAGCGCTCAAGTTCCGCGGCCACCACCGGGCGTGGCCCGACCAAGCTCATCTCGCCACGCAGCACGTTGAGAAGCTGCGGCAGTTCATCGGCGCTGCTCATGCGCAGATATTTGCCGAGCCAGTGGACGCGCGGATCGTTCATCAGCTTCTGCGTGGCCAGCCATTCCCTCTTCCGTTCCGGCTCCCGCTCCAGCAACTCAGCCAGGCGCTTGTCTGCATCCTTGCGCATGGAACGGAACTTCAGGCATTGGAACGGGCGGCCCTCTCGGCCGACGCGGGTATGGCGGTAGATGATGGGGCGGCCATCGACCAATAGCAGCGCGATGGCGATTACAAGAAGCGCCGGGGCGAGAAACAGCAGGCCTACGGCCGAAAGCAGTATATCGACGCTACGCTTGGCGCGGCTGCGCCTTGCTGTCTGTTTCAAATCACGAAGCGGTTGCTCATCATGAGCATAGCCATCAAAAGCCGACAGCATCTCTTGAACCTCTCGACATTGCCGAACCGTTTCACAAAGCTGCCAGTTGCCCTCAAGCTTGACAATTGACCCTGCGGGTATTGCCCTAGTCCCATTGACGTAAAGCCGGGAAAGCACGGCTAGGTCGGCAGGTAATTCGTCTACTCAACTAACCGATTGGTGATTGTCCAGCAGCTTCCGGATAGTCCTCGGCGAGGGCAGCGGAGGCGGCCGTGCGCTCGAGAATGCGGTCGTAGAGGGTGATCAGTGCGTCCCGCCAGGAGGCCGGTGTATGGGCAAGACCACTGGACCGGCGCATGCAGTTGACGCTCATCAGGCGGATCAACATGTTATCGCCTGCAAGGCGGCGCATCGCGCCGGCAAGCGTTTCTACCTTGCCGCTTTGAAAGGTCAGTCCACAGCCGAGCTCGGCAATTTCGTCGCCGAGAAGCGCCGCGTCTGGAAGGATGACCGGAATACCGCTGGTCACCGCTTCCAGCGCGGCGAGCCCGAAAGGCTCCGGAACGCGCGAGGAAACGACGAGTGCTCGGGCATTGCCGATGATGTCGCGCATCTCCTCCTTGGATTTCCAGCCGTGAATGACCACCTCCGGATAGTCGCGCTCCAGCAGCGCGCGGCCCGCGCCGTCGCCGATGATGTGGAGACTTATGCCGGCAAGCCGCGCCGCCATGGCGGCATCCTCGAATCCTTTTTCCGGTTCGAGCCGACCGACGAAAAAGAAATCGCGTTTCTTCCATGGCTGCATCGGCTGCTTCAGAAAGGGTTCGACCGGATTGCGGATGATCTCGATATTGTCTGTTTCGATACCGCTACGGTCGAAATAGTCGCGCATGCGCTGGTGCACGATGACGATATTGGCCGGCGTTTGATGAGTGGGGTAAAAGTGCTCCCGCAGCACATGCCGCGCCGATCGCCAGACCTTCTCGTGATAACCGCGCTTGTCGCACTGCGTCGTCAGGCATTGCATCGACATCGGCGTGAGGCGGCACACATCGTTTTTTCGATAGTTCGCAAAGCCGCCGTTCGGGCAGGATAGGAAATAGTCATGGGCGTGCAGCACGACCCGCTCGCGCACCGGCCACAGCGCCCGAAAGATCGACGGCGAAAGGATCTTCGACCAGCCATGTACATGGTAGATCGTAGCTGGCGTGTCCTTTCGGGTGATGAGATCCTGCAGCGCAGTATAGGCGCTCTTGCTGTATAGTCCGCTGGCGAGGGCGTTCATCCGGCCTTGCTGGGTCAGTGGCAGGCCATCGAGATTGATGGTGTCCAACGCCGGCGGATTGTCGCCGGCGGTGTCGCCGGCGAAATAGGTGACTGGAATTCCAGCGTGTTGCAATAGATCGGCAGAAAGGATCGCCAGATTCGATGCTCCGCCAACTTTGACGGAGCGATCGTTGATGATGACGACCCGATCGGGACGGGGTGGCCTCACGAGATTACTCCAGCGCTTCGACGTTTTGCGGCGCAAGCCTGCCCTTCAGCAGATCGAGACAGGCCATCGCATTGCCCTTCAGCCGTCCCTTGCGGTCGACCCACGGCTCGGGCCGCCAGGCTTTGACGAGGTTGGCGGCTAGGTTGCGGCCGATCTGGATGGACGCGTGACGGACGCTCATGGTTCGCTTGCGCATGAGATAGACGGGATTGGCGATTTGCGAATAACCGAGCCGGACGCCGGCCGAGCGGCCGACCTTCGTGCCGAGATGCACGCCTTCCAACTGCTTGGCGCTGACCACTTGGCCGTAGCGGGCGACGATCCGGCTGAAATCGACATCCTCGAGCCAGCCATAGAAGGGCAGGTTCTCGTCGAAGCGCAGATTGCCGGCTTTGATGATCGTGGTGCGGACCGCCATGTTGCAACCATAGGCGTTGTAGACCGGCTGGAACTGGGCCGTCGGATCCGACCGCCGCCGGCTCTTCGATTCCACCATTCGCAGCCCGTCGCGAACGGAGATGCCGGGGCCGGTGATCCCGTCTGCAAGCACCGTGCCGGTGCACATGACGATGTCCGGATGGAATTGGAACAGCCGTTCCGTCTCCTCGAGGTAGTTCGGCGTCATCAGGAAATCATCATCGACGAAGAGGACGACGTCCGAATCGGGAATGTTGTCGAGGATCCGGTTGCGCTGGCGGCAGAGTCCCCGTTCGGAAATCAGCACGCGCACCGGAAAATCGAGATCGCGCAGGCAGCTCGGATCGATGTCCTCCGGCGAGGCGAGGCAGACGACCACTTCGTCCGGCTTGCGCGTCTGGCGCGCCATATGCGGAAGGATCGAGGACAGGATGTCCCGCCGGCCGGCACTGGCGATGCCGACGACCAGCTTGAGCGGGCGGCCAGCCGGACGGCCTTCGAGCCGCTTGGCGGAAAAGCGGGTTTCGCGCGGCTGCGGCTTGCGCCACCAGTGATGGCGCTCGGCATGCCGGCGCTTTTCGCTGCTGCGGTTGGCGATGATGCCGAGGATATTGATCGGCGTCGTACCAAAGCTTGCAAGCGCGTCGGACAGCCGCTCCACCGTCATCTTGTTGGTATGGCCGACAACGACGACGATGCCTTCGAGATAGGAGCAGATGACGCGTGTATCGGCGGAGTCTTCGAAGGCCGACATGTCGACGATGACCACCTTGTAGCGCCGGCGCAGCAGATCGATTTCCGCCTTGAGCGCCGGCAGATGGCCATAGCGCTGGAATGCGGCAACGGATTTCTCCGTCTCGTCGACCGTGACGACGGGAATGCCGCTGCCATAGGGCTGCGACGACAGCCTGTCGATCTCCGGATCATGATCGATCGTTGCGATGGACAAGCCGTTTTCATGTGCGACTGAATAACGCCGCGGCACTTCGTTCATGCGCAGCAGATCCATGCCGAAATCCGCGCCCGATTCCATTGCCACGCCGCTGAGGCGGGCATTGAGGAAATCGGCGTCGACCAGCACCACGGATGTGCCCTCGTTCTGATAGAGCTGAGCGAGATTGGTCGCGATCGTCGTCTTGCCTTCGCCTGTGCCGACCGAAGTGATACCAATCACCATCGGCGCATTCGGCTGGAAGGCGGAGTCGACCGAATGTTTTACGCCACGCAAGGCTTCGGAAAATTGCGAGTAGGGTGTATCGAGCACGGATCTCAGCGGTGACATGGTTCGTCGCCACGTCGAGCCACCGCCTACGATATGGCCGGGCACGAAGGACGGGCCGGCATAGACAGGCACATGGCCGAGCGAGGTGATGCCGAGTTCGCGCCGCAGCTTTTCGCTGGAGCTGACGCGCCGGTCCATGCCGTCACGCAGCAGCGCCATCCCAAGTCCCAAGGCAAGGCCGAGCATGGCGGAGAAAGGAATGACGATCGAGGATTTCGGCCAGTTCTTCGTCAGCGGCACGGCGGCAGCCGTCACGATGCGGGCATTGCCGAGCGGGAAGGATTCCTTCTGCAGCGCGCCGATCAATTGCTGCAGGATGCTTTCATACATGCGGCGATAGGTCGTTGCGCGGCTCTCCATTTCGGAAAGTTCGACACGCGCCAGGTTCTTGTCGGTACCGGTTTCCGTCAGCGCGGCCAGCTCGTCGTTGAGCAGCTTCTCCCGGGTTTGGGCTACTTCCAGATTGGAGCGATAGACCGCTTGGATGCGGGAAAACTCCCTCTGCATCTCGCTTTTCAGCCGATTGATCTCGTCCTGCGCAGCCGCGATTGCCGGGTTGCCGGCATCATACCGGCTGGTCAGGTTGTTGAGCTTGGTCGTTGCAGTGCTCAGATCTTCCTGCAGTTTCTGTATGCGCGGATTGTTGATCGTCTCGTCGACATCGCCCTCGACCTTCTCGCCGGCCATAAGCCGGGTGAGCGTCGCAAGCTTGGCGGATTCTGCGGCCGTCTGTGCCCGGGCTGCCAGCGCCTGGCTACTGATTTCGGACAATTGCTGCTGATCGAGCGAGGAGGAGGCGCTGATTTCCATGATGCCGTTCTTGGCACGGAACTCTTCGACGCTCATTGCGGCCTCGCGGGCCTGCCGCCCGACCTCGATCAGCCGCGTCTCCAACCATTTCGCGCCGCTTTGTGCGGCGGAGGCGCGCTCGGTCAGCCCCGTGCGGATATAGGCGGCGGCGATCGCGTTCGCCGCCAGTGCCGCCTTACGCGGATCGGTGGAACTATAGCCGATTTCCAGAATGTAGGATTGGCCGACACGGTTGACCGAGACCCTGGAGAGAAACGAGGCCATAGTGCGGCGCATCAGATCGTCTTGGGTCGGGACAGGCTTTACTTCTTCGTCGTGGCTGTGGGTGAAATAGGCGCTGATGCTATGCAGTTTGTCACGCAGGGCTCCCTGCCACGACATGCCCCCGACGATCTCGGGGTCTTCACTGAGATTGAGCTTCTCGATCACCGCGCGGGCGATGGCCTCCGATTTGACGATCTCAACCTGGCTGGCGATTTCCGCAGCCTCGATGATGACCGTGCCGCTGAAGGCGTCCTGGGACGCAATGCGGCCTTGTTCCGGATCCATCACCAGGCGGGTTGTAGCCTGATAGATCGGCTGGGTGGTCATCACGTAGTATGAGCCGATGCCGAGCCCCATCGCGGTAAAGGTGATGAAGATCAGCACATGACGCTGCATGAACCGCCAAATATCGCGAAAGGAAATATATTCGCTTCCGTTTGATCGCTTGGCCTCGGATTGAGCTCCGGGTACGCTTTTACCAATCTCGTGAACTGCCATGATACTTCCGCCCGACCTTGCTTTTGATGGTGGTTATTGGGATTGCGTGGGATCGATCGAGGACAGCACCGTGCCGTCCAGGCTGCCGGAAACGTTGTAGCGAACATCCAGCACATCGCCCGGCTGCACCTCCGTCGTTTCTTGCACCTCGGTTGTGGTGCCTGCATCGCCGCCGCGCGTGATCCAATATTCGAGCGGCTGGAGATCGATCGCCTTCATGCTCTGGGAGCGAGACAGCGAAGCGCCGGCGATCTGCAGCAGTTGCAGCGTCGTGTTGCGCTTCAGCTTGGTGTCTTCGATTTCGGTTTCGGTCGCCTGCAATTGCTGTCCGACCTCGGTCTTGCGCTGCCCTTTGAGGTTCAGCGCATCGCGTTGGGTCTCGCTGAGCTTTTGCTTGGCCTGCATCGAGGCGACGACGAGATCGAGCTTGCCGCTCTGCATGTCAGCGACGACGCGTTCCAGGGAGGTCTTGCGCGAGGTGGTGAGGATCTTCGTGTCGACCAGCTTGGAAATGTCCTGCAATTCGTCCTGGGCGATCTTCACCTGCTCGTCCTGGGATGTCATTTTCTCGTCGAGAATGTCGATCTCGTTGCGCAGCAAGGTTTCGAGCTCGGCGGCAGCTTGAAGCTGTTGGCGCATCGCCTCGGCCCTGGCATTGAAGACATCGATTTCGCTGGTCATGATCTGCTTGATGGCCGAGCCTTCGGGCGCCGCCTTGATTTCCATCGGAAAATCGATGGTCGTCTGGTCATTCAGCTCAGCCATCAACCGGGCGCGCCGAGCGCCGAGCTGCTTCAATTGCAGCTCCATCCGGTTAATCTCGCCGGCATAGCTGATCTGCTGCGCATTGTTATATTCGCCGGTCGGACTGGTGCGGCGCTCGCGGCCGCCGGCCATAGCAACGGCCTGCTTGACTGTCAGCCCCGGCCGGAATTCCAGCTCGCTCGGCTTCTCGACTGAACCGGTGACGTAGATCATCGGATATTTCACCACTTCGACGGACGCCGTCGGAGCGGTGGCAAGCCCGGTGATCTGCTTCAGCCGATCGCCGATTTCTGCGGAGACACCTACAGTGGTCTTATCGAGGACCGTCATCTCGCCGATCATCGGGATGGAGATCGTTCCGGATTGCGAAACGACATATTCGCCGTTCAGCGCCGTCCATTCCTTATATTCGCCGGTCGCGGCGACCCATTCGACGATCGCTACCTTCATCCGCGTCTGAGGCTTGATGTGATAGACATCGTCCGATGCGGCACTCGCTTTGTCGATAAAGGCGGTTCCCGAAAGTGCCAGGGCGAGGAACAGGCCGAGGATGGTGCCCGGCGTCTTCCGGCGGGCTTGTGCGTGAAGAGCAGAAATTGTCAACATGAGGCGCGATCTCGTTTTCGTGTCGGTCGCGCCACCGCCAACCCTGCCGCAGCGCTATGGACTGAGATCATCCCTTGAACGCTTTTCGAGTAAATCCCCTGCCGTAGGGTTACGGCTAATCCCTTCTGAGGAAGGAATGGGTGGGGCTCAGCGTTCGGGTAACAGCGAATATAACATTGAGTTTAAACTGTTTTTGGCCGCCTAGACCTTTTGGTCATGACCTTCCACCATTTGGATGCGATGGAGGACCGATGTGGGTTCTGTCGCATTGCCCGCCGCCCGCACAATGATGTCTCGATCAACGGCGGAGGAAGAAGGATGCGGGTAGCCATCGTTCATTATTGGCTGGTGTCGATGCGGGGCGGCGAGAAAGTGGTCGAAGCGCTCTGCGACATGTATCCGGACGCCGATATCTTCACGCTCGTCTATGATGAGAGCCGCGTCTCCGAAAAGATCAGGAGACACAAGGTCACGACATCGTTCCTGCAGCGCATCCCCGGCGCCATCAAAGGCTATCAGTCACTGCTGCCACTGATGCCCTTCGCACTGGAGAGCTTCGATCTCAGCGGTTACGATCTGATCATCTCCAGCGAATCAGGCCCGGCAAAGGGCATTATCCCGCCGCCGCAAGCAACGCACGTCTGCTACTGCCACTCGCCGATGCGCTACCTCTGGGACCACTATCATTTCTATCGCTCCAATGCCGGCCTTGCCTCGCGGCTGATGTTGCCGGTGCTGGCGCCGCTGTTGCGGACCTGGGACGTCAACACCAGCTTGCGCGTCGATCGCTTCATCGCCAACTCCCACCATGTCAGCGCCCGCATCGGCAAATATTACCGTCGCCCAGCAACCGTGCTCTACCCGCCGGTCTCGGTGGACGATTTCATCCCGGCGGCGGCAACGGAGGACTTCTACCTCTGCGCCGGCCAGCTCATTCCCTACAAGCGGATCGACCTCGCTGTCCGGGCTTTTACCAAGATGAACCGCAATCTGGTCATCATCGGCGAGGGCAAGGAAATGGAGAAACTCAAACGTTTGGCCGGACCGACCATTACCTTCCTCGGCCGTGCGCCGTTCTCGGTGCTGAAGGAGAAGTTGGCTCGCTGCCGCGCACTGATTTTCCCGGGCGAAGAGGATTTCGGCATCGTTCCGGTCGAGGCCATGGCCAGCGGCCGTCCCGTCATCGCCTTTGGCAGCGGCGGCGCGCTGGAAACGGTCGTTCCAGGCCTCAGCGGTATATTGTTCGGGGAGCAATCCGTGGAAGCAGTGGTGGACGCGGTGCATGATTTCGAAGATCACGAGGATGCTTTCCGTCCGGACGTGCTGCGCGCGCATGCGGCTCAATTCAGCCTTCGCAATTTCACGACAGGCATGCAGGCGATAATCGATGAGGAATTGCTGGCACGTAAACCGGTTCTGCCACGCAACGACCGGAGCACCGCTGCCATCCAACGCCTGTTCGAGGGACAGTTCCCAGCGCCGGCAGCGGAAACGCCGCAACGCGTCGCCACGACCGACCCGGTGACGGTGCACGCGCCGACTTTTTGATTTATATTCGGCCACTGGAAGATGTCATTCGAAATGCATGACATTGTTCCTCAGCCGAGGGAGGCTGAAATGGCATCGGATGTAATGGTCCAGACTCAAATCGACGCTGAAATCAAAGAACGCGCAGCGGCCGTTCTCGAGACCATGGGATTAACGGTCTCGGATGCCATCCGCATCCTGCTGACCCGTACGGCGAATGAGGGCGCCCTGCCACTCGAACTCGTCAGCAACAGCGCTGTCCACGATGCATGGCTGCGCGCGAAAGTTCTGCAGGCGCTCGAGGATGCCAGACCCGATGTCGATGATGCCGATGAGGAAAGGCATTTTTCCCCAGGGCGAAGGCACGCTTGACGTGCCCGACTATTGAAGGCGGACGCCTCGACGAAGCAAATGCACTTTCCGGGATGCGCCAGCATTCGGAGCGGTGTATGGGATCAGCAAGTCCTGCCGATCTCTTGAGATATCCCGTTATGCGCCTCAGCAACATTGCCATGTATACCGGTCAGCCGCCGCTTGTTGCCGCGACGGACGCTCTCTGGGCCTATATCGGCGACCGGCTGCGAAAAGCGGGCGTGGCGGATGTCCCCGAGACATTGGAGAAGGGCATCACGCATGACGAGGCCTGGGTGCAGCCTGGGCTGCTGCTGGCGCAGACTTGCGGCTTTCCCTATGTCAAATACCTGCGAGGCAGGGTCCAGCTTGTGGCGACGCCGGTCTATGACCTGCCGGGTTGCGATGGCCCGTCGATGCGCAGCTTCATCATTGTTCGCAAGGACTCGGCAATAGAGGCGCTTGCCGATCTTCGCGGACTGACCGCCGCCATCAACGATCCCGGCAGCAATTCCGGCTCCAATCTCTTCCGTGCGGCCATCGCGCCGCTCGCTAAAGGCAGCAGCTTCTTCGGTCGCGTCATCGAAACCGGCGGGCATCTGCGCAGTATCGATGCCGTGACCGACGGCAGAGCTGATGTCGCAGCGATTGACTGCGTCACCTTCGGCAATGCCAACCGCTTTGATCCCCACCGTGTCGCCGGTGTCCGCATTCTGGCGGAAACGGTCAGCGGGCCGGGCTTGCCGTTCATCACCGGCATGGAAACTTCGGCGGAAGAACTGACGCTGCTGCGCCAAATTCTCTCCGGCATCGCAAGCGAGCCCACGCTTGCGGATGTCCGCGATACCTTGTCGTTGCGGCGCTTTGAGGTGCTTGGCGATGCCGATTATGAGGCGTTGGCCGAGCTGGAGCGGCAGGCGATCACGTTGGGCTATCCCGTCATCGCCTGAGCCTGCTTTTAGGTCGTCACTTCGCCGCCAGCGTGACCGTTCGCGTCGCAAAGCGCGAGGATGAAACTTCGACGATGATTGCCCCCGCTTCGCCCGTCGACTGGAGCCAGAAGCCGGTGGTACCGCCCTGGAAGGCTATCGTCTGCGGGCCGATGACCTCAGCAGGGCCGGTGACCTTTATCGTCGCGACATCGTTAAGGAAGGGCAGGCGGGAGCCTGCCTGGTCAAGAGCACGGACGATGATACGCGTCGTGTCGCGATCGCCGGCGCGAAGCGTCAGGCTGTCCGCCTTCACCTCGAGCGTCGTCGGAAGGGGATTGGCGACCATGTGCAGCGTTGCCACCGCCTTGCCACCAATAAACCCGGTAAAATGCGCGTCCTCCCATTCCATGCCCCAGACGCCCAATTCGTCCTTCGTGAAATGGCGATGGTCGAAGACGACGGGCGGGTGCGGTAGATGCGGGAAATTCTCCCGGTCCGGGCCGATACGCTTGACGAGCGAGCCGTAGCGCAGCTCGATTTCATCGCAATTGGTGAGCACGATTAGCGGCAGCACGCCGCCAATGTTGCGCTCACCGCGCGCCCATTGGGTCACGGGCTTCATAACGACCTCGTCGGAAGGCTCGCACTGGCTGATATAGGCGTAGGCCGCGAATTTCGGCTCGCGGAACATGTCCATGACGCCGTGATAGCAGATGCGGTCGCCGGAGCCGAAATCGCTATGGGTATTGTAGTCGAACATGCACCAGCCGATGGCGCCTGATATCGACGGGTCGCCATAGGCCGCATTCAGCACTTCCAGATGCCGGCGCACATGCTCGGCCTGCCGTTGTTCCTGATCGTAGATCTTCGTTGGGTACATGTGGCCGCCGAATTCGGTGATCAGATAGGGCACATTCTTAGAGAGGCCGGTATTCTCCTGCTGCGATCTGAGAGGCGTGCGCGGGCGGTTGGCGCCCGGCAGCTCCTCGTTGCCGAGAATGAAGTCGTTCATCGTATAGACGTCTTCGAGCAACTCGCTCTCGGTGATGTAGCGCACGCCGCCGGTCTGGCGCGTCGGATCGAGTTCGCGGGCAAGCCTGTTGGTCTCGACGTAAAAATCATGGGAATCCTGCGATTCGTTGATGCGCACGCCCCAGATGATGATCGAGGGATGGTTCCAGTCGCGTTCGATCATGCGGCGGACGTTTCGGATCGATTCCTGTTTCCACTCTTCGCCGCCAATATGCTGCCAACCGGGGATTTCCTCGAAGACCAGTAGGCCGATGCGGTCGCAATGATCGAGGAACCAGGTCGATTGCGGATAATGCGATGTGCGCACCACGTTGCACTTCAACGTGTGCTTCATGATCTCGGCGTCACGCTCCTGCGCGGAGCGGCCCATGGCATAGCCGGCATAGGGGAAGGCCTGGTGACGGTTGAGACCGCGCAGCTTCAGCTTGCGGCCATTCAGCAGAAAACCTTCGGCGGTGAACTCGGCAGTGCGGAAGCCGAAATTTACCGCGCACCGATCTGATCCATGGTTGGTTTTCAGCTCGGCATCAATCGTATAGAGCACGGGATTGTCGAGTTCCCACAGCGAGATGCCGGTCAGATTGTCGAAGGCGAAGGTAACGCTGCCGCCCGAGATCTCGGCGACTGCCGAGGCCAGCACCGTGCCATCCGCTGCGCAGAGGCGGGTTTCCATCGCGCCGTTGAAGGCGAGGCCCTGCGGATTGGCGATGTCGCAGCGAACGGTCGCGGATTTTGCAGCGGCAAGCACATTGCCGGTCTCGACCTTGATGTTGGCGATCGAGACGGGCGCTGCCACCTTCAGCCAGACATCGCGGTAGATACCGGCATAGGTGAGATAGTCAATACGGCCGCCGAAGGGCGGGATTTCCGGGTTCTCGCTGCCGTCGATCTTGACGGTGAGGAGATTGTCGCCCTCCCGCAGGCGGCCAGTCAGCCGCGCTTCGAAGGGTGTGTAGCCGTCCTTGTGAGCGATGATCTCCTCGCCATTGAGATAGACGACCGCATCGGCCATGGCGGCATCGAACACCAGCGACATTTCGCGCCCGGCGAAATCGGCGCTCCAGGGCAGGATCTTCTGGTAGGTGAAGGCGCGCTGATAGGATTTCTCGTCGAAATAGTTGAATGGCAGCTCAACCGCAGTGTGCGGCAAGGTGACGGGCTGTCCTGCCTGAAGATGGCCAACTTCGGCAAGCGAAAAACCTTCCTGAAAACTCCAGGATTCATTGAAAGCGACAACAGAGCGCATGTTCATTCCTATCGATGGAGCCCGTCGCAGCCTGGACGAACGCGTATTGCTTGGAAAAGGCGCGGTTGCGATGCGAAGCATGGTCGCAGCCGGGCGATATCTATACAGGCCTGTCGCGATGGTGCAACGAAATCGGATCCCGGATCGGCATTTCCCGGTGGTCACCCTCTTGCTCGCGGCGCAAAAACCATACAATATGCATACATTCCTTTGGAGATACCGATATGAGCGATGATCAGGCAGCGCCCTTCTGGGCACCCTCTATCAGCAGGGTGGCCGGGCCGGTCTATCTGGCGATCGCCGATGCCTTGCAGGCCGACATCCGCGCCGGCCGCTTGGCGATCGGTGCGCGCCTGCCACCGCAGCGCGCGCTAGCCGAGGCGCTCGGCATCGATTTCACCACCGTCACCCGCGCCTACGCCGAAGCGCGCAAACGGGGTTTGGTGGAAGGCCGGGTCGGGCAGGGGACCTATGTCAGCCAGGGCCGGGCAGCGCCGCCACGCCAAAAATCCATTCCCAGCGGGCTGGTCGATATGAGCATGAACCTGCCGCCGCGCTTCGATGACGAAGCCCTGACGGAGCGGATGTGGCAGGGGATCAGCGGGCTGGAATTCAGCGATGGGCTGGACCTGCTGCTGCGCTACCAACAGCCAGGCGGCGCCGTCCGGGACCGCGCGGCCGGAGCGGAATGGCTCTCAGGCCGGCTGCCCGGTATCGGGCCGGAACGTATTCTCGTGTGCCCCGGCGCTCAGGGCGCGATACTCGCCATCACCCGCACGCTGACGGCCCCTGGCGACACAGTCTGCGCTGAGGCGCTGACCTATCCGGGCTTCCTCTCCGTGGCGGCGCATTTGCGGCTTAATGTTGCTGCTATAGAAACCGACGATAAAGGTCTGATTCCAGAAGCTTTTGAGGAGTTCTGCCTCAGTAGGCGCCCAAAGGCGCTTTATTGCAATCCCACCATCAACAACCCGACGACGATCACGTTGCCGCTGTCGCGGCGCAAGGCCATTCTCGACATCGCCGCCCGTTACGATGTCGCTGTTATCGAGGACGATGCCTATGGCGCGCTGCCGATACAGCCGGTCGCGCCGCTGGCGGCGCTTGCGCCGGAGCGGGTCTATCACATCGCCGGCCTCGCCAAGTGTCTGTCGCCCGCGCTGCGCATCGCCTATCTCGCTGTGCCGGATCTGCGCGCGGCAACCAAGCTTGCCGGCATCATCCGCGCGACCGCCGCCATGGCTTCGCCGCTTTCCGCCGCGATCGCCAGCCGCTGGATCGAAGACGGTACGGCCGAGGCTGTGCTGGCGGCGATCCGCCAGGAGACGAAGGCACGGCAGGCGATTGCGGCGGAATTGCTGCCTGCCGCCAATCTGCTTGTCGATCCGGAAGGCTTCCATGCCTGGCTGCGGCTGCCGTCCGAATGGTCGCGCGGCGAATTCACGGCGCGACTGCGCTCTGCCGGCATTGGCGTCGTCGCGAGCGATGCCTTTGCCCTTGGTCCGGCGCCGGAAGCGGTCCGCCTTGGGCTCGGCGTTGCGGAAGATCGCGACCATCTTCGCCAGAGCCTCGGCATTGTCGCCGATCTGCTGGCAGAGACACCGGCCGCTTCGGCGATCGTCATCTGATCGGACAAATTGCCGCGCCCGCATGAGATACTTGAACAATATACATACAATAATTGACAATGTATGCATGTTGTGCCATACATCTTCCAACAGGACGGCAGGCGGCTTGAAGGTCGCCCACAGTGCCGTCCGGCTTCGGGACGATCCGCATGGGGCGCTTCGCCCGCGAGGCTCTCGGGCAATGCGCTCCAGAGCGAATGCCCGGTTCTTGGAAGGGACAAAACAATGTCATCCGAAGATTCATGGCCGCCGCTTCCCCCGCTCCAGACCGGTTTGCGCAACCGCTGCCCGCGCTGCGGGCAAGGTCATCTGTTCAAAGGTTTCCTGACGCTCCGGCCGTCCTGCGAGGTCTGCGGCCTCGACTATTCCTTTGCCGATCCGGCCGATGGTCCGGCCTTCTTCGTCATCTGCTTCGCTTGCATCCCAAGCGTCGCGCTTGCCGTCTGGCTCGAAGTCGCCTTCCAGGCTCCCTATTGGGTGCATGCCTTCACGACGCTGCCGTTCATGCTGCTCACCTGCATCCCGCCGCTGCGTCCGTTGAAGGGCTGGCTGGTGGCGAGCCAATATTTCTACAAGGCGGAAGAAGGAAAGCTGGTGCGGCTGGAAACGCCTGGTAACGACGACCTGCATCCGCATTCCGCATAGGCGGAGCTATCTTGTCCGCGCATTCTTGATGTCCTCTCCTGGGCTCCGCACTGCCGCGTACATGCCGGTGGTGCGGAATTCCGTAGGGTTGATGCCGTAGGTGCGCCGGAAAGCTTTCGAGAAATAATTGGCATCGTCGAAGCCAGACATGATCGCGACTTCCTTGACCGGAATGAACGCTGCCTTGGTCAGGAGCTTGGCGGCCCTCTGCATGCGTTGCTGCAGGACGAATTCCGCCGGCGGCAAACCCTCGCTGTCGGCAAAGACACGCGAGAAATGGGCGCGGCTGAGGCCGCTGACCCTGGCAAGGTCGCTGACCGGCAAGGGCTTGTCGAGATTGGCGTCGATATAGTCGATCACCGTCTGCATGGCGGATCGATCGGCGGCGATGGCATGCGAACCAAAGACATCGTCATAGAGCGCCATCGCGGCTTCATAGGCCACCGCCGAGGCAGAGGCTGGCGTCGTGGCGCCCCTTACGAGCCGGAGGCTGCAATCGGCAAGATGATCGATCGTCGACTGCTGCAGTTTCAGGAGCGGCCCGGCGGCGGTGAGGATCAGGCGATGAATACGCAGCGCCTCCTCGCCATTCATCGATATCCAGAAATATTCCCACCGCTCACCTTTTTCCAACCAGTAACGATGGTTGTGCGGCACAAGCACCAACAGCGTGTCACCGGGGCCGACACGGTAGTTGCGGTTTTCATAGCGCAGCCGGCCGCTGCCGCCGATCGTGTGCTGCAGCACCGTAAATGGCGTCTGGCCGCGCCTGCGTCCATCCCAATCGTAAAGCTCGTTGTCCCTTATTTCGTAGCCCGCGCTGGTCGGCATGGCGTGCAGCCGGTGGCGTCCACGCGGCAATGAGACGGTCCGCATGGTCTGGCCGTTGGCGATCAAATCTTGCAGCACAAAATTACCCTTGAAAGCATAATAGTTCTCTGGTCGGCCCGACGATTATAGGCATAATTCCTCTCAGAAAACAGCATGCACCTGCCGATGAGGACCGGCAGAAGGAGGAGAAGGTGCTGATTTTACTGTGTCGCGCTGTCTCTGCGATCATAGAATGAAAACACCAGCCTCTTCTCCGCTGCTGATTGTTCGACCGACTTTAAGGTGAGGATCATGAGTTTCAAAATCGCCATCATCGGCGCAGGCAGCGTCGGCTTCACGAAAAAACTGTTCACCGACATTCTCTGCGTGCCGGAGTTCCGGGATGTCGAATTCGCGCTGACCGATGTCAGCGAGCACAATCTTACGATGATCAAGGCGATCCTCGACAAGATCGTCGAGGCGAACAAGTTGCCGACGCGGGTGACGGCCACGACAGAACGGCGCAAGGCTCTCGATGGCGCGCGCTACGTCATCAGTTGCGTGCGCGTCGGTGGGCTGGAAGCCTATGCCGAAGATATCCGCATCCCCCTGAAATACGGTATCGACCAATGCGTCGGCGACACGATCTGCGCCGGCGGCATTCTCTACGGCCAGCGCAACATTCCCGTCATTCTCGACTTCTGCAAGGATATTCGCGAAGTCGCTGAAACAGGCGCGAAGTTCCTGAACTATGCCAACCCGATGGCGATGAACACCTGGGCGGCGATCGAATACGGCAAGGTCGATACGATTGGTCTCTGCCATGGCGTCCAGCACGGGGCCGAGCAGATCGCCGAAGTTCTCGGGGCCAAGGACAAGTCGGAACTCGACTATATCTGCTCGGGCATCAATCACCAGACTTGGTTCGTCGACCTGCGTCTCAACGGCCGCAAGATCGGCAAGGACGAGCTGATTGCCGCTTTCGAGGCGCATCCGGTCTATTCGCAGCAGGAGAAATTGCGCATCGATGTGCTGAAGCGCTTCGGCGTCTATTCCACCGAAAGCAACGGGCATCTTTCGGAATACCTGCCCTGGTATCGCAAGCGGCCGGACGAGATCAACAAGTGGATCGACATGTCCGACTGGATCCACGGCGAGACGGGCGGCTATCTCCGCCATTCGACGGAGACCCGCAACTGGTTCGAGACGGAGTTCCCGCAGATCCTCGAGAGCGCCTCGAAGCCGATCGACCCCGCCAAGCGCTCGAACGAGCATGCAAGCCATATTCTCGAAGCGCTGGAGACCAACCGCGTCTATCGCGGCCACTTCAACGTCAAGAATAATGGCGTCATCACCAATCTGCCTGCAGACGCCATCATCGAATCGCCCGGCTTCGTCGATCGCTTCGGCATCAACATGGTGGCAGGCATCACGCTGCCCGAAGCCTGCGCCGCGACCTGCATTTCCTCGATCAATGTTCAGCGTATGTCGGTTCATGCGGCCGTCAGCGGCGATCTCGACCTGCTGAAACTCGCGGTTCTGCACGATCCGCTGGTCGGCGCCGTATCGACACCGGAAGAGGTCTGGCAGATGGTGGACGAAATGATTGTGGCCGAAGCTCGCTGGTTGCCGCAATATGCGGATGCAGTCGAAGGCGCCAAGGACCGCCTGTCGCGCGGCAAGGTGAAAACCCGCGACTGGAAGGGTGCGGCCAGCCGCAACGTACGCTCGATCGAGGAGCTGAGAGCGGAAAAAGCAGCCGTGAAGCAGGCTGGCTAGCGAATGGACATTCGGGACAGGTTGGCTGCGGCGGGACTTTCAGGAGGAGGCCCGTCGCGCAAAGCCAACCGGTTCCCGTTCGATGGAGGAGTGCGGCGCACCCGCGGGGCGCTCGCGACAATGGGAGAGAGAAAACGATGAGACATTTTCGACCGATCAGCATTCTTGCGGCGTTGACGATTGCCACATCCGCGATCGCCATGAGCGCCTACGCGTCCGAACCGACGGTGCCGCCCGTACCGCCAGTTTTCCCGGCCGAAGGCAAGATCAAATATGTGGCACGCGATTCCATCCTGGAGTTCAAGACGCTGCCGGAATATCACGAGCCGGACTGGGTTACCGAGAAATTCGTCAAGACCGGCAAGTTGCCGCCGGTCAAGGATCGCCTGCCGAAGGAACCGCTCGTTTTCAAGACCGGCAACATGCCTGACGGCACCGGCGTCTATGGCGATACGCTGCGCCATGTCATCGGCGGCCGGCCGGAAGGCTGGAACTATGGCGCCGGCCAGACGCAAGGGTGGGGCGGCATCGATATCGGCCTCTCCGAGTGCCTGACGCGCACCGCGCCGCTGTTCCAGGTCGAGGCGAAGGACACCGAACCGCTGCCGAACCTTGCCAAGGGCTGGGAATGGTCGCCGGACGGCCACAAGCTCACCATGCACCTGATCGAAGGTGCGAAATGGTCCGACGGCGTGCCCTTCAATGCCGACGACATCATGTTCTATTGGGAAGACGAAGTCATCGATCCGAACGTCTCGCCGCTCGGTGGCGGCGCATCGCCGGAAGCTTTCGGCGAGGGCACGACCCTCAAGAAGATCGATGATTACACCATCGAGTGGACCTTCAAGGATGCCTTCCCGAAACAATATCTCTACACGATGGCCTATCCCAATTTCTGCCCAGGCCCATCGCACATCCTGAAGCCGCAGCATCCGAAATATTCGAAGAACACCTACGACCAGTTCAAGAATGCTTTCCCACCGGAATATATGAACATTCCGGTCATGGGCGCCTGGGTGCCGGTCGAGTATCGATCCGATGACATTATCGTCCTGCGCCGCAATCCCTATTACTGGAAGGTCGACGAGAAGGGTAATCAACTGCCTTACCTCAACGAGCTGCACTATAAGCTTTCGACTTGGGCGGACCGCGACGTGCAGGCGGTGGCCGGCTCCGGCGACCTCTCCAATCTGGAGCAGCCGGAAAACTTCGTCGCTTCGCTGAAGCGCGCTGCCCAGCCGGACGCTCCCGCGCGTCTCGCCTTCGGACCGCGCCTCATCGGCTATAACCTGCAGATGAACTTCTCCGCCAATGGCTGGGGCAACCCGGACCCACGCGGCCAGGCAATCCGCGAGCTGAACCGCAACGAGGATTTCCGCAAGGCCGTGACCATGGCGCTCGACCGCAAGGCGATCGGTGACTCCCTGGTCAAGGGGCCGTTCACGGCGATCTATCCGGGCGGCCTTTCTTCGGGCACCAGCTTCTATGATCGCAACTCGACCGTCTATTATCCCTTCGATCTGAAGGGTGCCAAGGAACTGCTTGCCAAGGCGGGCCTCAAGGACACGGATGGTGACGGCATCGTCAACTTCCCGGCCGGCACCGCCGGCGGTAAGGATGTCGAGATCACGCTCTTGGTCAACAATGACTACACCACGGACAAGAGCCTTGCCGAGGGCGTCGTGGCCCAGATGGAAAAGCTCGGGCTTCGCGTGATCATCAATGCACTCGACGGACCGAAGCGCGACGACGCCAACTATAGCGGCCGCTTCGACTGGATGGTCCGGCGTAACACCACGGAGCTGGCCTCCGTCGTGCAGAACACCGAACAGCTCGCCCCGGTCGGCCCGCGCACGAGCTGGAACCACCGCGCGCCCGAAAGTGGCCAGTTGGACCTGATGCCTTTCGAAAAGGAGATGGTCGATGTTGTCAATAAGTTCACGACCTCGCAGAATAGCGACGAGCGTGTGGCCCTGATGAAGCAGTACCAGAAAGTCTCGACCGAGCATCTCTACAATATCGGTCTGACGGAATATCCGGGCGCGCTCATCATCAACAAGCGCTTCTCGAACGTTCCTCCGGGCACGCCGATCTTCATGTTCAACTGGGCAGAAGACTCCATCATTCGCGAGCGCATGTGGGTCGCGGCCGACAAGCAAGGCAAATACGAGTTGTTCCCGCAGCAGCTTCCGGGTGCGCCGGGCAGCGCTGGCCCGATCAACTAACGGAGCAACGGTAGCCGGCCCCACGGGCCGGCTACCCGCTAACCAAGCAAAAATTCCGGCTGCATCGCGGTGCAGCCGGGCAAGGGTGAACCCAGCCGGTCCGTGCTATCCTCAGAGGATGCAGACCACCGGCGGCAAGAAGAGAAGCGAACCGTCCCATGTTGCGATTCCTGCTCGTGCGCATAGCCTCTGCCATACCTGTGCTCGTCATTCTGAGCGTGGTGACTTTTGCCATCATCCAGGCGCCGCCTGGGGACTATGCAGATTTCATCCGTTCGCAGTTGATGAACCAGGGCGGCGCGTCCTTCGCCCAGGCTGATGAGCAAGCGCAAATCTACCGTCGCGAACACGGCCTCGATAAGCCGCTGGTCGTGCAATACTTCAACTGGATCGGCGGCATCGTCACCAAGGGTGATTTCGGCTACAGCATGTTCTACAACAAGCCGGTCGCGGATGTCGTCGGCGAACGCTTGCCGCGCACCCTGGCGCTCGCGCTTGTTTGCCATCTCTTCGCTTCCGTTCTCGGCATCGGCTTCGGCATATGGGCCGCTACCAGGCAATATAGCTGGATCGACAGCCTGCTTTCCGGCATCTCATTTCTCGGCATGACGGTGCCGCGCTTCCTGATGGCGCTGATCATCGTTTATATCCTCGTCTTTCAGCTCAACGTCTCGGAAATCGGCAGCTTCTATTCGCCGCAATATGGCGGCGCGCCGTGGTCCTGGGCTAAGTTCGTCGATCTGGTCAAGCATGTCTGGCCGGTCGTGGCGATCGCCACTTTCGGGGGGCTCGCCTACAACATGCGTGTCATGCGCGGCAATCTGCTCGACACGCTGAATGCGCAATATGTCGAGACCGCGCGTGCGAAAGGACTCTCCGGCGGCGCCGTCGTCATGCGCCATGCGGTGCCGAACGCCTTGCATCCGCTCGTCATGTATCAGGGTGTCGTGCTGCCTTATATGCTGACCGGCGAGATCGAAACCGCCATTATTTTCGCGCTGCCGACCGTAGGGCCGGCGATCGTCGGCTCGATGGCGGTCGGCGATGTCTACGTCACCGCCACCTTCATGATGGTGCTGTCGGCGACGCTGATCATCGGCAACATCATTGCCGATATGCTGCTCGCCTTGCTCGATCCCCGCGTTCGCCAACAGGGAGGGATCCACTGATGCTCGCCTTCAGTACATCCGCGCCACCGCTCGATGACAACAAGATCAAATCGAAAAGCGGCAATGAGAGCTACATCGCGCTTGTCTGGCGACGCCTGAAGCGCTCCTGGACAGGCATGGGCGGCCTCATCCTCGTCATCCTCTTGCTGCTGATGTCGCTCTTTGCCGAATTCGTCGCCCCAGACGATCCCAAGGCTACCGACACCGGCTTTGCACCGCCGCAGGTGATCAGCTTCCACGACAAGGACGGTAATTTCTTCTTCCAGCCGCGCGTCTATGCGCTGGCCGAAACCGACGAGCTCGATCCGGTCACCTTTCAGCCGGTGGTCGGGCCAGACTACAACAACCCGCGTCTGCTCGGCTTTTTCGTCAAGGGCGCGCCCTATAACCTGTTTGGCCTGATCCCCGGCAATCGCCACCTCTTCGGCTCGGTCGACGGCCAGCCCGTGCATTTCCTCGGCACCGACAAGTTCGGCCGCGACGTGCTCTCCCGCGCCATCTACGGCTCGCGCATCTCGCTGATGATTGCACTGACAGTCGTCTTCATTGTCACGATCGTCGGCACCACCGTCGGCATGGTCTCAGGCTATTTCGGCGGTACGCTTGATACCTGGATCCAGCGCTTCGTCGAGCTGGTGCTCGCCTTTCCGCAATTGCCGCTTTATCTGGCGCTGACCTCGTTGATCCCCGTGACGGCGCCGACCAATGTCTTCCTCGCCTTCGTCATCATCGTCATGTCGGCGCTCGGCTGGGCGCAGATGTCGCGCGAGGTGCGCGGCAAGACCTTGGCCTTGGCGCGGATCGATTATGTGCGCGCCGCCATGGCGGTAGGGGCGACGGACTGGCGCATCATCCTGCAGCACATTTTCCCGAACGTGATGAGCCATGTCATTGTCACTGTGACGCTGGCAATTCCGAGCGTCGTGCTGCTCGAATCCTTCCTTGGCTTCCTTGGTTTCGCGGTCAAGCCGCCGCTGATTTCCTGGGGGCTGATGCTGCAGGATACGTCCACCTATTCGGTCATCGGCTCTTATCCCTGGATCCTCTCGCCCGTCGCCTTCGTGCTCGTCACCGTCTTTGCATTCAATGCGCTTGGCGACGGTCTGCGCGACGCCATCGATCCCTATTGAGAGGAGACGGACAATGGCTCTCGCACTCGTCAATCCCTTTGCCCCCGATATCAGGCTTGATGCGGCCAACAAGACCGTGCCGCCCGTCATCGACGCCCGCAATGTCGCCGTCAAATTCAAGGTGGAGGACGGCATCGTCTACGCCGTCAAGGATATCTCCTTCCAGCTCTACCGTGGCGAAACCATCGCTATCGTCGGTGAATCCGGCTCGGGAAAATCGGTGACCGCCCGCACGGTGATGGGGTTGCTTACCAAACGCGCCGTCGTCTCGGAAAAATCCACCGTCAGCTACGACGGCAAGAATGTGCTGAAATTTTCCGAACGCGCCCGTCGGCAATTGCGCGGCGATCGCATCTCGATGATCTTCCAGGAGCCGATGAGCTCGCTGAACCCGATCTACACAATCGGCAGCCAAATCGTCGAGGCAATCCGCGTCCATCGCAGGATCGGCCGCCGCGAGGCAGAGAAGCGGGCGCTGGCGCTGCTGCAGCAAGTCCAGATTCCCGATCCTGAGGCACGGCTGAAACAATACCCGCACCAGCTTTCCGGCGGCCAGCGCCAACGCGTTATGATCGCCATGGCGCTCGCCAATGATCCGGATGTGCTGATCGCCGACGAGCCGACCACCGCGCTCGACGTTACCGTGCAGGCTCAGATCCTGAATCTGATCCGCAACCTGCAAAAGCAACTCGGCATGGCGGTGATCCTGATCACCCACGACCTGACCGTGGTCAGGCAGTTCTCCGACTATGTCTACGTCATGCAGCACGGCGAGATGCGCGAGCACAATACGACGGAAGAACTTTTTGCCCATCCGCAACATTCCTATACGCAGCATCTGCTCGCCTCCGAACCGAGGGGACAGGCAAAGCCGTTGCCACCGGATTGCGACACCATCCTTGAAGGCAAATCCGTCAAGGTTGCCTTCATGCTGCGCCACGGCACCTTCCTCAAACCGGATATGCGTGAACTGGTCGCCGTCGACGGCCTCAGTCTGGAGCTCCGCCGGCACGAGACGCTGGGGCTCGTCGGCGAATCCGGCTCCGGCAAGACCACCTTCGGCCAAGCCCTGTTGCGGCTGATCGACGCCGATAGCGGTGAAATCTATTTCGACCGGCAGGCCATCCACGGCCGTTCGCGGGCCGAGATGCGGCCGTTGCGCTCACGCATGCAGATCGTTTTCCAGGACCCGTTCTCCTCGCTCAACCCGCGCATGCCGATCGGCCAGATCATTGCCGAGGGGCTGGTGGTCAACAATATCGGTACCAACAAGGCGGAGCGGCTGGAGCGGGTGAAGGAAGCACTGGTCAGCGCCGGCATGCCCTCGAATATCCTGTCGCGCTTTCCGCACGAATTCTCCGGTGGCCAACGCCAGCGCATCGCCATTGCGCGGGCTATCGCGCTCGAGCCGGAATTCATCCTGCTCGACGAGCCGACCTCGGCGCTCGATCTCTCCGTTCAGGCGCAGATCATCGATCTCTTGCGCAAGCTGCAGGACGAACGGGGTCTGAGTTATCTTTTCATCTCCCACGACCTCAAGGTCGTCCGCGCCCTTTGCCATCGCGTCATCGTCATGCAGCACGGCAAGATCATGGAAGAGGGGCCGGTCGACGACGTACTTTCCCATCCCAAGACCGCTTACACCGAACGCCTCGTGAAGGCGGCGTTCGAGGTAGCTTCATAAGCATTCAGGAGACTTTCACATGGCAGGCAATCCCAAGATCACCTTTATCGGCGCCGGTTCGACCGTGTTCATGAAGAATATCATCGGCGACGTTTTGCAACGCCCGGCGCTGACGGGCGCGAAAATCGCGCTGATGGATCTCAATCCGCAGCGGCTGGAAGAGAGCGCCATCGTTGCCCGCAAACTGGCTTCGACGCTTGGCGCATCGGCCGTTGTCGAGACCTTTACCGATCAGCGCAAGGCCCTGGACGGAGCAGATTTCGTCGTCGTCGCCTTTCAGATCGGTGGTTACGAGCCCTGCACCGTGACCGATTTCGAGGTGCCGAAGAAATATGGCCTGCGCCAGACGATCGCCGACACGCTCGGCGTCGGCGGCATCATGCGCGGACTTAGAACCGTGCCGCATCTCTGGAAGATCTGCGAGGACATGCTCGCCGTTTGCCCCGAGGCGGTCATGCTGCAATACGTCAACCCGATGGCGATCAACACCTGGGCAATCGCCGAGAAATTTCCGACGATCAAGCAGGTCGGCCTTTGCCATTCCGTGCAGGGCACGGCAATGGAATTGGCCAAGGATCTCGATATTCCCTATGACGAAATCCGCTACCGCTCGGCCGGCATCAACCATATGGCCTTCTACCTGAAATTTGAGCATCGCCAGGCGGATGGTTCCTATCGCGATCTCTATCCCGATCTCGTGCGCGCCTATCGCGAGGGGCGGGCGCCGAAGCCCGGTTGGAACCCGCGTTGCCCTAATAAGGTCCGCTATGAGATGCTGACCCGGCTCGGCTATTTCGTCACCGAAAGTTCGGAGCATTTCGCCGAGTACACGCCTTATTTCATCAAGGAAGGTCGCGAAGACCTGATCGAGAAATTCGGTATCCCGCTCGATGAGTATCCGAAGCGCTGCATCGAGCAGATCGCACGCTGGAAGAACCAGGCCGACGAATATCGCAGCGCGGACAAGATAGAAGTGAGCCAATCGAAGGAATATGCTTCCTCGATCATCAATTCGATCTGGACCGGCGAACCTTCGGTCATCTACGGCAACGTCCGCAATAATGGCTGCATCACTTCGCTGCCCTATAATTGCGCCGCCGAGGTTCCATGCCTGGTCGACGCCTCCGGCATCCAGCCGACCTTCGTCGGTGACCTGCCGCCGCAATTGACCGCGCTGATCCGCACCAACATCAACGTGCAGGAGCTGACGGTACAGGCCTTGATGACCGAGAATCGTGACCACATTTATCATGCGGCGATGATGGACCCGCACACGGCCGCCGAGCTGGATCTCGACCAGATCTGGTCGCTGGTCGACGAGCTTTTGGCCACCCATGGCACCTGGCTGCCCGAATGGGCGCGCAGCGACCGCAAGGTTCAGGCCGCTTGAAACCACTCTCCCGGTTTTGCGGCCGGAAAGGCCTCGCAGCATCGCTGCGGGGCCTTGCTTTTTTGTCGTCATGGAGAAGGTGAAAATCCAAAACCCTGCTATCCTTCGAGCCGATCCAAGGTGGCAAAGCCTCTCTGCCTGCGCTAAAAAAACGGGGTGAACCTGGGAGAGAGCAAACACATGGCAAGTTCTGACATTTTCAGCACGGGAATCTTTGTCGGCCGCATCTGGCGTCCTGATGTTAAAGGCCCGGCTGTTGTCGTCGTCCGTGACGGCGCGCTCTACGACATCACCTCGAAAGACACGCCGACCGTGCGTGACCTCCTCGAGAAGGACGATCCGGTCGGTTTTATCCGCGCACAAAAGGGCGAAGCCGTCGCCAAGCTCGATGATCTGCTTGCCACCAAAGCCGACCTGTCAGTCTTCCATCTGCTTGCCCCCGTTGACCTGCAGGCGATCAAGGCCTGCGGCGTCACCTTCGCCCGCTCGATGCTGGAGCGCGTGATCGAGGAGCGCGCCGCCGGCAATCCGGATCTTGCGGAGGCAATCCGCGGCAAGGTCACCGCCCTGATAGGCGACAGTCTTCGCAACCTGAAGGCCGGTTCACCGGAAGCTGCCAAGGTGAAGGCAGCTCTGATCGAGGAGGGCGTCTGGTCGCAATATCTTGAAGTCGGCATCGGCCCGGATGCCGAGGTCTTCTCCAAGTCGCAGGTCATGTCCTCTGTCGGCACGGGTGCCGATGTCGGCCTGCACCCGATCTCAAAGTGGAACAATCCCGAGCCGGAAATCGTGCTGGCTGTCGATAGCCAAGGCCGTGTCAAGGGCGCAACGCTCGGCAATGACGTCAATCTCCGCGATGTGGAGGGGCGCTCGGCGTTGCTGCTCGGCAAGGCGAAGGACAACAACGCCTCCTGTTCGATCGGCCCTTTCATCCGCCTGTTTGACGAGACCTATACACTCGACGACGTGCGCAATGCCGATCTCGACCTCAAGGTTGAAGGCGAGGACGGCTATGTGCTGCATGGGCGCTCATCAATGAAGGAAATCAGCCGCGATCCCCTCGATCTCGTCTCCCAGACCATCGGCCGCCATCACCAATACCCGGACGGCTTCGTCCTCTTCATGGGCACGCTCTTTGCACCCGTCGAAGATCGCGACACGCCCGGTCAGGGATTCACCCACAAGGTCGGCGATATCGTCACCATTTCGAACGACAAGCTCGGCGCATTGAAGAACCGGGTGCTGTTGTCGACGGAATGCACTCCCTGGACGTTTGGAACGTCGCATTTGATGCGCAATTTGGCTGGGCGTGGGCTGATTTGATGGAGACGTGAAGGGAGACTCGGCTGCCATAATACCCAGGCGAAAGGAGGTACGGTTTGAGCAATCAAAGGTGATTTGCTACGGCCATGCTTCAGAAACCCAAGTAGCCGCCGCTAGCCTATGGATTGTCGGGCCAGCGCCTCCAACAAAGCACTCAAAGGCTGTATGGCTGCACAGGGCTTTGCTCCAAAGATCCAACATGTGGTCCAGATCGCCGCGATATCGACACAAGCCGGCGACACTCCGAAACCGTCTTGTCAAGCATAGCGCCGGAGAGAAGCATACCGCTTGTTCTGGGATAGGGCATGCCGTCGTCCCGAAGTATCTCTATGAGGCGATCCAATTCAATCTGTTTCTCACGCTCGGTCATCGCTCTATAGTTCCGATCGCAAAGGATGAAAGCCATGAACACCATGACCTGTCCTTACTGCATCAGAGAATTTGAGCGCGTCGAATACTAAGGACAACGTGACAATCAAGGCAATGAGCCATCCATTATCCGTATGAAGGTTGTAGGAAATATGGGACCGAAGATCCGAAACCTCACCCGCTAAGACATACGTTAGGGGAAAGCCTTCCTTATGTGGTCATGCGATGGAGGTAGCGGCACGCAGCATCATCTCGCCCATAGCTATGAGTAAAGGGAAAGGTGCCCATCAAAGCGGGTGCTTGCGGATGAAGTATGCACTCGCGCGAGACCTGAAAAGGTCGGCACAACGGCTCAATCTCAATGCGTCGACACTGACTGCTGCTGGTTCTGGCGGCTGCGGGCGGCGGTGAGTTCGGAGGTGGTGTGATTGAGGCGGTCGGCGAGGACGCGCATGATTTCGACGGCCATTTCGGGAAAATCGCTGAGCAGTTTCAGGAAATGCTCCTTGCTGATCTTCAGCGCCTCCAGCCGCGACGTCGCCTTGACGGTAGCGGTGCGGGAGACGTCGCAGAGAATGGCGATTTCACCGACGATGGAGTTGATGTCGACTTCGGCGACCTTGATCTCTCCAGCCGGGCTATCGACAAGAATATCAGCAGTTCCGGAAAGAACAACGTAGGCGGCATCGCCCTGGTCGCCCTGATGAAACAAAACTTGACCGGCATTGTAGCTGACGCGATCCGACGTGAATGCCAAAAGCTTCAACTTTGCGGGTGCGATGCGCGAAAAAATCGGCACCCGCTTTAGCATTTCAACTTCGTCTTTCAGAAGCATGAGCTTCAAACCCCCAGTGTCGGGCCCCAGATACCACCGTTGCAATAGGATATTACGATAACAGTTCTTTGAACATACCGTTTTTCTCTAAAAGATCGGTGGAGGTGCCGCTTTCAACCAGGCTGCCGCGATCGAAAACCAGAACGCGATCAAACAGCTCCGCAAAGCCCGGATTGGATAGGACCCAGACGACGGCGGGCGCATATTCGCTTCTGTCGAGCCCCGTCAGGACAGCGCGGGCGATCTGATCCTGAACGCGATGGTCGAGCGCCGGCAGCGGCCGGTTGCAGATGATGTAATCTGCCCGCTTCAGCAAGGCGCGGCCAAGATTGAGTTTCTGCCGCTGCACGTTGGTCAGCCGCTTGCCGCCGGAACCAACGTCGAAATCGAGGCCGATCGACAATACGCTATCCTGCATGCCCAGCCGTTCGAAGACATCATACAGGATGGTGTGGATACGCTCGGGCGCATCGGCCTGCTGGTGGGCAATTCGGCCGAAAAGCACGTTGTCCATCAATGTCGCCGAGGCGGTGAAGCGCTCGGGGTCGTAGCGCTCGATCACGCGCGCGAGATCAGCCGGGATATGTTCATGGAACTTGGCGCGCGCCTTGACGATCTTGTCCATCAGCGTCTGCGTCAGGAGACCGAAGCGGTGACGGGGTTCGATGTAGGAGAAGCTGAGGCGGATGATGGCCACTCGCTCATCGGGCGTCGCGGCGCTGAAGCCCTTGCCGTTCAGCTTCTGCAGCAACGCTTCGTATGTCGGGATATCCTCCGCGGTCATGAAGGTGAGTTGCTGGAAGAAGGGGTGATCCGGCGGCAGATCGGTGAAGAGTTCGACGGCGTTCTCGGCGATCTCCAGGCCCATGTCGTAGAGGTCGGTCTCGAGGCCGGTATCCGTAAACAGCTTCTGGAAATAGGGATGAGCGGCGAGCTTGCGGTTGGTCATCAGCGGCCGCTTCAGCGTACCGAACAACAGGTTTTCGCCGACGGTTGCCTGCGGATTGTAGGTGTCAAATTCGAACGGCACGACAAGCCCGTCGAGATTTTCCTCCTGCAGTCTGACGCGTAGCGCCTGGCGCAGCTCGACGATACGAGAGGTAAGATCATCATGCGCGGTCGTATCGACATTCGAGCGTAGCGCCATGTCGAGAATATCCTGGGACATGGCGACAGCATCGAGAACAGGGCGGATGACCGAATAGATATCATCCGGACCGGTGGCGCCGGCAGCGCCATAATCGACCCAGTCGCTGCTGAGATCCAGCTCTGGATTGCCGGCGCGGCGTGCCTCTGCCATCTGCCATTTGAGCTTGGTGGCCGCCTCGTCGTCATAATCGGCCGCGGTCAGCGGCGCATGCTTCAGGCCATAGAGAAGATTGTTGCGCAACGTACCGTGGAAGAAGAAGGTGTCCGACGAGGCATAGGCGATACGCCGCCCCGTCAGCGATTCCGGCAGTTCCAGCAAGTCGCGGCCATCGATGGAGATGCGGCCGGTATCCGGCCAGACCAGTCGACCGAGCGCTTCGGCAAGGTATTCGCCACCGGCGCCGCTGTCGCCGACGATCGCGACCGTTTCGCCGGGATGGATCTCGACGGAGACGTGATCCAGCACGCGGGCACCGCTGTCGTCGATCACCGTGAGATTGGTTGCGACCAGCGGATGGGTGATGCGGCCGGCGGGCGCGGGCGAGATAACCTGGATCTTCGGTTCGATCAGGCCATCCACGCTGAACTGCTCGACGACCTGATTGTATTTGACCTGCACGTCCTGGCGCGATTGATCCCAGTCGATGAGTTCCTTCAGCGGCCCCGGCAGGTCCTTGTAGGCGTTGATGACAGCCACGAGCTGGCCGATATCGAGCCGGCCCTGCAGCGCAAAGAAGCCACCGATGGAATAGAACAGGAAGGGCGTGACCTGAGCGAGGAAGTTGTTGATGAATTTCACCAGGAACTTCCACTGATAGAGGTCGTAGCGGATCGAGAAGATCAGCCCGAGACGATAGGCGATGTCGGCGCGCTCCAGGTTGGTGGTATCGTTGGCATGGATGGTGCCTATGCCTTCGACGATTTCGCCGACACGGCCGGACAGTTCGCGCGCAGTGAGCTGCCGTTGACGTCCAAGTTCCAGCAGCCGCTTGCGCATGCGCGGGATGACGACCGCCTGCACTGCGACGATGCCCGCGGCGATCATGCCCAGCCAGAAATTCTGCATGATGATGAACACGAGCGCGGTGATCGCCTGGCCACCGAGAAGCGCCGGCTGCACGAAAGCGTCGCCAGTGAAGCCGCCCATCGGCTCCACCTCGTCCTTGATCATGGTGGCGATTTCGGCCGGCTTCACCCGCTTGAAATGCGCGGGCGGGAAACGCAGCACGCGGTCGATCAGCTCGAAGCGAATGCGGCGCAGCATGCGCTCGCCCAGCCGGCCCTTATAGGTGTTGATATAAAGCTTGAAGAGACCATTGAGGATAACAAGCGCCAGGAAGACCAGGCTGAGCGCGATCAGCATCCAAAAACGGGTGAGCTGCAGGCCCTGAAAGACTTCGAAGTGCCCGAGCAGCGGCACGTCGAAAGAAATGTGCATGAAGGTCTGGGTTTGACCCGGACGTTCGAAACCCTTGCCCTGGATTGGCCCATTGACGATCTGCTTCGGCAAGTCGAAGGACAGAAAGTAAGGGATCATCGAAGCGGCGACGATCGTCAGGATCCAGATTTGCTCCAGCCGGGTATTCGACCAGATGTAACGCGCTAGACTTTTTTCCATCGCTTATTGCATGCTTCCAAATTCAACAGTCTTCGCCGCCGGTGTTGACGCCGATGTTGCAGAGGTGCGGGAGGAGTTCATCGTGAATGCGCGCCCCATCTTGAAAACGAAACGTCGCCCGGTCTTTCGTCCAGGCGCCCTTCCGATTCATTGATTTTTCAATTTATATCACAGGATCGCAGAAAACGAGGGGGCAAAACGATAGGTATTGTGACGGATTCATTGCTGCAACCGTTATCTCTGGCGAATGACCGCCGAGGTTCGCTCGGCGCCGGCAAGATCGATATCAGGGTTTGACGGTTTCGGCCTCGACAGCGCTGTCTCCACCGCATCGGCGAGCTGATCCGTCGTCAACCCCGCTTCCGGCAAGGCCAGTGCTAGCCCGAGCTTCTCCAGCCGCTCGGCGCGCACCGATTGCTCCGTCTCGCCGCCCGCCGTGAACGGAACCAGGATGGAGCGGCAGCCGGTGACGAGGAGATCGCCGACCGTGTTATAGCCCGCCTGCGAGATCGACAGTTCTGCCCCCCTCAGCAAGGACGGGAAATCCTTGCGGAAACGGACGAGGTCGACATTGCCGGGCGCATCCCCCGTCAATGCCGCGAAATCCTGCTCCGGCAGGTTCGGCCCCGTGACCAGCAGCCAGCGGCGATCGACGGCCACGCGGCTTGCCGCCTCCAACGAGGCGCGGATCAGGTCGTGCCCGACGGCACCGCCGCCGGCGGAAACCACGATGTCGAAGATCTCGGGCGGCTCGGGCGGCAGTGGCGGCGCTACCAGGCCGGTATAGGTGATCTTGTCGGATATCGCCGAGGTGAGCGGAAATGTCTCCTCCAGTCGAACGAAATTGGGATCGCCATGGACGAGAACGCCATCGAAATGATCCCGCAGCAGCGCCACCGTCTCTTCATCGCGCCCCGGCTTCTTCTGCTGCTGCAGGATATCGCGCACCGAGGTGTAGAGTTTCGGCTTCGGATTGGCTCTCGCGACGGCATCGAGCAGCGGCAGGAGTTCGAAGCGCATTTGACGGCGGCCGAAAGGAAATGCCTCGATGATGACGATATCAGGCGAAGCCGTCCGAAAAGCATCCAGCAATTGGTCGCGGCGCGCGGCCAGAAAGTCCTCGCCGACGGCATTTCCCAACTGATCGGCGAGTCCGGAGAAACCGGCGCTGCTGGCCACCACCGGCGGCAGGGTGACGGAGGTGACATCCGGACCAGGAAAGCCGTTCACCGGCACGCCGCCGGTAACGACCGTTACCTCGCAACCATCCTTCGCCATGGCGCTGGCGATACGGCTGGCGCGGGCGAGATGGCCGATGCCGAGCAAGTGCTGAACATAGAAAAAAACGCGGGGGGACGACGTGTGGAGGGGCGTCATGCGGATTTGCGCCATTGCTCTTCTTTTTGCCACTGATCCTCGAACAGTCGCGTCAATTGCCAGATGCTGGAATGATGGTCGAAATGCTCGCGCACCCGTTTCTCGGCGGCGTCGCCGAGCCGATGGCGCAGCGCCGGGTTGCGTATCGCCCGTTCCATTGCCGCCGCCAGCGCCTTCGGATCTTCCGGCGGCACGACGAAGCCATTTTCGCCATCGGTCACCAGCTCCGGCACGCCGGAAATATTGGTGGAGAGGCAGGCCAGGCGCTGGCTGGACGCCTCGACCAGCACGTTCGGCAGACCGTCGCGGTCGCCATCCGCCGCCACACGGCAGGCAAGGGCGAAGAGATCCGCCTGGCGGTATTGTGCCAGCACATCCTCCTGCGCCATCGCGCCTTTCCAGGTGATGCGGTCGGTAATGCCCAGCGTCTCGGCGAGCGCCTTCAGCTTCGCCAGCCCATCGCCGCCGCCAATATGGGTAAAGCGCCAATGGAGATCGGCGGGCAGCAGCGCCAATGCCCTCAGCAGCACATCGTAACCCTTCTTCTCCACCGCACGCCCGACGCTGAGCAGCAGAGCGGGTTCCAGTGCCTGCGAACCATCGCGATCGGAGTGGTGGCCTGTGAAGGGCGAGAAACGTGCGAGATCGAGGCCGTGATAGCTGAGGTGTACATTCTCGGGCATTGCGGTCAGATCACACATGTGTTCAAAGCCGCTGCGCGTGCAGGTCACCGTCCAGCGGGCGCGTTCGAGCTTTTCCGACAGCTCCCAGTCCGGCGAGGTCCAGATATCCTTGGCATGCGCCGAGCACGTCCAGGGAATACCCGTCATGATGCTGGCATAGGCGGTCACCGAGGCTGGCGTATGGATGAAATGCGCATGCAGCCACTCGCCATTGTCGGGCCATTCATGCGCCAGCACCAGCGCCTGGCCGAAACGTCGAACGCGGTTCGGCGTGATGTCGCGCTTGAGATCGGCCCAGAACTGCCTCAGCAATGGCTTGAAACCGGGCTTTCTGATCCCGGCCAGGAAGGCGCGCAGCACGCGCAGCGGCTCGTTGTGCAGATATTCCGGCAGGTAAACGACCCGCGCCTTGATCTCATCATGGACAGGATGGCGCTTCTTGTCCGTCGGCTTGCGCATCGAGATCAGCGTCAGGTCGAAGCCGGCTCGCTCCAGGCCAAGCAGCTCCTGTGCGATGAAGGTCTCGGACAAGCGGGGGTAGCCCTTGAGGACCACCAGGATTTTTTTCCGCATCGATCGGTTCCGATGCTCTATTCGGCGACGATCGACAGTGGCGGATAGTGGTCGCGGTCGTCAAACCATTCGCCGACGATGCGGGAAATATGGACCAGACCTTCCAGCCGCATGTTCCCGCCGCTCGCCGATGGTGGTGCGCGGGTTGGCAAGCGCTTTAGCGCCGCCGCAAGCTGTTTCGGATCGGCAGACTCCTCCGGCAGCAGCATGTCGACAAGGCCGAGCTCGCTTGCCCGCTGAGCGCGGATCAACTGTTCCTCGCGTGGGCGCGTACGCGGAATGATCAGCGCCGGCTTGTCGAAGGACAGTATCTCGCAATAGGTGTTGTAGCCGCCCATGGCGACGACGCCTTTGGCGCCGGCGATCAGCTCTTCCATCTTGTTGTCGAACTCGATCACCTGCAGACAGGCAATTTTACTCGCGCGCTCCAGCAACTGGTTACGCTCCTTGGCCGGCATGTAGGGACCAAGCACGATCAACGTCTTGTGTTGTAGCGTATTGTCATGCTCGAAAGCGCCGATGACATCGCTGACCAGATCGGCGCCGTCGCCACCGCCGCCGGTCGTGACCAGAATGTAATCCTCGTCAGGCACATGTTCCGACTTCGTGCCCAAGGTGGATACACTACGCTGCAGGAATCCGACGAACTCCATCTTCCGGCGCACGCCGGGCGGCACATCGAGGCCGACAAGCGGATCATGGAAATCCGGCGGGCCATAGACCCAGACGCGATCGTAAAACTGATCGATCTTCTGCAGGGCGTTGTTTTTCTTCCACTCCGCTTCCAACAGGTGCGGCGCGTCCATGACGTCGCGCATGCCGAGCACGAGCGTCGTGCCGCGCGCCTTCAGATATTGCAGGGTCTCCTCGACCTCGCCCTTCAGGCCCATCGGCTCCTTGTCGACGATGAAGATGTCGGGCTGAAAGGTCTCCGCGGTGTGGCGGATGATCGACTGGCGCATCTTCAGCGTTTCCTGAAGATCGATATGGCTTGCCATCGACGTATATTCACCGTCGCGCAGTTTGATGACGCTCGGCACCTTCACGAAATCGACTCGCGCTCGATAATCGAAAGCACCGGCGATCGTCGCGCCGGAAACGATCAGGACGTTCAGCCCGCGATAATCCTCGACAAGCGCGTGCGCGATGGTTCGACACCGCCTGAGGTGACCGAGACCGAACGTGTCATGACTATACATGAGGATTCGAGCATCTTCTAAGCGCCGCTTCATGGGCAAAACCTCAGGAATGAAAGTCATTTTCGCACGTTGTCAGCAAACGACGTCCGCGGCCGCTCTTCGAATTGCAACTCATTTCTGGCCACGCTTTCCGCTATTTGTAGGGATCGGCCGCGTCGCGCAAGCCGTCTCCTAAAAAGTTGAACGCCAAAATGACCAAAATTACCGGGACCATCGGGAAAAGGAGCCACGGGTAAAATGCGATGACGCTGACGTTCTTTGCCTCCGTCAGCAGAATGCCCCAACTTGTGATCGGGGGGCGAAGACCGAGCCCCAGGAAGCTCAGCGCGGTTTCGCCAAGGATCATGCTGGGGATCGAAATCGTCGCCGTCGCGATCAGATGCGACATGAAGCCTGGTATAAGATGACGCGCAATAATACGCGGCGAGCTTGCACCCATCAATTGTGCAGCAAGTACATAGTCCTCTTCGCGCAAAGACAAGAGCTTGGAACGAACTGCGCGTGCCAGTCCGGTCCAATCGAGAATACCGAGGATGATGGTGATGCCGAAATAGACGATGATGGGGCTCCAGGTCACCGGCATGATCGCCGCTAGCGCCATCCACAAGGGCAGGCTCGGCAACGACTGCAGCACTTCGATGACCCGTTGGACGAGAAGGTCGAAAACACCGCCATGATAGCCCGCGAGCCCGCCGATGACGATCCCGAGCACGAAGCTGATGGCGATGCCGATCAGTCCGATCGTCAGGGAGATGCGCGCGCCATAGATGATACGGGACAGTACGTCGCGACCCAGTCGGTCGGTGCCGAGCAGGAACATTTGGCCGCCGACGGCGGGGCAGACCAGATGGATGTTCGCGTCCACAAGACCCCAGAAACGATAGGCGTCGCCATGACAGAAGAAGCGGATCGGCTGCACGTCCTCAGTCTTGTCGGTATAGATCCGCCGCAACGTATCGAGATTGAGCGTCATCTTGCGGCCATAGACGAAGGGGCCGACGAATTCGCCGTTGTTGAAGAAATGCACCCTCTGCGGTGGCGAATGAATGTATTCGACATTGCGGGTATGCAGGCCGTAGGGCGCCAGGAATTCCGAAATCAGAATCATGGCGTAAAGCAGCAGCAGGAAGATGCCGGAGGCGAGAGCAAGCTTGTGCCGCTTGAACTTCCACCACATCAGCCGCTTCTGCGAGGCCTGGTAGTAACGCGCCTGACCGGCCGACATGGCCTCGAACTGCTCCGGATCGAAGGCGGCGGTTGAAACGTAATGCTCTAGCGGGGCGCCTGGGCGCGGCAGGGGTGCGTTCACTTTGTGCTCCTGCCTTGCAAGCGGATGCGGGGATCGAGGAAGCCGAGGGCGATATCGGAGATCAACACGCCGATAACGTTCAGGAAAGCGAGGAACATCAGGAACGAGCCGGCGAGATACATATCCTGGCTTTGCAACGCCTTGATCAGCATCGGCCCGGTCGTCTCCAGAGACAGCACGATGGCGGTGATTTCGGCGCCGGAAATGATCGACGGCAGGATCGAGCCAATATCGGCGACGAAGAAATTAAGCGCCATGCGCAGTGGATATTTCACCAGTGCCCGGAGCGGGTGCAACCCCTTCGCGCGGGCGGTGATGACATATTGCTTCTGCATTTCGTCGAGCAGGTTGGCGCGCAGGCGTCTGATCATGCCGGCGGTGCCAGCAGTGCCGACGATGATGACGGGAATCCACAGATGCGAGAGGATCGAGCGCGCCTTTTCCCAGCTCATCGGCTGCGATAGATATTTCTGATCCATCAGATGGCCGATGGTGACGCCGAACCAGATATTGGCGAAATACATCAGGATCAGCGCCAGCATGAAATTCGGAATTGCGATGCCGAGCAGGCCGAGGAAAGTCAGGCCGTAGTCACCCCAGCTATATTGATGGGTGGCGGAGTAGATGCCGATGGGGAAGGCGACCAGCCACGTCAACATGATCGTCGTCATCGAAACAAGGATCGTCAGCCACAACCTGTCGCCGACGACCTCCGAGACCGGCAGTTGATATTCGAAGGAATAGCCGAAATCGCCATGCAGCATGCCGGCGACCCAATAGACATATTGCAAGGCAATGGGCTTATCGAGCCCGTATTCGTGGCGAAGATCCTGGATCTCTTGCAGATTGGCACTCTCGCCCTGCGCGCGAAGTTCGGCGATCTGGCTTTCGAAGAAATCGCCTGGCGGCAACTGGATGATGGTGAAGACCAACATCGAGATGACGAGCAGCGTCGGAACCATCACCGCAAGGCGCCAAAGGATATATTTAAACACGCGGTTGATCCTCCTTCAGCCAGAAGGTGTCAGGCATATAGACGCCGAGATAGCAGGTCGGATCGAAACCGTAGAGCGCTTTTTCCGGCACATTCTGCAAACGTGACGCACGCACGACCGGCTGCAGCGTGCCATTGATCAGGCCGATGGAAAAGACCTGATCGGTATAGAGCTCCAGCATCTGATGCCAGATTCCGGCCCGCTCGAAGGATGAAGTCGACTCGCCCCATTTTCCCAGCAGCTCGACGAGCTTCTTGACCTCCGGCAGATCGGGTGCCGTGCCCTGAGTGCCGCGGGAGAGATAATACATGCCCCAGAGCGGCCATTGCATCTGGTCGTCCATGGTCGGCGCAAGCTGGCCGGGATTCATGTCGGCGGTCGCCACTCCATTGTCGAGGCCGTACCAGATCGACATCATGACGCGCCCGCCCATGGCGCGGCTGCGGAAGATGTCGCGCTGCGATGTGCGGGTGAAGAGCGCGATGCCGACTTTGCGCCAGTGGTCGATGACGAGCTCCAGCACATCGGTGTCGAGGGTGCTTTCGCCGGCGGTCTCAACGGTGATTTCTGCCCGTCGACCATCCGGCAGCAGGCGAATGCCGTCCGCATCGCGCTTATCGAGGCCGGCGGCATCGAGCAAGGTGTTGGCCTGGGCCGGATCATGGGCGATCCAGGCCTTGGCATATTCCGGCTTATAGAGCGGGCTTTCCGGCAGCACGGTGTCGGCGCTTTCGGTGCCGAGGCCATAGAAAACCGCCATATTGATCTCGTGGCGGTCGATAGCCAGCGACAAGGCGCGGCGCACCCGCACGTCGCACAACACCTGCCGCCAGACCGGATCGGCGCTATTGAGGTTTGGCATCAGCGCCACGCGCGACCCGCGCGTCGCCTTCCAAAGATTGACCTTGATCGGATAACGTTTCTCCGCGTCCCGCAGGAAGGTGTAGTCGTCGAAATCGATACCGGTCGCCTGCAAATCGCTTTCGCCGGTGCCGGCCTTGGCCGAAATGATCGCGGATGAGCTGACGTTTAGAACAAAGCGATCGACATACGGCAATTGCTTGCCGTTTTCATCGATGCGATGGAAATAGGGATTGCGCTCGAACACGAATTGCTCGGCCGGCGGTGCGGTCGTGTTGTGCCAGGGATCCAGCACCGGCAGCTCGGGATTTTCCTGACGATAGACGCGGGCCATCTTGATGTGCAGGTCAGCGACTTTCTTGACGCGATACTGCTTCATAAGCGCCGAAAGGCGGATATCGTCTTGATATTTCGGATGGAACTGCTTGAGATAATGGCTGGGGCCGACCAGCACCAAGGCTTGCGGCGCGGCAAGATTTGGCAGGAAATACGGATTGGGCTGGTCCCAGCTATAACGCACGGTCAGCTCATCGATGACTTCGAAGCGCGGCAGATCGCCATGCGGACGCAGCTCCAGCGCGCCACCGCCCGGCGTCAACTTCTTGTTCAGAATGACATCTTCCCACCAATAGCGGAAATCGTCTGATGTGAACGGATGGCCGTCCGACCACTTATGACCCTCACGCAGCTTGAAGGTGAAAATACAGTCGTTTTCAACCGTGTAGGATTCGAGGATATCCGGCTGCAGCGTCAGCGTCTGATCATAACCCACCAGACGGGCATAACCGTAGACATTCATAAGACGCAGATCGTTCTGGCCGCCGATGAGCATGCGTATCGAGCCGCCATAGCGGCCGGGCTCGCGACCGAGTGCGGCGAGATTGATGATACGGGGCATCTTCGGCAGGCGCTGCGCCAGCGGCGGCATCTGGCCGGCCCGCAGCCAGTCGTGCAGGAAGTCGGGTTCATTGTCGGCATCCGCCGCGACAGCCGGCAGCGGCAACACGGAAGATGCAAGAAAACCGAGAAAGGTTCGACGGGTTACCACGTGCGTAATTCCTGAACATCGGCGCCGCGGCGAGCGCGCACGAAATGACCGCCGCCAAGATCGGCGTAGGCGAGGTCACCGCCTTCGTCCTCTGCAAATTGCGGTCCCCAACTCTGCTTGGCGGCCGGACCTTCGGCATTCAAGGCGGAGAAATCAAGCGGCCGGTCGAGATCGGGGAAGGGGACTGCTGCGAGCAGAGAGCGGGTGTAGGGATGGACAGGATCGCGCAGGATGATCTCCCGCGGCGCGATTTCGACGATGCGGCCGCGGGCCATGACGGCGATGCGGTCCGCCATATAGTCGACGACGGCGAGATTGTGCGAGATGAATAGATAAGTGAGGCCAAGTTCCTTCTGCAAATCCTTGAGAAGATTGAGGATCTGCGCCTGAACTGAGACGTCGAGCGCCGAAACGGGCTCGTCGAGGATCAGGAGCTTCGGCCCGAGCGCCAGGGCGCGGGCGATGCCGATGCGCTGGCGCTGGCCGCCGGAAAAGCTGTGGGGGTAGCGGCTCAAATAATGCTGGTCGAGCCCGATCGCCTGCATAAGTCCCTTGACCTTCTCCTTGCGCTCACTGCTGTCGCCGTGCTCATGGATTTCAAGGGGTTCGCTCAGAATATTGCGGATGGTCATGCGCGGTGACAGGGATGAAACCGGATCCTGGAACACCATCTGGATCTTGGTCCGGAGCTCCATGAGATCGTCGCCCTTGACGGCCAGCACATCGATCTTGCCGTCGCCGTCGTCGAACGTCACCGAACCGTCATCCGCGCTGACGGCGCGCATCAAAATCTTGCTGATCGTCGTCTTCCCGCATCCGCTTTCGCCGACGAGGCCCAGACATTCGCCGCGGCGGATGTCGAAGCTGACATCGTCGACGGCGCGGAACTTCGTGCCCGCCCGCCGTCCGAACAGCCCCCTTCCTTTCGAGGTATAGGTCTTGGTGAGATTGCGCACCGAGAGCAGCATCTGCGCGGCGTCGCCGTTGGTCTTGGCCGATTTCTTCTTGCCCGAGAACGTGCCGATATTGACCGGCACGTCGCGAAGCGATTTCAGCCGCTCCCCGGGTTTCATGTCGAAATGCGGCACCGCCGACATCAACGCCTTCAGATATCGATGCTGTGGCTGGCGGAAGATCGTATCGACCGGTCCGACCTCCATGATCTCGCCATGATAGATGACCACGACCTCGTCAGCCATATTGGCGACGACGCCAAGATCATGGGTGATCAGCAGTATGGCCATGTTGAACTTTTGCTGCAGGTTGCGTAGCAGGCCGAGGATCTGCGCCTGGATCGTAACATCCAATGCCGTCGTTGGCTCGTCGGCGATGAGAAGCGCCGGATTGCAGATCAGCGCCATGGCGATCATCGCGCGCTGACGCATGCCGCCGGACAGTTCGAACGGGTACATGTCGAAGGTGCGGTGCGGGTTCTGAAAGCCGACGAGGCCCAGCATCTCCTCGGTCTTCTCGCGCTGCTCGGCCTTGCTGATGGCCGGATTATGGATGCGAAGCGCCTCGCTGATCTGATTGCCAACCGTATGCAGCGGCGAGAGCGAGGTCATCGGCTCTTGAAAAATATTGGCCATACGCGCGCCGCGAAGCTGGCGCATCTCCATGCTGTCGCGTGGCAACTGCAGAACGTCGGTTGTCACGCCATCGAGCGGATCAGTAAAAAGAATGCGGCCCGTCGCCTTCGCCGGGGTCGGCAGGATACCCATGATCGACTGGCTGATGATCGATTTGCCGGAACCGGACTCGCCCACCAGCGCCGTTACCTTACCGGGAAGCACCCGGAGATTGGCGCTTTTGACCACCCGCAACTTGTCGCCGTAGATCGAGAACGAGACGTCGAGGTTCTCGATACGCAATAAATCAGTCCCTGACGCCATACTATAGTAGTTCCCGCTTACACGACCTTATGGCCCCGTATGGCACACTAACGTAGCCCATAACGGGTGTCCAGTTAGTCAAAGGGCTGTGCATCAACCGTTAAAAAACTGTCGCTTTTCCAGTGATCTATAGGAGGATGCTCAACTATGAGCTCCTGAATGTCACTGGATGAACTTCTCGACTTGCTGGCGGTTCTCGAACTTCTTGGCATCCCGGTGCAGCAGGATGACCTGTTCCGCCTCCGACAAGCCGTCGGCGGCCACATCATGAAAGACTTCCGTCGTCCCATTTGCATCGGCTATGGCTTTCGGATGTACGACCGTGAAGCGTTGGCGGACGCCGCGCAATCTCTCTTCGCCGAGCGTTACCCATTCGCCGCCGGTGTAGCCCGCAAAGGCCTGGCTTGCGACCACCTCCGTCGAATACTTTTTGGTCAGCGATTGCAGCCGCTGCACTTCATTGACGGCGGCGCCGAAGGCGGAGAAGGTCAGGCGATCCTTCAGCCCGACATTGCCGAACATGACATTGCCGACATGCAGACCGATGCCGTAGCGCACTTCGCTGAGGCCCCGCGTCTTGCGATCCTTGTTGAGGGCGGCAACACGGCCCTGCGCATGGAAAACGGCTGACAGTGCCGCCTCGCAGGCGACCTTGGAGGGGTCCTTGTGCCGCCCGCAGGGATAGACGGCAAGGAAACCGTCGCCAAGGAAACTCAAGATCTCCCCGCCGTTACGGTTGAACGGCGCAGCGATGGCGTCGAAGAATTCGTTCAGCGTATCGATATAGGCTTGGCGCCCTTCTTTCTCGGCATAGAGGGTCGATTGCCGCATGTCGCCCATGACGAGGGCGGCGCGGATCGTCTCGCCGTCGCCGCGGCGGATTTGCCCATTCAGCACGCGCTTGCCGGCGTCGCCGCCGAGGTAGGTGGTGAGCATATTGTTGGCGAGCTTGCCAAGCACCGCCATCTTGGCGGCCATGGCAAGATGATTCTGCATGCGCATCAGCGCGCCGATCATCTCCTCACTGAAGCCGCTGATGCTGTCGGTTGACCATGAGCCCATCATGCCCTGGGCGGAACCGGCGCCGAAGGTCTGCACGAAGGCGATATAGTCGGTGATCTTTTCCTTGCGCAGGTCCTCGAAGACGGGAAACTCCAGCGGCCCGTCGACATCGACGCGACGGCGCAGGTGCAGGAGATTGTTGGAGAGCAGATAATAATAGGGGCTCTGCACGAAGCGCTCCGGCTTGTCGTTCACATGCCGATAGCCTTCGATCGTCAGGCCACCGGCGCGGCGCCAAGTGAAGCCGAGGGCATCATAGAGCGGATGCAGCATCGAGAAGGTCAGGTGCACGCGGGCGATCGGCAGGCCTGAAGCGGCGATGCGTTCGCAAAAGCCGCGAACGATGCTCTCCAGATTTTCGCCTGTCAGCGCCGACTGTGTCAGCCATTCGGCGACCTTGTCGAGAAAAATATCGGAAACACTCGAATGAACGGTCATCATCCCGTGGCCTATTCCTTGCAATCCCAAATGCTCCGACCCGGCAACGCGCCATCTACCAAATGATATGGGCGCGGCGTTAAGGTCGTGTCCAAGCATTTTGGCACAGGTCGAATGAGCGAACCATGCAACAGACGACGGCACATTTCCCAGAAGGTTTGAGTTTTGCCGGCGCCGTGAAAAATTTGCTGCGCCTTCTACGCGTCCTGGTGGACACATGGCACAACAAAAAAGGGCCGCCAGAACTGCCGGCTCTCGTTTTGTTCTTGTTTAGATAAGCCTCTCATGCCGCTGAAACAATGGCCAAAAACGATGCGATCCAAGAAAATTTTCCCATAGAGAAGAACCTCATGGTGTGCCGGGCGAGGCCAGCGGTGCATCCAACGCCGGGGAAACGGCGGCACACAACTTTTCCCGCAATGCCATAGCCGCCATCGCATAGCCGCCGCTGGCCCCGTCGATGAAATGCATGTGATCGCGCATCAGCGGCGTCGGCACGAAACATGTCATCAGTGCGCTTTGCTGCCGATGCAGGCCGTAGCGGCAGACGCCTGCGGCTTCGGCCTCGCGCAACCGAGCTTCAATCCGGGAAAGATGCGCGGCGTCCACGTCGATGGTCATCTTCAGGCCATCGTCGAATTTGCGAAAATCGGAATTTGCGGCAAGGTCACGCCGGTAGATCTTGGCATCGAAGGTTGCCGCGCGAATGCCGAACTTGTCGAGGATATAGATGACAACGATCTGGGCGGCGATCGAAAGTTTCCGCAGCCAGCGATTGGCGACCGACGCCGTTGCGCGGGCCTCGATATCGGCGCCTTCGAAGGCAAGTGCCGGTGTCGGCCCTTCGACCGGCACGGGATGGCCGCCGCGGTTCTGCTCCATGGAAATGGCGATGATATCGGCAACGAGGCGTTGGAATTCGGGGCCGTTGCCGGCAGCATCGGGAACGGCGATGATCGAGACGATCTCGCCATTATGCGCGTCGATCGGATTCCATCGGCAGGAGAGACCGGTCAGATCCGGCCGCGTCTCCTGTGGCGCCGCTTCGACCGCAAAGCGTCCCGCCTTCATCTGCTTTTCCGCCCAGCTCGCGCCGCCGCCGGAAAACATGGCATAGGAGACAAAGTCACTGGGGCTGAAGCGGGCGACCCGCACATCCAGCCCCTCGGCGCGAACGTCCGCCATCGGCACCAGCGCGGTACGCAGGCTGAGCTCCAACTCCTCCGTGACCCATGTCCGCACCGCGGCCAGTGCCTGCCGCACACGATCCTCACCGGAGGGAGGAATGGCCACCAGAGCGCCGTCGCCGCCAAAGACAAAGGGATAGTCGCCATTGTCCAGCGCGTTGAGCACGGCTGAAATCACGCTGGCGCCAGCCATGTTGACGGATTTGTAGTGGCCCGATGCGATCGCCTTGGTCGAGCTGACGATATCGGCCACTGCCAGGAGCCAGTCATCGGGAAGCGGCTGATAATTATTGCTGTCGGTGACGCCTTCGAAATCGGTGAAAACCGGCAACGTACGGAAGAAATCGTCGTTCGATAGATCGGCCATGACATCCCCCTTAAGCGCGCGACGCATATCCCTACAACAACTGCATCGAAAAACCAGCAGGCGGTCGACGCGGTATCATTCGCCATGCTACTCCGGCTGCGGGAGAGACACCACGACGCCAAGGACGTATACGAATGAGCCGCCTGGATAGTTTCATCCGCCGCCTGACCGCACAACGGGATATTCTCAATGCCGTTGTCGATGAGGTCAAAGCGCTGGACGGCCCCGTATTGGAGCTTGGGCTCGGCAACGGCCGCACCTTCGATCATCTGCGCGAGCTTTTTCCGGACCGCCGCGTCGTCGCCTTCGATCGGGCTGCCCATGCATACGGCTCGTCAATGCCGGAGGACGGCAATCTCGTGCTCGGCGAAATCAAGGATACCGCCAGAGATTTCATCGGTATCGGCGCGTCGCTCGCCCATGCCGATATCGGCACAGGTTACGAGGACAAGGACGCGGTGACACTGACTTGGCTGCCCGAAATCATGGCCGGTGTTCTCGCATCGCATGGTCTCGCTGTCAGCGGCCTGCCGCTCGATCATCCCGATCTCGAAGCACTGTCCTTGCCGTCAGGTGTGAAAGAGGGGCGCTATTTCATCTATCGCCGCAGATAGCCGTCAGCGCAGGAACAACACGTCGAACTGGTCGCCTTCGACCGGCAGGTCGGTAACCTTCATCGCCACGCTGCGGTCCTCGAAAAAGACGAGGCATTCGGCGTAATAGCCGGCGAGATCGGCGACGAAGGTGATCGCCTGATCCCGGCCGTAAAAGGTGGGCGTAAACTCCATATAGAGCGGCACTTTGCGGGCCATCAACGCCTGCATCGACCTGACGGCAACGGGCTCGTAGCCCTCGATATCCATCCAGATCAGCCCGATATCGGCGGCCTCGACGCCGGCATCGGCAAGAATATCGGCGACGGGACGGACGGGTACGGAGATCTTTTCGTCACTTGCGCTCTGGCGAAAGACGCTGCTTTTGCCGTGGTTCTTATGGCTCAGGTAGAAATCGAGCTGTCCTTCGCGATCGCCAGCGGCGCAATTGACCGCCGTGACCATATCCTGCATGCCGTTATCGGCGATATTGACGGACAGAAGCCGAAAATTACGCGGGTCCGGCTCGATGGTAACGATATGGCGATACGCGCCGCTTAGGGCGAAATAGCTGGTCTGCGTGCCGATATTGCCCCCGAGTTCGAGCAGCACCGTGCCCTTTCTCAGCAGACCGCTCTCGCGCAGAATCGTCAGCAACCGGTCGACATGGTCGCGCTCGAAATGGCCCTTGCGAAACACTTTACGGCCGATGTAGTCAGCGGGCGAGAAGGTTAGAACATGATCACCGCAATCGACCGTCATCGTCTTCACGCGCGGGCCGATGGCGCTGATCAGGATCTCACGGCCGAGACGTGTATCGAATAAGCGTGTGGCGATGCGATCCCTGATCTTGCGAAGGGTTCGTCTCCAGTACTTGGCGGTCAAAATCTTACGGTCGGACATGGTGGCCATCCCTACACGCCCGAACGGCCTATGCAAAGCGACCGCTCTCCTCCTTCGGAACGATATAGACGCGCAAAGGCTCGCCGCGGCCGCGAACGGCGATCTCCCGGCTTTCGATGCCGGCGATATCGATGCCGGAAAGGGTCGCCACCGGCTCGGAGAAGACCAGGGCGCGGCTGAATTCTTTGGCGACGCTTTCCAGGCGGCTCGCCACATTGACGGTGTCGCCGATCGCCGTCACGTTCTTGACGTTGCCATAGCCCATCGAACCGACCACGGCCAAGCCAGTATGAAGACCGACGACGACTTCGAGGGGGACCGATAGCTCGACTGCCAGCTCCTCGCCGAGTTTGCCGATCTCCCTGATGATCTCGGCGGCTGCTTTGAGCGCCTGCCGGTTGGCTTCCTGCGGCGTGGTGCGCAGGCCGAACAAGGCCATGGCGCCGTCGCCGATAAACTTGTCCATCCGGCCGCCATTACTCTCGATAATACGCCCGACGATCGCGAAATAGCGGTTGAGCAGGAAGACGATATCGAAGGGCAGGCGCGATTCGGTCAGCGTCGTGAAATGCCGCAGATCGCAGAAAAAGACGACGATCTCACGCTCGCGGCCAGGGCTTGCCGTTTGGCTGTAGACGGGAATGTTCGATTCCGCCATCGGCGTCAGAAGGGGCAGGACGCTGACGTTTCCTGTCGGACGTAACTGGCAGGCGAGGCGGACGTCCGGCGTGGCGCCGATGCGGTTCAGCGTCTTCTGTTCCAGCGCTTCGGGCGGCGGCAGATTATCCGCGCCCTCGATGATCTGGACGCGGCAGGTGGAACACTGGCCCTTGCCGCCGCAGACGGAATAATGCGGGATGCCGCCGAGGCGGCTTGCTTCGAGCACGGTGAAGCCGCGGGGCGCATACACGACTTCGCCGCCGGCATAGCGGACCGCGAACTGATGCTGCCGTTCGCGCAGCTTGCGATGAGTGCGGAAAGCGAAAAGGCTGATGATCGATGCGCTGAAGGCGCCGTAGAAACCCACGCGATAGGGCCATATGGCGCTGACCATCTGCCTGCCGGGTATGGACCCGCCTTCGCCATAGCTGCGCATGTCGCTGTAATAACCGCCCCGAAAACCGCGTTCGTCATTCTGCGCCGCCTCATGCGACACTGTTCGGCCCATGGCGGCGAAACCGAGCAAAGCGAGAACGGGCAGGACGATGGCGAAAGACAGCATGAGGGGTGCGATAGCCGTATACCAGGAGCGATATCGCAGCCAGAAATGGATACCGATACAGCCATGGATCCAGACGACCACCAGCACGACCGCCTGGCGCACGCCGTTTGCCGGCGATGTGATCCAGAGACTGTGGACGATAGCGCGGTAATTGTCCTGATAGCCGTAGATATCATGCAGGATGCGCGTACCGATGATGTGGTCGATCAAAAGAACCGGAACCAGCAAACCGGTGACGATCTGGAAGGCCTCACCGGCCGGCATGACCAGAGTGCGGCGCTTGTAAAGCATGCGCAGGACGAGCAGGATATGAACGATCAGCGCGCCGTAGAGAAGAACGGTGCCCACCGGATTGCGCCAGACGGCCATGAACCAGTGCTGCGCGTGATCGGCGACGCTCAGCGAAATCAATCCGAGCGAATGATTGGCCAGATGCATGATCACGAAGACGAAAATGATCAAACCGGAGCCGAGGCGGAACTTTCGCGCAAGACGATCGGAGATGATGGGTTTTCTCGCCTCGGTGGTCATCAAATCCAGATCATATTGCCCGTTCACAAAAGAACGGAAAGCGGTTATCGCCTAAATCATCTAGCTCCAATGCCGCATGCTGTCGAGGATGCGGCTTTTGAAGCGGGAGCCTTATTGTCAAGCAACCTGTCGGAATTCAGGCAATTTCCGGGCCAAACTATCACGTTTTTGTCAACTATTCGCTTGTGCCATGAAGATCGCCTTCTATGCTCCATTGAAATCGCCCAATCATCCGGTGCCGTCGGGTGATCGGCTGATGGCGCGCCTGATCATCGCGGCCCTGGAGATGGCAGGACATAAGGTCGAGATCGCCTCCGAGTTGCGCAGTTTCAGGCCGACGCCGCAGGACGCATCGTCTGCCGAGATCGCTCGGAAAGCGGCGGATGAGACGGCCAGATTGCTGGAGAAATGGCGGGCAGAGCCGCGGCCGGATTTATGGTTTACCTACCATCCCTACTACAAGACGCCCGACCTGATCGGCCCGCCGGTTACGGCGTCGCTCGGCATTCCCTACGTCACGGCCGAAGCATCCTATAGCAGGCGGCATGATGACGGCGGCTGGGGCGAAAACCAGCGCCTGATTGCCGAAGCAGTTCGGCAGGCTGCCGTCAATCTGTGTTTTACCGAGCGTGACCGGATCGGCCTTTTGGACGCCGTTCCCGAGGGGCGCTATGAGCGCTTCCTGCCGTTCATCGATACGGCGCACTTTGGGCCGCCGGCCGATGAAGCCGCTCCGCACCGGCTGATAACCGTCGCGATGATGCGGCGCGGCGACAAGTTCGACAGCTATGTGATGCTTGCGCAGGCGCTGGAACTGATCCGGGATCGCGAGTGGACGCTGACCGTCATCGGCGACGGGCCGATGCGAGGGGAGGTGCGGACGCTGTTCTCCGCCTTCGATGCCGACCGCATCACCTGGCTCGGAGAGCGTTCAACGCCCGAGATCGTCACCGCGTTGCGGACAGGGGGCATCTATGTCTGGCCGGGCTGTGGCGAGGCCTACGGCCTTGCTTATCTGGAAGCACAGGCCGCCGGCCTGCCCGTCATCGCGCAGGCGACCGCGGGCGTGCCGGAAGTGGTGGTGGATGGTGTCACCGGGTTTCTGACACCCGAAGGTGATTTGAGCGCCCAGGCCGACGCGATTGCGCGTTTGCTTGGCGACGACCAGAAGCGGCGGGCGATGGGCAAGGCGGCCTACCGCTTCGTTCATCACGAGCGGTCCTTGACCGCCGCTTCGAAACGACTTGAAGCCATCCTGCGAAAGCATTTGGGAGATTCCTATTATGAGCGATAGAGCCGCATGGCAGCCCCTGCGCGATGAATTGCAGCGCTGGGCCGATGCCGGCCGCAGGGCGAAACTATGGTTTCGCGACGACGACGCCATCGATCCGACCGAGGCGCTCGACCGGTTGCTGGCGCTTTCGGATCATTATTCCGTACCTGTCGCCCTGGCAGTAATCCCCGCCCATACGGGCGAGCCGCTAGCGACGCGACTGGCAAGCCAGAAAGATTTGACGGTGACCGTGCATGGCTGGACGCATCACAATTATGCGCCGGACGAGGCGAAGAAGCAGGAACTCGGCCCGCATCGCCCGCACGCGATCATCCTCGATGAACTCCGCCAGGGCTTTGACAAGCTGAAGGCGCTCTATCCCCAGCAATTCGCGCCGATGCTGGTCCCGCCGTGGAACCGGATCGACAAGGCGCTGCTGCCCGGGTTGGCCGCTTTCGGATATCGTGCTGTTTCCGTCTACGGATTGGCAAAGCCGGATCAGCCAATCGCGTTGATCAATACCCATGTCGATATCATGGATTGGCACGGGACCCATGGCGGCTGGCCGCATGCCGAGCTGGTTGGTTATCTCGTGCGGGAACTGCAAAACCGCTTCGACGGCAATAGCGAGCCGATCGGTATCCTCACCCATCACCTCGTCCATGACGCGCTGGCGTGGGATTTCATTGCAACGCTATTCGAAGAGACGGCTGCTCACGCGGCCATCGACTGGCGCCACGTCGGCGACTTCATGGGTTAGCAGCAGCACGCATCATCTTACCCCAAAACCTGTTTGCAGTTTGGGACAGGTGCATCAAAGCTCGAGCAACTGACCGTCAAACGCGGCAAAGGAGCCCGGGAAGCTCGCTCGCGCATCTCGCTGCATGTCGTCCAGTTCCTTGTCCGTGCGTGCCGGCGCATGGTGAAAGAGGGCGAGACGCTTTGCGCCCGCTTTTTTCGCCAGCTTGACGCCTTCCTTCCAAGTGGAATGTCCGAAGCCTATATGCTTTGCCATCTCGGGCTCGGTGTAGGTCGTGTCGTAGACGGCGAGGTCGGCATCCATCATCAGCGAAAGCACTGCTTCATCCGTCTGGCCAGCCATGTGCTCGGTATCGTAGACCAGCGCTATGACCCGGCCCGCCCATTCGACGCGGTAGCCGATGCAGCCGCCTGGATGATTGAGTTTGGCCGTATGGATGACGATACCCGGATGCGGCTTCAGCGTGTCACCGGCCGCGAAATCGCGAAAGTTCATCGTTGCCCGGCAGATATCGGGCTCCACCGGAAACCAAGGCGGCCGCATGAACTGGCCGATCAATTGTCGCGTCGTCGTCTTGCCGGCGAGATGACCCGTCCAGAGATCGACGCTGACCTTCGGATCATAGATCGGGTTGAAAAAAGGCAGACCTATGATGTGATCGTAGTGCGAGTGCGTGAAGAAGACATCGACGTCGCGGACACCTTGCTTGGCAAGTGACAGTGCAGCCTCGCGTGCGCCGGTTCCGGCGTCGAAAATAATGTGCCTGCCGTCATGCCGCAATTCGATGCAGGATGTATTCCCGCCGTAACGCTCGAATTCCGGTCCCGATACGGGAACACTTCCTCGCACACCCCAGAATTTAAGCTCGAAACTATCGTTTTTCATAGAAGTTTTGACACCATTCCCCTTTCGTCAACGTAAGCACACTTTTCCTATCGTGCGAAGCCAGCAATTTTCGCAAAAGTCAGACTCTCGTGAAAACTAAATCCCGCCGTTTCATCGACGCAAAATGCTTCGGCCAATGTTCAGCAACGGAACGCACAGAGCTAATATAGGTATGATGCGACAAAAAAAGGATGAAGCCTCGAACAACAAGTGATGAGCCTCGATGTGAAGCGGTATTCGGTGTTGGCGAGACAGCAGAAAGTCACACCTGCAATGGATGTCGTTGGATTGTTGTCGGTATGCCTTCAGGTCCCAGTCGGCAAGCTCAGAGGGTTGCCGCCGACCTTGCTGCCTGTTCGTAATAGCCCGACAGAGCTCTCAAATGTGATGCCATGTCGGAAAGATCGTCCTGAGAGAGGCCGGAAACCTTGGTCGCTTCGACCAGCAGCCGTTCGCGGATTTCGGAATAGCGCGTCAGTGCCTCCAGGCCCTTGTCGGTTACCTGGATCATCTTTTCCTTACCCGCCTTGCCCGTCTTGACGAGACCGGCAGCCTCCAGCTTCTTCACGGCGTAATTGGCGACATGGGTGTCTTCGATGTCGAGCACGAGGCACAGATCGGACAACGTCTTCGGCCGGCCCCGGTGCCGCACCGAATGAATGATCAGAATTTCAATCGGGGAAAGGCTGGGCACGCCGGCAGCCGCCATGCAGCGCACCATCCAGCGGTTAAACGCGTGCGAAAAGAGGATCAATCCATACTCCAGCTCGGAGAGGGCCGGAGAACTGCCAACCGCCAAATGAGCGGATGACACGATCAATTCGCGGGAAGATTTCCGTTCCTTCGACTTGCCCAAAGAGCTCTCACATATCCGGATTGAAGTGCGTCAGGCAGACTATGTGACAAAGGCATTTTGTCAACAAATTATCGATAAGATTCAATTGTTGGCAATCGTCTTTATGCCCCCGGTTTGCCGTAACCGCCGCCGGTCGGTGTGACGACGGTGAAAGCTTCGCCGACGTCCAGCACCGTATGGGCGGCGCCTATCAACTCCTCGATCACACCATCGTTGCGCCGGACATAATTGCGGCCGGTCTGGCCCGGTTCGCCACCCTTGACGCCGAACGGCGCGACGCGGCGATGGCCGGAGAGTATCGCAAATTCCAGCTTCTCGCGGGTGCGGATGGTCCGTTGCGTTCCGTTGCCGGCGTTCCACTTGCCGCGTCCGCCGGAGTTCGGGCGAATGTGGAAATCCTCCAGCACGACGGGAAAGCGGGTCTCGAGAATTTCCGGATCGGTCAGGCGTGAATTGGTCATGTGCGTATGCACCGCATCGGCACCGTTGAAGCCCGGACCGGCCGGCGCGCCGGAGCAGATCGTCTCGTAATATTGATAGGCATTATTGCCGAAGGTAAGATTGTTCATCGTCCCCTGTGCCGCGGCAAGCGTGCCGACGGCACCGAACAGGCAGTTGGTGACGGCCTGGCTGACCTCGACATTGCCGGCAACGACGGCAGCCGGATATTTCGGCGTCAGCATCGTCCCGTCGGGGATGATGATCCGGACCGGCCTCAGGCAGCCGGCATTCATCGGGATATCGGCTTCGACCAGCACGCGGAAAACATAGAGCACGGCAGCACGGGTCACCGGCTGCGGCGCATTGAAATTGTCAGCGCGTTGCTCCGAGGTGCCGGTGAAATCCACGGTCGCTTCACGCTTATTTCTGTCGATCGAAATCTTGACGACGATCTTGCAGCCCTGATCCATCTCATAACTGAACTCGCCATCCGGCAGGCGATCGAGAACGCGACGCACGCTTTCGGCCGCATTGTCCTGGACATGGCCCATATAGGCATCGACCACCTCTTCGCCGAAGTGGACGATCATCTTTTTCAGCTCGGCGACACCCTTCTCATTGGCGGCGACCTGCGCCTTCAGGTCGTTGATGTTCTGCGCCAGCGTGCGCACCGGATAGCGGGCTCCAGTCAAAAGCTTCGCCAGCTCGTTTTCGCAGAAGCGGCCGCGATCGAGGAGCTTGAAATTGTCGATATAGACCCCTTCCTCTTCGATATGGGTGGCAAGGGGCGACATGGACCCGGGTGAGATGCCGCCGATATCGGCGTGATGGCCGCGGCTGGCGACCCAGAAACGAATCTCCTTACCGGTATCGTCGAAGACGGGCGTGCAGACAGTCAGGTCCGGCAGGTGGGTGCCGCCATTATAGGGCGCATTGATCAGGAAGACGTCGCCGGGATGAATGACCGGGTTTTCGCGGATGGCAGTCGCGACGGAGGCGTCCATGGAGCCGAGATGTACCGGCATGTGTGGTGCATTGGCAACGAGATTGCCCTCGGCATCGAAGACGGCACAGGAGAAGTCCAGCCGCTCCTTGATATTGACGGAGTAAGCGGTGTTCTGCAGCGTCACGCCCATCTGCTCGGCGATGGACATGAAGAGATTGTTGAAGATCTCCAGCATCACCGGATCAGCCTTCGTGCCGATCGCCGTGCGTTGCGGCAAGGCCTTGATGCGGGTCAGAATGATGTGATCCTTCGCAGTCAACATCGCCTGCCAACCATCCTCGATGACAATGGTTTGGTTCGGCTCGATGACGATGGCAGGCCCGGTCACTGTCTGCCCGGGCAGGATCGCCTCGCGCAGTACGACGGCCGCGTCATGGCTTTCGCCCTGGGAATGGAAGGATGTGCGGCGAGTGGCATCGGCTTCGCCTTGACCTGCCTCTGTCCGCTCGGCGTCGACTTCGGCGGCTGCACCTCCGATCGTCTCGACTTCGACCGCCTCGATCACCAGCGGCTTATCCTCGGCGACGAAACCGAAGCGGCGCTTGTGCAGCACTTCGAATTCGCTGCGCAGTCGCGCAGAATTGTCGATCTCGGGGAAGGTGACCTCGACGGCCAGCATCGTATCCGTACCGGCATAGCGAATATGAGCGCGCTCGACGGTGCGGATATCGCCTGTGGCGACGCCCTGCGCCTGTAGCTCCGGCACGCATTCGCCCAGCAATTCTTTGCCCAATGCGGCGATGGCGGCCGGCGCGGTATCGTCAAGCGGCACGCCAAGCGCCTTCTGTCGCGTAGCCCTGATATCGGCAAGGCCCATGCCATAGGCCGAGAGCAGGCCGGACATCGGATGCAGGAGAATGCTTTTCATGCCGAGCGCGTCAGCAACCAGGCAGGCATGTTGGCCGCCGGCGCCACCGAAGCAGTTGAGGGCATAGCGCGTCACGTCATAGCCGCGCTGCACCGAAATCTTCTTGATCGCCTCGACCATGTTGGCAACGGCGATGCGGATGAAACCATCAGCCACTTCTTCCGGGCTGCGGCCATCGCCGATCTCGGCGGCCAGTTCGGCGAACTTGCCGCGCACCGTTTCGACATCCAGGGGCTGGTCCTGGTTCGGCCCGAAGATCGCCGGGAAGAATTCCGGCAGCAGCTTACCGGTCATGACATTGGCATCGGTCACGGCCAAGGAGCCGCCATTGCGATAACAGGCGGGGCCGGGAAAAGCGCCGGCAGAATCCGGGCCGACGCGGAAACGGTCGCCATCAAAATGCAGGATCGAGCCGCCGCCGGCCGCCACCGTATGGATCAGCATCATCGGCGCGCGGACGCGGACACCGGCAACTTCCGTCTCGAAAGCGCGCTCATACTCGCCGTCGAAATGCGCTACATCCGTCGACGTGCCGCCCATATCGAAGCCGATGACATTGGCGAACCCGGCCTGCTCGCCGGTCTTGGCAAGACCGACCACACCGCCGGCCGGGCCTGAGAGGATGGCGTCCTTGCCCTGAAACATGTCGGCAGCGGTCAATCCGCCGGACGACATCATGAACATGACGCGCGCGCCCGTGCGAGCAATATCAAGCTCTTCCGAGACTTGGCTAATGTAACGACCGAGCACCGGCGAGAGATAGGCATCCACCACGGTCGTATCACCACGACCGACCAGCTTGATTAGCGGCGAGACCTCATGGCTGACCGAGACCTGCTCGAAGCCGAGACGCCTTGCGATCCTGGCAACGGCTGCCTCATGCGCCGGGAATTTATAGGCATGCATGAAGACGATGGCGATGGCGCGATAGCCTTTGGCGCGCAGATCGCGCAACGCCGCTTCCGCTGCCTGCTCGTTGAGGGCGAGCTCCACCGTGCCATCGGCAAGCACGCGCTCCTCGATCTCCACCACATCATCGTAGAGCGCTTCGGGCTTGATGATTTCGGTTGCGAAGATCTTCTTGCGCTCCTGATAGCCGATGCGCAGCGCGTCACGGAACCCCCGCGTCGTCACGAGCGCCAGACGCTCGCCCTTGCGCTCCAGAAGCGCATTGGTGGCAACCGTCGTGCCCATGCGCACCTCGCCGATCAAGCCGGCGGGGATCGGCTCGCCATTCGTCAGGCCGAGATGTAGACGGATGCCGTACACGGCGGCGTCGCGATAAGCCTCCGGATTTTCCGAAAGGACCTTCCGCGCGTGCAGTTCTCCCGCGGGATCGCGTCCGACGATATCGGTAAAAGTGCCACCGCGATCAATCCAGAAATCCCAATGACCCGCTACGCTGCCCGACAAGACCGCCTCCATCAAAACCGCCCGAATTTCGATTATAAAATATCGATAAATCGTCGATGTTTTATCGTCAACGATGAATCCGACTCAAGGCTGGTTTGTTCGCGGCAATGCCAGGGGGATTGTTTAGTGCAGGTCGCCGACACCAAGCAGGCGTTCAACGGCACTATGATCCTGGGAAAGAGCGTCAGGCGTTCCCTGCCAGGCTAGCCGTCCGCGCTCAAGGATGATCACCTGATCGGCAAAATCGAGTGCGCTCTGAATGCGCTGTTCGACCAGCAGGATGGTCATATCGCCAGTCTTGGCGAGATTGGCGAAGGCGGCCATCAGTTCTTCGCAGATCACGGGCGCCAAACCCTCCAGTGGTTCGTCGAGGAGGAGCACGGAGGGGCGGCCAAGGATAGTCCGTGCCGTCGCCAACATCTGCTGTTCTCCGCCGGAGAGCTGGTTGCCGAGATTTCTGCGGCGTTCCTTGAGGCGTGGGAACATGTCGTAGGCTTCCTGCAAGGCGGTCTTCGGGCGACCCTTCAAACCGACAGAGAGGTTTTCCTCGACCGTCAGCGTCGGGAAGATGTCGCGCGTCTGTGGCACATAGCCGAGACCGTGATGCGCTCGTTTGGCACTCGGAAGGCCAGTCACGTCGGCCGCCCCCATCCGGATGCGGCCGTCATAGCGGCGCGTCTGGCCGGCGAGTGTTGCAAGCAGTGTCGTCTTGCCCATGCCGTTGCGGCCTAGCACGGCAAGCCGCGCACCGGCGGGAACGGAAAAGGAAACACCTTCGAGCACCCGCGTCGGCCCATAGCCGGCGCACAGATTTTCCACTTCAAGCGGCGTGGCCGGCATTGGCGTAGCTCCCCAGATAGGCCTCGCGTACCCGCTTATCCCTGGTGACGTCGGCGGGCGAGCCGTCGAAAATGATGGTGCCGGCGGCCAGGACCACGACACGTTTGGCGAAGCGGAAGACCAGATCCATGTCGTGCTCGATCATCAGCACGGCGAGATCGCCGGGCAGATCGGCCAGCGCCTGCTCGATGCGGCCGGTATCGCTCTGCGGGACCCCGGCGGCGGGCTCGTCGAGTAGCAGTACTTTCGGCTTCAACGCCATGGCAACGGCGATCTCCAACAGCCGCTGCTGGCCATAGGCAATCTCCCTGACCTTGCGGTGCATGAGATCGCCGAGGCCCAAGGTGCCGAGCAGATCGCTGGTCTCCGCCATAACGTCGCGCATGGCCAGGAAATTGCCGAACATACGGCCGGAGCGGCCGGAGCGCTGCAAAATGGCAAGACCGACATGCTCGGCCGGCGTCATGTCCTGAAAAAGCCGCGTTACCTGGAACGAGCGCACCAGTCCGCGCCGGACGCGGCCGATGGCGTCGACCTTTGTCACTGTCTCGCCGCCAAGACGGACGGCACCAGAATCTGGCCGCAGATTGCCGGTGACCAGATTGACGAAAGTGGTCTTGCCGGCACCGTTCGGTCCGATCAGCGCCACACGATCGCCCGGCGCCATCGACAGGCTGACATCGTTGGTCACAGTCAGTCCACCGAAAGCCTTGTTCAGATGATCAACCTCGAAAATCGCGCTCATGAACGCGCCTCCCGGCTGCGTGCGAGATAGGCTGCGGCCGTGCCGTAGATGCCCTTCGGTGCAAACAGCACGACGACGATCAGCAGCAGGCCGACTATGGTCAGCCAATGGAAGGGATTGGCGGCCGAGACATAATCTTCGAACAGCATGAAGATCAGCGTGCCGGCGAGCGCCCCGAACAGGGAACCGGTGCCGCCGAGCACAAGCATGACCAGCGCCTCGGCCGATTGTGTGAAGGAGAGGCTGTCGAGGCCGACAACCTGAGTGGAGATTGCGTTCAGCGCGCCACCGACGCCGGCGACAGCGCCCGAGATGACATACATCTTGATCAGCACCATCTTTGGCGAGGCGCCCATGGCGCGGATACGCAAGGGGTCTTCCTTGATACCGCGGCAGAGCATGCCGAAGGGTGAGCGTACGATAAAGCGCAGCAGGATCAATATGATCGATAAAAGTGCTACAGCATAGATATAAGCCGTATGCCCATAGAGATCGAATTCGAACAGACCGAACAGAGGATCGGCGGAGATGCCGGAAAGTCCATCGCTGCCACCAGTCCAATCCGAGGCCTTATTGGCGAATTCGTGGAAGAGATAGATCAGCGCGATTGACAGCACGAGTTGCGGCAAGCCCTGTGCTCTGAGGATGACGATGCCACAGATCAATCCGGCGACTGCACCGCCGACGATGCCGGCAAGCGTCATGACCAGGGGATCGTTGATGCCGTAATGCGCCGATGCGATACCTGCGGCATAGGCGCCGGCCCCGAACAGGGCCGCATGACCGAGCGTCGCCACGCCACAATAACCGGTCACCAGATCAAGCGACAAAACCAGCAGGGCGATGGCAATCAACCGCGTCAGAAGTGCGAGATTGTCGGGAAACAACAGATAACCGGCTGCTGCCAACACGAGGATGATCGCTATGGCGACGGCATCGCGACTAAGTGCCCGGCGTTTGCTGGCGGCAGCGATGGCCGCGCTATCCATGGTCAGTGCCATATCACTTCGCCCTTCCGGCTAGGCCGCGTGGGAAGACACAGACGATGGCGATCACGGCGAGATAGAAGAAGAATTCGCCATATTCCGGCATCAGATAGCGGCCGGTCGTATCGATGCAGCCAAGGACGAGGCAGGCCAGCAGCGCCCCGGAAATGGAGCCGGCCCCGCCGACCGAAACGACCACGAGGAAGGTCACCATATAACGCAGGGCATAATAGGGCTCGACCGGCAACAGCTCGGCACCGACAACGCCACCGAAAGCAGCAAGCCCGACGGCAATGGCGAAGCTGACGGCATAAACGATCTCCGTGCGCACGCCGAGCGCCGCCGCCATCGAAGCGTTGTCGACGGAGGCGCGGAGTTTTACGCCGAACGAGGTCTTTTCGATCGTGTACCACAATGCCAACGCGACGATCAGCCCGCAGACGATCGCGAAGAGACGATGCGTGCCGATGGTGCGGAAGCCGAGATTGACGGAACCCTGCAGCTCGTTCGGCAAGGGAATGGTCTTCAAAGTCGGACCGAAGACATAGTTGGCGATACCGATGATGCAGAAGGTGATGCCGATGGTCATCAGCACCTGCGTCAATTCCGGCGCCCCGTAGATGCGCCGATAAAGCAGCCGCTCGATCGGGATGGAGATGATCACCGTGCCCACCACGGCAAGCAGCACCGCAGCCGCATAGCCGATGCCAAGATCACGCGCGGCATAGGAGGCGATGTAGCCACCGATCATGGCGAAGGCGCCGTGCGCCAGATTGACGACGCGCATCAACCCCATGGTGATGGAGAGGCCAATGGAAATCACGAACAGCACCATGCCGTAGGCGAGGGCATCCACTGCTATGCTAAGCACGGTTTGCATGATGCTGGTCCGACTACCTTTTCTGGTCCTGCCTTGATCCTTCTCCACCGGAGCGGACGCAATCCGCCCACTCCTGCGCAACCGGGAGAATGAAATGAAGGCAGACCTTATTTCGCTGCGGCAAGGCCCGGATCGCCTTGCTTTTCGAAGGTCTGGATTTCCTTGTTGATGTATGTGCCATCAGCCGTCTTGGCGACCTCGCGCAGATAGATATTCTGCGTGATATGGCGGCTCTCCGGATCGATGATGACCGGGCCGCGAGGGCTGACCCAGGAGAGCCCCTTCACCGCATCGACGGCCTTCTGGGCATCCTGCTTGCCGCCGGTCGCCTCGATCATCTTGTAGATGACATACATGCCGTCGAAGGCGCCGACGGCCGGGAAGGTGAGTTCGGCCGGATTGCCGATCGCCTTGCCCGCGGCAGCGACAAAGGCCTTGTTTTCCGGAGAGTCGTGCGAGATCGAATAGTGGAACGTTGTCTGCATGCCGAGCGCTGCATCGCCGAGTGCCGGCAGGTCGGATTCCTGCGTCAGGTCGCCGGGCGAAAACAGTTTGATGCCGGCGCCTTTCAGGCCGTTTTCGTTGTAGGCCTTGACGAAACCGAGCGTGGTCGGACCCGAGGGCAGAAAGGCAAAAACGCCCTGTGCGCCTGAATCCTTGATGCGCTGCATGATCGGGCTGAAATCATTTGTCGACAGCGGCATGCGGACAGCCTCGACAACCTGGCCGCCTGCCTTCTCGAAGCCTGCCTTGAAGGCATTTTCGGCATCGATGCCCGGACCGTAGTCGCTGACGACGGAGATGACCTTTTTGACGCCGCTGTCATGCGCGACCTTTGCGATCGGCGTCGAGGTCTGCCAGGTGGTGAAAGACGTACGCACCACCAGCGGGCTCTTGGTGACGATCGCCGATGTCGCGGCGTTGAAGATCACCATCGGCACATTGGCTTGCTTGAGAATCGGCGTCACGGCCATGGCGTCCGGCGTGAAATAGAAGCCGGCGAGATACTGCACATGCTCCTTGACGACCAGTTCCTGCGCCGAGGATTTCGATTGTGCCGGATCGGCTTGCGGGACATCGCGATAGATCATTTCGATCTCGTTGTCGCCGACCTTATTGCCGTGCATTGCCATATAGGCGTCGATACCGGCCTTGAAGTTCTTACCCTGCAGGGCGAACGGACCTGAAAAAGGACCGATGACGCCGATCTTGATCGTGTCTGCATAGGCCGCACTGCCCATGGCAATAGCCGCGATCGCGGCCAGAACGAACCGTCTCATATTTTCTCCTCCCGCAGCCAGCCTGCTCCCGGACCAGCTTGCCTTGATGAACCGCTTCAACTGCCAATCTGGCATGTGAAATGGTGATGTAAAATGAAATAAATGCTCGTATTCATAATTTATGAGTTATGTTTCTGGATGACGGAAAGCATAGGGCGAGAAGCGAAATTTTGAAATCGCTATTGTTGAATTCGGTAGGACCAGGTGCTACATAAATCCATGATCGCCCGAGTATTCAAAACGAGTTGGTTCGGCAAGGCCGCGCGCAAAGCCCATATTTCGGATACCGAGCTTCTAAAGGCGATCAAACAAGTTGCCGAAGGCAAGGTCGATGATCTCGGAGGCGGTGTTTTCAAAAAGCGGTTGAACGACAATATGCATCGCTCGATCATATTGGCAAACGCTGGACGTTTTGGGTCTACGAATATCTGTTCGCGAAACAGGATCGAGCAAACATCGAAAACGATGAATTGCTCAAATTTCGGAAGCTCGCCAAATCATATGCCAGCCTTTCCGAAGAGCAGCTTCAGCGTTTGGTGGAAATCGGACATTTTGTGGAGATCGGCAATGACAAAAACACGTAAATACAAAAGTGATGCCTTTGAGGCGATCCACACTTCCGCCGAAGCCCTCTACAAGGTTGGCGCGATTGACAAGGAAACATTGCGCTCCTTTGACGAGGATTGCCTTGCTGTTCCGCCAGCGCTCGAGCCGGCAGATATCAAAGCGCTACGCGAACAAAATCACGTCAGCCAACCGGTTTTCGCGCGCTATCTCAATACTAGCGAGTCGACCGTGCAGAAATGGGAAAGCGGCACCAAACGGCCGAGCGGTATGGCGCTGAAACTGCTGGCGATCGTGCAGAAACACGGCCTTGAGGTCCTGAGCTAAGCAGCCGCTCCCAATCGCCTCACGTTGCTGATCAGCTCCCGCGCCAATCGCAGCGACGCGGCCGTCGCCATCGCCATCGGCGGCAATAGCAGCCATTCGAGCGTCCAGGCGGCGCCCGAGCGTTCCTGCTCGTGCACGAGGGATTGATGGATGCCGGAAAGCTGAACGGCGTTGAAGCGGGCAAGCGATACGAGGACTTCGGCGGCGACCGGGTTCTGCTTGTGCGGCATGGCGGAAGAGCCGCCACCGCCGGCGAGCTCGATTTCGTCGCCGGCCTGTGCAAGGAGGGCGATATCCTGGCCGATCTTGCCGAGGCTGCCCGAAATCAGCGAGAACAGACCGGCGAGTTCAGCAACCCTTGCCCGCTGGCTCTGCCATTGCGGCTCGTCAGTGAGGTCAAGCTCCTGTGCCAGCGACGCTCGAACGTCCGCAGCTTTGGATCCGAGCTTGTCCAGCGTGCCGACCGCGCCGCCGAATTGGATTGGAAAGGTCTCCTGCGTCAGCCGATCGCGATATTTGTCCAGCGGATCGCGCCAGGCGCGCAGGCGGTCAGAGACAGTAATCGGAATAGCGGCCTGCATCCGGGTATGGCCCATCAGGCGGTTCGAACCATGCTGCTTGTCGAGTTTTTCAAGCGCCGCCGCAACGGCGAAGAGACGGCCGGCGAGCAGAAAGGCTACCGCCTTCAGACGGATCATCAAGCTGCTGTCGATGACATCCTGGCTGGTAGCGCCGAAATGCACATGCTGCCCGGCTTCGTCGCCGACTGCCTTGCGCAATTGCTTGATAAGATCCGGAACGACGACGCCATCCGTCGCCGTCGCGGATTTGAGGCTGAAAATATCGAGCTGGAAACTGGTAGAGATCTCGGCAATCCGCTGCGCCGCCTCCTGCGGGACGATACCGTGCCGCGCCTCGGCTTTCGCGAGCGCCGCCTCAAAGGTAAGCATTGCCCGGATATCGGCTTCCGCCGAAAAGTAAGCGGAGACCTCCTCATCGCCGAGGAGGCCGGAGAGGAACGGGTGATCGAAGGCGGAAATACTCATGGCCTATATATCGAGGAAAACTGTTTCCTTGTCGCCCTGCAAATGCACGTCGAACGTATAGACCGATCCTTCCTTGCGGGCGATCAGGGTGGCGACGCGGTCGCGATGTTCGATGCGGGCAAGCAGGGGATCCTCCGCATTGGCCTCGGCCTCATCCGGAAAATACATGCGCGTATGCAATCCGATATTGATGCCACGTGCGACGATCCAGAGGGTGATATGCGGCGCCATCCGGCGTCCGTCCTTATAAGGAACGCGACCGGGCTTCACGGTTTCGAAGCGGAAAACGCCGTCTTCGGCGCTGGTCGGGCAGCGGCCCCAACCGGTGAAGTTCGGATCGGCCGTGCCGCGCATTTCAGCAGGGCTGTTATAGAGACCGGCACTGTCTGCCTGCCAGATCTCGACGACGGCATCCTTCACCGGCACACCGGCACCGTCTAGAATCCGGCCCTTGAGCGTGATGCGCTCTCCAAGCGTCTTGTCGTTGACCATGGATATGCCGAGGTCGGTGTCGTAGATACCACCGATCTCGCAATAGTTCGGCGTGAGGCCGATATGGACATAGGGACCGGCCGTCTGCGACGGCGTCTCCTTGAGGTAGCCGATTTGCTGCACCATCAGTTTCCCTCCAGCCGGTTTTCGAACAGGGTCGAGCGGCGGCCACGCAGTACGATATCGAATTTATAGGCGCGCGCATCCATCGGAATGGTGTTGCCCCAGTCAAGCGGAGCGATCAGTTGCTCGATAGCCGCCTTGTCAGGGATCGTGCCCACGATCGGACATTTCCAGATCATCGGGTCACCCTCGAAATACATCTGCGTGATCAGCCGCTGCGCAAAGCCGTGACCGAAGATTGAGAAATGAATATGCGCCGGCCGCCAGTCATTAACGCCGTTCGGCCAGGGGTAGGCCCCCGGCCGTACCGTTCGGAAGGCATAATGGCCCTCCTCGTCGGTGATGGCGCGGCCGCAGCCGCCGAAATTCGGATCGATAGCGGCAAGGTAGGTCTCTTTCTTGTGGCGATAACGCCCACCGGCATTGGCCTGCCAGAATTCCACCAGAACGCCAGGAACCGGCCGGCCCCGCTCATCCAGCACGCGGCCATGCACGATAATGCGCTCCCCGATCGCGCTTTCGCCCGGCTTGGCGAAGTTATGGATCAGGTCGTTGTCCAGTTCGCCGAGGATAGAATGCCCAAATACCGGCCCGGTGATTTCGGAGATCGTTCCATCCAGTGAGAGGAGCGCCCGCTGCGGCGAGCGCAGAACCGAGGTCTTGTAGCCGGGTGTAAAGGCCGGTGGATGCCAGGCACGGTCGCGGGCGAAAAAAGCGCCGGTCTCCGGTTTGCTATTGGTTTTGTCGGACATGTCTGCCTCGTTTCAGGCCGCTTTCTCGGCGTCCATCTGTTCGAAAACCTGCTTGGCGATCTTGATCGCGTGATTGGCAGCCGGCACGCCGGCATAGATCGCCACATGCAACAATGCTTCGCAGACGTCGTCGCGCGTCGCGCCGGTGTTGCTCGTGGCGCGAACATGCATCGCTACCTCTTCATCCTGACCCAGCGCTGCCAAAAGTGCGATCGTCACGATCGAGCGCTCACGCTTGCTGAGCGTCGGGCGCGACCAAACGTGCCCCCAGGCGGCCTCCGTGATCAGGTCCTGGAATGGCCGGTCGAAATCCGTCGATCCCGACTGGGCGCGGTCGACATGGCTGTCGCCAAGAACGGCGCGCCGCGTCGCCATGCCCTGAAGGTAGCGCTCGGAGGGGTCATTCATGGGCCTTTTTCTCCATGCAAGGCAAAATCGATGAAAGCGCGGATGACCGCGGTCAGGGCCTCGGGTTGCTCGATACAAGGGATGTGCCCTGCGTCCTTGATGACTTCGTAACGCGCATTCGGAATGAGCTTGGCGGTCGACAGCACTAGTTCCGGCGGCGTCGAACCGTCTTGATCGCCGACGATGCAGATGGTCGGCACTGCAATCCTTTTCGCCGCTTCGGTGAAATCGGCATCACGAAGAGCGGCGCAAGTGGCGACATAACCTTCCACCGGCTGGCGGATCAGCATGTTGCGATAACCGCCGAAAGCAGTGTTCTCGGGACGTCGAAAAGCGGGCGTGAACCAGAGTTCGAGCACGCCGTCGGCAATCGACTCGATGCCCTCGGCCTCGACCCTGGCGATGCGGTTGTTCCAACTCTCGACCGTACCGATCTTATGTGCCGTATCGCAAAGGATCAGCGCCCGCACCAAATCCGGCCGCCGCTGATAGAGCGATTGCGCAATCAGACCGCCGACCGAGAGGCCGCAGATAACGGCATCTTTCACCGCGAGCAGATCGAGCAGCCCTGCGAGATCGGTGGCGTGATCCTCCATCGTGTAGGGCATCTGGCCAAGATCGGACAGGCCATGGCCGCGTTTGTCATAGAGAACGATGGCAAAATCGCCTGCGAGCCGAACGATCACATCACGCCAGATCCGGAAATCCGTGCCGAGCGAATTGGCAAAGACAAGCACTGGCTTATCGCCGGCAGCGCCGATGATCTGATAGTGGATCGTGACATCATTGATACGGGCGAACTGCACTGGAAATCTCCTCTAACAACGAGATTGGAGGTTTAATCTGGTTAGGTAAAATGATATTTCTTGGCTTTTCAATAACCTATGAGTTATGAAAACCATGATCGACTCCCGCGTCAAATTCCGCCATCTCCAGACCTTTGTCGAGGTCGCGCGCCAGAAAAGCGTGATCAAGGCGGCCGAACTCCTGCATGTCAGCCAGCCCGCGGTGACCAAGACTATCCGCGAGCTGGAGGAGGCGCTGGGCGTCGCGGTTTTCGAGCGTGACGGGCGCGGCATCAAGATTACCCGTTACGGCGAAGTCTTCCTGCGCCATGCCGGGGCGGCGCTGACTGCGCTCAGACAGGGATTCGACTCCATTTCGCAGGAGCGCTCCGGCGAAGCGCCGCCGATCCGGATCGGTGCCTTGCCTACGGTCTCCACGCGGATCATGCCGCGGGCGATGGAGTTATTCCTGAAGGAGGAAACCTGGAGCCGCATCAAGATCGTCACCGGCGAAAACGCGGTGCTGCTGGAGCAACTCCGTGTCGGCGATCTCGATCTCGTCGTCGGCCGCCTGGCCGGTCCCGACAAGATGGCCGGCTTTTCCTTTGAGCATCTTTATTCCGAGCAGGTCGTCTTCGTGGTGCGGGCAGGGCACCCGCTGCTGGCGGTGAAACAATCGCTGTTTTCCAATCTCGGCAAATACACGGTCTTGATGCCGACGCGCGGCTCGATCATACGTCCCTTCGTCGAGAGTTTCTTGATCGCCAACGGCGTTGCCAGCCTGCCGAACCAGATCGAGACGGTATCGGATTCCTTCGGCCGCGCCTTTGTGCGATCGAGCGACGCCATCTGGATCATCTCCACCGGCGTCGTCGCCAGCGATGTCGAGGACGGTCTGCTCAGCCTGCTGCCGATCGATACCAGCGAGACCAGAGGCCCCGTCGGCCTCACCATGCGCACCGACGCCATCCCCACCATGCCGCTATCGATCCTGATGCAGACGATACGGGAAGCGGCGGCCGAGGTGGCAAAGAAGAGCTAGGCCGTCTCAATAGGGCAGGCCGACATAATTCTCCGCCAGCACGGTCGAGGCGGCGCGGGAATGGGTGAGATAATCCAGTTCCGCCTCCTGTATTTTCTGGTCGAAATCGCTGGTGTCGGGAAAACGATGCATCACCGTCGTCATCCACCAGGAGAAGCGCACCGCCTTCCAGACGCGAGCGAGCGCATGGGCTGAATAAGCGTCCAGGCCGGTATTGGAGCGATCCTGATAATGTTCGGCAAGACCCGAGAAGAGATAATGCACATCGCTCGCCGCAAGGTTCAGGCCTTTGGCCCCGGTCGGTGGCACGATATGGGCCGCGTCGCCGACGAGGAACAGGCGACCGAAGCGCATAGGCTCGGCGACGAAGGAACGCAGCGGCGCGATCGATTTCTCAAATGAAGGCCCGGTGATCAGCGCCTCGGCATGATGCGTGGGCAGACGGTGGCGCAGTTCGTCCCAGAAACGGTCGTCGCTCCAGTTCTCGATTTTCTCATCCAGCGGACATTGTATGTAATAGCGGCTGCGCGTCATCGACCGCATGGAGCAGAGCGCAAATCCGCGCGGATGATTGGCATAGATCAGCTCGTGATTGACCGGCGGAACGTCGGCGAGCAGACCGAGCCAGCCGAAAGGATAGATTTTCTCGAAGCTGCGGATCGATTTCTCCGGAACCGATTTGCGACCCGCGCCATGAAAACCATCACAGCCAGCGATAAAATCGCAATCAATATGGTGGGTTACCCCATCTTTCTCGTAGGTGACATAAGGTGAGCTTCCGTCGAAATCATGCGGCTGAACATTGACGGCCTCGTAGATTGTTAAAGCGCCGCTCTGTTCGCGATGTGCCATCAAATCGCGGGTGAGTTCCGTCTGGCCGTAGACCGTGACGCGCTTGCCTCCGGTGAGATCATGGAGATCGATGCGATGATCGCGGCCGTCGAAGGCAAGTGAAAAGCCGTTATGCGGCAAGCCCTCAGCATGCAGACGCGCGCCGGATTTCGCCTTGTCCATCAGCCCTACCGTACCTTCTTCCAGGACGCCGGCGCGAACGCGTCCGAGGATATGGTCCTTGCCGACGCGATCGAGGATGACGTTGTCGATCCCGGCCTCCGTCAGCAACTGCCCCAAGAGCAGGCCGGACGGACCCGAACCGATAATGGCGACCTGAGTGCGCATGATGTCCTCCCACGCTTCGTCTTTTTTCCCAATTCTGCGCGGCGGCGAGGGCGCCAACAATGGACATTTCACCCAACTAATTGCACAAATCGAACATGATGGAGGGAGGTAGCTTTGTCGAAACCAGTGCCGACCTATGAACTCTACGGCGAAAATACGGGAAAAGGGCCGGATTTCTGGCTGCATTGCGAGACAATCCCATCGCGCAGCAGCCTCCATCATTGGGAAATCCGACCACATCGCCACGAAAGCTTCTTTCAGATCCTGTGCATAGATGCCGGCTCTGGCGATGCGATCTTTGACGGCGAGAGCCACGCCATCATACCGCCCGCGGTCATCACCATCCCGCCGCGCCTCAATCATGGTTTCCGTTTTTCCAGGGATATCGACGGCTTGGTCATCACCGTGTTGATCTCGCATCTGAAGGCCGCGCCGGGTGATCGCAGCCGGCTTGGCGAATGGCTGGCCGCGCCGCATCTGACGCGGCTCAATCTGAGTGATCCAGATGCGGCCTATGTCGCCGGAACCTTGAAGCGGCTCGGCGGCGAGTTCGCCAATCGCCGTGGCGGCCGCAACGACCTGCTCGAAGCCTATCTTACCTCGGCGCTGCTACTGACCGCTCGTCTTTCGCAGCAGGAAAGCGAAGGGCAGGGTGCGTCCGACGAAGGCGAACAACGGATGGAAAAACTAAACGGCCTCATCCAGCGGCATTTCCGCTCCCACGAACCCGCCGCCTTTTACGCCGAAGCGCTCGGTATCTCGCCGACACATCTGAACCGCATCGTACGCGCCAAAACCGGCCATGGCGCCCATGAGCTCATCGCCCGCAAGCTGGTGGACGAGGCCAAGCGCGAATTGGTCTTTACCTTGGGCAGCGTGCAGGAGATCAGCTATCGCCTGGGCTTTACCGATCCCACCTATTTCTCGCGCTTCTTTGTCAAGCAAACCGGCCAGACACCCCGCGCATGGCGCATTGAGGAACGACAGAGGCTCGGAATGTGAGCAAGGCAATCGAAAATCGGAGTCCAATCACCCGCCCTCGTGCTTCGAGGGACGTGAAGGCTAACGCAGAACCAGCCGCAGCATCTTCTGCGTTTCCCGCAGCAGCGGCAGATAGCGCTCCGCCATCTCGGCAGCGGCAACATAGGCCGCCGGCGCGCCGATATTGATTGCCGCAACCGTCTGGCCGCGATCGTTCTCCACGGGAACGGCAATGGAGCAGAGGCCGATTTCCAGCTCCTGGTCAATGACGGCATAGCCCTGAGCCCGTACTTGGCGAAACTCGGCCATCAACACTTCCGGATCTGTTTTCGTATTCGGCGTATTGGCCTTGATCTCCGTGCGGGCAAGCACGGCGCGCGCCTCATTTTCCGGCAAGGCGCCGAGCAAGACGCGGCCCATGGAGGCGCAATAGGCGGGCAGGCGGCTGCCGGGTGTGAGGTTGATCGACATCACCCGGCGTTGTGAGGCGCGGGCGATATAGACGATTTCTGTGCCGTCCAGCACCGAAGCGGAAGCGTTGTGACCGGCGCGCTCTGAAAGTTGATCGAGATAGGGCTGGATGATCGTCGGAAGCGGCGTCGCCGAAAGATAGGCATGGCCGAGCCGCAGGATTTTCGGCGTCAGCGCGAAGAATTTTCCGTCGTAGTCGGCATAACCAAGTTCGGCGAGCGTCAGCAGCGAGCGGCGCACCGTTGCGCGATCGAGTCCGGTTAGCTTCGACGCCTCGGCGATCGATAGTCTCTGGCGCGTCTCGCCGAAGGCTTCGATTGTTTTCAATCCTTTGGCAAAGCCGCTTACGAAATCAGTTTCACGCATAGTCTTCCTCCAGGTAAAAGCATTTTGTGCGATATATGAACAAAAGTCAAATAACGCACAAAATATTTGACGTCGGTCACCTGGAGGCGCTTATTGACGCCCATACCACATGACTATTTTGGGAGGCCTCATGGCGAAGATCGTATCGCTTTCGGAAGCGGTGGCGGAAAATGTGCGGGATGGGGATACCGTCGCCATGGAAGGGTTTACCCATCTCATCCCCTATGCCGCCGGGCACGAGGTCATCCGGCAGGGGAAGAAGGATCTTTACCTGATCCGCATGACGCCGGACATCCTCTACGACCAGTTGATCGGCGTCGGTGCCGCGCGCGGCATGAAATTTTCCTGGGGCGGCAATCCCGGCGTCGGCTCGCTGCATCGCTTCCGCGACGCCGTCGAGAACCAGTGGCCGCGGCCGTTGGAGATCGAGGAACATTCGCATGCGGCCATGGCAAACGCCTATGAGGCGGGGGCGGCGAACCTGCCCTTCGCCATGCTGCGCGGCTATATCGGCGCCGACCTGCCGAAGGTCAATCCGAACATCAAAAGCGTGACTTGCCCGTTCACCGGCGAAGTGCTGGCCGCCGTTCCCGCGATCCGGCCGGATGTCACGATCATCCACGCGCTGCGTGCCGACCGGAAGGGCAATGTCTTGCTCGAAGGCATCGTCGGCGTGCAGAAGGAGGCGGTGCTTGCTGCCAGACGGTCGATCGTCACGGTCGAGGAGATCGTCGACGAACTGAACCCGCCATCGCCGAATTCCGTCGTGCTGCCGACCTGGGCGGTAACCTCGGTTGCGCATGTGCCGGGCGGCGCCTTCCCCTCCTATGCGCAGGGTTATTATGCGCGCTCGAACGCCTTCTACATTGCTTGGGACGAAATCGCCCGCGACCGTGACAGCTTCCAGGCCTGGATCAGGGAGAATGTCATGGAAGCCAGGCCGGAAGATTTCGCCAAATATGCAAAAAAGAACGCAGCGTGAGGAGGCGGAGATGACCGATTTTACCCCCACGGAAATGATGACCATCGCCGCGGCGCGTGCACTCACCAATGATGACGTCTGCTTCGTCGGCATCGGCGCGCCATCGGCCGCATGCAACGTTGCTCGACTGACACATGCGCCCGACATTACGCTTATCTATGAAAGCGGAACCGTCGGCACCAAGCCGGATGTGCTGCCGCTCTCGATCGGCGACGGCGAGCTTTGCGATACCGCGCTCTTCACGGTCTCGGTGCCGGAGATGTTCCGTTACTGGTTGCAAGGCGGGCGGGTTACGACGGGCTTTCTCGGCGGCGCGCAGATCGACCGGTTTGCCAATCTGAATACCACGGTCGTCGGCCCTTATGATCATCCGAAGGTTCGCCTGCCGGGCGGCGGCGGCGCGCCGGAAATCGCCAGCAATTGCGGCCAGATCTTCATCACCATGGCGCTTTCCAAGCGTGGCTTCGTCGAAAAGCTGCCCTTCATCACCTCGATGGGCCACGGTGAAGGCGGCAACCATCGCGAACGGCTTGGCATGAAGACGAAAGGCCCGACTCGCGTTATCACCGATCTCTGCATTCTCGAGCCGGATCCGGTGACCAAGGAGTTGACCGTCGTGTCGATCCACAAGGGTGTCACCCGTGAGCAGATATCGGAGAATTGCGGCTGGGCGATCAAGTTTGCCGACGAGGTGATCGAGACGCCGGCGCCCACCGAAACCGAACTCTGCGTTCTGCGCGATATCAACGCACGCACCAAGAAAGCACATGAGGCAGCCTGATGACCGAAGCCTTTATCTGTGACTATATCCGCACGCCGATCGGCCGTTTCGGTGGTTCGCTTTCCTCCGTCCGCGCCGACGATCTCGGTGCAGTGCCGCTGAAGGCGCTGATCGCGCGCAACGGTTCGGTCGATTGGGAAGCGGTCGACGACGTGATCTACGGCTGCGCCAACCAGGCCGGCGAGGATAACAGAAACGTTGCCCGTATGGTGGCGCTGCTCGCCGGCCTGCCGGTTTCCGTTTCGGGCACAACGATCAACCGCCTTTGCGGCTCCGGCATGGACGCCGTTATCACCGCAGCACGCGCCATTCGCTCCGGCGAGGCGGAACTGATGATCGCCGGCGGCGTCGAGAGCATGTCACGCGCGCCCTTCGTCATTCCGAAGGCCGATAGCGCCTTTTCCCGCAATGCCGAAATCTACGACACCACCATCGGCTGGCGCTTCATCAATCCCGTGATGAAAAAGCAGTATGGCGTTGATTCGATGCCGGAAACCGGTGAGAACGTTGCGGAGGATTATAAGGTCAGCCGCGAAGACCAGGACGCCTTCGCCGTCCGCTCGCAGGCCAAGGCTGCGGCCGCACAGGAAAATGGCCGGCTTGCCAAGGAGATCACGCCGGTAACGATCCCGCAGCGCAAGGGCGATGCGATCGTCGTCGGCAAGGACGAACATCCGCGCGCAACGACGATGGAAGCGCTGGCAAAGCTTGGCACGCCCTTCAAGAAGGAGGGCGGCACGGTGACCGCCGGTAATGCCTCCGGCGTCAACGACGGTGCGGCGGCGCTGATTATCGCTTCGGAAGCGGCGGCGAAGAAATACGGCCTGACGCCGATTGCCCGTATCCTCGGCGGGGCTGCCGCCGGCGTGCCGCCGCGCATCATGGGCATCGGCCCGGTGCCGGCATCCCGCAAGCTGATGGCCCGACTCGGCCTGAAACAGGAGCAATTCGACGTCATCGAACTCAACGAAGCCTTCGCCTCGCAAGGTCTTGCGGTACTGCGCGAGCTCGGCATTGCCGACGAGGACGCCCGCGTCAATCGCAACGGCGGCGCCATCTCGCTTGGCCATCCGCTCGGCATGTCCGGCGCTCGCATCACCGGCACGGCGGCGCTGGAATTGAAGGAGACCGGCGGACGCTATTCACTCTCGACCATGTGCATCGGTGTCGGCCAAGGCATCGCGATCGCGCTCGAGCGGGTCTGACGGCATCACAGGAATTTGACGGCGGGCGGCCGGGGGTTTCCCTGCCGCCCGCTTTTTGTTGGCGGCGCATGCATTGCCTGATCGCAATTCCGACTGATATTACCGATGCCAATTGTTTTAAGCTTTTACGTTTTTGACATTCAGGAGGAGCTGTCATGGCAGAACTTGCGCAACTACTCGCTTCCATCCGCATTCCTGATCTCGCCGGCAAGCGGGTGTTGATAACCGGTGCATCGACCGGTATCGGCGCAGCTCTTGCCCGTGCTTTTGCCCAGCAGGGGATGAAGGTCGGCATCCATTTTAACGCCAGCCGTGAACCAGCCGAAAAGCTGGCAGCGGAGATCACCGCCGGCGGCGGCCATGTGCATCTGGTCCAGGGCGACGTCTCGCAGGATGGCGAGACTGAGCGCGTCGTCAATGAGACAGCGAAGGCATTCGGCGGACTCGATGGCCTGGTGAACAATGCCGGCGGCATGCTCGGTCGTGTGCCGACCTCCGCAATGACCGATGAACATTACGAGCGCGTGATGAATCTCAACGCCCGCTCGGTCCTAGCCGCAACGCGCGCTGCCCATCCCTATCTCAAGAAACAGGGCGGTTTCATCATCAATACTACCTCGATTGCCGCCCGCAACGGCGGCGGCAACGGTGCGATCCTCTATGCCGCCTCCAAGGGCTTCGTTTCGACCATCACCCATGGCCATGCCAAGGAATTCGTCGCCGATAAGATCCGCGTCAATGCCGTGGCACCAGGCGTCATCGCCACGCCCTTCCATGAGCGCTACACCAACGATGAGCAGATGGAACTGCAGCGCAGGACCATCCCGATGGGCTTTGTCGGCACCTCGGAAGATTGCGTCGGCGCCTACCTCTTCCTCGCTTCACCGACCCTTTCCGGCTACATCACCGGGCAGGTCATCGAGGTCAACGGCGGCCAGTTGATGCCGTAAGGCGAGGGCCGGCAATCGACTTCCTGCGTCGGGGAATGGAACCTATGCCCGGCGCGATCGTTTTAGGCGGCGTCAATATCCATGATGGAGCGTACGCGATATGGCAAAGACGCCCACACGAGACCTTGTAAAGACCTCCGTGCAATTGACGCATCCGGAGCGGATCTATTGGCCGGACGACGGCGTCAGCAAACAGGATCTGGTCGATTATTACGCGCTTGCCTGGCCGCGCATGGCGCCTTTCGTCGTCGATCGGCCCTTGGCATTGCTGCGTTGCCCGGATGGCATAAAGGGTCCGCGTTTCTTTCAGAAGCATGCTTGGAAAGGCATCAATCGGCATATCGAAGAGATAGCCGACCCGGAGGAAAAGGACGGGGAAAAGCTGTTGCGGATCAAGGATTTCGACGGCCTTGTTGCACTGGTCCAATCCGCCTCCCTCGAAATCCACCCCTGGGGCGCGACAACGGCGCATTGGGAAAAGCCGGACATGATCATCATGGATCTCGATCCCGGCGAGGATGTTGCCTGGAGCGCGGTCATTGCGGCGGCTAAGGAAATCAAGGAACGGTTCCAGGCTTTGGGCCTTGCCTCCTTCGTCAAGACGTCCGGCGGCAAGGGATTGCATGTCGTCGCCCCTCTCGAGCCAAAGGCTGCGTGGCCGGATGTCAAAGCCGCTGCGGAAGCGATCGCGGAGGGCATGAGCGCCGACAATCCCGAAAAATACCTCTCCGTCGCAGCGAAGGCGAAACGGGCCGGCCACATTTTCATCGACTATCTGCGCAATGGCCGCGGCAATACGGCCGTAGCAGCCTATTCGACCCGCGCAAGACCGGGAGCGGCGATTTCGATGCCACTTGCCTGGGACGAATTGACGGATCGCACCGGCCCGTCGTCATTCACGGTAAAAAATGCAGCCTCACGGCTCGACGAACGCTCCGCCGACCCGTGGGCCGATTTCTTCGAGGCGGCCGAACCGCTGAGAAGCTAGAACGCGTTGCAAATGATTTGATCTAGCGCACCAGTGGACTGTCCCAGACGTCAAACAGCAGCGCCTTGAGTTCGGCGAAACGCTCCGGCCCGAGCTCGACGCGCCACTCGTCCTCAATGTCGCGCAATATGTCGACCATCTTCCCGAATGCAGCGTGTCCGCGTTCAGTAAAGCGGACGATACGCGCGTTGCCTTCGCCTGGAACATCGGAGCGGACAATATAGCCGAAGCCCTCGAGGCTGCGGAGTAGCTGGTTGATGGCTTGTTTGCTCATGCCGGCGCGTTCGGCGATCATACCCGGCCTTGCCCCGTCCGGTCCTGGAAATTGCAGAACCGCCATATGCGGCAGACGCAGTTCCTCAAAGCCGGTGGCGTTGAGCCCCTTAATCAACCGGCGCTGAATTGCCTGGGCGGGCACGCGTAGCAGGGCCCCTATCAGTATATCTTCGGTCTTCATCGGCAAGCTTTCGTGACTGTAGACATTGACGACCCGGTAAACTTCATTTACTTCTAGACGGTAAATTTAATTTACCGATGGGAGCTTTGCAATGCCACATGAAACCGCTAATCTCCGTGTCAATCCTTCCGACGAAACCATTGGTTCCAAAGGGTTCGCCGTTCGCTTCCTTGTGACTGCGGACAACTCGAACGACAGCATTGCGGCCTTCGAACTCATGGTCCCCGCCGCGCTGCGACTGCCGGCGCCGGCTCACAGCCACAATCACTACGAGGAGACGATCTACGGCCTCGAAGGGGTGCTGACCTGGACGGTGGATGAAAAGCAGATCGACGTCGGGCCGGGGCAGGTACTGTGCATTCCGCGCGGCGCCGTTCATCGGTTTGATAACAACGGCGGCCAGGACGTAAAGGCACTCTGTGTGGCCACACCGGCAGCGATCGGGCCGGAATATTTCCGCGAGGCCTTCGCGGTGCTCAACGCGGCCGCCGGAGGTCCGCCAGATCGGGCGAAAATGGCGGAAATCATGATCCGTCATGGTCTTACGCCAGCGGTGCCTCCGACATAGAAGCTAGTGGGGCGATACCGGATAGTCGAACCGCCTTTCAATAGGATCAGGGGGTGCCGGCATATCGCAACGCTTTACGACAAATCCTACGCGACGAACGGCACCAGCGCTGGCGTCTCGGCCTTGTAGTCCGTATAGGCTTGGCCGAATGTCTCGCTCATCCAGCGCTCCTCGATGCGGACACGGCGCAGGACGGCGTACAACATGGATGCGATCGCGAGCATCGCGCCGATATGGCCGCGGGTGATTGCAGAGCCGATGACGGCAAGCAGCAGGCCGGAATAGATCGGATGGCGAACGATGGCGTAGGGGCCGGTGCGGATGAGCGCATGATCTTCCTTGACGGTGATCACGCCACTCCAATTACGGCCGAGGTGATAGCGCGCCCAGACGGCGAAGGCGAGGCCGATGACGGTCAGAGCCGCGCCGATGCCGTAATAGATCAGATCTTGCGGGAGGAGCCGGAAGGACAGGAGGCCGAGCCAAGATGGCGGCGCCGCCAGCAAAAAAGCGCCGATCCAGATAGGTGCCGTGTTTGATAGCCGTGACAACGGATCTTCGCTCCGCGTCGTCTTCTTGACGCGGAACGATGCAACAAACCAAATTACTGCCCAAATGCCCCAGCAGACCGGCAGGAACCGAGCCAACAAAGCTGCTTCGCTCATGCCGCATTTTTATCCAATTCGGGATAGTGCCGGAAGATGCCGTCTTCATTAAAAGGAATGCGGCGCTCAGATTTGAGATAGCGGGCGATGTTCGGCCGTTCAGCGACGGCATCATGCAGAGCTGCTAGGTGCGGATATTGAGTGCTCAGTTGCGACGTCGCACGAGGAAAGGCGTAACGCAGTCCTTCGAACACCTGGAATAGAGACAGATCGACATAGGTCAGCCGATCGCCGAATATGTGCGCTGGCCCGTGCGGGTTTTGCCGCAGAACGCGTTCGAAATAGCCGAGGAATTTCGGCATGCGATTATCGATGAACTCGGCAGCGCGGGCCTTGGCCTCCTCCTTCTGCTCCTCATAATATTTTGAGGTGGCGATCGGATGGTGCGTATCGTGCACTTCGGCAACAAGATCGGTGATCGTCAGTTGCAATCCGTTTACGACATGGCGCGCGGCTGGATCCTCAGGTGTGAGCCCAAGTTTCGGACCGAGATACATCAGGATATTGGCGACATGGGAGATGATGAGATCGCCGTCTTTCAGGAAAGGAGGGGCAAGCGGTATATGCGCCTCGGATTTGCTCTTCATCACCGCCATCATCGCGTGAATGCCTTGGCCTTCGCTCGCAGGACCCCGGCAGATGTCGATATAGTCGGCGCCGGCCTCTTCGAGCGCCAAGCGCACAAACTCGCCACGGCCTTGGATGCCGTCCCAGTAGTAAAGCTCATAGGGCATTCAAGAATCCTTCCGTCCCGTTGCAGGTCTATTTCGGTTCGCGGCCAAAATCCTTGCGCAACTCATCCTTGGCGGCTTCGAGCGTCTGTTTCTGCCGCTTGCTGAGATGGCTGCCGGCGCGATTGATATAGAAATTTAGCATCGACATAGCGGAACGGAAGGGGCTGGACTTGCGGCGATCGCTCGCCTCTGCGGAATGCTTGAGAGAGTCGGCAATGGCCTTGGGATCGCGCGATTTGAAGACGCCGTCTTTCAAGTCCAAGGCGTCGCTGTTCTCGGTCACGTCATGTGACCATTTCTTCTTTTGGGATCGGGCCATAGCAGGGCTCCTTCCTCAAGAATTTGACGTTAGTGATGAGCGCGGTGCTCGTTGCGTTTGCGCGTTGCAGCGGCCTTCTTTGCCGATGCGGAACGTTCGCTCGCAGAGCGGCTCGCGGATGCCTTGCCGCCGATGCGTCCGCCCTTTTCAGAGGATGCGTGGCTTTCGCTATGGCCTCGGCCGGAGCCGGATTTTTTACCGCCGCCGCTTTCCTTGTTTACGGTCGCCCAGGCACGACGTTCGGCTTCTTCATCGGAAACGCCACGGCTCTCGTAGCTTTCCTCGATATGTTCAGCCTTGCGCTTCTGCTTGTCGGTATATGCGGATTTGTCTCCTCGGGGCATGATGTTTCTCCTTGTTGCCTGTGAGAAAACCAACCCAACGCCACGGAAAAAGTTCCGATTTCAGCAGGAATATGGGCGATCAGTTCGAAGCATCTGGGAGGGGAGGGTGCGCCGCGGTGCGCGTATCCTCAGTCGATGCGGGGAACATGATGCCGACAGAGCGGTCGATGATGAAGATCAGAACCAGCGCTGCGAAGAGATAAAGAGTGGCGAGAAGGAGGAGGGATAGCATGGGTTTACGTCGATCCAGCCGCCAAGCAGCAGCCTGCCCCGACAGCCAGAACAAAGACTTCAACGCGATTCATGTCGTTATTACCCTGGCGAAGTTCCCTTTTCGCTACGTACCATGGATATGTGACATCTATTCGCGCAGGACGCGTAATTTACCGAAATCCTTGCGAAAATTCGGCAACATGGCGCAACAAGCCAACGGCCCGAACTCAACCCGGGCCGATCATGTCGCCGATTGTCTCACCAACCGCAAAGTTTACGTCAGATCTTCGCGTCACCGGTCTTTTTTGACGCTCGTTTCGTCGCGGCCTTTGCGGTCGCTCCGGCAACGGCCGCAGCCATTACAGCAGCCGCTTGACCCTTTATCTTGGGTTTGGAGTCGGTCTTAGGTTTAGTGTCGACCTTCTCCTTCTTTCCGGCCTTTTTCTCAAGCGCGATGCGCTCGCTGCTCGCCTGTTCCCAATGAACCGTATCACGGCCGGAAGGATATCCTTCTTCCTCCCATATGGCGTAGGCGCGCTTCTTGATCCATTCGTCCCGGGATTCCAACATTGCCGTCCTCCGTTCGCATTATTGAACATGGTTGAAGAAAAAATGCCCGTCTTGAAATGCGGGCTTTCATGCCTTCCCGAGCAGCCGGCATGCCGGCTCTGAGGGACCACGGAGCAAAACTCTCCCTGTCTCAATGCCCAGGCTGCGCCAGGTGCTTCGCTCGTGTACTGTGATGGACGATAGCGAAGCGACCGAACCGCCAATATGGCGAGAGCATAATCGTCATTCAATTTAAAAACATCTAATACACAGTCTTTTCATAGAACGTTTTGTCGACGGGACCGGGAATAGACCTTGCGATCGATTGCAGCTTTCACGGGCAAAGTTATACTCCCCCCATGTTTGACCTGGTGATTGCCCATTGGGGCCAAATCCTCGCTGTCCTTTCCATCGCCATGGGGGCGGCAGCGGCCATTCATGCGGCGATGACGAAGGAAGAGGTTCGCGCGGCGATCGGCTGGGTCGGCGTCATCATCCTGTCGCCCATCGTGGGGGCTCTGCTCTATGCAGTGGCCGGTATCAACCGCATCCGCCGGGCTTCGCTAACCTCGCAGCGCAACGTCCTGTTCCAGAAGGATGCCTCGGGCGTACTCGCGAGCTTCGATGCGCAGGGCGAAGTCGTGCGCCGGATCTTTGGCGAGCGCTTCGGATCCATGAAGACGCTTGGCGACCGCGTGGCGCGCTATCCGATGAGTACGGGCAATACCATCGAAATGCTGGAGAGCGGCGATGTCGCCTACGCTGCGATGAAAGCCGCCATCGATGGCGCCGAACGCAGCATCCTGCTGGAGACCTATATTTTCGACCGCGATCCGATCGGCCTGCGCATCGCCGATTCGCTGATTGAGGCGGTCAAACGAGACGTCAGCGTGCGCGTGCTGATCGATGCGGTCGGCGCACGGTATTCGGTGCCGAGCATCATGGGCCATCTCAAAGAAGGCGGCGTGCAGGTGGACGTCTTCAACGGCAATGTGATCATCGGCCTCAGGTTGCCCTATGCCAATCTGCGCACCCACCGTAAGATCCTGGCCATTGACGGCCGCATTGCCTTTACCGGCGGCATGAATATCCGCAAGGGTTTCGCCAGGGAGTTCGCCGGGGATCACTGCGCCCGCGACATGCATTTTTGCGTCACCGGCCCCGCCGTCGCCGATCTGTTCAACACGGCCGCCGAGGACTGGCGTTTTGCCACCGGCGAGGCACTCAGCGGTGACCACTGGCGGATTGGGACGCCCGCGAACGAACCCGGCGCGCCGGTCTTCATGCGCGTCATTGCCTCCGGACCCGACCGCAGCGTCGAGACGAACCATAAAATGCTGATCGGTGCATTCTCGGTCGCCCGCACCTCCATCCGCATCATGTCGCCCTATTTCCTGCCGGATCGCGAGTTGATCAGCGCGCTGGTGACAGCGGCAAGACGTGGCGTCGAAGTGGATGTCATCGTGCCGGCGGCCAACAATCTTGTGCTTGTCGACCGTGCCATGACCGCGCAGTTCGATCAGATGCTGAAGGATTATTGCCGCATCTGGCGGGCTGATGGCCCTTTCAATCATTCGAAGCTGCTGACGGTCGATGGCACCTGGGCCTATGTCGGTTCTTCCAATCTTGACCCGCGCTCTCTACGGCTGAATTTCGAAGTCGATCTGGAGGTGATGGACCGCGGCTTTGCGGGCGCGCTCGATGCGCGTATCGGCGCGATCCTCGAAACGGCGATCCCGGTCGAGCTCGGCAAGCTGCGCGCTCGCCCCTTCATCGTCCGCCTGATAGAAAAGATCCTGTGGCTCGGTTCGCCCTATCTCTGAACAAAGTGGCGCGGTCCGTCTTTCTACAAACAAGCCTTTTCACATGACAAGGCCGGCAATCACTCCCTATACTCCTCCTGAAGACGCCGCTCGGCAGGCTTTGACAACGGAAATGGTCAACGGACAGATGCGGAAAAAGAACGAGAGTCTCCGTGCAAGCATTTTCGAAACGTTGAAGAACAGAAAGAAGTCGCGGACGATGCATGCCGGCGAACGAGCACGTCCCGCAGGCACATTGATCGCCTCCTACAATGTTCACAAATGCGTCGGCGCCGATCGCCGTTTCGATCCGGAGCGGATCAGCCGGGTCATCCATGAAATCGATGCCGATGTCATCGGCTTGCAGGAGGCCGATACGCGGTTTGGCGAACGCACGGGTCTGCTTGACCTGCGGCGGCTCGAGCTGGAAACCGGCCTAATTCCCGTGCCCGTGGCGGGTGTCAGCAAGGCGCATGGCTGGCATGGCAATGTCGTGCTGTTCAAGCAGGGTACGGTGCGCGATGTACATCAGATCAACCTGCCGGGGCTGGAGCCCCGCGGCGCGCTCCTTGCCGAAATCGAACTGGCCCGCGGCGGAGCGCTCAGGATCATCGCTGCCCATCTCGGGCTGCTGCATAGCTCCCGTGCCCAGCAAGCGCGTTTGATCGTCGACCTGATGAGAACCGACAATGACACGCCGACCATCCTCCTCGGCGATCTCAACGAATGGCGGCTCGGCGACCGCTCGTCGCTCAACACCTTCCAGGCCGCCTTCGGCCCGCTGCCACCGGCCGTGCCAAGCTTTCCCTCCACCCTGCCGCTTCTGGCGCTGGACCGCATCATGGCCAATCGCCGCGGGCTGATCTCGACAGTGGAGGTTCATGACTCGCCATTGGCGCGTGTCGCCTCTGATCATCTGCCGATCAAGGCAGTCGTCAGCCTGGAAACACTGAGGGCGGAAACAGAGGCGCGGGCCGAATCTGCTTGAAATCGGGCATGCGGCGCTAAGCCGAAAAGGTCGACTGCCGTTTCGATCCATCCCATGAAATCATCCGGGGCAAAGAAGCTAATGCGTTGCGCACTCTGCGCTTCCCATTCATGATGACCTCGATTTCAGATCAGACAATGCGGATTGTGATGCACATCTTTCTCGTTCGACACGGCGAATCCCTTGGCAACATCAGCGAGCAGGCTTACCGGCAGTTCGGTGATCACAACGTTCCGTTGACGCAGTGGGGCTATCGGCAGGTGCTGGAAGCCGGACGTGTGATCGCCTCCCATCTGAAAGCCCGACCAAGCGCTGAAGCGTCAAAACTGAGCATCTGGTATTCCCCTTATCTGAGGACGCTACAGAGCAAGGATGCTTTGCTCGAAGTCCTGCCGAGCGAGTGCGACACCGACTCTCGGGAGGATTACCTGTTGCGGGAACAGGATTTCGGCCTCTTCACCGAAATCTATGATCGTGCAGAACAGAAACGGAAGTTTCCCGAGGAATTCGAAAAATGGGCCAGGCTGCGTAACAACAACGGGAAATTCTATGCAAGGCCTCCCGACGGCGAGAGCAGGGCGGATGTGGCGCAGAGGGTCCGCCTATTCCTCCAGACGGTCATGCACGAGGCTAAGCATGGCAGAAACAATGTCATTATCGTTGGCCACGGCGTCACCAACAGGGCGTTCGAAATGAATTTTCTGCATCATTCCGTCGATTGGTTCGAACGCTCGGACAATCCAGGAAATGCGGATGTCACATTGATCGAGGGCACCGCCACGGAAGGTTACACGTCAATCCTGATCCACAAGGCGGTCGATCGGGCTAAGGGTGAGGAGGGCGAATTGCGGGATGCCTATGGTTCGGAGCTGGTCACCGCGAAGATTGGGTGATGTGGTATGGCCCAAAACAGGGGTCTTGGGCCACAAACAATATCGATAGCGTTCAGCCGTAACGGCCGAAATTCCTGCCGAATTTATCCGCTCAATCCTTCAGCCGGTATTGCTCCAGCGCGTCGCGGTTGATCTCGATGCCGAGACCGGGGCCATCGGGAATGGCGACGACGCCGTTCACATGATCCAGCGGCTTTGTCAGCACGGCCTGGCGGAATGGATTGTGGGTGCGGTCGAATTCCAGGATCGGCGGCCGGCCATTGCGGCGCGGCGGGTCCGGGGGCAGGGCGGCGATGAACTGCAGGCCGGCCGCGATGGCGACACCCGTTCCCCAGACATGCGGGACGAGGCGAACGCCGTTGATGGCGGCCATATCGGCAATCCTGCGCATTTCGCTGAAGCCGCCGGTGCCACAGATATCGGGCTGGATGATATCGACGGCACGGGTTTCCAGCGGCTCGCGCATGCCGAAGCGGCCATGCCAGGTCTCTCCGCCGGCGACAGGGATCGGCTGGCCGGCGCGCACGGCGCGATAGGCGCTGAGCTGTTCCGGAACGACCGGCTCTTCGAACCAATCGACGCCGTATTTCGCAGCCGCCTTGCCGACCGTGCAGGCTTCCAGCGCGTCATAGCCGTGATTGGCATCGATCATCAGCCGTATATTGGGACCGATTGCTTCGCGCACGGCGCGGATGACGGCGATATCCTCTTCGACATCAAACCCGATCTTGATCTTCACCGCATGGAACCCTTGGGCAACATAGGCGGCGGTTTCGGCGGCGATATCGGAGACCGGGTCGACGCCATCCTTTCGGAAGGAACCGGTGGCGTAGGCCTTCACATTCTCGCGGAAGCGGCCGCCGAGCAGCCGCGACACGGAGGTGCCGTGGTGCTTGCCTTTGATATCCCAGAGCGCGATGTCGATGCCGCTGAGCGCCGTCACCGTCAGGCCGCGTTGGCCCTGATCGCGTAGGAGATTGTAGAGTTCGAGCCAGATCACCTCAGTATCACGCGGATCGCGGCCGAGCAGGCGAGGGGTGTAGGCTTTCACCACCACGGCGTTGGGGCCGGCCGGGCCGAGGCATTCGCCCCAGCCGACGGTACCGTCATCGCAGACGATTTCGACGAGGCAATGCTGGCGGCGGTCGAAGCGCATGGAAGCGCTTTCGAAGGCGTGATCCAGCTTATGGTCGAGCAGATGGGTGTGAACAGCGGAGATTTTCATGGGCGGTACGGCCTGATCAGATCATCGAGCATGGCAACTTCCTGTTCGGTCAGGTCGGTCAGCGGCGGGCGAACCGAACCGGCATCAAAGCCGAGCAACCGGACGCCGGCTTTGATAGCCGACACGGCATAGCCCTTCTGGCGGTTGCGGATGTTCATGAAGGGATAGAAGAAATCGATCAGCAGCTTGTTGGTCGCCGCCGTGTCGCCTGCGCGCAGCGCCTTGTAGAAATCTTGCGCCAACGCCGGTACGAAGTTGAAAACGGCCGAGGAATAGGTCGTGACACCCGCACCGAGATAGGCGTCGGCGAAAAGCTCGGCCGTCGGCATGCCGCCGAGATAGGTCAGTCGCTCACCCATCGTCGCGGTGATCTTGCGCACCAGGCCGATATCGCCGGAGCCGTCCTTGAAACCGACGAGGTTCGGGCAGGCATCGCAGAGCCGAGCAAGCGTTTCAGCCGTCAGAATGGAATTGTCGCGATTATAGACCATGACGCCGATCGAAACGGCATCGCAGACTGCCTTGATATGCTGGAACATGCCGTCCTGCGGCGCCTCGATCAGGTAATGCGGGAGAAGCAGGATGCCGTCTGCCCCGGCTTTCTCCGCCGATTGAGCGATCTGAACGGCGATGCGCGTGCCATAACCGCAACCCGCGACGATCGGCGTATCGCCCGCGGCCGCCTTTGCGGCGCTGACGATTGTCGGGATTTCATCCGGCGCCAGCGAGAAGAATTCGCCGGTGCCGCCGGCGGCGAAAAGCACGCTTGCCTTGAAGCCCGAAAGCCAGCCGACATGATCGCTATAGGCAGCGCGATTGAAGTTGCCATCCTTGCCAAACGGCGTCACGGGAAAAGACAAGAGCCCGGCGCCAAGCGCGGCCTTGAGAGCTTGCGGGTCCATGGACACGATGATCCTCCAAAATCCTTCTGAGTTGACGGGATCATAGATGACATATGACAACAGTCAATCTGTTATCATATGTCTACGTTCAAGTTCCCCTTCGGATCAGGCTTCGATACCGCTGCTGGCTGCCCTTCAAATGCAGTCGCATTGCCTCGCGTGCGCCGTGTTCATCGCGATCCGATATGGCTTCAGCAATGCGTCGGTGTTCTGCTTGGATCTGCGCCAGATAGTCGGCGGATGCGATTTCGTCCGGCTGATCCTGCAGGAAGGAGCGGGGAATCGCCCTCTTGCCGGTCAACTCCAGAAACTCACGGAAGCGCGGATTGTTGGTGGCGTCGGCAATGGCGAGATGAAACGCGAAATCGGCCTCCGATGTCGCGATGCCGCGCTCCATGGCATGATCGATATCTTCGAACCGCTCGATGATCGCCTCGTCCTGCGCCGGCGAGCGGCGGGCGGCGGCGAGGCCAGCCGCTTCGGTTTCCACCGCGGCGCGCAATTCCAGCATTTCGATGATGGAGGAGATCCGACCCGGATCGGTGTCCAGCAAGCCCGCGGCGGGGAAGGGCGGCCTTGCGTGAAGGACGAAGACGCCGATGCCGTGGCGCACCTCGACTAGTCCATCCGCACGCATTGAAGCGATCGCTTCGCGAATGACGGTGCGGCTGACCTTATATCGTTCGGTGAGGCCGCTTTCGCTCGGCAATTTTTCGCCAGGCTTCAAGACGCCGCCAAGTATCTCCTGGCGCAGTTGCCGGCCGACAATGTCCACCAAATTGCGCCGGCCCGTCGGCCGTTCGTTACGCTCCCTTGTCTTGATCGCTGCGCTTCTCGGCATTCCGACATCCCCAAGTTTCGAACAGGGAGATTACAGATATATGATGACGAGCGAAAGCCCATATTATAAGTTCTACTTCGATGACACCGATATGGGAGAAAACCATGCTGAAAACTCTGTTGATGACCGGCGCTGCCGGCGGCGTTGGCCAGGCACTGCGGCCGCTTCTTTCGCAGATCGCCGAAGCCGTCGTGCTCTCGGATATTGCGCCGATCGACGATCTGCGTCCGAACGAACGCTTCATTGCCTGCGATCTCGCCGACCGCGGCGGCGTCGAGGCACTGGTCAAGGGTGTCGACGGCATTATTCATCTTGGCGGGATCTCCCTGGAAAAGTCCTTCGACCTGATCCTGCAGGGCAACATCATCGGCCTCTACAATCTCTATGAAGCCGCCCGCGCCGCCGGCAAGCCGCGCATCATCTTTGCGAGCTCCAATCATACGATCGGCTACTATCGCCGCGACGAGCGTATCGACAACACGGTTCCGACCCGGCCGGATTCACTTTACGGGGTCTCGAAGGTCTACGGCGAAGCTCTGGCGAGCCTCTATTTCGATAAGTTCGGGCAGGAGACCTTGTCCGTACGCATCGGCTCCTGCTTCCCGGAGCCGCGCAATCCGCGCATGCTGGCGACGTGGCTCAGCGCCCGCGATTTGATGACGCTCTGCGACCGCGCCTTTGAGACACCTCGGCTCGGACACACGATCGTCTACGGCGCCTCCGATAATGACGAACAATGGTGGGACAATCGCAACGCTGCTTTCCTCGGCTGGAAGCCGAAAGACAGCTCCTCACCCTGGCGGGCGGAAGTTCTGGCGAACGCCGCGCCGGAAGACCCGAATGATCCGGCTGTGATCTATCAGGGCGGCGGCTTTGCCGCCGCCGGCCATCCGGAAGATTGAGAACTAAACGAGGTCAGCAATCGTCGGGGCGGCGATCCGCCCCGTAAAACCTCAGTCGCCGTTTCGGAACAATCTCCAACGCGTCGGCCTGAAAGCGATGCGGTTGCGGTCGAGCGCGCCGGCCTTGTCCGGCGGCAGCTCGATTTCGACGGGCTCCTGATTGGCCCCGATGTTCATTTCGATATGACGAGTACCAGCAACGCGGCGGCTGGAGGTCAACAGTCCGGCGATGCAACCGCCATCACCGTCGCGGAGCTCGATATCGTGCGGCCTAAAGTGAAGATAGGCTTCACCATCGGGCTCGTGCGGCGTGCTGAGTCCGAGTGGCCGATCGTCAAACCAGATTTCGCCGCTGGAAATACGCACCTTCACGCGGTTGGACTGGCCGATGAAGCCATAGACGAAGGGCGAGTTCGGCGTGTCGTAGATCTCATCCGGCGTGCCGACCTGCTCGATGGCGCCCTTGTTGAGCACGACGACACGGTCAGCCAGTTCCAGCGCCTCTTCCTGATCGTGGGTGACGAAAACGGTGGTGTGACCGGTACGATCATGGATTTCACGCAGCCACTTGCGCAAATCCTTGCGGACCTGCGCATCGAGCGCACCGAAGGGTTCGTCCAGAAGCAGCACGTTCGGCTCGACCGCCATGGCCCGGGCGAGCGCCACGCGCTGGCGCTGGCCGCCGGACAACTGCGCCGGGTAGCGCTTTTCGAGGCCGCTAAGCTGCACCAGTTCAAGCAGCTCGAGAGCACGGCGATGGATTTCAGCGCGGGGAGGGCGGCGCGAAGCGGTGCGCACCTTGAGGCCGAAGGATATGTTATCCAACACCGTCATATGGCGGAACAGCGCATAGTGCTGAAACACAAAGCCGATATTGCGCTGCTGCACCGTCTTCTTCGACGCATCTTCATCACCGAAGAAAATCCGACCTTCGGTCGGCGTCTCCAATCCGGCGATCAGACGCAAGAGCGTCGTCTTGCCTGAGCCGGAAGGGCCGAGGAGCGCGATAAGCTCGCTAGAGCGAATATCCAGGGAGACATTATGCAACGCCGGAAAGCGACCGAATTCCTTGCGCAGGTTTTGAACGCGAACTTCCATTAACAATTCCTTCAGTGACGTCGGCTGGCTGCGATCTCTTCGCTATAGCGCATTTCCAACAGCGTCTTCAGTACAAGTGTGACAAGGGCAAGCAAGGCGAGAAGCGTGGCAACCGCGAAAGCGCCCGAGAAATTATATTCATTATAGAGAATTTCGACCTGCAACGGCATGGTGTTGGTTTCGCCGCGAATATGGCCGGAGACAACCGACACGGCGCCGAACTCGCCCATAGCGCGGGCATTGCAAAGGAGAACGCCGTAAAGCAGGCCCCATTTGATGTTCGGCAAGGTTACGTGCCAGAAGGTTTGCCAGCCATTGGCGCCGAGCGACAACGCCGCTTCCTCGTCGGAATTTCCCTGTTCCTGCATCAACGGGATCAATTCACGGGCGACGAAGGGGAAGGTGACGAACATCGTCGCCAGCACAAGGCCCGGAACCGCGAACAGGATCTGGATGCCATGGCTTTGCAGCCAAGGCCCAAGCACGCTGTTCGAGCTGAACAACAGCACGAAGACCAGACCCGATATGACCGGCGAGACCGAGAACGGCAGGTCGATCAGCGTCGTCAGGAATGCCTTGCCCTTGAACTCGAACTTGGCGATTGCCCAGGCGGCCGCGACACCGCAAACGAGGTTCAGCGGCACGCTGATGCCGGCGACGATCAGCGTCAGCCGGATGGCGGCAAAGGTTTCCTCATCCACCAAGGCGCTGAAGAACTCTTCGACACCTTTGCGGAACGCTTCGACGAAAACGGCGGCAAGCGGCATCAGCACCATCAGTGCCAGGAAGGCAAGCGAGATGGCGACGAAAATCCAGCGCGCAAATCTGCTCTCGGTGATGACGGATTGACCTGTGTCGGCGAGGGAAACGGCATCATGCGCCATAGCCGTATCTCCTTCTGCTCCAGGATTGAATGAGATTGATGACCAGCAACATGATGAAAGAGATGATCAGCATCATGGTCGCGATCGCCGTCGCCGCAGCGTAATTATATTCCTCAAGACGGATGACGATGAGCAATGGCGCGATTTCGGAGACGTAGGGCTTGTTGCCGGCGATGAAGATCACCGAACCGTATTCGCCGGCCGCGCGCGCGAAAGCGAGAGCAAAACCGGTGAGGGCTGCCGGCGCGAGGCCGGGCAACAACACGCGGGTGATCGTCTGGAAACGATTTGCGCCAAGCGTCGCGGCAGCTTCTTCCACCTCACGGTCGATCTCCTCCATCACCGGCTGCGCCGTCCGCACGACGAAGGGCAGCCCGACGAAGATCAGCGCGATGATGATGCCGGCCGGCGTGAAAGCGATCTTGATGCCGAGCGGCTCCAGGAACTGGCCGATCCAGCCGTTCGGCGCATAGAGCGTCGTCAGCGCGATGCCGGCGACCGCCGTCGGCAAGGCGAAAGGCAGGTCGACCATGGCGTCAATAATGCGCTTGCCGGGAAAACGGTAGCGCACCAGCACCCAGGCGAGGATCAGGCCAAACACCGCATTGACGATGGCGGCGATGAACGCGCCGCCAAAGCTCATGCGGAGTGCGTAAAGCGTGCGGACATCGAGCGCGAGGGCCCAAAACTTGGACCAGCCAAGAGAGCTGCTCTTCCACAACAATCCCGAGAGCGGGATGAGAACGATCAGGATGAGCCAAGTCAAGGTAACGCCGAGCGCCAATCCGAAGCCCGGAATGACACTCGGCTGCCTAAACCGCCACCGTTTGCGGGTTATTATATGCATTAAGAATTACTGTCCCGGCTTGTATATCTGGTCGAAGACGCCACCATCGTCAAAGAACTTCGGCTGAGCTTGGGACCATCCGCCGAAATCGTCAATCGTTGCCAGCTTCAAACTTGGGAACCGCGCAATATCCTTGGGGTCGGCCGCTTCCGGCTTGATCGGCCGATAGTAGTGCTTGGCGGCGATCTTCTGACCCTCGTCGGAGTAGAGATAGTTCAGATAGGCTTCGGCAACCTTTCGGGTGCCCTTCGCGTCGACATTGCCGTCGACGACCGCGACCGGGGGATCGGCGCGGATTGAAACCGTCGGAGTCACGATCTCGAATTTATCGGGACCGAGCTCCTCGAGCGAAAGATAAGCCTCGTTTTCCCAAGCAAGCAGAACGTCGCCGAGGCCGCGCTGAACAAATGTCGTGGTGGCGCCGCGAGCACCGGTATCGAGCACCGGTACGTGCTTCAACAACTGCGTGACATATTCCTGCGCCTTGGCATCGTCACCGCCGTTTGCCTGTTTGGCCCAGGCCCAGGCTGCCAGGAAGTTCCAGCGAGCTCCGCCCGAAGTCTTCGGGTTCGGCGTAATCACCTGGACATCGTTCTTGACGAGGTCCGACCAGTCCTTGATGCCCTTCGGATTGCCCTTGCGGACGAGGAAGACGATGGTCGATGTGTAGGGAATGCTGTTGTTCGGGAACTTAGTCTTCCAGTCGGCGGGAATTTTCTTTGTCGCCTTGGCAATGGCGTCGATATCGCCTTCCAGTGCCAGCGTCACCACATCGGCATCAAGACCGTCGATGACCGAGCGGGCCTGCGCGCCGGAGCCGCCATGCGAAGCTTTGATTTTGATGCTTTCACCCGTGTCCTTCTTCCACTTCGCGGCAAAGGCTTCGTTGAAATCCTTGTATAATTCGCGCGTCGGATCATAGGAAACGTTGAGAAGCGTCGTATCCGCGGCCCAAGTCGGCGCTACCGCTGTGAGCGAAAAACTGCCGATCAGAACTGCGGCGGCGAGAAGCCGCGAAAGCTTTATCGTCTGCATGGTGACCTCCTTCGTTGTGCTTTAACTCTATCAACTTGGTCGTATAAAGTAACGAAGATTGTTCCCGCCGGACGCGATTACATAGAACGACATCCCATAGAATCAAGGAAAGTGAAATCGCATTCCCATCGTTTGGCCGTAGTACACCGATAGCGCGTCAGCAGATCGAGTCGGACATGAAAACGGAATAGAGTTCGTCGGCACTTTTTGCCTGGCGCATGGCGGCCAACACGCCGTCAGTTCTGAGCCGCCGGGCGATGGCGGCAAGCACGTTCAGATATTCGCTGCGACCATTTTCAGCGAAGAGCAGGACGAAGGCAAGATCCGTCGGAACGTCGTCGATCGCCTCGAAATCGAGGGGATGGCCGAAACGAACCATCAGCCCGCGCGGTCTCGTCATCCCCACGATTGCCGCATGCGGAACGGCGATGCCATTGCCGATGCCGGTCGTTCCGAGCTTTTCGCGAGCCTCCAGCGCCCGCAGCACCGAGCCTTCATCGAGACCGAGGCAATGAGCCGCTTTCGACGACAAGATCTGCAAGGCTCGCCACTTGGTCGGCGCGGAAAGGCCGACGAAGACGTGCTCAGGCAGGATGATGGTGGAAAGGTCCATTGTCACTCTCATGCTCGGACATTGATAGTTTTGGCATGGCCTCGCATAGCAGGCCCGTCGCAACAAGGCCGGCGATCGCACAAACCAGAGGATTACAGCTTCATTCCGGCTCACGCAGACGATAGCCGACGCCGGTCTCCGTGGTGATGTATTGGGGCTGATCCGGAATCTGTTCTACCTTCTGCCGGAGCTGACGGACATAGACGCGCAGATACTGCACATCCGCCGCCGGACCCCAGACCTGCTTCAACAGGAACTGATGCGTCAGCACCTTGCCGGCATGCTGCGCCAGCACGCGCAGGATGTCATATTCCTTCGGCGAGAGTTTCACTTCCTTGCCGTCGACCTTGACGATGCGCTTGACGAGATCGATCGACAGGCCGCCGGTCTGGAAAATCGCTTTTTCGCCCTGCTGCTGCAGACGGTGGCGAAGCGCGACGCGTATGCGCGCTCCGAGTTCGTTCATGCCGAAAGGCTTGGTGACATAGTCGTCGGCGCCGGTTTCCAGCGCCTTGACAATGCCCGCCTCGTCGGTGCGGCTCGAGAGAATGACGACGGGCATTTGCAATCCGTCCTCGCGCCATTCCTGCAAGAGGTCATGGCCCGGCTTGTCGGGTAGACCGAGGTCGAGCACGATCAGGTCGGGCTGATCCTCCTTTACGGAAAGCCGCGCCGCGGCAGCGTTCTGGGCTTCGTTGACGGCATAGCCTTGCGCGCTCAGGCCGACACGCAGCAATTTGCGGATCGGCGGCTCGTCATCGACAACGAGTATCTTGACGGCAGTCGTGTTCATTTCAGGTCATCCAGCTTGGGAACATCCGTGGGTTTCGGCAGGCGAATGGTGAAGACCGCGCCTTGGCGATCCGTGCGGTTGCCTGCCGTGATCGTGCCGCCCATGGCCTCTATGAAGCCGCGGCAGATAGAAAGGCCAAGACCTGTGCCGGCCCGCACCTGATCGCCCTTGCGCACGCGATAGAAGATATCGAAGACGCGTTCGAGATCGGCGGGCGGAATGCCCTGGCCCTCGTCCATGACGCGGAAAACGATATTATCGATATCGGCCCAGGCCTCCAGGCGAATGGCAGACTCCTCCGGCGCATATTTGGCGGCATTGTCGAGCAGATTGAACAGCACCTGCTCGAAGAGTACGGGATCGACCCGAACCATCGGCAGATCGACCGGAATCTGTACTTCCACGCGATGCCGGGCGAGGATTTTCTCCCCACGCCGAAGTGCGCTGCCAACAATATCGCCGGCATAATGCAAAGCGTAATTCGGCTCCATGGCGCCGGACTCGATCTTGGTCATGTCGAGCAGATTGGCGATGAAGCGGTTCAGTCGTTCGGATTCATCAACCACCGTCGTCAGAAGATCAACCCGGTCCTCATGTGGCAGGGATTCCAGATAGTCGCGCAAGGTGCCGGCAGCCCCGAGGATCGCAGCGAGCGGCGTCTTGAGATCGTGCGAGATCGAGGTCAGCAAGGCAGAGCGCAGCCGGTCGGCCTCGACGGCCAATTTGGCCCGGTCGACATCGGCGACCAGTTGCACGCGCTCGATGGCAAGCGCTGCCTGATCGGCCAGCGCATCGAGAAGGCGCTGCTGCTCCGGCGTCAATAGCGGACCGTCACGGCGGTCGCTGTCGAGGCCGATGACACCGACGGCCGTGCGGCCGGTACGCAGCGGCACATAAAGGCGTTTGGCGCCCGGCAGCGTATCGGCGCCACGCCCGGCGGCATGATTGTGTTCCCAGGCCCAGCGCGCGGCGGCGATATCGGCATCGTCAAGCGTATCGTCAGGCGGATAGCCGGCCTTTACGGCAATCGTGCCATCCTCCGGCAGCAGCAGCACCACGCGCACCTTCAGCATCGAAGCGAGCTGGAAGGCCGTCGCCCAGAGCACGTCATCGAGTGTACCGGTACCGGCAAGCTTCTTCGAAAAAAGATAAAGATCCTCAGTCGTGCGCGCCCGCTGGCGTGCCGCGGCGGCCTGCCGTTGCACGGTTGCGGTCAGATTGCTGGCGACGATGGCGACGCCGAGGAAGAAGAAGAAGGCGAGCACGCTTTCCGGATCGCTGATCGTCAGCGTGTAGCGCGGCGGCAGGAAGAAGAAGTTGAAGGCAAGCGCACCAAGAAGGCAGGAATAAAGGGCCGGCCGCAAGCCTTGCGTCACGGCAGAGGCCAATACGGCCATCAAGAAGACTAGGGCCAGATTGCGGACGTCAAGCACTTGGTCGAGGATGACGCAGAAGCCGAGGGCGACGGCGACATAGAGCGTCGCCAGGATGTAGCCGCGAAGCTGGAACGGGGTAGGCGAGGGCGCCGCTCTGACGCCACGGCTTGCCGCCGAGCCTTCCGCGTCGCTGCCGGAAATGACATGAACGCTGATGTCGCCGGCCTTGCGGATCAATTCGTAGGAGACGGAGCGCTTGGACCAATCCCGCCATGTTCCGATCTTAGGCGAGCCAATGACGATATGGGTAACATTGTTGCTGGCCGAATGACGAAGCAGTTCTTCGGCGACCTCGCGGCCGGGAATAGTAATGGCTTCGCCGCCGAGTTGTTCGGCAAGCCGCAACGTCGCCGCAATGGTGTCACGCTGCGCTTCCGTCAGGCTGATAGACCGATTGGTCTCGACATAAACGGCTGCCCAAGGCGCGCGCAGGCGCGAGGCCATGCGGGCCGCATAGCGCACCAGCGAAGTGGAGCGCGGATGATGGTCGATGGAGACCAAAACACGCTCGCCTGCGGCCCACGGGCCGGGGATCGCATGCGCCTGCATGTGGGTCAGAAGCTGGTCGTCGACCCGTTGCGCCGTGCGCCTCAATGCCAGCTCGCGCAGCGCCGTCAGATTGCCGGGAGTGAAATAATTGGTTAGCGCTCGCTCGGCTGTCTTCGACACATAGACCTTGCCGTCATGCAGGCGCTTGATCAGGTCATCGGGCGTCAGATCGATGATTTCCACATCGTCTGCCATGTCGATGATCGAATCCGGCACGGTTTCGCGCACACGCACGCGGGTGATCTGCGACACCACGTCGTTCAGGCTTTCGACATGCTGGATATTCAGCGTCGTATAGACGTCGATGCCGCGGTCCAGCAGCTCCTTGACGTCCAGATAACGCTTCGGGTGGCGGCTGCCCTGGGCATTGGTGTGGGCGAGTTCGTCGACGAGCACAAGGCCGGGACGGCGCTTCAGGATGGCATCGAGGTCCATCTCGTCGAGCGGGCGGCCCTTGTAATCGATATTGACCCGCGGAATGATCTCGAAGCCTTCGAGCAGGGCCTGCGTTTCCCGCCGACCATGGGTCTCGACCACGCCGACGACGACATCGACGCCGTCGGCAATCTTCGCCTTGCCGGAGATCAGCATTTCGTAGGTCTTGCCGACGCCGGGCGCAGCACCCAGAAAGATCTTCAGGCGGCCGCGCGTTTCCTGCCGAGCCTTCTCCAGAAGCGCGTCGGGTGAGGGCCTGCTCAGCGTATCGCGGCTATCGTCTGGCATTGATTATTGCTCTTTCATGACGGCGGAAGTTGAGGTGGCGCTCGCCACCTCAACCCCTTGGTCTCACTGAGTCATAGAAGCATCCAACGCCTGGTTCAATGCCAGGACGTTGATGACAGGTTCGCCGAGAACCCCGAGTTCGCGCGGCTCGATGGCGGCATCGACGATCGTGCGGACCTTGGCCTCATCCATGCCACGCGCCTTGGCGACACGCGGGATCTGGAAGTACGCGTCCTCCGGCGAGATATCCGGATCGAGACCGCTGCCCGACGTCGTAACCAGATCGATCGGGACCGGCACATTCGGATTCTCCGCCTGCAGTTTTGCGACATCGCCCTTGATGCGGTCGAGCATCTTCTGGCTGGTCGGGCCGAGGTTGGAGCCGCCGGAGGACGAAGCGTCATAGCCGTTGGTGCCGGCAGCCGAGGGGCGGCCGTGGAAATAGCGGTCGGAGGTGAAATTCTGGCCGATGAGCGTCGAGCCGATCACCTTGCCGTCCTTTTCCACCAGGCTACCATTTGCCTGGTAAGGGAAGAGCGCCTGGGCGGCACCAGTCATGGCGATCGGATAGAGAAGGCCGGTGACGGCGGTGGTGACGACGATCATGACGATGGCCGGTCTGATTTGTTTGAGCATGACAAGAACTCCTTAGGCGAGGCCCATGGCGGTAACCGCCATGTCGATGGCCTTGATGCCGATGAAAGGCACGATGATGCCGCCGACGCCATAGATCAGCAGGTTTCGGCTGAGCAGGGCGCCTGCACCGATCGGGCGATAACGAACGCCCTTCAGCGACAGGGGGATCAGGGCAATGATGATCAGCGCGTTGAAGATGATTGCCGACAGGATGGCGCTTTGCGGCGTTGCCAGCCCCATGACGTTCAGCATCTTCAGTTGCGGATAGAAGGCGATGAACATCGCGGGGATGATGGCGAAGTATTTGGCGATGTCGTTGGCGATCGAGAAGGTGGTCAGCGCACCGCGGGTCATCAGCAACTGCTTGCCGATCTCCACGATTTCGATGAGCTTCGTCGGGTCGCTGTCGAGGTCAACCATGTTGCCGGCCTCGCGGGCGGCGACCGTGCCGGTGTTCATGGCGACGCCGACGTCAGCCTGGGCAAGCGCCGGGGCGTCATTGGTGCCGTCGCCGCACATGGCGACGAGCTTGCCCTGCGCCTGCTCCTCGCGCATCAGCGCCAGCTTCATTTCCGGCGTTGCCTGAGCGAGGAAGTCGTCCACGCCGGCTTCGGCGGCGATGGCGGCGGCCGTCAGCGGATTGTCGCCGGTGATCATCACAGTGCGGATGCCCATGCGGCGCAGTTCGGCGAAGCGCTCGCGGATGCCGCCCTTGACGATATCCTTGAGCTGGATGACGCCGAGCAGGCGACCGTCGCGGGCGACTGCAAGCGGCGTGCCGCCGGCCTTGGAGATTTCGTCCGATATCGTCTGCAGATCGCGGATCGTCTCGCTGTTGGTGCGCGACATCACGGTCGCACCGGCGTCAGAGGCGAAAGCTGCGCTGCCGTTGACATAAGCAAGAACCGCGTCCACAGCGCCCTTGCGGATCGAGGAGCCCTCGATATCGACGCCGCTCATGCGGGTCTGGGCGGTGAAGGGCACGAAGGTAGCCTTCAGACTGGTCATATCGCGGCCGCGGATCGCGTATTTCTCCTTGGCAAGCACGACGATCGAGCGTCCTTCGGGCGTCTCATCGGCGAGCGAAGCGAGCTGCGCAGCGTCTGCCAGATCCTGCTCCGTCACGCCTTTGACCGGGCGGAAGGATGTGGCCTGACGGTTGCCGAGGGTAATCGTGCCGGTCTTGTCCAGAAGCAGCGTGTCGACGTCGCCGGCGGCTTCGACGGCGCGGCCGGACATGGCAAGCACATTAAAGCGCACCAGACGGTCCATGCCGGCGATGCCGATCGCCGATAGCAGCGCGCCGATCGTGGTCGGGATCAGCGTCACGAACAGGGCGACGAGAACGACGGTTGGGATCGAGCCGCCGGCATAGGCCGCAAAGCTCGGGATCGTCACCGTGGCCAGCACGAAGATCAGCGTCATGCCGGCAAGCAGGATGTTAAGGGCGATCTCGTTCGGCGTCTTCTGGCGTTCCGCGCCTTCGACGAGCGCGATCATGCGGTCGATGAAGGTCGAGCCGGCAGCCGCGGTGATGCGGACACGAATTTCGTCGGACAGCACCTGCGTACCACCGGTGACGGCCGAACGGTCGCCGCCGGATTCGCGGATGACGGGAGCCGATTCACCGGTGATCGCCGCTTCGTTGACCGAGGCGACGCCTTCAATGACTTCGCCATCGGAGGGGATGATATCTCCGGCTTCGACCAGGACGACATCGCCGACCTTGAGGCTGGTACCCGGCACCATCTTGTAATCGCTCCGACCATTGCCGGTCAGAAGCTTCGCCTGGGTCTCGGTGCGCGATTTGCGCAGCGACTCGGCCTGAGCCTTGCCGCGGCCTTCGGCGACGGCTTCGGCGAAGTTGGCAAACAGCACGGTAAACCAGAGCCAGATGTTGATCTGGAGGGAGAAGCCGAGATTGCCGCCGCCCGTCAAAAGATCGCGCAGGAAGAGGACGGTGGTCAGCGCCGAGACGACGGCAACCACGAACATGACGGGGTTTTTGGCTAGTGTCCGTGGGTTCAGCTTCTTGAAAGCGGCGCCCACGGCCGGAATGAGGATGCGAGAATCCAAAATACTCGCGGATTTTAACTGGCTCATAAGAGACTCCAGCGTGAAGAGGGACACGGCGGATCGGGATTGCCCGGTCAGCCCAGTAAAATTCCGAAGACCACAAGGCCGAGAAACAGCGTGACCATCGCAGCCAGGATGACGTCGGAAGCGCAGGCCATCCCGGCCGTGCCACGCCCCCTATCGAAGGGGCGTGGATCGATGAGCTTTCGAAGCCTGATGAACATGGGCTGCGACATCGCGGATCCTTAGAAGGTCTGTCCGGCAATCATCGACAGGTGCTCGACGATCGGGCCGAGCGCCAGCGCCGGGAAGAAGGTCAGCCCGCCGACGATCAGGATCGTGCCGACCAACAGTCCGACGAACAGCGGGCCATCTGTCGGGAAGGTACCGGCGGAGGCTGGAACCGTCTTCTTGGCAATCAACGAGCCGGCAATGGCGAGCGCCGGAACGATGACCAGGAAGCGACCGATCAGCATGACGATGCCGAGCGTGATGTTGTACCAGGGCGTATTGCCGGAAAGACCGCCGAAGGCCGAGCCGTTATTGGCGGCTGCCGAGCTATAGGCATAGAGGATTTCCGAAAAGCCGTGCGGACCGGGGTTGCCGATGGACGCAACGGCGGACGGCAGCACGGAAGCGATGGCGGTGAAGATCAGCATGCCGAAGGGCAGGCAAAGCACGGCAAGCATCGCCATCTTCACTTCCTTGGCCTCGATCTTCTTGCCGAGATATTCCGGCGTACGCCCAACCATCAGGCCAGCGACGAAGATGGCGATGATGACGAACATCAGGATGCCGTAGAAACCGGCACCGACGCCACCGACGATGACTTCGCCGAGCTGCAGGTTGATGAGCGGGATCATGCCGCCGATCGCCGTGAAGCTGCCATGCATGGCGTTTACCGCGCCACAGGATGCCGCCGTGGTGATGACCGCAAACAGCGAGGACAGCGTGATGCCGAAGCGGACTTCCTTGCCTTCCATATTACCGCCCTGGATGCCGAGCGCATGCACCAGCGGATTGCCGGCTGCTTCAGCCCAATAGGTGATGATGACGCCGGCGATGAACAGCACGCCCATCGCACCGAGGATTGCCCAACCCTGGCGCTGATTGCCGACCATGCGTCCGAAGACGTTGGTGAGCGCAGCACCGATCGCAAAGATCGCCAGCATCTGGATGAGGTTGGAGATCGCATCCGGGTTTTCGAAGGGGTGAGCGGAGTTGGCGTTGAAGAAGCCGCCGCCGTTGGTGCCAAGCATCTTGATCGCAAGCTGCGAAGCGACCGGGCCGACGGCGATCGTCTGCTGTGCGCCTTCGAGCGTCGTGGCGTTGACATAGGGGCCGAGCGTCTGCGGCACGCCGAGATAGACAAAGACCAGCGTCATGACGATGCAGGCGGGAAGCAGGATGTAGAGCGTCGCCCGGGTCAGATCGACCCAGAAATTGCCGATCGCCTTGCCGGAAGCGCGCGAGAAGGCGCGGATGAGCGCTATCGCGATGGCGATACCGGTTGCGGCGGAGACGAAGTTCTGGACGGTGAGGCCGGCCATCTGCACGAGATAGGACATCGTGCTTTCGCCGCCGTAGTTCTGCCAATTCGTATTGGTCACGAAGCTGGTGGCGGTGTTGAACGAAAGCTCAGGGCCGATCGAGGCCATGCCGGCAGGATTATAAGGCAGGCTCGCCTGGAACCGCTGCAGGAAATACAGCACAAAAAAGCCGGCGAGGCTGAATAGCAGCATGGAGATCGAATAGGTCGTCCAATGCTGCTCCTCACGCTCATCCGTTCCCGCGATGCGATAAAGTCCCCGTTCCAAAGGACCGAGAACGTAGGAGAGAATCGTGCGCTCGCCCGTGAAGACACGCGTCATGTAACCGCCGAGCGGTTTGACGAGCAGAAGGAGGATCCCGATATAAATCAGAATCTGAAGCCATCCATTGAAGGTCATGGTGGTAACTTTCCCTACCCGGCGCTATCGAATTAGAAGCGCTCAGGGCGAATGAGAGCGTAGATCAGGTAAGCGGTGAGAAACAGGGTCACGCCGCCGCCGAGAATGTAATCCAGGAGCATTGGTGTCTCTCCGACTAAAGGCTGTCGCAGGCTTTGGTGTAAGCGACGCACAGGATGAAGAATAAAACACCGATCCCGATAAGAAGAATGTCCATCATTGATCGTTGATCCTTGATTTGTTCTTGTTGAGCGCCGAAATAGACTGAAGGCACCTTCGAAGAAGGCGCCCTTCACATCCTCCCGGCGGGGAGATCATCTTGCGAATATCTCGGACATCAATATGCGGCCGAACAGCATTAAGGTTCGAGACGGCGGGTGAGGGAAAGATATAAAAATCTTATAAATGCCGGGCCTGGGTGGCGGAACGAAACCGTAATGGGACACAAGGTCTGGGCTACCGGCGAACCGCTCCGCAATCCCGGCTTTTCGGGCGTTTTCTTTAATAAAATCAATGAAATTGCGTGTTTTGACGGACGGAAGCGCGGGATTGGCCTAATAAAATGAAATGGGACCGGCACCGGCCTGCCAATATGGCAGGAGGCGGACGAGCACGCCATTTTCGATATAGGGGAGGGTGAAGCCGTCAGCGACTTCCGACGCTCTGGCGGCCGGCGCCGCAGCATTTATTGAACTTTTCACCTGAGCCGCAGGGACATGGATCGCCGCTGCGACGTTGCAATCGACCAATCAATGGCAGCAGAACAACGGAAGGCAACAACCTCGCCGCAACGGCAACCAGCTTGGCCGAGATGCCCGGCACGACGAGACGGCGGCCGGATTTGAATCCGCGCCAGGCGCGTTCAGCCACATAAGCCGAATCCAGCTTGGGTAGAATCTTGAATAGCGTCGCCCGGCCAGCGCCGGATCTTTCGAGGAATTCCGTGGACACCGGCCCCGGGGCGACACATGTGACGGTCACGCCAGTGCGGCGTAGTTCCTGATGAAGCGCCTCCGAAAAGGAACGCACGAAGCTTTTGCTGGCATAGTATAACGCCATATTCGGCCCCGGAAGGAACCCCGCTATGGAGCCGAGATTGATCACGCCGCCGCGCCGCCGTGCTGCCATTTCCGGCAAAAAGCGAAGGGTCAGATCGGTGAGGGCGCGTATGTTGAGATCAACGATCCCAAGCTGATCTTCGATAGGAAGGATGGTCGCCGCGCCACGCAAACCATATCCAGCGCTATTGATGAGAACATCACAGACCAAACCGTTTGCGGACAAGAAATCATGAAGACGCGTCGATGCATCGGACGCGACAATATCCAGCTCCAGTGCGTAAGCTTCGCCGCCGGCTTCCCGCACGTCAGCCGCAGCAGCCACTAGACCTTCCGATGACCGCGCAACAAGCACGACAGCAGCCCGCTCGCGAGCAACGATCTTGGCCATTGCCCTCCCGATGCCACGCGATGCACCGACGACCACGACTGCAAGGCGCCCCTCTTGCTGAAGGCTCATGTCGCAGTTCCAACGGCGGCCGTGCTGGGCACAGCTTCGCTTTGAGCAAGGGCTCTTACTTCACAGGCAACGTCGTCGTTCAATATCTTTTCGAACCGCTCCAGAGCTCGCGCCACATTGGCCCCGTCCATCACTCTATGGTCGTAGTGAATGCGCACGGTTACCGTTCCGTTCTTGCTGATCGGGCCGTAGTTCAGCAGCGTCGTCAATGGCGTAAGCGGATTGAGGGACTCTGCTCCGAGACCCGAATAGACCGACAGTTGAAACGTGCCAAAAAAGCGTGGCCGTTGTCTGCCGATATTCAACCCAAGCCACATCATCAGCCATCTAAGGGGCCCCGGCAGACGCGCAAATTTCAACATCCGCCGGAATTCCTTTATTTCAAGAACCGGACGTGACCGAGCGGCCGTGGTGAGCGCCTCGAGCTCGGTGATGGATCTCTTCTCGGGGCGCTTTATGAGGCTGAGCAATACGACCCTCTCACCCTCATGTTCGCGCTCATGGGCAATTGAGGCCACGCTTTCCGGGTATTCATAAAGCTGCGCTCTGGGCAACTTGACGTAAGCGCGCCGCAATTCCGGAATCTCGCTGGCAAGAAGCGCGTATCCCTTCAGGAAAAGCACGGTCCAGGACGGCCTCATTGGCTGTGTCTGCATCGCTCTGGCGGCCAGCAGCGGACCAAGATTCATCTGCCGCTGCACCGCAACCCGCGGCACGCCGATCGAGAATCTCATCAAATCTCCGACAAGACGTCGTGATGCTGATAGCTTGACGGTTCGCCCTCGCATGGTGCCACCTCTAATAGAGATAAGGGATAATTCGCTTCGTGCGATCCATATAGGCGCGATAGTCGGGGCCGAAATGTTGCAGCATCATACGCTCTTCTTTGTCTACCCGTAGGAAATAAAGGATTGCAAAGCCCAACAGGCCTGCCAACCCCACCACCCAGTTCGACAGCAAAAAGGCTTGTCCAAGCCCCATGAGCAGGAAAGAGGTGTACATTGGATGGCGGACGAGGGCGTATGGGCCGCTGCAAACCAGCTTGTGCTTTTCGCGGATCTCCAGCGTTATCGACCAGTTCTTGCCGAGCTCCTTATGGGTCCTGCGGAAAACCCACATTGCTGCGAAGGACAAAATCGTTCCAACGCCGACGGCCCATGCATGGGCAGGATAATCGGCCATCCGTGGAATGCCCGTCGCGACATAGATTCCGGGCACAACCGCAAGGCCCAGAAGAGCCGCGGCGAGCCCGATGGTCTCGATCTGTGAGCGTTGATCTTGGATAACCCGTAAACGCTTGGCGCGACGTGCGAATGGATAGCGAATAACGTACCAGGCGACGACCCCGAGCACCCAGATGATTTGGCCGGCCCCTGCTGCCGATGCGGTCAAATTGTTCACCAAAGCCTTTCTGCAATCCGCGATCGTCGACGCACCCCAGCGATACGACCACGCTCGCTCCCCAGTTTCATCGACAATTTAGCGGAAGAATCAAATAGTACCAGAGCAGCTCGCCGACTCGCTGAGATAACGCCTCAAGCCGTGTTTAGCTCTCGAAGCTGCGTAATGAACTGTTGCGGCCTGAGCCAGATACCGGGAGTCTTATATCCCATGTGTCGTGCGATGTTCCCCACCCAGGCATTGCAATTGTCGACCGTTGCTTGCCACAGATGGGAAGTGGCCTGCTGCTTGCGTATGAAAGCAACAACATCAGCGTATTCGGCATCGCTAAGCATGACTCGCCAGCTAGCCGACCTGTACTGTTCTTCCAGGTCACCATCGGTCGCTCCGGTCGTGGCCGGCACCGGTACAAAATGGCCCAAGACGTAAGGCCCAGGATCCGGCGAGGCCGGCGCAAGGCCCGCAACTTCGGGATCGATCATCTTCCCATTCTCGTCGGCGCGTCCAAAGACCACATAGGTATGGCCGTAGGTGAGTGCATAGCGCGAACGAAATTCGATAAAGTGGCCGGCTTTGTTTTGAGCGGAGGCTGTTGCCGGGCCATGGCGGTTGGAAGTGTACCGGGGTTGGGGACTTTTATCTTCCGTCTGGCACGATGCTGTCGCCAACGCCAACAGGATTGCAAGCGAAAGGCCACCCATTCCACGCATCATCGGTACGCTCCATTAGAAAGCCCTGACAAGCGCGGGGCTTGAAGTAAGCGATCAATTCTTCGCCATTGTGATTGTAAGCAGGATCATTTGGCGGGTTTTGGGAGGGGGGGTCTAATCCGGCCCCCCCTCTCATTTAAGGCTAACCTTACTTGTAGACTGCCGCTGCTGCGGGCGGCGGTGCCTTACCCTTTCCTTTGCCAATGTCTGCGCAAGCGCTGAGATTGGCAACGGCTAAAACAGAGATGATTGCGATTAGAATTCTGCTCATCAAAGAAGTCCTCTCTCCTCAGGATTGCATTACTTATGGTAGGCAACGAATCAAATAGTAGTCACAACTAACATATAGGCCTAGTGCAGAAAGAACACACTGCGACGGATTATCTGTGTTTTTTCTAACCTTCTTAAGTTGCCCGTGGTCAAACTGTTGGGGTCGATGAATGAACATTCGATCAGATGACCAGCACCCGCGTCCCTACAGGGGCGCGGCTATAGAGGTCGACAATATTTGAGTTTGTCAGACGGATGCATCCGTTAGACACCGCATGACCTATCGACCAGGGAGCGTTTGTACCATGCAGCCGGAACATGGTGTCATGTCCGTCCTGGTAGAGGTAGAGAGCCGCCGCGCCTAGTGGATTGAGCGGCCCGCCCGGCACGCCGTCCGCATACTGCATCAGACGAGGCTTACGTTGCATCATGTCATCGGTGGGCTTCCACGACGGCCACTCCGCCTTACGTCCGATGGTGGCTTCCCCTTTGAAGCTCAACCCCTCTTCACCAACAGCAACGCCGTAACGCGTTGCCCGGCCACCTTGCTCGATGAAGTAGAGATAGCGCTCCGACGTATTGACGACAATCGTTCCCGGCGGTTCGCCTCCATCGTAAGCTACCTCTTGTCGCCGAAGGCGAGAATCGTTATCCGGGTCCCTCCCAAAGACGTTGTATCCAAGCGGAGGTCCATCCTGCGACCCCGACACGCATCCAGAAATCATCAAAGTCAGACTACCGAGCACCAGCCCCCGGCGCGTGACGCGGCTTTCGTCCATTTCCACCTGCCCAACAATAGATCAGCCCTACGCTCGTCTTTAACATCGCCGCGTTTCAGAAGCTATCACCACATTAGCTGATTCTGATTGAGTGATTTGAGAAACATCGAAAACCGAAAGCTGCATCTGTTATGATTGTTGAGCGAGCGGCGTGGGGTCTTACACGGGCTCTACCATTCAGACGCTGGATACGGCTCCGCGCGGCTGCAAATGTGCAGTTGTGTATCGTCGAGGAAACCACTTGCATCAACCATCGGCCTCTGCTCGATTAGCACGAACTAAAAGGGGAGGGATATTATGAAGCTAGGCCTCGACGGAAAAGTCGCGGTTGTGACAGGGGCTGGCTCTGGGATCGGGGCCGCTATTTCCCTTCAACTTGCCGACGAGGGAGCCAAGATTGTCGTTGCCGATCTTGACGCCGATGGAGCGCGGCGCGTCGCCGGCGAGATTTGCGCGCAGGGAGGCCAGGCTTGCGCCTTTGCAGTCGACGTTTCCGATGCAGAAGCCGTCAAGCGGTTAGTCGATTTCAGCGTCCAAACCTATGGTGGCCTACATTTGGCGGTCAACAACGCGGGGTTCGATGGTGTGCGAAAGGCAACCGCGGACTACCCGCTCGACCAGTGGCGGAAGTTGATGAGCGTCAATCTGGATGGCGCCTTTTACTGCATGAAATATGAGATCGCCGCCATGCTGTCGGGCGGCGGCGGCGCTATCGTCAACATAGCTTCCATCCTCGGTTCGGTTGGATTGCCCTTTGCATCGGCGTATACGGCGGCCAAGCATGGTGTTGTAGGACTGACGAAGGCTGCCGCAATCGAATATGCGCGAATGGGCATCCGTATCAATGCCGTCGGTCCCGGTTGGATTCAAACGCCGCTTCTGTCGGAGCATTCGGAAGCAACAAGCACCCGACGTATGGAATTACTCCAGCCCATGGGCAGACGCGGAAACCCTGAGGAAGTGGCGGCTCTCGTATGTTTCCTTCTATCGGAACAGGCAAGCTTCATCACCGGGAGCTGCCATCTGGTGGACGGGGCTTATACTGCCCATTAAACTTAGCAAAACCGAACCAAAGATGGCGAGCTGCTTTGTGCGGCCAACAAACTGCACAGCCGCCGCCCTCGCAGTGAGGTTGCGCTCCCTAAATATTAAGGATTTTCAGCTATTTCCTTCGACAGCTTGTGAGACTCAGACCGGGGCGTGGAAACGCTACAAGGTTAGGAATAAGCATGGTGGACGGGCGCGCAGGCTTAAGCCAAAGGCGTCTGTGCCAGACTAACCTCAGGTTTCCAACGCTCGGCTTCTGCAGCCTTGCGCATCTTTGATCCTCTGATGCGGCTAGTCCGGTTTTTGGCCGGCACACGGGCGGAAGGACGGTGTGTACGGAGGGATGACAACATTGCGGGAAGACTATCGAAGCCAGCGGAATGGCTATCTCGACGCCCCATTGTTTTCTCCGGAACAGTGGCTCAGCTCCCTGACGCCAACCGCCGTTTGGCGACTACTGATCCTCAGCTTAATCTGTATGGCAAGCTTGGATTGGCTTTTCCGGACCAGCGGCATTCACAATGTCGGCCTGCTCTATATGCTGCCAATTTGTGTCGCGTGCTGGCGTTTCGGTTTCAAAACTGGGATGAGCATCGCGGTCGCGGAAATCATATTGTCGGTTGCGACCACACTAGGAATTTCCGGTCATCTCGACGCAAACGCGATGGTCGAACTGGTAATGCAACTTATCAAGTTCGGATGTGTCGCTGGTGTCGTGACGCGCTTCCGGCAAAGTTTCGACCGGGAACGCCTCCTCGCGCGGCGAGATTGGATGACAGGAATTTTGAACCGGCAGGAGTTCCAACGCCAGGCTGAAGCAATGCTGTCATCGGCAACGACGCGCAATCAGCCTTTGCTACTTGCCTATTTCGATCTTGATGGCTTCAAGGCCGTTAACGATCGGTTCGGACACCAAGCAGGGGACCGGCTCCTGCAATGCCTTGCAGAAGAGGGGAAGGCACTAATCGGCTTGGAGGACTGTTTCGGACGGATGGGCGGCGACGAGTTTGCCATGTTAATAAAGCTATCCAAGGAAGAGTGCGCACCAGAAGTGGCTGAGCGGTTGCATGTGGGGTTCATGGCGGCATTGGAGAGCACTGGCCATAGTGTCACATGCAGCATGGGCGCGGTAGTCGCCCTTCCTGGTGACAGCGCTTCGCTGCACGAGCTGATGCGCCAGGCTGACCAGCTCATGTATGCGGTGAAACGCGATACGAAAGCTGGCTTCAGCTTGGCGAGTTGTACTCCTCCGTCTGACTCTGAATCCTTGCTGTCTCCAAGACGTCAGACATGCTCGGCATCATAAGGCGACGGATGTTTTCACGTCGAGGGCGGCGGGATCACCCAAACACGGTAAGTGGATTGGGACTTCTCGCTGATATTTCTGAAAGATTATAGATGGGGTATTCGGCTCGGCACCTCATCTTTTGGCGGCTTGAAACTGTGGCAGGGGTGCTGCGCTTCGAGTGATGATAAAACGTGGTCCGTACAAAACAGCCACAAGCATCAGAAAGGAAGCGCAGCGTGAACCACTATGTTGGATTAGACGTCTCTGTGAAAGAGACTTCCGTGTGCATCGTTGATGAAGCGGGAACGGTTTGCAAAGAGGTAAAAGTCACCAGCCATCCTGATGATCTCATCGCGGTTCTCAGCAATTCTGGTTGGCGTTTGGTGCGTATTGGCCTTGAAGCGGGGCCATTGTCGCAATGGTTATTCGAAGGTCTTGCCAACGCCGGCCTACCGGCTGTTTGCATCGAAACACGCCACACCAAAGCCTTCCTCAAGGCCACAGTGAATAAAACCGATCGTAATGATGCCCGGGGTATTGCCCAAATGATGCGGGTTAACCTGTTTCGTCCTGTGCATGTCAAAACAGTGTCGAGCCAGCAACGACGCGCCTTACTCACTGCTCGTAAGCTAATATCCAATAAGGCAAGAGATATCGAGAATGACATCCGCGGGTTACTGCGTAACTTCGGTCTCAAGGTTGGGGTCATCGGGCGAATTGGTTTTGCAGCCCGGATACGGGAGCTTCTTGAAGGTGTGCCCGAGCTGCAGCACATCATTGAACCGTTGCTCGAGGCAAGACAGCAACTTTGGGAGACCTTTACAACTCTGCACCGAAGACTGCTATCGATCGTTCGAGACGATGCGACCTGCCGACGTTTAATGACCATTCCAGGCGTTGGACCGGTGGTGGCTTTGGGCTTCGTCAGCACGATCGACATACCTGGCCGCTTCAAAAACTCCAAGGCGGTTGGTCCTGCGCTGGGGCTAACCCCGGTTTTGAATCAATCGGGCGAGAGTAGCCGTGTCGGCCGTGTCTCGCTGTGTGGTGACGAAATGATGAGAACACTGCTCTATGAGGCGGCCCAAGTCATGCTGACTGTGGTCAGAAAATGGTCTTGGCTCAAAGCATGGGCGATGAATATCGCTAAACGCCGTGGCCACCAGAAAGCGATCGTGGCGCTGGCGCGTCGGCTTGCGGTGATAATGCACCGCATCTGGAGCGACGGCACAGAGTTCCAATGGTCAAAGAGTGGCAGACCGGCAAAGCCCTGAAACTACCTACGACGAAACAACAAGGTTCCACTGACCGGTGGAAAAATGTCCTTCGCGGGACGATGAAGGAAGTGAGTCCGCTATGGAACTTGTGCCGGCCGGATCATCCGACCAGGACGCGACTTAGATTGTTCCACTTCTTTCTACTGACCCCATAATGGGAGGGGCGAGACCCGATCCCGAAGAGAAGCAAGGCCCCGTGAACGACGTCAAATGCCGGTGTAAATGCAAGCTCGGTAGCGCTTGACTTCAATACGCCGAATAGAGAAGTTCCATAAGATGCCTTATGCACTTTTTGCATGTAGCGGCTATTTAGTAATGCGACAGTTGGGCCAGTTAGAGATGCGACAGTCTCGCCTCTCGACGTTCTGGTCAATGCCAAGGTTGGGAGCAAGGATGACGACCTTCAGCCTGGTCGAGACCATGAGCGGTCGGAGTCGTCATGTCCTGTTTGATCACTATGTCGCAGAAAGAGTTGCATCGCCTCGAAGTCATCCAGAAGATCCGTGACGAACGCCTGAGCGTTGTCCAGGCTGCCGAACTGCTCGACCTCAGTCGAAGTCAGGTGCATCGGCTGCTGCAGGCTTATGACCTGGATGGTCCAGCCGGGCTCGTTTCGAAGAAGCGATCTCAACCGAGCAACCGGCGTCACAGCGAGGAATTTCGCAATGCGGCGCTGGATCTGATCCGCGAACGCTATCTGGATTTCGGCCCGACGCTGGCGCGTGAGAAGCTGATCGAGCTGCACCGGATCTCTGTCGCCAAGGAGACGCTGCGGCAATGGATGACCGAGGCTGGTATCTGGGTCTCACGCAGAGAACGCAAGAAACGGGTTTTCCAGCCACGCGGTCGACGTGATTGCTTTGGCGAACTGGTGCAGATCGATGGCTCGCATCACTGGTGGTTGTCTTCTCTATTCGGCGTGGTGAGGTCAAGCACCTTCTGACTGTCCGTAGCTATGGTGATCGATGTCTTCGCAGTATCGCGCTTCTCTCCGGGATCGACCTGTGTGGCCCTCCCACTATGGGACCAGAAGAATGGGGCGGAACAATCTAATTGGCGACCTGATCGCAATAAACGACCGTACCAAGACAACCACGCGAACTCACCCCATCCGTCGTCCTGCGAAGGACATCTTTTCCACCGGCGGCGGAATCTTCTTGTCTCCTTTTTTTCTCGTTACCCTGGTTGCTAACTACGCAGCAACAGGCAAGCTCTCCCGTGTCCAGCAAAATTCGGTTCCGTCACTCCACATGCGATGCATGATCACCGCAAGCCGTCGAGCCAACGCTACAACCGCCTTTTGCCTCCCGCGACGCCTAGCGATATTCATCGCCCAGGCCTTTAGCCACGACCATTTCTTGACGTTTACAAGCAGGACTTGCGCTGCTTCGTACAGCAGGGATCGCATCATCGCGTCACCGCAACAGGATACGCGCCCGACCCGCTTGCTTTCACCAGACTCGTTCAGTTTCGGCGTCAGCCCGAGCACAGAACCGACCGTCTTTGAATGTGCAAACCGCGCAGGAATATCGATGGTTGCCGTATAGGTGAGAGCGACCACGGGGCCGACACCAGGGATCGTCGTCAATCGGCGACAGACTTCATCCTCGCGGACCAAATCCAAAACCTTCTTGTGCAGCTTGGTGAACTCGTTGCGCAACAGTTTGCGTGCAGCCAACAATGGCTGCATGATTTCGTGTAGATCAGGCCTGTCTTCGACGAGCTCATTGATCCGCTCCTCGAATTTGATCTTGCCGACCAATCCGACTTTCAGACCGAAGTTGCGCAACAATCCGCGAATGTCATTCGCGATGGCGATGGCTTTTTCCTGCAAAAGTTTGCGCGCGGTCAGCAATGCTCGGTGCTTCTGGCTCGTCAATGTCTTCACATGCACAGGCCGATAGAGATTGACGCGCATCATCTGGGCCATGCCACGCGCATCGTTGCGGTCCGTCTTATTCGGTTGGGCTTTCAAAAATGCCTTGGCATGCCTGGTCTCGATGCAGATCACCGGCAATCCTGCCTTGGCAAGTCCGTCATAAAGCCATTGCGATAGTGGTCCGGCTTCAAGACCGATCCGCTCAATCTGCCACTTCGGATCCTTGATCACCGAGATCAAATCCTCAGGGTGAGTGGCAACTTTCGTCTCCCGGCAAATCCTGCCTGTCTCATCAACAATGCAGACCGCGGTCTCTTTCACCGATACATCCAGTGCACAATAGTGTTTCATGCTGCGCTTCTCCCTTTGATGTTTGAGGCTGTTGAAAGACATGACCTCGTTTTACCATCAGCCAGAAGCGCAGCACCGCAAGCCACAATGGTCAACGCTGAGACGCAAAGCCGAATATCCCATCTAATCGCATTCCATCCGTCAAGCGGGCTTGAGCATTCAGCGACCTTGCCGGCTTGCGGGACAGGCAACCGGCTTAATCGATTGGATGGATCTGCCCTCACCGGCCGGGTCCTTCAGAGCTATCCAGTGCTGGGAGCAGGGTTGTCTCCGCGGTCGACAAATGTCGCCGCACAATGGTCTTCGCAGGTGGGATCTTCCTAATGTTCGAGGCGCAGTCTCAACGAGCTGCAGCCACCAGAAGCGGAATGATCCTGCCCACGTCCGCAGCAGGGACGCTCAGCACCAAAGTTAGATGGCGCGCTGAGGGACGAAGGCTGAGCGTCGCCTATATGGTCGCGCCAGCCGATGCGTTGAACACTTCTCCCGTCTTGAGCATGCTGTGCATGATGACCGCGAGTTTCCGGGCGACGGCCACAGCGGCCCGCTTGAAGCCAAGTCGCTCGCGCAGCTTAAGGCCCCAACTCTTGAGACTGCTCTCGGTCCTGGCACTCGTTCTCGTCAAAAGCACTGTCGCCGCTTCATAAAGCAGCCCACGTAAACGATTGTCACCCCTTCGCGAGATATGGCCGTCATAGTCGACCTCGCCTGACTGATAACGCCGCGTTGTTAGCCCGAGCCAGGCGCCAACCGAGCGCGACGTTCGAAAGTTTTCTGGATTTTCAATTGCCGTAACGTAGGACACCGCTGTGACCGCGCCGATCCCCGGAATTGTCATCAATAACTTCGTGGCTTGGCTCCCACGTGCCACTATAAGCAACTGGCGACCAAGATCGGCTGCGCGCTTACGGATATCGTGCCACGCCTCCAAAAGAGGCAAGATAATCTTCGCAAGCTCGGCGTTTCCATCCAAAAGCTTCCGCACATCGCCATCAAACACTCGACCCTTCCCTTTCGGGATGATCAGACCGAAGGTCTTCATCAGGCCGCGGATTTGATTGCCAAGTTGCGTTGACATGTTCAGGAGCTGTTCGCGGGCAGCCACCAATGTGCGGGCTAACATAGCGTCAAACGACTTGACGCGAACCGCTTTGTAAAAGCCTGCTTCAGCGAGTTGAGCTAAACCATCCGCATCGTTGGCATCGGTCTTGTTGAGCGTTTCGTTCAATACCTTTTGCGCGTGCCGCGCTTCAATGCAGATCGCCGGCAACCCCTCGCTCGTCAGCGCGTGATAGAACCACGTCGACAGCGGTCCCGTTTCGAATACGACGCGCTGCGCGCGTGGAGCTTTTTTGCGGATCATCTGCGCGAGAAGATTGGGATCCGAAGGACACTTCCCCCGCCAGATCCGTTTCCCGTCTTCCCGGATCGAAATTGCGGTGTCTTTCAATGAAACATCAAGGCCAATATATTGGTTCAAGGTTGCCTCCATCCGATGTTTGGGCCCGGTTCCAATCGAGAGCCCGTTTTTCCATCCTATCGGGGGCAACCACCCTCACCAGCCCAAAATCCAGAGACGGTCGCGCCGCGATTACTCCATGTTCGAGAACCGTGGGCCCAAATGCGCCCTGCTCGTCTATATCGATGACGCGACCGGCAAGCTGCTACATCTACGGTTTGCCGGATCGGAGAACACATTCGACTATCTGCACGCGACCAAGGCCTATCTGCAGCAATGGGGCAAACCGCTGGCCTTCTACAGCGACAAGCACGGCGTCTTTCGTTCGACCCATGCGTCGGAGAAGGACCGGACGAGCGGCCTGACACAATTCGGCCGGGCGCTCTATGAGCTGAACATCGACATCATCTGTGCCAACACCCCGCAGGCCAAGGGCCGGGTGGAACGTGCCAACCAGACATTGCAGGATCGGCTGGTCAAGGAGATGCGGCTTCGCGGCATTGACACGATCGAGGAAGCCAACGCCTATGCACCTGAGTTCATTACGGATTTCAACGCGCGTTTCGGCAAACAGCCGCGCAATCCGAAGGACATGCACCGGCCGTTGGCCGATCACGAGAACCTTGATGGCGCCATGTGCCGCAAGGAAGTTCGCACGCTGTCGCAGGCTTTGACGCTGCGCTACGACAAGGTGCTGTTCATTCTCGATCCGACCGACGTTTCCAGACCCTTGGCCGGCCAAAAGGTGATTGTCTGCGATTATCCGGACGGTCGTCTCGAGATCATGCACGAGAGTTTTGCCCTACCCTACAGAACCTTTGACAAGCTGCGGTCGGTCCATCGGCCGGAAGTCGTCGAGAACAAGCGTCTGGACGACATGCTGTCGATCGTCGCCGAGATGCAGGCTGGACGAGAACAGCAACGGAGCAAGAGCGGCCCTCGCCGCACCGGGCAGACGGATCATATGTTCGGCATTCGGGACGGCAGCACGGCGAACGGCTATCAGAAGCGTGGCCGCAAGCCGAGGACAGATTACATGAACGATCCCGCGGTGATTGCCCGGCGAGAGAAAGCGTTATTGAGGCAACCAGCGGCGGAATAAAGATCGTCAGTGCACGCCGATGTCGCTTTGCGTATCTGATTCCAGCTGCAGGCAGGCGGACCAAAGCGGCGTCTTATGGAAGGCTCCGTCTTGAAGAAGCGTGAGCCCTTCTCGTGCCTCATAAAGCAGGCCCAGCCAGCACAGGCGCCGCAGGACACCATATTGGAGATCGGATTTGAGCTCCCAGGCTTCCAGGGTCATTTCGGTGTCGGACAGAGGTGCCATGTCTGGATAGAGGATTTTTACAACGTCCAATGGCGTGCAGCCCTCTCTCGCCTTGATATTGAGAAGATTGAGGAACATGCGCCACCAACCTAACCGAGCTTGGACCTCTTCTTTGCGCTCGGTGGCGTGGACATAGGAATAGAGATAATCCGTGGCGACGAGATCGAAGAAGGCCTGCGGGTTCATCAGGAACTCGCGGCCACGTCTGGTTGGCAGCAGCACATCCTTTTTCCGGCGAAGAAGCTTCAGATGGCGGGTCATGTCCCGCACGACCCAGAGCGGCGGCATGTCGTTTTCGTTCAGCACTTTGTTCATGCTGTAGAGGTCTTCGGCCGTGAAGTCGGGCCAGAGGAAGTTCACAGCGGCCCAATGCACGAATTTGCGGTTCATGGCGCCGGTCGCCGTCAATCCTATGCCACCCTCACCGTCAGCATAGGCAACGGACAGAAGCATGCCGCGAAGAAGAGGTGACAGCGCGGCGACATCGACGTCACCTTGCAGGTTGATTTCCGGAAGCATCGTGCGGCTTCGATCCCTATCCGCCCCATGCGGTGTAGAGGAGTATCAGCCGACGACAGAACAATTGCTACTGAGAAAGCTAAAGTCGAAGGGGAGCGTTATCACCCGCCCCCGCTCCGCCCTTTCAACCCGGCCCAGCCGGTCGGATCGGGGGCTACCGGCAGAACCAGTGGCGCATTTCTAACTGGCTGAACACGTCGCTCCTCTAATCAGCTTTGACATTGCAGTCGCTGATCCCTACCCTGCAAACAGATGTGATGCACTTGGCTTAGGATCTCCAAACCGCCATCTTCCTGCAGCTTCCCGCAACTGTCGAGCGACCATGCAGATCTAATGCCACGATCGTCTCATGTTCCGCTGCTCTTCATGGCGTCTCGCAAAAGAACGACCGCTATTTACCAAGTTATTTATAGTGGACAAAAATATTCAACTTCATCTACAAGCCCTCCGTCGAATTCCAATCCAAGGAGGGTGTCACCACATGTTTTTCTCAAGCAAATCCGTCGTCGCTGCAGTTGCCACAACTTTGCTGGCGCTTGCCGCATCACCATCATTTGCCGATACTGTTGTTAAGGTGATCGAAAGTGGCGAAGACGGTGGAGCAATGGCCATCAAGCTCGACACCACCAGCGTGAAGGCGGGACTCGTCACGTTCGCCGTTCACAACGAGGCAGCCTCGGAAGAGCACGAAATGGTCCTCGTCAAGCTGAAATCTGCCGACGAGAAAATCCCGCTCAATAAGAATAAGGACCGGGTCGAGGAAAAGAAGTTGAAGAGCCTCGGTGAGGTCGAAGACCTGAATCCGGGCGCCAACGGTGAACTCAAAGCAGATCTCAAGCCTGGAAGCTATCTGCTCCTCTGCAACATCAAGGGGCACTACTCCGCCGGCATGCATGCGAGGCTGACCGTAAACCCCTAATACCAAGGGTCTGAGGAGCACGCTTTACGGATGCCCAGCTAATGATGGGGACCTGAGAGCGTGCTTCTTTGGAAATTTTTGCCCACCCGCGTTTCATCAGGTATCCCTCTCGTAGCGATTCAGCCAATCTCGTCGCGGTCTCACGATGCGGCCGGCGCCGCACCGTTCCTTGTCCAGGCTTTCCAGCGCCTCCGGATTGACGCCTCCTGACGCTTCCCAGCGGGCGCGTTCTTCAGCCGCCGCAAAGCGGGAAATCGACTCGCGATTCCCAGGATCACCGTCTGCCAGCATATCAGCCACCAATTTGACGATTTGCGGGACGGCAACGCTCGTTCCGCTCATGGCGACCACAGATCCGCTTCTCGAGCCGGCTCCGAGAATGCCGTTGTGAACCCGTGAATCGTCGCTGACGCACGCCGCGTCCGGTCCGACGCGATGAGAAGGCTTGTCGCGGGTTGGCGCGACCGGACCGCCGGCTGCATATTTTGGCGGGGTGAGATCCTTCTGCTGGACCCCGCCGACCACGATTGTTTCATCTCCGGTAGCGATGGCGTTGATGAGGCCGCCTCGCCTGATGATACAAGGATTGCCCTTGTCATCCACGTCCACCACGTCGCCGGTTACAGGATCGAACCGACGATAGCAGTCTGCCTCGAAATAGGATTGCCGACCGCGGCGCGAATATCCGTAGATCACGTCGTCCCATTGAATCCATGCTTCCAACTCCTGTTCCGGGCGCAGGCCGGAGTTCGTGATGATGACCTTCCAAACTCCTGCCGGCGCTGTCGCGTCGCCTGCCGCGGGGTTGTCGAGGGGTCGCAAGCGGGCCGTGGGTTGCAGCGAGATGATAAAAACACCCCGTTTCGTGGGAGACGAACGAAAGGCGTAATGCGCGCACGCGACGACATCGTCGTTCGAGACTAGCTGGACTCCCGAGCCCACCTCTTCCTTGAGGCGCGGACTCCGTAGCCCAGACGGTGTTTCGACGGCTATGGTCACCCGGCTCGCATTCGGCTTTCCTGGATCGTACGGCAACCAGATTTCCATCTGCGTTGGCGTACTATCATCGGGTTGAACGCGCCATTCGAGAGACACCGGAGTGCGGGTCCCATTGAATTTAACCGCGGCGTGGCATCGCGAAAGATTTGCGTTACCAGCGGGCAAGACAATGCGCAGCGGTGCGCCCCGCTTGGTAACAAAATCGTCGAGAGCTTGCTCGAGATCGAGAGTGCCGTCGTGCGGTCCTGCGAGCATGCCATAGCTGAAATTGATGACCACCGGCAGCGGCCGCCATGATCCGTCAGGCAGGTGATCCTTTCCGGCGAGCCGATCTGCTCGATCGAGGATGTATTTGATGGCCGCCGTCGCAAATGTTTTGAGATTCGAACCGGAGGTGTCCGCCGTCACCGAAACCGGAAGCTGAACGGCGATGATCGGGCGGTTCATTGGCGCTTTGATTGGATCGTAGCCGGCCGCCTGATCAAGTACATGAGTGCCGTGCGATAGTTGCCACGCCGCAGCCTTGTGGTCGGGATCACGGAAGTCGATCAGACCTGCCTCACGATAGAGCCCCTCCTCGTCAATCAGCCCAGCTTGGTTGTAAGCCTTCAAGAGTTTGTCGATACCCCTGTGCCGAGGCTGATCGAGTTTACATATCTCGCTTCCGAAATCGACGGTTGAACCGTCATTGTCAAAGATGCCATCCTGACGCCAGACATATTGAACACGCGAGCTGCCGTCAGCGAGGCGAAACCGCTCATGGGCAAAAGCGATTCCATCATCGATGATACCAATAACAACTGTATCCTTCGGCCAATGGCCAGGGGAGAAGACCGGTAGAGGGACAGGTTCCGATGCTGGAGTGCGGCTCTTCCAGTGATTGGGCAGCGATTTCGGATTGAGGGGCAGGCTCATGTCGATCTGTTTCGCAGTCGTGCGAATTTGGCCGAATGGCCCCTCCCCGCGTGCTAGGTCATCGAACACGGCTCTTCTCACAAACGCGATCATGTGTTGGCCCTCTGTCGCATCATGATAGAGAGACGGTACGAAGACTCCACTTTCCCAACCGCCTTGCTGAGCATCGACCTTATGAAAGGTCCTCATCATGTCCACCATGGATTTGTCGAGCGGACCGATCGTACAGGGGATCAAGACGTCATCGTGACCCCGTGAAAAATCACGAAAGCCAGGCCCGAGAACCCAATCGGCGTTAGGATCTATCCCCTCGATTCGGCAATAGCTGTGTTCAAGGTCGGTTTTTCGCCATTCCATGATGGCTTCTCCCTCACTGTTGGGTTGGAACCAATGCGATCAGGACCACTCGGCAAGCGCCTTCTCCCACAGCCAGGTGAGGATGGAAGAGGCGGCTCCAAGTTTGTGGGAGCCCAGCTCCGCGGCGCATGGAGACCTCGCATCCGGAGCGGTTTGCCGCTGCTGCCGAACGTCGTACCATCCTGTCCAATCGAAATCGGCATCTTCCGGATAGGCTTCGCCGTCGAAGGACCAGGCATAGAAGTCGGCCTCCCCGCTAAGCCGGCGGCAGAAATATTGGCCCAAGGTTAAACCCAGGAGCGCACCCGCCGCACTGTCGACTGGAAAGTGCACCCCGGCTACCTGCCGATTAACAGCGACCCGAGCCGCCTGCCGAAGCAGTTGGATAGCATAAGTGTGCTGCTCGTAGACGGGATTGGTCGAAGCTCGGAGAAGCTGGACCAGTACAATGGCCATCGCAAAGGACTCAGTCGAGTGACCGCTGGGCAGACTGCCGTGTTCCGGCGTAAGGATCATTGGCTGTATCTGTGGCGAGTATTCCATTGGCCGTCGGCAAGCGAGTGCGTGCTTCATGCGAAATTCGACAAACTGGGCAAGCCGGAAGACGGCCCCTAGCAGTTCAAGCGTCCATCGTGCACGGTTGGGGGCAATGTATGCGATGGAAGCCAGGAATGCGGCCGGTCCATCGCGCTGCACCAGAATTTCAGTGACTCGATCCGCCCGCAAATCGGCATAGTTCGCAACAAGCGCAAGTTGGCCAAAGAAAACTCTCTCAGTAGGCCGGACCATTCTGACGAGCGGACGATATTCAACGTTTGGCACGGCGGCGTCCCGGTCAGGCTCAACGTCCAAATGCCAGACATTCATGCTTCCTGGAGAATCATCCGTACCCTGAGAGAAGCCAATGCGGGAATGAAGCTCGAAGTCGACGACCTGCTCTCGCCGTTCCTGAGCCCATCTGGCCATGTTGGCAGAGTCTTCGAGTTCAAGCTCCGGAGGCACCGCTTCAGGCCGGAGAAAACTGCCGACAATTCCGTCGCGATTATTTATCAGCGCATCGGCGACCAGCGGCGCGTCCGTACCAAAGAAGACATCATCCTCCTCACCGTGTCCGCCATGGCCACCATGACCGCCGTGGCCACCATGACCGCCATGCCCCCCCTGCGATGCCTGTGGTGATATGTTGCTCATTTGCCTATCCCCCTGTTAATGCATCCCTTATTGCGGCACTCCAGCTTTTAGCAGCACGTCGGCGATCAGCTTGCCGATTGAGAAAGCTGCACTTGGCATACGGTCCAGGTACCCGCCAACCGTGAATGCGGGCTCCAGCCTCAATAGCTCGCGCGCGGATTCTCGCGCTTCCTCGTGCATGCCGAGCTGCCACTGTGCCACGGTGAGAACCCGCCAAGTCGAGGTGTGCATTCGGTTCGCGCGCAGAGACCGATTGGCAAGTTCCAAGGCGCGAGCGTAGTTGCCGGCCGTCAGGTTTGCTGAGGCGGCCAGCGAATCGTAGAAAAACCGATGCAGATCGAGAGGGGACAGCATAAGCGCCAGCTCCGTATCCCTCACCGCTTGCTCTCCCTCGTCACAAAAGGCGTGCATCATTCCTCTTAGCAAGAGGGCCAGCGCGTCACTCGGGTTGGTGTAAATGGCAAGGTTGTAACGTTCCCGTGCAATATCGAAATGCCTGAGGAGGTTCATGTGCACGAAGCCATCAACCGCGAGGGCGAGCGAAAATTCTGGATCGGAATCAAGAGCGCGTTTTGTCAGATTGAGCGCTCGGTGGGCATCATCCATGACGTCGTCGGACCAGCCCTGCTGCACGCGCAGGACATGCCACTTCGCCAACCATGCTTGCGCGAGTGGCTGATACGATCCGCGCTCCAAGATCGCCTCCAGCATTGTGCGGGCGTCATTGAAGTCCCTAAGCCTCAGGCGATGCATTAAGGTAATGGCGCCCATGAGCAGCGCATAGCTTTCAAGGGTCGGAAGCGGCTGCGAGCGCGTACGCAGCAGTTCGCGTGCCATGATCGCATTGCAGATTTCGGCAACTACGTGACTAACGATTTCTTGGTCGCCCTCGAGAATCCCGATAATCCGCTCCGTGAGGCGATTCTCCCAAACGATTTGCCCCGTCTTTGTTTCTACCAATTCCGCGTCGAGACATACGCTGTCGCCGGTCACCCTGCAGACCCCTGAGACGGCATAGTTTGCGTGCAGATGCAGTCTCACCTCGTCGAGGTTCAGTCTGCGTCCTGCGAAAGCGGTCGTTGAGAGCCGTGAAATAACGTTGAGTTCCTGCATACGACACAGAGCGCGGATGATTTCGTCGGCCAAGACCTCGCCCAGGATCCCCTGTTCTGCAGCTTCGCCCCGGACGGCGAAAGGGATGACCGCGAGCGTTGGGCGCAGTTCGCCTAGCGACCAGTGCGACTGCACGATGGGATGGGGTCCCGGCGGTCCAATTCTAAAGGCGCGTACGGGGGCCTCGATGTTCTTCAGATAGCACTCGCCCAGATCCTCAACGTCGGCATCGAGGAGAGGCGTCAATTGTCCCCGCGCGCGCGCAGAGACGACGATTTCGCCCGGACCGGCGAGGCCCATGAGCCTGGCGGCGAGGTTCACGCCACGTCCGTAGAGATCTTGGTGCGATATGATCACATCGCCAACGTCAATGCCTGCGCGCAGCAGTATCTGACAATCGGGCGGCTGTTCGGCGTTGTCGCGAACACTTGCGTTCTGAATCTCAAATGCTGCCGACGCTGCCGCCTGCATATTCTCGAATTCAAGAAGCATTCCATCACCGAGATGCTTGACGACGCGCCCCCCCGATCCGGGCAGAATGGAGTTCTCGATACAGTCCATCATGCGGAGCCAACGCAAGACGGTCCCTTCTTCGTCATGTTCAATGAGACGAACGGAATCTACGACATCAATGAATAGAACGGCTCGCGACGCGTGCCCCAACTCGCTTGCGTTCATGTCGCTGCTCTTTTCAGACAGAGTATATGCAGTAATGCATATACGTGCTTTTCCGAGAATCCCGATAAGGATGAAGTTAAGAGCGTTGAACCCCGAGTACCCCGAGAAATGGTACACAACATCACGTAGTATTGATATCACCCACAACGTACTGCCTTTGGGTTAGGTCACGCACTGCTGTGTTTTTTGATCCCGCAGCGCAAGAATATCGCCCTCCTCTCTCCCTATTTCTCGATGCGCCAAGATCCGTCCCAGTCGTGGGATGGTGGTTTTGCTTTCAGGTTTTCGATGCGAGCAAGCAGGCCGAGCGATGGTCCGTCATCCGGTATTATCTCCAGCGATGCCTTGAGCGCGCCAAGCGCGTCATCCCATCGACGTTCTCGGTACGCCGCGAGCGCTTCCCGATAGGAGTCCCGTAATGCCATCCGTTCCGGCGTCAGTTCGCCACTCCGTCCAAGCACCTCAAAAATGACCTCCGGACGGGTTTGGCCAGCGACGACGATCCGATCGATCTCTCGAAACTCGAGTGCGGTAGCCGCCGCAGCGATTGTTTTCTCGCTGACCAGATTGCGGGTGCCGTAAACCTTATTTGCGCCTTCCAGGCGAGAAGCGAGATTTACCGCGTCACCCATCACCGTATAACTCATCATGATGTCAGAGCCGATGCTCCCGACCAATGCTTCACCCGTCGCGACGCCTATCCGCAAATCGCATTTCTCGATCGGCGTGCCGCGAACGCCGAGCAAGTCGGGGATTTCCCGCCGCAACGTCTCAATACGGTCAATCATGTCCAGAGTGGCCAGACATGCAAGTCGCGCGTGATCCGTCTCGTCCACAAACGGAGGGCCCCAATAGGCCATGATGCCGTCGCCTATATATTTGTCGATGATCCCGCGGTTGGTCCGGATAGGCTCGGACATGAGTGAAAAGTAGCGGTTCATGACCTTAACCAGACCCTGGGGCATCAAGCCTTCGCTCAGGCTCGTAAATCCCCTGAGATCGCAGAACAGGACCGTCATCAACCGGCGCTGACCTTCGGCCGCGGTCAAGTTTGGGCGATCGATGAGACCTTCCACGACGCGGGGATCGATGTATTTGCCAAACGTTTCCCTGACGCGCTGGTTGTCGCGCAACTGAACGACCATTCGATTGAACGCAGCCGCCAGCTCTCCGATTTCGTCGCGCGTCGTTACCGCGATGGGTTGATCGAGATGGCCAGCCTCGACGGCGCGCGTCCCTTCCAGCAGTCCCCGAACCGAGCGAATGATGCCACCGCTGACAAGGTTGGCGAAGATCAATCCGAGGACGGCGGCGAGCAGCGTGGCAATTGCAGAGATCAGGACTGCTTGAGACTGCTCTTTCCTGATTGTTGCGATGGCGCCATGGCTCACTTCCAGCATCTCCTGACGGAGGGTGTCGATCCTTTGATCGAGTTGGTCCCGGAGTGCGTCGACGCGCGGAAGGCGATCTCTCACGCCGGCAAAGTCCCTTGTATCGAGGAGTGAAAGCAGTTCCCCTGTCTCCCTGCGCAGCAGACTGCGGCCATCACTCAGCAGACTATCGATCCGGCTATCGACGCGCGCCAGCGCCGCGTTATCAGAGGGCGTATTCGTATCTGAGATGACCGCATTGATGAGGCTGCGCGTAGCCTGCGCCTCGCGGTCGACTTCAGCGCCCTTAGCGTCGTACATTTCCTTGCGAGCTTTATATCCGATCTCGTCAGGTGGGTCCTGCATCTTTGCGATCACCATGCGACGCAGCGCCAGCGCTCTTTCAAGTGACAGAACATGGATCCGCATCAAATGCTCGTTGGCCGGATTGTACTTTGCCGTCAGCTCATCGAGCAGATGGCCGAGCCGCCCGACCATCACCATCGACAGCACGGAAGTCGCCATCATCAGGACGATCAAGCCGGCCGCGATCGCGACGATCCGCCTTCGGATCGACTGCTTGATCATCGAGCCGGAAATTTTCCTTAGGTTCTGAAGAATGAGAGAATTTGAAATGTCTAATCCCCCCGCACGCGCACTCAAATTCCGCCTGGATTGTCGTAGCACAAAGCCGCTTATGGTTGAAGATTAACCCGGAGGAGTAGCTTCGCAGCGGGTTCGACAAACGAAGCGATTAGGCCAAGCGGCGGCGATATTTTGTGGGGCCGTGAGGTCGATGGCGGCAGGTTGATGGCGACAATTTGCCTGCAGCGCCATTCTGCTCTTTTCGTCGAGGCTAAAGCCGGCATAGGTTGGCCGGATCAAAATTTAGAGAAGGCTGGAGCTCCATGGCAACGCATCATTTTACTCCGACGGTCTATCACAACGTCATTGGGTCTCTTCCCCCGGCTTTGCGCATCGCCGACGGAGACACTGTCGTTACGCAAACGCTCGATGCCGCCGGCTACGATAAGGAAGGCGTCCAGCGGGCATCCGGCCCTAACCCGATGAACGGTCCGATTTTTGTCGAAGGCGCGGAACGGGGCGATTCATTGAAGGTCGAAATCCTCGGCATGGTGCCGACACGCGACACGGGCTTTACCCGAAGCGTCGTTGCCGGCAATGTCGTTGACCCGGAAGACGTGCGGACGCTGCCGCCAAGCAACAAGGTTATCTGGCAGATCGACGGTCAGGCATTGACGGCCCGGCTTGCGGAGCCGGTCGCGGGCCTTGAGTCTTTCGTGTTGCCGCTGTCGCCGATGATTGGCTGCTTCGGCGTCGCCCCCTCGCTCGGCCAGGCCATATCCACTGCCACCAGCGGCGAATTCGGTGGCAACATGGATTACCGGCTGCTCGGGCCCGGCACGACGATCTGGTTTCCCGTCTCTGCGCCGGGAGCCCTCTTCTTCCTTGGCGATTGTCACGCCGTACAAGGTGACGGCGAGATCGTCGGGACAGGCATCGAGACCACCTTCGAAGTGACGGTGCGGCTCAGCGTCGAAAAGAAAAAGATCGTCTGGCCGCGTGGCGAAACGGCAGACGACATTTTCACCGTCGGCAATGCCCGACCGCTCGACCAGGCGCTGCAGCATGCAACCAGCGAAATGCTTAGGTGGCTGACCTCCGACTACGGCCTCAACAAGACCGCCGCCAGTCATTTGCTTGGCCAAGTCGTGCGTTATGATGTCGGCAATGTTTTCGATCCGGCCTATACGATGGCCTGCCGCGTGTCCAAGGCTTGGCTGCCACAGCGCTAGGCTTTCAGGCGATCAACCCGCGTCCAGCGATTGATCCCGCCTTTGGCGGGATACGTTCATCTCCTGCCGCTCTTGCGCCATGCTGCTGACAGCAGCGCGTAGGCTCGGATGACGGGACATGAAGAGATTGAAGTCGCGGCGTTCCAGAACCAGGAATTGGCAGAAATCGACGGCCACCACGTCGGCGGTGCGACGTGCGCCGGTTAACACCGCCATTTCGCCGAAGAAGGAACCGGCGCCGAGCGGAATCTCGTCGTCTTCGAGCTGCACCTCGACCGCGCCGGACGCAATGAAATACATGCTGTCGCCCCGGTCGCCGGTGCGGATGACGCGATCGCCCGGTGAGGCAGACCTCGGCCGGAAGAGCAGCAGAAGCTCCTCCTGGGCGCTTTCGTCGAGCTCGGCGAACATCGGAAACGTCTCGAGCAACTGCTCGATCTCCAGGTGATGCTGACGGTCCCTCTCCTCGCGCTCTTGGCTGATAATAGCCAGCTCGCGGCAGAGGCGATCGTGCTTTGCCGAACCATAGCCGGCCATGCGCACCGGCCACCGGGAAAAGGCCGATTTTTCCAGCTTCTCCATGGCAAGGAAAACCAGCGGGTTGATCGTGATCGACAGAATGGCGCCGGCAAGAATCAGATCCTGCCCTTCGCGCGGCAGCAGACCCAACGAGACGCCGAGACCGGCCAGGATGAAGGAAAACTCGCCGATCTGGGCAAGTCCTGCCGAAACGGCAAAACCCATACTGGCGGGATAACGCAGCAGCAGCACGACGCAGAAAGCAATCAGCGACTTGCCGACAATGATGAGGGCGAGCACTCCGAGGACCATCAGCGGTTCGCGCACCACCACCGACGGATCGAAGAGCATGCCGACGGAAACGAAGAACAATACCGAAAAGGCATTCTGCAACGGCAGTGAATCGGCCGCCGCTCGATGGCTGAGATGGGACTCGCTCATGATCAGACCGGCGAAGAAGGCGCCGAGCGCGAAGGAAACGCCGAATATCTCCGCCGCCCCGAAGGCGATGCCGAGCGCGATGGCCAGAACGGAAAGCGTGAAGAGCTCGCGCGAGCCCGTGCGAGCGACGGAGGTCAGCAGCCAGGGAACGATCTTTGGGCCGATGAAGATCGCGACGGCGGCGAAAGCCGCCACCTTGACGAGGGTAATGCCTATGGTCAGCCAGATCGGGCCGCTGCTTGCGTGCGTGCCCACACCGGCATGGCCGCCAAGAACGCCGGCAAAGGCCGGCAACAGGACGAGCGCCAGCACCATCGCCAAATCCTCGACGATCAGCCAGCCGACGGCGACGCGGCCATTGGCGGAGCTGACCAGATTGCGCTCTTCCAACGCCTTCAGCAGCACAACGGTACTGGCAACGGCAAGGCTCAAACCGAAGACCAGGCCGGCTCCGAGGTCCCACCCCCACAGCGAGGTCAGGCCAATTCCCAAGAGGGTCGCGATGGCGATCTGGCCGATGGCACCGGGAATCGCAACCCCGCGCACCGCGAGCAGATCAGCCGCCGAAAAGTGCAGGCCGACGCCGAACATCAAGAGGATGACGCCGATTTCGGCGAGCTGCGACGCCAGAGCGGTATCAGCAACAAAACCCGGCGTCGACGAGCCGATCATCACACCGGCCACGAGATAGCCGACCAGCGGTGGCAGATGCAGCCGGTCGGCGAGATAGCCGAAAATGGCCGCAAACACGAAACCGGCGGCAATCAGTGCTATCAATGCGACGTCGTGCGGCACGGCGGCCCTTCCCGTTTTGCGGCGTTTACCGCCTCGTTCCCTCTGTTCGATACTACGCTAGCACCGCTTTTGCGGGAACGTCTACCGGTTCGGGCATGATCGCGAAAGGGCAGATGGTGTTTTCAGACGGGATCATGCTGCGCAAAAGACAAACCCGCCGCGCCATTTATATGACGCGGCGGCAACAGCAGGTGCTTACCGATCCAGGACTATCTGCAGCTTGACGTCGCTCGGCCGTGCTTCCACGGCCCGGTCGAAGGCTTCGATCGACTGTTCGAATTTGAAGGTTTCGGAGATCAGCGGCTTCAGATCGACACGGCCGGACGCGATCAGCGCGATGGAGCGCTCATATTGATGCGCGTAACGGAAGACGGTCTCGAGGCGGATTTCCTTCGTCGATGCCGTGGAGATATCGAGACCGACCGGGGCAACCGGCAGGCCGACCGCGACGATGACCCCGCCCGGACGCGGCAGTTCCATCACCGTTTCCCAGGCCTTCGGCGAGCCGGAGCACTCGAACACGACATCGGCGCCCCAGCCGTCCGTCAGGCGCCTGACCTCTTCGACCAGATTCTTCTCGCGGATATTGACCGGGATGACGCCCTGATATTGGGCGGCGATATCGAGCTTCGGCTGGGCAAGGTCGGCAACGATGGCGCGAGCGCAGCCGCCGGCAAGTGCGGCGATCGCAACCATGGTGCCGATCGGACCGGCGCCGAGCACGACGGCGGTATCGCCGGGCGTGATCTTCGCCTTCGCGGCCGCCTGCATGCCCACCGCGAAAGGCTCGACCATCGCGCCTTCGGCGAAGCTGACATTGTCCGGCAGCTTGAAGGTATAATTGGCCGGATGCACGACGAAGGGCGTCAGCACGCCATGGATCGGCGGCGTCGCCCAGAAGGTGACAGCCGGATCGACGTTATACATACCGAGCCGGCTGGCTTTGGAATTGGGGTCGGGAATACCGGGCTCCATGCAGACGCGGTCGCCGACCTTCAGATGCGCGACGCCGGCGCCGACTTCGACGACTGTGCCGGCCGCCTCATGGCCGAGCACCATCGGCGCGTTCACGATGAACGGACCGATGCGCCCGTGCGTATAATAATGCACATCCGATCCACAGACGCCGACCGTATGAATCTTGATCTTCACCTCACCCTGCCCGACCTCTTGCGGCAGGTCGATATCGCGTAACGCCAGCTCATGCTGACGCTCCAGTACCAGGGCACGCACCTTGCTCATCACGTCATTCCTCTGTTCGGAAACAATCTCCCATCCCCGCGCAGCCGCAAGGACATCCTCAACCGTTATATAGCCATGACCATGGTCACAAAACGACCTTTCTGCGAAGCAAGAGGCAAATAGATACCGCTCCATACAGAGCGAACCCCTCGCCAATCCAATGCATTAGGCGGCACTTGTTAAAGGTCATTCTATTATTCGTATTGACTAGAGCTTGATTTTGTTGCCTTTTAGCGCGCACGGAACGGGGAGACATGTAAAATGGTATATGACTGGACCGGTCAGCGCACGCGCCGCTTAAAAATGTTGCGTGCCGCAAGCATAGCAGTGCTTCTTCTCCTTTTGATCGCAGTGCCCACTCTTCTGTTGCGCTATAATCTTATCAACTATCATTTTTGAGCCGCCGGGCGGCTGCGACCCACCCTGCATACTCCTGCCGAAGGCGACCGTTCAGGCCGCCTTTTTCGCGTTCGGTTTCGGCTTGCGCGAAACATTGTCGCCGGCCTTGGCATCGAGCGGCAGGCAGTCCAGCACGGCAAGCAGCGCGATGATGCCGAGCATGATGAAAGCCAGGCGAAATTCGATCGCTGCGATCCCGCCTACCCCGAGCGGCGTGCTGACCGCCTGGCCAATACGGATGCCGATGGCACCGACGGCGATCCCCATACCCGTGGTCACCTGAAAGGCCGTGCTGAACAGCGTGTTCGCGCCCGTCATCTGCTGCGGCGGGATATCGGCAAAGGCAATGGTGTTCAGCGCCGTGAAATGCATCGATCGGCACATGCCGCCGATGAACAGGACCGGGATGATGAACCAGAGCGGCGTATCGGCCGAAAACAGAGCGCAGGCGGCGATGAAGATCGCATTGAGGATGCCGTTGACCACCAGCACCGGCTTGAAGCCAAAGCGCCGGAGGATCGGCGTCGTGCCCGGCTTCATCGCCAGATTGCCGGCAAAGACCGCCAAGGTCAGCATGCCGGCGTGAAAGGCGCTGAGCCCGAAACCGACCTGGAACATGAGCGGCAGCAGGAATGGTACAGCACCAATTGCGATGCGAAACAGCGAGCCGCCGGAGATTGTGATGGCGAAAGTCGGCGATTTCAGTCCGGCAAGATCGATCAGGGGATGATCGGTTCGCAGGAAATGGAAGGTCGCGCCTGTGAGCAACGCGAAACCAACGCCGACATAACCCCATGCTTCCAGCCACACCAGATCGGGACGGCCGATCAGCTCAAGCCCGTACATCAGGCTCGCCAAGCCGAAACCGCTGACGACAAAGCCTGGCCAATCGAAGGGTGGTCGTGCAGCATTCTTGGTCTCAGGGATCAGCATGAGGGCAAAGATGAACGCCAAGATACCGAGCGGCAGATTGAGGAAGAAGATCCAGCGCCAGCTTGCATGATCGGTGATGAAACCGCCGAGCGGCGGCCCGAGAATGGGCGCCACGAGCGCCGGCCAGGTGATCGTCGCGATTGCCGAGATCAATTGATCCTTCGGCGTATTGTTGAGAACCAGAAGGCGGCCGACCGGCACCATCATTGCGCCGCCAATGCCTTGCAGGGTGCGCATCGCGACAAAAGAGCCGACACCATTGGCAAAGCCGCAGAGAACGGAAGCCAAGGTGAAGATGACGACCGCGGTAGTGAAAACCAGGCGAGCGCCGAACCGATCGCTGATCCAGCCACTGATCGGAATGAAGACGCCGAGCGTCAGCAGATAGGCACTCATACCGATATTGAGATCAACGGGACGGGCACCGAAGGAAGCGGCCATCTGCGGCAAGGCGGTGGCAATGACCGTGCCGTCCAGGTTTTCCATGAAAAACGCGCCAGCCACGAGCAGCGCAATCTTAAGCGGCCGTGAGCTGGAAGCTTGCGCCACCTCCCCCCGTTGGCGCGTGGACATATCAGTCATTCACAAAATGCTCCGAATCCGCTTTTCAACCTCGTCATTTAAGCGGTTCGGAATCGTTTTCGATAGCCTGAAATCGTCCTACCATTCGACGAAATGATCACGTTTCATTCAACGGCCTGATCAGAATTTGATCATGATCCGCGCCTCTTCAATTCGACCGCGCTACATTAAACGCCGAGCCCAGGAGCCGTCGATCCGGCGCTAGTAGGCATGCGCACGCAAGACATGGTAGAGTCACCCCGTCGAGATATGGCGCAATGAGAACGGCCGAATCGGCATCGAGCAACTATGGAACCGCTGCGAGCAAACCGAAAATATCAGCAAGAAGCCCCAAAGGGTCGTCATAAGCTGAAGATTTTCTCGTATCGGCTCTTCAACAGGAATGAGAGTCCCGGATAATGAAATATGGCATTGGCGCAACGACTGCCTCTCGGGTGAGCCCGGAAACGAAACTGATCGTGTCGCAGTCGCCATTCGATGCCTATGTGCGCAAATATGGCACGATCCCGCGGCGGGGCGTCTTTGGCTATTTCGTGCATGAACTCGGCCGCCGCATCGTCGGCGGCGATTATCCCGTCGGCTCGACGCTTCCGAACGAACCGGAACTCGTTGAGCAGTTCGGCATCAGCCGCACCGTGATCCGCGAAGCGATGAAGTGCCTCGCCGGCAAGGGGCTGGTGGAAATCAAGACTCGTGTCGGCACGCGCGTCAAAGACCGCTCCAACTGGCATCATCTCGATACCGACGTCATGGTCTGGTACTATGAGACCGGCCCTTCGGTGGAGATCATGCGCTCGATCAAAGATCTCAGGCGGGTGCTGGAGCCGGAAGCCACGGCGCGAGCCGCGGCGCGGGGCACCGCCGAGGATCTCGCCGCCATCGCCTCTGCCTATGACGACATGGTTTCCACCATTGGCGACGTCAACACCAATGCAGATGCCGACCTGCGCTTCCACACCGCGATCTTTGCCGCCACCCGCAACATGATCTACGCGCAGCTCATCGATTTGATCGCCGTCGCGATTTACGCCAACCGAGCGCTTTCGAGCCATGACGAAGTGGCGGAAGGCCAGAAACGTTCCCTGCCCTATCACAAGGATGTCCTGGACGCGATTGTCGCCCGCGACGCGGATGCGGCGCTCAAGGCCTCACATCGCCTGCTCGACGCCTGGCGCATCGATCGCTACGATTTCTGAGGCAGCGAAGACGGCCGTGGATTGTTGCCACGGTGCAGGAAGATCATTAAGCAAGAGCTTGTAATACCGACATAAACCCGGCGGAGCAGATCGAATCCCGCCGGGCTGGCGCATATTTCAAAAATGGGCCGACGCTCAGTGCGTCATTGCTTCCTGCGCATCCGTCTTCGGTACCTGCCGGCGGCCGGCCTCATGCGCCACCGGGATGAGCCAGGTGGTCGCGAAGGTCAGGATCGCGACGACGACAACGCCCCAGAAGCTCCAATGCAGGGCCGCATCGAAGACGCCGCGGATTGCCGGATCGCTGGCGAGATCAGAAAGGCCGGTCGGCTGGTTCAGGACGCCATGCAGCTTGGCGGCTAGATCGCCGCTGCCGAAGTGGACGATACCGATATTGAGCACGGCGCCCAAGGCGGTTGCGCCGAGCGTATTGCCGAGACTGCGTGAAAAGATGATCGACGCCGTGGCGCTGCCGCGCATCGACCATTCCACACTCTCCTGCACGAGCACGATGCTGGTGAGGCTGATGAGCCCCATGCCGAAACCCATCAGGAAGGAGCCGATACCGGCGAGGACCGGGCTGCTCTCCGGCGTCAGGAACAGGAGGAAGGCCGAGCCGAAGGGGAACATGAAGCTGCCGACGCGCAGCGTCCTGCGAATGCCGAACGCGCGGAAGAAACGGCTCGACAGCATCACCGCCAGCGGCCAGCCGACAATCAGCATCGTCAGCGTGAAGCCTGCCACCAGCGGCGAACGACCGAGCACACCCTGTACGTAGATCGGCAGAATGGTCGTCAGCCCGATCAGCGCCATGCCGGCCAGAAGCGTCGCCGCATTGCTGGTCGCCACCAGCCGCCGGCCCCAAAGCTCGATCGAGATGATCGGCTCCGGCGCGCGCCGCTCTTGCAGGAGGAACAGCACGCCGGTGACGACGAAGACGAGCGCGAGCGTGCCGAGAATGCCGAATCCGGAATCGGTCTCGGTGAGGATCACCAGCAATGAGATGATCGATATCGAAAACAGGATCGTACCGAGATAGTCGATCTTCGCCTCGCGCGGCGTGATCTGCTCATGCAGGAAAAGGGTGAAGCCGATGATGGTTAGCACACCGACCGGCAGGTTGATCCAGAAAATCCAGGCCCACGAGAAATTATCGACGATGATGCCGCCGGCAAGCGGGCCGATGACGGCCGACACCGCCCAGACGCTGGCGAGCACGCCCTGCACCTTGGCGCGCTCCTCCAGCTTATAGAGATCGCCGACCACGGTCATAGTCACCGGCTGAATGGCACCGGCGCCAAGACCCTGCAGCAGCCGGAAGGCAATCAGTGAGGGCATCGACCAGGCCAGGCCGGCGAGCGCCGAACCGACGAGAAAAATGAGGATACCGCCGATCAGGATCGGCTTGCGGCCGAAAATATCCGACAGCTTGCCATAGATCACCGTCGTCGTGGACTGCGCCAGGAGGAAGGCGGAGAAAACCCAGCTATAATAGGTGAAGCCACCGAGCTGACCGACGATGCGGGGCATGGCGGTGGCAACGATCGTCGCCTCGACCGCGACCATGAAAGTCGCGAGCATGATCGAGACAATGACCAGCGGACGTCTTGAACGATCGGCCGTACTGGACATGACATTCCTTTCTGACTGTTCCGCCCGGCAGCAAACGCACGCGAACCGTCAAAGACGGCCATGGGCGAACGATAAATTTTGGAATCGACGTCGAAGGATTAAACAACTGCAGGGGCGTCGGCCTGCTGAAACATTATAGTAAGCTTTGCATACTTATACCAGCATGTGTCAATCGTTTGACTAAGGGCATGCCTTGCTCGCCGATTGGCTCATCTTTGCGGCCGTGACGCCGCAATTCGCGTCTCACCATACGCCATCATGCAATGCCGTCGCCTCTTCGCAAAGCATCGGCCCGACAACCTCGACTTTACGCTGGCCCGCTTCGAAGACCACGCGACAGGGCAGATCAAGCGTCGGATTTTCGGGATGATTGCCGATAATCGCCTTCAACCGGCTTTCGCTGAGACCATAGACGACACGCCCGACGCCAGCCCAATAGGCGGCGCCGGCGCACATGGCACAGGGCTCCGCGGAAGTATACATCGTGCATTGCACGAGGAAACCCGGCGAATATTGCTGCGAAGCCCGTGTCATCAGTACGCGCTCGGCATGGCCGGTCATGTCCTGCGTCGGATTGAAAGCGTTTTCCTGCTCCATCAGCACCGTTCCGTCGGGGCCGACGAGAATGGCGCCGAAAGGATGATTGCCATTAGCTCGCGCCCGCGACGCGACCTCGAAGGATCGGCGCAAAAAGACTTCGTCGTCGAGAGGTGCGGTCATAGGTCCGGGCCTTGCGATGAAACAGGATATCGGCAGCTTGCGCGTTGCTAACCTGGCTGACAAGTCGCTATTTCGAGGCATGGCAGGAAACGCGCTGCCCTTAGGCGGCGGCGATCACGCTCTTCGGTTCCAGATAGGCCTCCAAGCCAAAGACGCCGTATTCGCGGCCGATGCCGGATTGCTTGAAGCCGCCGAAGGGCGCCATGGGCTCATTGTGAAATCCATTGATCATCACTCGCCCGGCCACGATGCGCGAGGCGACCTCGCGGGCACGCTCGGGGTCGGACGAAATCACATAGGCCTGCAGCCCGTAGACGGTATCGTTGGCAATGGAGATCGCTTCCTCTTCACTCCTATAGGTCAGAACGCAGAGGACCGGCCCGAAGATTTCCTCGCGGGCGATCGCCATGTCGTTGGTGACGTCGGTGAAAACGGTCGGCTTGACGAAATAGCCGCTTTCCAGATCGTCCGGCCGCCCCTCGCCGCCGACGAGGACCGCTGCGCCGTCCCGAATTCCCAACTGAATGTAGCGCTGCACGCGCTCATATTGCTTTTGGCTCACCATCGGGCCGATTGCGGTTGCGGGATCACGGGGATCGCCGACTTTGATGTTCTCGACCGCAGCCTTGAGCATTGCATTGAATTCCGCCGCACGCGATTCCGGCACAAGCACACGCGTGCCGGCAATACAGGCCTGGCCGCTATTGGCAAAACCGGCGGCGATGACATGCGGGATGGCCTCGGCAAAATCGGCGTCATCGAGAACCAGCGTCGGCGACTTGCCGCCAAGCTCCAGCGTCATCCGCTTCATGGTTTCAGCCCCTGCACGCAGGATCGCCTTGCCGACGGCGGTTGAGCCGGTGAAGGAAATCTTGGCGATGTCGGGATGGCTGCTCAATTCGGCGCCGACCACATCGCCGCGGCCGTTGACGATGTTGAACACGCCAGCCGGCAAGCCGGCATCGTGCAGGCACTCCGTCAGGATTTGCGTCTGCAAGGCGCTCATTTCACTCGGCTTGATGACGGCGGTGCAGCCGGCGGCAATCGCGGTCGCGAGCTTGTTGCAGATGAAGCCGTAATCGTTGTTCCAGGGCGTAATGAGGCCGACAACGCCGAGCGGCTCCATCACTACCTCTGCCGATCCGATCCGCCGCGTGAATTCATAATGCTCGAGCGTTTTCGCGGCATTGAGAAAACAATCTGCCGCATAATGCGTTGCCCAGGAGGCGCGGGAAACCGGGGCGCCATATTCCTCGATCGTCGCCTCCGTCAGAGCTTCAGCCTTTGCGAGAACGGAATCGTGCAGCCGGGTCAGCAAGGCGATGCGCTCTTCCTCACTTGTCTGTGAAAACGACGGAAAGGCCCGCTTGGCGGCCGCGATGGCGCGGCGCACATCCTCTGCGTCGCCGAGCCGGACCTTGCCGATGACTTCGCCCTTTGCCGGATTGAAGAGATCGAAAAGCTCCTCCCCGTGCGGCGCAACGAAACTGCCGTCGATGTAAATCTTGTCGATGATCCTCATGATGATCTCCTTCTCCGCGATGCGGTTTTTGTGGCTATTTCCGATATAAGCCGATAGGTTTGCATCAGTAAGCGGGACAAAGCGCCATGAAGTGGTGCGGAAATCGGGATAATGCATAAGTCCGGATTGATCGAACTCGAGGCCATCATCGCGGTCGCCCGGCGCGGCAGTTTCCGAGCCGCGGCGGTAGAACTCGGCATGTCGCCGACGGCGCTGAGCCATGCCGTCGCCGGATTGGAAACCCGGCTTGGTGTGCGCCTGTTCAACCGGACGACGCGCAGCGTTTCGCTTTCGGCCGCCGGCGAGCAGTTTGTCGCCACGGTCGCACCGGCGCTGTCGGACATCAACGGCGCCATGGAAGCGGTAAACAGCCATCGTGACACGCCGGCCGGTGTCCTGCGCATCAACAGCTCGGTCGGCGCAGCACGCCAGATCCTGACGCCGATCGTTCTTGAATATCTCAAACGCTATCCGGACATGCGCCTCGATCTGGTGACCGAGGGACGTATGATCGATATCGTCGCGGATAGCTTCGATGCAGGCATCCGTACGGCGGATACCGTTCCGAAAGACATGATCGCCGTGCCCTTCGGCCCGCCATTGCGCTATGCCGTCGTCGGATCTCCCGCCTATTTCGAAGCGCACCCAAAGCCCGGCAAGCCACAGGATCTGATGCAGCATTGTTGCATCCGCGCACGGTTGCCGAGCGGTTCGCTCTATCGCTGGGAATTCGAAAAACAAGGCGAAGTGCTGACGCTCGATGTTCCCGGTTCCCTCACTCTCGACGAGCCGACATTGATCCTGGAAGCGGCCCGCGAGGGCGCAGGCTTGGCATATCTTTCGGAATGGTCCACCGCTGCCGATATCGCTGCGGGACGATTGGCGCGCATACTGGAAGACTGGACGCCTGCTCTGCCCGGCCTCTGCCTCTATTATCCCAGCCGCCGGCTCCTGCCGGCCGGGCTGCGGGCGCTCATCGATTTGATCCACGAGGTCGGCCGGCATCGCTGACTGCCGAAAGTGGCGCGCTCGCCAGCAACGCGCACGAGCTGCTCCCTGCAAGTCCGAGCAATGGACTTAAGCCATTTTTGTGATTTATTGCGATTAATTTGTTCAATTGCTAAACTTATTTTCAAGCCAAAATATTCGGCAAATACCCAGGCGGAACATCGAATTGCTCACCTCTTCGCAGCGACAGCTCCTGCGTGTCATCAGCGAATCCGGCCCGCTCAGCCGGACGGTTCTTGCCGCATCGATGGGGCTCAGCAAGGCGGCGATGAGCGGGATTGCCCGCGATCTGATCACGCTTGGCGTCCTGCATGAAACCGAAACGGTCTATGGCCAGGGCCGGCCGTCGATATTGCTTGATCTGCATCCTGAAGGCGCCTTTTTCGTCGGCATCTCGCTGCTTGAGGATCCGGCGCCGATGGTCCTCAGCGATCTCAACGGTAAGATTATTGCCCGCGAGAATATGCCCTTGTCGCGCGATCCGGAGGTCATAGCGAGGCTGATCGCCGATGCGCTTCCGAAACTGCTCGCCGGGCGGCCTGATGTGGCGGCCAAACTATCGGGCCTTGGCGTGGCGCTCTCCGGTTTTGTTGACGAGAAGCAAGCCAATTGCGTGCAATCTACCCTGCTTGGCTGGCAGGGTGTGCCGCTTGCCAAGATCATCCGGCAGAAGACCGGCATCGAGACCTTCATTGAAAACGACGCCAAGGCCATAGCCGTCAGCGAAAAGCTTTTCGGCACTGCCCGCGACATCCGGAATTTTAGCGTCGTCTCGTTGGGAGAAGGCGTCGGATGTGCCCATTTCATCCGAGGCAAGCTCTATCGCGGCAATCACGGCGGCGCCGGTGAGATCGCCCATTGCACCATCGAGCCCAACGGCTCGCCCTGCCGCTGCGGCAAGCGCGGCTGCCTCGACACCGTGGCCTCGATAAACGCGATCAAGGAAATGTCGAAGACGGAGGGCCTTTCCTGCACCTCGCTGACCGAGCTGGAGGAAGAGGCATCGGCTGGCAATGCCGTCGCCATCCGCATCCTACACCGGGCCGGCGGCGCCCTTGGTCTGGCGATCGCTCATCTCATCCAGTTCAACGATCCCGGCATGATCTTGATCACCCATGTCGAAGGCAATTTCGACGGATTGTTCGGCACCCTCGTGCAGCAGGCGATCGAAGCCAATGTGTTGCCGCGCTATGCCGGGCAGACGCCGATCCGCACCCAACGCGTCAACGGCGACATCTGGGCGCGAGGTGCAGCCAGCATCGCCGCCCACAATTTCCTGATTGGTCCCAACCCGAATTGAGGTTTTCCATGCGTATTGCCGTTGGTGGCATTCATATCGAATGCAGCACGTACAATCCGGTTCTGAACGAAGAAAAGGATTTCCGCGTCGTGCGCGGCGAGGAACTGACGGCCGCACCTTATTTCGCATTTCTCAAAGACTATGACGCCGAGTTCCTGCCGACGATCCACGCGAGGGCCATCGCCGGCGGGCCTGTTGCGCGCCACGCCTATGAAGCCTTCAAGGCGGAATTCCTGGAGCGGCTGAAGCCGCTCTTGCCGCTCGACGGTCTCTACCTCGCCATGCACGGAGCGATGTATGTCGAGGGCATGGAGGATGCGGAGGGCGATTGGATCAGCGCTGCCCGCGAGCTCGTCGGCAACGACTGCATGCTTTCCGCGAGCTACGATCTGCATGGCAATGTCACCCAGCGTATCATCGATGCATTGGACATGTATTCCACATATCGCACCGCGCCGCATATCGACGTTGAGGAAACCATGCGCCGTGCGGTGACGATGCTCGTTAAAAGCCTGAAAACCGGCGTGAAGCCCATCCTGCTCTGGGCGCCGATCCCTGTGCTCTTGCCCGGCGAGCGCACCAGCACTGTCGATGAGCCCGCAAAGAGTCTCTACGACCTGCTGCCCGGTATCGATGCCATCGACGGTGTCTGGGATGCCTCGCTGATGGTCGGCTATGTCTGGGCCGACGAGTCCCGTGCTACTGCGGCCGCCATCATGACCGGCACGGACCGCTCCGTTCTCGAATGCGAAGCCAAACGGCTGGCGCAGGCCTATTGGGATGTCCGCAAGGATTTCGTCTTTGGTTGCGAGACCGGCTCGATCGAGGAATGTGTCGCAAAGGCAATCGGCAGCCCGACCGCGCCTGTTGTGCTTGCCGAATCCGGCGATAACCCGACCGGCGGCGGTATCGGCGACCGCGCCGATGTGCTGGCGGAACTTCTCGCCAAACGCGCGACTGGCGTCGTATTCGCGGGTATCGCCGACAGAGCGGCAACCGAAGCCTGCTACGCTGCCGGTGTCGGCGCTAGACTCGATCTCACTGTCGGCGCATCGCTAGACACCAAGGGCAGCAAACCGGTGACCGCCGCGTTCACGGTCAAGTTCCTGCTGAATACCGACGATGCCATGGACCGCCAGGCGGTCGTCTCGGCGGGCGGCATCGATCTGGTACTGTCGGCTAAACGCCGCCCGTATCACAACATTGCCGACTTCACACGTCTCGGGCTCGATCCGCATCGAGCCAAGATCATTGTCGTAAAGTCCGGCTATCTCTCGCCGGAACTGGCTCCGATCGCCAATCCAAACCTGATGGCGCTCTCGCCCGGGGTGGTCGATCAGTTCGTCGAGCGGCTGCCGCGGCTGCGCAAGCAGAGGCCCACCTACCCCTTCGATAAGGATTTTACCTTCACGCCCGAGGTGGCGATTTCAGCTCGTTCGGCGAGCCGCCGCTGATTGCTGGGAAGGCACGGTGCTTCGCTATATACTGCACAAAAAAGAGCTTGACGGCGCATACGGGTTGACCTTGTATTGAACCAATTTAAAATTGGTCCGATACATAAAACATCATGACAGCGGGCAATCTTCCCGAAAATTCCACCTATGCCCTGGAAAAGCTCCGGGGCCTGTTGGAATCGGACAAACTGGAACCGGAAGGCAAGCTGCCGACAGAGCGGGCTCTTTCGGATATGTTCGGCGTCAGCCGCCGCGCCATCCGGCGAGCACTGGAAGTGCTGGAGGCCGAAGGCCGCATCTGGCGGCGCCAGGGGTCGGGGACCTATGCCGGCCAGCGCCCGGATGATTGGAGCCAGCATGTCGGCTCGCTGGTCGCCGGCACCAATCTCATGGAAGTCATGGAAGTGCGTCTGCGCATCGAGCCGCAGCTCGCCCAGCTCGCCGCGATGCGCGCCAAACCCGACGATATCGAGCGTATGTACGAGCTGACGAAAAAAATCTTCGCCAGCGGCGATGCCGATAGCCGCGAACTTTGGGACGGCGCGCTGCATCGCCTGATTGCTCAAAGCGCCGGCAATCAATTCTTTCTGTCGATCTTCGATGTCATCAACCATGTCCGTCAGGACGAGGCATGGCAAACCATTCGCGAATTGGCCCGCAATATCAACAGAACGCGCCCGGTAACATACGCACAGCATATGGCAATCATCGATGCGATCGCGGCTCGCGATCCGATGAAAGCTGCCGAGGCCATGCGCGAACATCTGCTGATGCTGCAGGAAAGCCTAGTCCGCGTCACCTCGCTCGACGCGCAGCATCCGCAGAAGGAGCTGGCCGAAGAGTTTGCCGAGGATTTGAAATGACTGCGCAAAGCATGAATCATCTGAAAGGGCTGCTGCAATGACCGCATTTACGACACGTCCGGAAATTCTCGGCACTTTCGGTGTCGTCACCTCCACACACTGGATCGCCTCGGCCGTCGGCATGAGCATCCTCGAAAAGGGCGGCAACGCGTTCGATGCGGCTGTTGCGACCGGCTTTGTCCTGCAGATCGTCGAGCCGCATCTCTGCGGTCCCGGCGGCGATATGCCCGCGGTCATCTATTCCAAGAAGAAGGACAAGGTCGAAGTCATCTGCGCCCAGGGCACTGCTCCCGCCGGCGCCACTCTCGAACATTATACGAGCGAGGGCCTGTCGCTGATCCCCGGCGACGGACTGCTTGCAACCGTTATCCCCGGCTCCTTCGGCGGCTGGATGCTGATGCTGCGCGACTATGGCAAGCTCACCGTCCGCGACGTCCTCGAGCCGGCGATCTACTATGCCGAGCATGGTCATCCGGTGCTGCCGCGCGTTTCCGAGACCATAGCCGGCCTTGCCGATTTCTATCGCAAGGAGTGGCCGACCTCCTATGAAACCTGGCTGCCAGGCGGCTTCGCTCCGGAACCCTGGTCGAACTTCAAGAACCCGGTGCTTGCCGAAACCTGGAAGCGCGTGGTCGCGGAGGCGGAAAGCAAAAGCGGCCGCGAGGCGCAAATCGAAGCGGCGCGCGACGCTTACTATCGCGGCTTTGTCGCCGAGGCGATCGACGCTTACCTCCGCAAGGCGGAAGTCATGGATGCGAGCGGCCGACGCCACAAGGGCGTGCTGACGGCCGATGACATGGCCAACTGGTGGCCAACGATCGAAGAGCCGTTGACCTATGACTATCACGGCTGGACCATCGCCAAGATCGGCCCTTGGGGCCAAGGGCCGGCTTTCCTGCAGACGCTGTCGCTGCTGAAGGGTTTCGATATCTCAGCCATGGATCCGGCCGGCGCAGATTTCGTCCACACGATCACGGAAGCGATGAAGCTCGCCTTTGCCGACCGCGAGGTGTACTACGGCGATCCGAACTTCTCCAAGGTGCCGCTCGAGATCCTGCTGTCGGATGCCTATGCCGAAGAGCGCCGCAAGCTGATCACCTCGCAAGCGTCCTATGATCTGCGTCCCGGGAGGCTGCCCGGCTTCGAAAGCCAGTATGACCTCACGATGGACATGCTGGAAACGCCGGAAGCCAAGGCTGGCGTGGTCTACGAGCCAACCATGTCGCATCTGAGGGAAAAACGCGGCGATACCGTGCATATCGACGTCATCGACCGCGAAGGCAATATGGTCTCGGTGACGCCCTCGGGCGGTTGGCTGCAATCTTCGCCGGTCATCCCCGGCCTTGGCTTCTGCCTCAATTCACGCGCGCAAATGTTTTGGCTGAAGTCCGGCCTGCCTTCGTCGCTCGCGCCTGGCAAGCGGCCGCGCACCACGCTGACGCCATCGCTCGGCCTCTACGAGGGTCGTCCGACGCTTGCCTTCGGCACACCCGGCGGAGACCAGCAGGAACAATGGCAGCTCTCTTTCTTCCTGCGCTACGCCCATCACGGCATGAACCTGCAGGAGGCAATCGATCAGCCGCTGTTCCACAGCGCGCATTTCCCGAGCTCCTTCTATCCCCGCACGCGCGAGCCCGGCAGCATTACGGCGGAAGCCAATTTCAGCGCAGAGGTGCTCGAGGCACTGCGCAAGAAGGGCCACAAGCTGACGGTCGCGCCGGAATGGACGGTCGGCCGGCTGACCGCCGCACGGCGCGATGCCGACGGCCTGCTGCGCGCGGCCGCCACGCCGCGTTTGATGCAGGCCTATGCGGTCGGGAGGTAATCTGGTGCGGCTGGATCTGGCCGCATAACGCAATCGTGCCGTTGACTTCAGCCGGTTCGCGCGCTGATATCGGCAGCCTGTTTTCAAAATGATTTGGAGTGATTGTGATGACTGATACCGTGCTCGATATCCCGGTGAAGCGGATCGATGGCAGCGAGACGACACTTGCCGATTATCGCGGCAAGGTCATCATGGTCGTCAACGTCGCCTCCAAATGCGGGCTGACGGTGCAATATGAAGGGCTGGAAAAGCTCTACGAGGACAAGCGCGACGATGGTCTCGTCATTGCCGGCTTTCCCGCCAATGATTTCAAGGGCCAGGAACCGGGCACGAATGACGAAATCTTGAGCTTCTGCACCCTCACCTATGACGTGCAGTTTCCGATGTTTTCCAAGATCGCAGTGACGGGCGAAGAGCGGCATCCGCTCTACAACAGCCTGATCGCCTCCGGCGTCGAAACGACCGGTGACGGACCGATGCGGGAGCGCCTGGCAAAGCACGGCCTCGAAACCGGACAGGATGGCGGCATCGTCTGGAACTTCGAAAAATTCGTGATCGGCCGGGATGGCAAGGTCGCTGCCCGCTTCGCACCCGACGTTACCGCAGACGATCCGCGCTTGCTCTCGGCTCTGGAAAAAGAGCTGGCCCGCGCAAGCTGAGGCACGACGTAGATTTCGAAAAATATATCATAATCCCAATAGGTTACGTTTTCTCTCGGGCAGCAACGCAAAGATGCTTAGCCCGGTCGTATCATTGCCTCCCCTCCTAGCCGGGAGTATCTTCCGGCTTCCGAATATATCCGGACGGAACGCTGCAGCAGTTCTGATGGGAGGAGGATGTCATGCGCGAACCTGATATGCAAAAACTTGACGCCCTGGTCGGACGCCTAGTCGGCGACGTCGGAGCGGCGGTCTCGGGAGTGTTGGTGACACTCGGAGACCATTTAGGTCTGTTCAAAGCCATGGCGGACGGGACGCCGATGACGTCGACGGAACTGGCCGACAAAGTAGGCGTGAAGGAGCGCTATGTGCGCGAATGGCTGTCGGCGCAGGCGGCTGCCGATTATGTCAGCTATGACGACAAGACCGAACGCTTCTACCTGACGCCCGAACAGGCGATGGTGTTTGCTGAGGAAAACAGCCCCGCCTTCTTCACCGGCGCCTTCGATGTCGTTCAATCCATGTGGATGGACGAACCGAAGATCGCCAATGCCTTCAAGACCGGCAGCGGTCTCGGATGGCATGAACACAGCGCCTGCCTGTTCCGAGGCACAGAGCGGTTTTTCCGGCCGGGCTACAACAGCCACCTCGTCTCAGAATGGATACCGGCACTGGAGGGCCTGGATGAAAAGCTTCAGGCCGGCGCTGCCGTGGCCGACGTTGGTTGCGGTCATGGCGCCTCGACCATCCTGATGGCGCAGGCCTATCCGAACTCGACCTTCTTCGGTTTCGACTACCATCTCCCCTCCATCGAGCGGGCGAGAGCCGCAGCGAAGGAGGCAGGCGTCGCCGGCCGCATCACCTTCGAGCAGGCGTCAGCCAAGGATTTCCCGGCTGCCGGCTATGATCTCGTGGCGATGTTCGATTGCCTGCACGACATGGGCGATCCGGTCGGCGCCGGCAAGCATGTCAAGGAAAGCCTTGCTGATGACGGCACCTGGATGATCGTCGAGCCTTTCGCGCATGATTGCCTGAAGGACAATCTCAACCCGGTCGGCCGCGTCTTCTACGGCGCCTCGACGATGATCTGCACGCCGGCTTCACTATCGCAAGAAGTCGGTCTGGGTTTGGGTGCGCAAGCCGGTGAGATGAAACTGCGCAAGGTCGCCATGGATGCGGGCTATTCGCATTTCCGCAAGGCGACCGAAACGCCGTTCAACATGGTCTTCGAAGTCAGGGCATGAAGACCGCGCCGCGCGCTGTTGAACGCGCGGCGCGACTCGATCCTTTAAAGACGCTGACCGTCTTCACCGAACAGGGACGCGAGCGCCGGCTGGAAATAGACCGGCTGCTCGCTCTCCAACGCAACCTCCTCATCGGCATCGATGCGCACCGACATGGTCTCCTTGCCAACTTGGCCCCAGACCAGATTGTCCGAGCCCATGGGTTCGACGATGCTGAAGGTTGCCGGCAGGCTGGACATGCGGCCATTAGCCGGGGCGAACTGCATCTGTTCCGGCCGCACGCCAAGCGTTGCGGGACGGCCATCGCCGGGCGTGCCTGAAAACTCATAGCCATTCAGGTCGATCTTGCGTCCATCAGTCAAGATGAAGGCTGGCGTACCGCCATTGCTCGCCACCTGCCCCGAGAGGAAGTTCATGGATGGCGAGCCGACGAAACCGGCGACGAAGCGGTTGACCGGCCGGCGGTAAATTTCCTTCGGCGCGGCGAACTGCTGGATGACGCCGCCACTCATGACAGCGATGCGGTCGGCAAGCGTCAGCGCCTCGATCTGGTCGTGCGTGACATAGATCATTGTCGAGCCGAGGCCGGCATGCAGCCGCTTCAGCTCGACACGCAGCTCGGTGCGGAGTTTAGCGTCGAGGTTCGAGAGCGGTTCGTCGAACAAGAAGACATCGACGTCGCGCACGAGGGCGCGGCCGATGGCGACACGCTGGCGTTGGCCGCCCGACAGTTCGCCCGGCCGTCGCTTGCGCAGCGGATCGATCTGCAGGATCTGCACGGCGCGATTGACGCGTTCGGTGATCTCGTCCTTGCCCATGCCGGCGATGCGCAGCCCGAAGGACAGATTTCCCTCGACCGTCATCGTCGGATAGAGCGCGTAGGACTGGAACACCATGCCGATGCCGCGATCCTTCGGCTCTTCCCAGGTGACGTTCCTGTCGCCGATCCAGATCTGGCCGCTGCTGATGTCGGTAAGGCCTGCAATGGCGTTGAGCAGGGTGGACTTGCCGCAGCCGGACGGTCCGAGAAGGACGATGAACTCGCCCGACTGGATTTCAATATTCAACGATTTCAGCACGCTGACGCTGCCGAAATCGATTGCAAGTTCGCGAATGGAAACATTGGCCATGGATTATCCCTTGACTGCGCCCGCGGTGATGCCGCGCACGAACCAGCGACCCGAACCGAAATAGACGATCAACGGAACCAGGGCCGTGAGGATGGTTGCCGCCATGTTGACGTTGTAGAGCTTCTCGCCCTGGGTGGAGTTGACGATGTTGTTGAGCTGAACCGTCATCGGGAAGTTTTCCCGTCCGGCGAAGACGACGCCGAAGAGGAAGTCGTTCCAGATGCCGGTAACCTGCAGGATGGCCGCCACCACCAGGATCGGGATCGACATGGGGATCATCAGCCGGAAGAAGATCTGCCATAGTCCCGCCCCGTCGACGCGGGCCGCCTTGAACAATTCCATTGGCAGGCTGGAATAATAGTTGCGGAACAGCAGCGTCAGCACTGGCAGGCCGAAGACGGTATGGGTGATGATGATGCACGGCAGTGTCGAGTAGATGCCGACGCCGCGGTAGATGAGTACCAGCGGATAGATGAAGACCTGATAGGGAATGAAGGCGCCGAGCAGCAGGACGGCGAAGAGAACGTTAGCCCCCCTCACCCGCCAGAAGGACAGCGCATAGCCGGTCAGCGACGAGATGAAGATGGACAGTATCATGCTCGGTATCAGGATCTTCACCGAATTCCAGAAGCCGACGCTGATGCCGCCGCATTCGAGGCCGGTACAAGCCGTACTCCACGCCTGCACCCAGGCTTCGCCTGTCCAGACCTGCGGAAAGGCGAAGATATTGCCTTGGCGGATTTCCGGCATGGATTTCAGCGAGGTGACGATCATCACATAGAGCGGCAGCAGGAAGAACAGAGCCGCGATGACCAGAAAGGCGTAAATGCCGATGCGCGCCGGAGACAGATGCTGCGGCTTACGCCCGGCCGGCCCCTCCATGGCGAATGCGACGGAAGATGGCATTGTCATCAGTTCCCCCTCGGTTTTTCACGGAAATATTCGTAGTAGAGCCATGGCGTGACCAGGATGACCACGGTGATGAACATGACGGTCGAGGCCCCGGTCGCGAGACCGATATTGCCGCGGCCGAAGAGGTAATCCATGATGAATTTTCCCGGCACTTCGGTCGAGATCCCCGGCCCGCCGCCTGTCGTCGCCAGCACCAGTTCGTAAACCCTGACCACGGCGATCGCCAGAAGCACGCTGGCGGTGATGATGGTCGGTCGCAGGATCGGAATGACGATGTGGAGATAGACGCGCCATGCCGGTATGCCGTCGATGCGCGTTGCCTTCCAGAGTTCGCGATCGACGCCACGCAATCCCGCGAGCATGATCGCCATCACCAATCCGGACGATTGCCAGATGCCGGCGAGCACGATGACGTAAAGCGCGAGATTGCTTTGAACGATCCAGTCGAAGCGAATCCAGGTGAAGCCGATGCTATCGGCGACTTTTTGCAGGCCGAGCGTCGGGTTCATGATCCACTGCCAGACGAGCCCGGTGACGATGAAGGACATTGCGAAGGGATAGAGGAAGATTGTCCGGAACGTGTTCTCGAACCGGACCTTTTGATCCAGCGCTACGGCGAGGAGAAAGCCAAGGATCAGGCAGCCGGCGATGAAGAGGATGCCGAAGAGAACGACATTTTGCAGCGACAATATCCAGCGCGCCGTCGTGAACAGTCGTTCGTATTGCTTGGTGCCGACAAAAATGTTGACGGGCAATACCTTGCTGTCGGTGAACGATATCCAGATGTTCCAGATAACCGTCACGACATAGGCGAGCAAGACGATGATAAAGGCTGGGAACAAGGCAACATAGGCGGAAAGATGCCTCTTCTTCCTAGTGGCAGTCGTCCCGGCACCGGTCCCCGCGATGGTTCCGGCAGCAGTTTCGGGGGTACTCATGACCTCAGCTCCTCCTCAGCATTCATGGAAACCGGCGGCAGGTAGGACCTGCCGCCGCATGGATGTCGGATGAGGCTTACTTCGCCTGTTCGATGACCTGTGCGAATTGGTCGGCGAACTGGTCGGCCGTCATGCTTGGGGTCGTCCAATACTGGGCGACGAGGTCCTGTTCCGTCTGAACGATGTCCTGAGCCGTGAGCACATCCGGCGCCAGAATCTGGCGGCTCGGATCCTTGAGCGCGGTCAGGCCCTTCTGGGCGCAGGCATCGAGCTTGGACGTGTCGACGTCGAGACGGACCGGCACCGAGCCCTTCTTGGAGTTGAAGGCGAGCTGGCCTTCCTTGGACATGATCACGGTCGCAAGTAGCGTCTGCGCATCCGTCGCCGTCTTGTCCTTCAGGACCGGGAAGACGAAGATGTCGCCGCCCATCATGAAGTTGGACTCGCCCGGTCCGAGGATGCAGCCGAAATCCTTGTCGGCGACCATGTTGGCATGGATGAACTCGCCCTTGGCCCAGTCACCCATGAACTGGATGCCGGCCTTGCCGTCGATCAGCATGCCGGTTGCCACGTTCCAATCACGGTTCGGGCTACCCGGATCCTGATAATTCCGCAGCTTGGCGAAGACTTCCGCCACATGTTTGAACTTGTCGGACTTGACGGCGTCGGTGTCGAGATCCTTCCAGACCTTGCTGTAGAGTTCCTTACCGCCCTCGCCGAGCAGGATAGAGTTGAACATCGACTGAAGCTGCCAGGGCTGGCCACCAACGGCAACGGGGATCAGGCCAGCGGCCTTGATCTTGTCGAGAGCGGCGAACATCTCATCCCAGGTCTTCGGCTCTTCGGTCACGCCCGCCTTCTGGAAGACGGCCTTGGAATAGAAGATCCAGTTCTGGCCATGGTCGTTGATCGGTGCGCCGTAGATATGACCCTGATACTGGATGGCATTGTAGAAGGCCGGCGTCAGCGCCGATTTCCAGTCCTGTTCCTTGGCGAGGTCGTCGAGCGGACGCAGCAGGCCCTGCTGTGCCAGGTCATTCATCTGCGTGCCGGTGTTGAACTGCATCGCTGTCGGCGGATTGCCGCCGATGATGCGGTTGATGCCGATCGGACGTGCGGTCGAGCCGGACCCCGCGATCGCGGTGTCCACCCATTGGCCACCGGCGGCGTTGAATGCATTGGCCAGTTCCCGCACGGCTGCGGCTTCGCCACCGGATGTCCACCAGTGCAGGACTTCGGCTCTCTTCCCCTCAGCCTGAGCGCCGGTGACGCCCACTGCGATCAGCGCCGTGGCGCCAACCAATGCCATTAACAATCCACGCATATGCTCCTCCTCCTCTTGTGGCGTTCTTCTGAACGCCTGTATTTCAGCCGCCGCCGTCACAAGACCATCGGGTGCCGAATGCTGTCGTCCTCCAGAACCGCGCCGCCGGGCCTCCATTCCCTGCGGCGAACGGGCAATGCTTCCTCGGCATCGCCCGTTCGTCAAGCATGCAGTCTCAGAGGACTGCCAATTCTCCTAATTCTCTATAACCCAGCCTATGCGAAACGTCCCTCACTAATTGTGCGCGGGATCGGATCCGGCCGGCCACAACTGCTGTGAATTGCAACCACCTTGCGCGACTGTGCCGAACGCTCGAAAGCGGTCATCACTTCCAATGCGTGGAAGGCGAGTTCCGAGGATACGCGATGCTGGCGCCCTGCGCGAAGGGAATCTACCATTTCGGCCGCGCCCAAACCACGCAGCCCGAGATGGCCCGGCACGCCTTCCGTATAGGGATGGTCGACGGGGATCTCTTCCCAGGCTTGACCGCCATCGCGGAATATCTCAACCTTGCCGCTAAAATTATTCGGGTCCGGTGTTACCATGCTTCCCTCGGAGCCGTAAATCTCGATCTGATTGTGCTTGTGTTTGATGACATCGAAACTCGTGGCAATGGTGATCGTCGCGCCGCTGTGGAACTCCATCACACCGGTCAGATGCGTCGGCACCAGCACCTTGATCGTCTCGCCGCGGCGCGGATCGGTCTTCACCTCGCGTTCGATGCGGGTGATCTTGGCGGTGCCGAAAACTTCACGTACCGGACCGAGCAGAGCAATCAGGTTAGTGACGTAGTAGGGACCGACATCGAGCATCGGTCCGCCGCCGCGGCCGTAGAAGAAGGCCGGGTTCGGATGCCAATGCTCATGGCCGGGCAGAAGCAGCATGGCGGTGGCCGACACCGCCTTGCCGATGCGGCCCTCATCATACAGCCGGCGCGTCAACTGATGGCCACCGCCGAGAAACGTGTCGGGCGCACAGCCGAGGCGCAGGTCGCCGGCGCGAGCGATCGACATGAGGTCCTCGGCTTCCGACATGCTGATGCCAAGCGGCTTTTCCGAATAGACATGCTTGCCGGCAAGAAGCGCTTTCTTGCTGATCATGTAATGCGAGACCGGCGTCGTCAGGTTGATGATCAGGCCGATTTCCGGGTCGGCAAGCATGGCATCGAGTGAGACTGCCTCTATGCCGAATTGGGCGGCAAGCTTTTGTGCCGGCCCCTCATAGAGGTCATGGATCGACTTGACGCGGATGAAATCGAACATGTGCAGGGTTGCGACATAGGTGGCGCTGATATTTCCGGCGCCGACGATGCCGACTTTCATGGGTGCGGTGCTCATGAATATGGCCTCTAGGAAATGGTGATGTTGAGTTCAGCGGCGGCGTCGCGCAGATAGTTCATGCCACGCCGCATCTCCTGGTCGAATTCGGGTGTCGCCTCGCGGAAATGCGTCCAGTGCGACGCGCCGGGCGCATCCTCCAGCTCCAGCGTGATCGGACCGGAATAGCCGATCGCCTGCAGAGCGGCGAAGATCGCTTTCCAGTCGATCTTGCCGCGCCCCGGGCGCCAGTGGGCATTGGTATGGCCCTCATTGTCGGAGAAATGCGTGTTGAAGATGCGGTCGCCGAGCGCCAGTACGACATAGTGCGGCATGTCCCCGGCCGGAAAGAGGTGGCTTGGGTCGAAGTTCAGACCAAGGTTCGAAGCACCCGTGCGCTCGATCAACCGCAGCATGCCCTGGCCGGAACTGACCCAGCGATAAGGATGCGGCTCGATGGCGACGCGCAGACCGGCTGATCCTGCGATTTCGCAGGCCTTGGCGAAGCCATCGACGACGGCGTTGTATTCCGCCGTCCAGTCCCATTGCGGCTCAACGGCGGCCGTCCACTCCTGCGAGATCGGCCGCTGCAGGATCGGCTTGACGTCGGATTGGAATGGATAGGGCGTCATGCTGGTCATGATCGGCGCGCCGATCTCCGCCACGATATCGACGCCGCGCTTGTAGCCGTCGAGATCGACGGTGGAAAAGGCGGCGCCCGCCTGGCGGCTGAAGGGCAAATTGAAAAAGAAATTGGTGAGCGTCAGCCCCTCATCCGCAGCGATCTCCTTCAGACCGCGGATTGTCGCCGGCGTATAATAGTCCAGCATATCGATCGACCAGGCGGTGAGCTCGAAACCCTTGCAGCCGGTACGCGCGAGCCGCTTCAGCGACGCCTCGTAGGGCGGGTTCCAGTTGAACGTCCAGATTGGCGATCCGAAAAAAAACGAGCCGGCGCCCACGACATCCTCCCATGGAATGCGGTTGCCTGCGAGATACGAGGCTCCCGTTCTCTAGCTGACACTCTCTGCCGAACGGAGCCTCTTACCCCTCCAATCAGCAATTCGTAACGTTACGAATGATGGATGACTGCAATTCTGTCAAGCAATCCTTTTCAGCCTATTAGGCATGGATTCTCCGGCGTCACCTGAAATGATAACGTTACGAATGGCTTCGATGGATCACTTGATGTTTGGAAGCGGATCGAAATTATGCAGAGAGCGCCTGGCTGTCGTGATCCACGAATTCCGCATGCACCAGTTCGCGCAGATTGCCCGGATCGTCACCGTCGATCGCGCGGTATAAGAGGGAGGCAAGGCGCTCCCCGATGATATAGTTGGAATAATAGAAGGCACTGAGCGGCGGATTGAAGAAATCATGCAATCGGGTGCCGCCATAGGTGATCAATCCGAAATCCTTGCCCGCATGCCGGCCGGCCTTACGCAGCCCGGCGAGGAAGCCGAGAGCGGCCTCTTCACTGGCGACGAAAGCGCCGGTCGCTTCCGGATGCCAGGCGATGATATTTTTCGCCAGCTCCTGGCCGCTGTCCGGCGTCGTTGCGGCAAAGTGAGTAAGGTCGTCGGGAACGATGAGGTTGCGCGACGTAAAGGTCTTGCTCCAGCCTTTGACGAATTGCAGGCTGTAAGTGAACTGGCTGGACGGCGCGATCAGAAGCGGCCGGTGATGGCCGGCATCGAGCAGCAGCCGCGCTGCTTCCGCACCGATCACCTCATGATCGAGATCAACGCTCGGGTGGACACTCAAGAGTTCGGTGCGCCCGAAGGTGACGAAGGGCGTGCCGACCTCCAGCAGATATTTGACGCGGTCGTCTTGCGGTCTCGTATGGGTAATGATGATGCCGTCGACAGAGCCCTCTTCGACGAGATCGCGAACCGTCGTCAAGGGATCGTCTGCCTGCAATTGCGGCACGACGGTCGTCCTGTAGCCGCAGCCCTTCATATGGCGCGACACGCCTTCCACCAGCGAGGCGACGACGATATTCATCTCGCCTTCGCGCTCGAAGGGCAGCACGATCCCGATGGCATGGGTCTTGCCGGTGCGGAGATTGAGGCCACCGAGATTCGGGCGATATCCGAGTTCGCCGGCTACCCGCTTCACCAGCTCGATCGTTTCGCGATTGACCTCAGGGCCTTCCTTCAGCGCGCGGCTGACGGTGGTGATCGACAGGCCAAGTGTGGTCGCGACGGTGCGCAACGTCACTCGCTGACCCGCATCACGCCGCAAGCCGCGCCCTATCCCCGATCCCTGCATGCTGGACAAATCCCTTCGCTTCACTTCGCCTGCTCGACAATGCCCGCTGTCAAATGCGCGTGCAAGCACGGCCCTTGGGTCGTCAGGATGTCACGATCTCTATTGATGGCTTTCCCCAACAAGAAAATCGAGGTCGCAGCCGTCCTCGGCCTGGAGGACGTGCTTGTTGTAGAGGCCGAGCCAGCCGCGGGTCTCGGCAGGAGGCGCCGGCGTCGGATCGCGCTTGGCAAGCTCCGCCTCGTCGACCAACAGATCCAAACGCCGTTCCCTGATGCTGATGCGTATCAGGTCACCGTTGCGGACCAGCGCCAGCGGCCCGCCTGCCGCGGATTCAGGCGAAACATGCAGTACGATCGTCCCGTAAGCCGTGCCGCTCATGCGTGCATCCGAGATGCGCAGCATGTCCTTCACGCCCTTGCGCGCCAGCTTGGCCGGTATCGGCAGATAGCCAGCCTCCGGCATGCCGGAGGCCTTCGGGCCAGCATTCTTCAGCACGAGAATATCGTCTTCCGTGACCTCGAGATCGGGATCGTCGATCCGCTCCGAAAGGTTCTTGAGCCCTTCGAAAACGACGGCGCGGCCGGTCTTTTCAAAGAGCCTCTCGTCGGCCGCCGCGCGCTTGAGGATCGCCCCTTTTGGCGCCAGGTTTCCGAACAGCGCCACGAGACCGCCGTCAGCGCGGATCGGCGTTTCGGTCGGGCGGATGATCTTATCGTCCACCCAGGCATCATCATCGGGGACTAGCTCAGCAAGCGTTTCTCCCGTGACCGTGCGTGCCGATAGGTCGAGGTGATCACCAAGACGCTTCAGCAATGCGCCGACGCCGCCGGCGTAGAAGAAATCCTCCATATAGGCATCGCCCGTCGGCTTGAGATCGACGAGCACAGGCGTTGCATCGGACATCGCATTCAGCGCCTGCAGATCGACCTTCAGGCCGAGACGTCCCGCGATCGCCGCCAGATGGATGATGGCATTGGTCGAACCACCGATCGCGAGCAAGGTCTTCAGCGCATTGTCGATGCTCGCCTGGGTGACGGTCTCGCGAATGGTCGTTCCCGACGAAACCAAGCCCATTGCGGCAACACCCGTCGTTTCCGCTGCTCGCAGGCGATCGGCATGGACAGCGGGAATCGCTGCCGTTCCGGGTAACATCAGGCCCATCACCTCCAGCATGATTGCCATGCTGCTGGCCGTTCCCATCACCGCACAGGTGCCCGCGGTCGTCGCCAGGGCGCCTTCCACCGCATCGATCTGCCTGTCGTTCAGCTCACCGGCGCGATAGCGGCCCCAGAACCGGCGGCAATCCGTGCAAGCGCCGAGCCGCTCGCCTTGATAACGCGAGGTCATCATCGGCCCGGTGGACAGCACGATTGCCGGCTTGCCGGCGGAGGCCGCGCCCATTACCAGCGCTGGCAAAGTCTTGTCGCAGCCACCGACAAGCACGACGGCATCCATCGGCTGGGCGCGGACCATTTCTTCCACATCCATCGCCATCAGATTGCGGAAGACCATGCTGGTCGGATTGAGGAAGACTTCACCGAGCGAGGTCACGGGGAAATCGAGCGGCAGGCCTCCGGATGCCAGCACCCCGCGTTTGACTGCCTCCACCAGCTCCGGCACGTTGCGGTGACAATTGTTGAAGCCGCTTGCCGTCCAGGTGATGCCGATGACCGGCTTTTCCAGCATGGTGCGCGAATACCCCATCGAAGAGGCGAAGGAACGGCGTAGATAGGCGGCAAAACGAGGATCGCCGTAATTGGTGAGACCGTTGCGGATACCTTTTCCCGGCTTGCTCATATCTGCCCTCCCTTTAGGAAAACGCGCCTGGATCGACCGGCTGCTACCCGTCGGATCGGTTTTCCCCGAACCCATATCTCATTGTCATATTGGCTGAGATACATGCAAAATGTCGAGCGCGGCGCTGTGCTAATGTTAGGATTGCGCTATCTAATTTCTCTCATCGGTCAGCAGGAAAGGCGCGTTCCCATGTCGCAGGCTGTGGTTTTCAAACTTCTTGGCAGGCGGGTGCGGCTTGGCCTGATCGGCGGTGCGCAGGGTTCGCTTATAGGTCCGGTGCATCGCACTGCCGCACGCCTCGACGATTGCTTCGATCTTGCGGCCGGCGTATTTTCCTCCGATCCGGAGCGGTCGCTAAACTCCGCCTATGCCTTTGGCATCAAGCGCGGCTATGCCGATGTATGGAGCATGATCGAAGCCGAAACCCTGCGGGCTGACGGCATCGACGCGGTCGCCATCATGACGCCGAACGACAGCCATTATGAATATGCGGCCGCTGCTCTCGACGCCGGTCTTGACGTCATCTGCGACAAGCCGCTGACCAACGATTACGACAGCGCGCTAGCGCTCGCCCGCAAGGCCCATGACCGCGGCCGTATCCTGTCGCTCACCCATAATTATTCCGGCTATCCCATGGTGCGCGAGGCGCGTGCCACAGTTACCGGCGGCGAGATCGGCGCTCTCCGTCTCGTCAATGTCCGCTATGTACAGGGCTCGCTCAGCCGACCTGTCGAGGCCGAGCCGGACAAGATGGCGCCCCGCACCAAATGGCGGCTCGATACGGCCAAAGGCGGCAAGAGCCATGTGCTTGGGGATATCGGCGTGCATGCCCATCAACTGATGAGCTTTGTTTGCGGTCGCCGCATCGCCGCAGTGCTTGCCGATGTCGGCCCATCGTTACCCGGCCGCACGGCACACGATACGGCGCAAGTGATCCTCAGATTCGATGACGGTACGCGAGGCCAGATGCTGGTGAGCAAGGTGGCGACCGGCGCGCAGAATGTCGTCAGCATCGAGGCTTATGGCGAAGACGGCGGCATCTCGTGGAACCAGGCCGAGGCCAACGATCTGCGCGTCATGCGGCTGAACCGCGCCGACGAGCTACGCACGCGCGGCCTTCCGAGCCTGCATCCGCATGCCCAGCGAGGCACCCGCCTGCCCACCGGCCACCCAGAAGCCTTCTTCGAAGCCTTCGCCAATATCTACACCGATTTCGCCGAACTGGTTGCCGCCCGCATTGCCGGCGCCGAGCCTGACCCGCTGGCGGAACTGACGCCCAATGCCTGGACCGGCGTTGACGGCCTCGCCTTCATCGACGCCTGCCTGCAGTCGACGGCGACGGGAACGTGGGCTGACGTGGTCTACGAGCACGATCGGTATTGATGCCCGGATAGTGACTTTTCCGTCCGGGCCGGCGCCACAGATTTCAATCCGCATTCCCCTCGCAATCACACGAGAATCATATTAGACCCATCCGCATAAGTTGTATATTGAGGGGAATATAATGGACAAATATACGAAGACGATTCTGACTGCGATCGCCGCCGCGCTAGTATTGATCGCATTGCAAAATTTTATCACGCCGGCACAAGCCGTCGGCGGTGGCTGCGGCTTTAACATGTACAATCCCTGCTATGTAAAAATCGCCCCCTAAAGGATCGCGACGACTCCATTGCGGCAATAATGATCCCTACCGTGAGTTTCATGATTGGCCTTTTGCCCGCCATGTTTCAGCCGCAAAAGAGCCTTGGTAAAAGCGGCCTAATCAAGCGCTTTCAAACGGTTACGGGGATCGCATGAAGAAGTTGACGGCTGTTGCGATCCTGTGCGTTTGTCTTGTCGTAGGAACGCTCTATGCCATGGCGGGCGGCGATTATCCGCCGCTCAAAGACGGCGATCTGATTTTTCAGACATCGACCAGTAACCAATCAAGCGCGATTATATTCGCCACTGGTTCTGCCTTTTCACACATGGGCATCATCAAAAACGACAATGGGGCAATCACGGTCATCGAGGCCGGGGCAAAGGTCAAGGAAACACCGCTGAAAACCTGGGTCAATCGCGGCTTGTTGAGACAGGTGGCGATCTATCGCGATCCGCGACTCACCCCCGAAACCGCACGACAGCTCCTGTCCTACGCCCGCACGCTCTACGGCAAACCCTATGACCTGTTTTTCTCGTTCAACAACGATGCGATTTACTGCAGTGAACTGCCCTATCTCACCTACAAGGCTGCGGGCATCGAGATCGGCAAGGTGCAGAAAATATCTGAGCTACACATCGACAACATGCTTGTCAGAAACCTGGTGCAGTCGCGGTGGCAGCGCGATAGCGAATGCACTGAGCGCGGCTACGATTTCGATCAGTGCTATAAATACATCCTCAATCAGAGCCTCGTCACTCCGGTGAGCATCGCCAATGATCCAAATCTCAGGATGATTTATTCGAACTACCCGCTGTGATGGGGTGTCCACCCCATCACCAAAGATCCTCGATGCCGAATTGGCTCCAATCCCGATCAGGAAGCCGCAACCTTGCGGGCAGCGGTAATTGCAGCGCGAGCACCGGCGCGGAGCTGTGCGGTTTCGGCGCCGGCAATGACGAGATCCAGGCCAAGCTTCAGGAATTGCCCGGCGCGTTCGCCGTCCGTGCCGAAGGCGCAGATCAGCTTGCCATAGGCGCGGCAACGCGCCACTGCATGCGCCAATGTCTGATCGATCGCGGCGCTGTCGGGTGCCAAACGCGCGCCGTTCGAGAGCGCGATGGAGAGATCGGATGGGCCGATGAAGATACCGTCGATGCCGTCGACCGCGAGGATTTCATCGATGGCATCGAGCGCAGCGCGGGTCTCGACCATGGCGATGGTGACAGTCAGGCCGTTGGCGCCCTGCAGATACTCGTCAGCAGCGATGCCGAAATGATTGAGCGCGAGCGAAGGTCCCCAGCTCCGTTCGCCGAGGGGCGGATATTTCGTTGCTTTCACTAGAGCACGGGCGTCATCGGCGGAATTGATCATCGGCGCGATGATGGCGGAGGCGCCGGCATCGAGCAGCCGCGACGCTGACGCGAAATCGCCGACCGGGATGCGCGCGATTGCCGGCTTGCCGGCCAGGCGCACCTGCGCAATGCCGTTCGCCGCGGAGGCCATGTCCCACATTCCATGCTGCATATCGAGGACGATGGCGTCGAAAGCTTCCTGCGAGAGGTGATTGACCAGCAGCGGATCGGGCGTGCCGATCCAGGCTGAGATCATGCCGCCATTTTCCCGGCGCTTCAGGCGACCCGCGAAACCGTCGATATCAGTGGTCATAATGATTTTCCTCAATTACCAAGCCACTGAGGGCGAGATATTTCACTTCAGATACTTTTCGATGCCGTCTTTCGAGCCTTCGCCGCCGAGTGGGCGACAGCCATTCGTCGTTGATGCCGACAATACCGGATTCCCGCGCCTCGGCTACCCGAAAGATGCGCGCGACGTTGCGCGGATAGGAAAACTCACCATTGGTCTGCGGCTATCTTACAACGGCGACCGCGGCAAGCTGGGGTAGCTTGTCGCGGTCCAATATTTCGCTGCCCAGCAATGGGCGACCGTATCAATGAGCCCCTGCCCCGCCGCCGGGCTGCGGTTTGCGGGCAAAAAGCGTGGCGATTGCGGCGGTCGCCAAGAGGATGCCGATGACGGCGAAGGTGTCGCTGAAGCCCATGATCAGTGCTTGCCGCTTGATGATGCTGCCGAGGGCGACCGTTGCTTTCTGCGCGGCAAGGGCATGATCCGAAACGCCGTGCGACAGGAAATAATTGGTCGTCTGCGTCAGCCGCTCCCTCACCTCATCGCGCGCCAGCGTCACAGACTGGCCGATGATGTTGGAATGGAACTGCTCGCGCTTGGTGAGCACGGTGCCGAGCGTTGCCGTTCCGACCGCGCCGCCGAGATTTCGCAGCATGTTGGTCAAGCCGGATGCGGCGGCGGCATCGGCAGGTGCGATACCGGCGGTGGTGATCGCCGTAATCGGTGTGATGACCATGGCCTGCCCGATAGCGCGCACGATATTCGGTATCCAGAACTGATCACCCGCGGTGTCGGCGGAAAGCGTCACGTTCATGAAGCAGCTTATGGCAAAGATGGCGATACCGAGGAAGCCGATATAGCGGACGTCGAAGCGCTTCATCATCACCGGAACCAGCGGAATGAGGATGAGTTGCGGCAAGCCGGTCCAGGCGAGCACGTTGCCGATCTGCTCGGCATTGTAACGCTGCACCTGGCCGAGATATTGCGGCAGGATATAGACCGAGCCGAAGAGCGCGAAGCCGACCAGCACGTTGACGAGAACGCCGATGCCGAAATTGCGTTGCTTCAAAAGCCGCAGCTTCACCAGCGGATTCTGAACGGTCAACTCTATCCAGATGAAGGCGCTGAGCGAAACGACAGCGATAGTGCTGAGCTTCAGAATGAAGGGCGAGGAGAACCAGTCATCCTTATTGCCCTCCTCGAGCACAGTCTGTAGCGCCGAAAGCCCGATTGCCATCGTCACGATGCCAGCCCAGTCGCCGTGCTTCAGAAGGCCAAGTTGCAGCGGCCCCTTCTCGAGTGTCAGAGCAAGGGCGATCGCCATGATGGCGCTCGGCAGGGCATTGATGAAGAAGATTGTCTGCCAGCCGTAATTCTCCGTCAGATAACCGCCGATGGTAGGGCCGATGGCAGGAGCAACCGTGACCGATAGCGCGAAGATCGCAAGGCCCGTCGGCTGCTGTGCCTTGGGTAGCTTGGTGAGGATCATCGTGAAGGCCATCGGGATCAGAACGCCGCCGGCAAAGCCCTGCAGCCCGCGCAGCACGATCATCGTCCCGAGATCATGCGCGAAGGCACAGGCGATCGAGAGCAGCGGGAAGAGGATCGAATTCACTAGGATATAGCGGCGAAACGAGAAGACGTTGCTGAAAAAAGCCGTCAGCGGGATGACGACGATTTCGCCGATCAGATAGGAGGTCGATATCCAGGCACCGTTATCGACGCCCGTGCCGATGCCGCCTTCGATATCGAGAAGCGAGGCATTGGTGATCTGGATGTTGAGGATCGCCATGAAGGCGCCGATCATGCCGGCGAGTACGGCGATCCATTCCCTGGTGCTGGCCTTCGCGCTTGGCTGCGGGATGGCGATGGCGGTGGTGGCTGCGATAGTGGACATGGCTCAATACTCCTCATCCTTCACCGTTCATGCGCCGTGGCTCTGGTCGGCCGTCTTGATGTCGATGCTCGGCTGCACCGACATGCCGGGGCGCAGATCGCCGGAGGCGGCGCTATCGCCATCGAGGACGATCTTGACCGGGATGCGCTGCACGACCTTGGTGAAATTACCCGTGGCATTGTCCGGCGGCAGCAGCGCGAATTCCTGGCCGCTCGCGGGCGCCAAGCTGTCGACATGACCGTGATAGACGCGGCCGGGGAACATATCGACTTCGATGTCGACCGGCTGGCCGGCATGCACGTCGGTCAACTGCGTCTCCTTATAATTCGCAACGATATAGGCGGCCGACGTCGGGACCACCGACATCAACTGCGTGCCGGCCTGCACATATTGGCCGACGCGGAGCGTGCGGTTGCCGATGACACCATCGAGCGGTGCGACGATCGTCGTATAGGACAGATTGAGCTCCGCCTGGCTCTGGACGGCCTGGTCGTGGGCAAGGGTCGCCCTGGCTTGCGCCAATTGCGCCTTCAACAGATCGACCTGCTTGATGGTCCCGGCAAGCGATGCCGTATCGCGGTCGATCGCGGCCCGGGCGGCGGCGATCTGCGAGGCGGCCTGTTGTGCGGTTTGCACCGGCGCATAGCCGTTTACCGATAGGCTTGCATAACGCTTGTCGTTCTGCTCCGCGAGGTCTCGTTGGCCTTGTCGACATCGACGGTCGCCTGGGCGGCTGCGATCAATGATTGCTGCATGTCGAGAGAGGCCTGTTTGGCCTCGACATCGGCTTGAGCGGCGGCAACATCGGCCTTGGCCTGATCAAGCGCCGTCTTGAAATCGCGGTCGTCAATACGGGCCAGTACCTGCCCCTCCTTGACCGTCTGATTGTCGTTGACGACGACGCCAGTAACATAGCCGGAAATCTTCGGCGCGATGGCGCTGTTATCGGCTTGCACATAGGCATCGTCGGTCGATACCTGGAAACGGCCGACCGTCCAGTAGTTATGACCGTAATAGGCGGCGGCTGCGATGACGGCGAGTGCCGTGGCGCCGAGCAGGAACGACTTGCCCCGCTTCTTTGCCGCCGGCTTTTCCTCGCTGGCAATACGCATCAGTTCGACCGTCACATCCGGTTTGCCGGCATCCATGGTCGATGCTTCGGCAACCGGTGCCTGCTTGCTCGCATTCAATACATGAACCTTGTTTTCCACTATCGTCTCTCCTGATGGCCGATCGTCTTGGAGGTACATGCCCGCAAAAATTCTCGGCCGCACATTTAGGAAACTTGTTGTTTTCCAAAATATGCGCTGTAAAATGGAAGTCAACAGGAATTTGGAAAATTGTCATGGTCGAAATTCAAATAAATGAGAAGCGCTCCCGCGGCCGACCCCAGCTTCGCTGCGACGACGATACGAAGAGCCTGATCATCGAGGCAGCCGATACGCAATTTCGGGAAAACGGCTATGCGGCCGCGAGCATCAACGCGATCGCCCAATCCGCCGGCGTCTCGACCAAGACGCTCTATCGGCTGTTTCCGACCAAGGCAGACCTGTTTTCGAGCATCGTTTCCGACCGTATCGGCCGGTTTTTCCTGGCGCTGGACCAGTCGACGCTGGCGACGATGGATTTGCGGCAGGGCCTGGAGCGACTGCTGACGGCCTATGGCATGCTGACGATGTCGGACGATACGATCGACATTATGCGTCTCGTCATCGCCGAATCGGACCGCTTTCCGGAAATCGCCACATCATTCTATGAGACGGCCATCGTCGGCTCGAATGCCATCATGGAGAAATGGTTGACGACGCAATGCGAACGCGGGCTCATCCGTCTGGAGGACCCCCATATGGCTTCCGGCATGCTGCGTGGCATGATGATTATGGAGCCGCAGCGCGCCGCCATCCTGCGCCAACTCCCCCCTCCGAACATCGCGGAGATCACCCGGCGGGCACGCATTTGCGCCGAGGTGTTTCTCAAGGGTTGCCAGGTTTGATTGGGATCAACCTTCAATAACCACCGGCATCCTTATGCGCGGAATTGACATGATTCCAGGGCTGCATCTGATGATGCATTGACGAAACTCTAAGCCACTCCTACAATATGACTACTGTAGTCATATTGGTGATCCCATGAAGGAAATTCAGCTCAAGGATGCGAAAGCAACGCTTTCTGCTGTGGTCGATGATGCTCTCAGCGGCAATCCAGCGGTCATTACTCGCCATGGCGAGCGCACCGCGGTCATCATCTCTTATGACGAATATCAAAAATTGAAGCAGGTTCCGTCCTTTGGTTGGTTACTCACCAATGCACCACTTGAAGACGACGACCTGCCAGTGCGCAAGCCGGGCCGGCTGCTACGCGATGATGATATCTAATGTATCTTCTGGATACGAATATCATCTCCGCGACATCGCCATTGCGCGCGCAAGATTTACTATCGCAGGCGGTTCGGGCATGGATTGCAGCCCATGCCCATCAGTTTTACCTCTCCACCGTGACTGTCGCCGAAATAGAAACAGGGATTGCGAAAGCCCGTCGGATGGGCGCGTCCAAGAAAGCTGAGCTGCTTGGCGAGTGGCTTGAACTCACTCTCCATCTTTACGGCGACCGTATCCTACCGCTCGATACAGAAACTGCCCGCATCGCGGGCCGACTATTCGACCAGGCGGTAGGACGGGGCGGAGATCCAGGTTTCGAAGATGCTGCGATTGCCGCAACAGCACTGCGACACGATTACACGGTTCTCACCCGAAACCTAAGGCATTTCCGGCTGATGGATGCGCGCTCGCTCGATCCGTTCGCGAATCCACCGGAAGTATAGGCTCTTTAGATAATTCCGCCCCCGCCTGCCGCCGAGGCTGGGCGTTCGCTCGCAACCTTCTTCCGGTAGCCGCTCGTCCGATAAGTCGCAACCGGATCGATGGCGCCGCCGGTGCGGCGGCGGGCTTCGGCGAGGATGGGTTCCACATCGGCGCGGTAAGCGCGCTTCAGGGTTTCGGAGGCCATCAGGGCGTCGTTGGAGTCTTGATAGTCCGCCAATGCCCCTCGATCGACGATCAATGCCTGCGCATAGGCACGGCGGATTTCGTTGGCGCTGGAAATTAGGCTTTCGATCGGATCGGTGACATTGTGCGACTGGTCGATCATGTGAGCCGGATGGAAGCCTTTTACCCCGCGATGCTCGGCGTCGACCAGTTCGTTGAAGACGAGGAACAGGCGATAGGGCTCAATCGCGCCGGCGTCGAGATCGTCGTCGCCATATTTCGAATCGTTGAAGTGGAAGCCGCCGAGCTTGCCGAACTGGATGAGGCGGGCGACGATCATCTCGATATTGGTGTTCGGCGCGTGGTGGCCGAGGTCGACGAGGCAGTAGGCCTTGGGCCCGAGCGTCTGGGCGATCAGATAGTTTGTGCCCCAGTCCTGCACCACGGTCGAATAGAAGGCCGGCTCGTACATCTTATGCTCGGAAAACAGCCGCCAGTCATCCGGCAAGGCGTTATAGATCTCCGCCATTGCGGCGAGGTAACGCTCAAACGCCTTGGTGAAATTGCTCTGGCCGGGGAAGTTGGAACCGTCACCGATCCAGACCGTCAGCGCCTTCGAACCGATCGCCTTGCCGATCTCGATGCATTCCAGATTGTGCTCAACCGCCTGGGCGCGGGTCGCTGCGTCAACATGGCTGAGCGAGCCGTATTTGTAGGAATGTGGCTGGCCGGGAGCATCGGAGAAAGTATTGGAATTCATGGCATCGAAGCCGAGGCCGAGCGCATCGCCCTTGGCCTTCAATTCCTTTGCATCGGCTTTGTCCCAGGGAATGTGCAGCGAGACGGTCGGCGTCGCCCGCGTCAACTGATGGATGACGGCGCAATCATCGAGCTTGTCGAAAATGCCGCGTGGTTCGCCGGTACCGGGAAAGCGGGCAAAGCGTGTACCGCCGGTGCCGACACCCCAGGAGGGCACGGCAACGAAGAATTCCGAGACCTTTTTCGTTACGGCCTCGATATCGACGTCGCGACGCGCGAGCGTGGCGCCTAGCGCTTCATAATCAGATTTCAGCGCAGCAGCGCGCTTGTCGTTTTCCGCAGCGACCAGATCCGGCGCAATTCTGAACTCGGCCATTCTTTCCTCCCAGGTATGTTATTCGAAATGTTACGGTGCGTTCATCCTGCAAGCCATCATCCGCCCTCGCCCTTCGAGGGCCTATGGGGCCACCTCAGGGTGAGGGCTGATCTCCCCGTCAGTTCGGCGCAATAGTTACCCCACCCTCATGGTAAGGTGCGCTGCCGCAAGAGCGAAGCGAGCGCGGCAGGGCCTCGAACCACGATGGTGGCGCCGAGGGCCGCCACCGCCTCGCCAACTATCGCGTAAAACTCTGTGCGTTGCCGGCATCAACATTGATGATGTTGCCGGTCGACTTGGCGGAGAGGTCAGAGGCGAGGAAATAGATAGCCTCTGCAATATCTTCCGGGAAAACGTTGAGCTTCAGCATAGAGCGCTTGCGGTAATGTTCTTCCAAGTCGTCCACCTCGATCTTCGAAGAGGCCGCGCGCTGTTCGCGCCATTCGCCGTTCCAAATCTTGGAGCCGCGCAGGACGGCGTCGGGGTTGACCGTGTTGACGCGAATGCCCGCCTCCGCACCCTCGAGCGCCAGGCAGCGCGCCAGGTGGATTTCGGCGGCCTTGGCGGTGCAATAGGCGGCCGCATTCGGCGACGAGGCAAGGCCATTCTTGGAGGCGACGAAGACGACGTTGCCGCCGAGATTCTGACGCCGGAACAGCCGGAAAGCTTCACGCGAGACGAGGAAATAGCCGGTGGCGAGAATGTCGATATTGCGGTTCCACATCGAAAGCTCCGTGCTTTCGATCGGCGCCGAGGAAGCAATGCCGGCATTCGAAACGAGAATATCGATACCGCCGAATTCGACGCAGGCTTCCGCGAAGGACGAAATCACTGCGTCCTCCTTGGTCACATCAAGCTTGACACTGCGTACAGAGTCCGCGCCGTATTTCTTGGCGAAATCCTCCTGCGCGCTCTCAAGTGCCGACTGGTCGATATCGGCCAGCACCACGCAGGCGCCCTCGCCCACCAGACGCGCCGCCGTGGCGCGGCCGATGCCGCCGGCGCCGCCGGTGACAAAAGCAACGCGACCTGCCAGGCTCTTCGGCTTCGGCATGCGCTGCAGCTTCGCTTCTTCCAGCAGCCAATATTCGATATCGAAGGCTTCCTGCTCGGGCAGGCCCTGATATTCGGATACGGTCGAGGCGCCGCGCATGACGTTGATAGCGTTGACGTAGAACTCGCCGGCAATGCGCGCCGTTGCCTTGTCGCGGGCAAAGGAGAGCAGACCGACGCCCGGCACCAGGAAGATTACTGGGTTCGGATCGCGCATGGCAGGCGAATTATCATGCTTGCAGTCGTTGTAATAGCGGGCGTAGTCGGCGCGGTAATCCTCCAGCGCTTGGTCGAGACCGGCGATGACGGCGTCTGCGTCGGGCTTTGCCGGATCAAAGTCGACGATCAGCGGGCGGATTTTGGTGCGCAGGAAATGGTCCGGGCAACTCGTGCCGAGCGCACCGAGCGGACGGAGATTGTTCGAATTGATGAATTCAAGCACGGCATCCTGATCGTCGAAATGACCGAGCTTGCGCTCCGCCTTGCCGATGCGACCGCGGATTTCCGGCATGAGCTTGGCGGCAATCGCGCGGCGTTCGGCCTGCGGCAGGCTCTGGACTACCCCGCCGCCGAAAATGGTCTTGCCTTCAGTCTTCGCCACAAACCATTGAATTGCTTTGTTGATGATCGCGAGCGTCAGTTCGTAGCAGCCCTTGGCGTCATTGGCCCAGGTGAAGAGGCCGTGGCTTTCGAGAACAACGCCCTTGGCATTCGGATGCGCCTTGACGAAGGCTTCGAGATCGAGGCCGAGCTGAAAACCGGGGCGCCGCCATGGCAGCCAGCCGATGTCTTCACCGAAGATTTCGCGGGTCAGCTCGCGGGAATTTTTGGAAGCCGCGATCGCGATGATCGCGTCGGGATGCATGTGGTCGACATGGGTAAAAGGCACGAAACCGTGCAACGGCGTGTCGATGGAAGCGGCACGGGCATTGAGGTTGAAGGTGCAATGCGGCAGGAAGCCGACCATGCGGTCCTCGTCGGCAACGCCATTGTAGATGCCCTTCAGGCTGTCGAGCTTGTCCTGATAAAGCGTGGCAAAACCGTCGAGCTTGATAGTGCCGACATCGCCGCCAGAGCCCTTAACCCACAATACCTTCACTTTTTCTCCGCTCAGCGGATCGGTTTCCATGACCTTGGCCGATGTGTTGCCCCCACCGTAATTGGTGATACGCTTGTCAGCACCGAGCAGATTCGACCGGTAGAGCAGCTTGCCCGGCTCATCGAGGCCGGCCGCATATGCATCATCCCAACGGTTTTCCAGAAGCTGAACACCAGCCGCCATGTCATCCTCCCATAAGATCATGTCTTGCGGACGGTCTAAAAGATGCTCAAACCGCCCTTGTTAATCACGATATCGCTCACGGATAGTCGCTTTGTCAATCGAAAACGATCATAATTGATAATGCTGCGATGCAATATGAAAGTTTTTGAGCGTTTGTGATTGACACTTTGTCACATTTGCGAAATAACCCGAGAAGGAGGAGCCGATGCACGAACGTGAACGCCATCGCATCATTTTGAGCGCCGTACAGGAAAAGCCTGTGGTGACGATTCAGGATATTTCCGAATTGACCGAGGCTTCCGAAGCGACGATCCGCCGCGATATTGCGGCCCTGCATGTGCAGGGAAAGATCCGGCGCGTGCGTGGCGGGGCGGAATCGATTCATCCTCCGCAGCTCGGCAATCTCGCCGGCCGCCCCTTCCGCGTTTCGGAAGGCGTCAATATCGATAAGAAACGCGCAATTGCGCGCAAGGCCGCTGAATTATGCAGTCAGGGCGACGCCATCATCATCAATGGCGGCACGACCACATTCCAGCTTGTCCACTACATCTCGGCCTATCGGCTGCAGGTGATGACCAATTCCTTCGCCATTGCCGAACATCTGGTGAAGCACTCGAAGAACACGGTAACGATTCCGGGCGGCGCGATCTATCGCGAGCAGAGCCTGATCCTGTCGCCCTTCGACAATGATACGACCCGGAACTTCTATGCGCGGCGCATGTTTATCGGCGCGCAAGGCGTTGGTCCGCTCGGCGTCATGGAAGCCGACGCGCTGGTTATCCAGAGCGAGCAGAAGCTGATGCGCCAGGCCGACGAGCTGGTCGTGATGGTCGATTCCAGCAAGTTCCGTCAGCGCTCCAGCCTGATCCTGTGCCCACTTGAGCAGGTAACGACCATCATCACCGATGACGGCGTGTCGGCGGAGACTGTACGCATGATCGAGGATGCCGGCGTGTCGCTGATTATCGCGAGCGTCACGGCGCAGGCCGAGAGGGAGGATTCCCCGTCCGTCGCATGAGATGCGCGGCTGTGGCGGGGTGAGCATAGCCTATCAACTTTGGGAGGAAGAGACATGAATATTGCAAAGAAATTGGCGATCGGCGTAGCGCTGGCCGTCGCAATGATGGCCGGCACGGCAAGTGCGAAAGACATCAAGATCGGCCTCGTAGTGAAGTCGCTCGGCAACGGCTTCTTCGAAGCGGCCAATAAGGGCGCTCAGGAAGCCGCCAAGGAACTCGGCGGCGTGCAGGTCATCTACACCGGCCCGACGCAGCCGACCGCCGAAGCCCAGATCGAAGTGATCAACTCGCTGATCGCACAGGGCGTCGATGCCATAGCTATCTCCGCCAACGACAAGGATGCTGTGGTGCCTGCCTTGAAGAAGGCTACGCAGCGCGGCATCAAGGTTATCTCCTGGGATTCCGGCGTGGCTCCGGCCGGCCGCATCCTGCAGCTCAATCCGTCTTCAAACGAGCTGATCGGCAAGATGTGCCTGACGCTCGCCAAGGACCATCTTGACGGCGGCAAGGGCAATTTCGCCATCCTGTCGGCGACTTCGACCGCCACAAACCAGAACATCTGGATCGGCGAGATGAAGAAGCAGCTCAAGGATTTCCCGGGCCTCAACCTCGTTACGACCGTCTACGGTGACGACCTTTCCGACAAGAGCTACCGCGAAGCCCAGGGCCTCCTGACCTCGCATCCGGAAGTCAAGGTCATCGTCGCTCCGACGACCGTCGGCGTGCTCGCCGCGTCGCAGGCTGTCAAGGATGCCGGCAAGATCGGCCAGGTCTATGTGACCGGTCTCGGCCTGCCGTCCGAAATGGCCGGCGCCATCAAGTCGGGCGCCACGAAGGAATTTGCGATCTGGAACCCGATCGACCTCGGCTATTCCGCCACGCAGATCTCCTACCGTCTCGTCAAGGGTGAAACCGACGGCAAGCCGGGCAGCGAGATCAATGCCGGCCGTATGGGCAAGATCAAGGTTGGAGACAACGGCGAAGCCGCCATGGCTGATCCCTTCGTCTACAACGCTTCGAATATCGATCAGTTCTCCAAGGTCTTCTGATCAGCAGACCCATTCGCAGCTTTCCGGCGGCTTCGGCCGCCGGACTTGGTTAACTTATCCGGTACATTGCTGATGACCACAGTCCTTCAACGACCCGCCACGGGCATGCCAAGCTTGGGCAATACCGCCATTCTGGAAATGCGCGGCATTTCGCAGATCTTTCCGGGCGTGAAGGCGCTCGACGGCGTCAGCATCTCGCTTTATCCCGGCAAGGTCACCGCCCTGATCGGCGAAAACGGCGCCGGCAAATCGACGCTCGTCAAGATTCTGACCGGTATCTATCGTCCGAACGAGGGCGAAATCCTCGTCGACGGCAAGCCGGTTGCGTTTCACAGCGCCCAGGCCGCGATAGACGCCGGCGTCACCGCCATACATCAGGAGACCGTGCTCTTCGACGAGCTGACGGTTGCCGAAAACATCTTTCTCGGTCATGCGCCGCGCACGAAATTCCGCACGATCGACTGGAAGACGATGAACAGCCGGTCAAGGCTGCTGCTGGAATCGCTGGAAAGCACCATCGATCCGTCGATCCGCCTGAAGGACCTGTCCATCGCGCAGCGCCATCTCGTGGCGATTGCCCGCGCCCTGTCTATCGAAGCACGCATCGTCATCATGGACGAGCCGACCGCGGCTCTTTCTCGCAAGGAGATCGATGACCTCTTCCGTATCGTCGAAAGTCTGAAGGCCAAGGGCAAGGCGATATTGTTCATCAGCCACAAGTTCGACGAACTCTATGAAATCGCCGATAATTTCGTGGTCTTTCGTGATGGTCGCGCCGTCGGTCATGGCCCGCTGAAGGAGACGCCGCAGGACGAGATCGTCCGCATGATGGTCGGTCGCGACGTCAAGGATGCCTTCCCGAAAGTGCCCGTTACAATTGGCAACGTGGTGTTCGAGGTCGAAAATTATTGTCACCGCACCGAGTTCCGCGACATCTCCTTCAAGCTCCGGCGCGGAGAAATCCTCGGCGTCTACGGCCTTATCGGCGCCGGCCGTTCCGAACTGTGTCAATCGCTGTTCGGGATCACCAGGCCGCTCTCCGGACGGCTGACGCTGAACGGTCAGGAAATCCATATTCATTCGCCGCATGAGGCCATCCGCGCCGGCATCGTCTATGTGCCGGAGGAACGCGGCCGCCATGGCCTGGCGCTGCCGATGCCGATCTATCAAAACATGTCGCTGCCTTCGCTCGGGCGCACCTCGCGCAAGGGTTTTCTTAAAGCGGCCGACGAGTTTGCGCTCGCCCGCAAATATGCTGAGCGGCTGGACCTACGCGCCGCTGCCCTTTCCGTGCCTGTCGGCACGCTCTCGGGCGGCAACCAGCAGAAGGTGGTGATCGGCAAATGGCTGGCGACGCAGCCGAAGATCATCATTTTGGACGAGCCGACCAAGGGCATCGATATCGGTTCGAAGGCGGCTGTGCACGGCTTCATCAGCGAGCTGGCGGCGGAAGGCCTCAGCATCATCATGATCTCCTCCGAACTGCCTGAAATCCTTGGCATGTCGGATCGCGTGCTGGTGATGAAGGAGGGACTTTCGGCCGGCCTGTTCGACCGCGAAGGACTGACGCCGGAAACGCTGGTGCGCGCCGCCACGGGCAATGCATAGGGAGGGCCGGATGCTACGCATACTCAAAAAACGCGAAACGCTGCTCTTCCTCATCATTATCGTGATGATCGCCGGTTTCGCAACGCGTGCGGCCGGCTTTGCCGAGCCCGCCAATCTTGCCAACATCTTCAACGATACGTCGATCCTGATCATCCTGGCGCTGGCGCAGATGACGGTCATTCTGACGAAATCGATCGATCTTTCCGTCGCCGCCAATCTCGCGTTTACCGGCATGGCGATCGCCATGCTGAATGCTGCCTATCCCGATCTGCCGCTGATCGTGCTCGTGGTCACGGCTGTCGTTATGGGCGCAGTGCTCGGCGCCATCAACGGTTATCTCGTCTGGGCTCTGGAAATCCCGCCGATCGTCGTCACCCTCGGGACGCTCACCATCTACCGCGGCATGGCCTTCGTACTGTCCGGCGGCGCCTGGGTGAACGCGCATCAGTTCACGCCGATCTTCCTGAACGTACCGCGTACGTTGGTCCTCGGCCTGCCCGTGCTCTCCTGGGTTGGCATCGCCATCGTGCTGATGATGTATCTCCTGCTGCGCTACACACGCTTCGGCCGCTCCACCTATGCCAGCGGCGGCAATCCGGTTGCGGCTGTTTATGCCGGCATCGATGTCGGCTGGACGCGCTTCCTCGCCTTCGTGCTTTCGGGCGCGCTGGCCGGCCTCAGCAGTTATCTCTGGGTGTCGCGCTATGCGGTCGCCTATGTCGACATCGCCAACGGTTTCGAACTCGACAGCGTCGCAGCCTGCGTCATCGGCGGTATCTCGATCGCCGGCGGCGTCGGCTCGGTCGCCGGCGCCGTGCTCGGCGCGCTGTTTCTCGGCGTCATCAAGAATGCTCTGCCCGTCATCGGCATTTCGCCGTTCACGCAGATGGCCATATCCGGCACCGTCATCATCCTGGCAGTCGTCTTCAACGCCCGGCGCGAGCGCAATCGCGGCCGCATCATCCTCAGGGATCAGGCAGCGAAGGAAACCTCGGGTAAGGAGGTCACCGCATGAGCACCGTATCCGAAACCGCACCGGAAAAGCGCAGCATTCCCGATCGTCTGGGCACGCCCTTCAAGCGCATAATGGCAAGCTGGGAAGTCCTGCTTCTCGGCGTCGCGATTGCCATTTTCATTTTTAATTCATTGGCTTCGCCCTATTTCCTCGACCCTTACAATCTCTCGGATGCGACCTTCAATTTCACTGAAAAGGCAATGATCGCCTTTGCCATGGCGCTGCTCGTCATTGCCGGCGAAATCGATCTGTCCGTCGCCGCCATCATCGCGCTTGCGTCGACCGCCATGGGCGCTGCGGCACAAGTGGGCGTCGATACGGTTGGGCTGGTCGCGATCGGGCTGGGCGTGGGGCTCGTCTGCGGCCTTTTCAACGGCTTCCTTGTCTCTGTGCTGAAACTGCCGTCGATCGTCGTGACCATCGGCACGATGAGCCTGTTTCGCGGCATTTCCTATATCGTCCTCGGCGACCAGGCCTATGGCAATTATCCCGACGCCTTCGCCTATTTCGGCCAGGGCTATGTCTTCTGGGTCTTCTCCTTCGAATTCGTTCTCTTCATCGTGCTGGCGATCGCCTTCGCCATCCTGCTACATGCGACGAATTTCGGCCGTCAGGTCTATACGATCGGCAATAATGATTTTGCAGCGCGTTTCTCCGGCATTCCGGTTGAGCGGGTCAAATTCATCCTGTTCCTCCTGACCGGCATCATGAGTGGTATCGCCGCCGTCTGCCTGACCTCGCGTCTCGGCTCCACCCGCCCCTCGATCGCGCTCGGCTGGGAGCTGGAGGTGGTGACCATGGTGGTGCTCGGCGGAGTGTCGATCCTTGGCGGCTCCGGCACGATCGGCGGTGTCGTCATCGCCGCTTTCGTCATGGGTCTGGTGACGTTCGGCCTCGGCCTTCTCAACGTGCCAGGCATCGTCATGTCGATCTTCATCGGCCTCCTCCTCATCATCACCATCGCGCTGCCGATCGTCGCACGGCGCATCAAAGCCATGAGCTCGAAATGATCGCTTCCCTCGAACGCCACGCCTTCAAGATGACGCTCAATCCCGGCATGGAGGGCGAGTACAGAAAACGTCATGACGAGATCTGGCCGGAACTGGTGGAGCTGCTGCACCAGGCCGGCGTGAGCGATTATTCCATCCATCTCGATCGCGAGACGAACACGCTGTTCGGCGTTCTGACGCGGCCGAAGGATCACACGATGGCCAGCCTTCCCGACCATCCGGTCATGAAGAAATGGTGGGCGCACATGGCCGATATCATGGCGACCAATCCTGACAATTCGCCAGTGCAGAGCGATCTCGTGACGGTTTTCCATCTGCCATGACCGCTCCATCGACCTATCGCCGCATTGCCGTCCTCGATATCGGCAAGACCAATGCCAAGGTCGTGGTGCTCGACGCGCAGACCGGCGCTGAGATCGCCGGCGTTCGGACGTCCAATACCACGCTGAAGACCGACCCCTACCCGCATTATGACATCGAGGGCTTGTGGGATTTCGTTATTGGTGCGCTGAAGAACTTTGCTGCCACACCCGGCTTCGACGCCATATCGATTACCACCCACGGCGCCTCCGCCGTTCTACTTGCTGAAGACGGCAGCCTTGCTCTGCCGGTGCTCGATTACGAGCATCGCTATCCTGAAGCCGTGCAGGAAGCCTATGACCGCCTGCGCCCGCCCTTCAGCGAGACCTTTTCACCGAGGCTTTCCGGCGGGCTGAATGTCGGCGCGCAAATCCATTATCAGAAGAGCATATTTCCCAACGACTTCGCGCGCGTCAGCACGATCCTGACCTATCCGCAATATTGGGCCCTGCGGCTGACCGGCATTGCCGCCAACGAGGTCACCTCGCTCGGCTGTCACACCGATCTCTGGAATCCGACCACCGGCGCTTATTCCTCGCTGGTCGACACGCTCGACATTCGTTCTCTCATGGCCCCGATCCGTTCCGCCTTCGATGCGCTCGGACCTCTATTGCCGGCGATCGCGGCAGAGATCGGCCTCAGTGCTCCGGTTCCGGTCTATTGCGGCATCCATGATTCCAACGCGTCGCTGCTGCCACATCTCGTGGAGAACGAAGCGCCCTTTGCCGTCGTGTCGACCGGAACATGGGTGATCAATTTCGCCGTCGGCGGCGATCTCGACCATCTCGACCCGGCGCGTGACGCGCTTGCCAATGTTGATGCATATGGCCGCGCCGTGCCTTCCTCGCGTTTCATGGGCGGGCGGGAGTTCGAGATCCTGGCAGGTGAAATCGGGCCGGTATCACAGGAAACGACGGAGGAGATGCTCGCGACCGTTATCGAAAAAGGCATCATGCTGCTACCGAACGTGGTCGAGGGTTCCGGCCCCTTCCCTGGCAAAAAGATGCACTGGATCGGGCAAGCGCAAGCGAGTTCCGAGGAACGTCTAGCCGCCGCCAACCTCTATCTAGCATTGATGACTGAAGCCTGCCTGGATCTGATCGGCGCCAAAGGCCCGATTTTCGTCGAGGGACCTTTCGCGCTTAATCGGACTTATCTTGCCGCCCTGTCTTCGCTAACGGGATCTGACGTCGTCGCCCTGCCCGGCTCGACCGGCACCAGCCAAGGTGCGGCGCTGCTGACCGGCATCAAACCTGCGGCCGCGCCGGAAAACCACCCCGTTCGGGCCGAGCTACCGGGTCTGCGAGCCTACCGGCGAGCCTGGCATCAAGCATTGGCAGAATAAACGCCCCTACGAATCTTCGGCAGGGCATTCGAGGTGCAAAACGACCTCGCGCTCCCCAAAACTCCACTGTCGGTACTTCGATAGAAATTTCCGAGAAATCGTCAAAATTGTCTCCACCACGGTTATTTTCTTGCGGAATCGCGGTAATATTCCTACAGAAACTACCCTTATGAGCGCTTTTGAGGTCAAAAATGTCCGAAAGCGATCATCAGCTTCGATGTCACTTCTGTCTCCATTTTCAAGGCGCCTTACGGCAGTTCGCGCGCGACGACAGACCATTGCGGCGGGTTCAAAGGGCGCTGCCGCGCCCATCCAAGGAGAGAAAAAATGAGTCTGAAGACATTGACGGCTGCGACCTTCGTCGCCTCGCTGGCCTTCGCGCCACTTGCGCATGCGGATATCGTGATCGGCCTCATCGCGCCACTAACCGGCCCTGTGGCCGCTTACGGCGACCAGGTCAAGAACGGCGCGCAGACCGCCGTTGACGAGATCAACAAGGCCGGCGGTATCCTCGGCCAGAAAGTCGTGCTGAAGCTGGGAGACGATGCCGGGGATCCGAAGCAGGGCGTCTCCGTTGCTAACGATTTCGTGGGTCAGAGCATTCGTTTCGTCGTCGGTCCGGTAACCTCGGGCGTTGCCATTCCGGTATCGGATGCACTCGCTGAAAACGGTATCCTGATGGTGACGCCGACCGCGACCGCGCCGGATCTCACCAAGCGCGGCCTCCCCAACATTCTGCGCACCTGCGGCCGTGACGACCAGCAGGCTGATGTCGCCGCGAAATACGTGCTGAAGAACTTCAAGGACAAGAAGATCGCCATCCTCAACGACAAGGCCGCCTATGGCAAAGGTCTGGCGGACGCCTTCAAGGCAACGCTCAACGCCGGTGGCGTAACCGAAGTGCTCAACGATTCCCTGACCCCTGGCGAAAAGGATTACAGCGCGCTGACGGCGAAGCTCAAGGCTGCCGGCGTCGATCTCGTCTATTTCGGCGGCTATCATCCGGAAGGCGGCCTTCTCGCCCGCCAATTGCACGACATATCCGTCAAGGCGCAGCTCATCGGCGGCGACGGCCTGTCGAATACCGAATATTGGGCAATCGGCAATGAAGCCGCTGCAGGCACGATCTTCACCAATGCCTCCGACGCGCTGAAGAACCCGGATTCCCAGACCGCCGCCGCGGCGCTGAAGGAGCGCAACATCCCGGCGGAAGCCTTCACGCTGAACGCCTACGCTGCCGTGCAAGTCCTGAAGGCCGGCATTGAAAAGGCCAGCAGCGCCGACGACGCCCAAGCCGTCGCCACCGCACTGAAGAGCGGCGAACCGATCCAAACCGCCATTGGGAAGGTCACCTATGGCGAAACCGGCGACCTCACCTCGCAGAGCTTCTCGCTCTACAAGTGGGATGCGGGCAAGATCGTCCCAGTCGAATAAGCCGCTTTGGTTTAAGTCTTCAAACTTCGCCGGGCCATTTGTGGCCCGGCATTTTTTATGCCTGCCTGATCGGGCACACGTTGCGCCTTCAACAAACCGTGCGGAAACGTTCGACGCAGGTGGAAAGGACCTCCTCACCCGGCCTTTTCCACCAATTCGCCTCCGAAAAGATTTCCACCTCCTGCGGACCGAAAAAACCGGCCTCCTCAACAGCGGCGCGAATACGCTTCAGGTCGATGACGCCGTCGCCCATCATGCCGCGATCGAGCAGCAGATCCGTGGTCGGTACCAGCCAATCGCAGATATGGTGCGCCAGGATCTGGCCCTTGGCGCCGGCACGCGCGATCTGTTCATAAAGCTTCGGGTCCCACCAGACATGGTAGACATCGACTGCGACACCGACGCCCTCGCCCAGCAGATCGCAGATATCGAGCGCTTGTTCTAGCGTATTCACACAGGCACGGTCGGCGGCATACATCGGGTGCAGCGGCTCGATTGCCAGCGGAATGCCGGCGCTGCGAGCATGCGGCAGGATCGCCGCGATGCCATCCGCCACCATTTCGCGAGCGTGAGCGATATCCTTCGAACCCTTCGGCAGACCGCCGACAACGAGCACGAGGCAATCGGCATTCAGCGCCGCCGCTTCGTCGATCGCCCGTCTATTGTCATCGATCGCGGCCCTCAGGCCCTCAGCATCTGCGGCTGGGAACATGCCGCCACGGCATAATCCGGTGACCTTCAACCTATTATCGGCAACGATCCTCGCTGCTTCCGCCAAGCCGATCGCATGCACCTGATCGCGCCAGGGCGCAATCGCGACGATCTCTTGCTTCAGGCAGGCCTCGACCGCCTGACGCATATCATATTGTTGGCGCACGGTCGCAAGATTGATGGAAAGGCCGGATACAGCCATTCTGATGATCCTCCCAGATCCCGTTTCCCGATTAGAGCAGTTCAGCGCTTCACGGAATCGCCGAACTACTCTATCTCTTTGTTTTCACGCAATTCCGGACGGAAAACCGCCACGCACTTTTCCCGGAATTGCTTTAGGCGACGCCGACCGTGGCAAGGATCGTCTTCATCCGCTGCACGGCAAGATCGGGGTCTCTGAGAACGCGGGCCGTATCGGCCAGACGGAACAGTTCCGACAAATGCACAATCGAACGCGTGCTCTGTTGACCGCCCAGCATCTGGAAGTGATCCTGGAAGCCGTTGAGATAGGCGAGGAAGACTACGCCGGTCTTGTAGAAGCGCGTCGGCGCCTTGAAAATATGGCGCGACAGAGGGACGGTCGGAGCCAGCATCTCATGGAAAGCTTCGAGATCGTTTTCGGCCAACTTCGCGAGAGCGGCGCTTGCCGCAGGCGCGATCGCGTCGAAGATGCCGAGCAGCGCATGCGAATAGCCCTGGCTGTCACCCGCGATCAATTCGGCATAGTTGAAATCGTCACCGGTATACATCTTGACCGCCGGATCGAGACGGCGGCGCATGACGATCTCTTTTTCCGCCGACAGCAGCGAGATTTTGACGCCATCAACCTTGGCGGCGTTGTCGTTGATGATCGCGACCGCCGTCTCCATTGCCCGCATATCGTCGGACGAACCCCAATAGCCGGCCAGAGCTGGATCGAACATGGAGCCGAGCCAGTGAATGATCACCGGCTGTTGGACCTGCCCGAGGATGCGGTTGTAGACGCGGATATAGTCGTCCGGTCCCTTAGCAGCCGCCGCAAGCGCGCGGCTCGCCATCAAAATGATGCGCCCGCCCTGTCCCTCGACGAAGGCGACTTGCTCCTCATAGGCGCGGATGACGTCGTCGATAGTGACATCGGGACCGGGCGCTAGATGATCGGTGCCTGCGCCATAGGCGATCAGCGAATCCGAGCGATTGCGGGCGGCCGACTGCGCATGCGTGATCAGCTCCTTGGCACCAGCCCAATCAAGACCCATGCCGCGCTGCGCCGTGTCCATGGCTTCCGCGACGCCAAAGCCGAGATCCCAGAGATATTCACGGAAAGCGATCGTCCGCTCCCAATCAATGTTGCGGTCAAGCCATGGATCATTGTCGGCCAGGGGATCGACGACGACATGAGCCGCGGCATAGGCGACGCGATTGAAGCGATGGCCGCCTGCCGGGCGCTCCGGTGGGCTAAGCGGTGTGTTGGCGACGATGAATTCGGCAAGCTTGCCGTCGGTGCCGGGCAAACGAAGGGTCTTCGTCATGGTCTTGTCTCCTAGCGAGCGGAAAGCGAGGGAACGTCGACCCAGCGGCGCTCTGCCCAGCTCTTTTGAGCGAGTTCGGCGAGTTGAACGCCCTTGGCGCCCTCACGCAAGGTGAATTTCCATGGCGTATCGTCGACGACATGCCGCAGGAAATCCTCCCACTGCGCCTTGAAACCATTGTCGAAGGTCTGCGTGTCCGGCACCTCGTCCCAGGTCTCGAAGAAATTGATCGGCTGCGGCTGGTCCGGGTTCCAGACCGGCTTCGGCGTGTTAACGCGATGCTGCGTCCAGCAGCGCATCAGCCCGCAGACCGCGGAACCATGCGTTCCGTCCACCTGGAAGGTGACGAGATCGTCGCGGCGCACGCGCACCGCCCAGGAGGAATTGATCTGCGCGACAACGCCGCCGTCGAGCTCGAACGTGGCATAGGCAGCATCGTCAGCATCGGCGACATAGGTCTTGCCGTTTTCATCGACGCGGCTTGGAATATGCGTCGCGCCGTAGCAGCTTACGGCTTTGACTTCACCGAAGAGATTGTCGAGCACATAGCGCCAGTGCGGCAGCATATCGAGGATCATCCCGCCGCCCTCGGCCTTGCGGTAATTCCAGGAGGGGCGCTGCGCTTTCACGCCCCAATCGCCTTCGAAAACCCAGTAGCCGAACTCGCCGCGCACGGAGAGAATCTTGCCGAAGAAACCGCTGTCGCGCAGCATGGCGATCTTGCGCAGGCCCGGCAGATAAAGCTTGTCCTGCACGACACCATTCTTGACGCCGCGACGCTCTGCGGAGCTTGCGACCGAAAGAGCTTCGTCCAGCGTCTCGGAAATCGGCTTCTCGCAATAGACATGCTTGCCGGCTGCGATGGCTTTCTCCAGCAGCGAGACGCGCATCTGCGTCGAGCCGGCGTCGAAGAAAATCGTGTTGTGGGGATCGGCGAGAGCGCTGTCGAGATCGGTGGTCGTCTTCGCGAGGCCGTGCTTACGCGCGACTTCTGCGATCTTTTCGGCATTGCGACCGACGAGGATCGGGTCCGGCATCAACCTGTCGCCATTGGCAAGCAGCACGCCGCCCTGCTCGCGGATCGCCAGGATCGACCGCACGAGATGCTGATTGTAGCCCATGCGGCCGGTGATGCCATGCATGATGATGCCGATCGGCTTCGTCACCATATCCCACTCCTCCCGTAAATAACTATATAGTTACATGAGTGACACGGCAAAGCGGCGCTGTCAACGGCCATCATCGACGGCCGCAGCGGCAATTGCGCGGATTCGGTGGGATTAAGAGGCGTTTTAAAAGCTTAAGGACGCAGGTAGGCGAAGATGACGTCGACGATATGCTCGCCCCAGGCGTCGATCTCCGACTTATCGGAAAGGTTCCGCCGGAAGATCGTCGACAGCGTCCAGCGGTTCGTCAGGAAGAAGGAACCGAGGGCCGCGATGCTCATGTAGATCTTGACGGGATCACAGTCCGGACGGAAATCGCCGGCCGCAGCGCCGCGATCCAGCAGACCGGAAATCTCCGAGACCAGGGGCGAATGCAGCTCGAAAATCCGCGCCGACCTCTTCAGAAAGCGGGCCTTATGCAGGTTTTCCGTGTTGAGAATGCCAAGAAATTCCGGGTGATCGAGAAAATATTTCCATGTGAAAACAACAAGCTCCCGCATGCCTTCCGTGGGGCTGCGGTGCGAGAGATCGAGCCTTGCCTCCGCCGAACGGATGGCAACGTAACTGCCTTCCAGCACAGCGACATAAAGGGCATCCTTGCCCCCGAAATAGTGATAGAGCATGCGCTTGTTGATCTTGGCGCGCTCGGCTATGGCATCGACACGGGCACCGCCATAGCCGCGCTCGGCAAATTCCTTCGTCGCCGCAGCCAGGATCGCCTTGCTCGTGCGCTCCGCATCCCTGAGGCGCGGCCGCTCGGCGGGTGAGGTCGATACCGCCTGATCGGTGGACCCGACCACAGTTTCAGCCTCCGGGCTCTTCGATCGGCCCTTCGTGATTTTGGCTTCGCTCATCGCCGCTCCCGATTGCGTTTGGCAAGGCCACGCGGCCCCCTAGCCGCCGACAATTACTCGATCATGACACAAGTTGACAGCCCCAGGAAAATCGGAAGCGATAGTAACTATATGGTTATATAAAAATTGCGCCGTTGGCAACGTGACCAGCGCGCAAGCTCGAAGCATCGCGCTGATCATCGATCATGCCTTCTTGGCGATGGCGAGCGGAACGTGCGATCCGACAGCTTCGCAAGCGACTCGCACCTATAACGGCAATGACTTAGGCGAGACACCTTGCTTTCAATGCAGGCTCGGCCCAAGAGAACAAAAACAATTCAGCACCGGGCGGCTTCATGACAGGAAAGCAGATCGCGATCATCGGTGGCGGGCCGGCGGGGCTGATGGCGGCCGAAGTGCTGTCGCTATCCGGTCATCGGATCACCGTTTACGATAGCATGCCGACCGTCGCCCGCAAATTCCTGCTGGCGGGGAAATCCGGCCTCAACATCACCCACTCGGAAGATTATATCCGCTTCGCCAATCGCTTCGGCCAAAGCTCCGACCGGTTACGTTCGGCCCTCGACGCTTTTACGCCTGATGATATCAGGAGCTGGGCGGCAGGACTTGGCACGGAGACATTCACCGGCTCTTCGGGCCGTGTCTTTCCAGCGGTCATGAAGGCCTCGCCGCTGCTGCGCGCTTGGATCGGCAGGCTGGAGACAGAAGGCGTCAAGGTTTTGACAAGGCATCGCTGGTCCGGCTTTGCAGAAGGCGGCTTTGCCTTCGAGACGCCAGAGGGACGAACGATCGTTCAATGCGACGCAGCCCTGCTCGCGCTTGGTGGCGCGAGTTATCCCCGGCTCGGCTCGGACGCCGCCTGGATCGCCTGGCTTCGGAACAAAGGCATCGACATCGCCGACTTCCAGCCCGCCAATTGTGGCTTCGATGTCGCCTGGAGCGCCATTTTTAGCGAGCGCTTCGCCGGAGAGCCGCTGAAAGCCGTGACCGCAACATCGGCCGCCGGCACTTTTCCCGGCGAGTTCGTCATTTCCCGACACGGTATCGAAGGCAGCCTCGTCTACGCCCATGCCGCCAGCCTGCGTGACCGGCTCGCAAACGACGGTAAAGCCGCGCTCACGGTCGATCTTACGCCCGGCAGGACAGCGCAGCGATTATCCCGCGATCTGGCGCGGCAGGATGTCAAAGCCAGCCTTTCCAATCGCCTTCGCAAAGGGGCGGGAATCGAAGGCGTCAAGATGGCGCTGCTGCGAGAACTGGTTCCATCAGCCAATTTGGCAGATCCGGAACGACTGTCGCACCTGATCAAGGCCCTGCCGATCCCGCTCCTGAGGCCGAGGCCCATCACCGAGGCCATCTCATCGGCCGGCGGCATCCGCTGGAGCGCTATCGACGACGGATATATGTTGAAGGCCCTCCCCGGCGTGTTCGTCGCCGGAGAAATGATCGATTGGGAAGCGCCGACCGGCGGCTATCTTCTCTCGGCTTGTTTCGCCACCGGACGCGCGGCAGCGAAAGGAATAGAGGTTTGGCTACAACGGTAAGGGGATGCCGTCACCCGATCCGTCTCTTCTCCATCAGCCAAGTCACGGATTCCTGCACGGCCTGCAGCGAGGTATAGCGCGGCGCGTAGCCGAGAAGCCGCTCGGCCTTAGCGATCGAGCAATTCGGGCTGCGGGCAATATGCTCCCACGTCGCCTCGGCATCCTCCGGCGTCTGGCCTTCCGCCCATTTGTCGTAGGGAAGAAATTCCAGTTTCGGCTCATGGCCGAACCAGCGCGACATCGCCTCGGCATAACCCCGAAGCGTCAGCGCGCCGCTCGACACCGCATGGAAACTCTCGCCGGTCGAAGCGCGCCAATTGGCAATTGCGCCCATGAACATTTGAGCGACATCGTCGGCATGGACATGATGGACCGTTTCCAGACCGAAATTCGGCAGCACGAGCGTTTCACCCCGCGCCAGCGTCGAAAATGCCGCGAGGTTGAAATGTCCGGCCGGATTGAGCGGTGCCCAGCCGGGGCCGACGATATGGCCCGGATGGATCAGCGTCGCAGGGAAACTCTCGATACGCGCCTTCGTTAGCAAATAGCTCTCAATCGCGGCCTTCTGCGTTCCGTATTCGCCGAACGGTCGCTTCGGCGTTTCCTCGAGCGTCGGCACGACGGTGGAAAGACCGTGCGTCCAGATCGTGCCTGTATGAAGGAAATGGCCGACATGACCCGAGAGAGCCTCAGTCAGATGCTTGGCGCTTTCCAATGTAAAGCAGATCATATCGATGACGATGTCGGCCTTTAGAGCGCGGATCGCCGGCCCGAAACTGTCGTCCTTTTCCATCGCAGCGCGATCCATCGTCAATTGCTCGACGGCATCCCACGCCCGGTTCGGCGAATAGGGTTTTGCCTGGCCGCGGCTCACCGCCACCACCTCATGCCCGGCCTCCACCAGCCGCGGCACAAGATAAGTGCCGACATGGCCGGTTGCTCCTATGACCACTGTACGCGTCATGATGTCCTCCCAAGGGTATTTTCAAAATCGGATGATGCCGGAACCCGGAATGAAGAGAATGATCGCCTAAAGAATAGGGGCACGCGCCGTGTTGTCATCCCCAAACAGAAGAGGACACGCCTTTGTTACGATTAGACATTCCTGCGCAACTTTGATGGCACGCGCTCATCATCCTCATCTTCGGACTTGATATAGACCTGCAGCGTATAGCCGATATGCTCGGTCATCAGTGCTCGGGCGCGCTCGATATCGCGATCGAGGGCCGCTTCCATCAACTCCGTATGCCGCTCGATCGCCATTGCCTCCCGCAGGGCGGCGACCGCCTTTTCATAACCGCTCTGCAGGCCAGCGGCGGCGCGCTGTGTCGGCGCCAGACCGAGAAAACGATGATGACGGCGGAGTTGGTCGGAAATCGTGCTTTGAAAGCGCAGGAGCCAGCTCGATGTCGCAGCGCTTAAGAGAGCGGCATGAAATGCCGTATGCTTTTCATCCCATTCATCCGCCATTTCCTCAGAAGCGGCGTCGGGTATGATCTTGCAGCGAGAGAGGCGGTAGTGGGCCGTGACCACAGCGGATTCCCAGGCCGGACCACCCCTCTCGATCGATTCTAGCAGCAACGGCAATTCCACAACCATCCGAGCCCGCATCAGATCTTCCAGCTCCGTGCGGGAAACCGGCGCGACAGCAAAACCGCGATTGCTGATGGCCGTGACCAGCTTTTCCGCCTCCAGCCGCGACAAGGCTTCGCGCAGCGGAGTCCAGCCGACGCCATAGGTATCCCGCAAAGTGCTGAGCTTCAACGATGCGCCGGGCCGCAGCTTCGTGTTGAGAATATCCCGGCGCAGGAGCCAATAGGCCGCTTCCGTCTTCGTCAGAGGTTCCTTGTCCTGCATAGCGTCGATCCCGATACCTGAAGCCGCAAATTATATATAAATTTGGTTTTCAGTAAAATTATATATCAAAGGTGCTTATAGTGCATATCATATATCGTAAATTGACAGCAGCACCGCAACCGCTATGATCTCAAAAACAAAGTTGAGAGAGCGAGGCTCTCTTATAAAATCCGGGAGGAAATCATGAGGAAGTCCACATCCAGATGGCTGTCGGGGCTGGTCGTCGCCGGCGCGGTCATGGCGAGCATTGCGACGGCAGCCGCCGAGCCGATCAAGATCGCGATTGCCAATTTCGGCGAACATCCGCAGCTCAACGCTTCGATCGCCGGCTTCAAAAAGGCGCTGGCCGAGAATGGCTTCGTCGAAGGCAAGGATGTCGTCTATACCGAGAGCAACACCAGCTTCGACGCCTCGCTGGTGCCGCAGATGATCGCCAAGTTGCAGTCGGATCATCCGAAGCTGATGTACACCATCACGACGCCGGTCTCACAGATCGCCAAGAAGGCACTCGCGGGCTCCGGTATCCCGATCGTATTCTCGGCAGTGACCGATCCGGTCGCCGCCAAGCTGGTTCCTTCCTGGGATGCCGGCGATGAGGGCATTACCGGCGCAAGCGACCTGCAGGACATCGCCGCCATCTTGACCTTCACCAAGAAGCTGCTTCCGAACGCCAAGCGCATCGGCGTGCCTTACAATCCGGGCGAGGCCAACGACGCTGCCCTGATCGAAAAGGTTAAGGCAGCCGCTCCGGCCGCAGGCTTCGAACTGGTCCCGGTCGGCGTCGACAATGTCAACGACATCCAGCAGCGCATCGCCTCGCTCGCCGGCAAGGCAGACGTGATTTACACGCCCGCCTCCAACCTCTTGCAGCCGGCAATCACCGCCGTTGCCGCAGCCGCCCGCCAAGCACAAATCCCGATCGTCAATTCCGACGACGCCGCTGTTCGCAGCGGTGTCGTGCCGGCAAGCTTCGCTGTCAACTACGAGCAGGTCGGTGAAAATGCCGGCAGGATCGCTGCAAAGATCCTCAAGGGTGGCGATCCCAAGACGATCGCGCCATCACGTCCTGCCTATGAGGACCATGCTCCGTTGATCAACAAGACCGTTTTGAAGGCCTTCGGCGCCGACGTTCCGGCCTCGCTTGCCGATTGCAATTGCTTCACGAAGTAATAGGCGGCATCTTCGAAGGATCCATCTGATCCATGGCGGCGTTGAAGGCGCCGCCATTTCATAACCCTACACTGCAGGGGAGGCACGGATGCTGGACATCAAATCCGCGCGCAAGGTTTTCTACAGAGGCCAGCCCGACGAAAAGATCGCGCTCAACGGCCTGACGCTCTCCCTCAAGACCGGCGAATTCGGCGTCGTCATTGGCTCGAACGGCGCCGGCAAGAGCAGCATGCTGAATGCGATTTCCGGTGCCCTCAGCCTCGATTCCGGCCAGATTCTCATCAATGGCAACGACGTCACGAGCATGCCGGTCCACAAGCGTGCGTCGCGGCTCGCCCGCGTCTTCCAGGACCCGATGAAGGGCACCGCCGCCAGCATGACAGTCGGCGAGAACATGCTTTTGGCGGAGCTGCGCGGGAAGAGCCGGGGATTTCGGCCTGGCCTGAATGCCACACGTCTCGCCGCCTATAAGGAACGCCTCGCCGTTCTCGGTCTCGGCCTTGAGAACCGGCTGGATACCAAGGTGGAACTGCTTTCCGGCGGCCAGCGTCAGTCGCTGTCCCTCATCATGGCAGTGGGCGGTTCGCCCGACGTACTGCTGCTCGACGAACACACCGCCGCCCTCGATCCACGCACGGCCGACATTGTCATGCAGGCAACGGTGCGAACCGTCGAAACGTTAAAGCTTACGACCCTGATGGTGACGCACAATATGCAGCACGCCGTCGACTTCGGCGACAGCGTTATCATGCTCGACGCCGGCAAAGTTCATCTCGAAATCATCGGTGAAGCGAAGAAGCGGATCACCGTTCCCGAATTGATCGGCCACTTCGCCGTCAAGTCCGACCGCATGCTGCTGGTGAGCTGATATCATGGACTTCATTCAGACAACGATTTCGAGCTTCGTCTCGCTCATCCCGGTCACGCTGGCGCAGAGCTTCATCCTGAGCTTCGTCGTGCTGGGGATCATGATCCCCTTCCGCATGCTGAGCTTTCCGGATCTGACCAGCGAAGGCGCTTTTCCGCTCGGCGGCTGCGTCTGCGGCATCCTGCTCGCCGCCGGCGTCGCACCGCCGCTGGCGATCATTGCGGCTTTTGTCGTCGGCCTTGCCGCCGGTTGCTGCACGGCCTTCATCCATCTGCGCTTCCGCATCCACACGCTGCTCGCCGGTATCCTGATGTCGACCATGCTCTACAGCATCAATCTCGGCATCATGGGCAAGTCGAACCTCTCGGTCTTCGGCCAGCCAACCGTATTCGATTGGGTGCCCCTGACCCAACCAGGCTTTCCGGCAAGCAAGATCGTCATTGCCGGCCTGATCGCCTTGATCGTGCTCATCGCGCTGAACCTCTATTTCAAGACGGAGAAAGGCACCGCCATGCGCGCTGTCGGCTCCAATCCGGATATGGCCGAAGCGCAAGGCATCAATGTCTGGGCCGCGACGATCGGCGGCGTCGGCCTCGCCAGCGCCTTTTCTGCCTCCAGCGGCGCCTTGATGGTGCAATCGCAGGGCTTTGCCGACGTCAATATGGGCATCGGCATCCTGATCAACGGCTTGGCGGCCCTAATGATCGGCGAGGCCTTCACCGGCAAGCAGACGGTATTGCGGCAGCTATTGGCACCCTTCGTCGGCTCGATCATCTATTACCAGCTCGTCTCGCTCTGCCTCGCTGCCGGCATGCCGCCGCCGAACCTGAAGCTCGCTACCGGCCTGTTCGTCCTACTGATGCTGGCCCTGCCAAGCATCAAGCGCAGCCGCGGCGGCGCGCCCGCCCGGGAAACCATTCGCGAATAAAGTGAGACCCGACACTATGACTAGCCTTCCCGATCTCGCCGCTGTCGAGGCCATGGATGCGGCCGATTCGCTGCGGTCCTTCCGCGGCCGCTTCGCCTTGCCTGAGGGCGTCATCTATCTCGACGGCAATTCGCTCGGTGCCGCCTCGCATGATGTTTTCGCCGAATTGCAGCAGGCGGCAAAGGAGGAGTGGGGCAACGGCCTCATCCGTAGCTGGAACAGCGCCGGCTGGTTCCACCTGCCGCTTGAGCTCGGCGACCGCATCGGACGTCTGATCGGCGCGGCGCGGGGGCAGACCGTGGTTACGGACTCGACCTCGATCAACATCTATAAAGCCCTGCATGCCGCACTTGCCATGCGGCCAGGCCGCAGCGTTATCGTCGCGGAAGGCGACAGCTTTCCGACCGATCTCTATATGGCCGAAGGCGTTGCCTCGACGCGCCCAGGCGTTACCCTTCGCCTCGAAGGCCGGGATGCGGACAATATCGAGGACCTCATCGACGATCAGGTCGCGGTCGTGCTCATCAATCACGTCAACTACAAGAGCGCCGAGCTGCGCGATATGGCGGCGCTGACGCGCCGGATCCACGAGGCCGGTGCGCTGGTGATTTGGGATCTCTGCCACAGCGCAGGTGCATTGCCGGTCGATCTTGACGGTGCCAACGCCGATTTCGCTGTCGGCTGCACCTACAAATACCTGAACGGCGGTCCCGGCTCGCCGGCCTTTATCTATGCCGCCCATAGACACCACGACGCCATCACACAGCCGCTCAGCGGCTGGTGGGGACATGCGCGGCCTTTTGCTTTTGAGCGGAATTTCGCCGGCGGCGATGGCATCAAGCGCTTCCTCTGCGGCACGCAGCCAATTCTGTCGCTGCGAGCGCTGAAGGGCGTGCTCGGCGTCTGGGATGAGGTCGACATGGGCGCGCTTCGCAGGAAGAGCATTGCGCTGACGGACCTCTTCATACAGTTGGTCGAGGCGAAATGCGGCCAACATGGCGTTGTCCTGGAAACCACGCGCGATAGCGAAAGACGCGGCAGCCAGGTCTCCTTCACCCACAGCAACAGCTATGAAGTGATGCAGGCACTGATCGAACGCGGCGTGATCGGCGACTTCCGCGCGCCCGCAACCCTGCGGTTCGGCTTCACGCCGCTGTATGTCGGTTACCGCGACGTCTGGCAGGCGGCGGAGGTGCTAGAGGATATTCTGAGCAGCGGATCGTGGAGGGACGCGCGGTTTGCCGTGCGGTCGACTGTGACCTGATAGGGAATTGGCGCTCGCGAAGCGGGGGGACATGGCGATGAGCTATTTCAGGATCACCGACTGGGAAAGTGCCTACACCAGCGACGCCTATGTGGTCGGCGGTGACCGCTGGCCGGCCGCCTGGGTGGAGCCGGCGCAAACCTTCCGCGATAGCCTGGCCACGACCGGTCGCGCCAAACTCGATCTCGCCTATGGGTCTGGCAAGCGCAATCGCTTCGACCTCTTCCTGCCCACCGAGGCGCCAAAGGGATTGGTGGTCTTCATCCATGGCGGCTATTGGCTGGAGCTCGACAAAAGCTTTTGGTCGCATCTCGCCGCTGGCCCGATCGCCAATGGTTACGCCGTCGCCATCCCCTCCTACACGCTTTGTCCTGAGAACCGCCTCACGGGCATCGCCAAAGAGGTTGCGGCCGCGATTAGCGCCGCCGCGGATATGGTCGACGGCCCTCTGATGCTGACAGGACATTCGGCCGGCGGCCAGCTCGCAACTCGCATCGTCACAACGACATCACCATTACCGGCATCCATCCAGGCCCGCATCCGCCATGTGGTCTCCATCTCCGGAGTGCATGACCTGCGACCGATCATGAAGAGGGCTATGAATGAATATCTGCGCATCGATGCCGCTGAAGCCGCGGCCGAAAGCCCGGCGCTGCTGGAGCCCGCAGACAATGTCCGCCTCACCTGTTGGGTCGGCGGCGCGGAGCGTGCCGAATTCATCCGCCAGAATGCCCTGCTTGCCAATATCTGGACCGGCCTCGGAGCGGCAACGGCCGCTGTCATCGAGCCGGATCGCAATCATTTCACGATATTGGATGGCCTGACTGATCCCATGCATCCCCTGACACGGACCCTGCTCTCTGAATAATAGACAAGGCTTCATCCTGAAAGCCGCGTCTGGTTCAACATTGCAACGACATTCGACGAATGGGACCGGGCTCGAACTCTTCGAACCCGGTCCTTTCTGCAAAGTTTATTTCTTGACGGGCGCGTTCATGGCCCAGACGATGCCGAAGGGATCGCGAAGCTGGCCCCAGCGGTCGCCCCAGAACATCACCTCGATTGGCATGAGGACCTCGGCGCCGGCATCGACGGCGCGTTTCCACCAGGCATCGATGTCGTAGACAAGCAGTTGCAGGGTAAAGGCCTGCGGCTTTTGCAGCGCGTGACCATGTTCGGGATAAGCGTCGCAGAGCATCAACGAACTGCCGTTGATATAGAGATGGATATGCATCGTCCGGCCCTGCTCGTCAGCCGGATACATGAAGACCTGTTCGGCGCCGAAGGCGCGCTTGTAGAATTCGGCGGCCTTCATGGCGCCATCCACCGTCAAATAGGCCACCAGGCCGCCAAGCACCGGCACCTTGGGCTGCTGCGATTGTTCTGTTGCATCGGTCATGATCGACTCCTCGGAACGGATTTTGCTAGTGCCCATTGGACGGGCTGTCCCAAGGACGAGCTTCGATCCGATTTTCCGACACGCGCGGTGAAGGTTTTTCGATATGATCATTTCGTGGCAAAGAACCTTGCATCCCAAGAACGGCGAGAGACACATGACCCGATGGCAAACACTGTTTCTGTCCTTAGGGCTGTTTGCCGGGGTGGCTCCAACTTGCTTGGCGTCCGGCCTCGCCTATCGCGGCATAGAAGACGACAGGACGAGCGGCGTAAAACACGGCCTTTTCGAGATAAGGGAAGAGGCGAGGCAATTCATCGCCAGGGAAAATGTGTCTGATGGCACCAATTGGGAGGCGCTTGCCCCAATCTGAAGATTCAGGTGCCGAGATGCGCTGTGCCGCTGACGGTGAAATGGGTTCCCAAAGCCTATGGCCTGTCCGCGCCGAATGTCGCAGTGACCTGCAGCAGGACGATCGACGGCAGTTGGGAAAGACATTGGAATGTCTTTGTTCCCGTCAGATTAAAGCGATGAAGGCGGCATCGGCTTGCCGAGCAGGAATCTCTAAAAGCTTTTCCAATAGCGTGAGTAGTCATCGATCTTGCCAATGGCGTGGATGACGCCGTGTAGCTCGGCCAGGCCCTTGAGCCGCCCGATCAGCGAATAGCCGGGATTGGTCGGCTTATCGACATCGTCGCCGATCAGGTGGCCGTGGTCGGGGCGCATCGGAATCATGTGGTCGGCTCGGCCATCGGTGCGGCGGCGAGCCTCCTCCGCCAGAAGTACGCGCAGGATCGCGTACACGTCACTGCGCCCTTCCAGATGGGCGGCTTCGACAAAGGAACCATCCGGCTCGATCGCCACATCGCGCAAATGGGCAAAATTGATGCGCGACGCAAATTCGCGGGCGATGGCAAGCACGTCATTGTCGGGGCGCGAACCAAGGGAGCCGACGCAAAGTGTCAGGCCGTTGGCGGGATGATCGACGCAGCCAGTGATGCGACGCAGATCTTCCGCCGTCGAAACCACTCGCGGCAAGCCAAAGAGCGAAATCGGAGGATCGTCGGGATGGATGGCGAGTCGTGCTCCAACTTCGGCGGCGACCGGCACGACCTCGTGCAGAAAATTGTCGAGGTTCGTCTGCAGGTCCTCCGTCGTCAGCCCGTCAAAGGATTCGATGGCAGTACGGATCGCCTCACGCCCGTAGCTATCCTCGCCGCCCGGAAGACCGGCGATGATATTGCTCTCCAGTCGACGAACCGCCTCTTCCGAGAGCCCCTTCAGCCGCTCCTCGGCACGCTGCAAAAGCTCCGGCCCATAGTTTGCCTCGGCACCTTTCCGGCGCAGAACGAAAACATCATAGGCAACGAATTCCACCATGTCGAAACGAAGGGCAAGCGCCGTCGTCGGCATCTCGAAGCGCAAGTTCGTGCGCGTCCAATCGACCACCGGCATGAAGTTGTAGCAGATCGTCTTGATGCCGGATCGGGCGAGATTGACCAGCGTGTCCTTCCAGACGCCGATCGCCTGAGTAGCGCCGGCGCCGCCAAGCTTGATGGCGCTTGGGACCGGGATCGATTCGCAGACGCTCCAGCGCATACCGGCTGCTTCCACCAGGGCCTTGCGAGCCCCGATCTCCCCCGGCGTCCAAGTGCGGGAATGGGAGATCTCGTGCAGGGCCGTGACAATGCCCGTTGCGCCGGCTTGACGCGCGTGAATGAGTGGAACGAGATCCTTCGGCCCGAACCAGCGCCAACAGCTCTCCATGCAATGCCTCCCTTATTTGTTGGTCAACATATCGCTACATCGGCGAAAGTCCATCACCATGTCTGCTTGACATCCCTTATTGACCAACAATATCCTTTCAATGGATGGGGGATGCATGGCGATGGAATCCGCTGAGATCGAGAGTAAAGGATCGGCGGTGGACCAGGTGGTCGACGAGATCCGGCGGCTGATGCGCGAGCGCAATCTGGGGCTCGGCGACGCCCTGCCATCGGAAATCGAGCTGGCGGCTATGTTCAACAGCAGCCGCAATACAGTGCGCGAAGCAATCCGCATCCTGAAGGCCTATGGCATCGTCGAAAGCAGGCAAAAGGTCGGCGCCGTCATCACCGACCGCCGCCAACAGGCGCTGATGGAATTGTTCTCCTTCGCGATCGACATATCGGCCGAAAGCTTCCTGGACATTCAGGGTTTTCGCCGGCTGATCGAGGTCAATCTCTCCGATCTTCTCTTCGAGACTATCGACGACACCAGCATTGCGCGGCTGAAGGCAATCAACGACGCCATGAAGCTGGCGCCGGAACTGTCGGAGGCTGCGGAATTCGACTTCAAGTTCCATGCCGAACTCGTCAGCCTTGCCAACAATCGCACACTGTCACAGGTCTATGGCATTCTACAGCCACTGTTGCAGCGGCTGATGGAAGCCGGCAAGCGCTCCCGGGCCGCCGTCGAAAGTGCCTATAACGAACATTGCGACATCATCGTCGCGCTCCAACAGCGTGACCGAATCGCCTATGCCTACCATATGAACCGTCATCTTCACGCCGGGTTGCAGTTCATCCAGCCTCCCCAAGAACCGCGACAGATTTGACACAATCCATTTCCTGACGGACAGATAATCATGAAGAAACTGCCACTCGACACCGGCTGGACCCTTTCTCGCGTACGCGCACCTTCGACCGCCCCGACGCTCCCGGCGACGATTCCGGCTGCCGTGCCTGGCAATGTGCATCTTGATCTGCTGTCGGCCCGGCTCATCACCGACCCTTATCTGGATGTCAACGAGATCTCCCAGGACTGGATCGGCCGCTCGGCCTGGCGTTACCGGATGGCTTTCGACTGGGATGACGAAGAGGCGGATCGGGTCGATCTCTCCTGCCTCGGGCTCGACACCGCGGCACGCCTGGAACTGAACGGCATATTGCTCGGGGAAACCTGCAATATGCATCGCAGCTATCGTTTCGACGTTCGCGAGCAGCTCAAGGAGGGCCGGAACGAGTTAATCGTTGACTTCGATTCCGCCTATGCCCATGGCGAGGCGGTCCGCAGCGCGCTCGGTTCAGCGGCCGATATCCCGGCCAACTATCCCGGACCCGGTAACCTCATCCGCAAGATGGCCTGCAATTTCGGCTGGGACTGGGGTCCGAGCGTCGTCACAGCAGGCATATGGAAGCCAGTCGCCATTGAAAGCTGGTCGAAGGCACGTCTCGCCATTGTCCGACCGGAAATTACCTTGCAGGGCGGTGACGGTATTGCGCGCCTGCGTATCGAGGTCGAATGGGCGGACGAAGGCACGGACAGCGCGGCTCTGGTGATGTCGATCGGCGGCAAACGAACCGAAGTCCGAATTGCGCAGGGCGAGACGCATGCTCTGGCGGAATGCCGTATCGACAATCCGGAAATTTGGTGGCCGCACGGGCTTGGCGGCCAGCCGCTCTACGACCTCGACCTCCAGCTTCTGGGCTCAGACGGAGCGATGCTGGATCGCTGGCAGCGCCGCGTTGGCTTTCGCTCCGTGCGCCTCGACACCGCGCCCGATGAGATCGGTTCTGCCTTTACCCTCGTCGTCAACGACGTGCAGGTCTTCGCTCGTGGCGCCAACTGGATTCCGGAGGATTGCTTCCTGCCGCGCGTGACGCGGGAACGCTATCGCGAGCGGATCGCCCAGGCACGCGATGCCAATATGAACATCCTCCGCGTCTGGGGTGGCGGCATTTACGAGTCCGATACCTTCTTCGAAGAGTGCGACGCCGCCGGCATCATGGTCTGGCAGGATTTCCTCTTCGCCTGCGCCGCCTATCCGGAGGAGGAGCCGGTGTACAGCGAGATCGAGGCGGAGGCGCGCGAAGCGATCACCCGGCTGATGCCGCACCCCTCGCTGGTGCTCTGGAATGGCAACAACGAAAATATCTGGGGGTATTTCGACTGGGGCTGGCAGGATGTGCTCGCCAATCGCCCCTGGGGCGCCGGCTATTATCTTGACCTGTTACCGAAACTGGTCGCTGAGATCGATCCGACCCGTCCCTACTGGCCCGGAAGCCCCTATTCCGGCTCGATGGATATTGCGCCGAATGCCGACGAGCATGGCTGCAAGCACATCTGGGACGTCTGGAACGAGGTCGGATACGAGACCTACCGCAACTATATACCGCGTTTCTGCTCCGAATTCGGCTGGCAGGCGCCCTCGACCTACGCCACGCTTACCGAATCCGTGCGAGAGAAAAGTCGAGCGCCCGCCTCCCCCGGTGTCCTACATCACCAGAAGGCGACCAGTGGCAACGACAAGCTGATCAAGGGATTGGAAGACTGGTTTCCCGCCCCGGAAAATTTCGACGACTGGCTTTTCGTCACGCAACTGAACCAGGCGCGCGCCATCAGCGTCGGGATCGACCACATGCGTTCGCATCGCCCCACCTGCATGGGCGCGATCGTCTGGCAGCTCAACGATTGCTGGCCGGTGACCTCCTGGGCAGCGGTCGATGGTGCAGGCCGGAAGAAGCCGCTTTGGTACGCCCTGCGCAACAGCTATGCACCGCATCTCCTCACGATCCAGCCGCGCGGCGACGGTCTTGCCGCCATCGCCGTTAACGATGCGACACTGTTCTGGCGCGTGCCCTTCACCATCGAACGCTTCGATTTCAGCGGCACGCTGCTCGCTCGCCACTCCGTCTGGCGTATCCTTTGCGACCGCTTCGAAAATGCCGAGATCTCCATCCCCAAGGATGTGGCGACGCCGGGCAACCCTGAGCGCGAATTCCTGCGCGCCCGCCTCGGCGATGCCGAAGCCTGGTGGTTCTTCGAGAAGGATATGAAACTGCAATATCCGCAGCCTCGCTTCGATCTAGAGGCCGAGCCGATCGCCGACGGCGTCGCCGTCACGATCACGGCGCAATCTTTCCTGCGCGATCTCTGCCTGTTTGCCGACCGCATCAGCCCAAATGCCGAGGTCGACGATATGCTGGTCAATCTGATGCCGGGCGAGAGCAAAACCTTCCGCATCAGGGGCCTGTCGAAAGAGGCCTGGGATGACGCTGATCTTTCCGCTATCGTGCGTACAGCCAATCAGGTTGCAGGCACAGCGCACCCCCGGTGAGGCAGAACTCTGCCAGCCACAGGCCGAAACGACCCTGACGAAACATTGCGATCGAAACGGTAAATTGCCTTCTATGATCGTGCGACGGCTTGTGATCTAGTGCGTTCACCCGACCCATGAATCAGCGAGACACCGGTTATGTCCTTGGAATCCAATCGTAGCTTTCAGACGCCACGGCGCGAAGAACTCGGTCTTTCCACGCTTGCCAATAGCGCCGGCCTGTCAGTATCTGCGCTGCCGAACGGCACGCTGTTTGCCATCGACTTCGTCGACCAGCAGGGCAGCGTCATGATCAACCAGGTGCTGGGATCGCCCGTTTACGGCGGCATCGGGCGCCTCTATCTGCGCATCGGCGGCTCGCAGCCTGAAGTCGCCGAAATTGTCGGCCCGAAGGCCGCGGTGCGCTTCGGCCATGATGAGGCGGGCTTTTGCTGGAGCGGCGAGACGTCCGGTGTCAAGCATACGGTCCGGCTGCAGCTCCATCCCGGCGATAGCGCCTGGTTCTGGCGGGTTTCGCTTGAAAATACGACCGGTGCGGCGCTTTCAGCCGATCTCGTGCTGATCCAGGATGTCGGCCTCGGCGATCGCGGTTTCCTGATGAACAGCGAGGCCTATGCTTCGCAGTATATCGACCATCATATTGCCGAGCATTCCGCCTTTGGGCCGGTGGTGATGAACCGGCAAAATCTGAAGCAAGGCGGCGGGCGCAATCCTTGGCTGGCGCAGGGCTGCCTCGATGGGGCGGCGGCCTATGCCACGGATGCGATCCAGTTGGCGGTGCCGGCCCCAGGCGGCGATGCACAGATGGTGCCGCGCTTTGGTGAAAGCCTGCCGAGCACGCGCCGGCAGCACGAAGTCGCGTGTCCGGCGATCCAATCGAAACCTCTCGCGCTCGCACCAAAGACGATCGCAACCGCAACCTTCTTCGGCTTGTTCGCCGCCGATCACCCCGCAGCCTCCAGCGATGCCGATCTTGCAAGGCTTGACGCCCTACCGCAGGCGCTGAACGAACTCGCGACGAGCGATATTGCCGGCGATGCCCCGGCTCGCAGCCTGGTGCAGGACGCGCCGCTATTCGTGACCGAGCCTTTGGACGAAGCGACGATCGAGCGGCTCTATCCCAAGCGGATGCTGGAAGAGCGCATTGACGGCCAGCTCTATTCCTTCTTCGTGCCGGATGGCTCGCTTAATCGCCACATCGTACTGCGTGAGAAAGAGCGCGTTGTTGCACGCCGTCATGGCGCCATCGTCCGCAGCGGCCAGAATATGCTGTTGGACGACCAGACGCTGGCCGCAACCTGTTGGATGCAGGGCATCTTTGCCGCGCAGTTGACGATCGGCAATACGTCCTTCCACAAGCTCTTCTCGGTCTCCCGCGACCCCTACAATCTGACGCGAGCGAGCGGGCTGCGCGTGCTCGTGGACCTCGGCGAAGGCTGGCGCCTGCTTGGCGTTCCCGCGGTCTTCGACATGGGGTTAAGCGATGTCCGCTGGATCTACCGCCTTGCCGGACGCACCATTACGGTGACGGCCATCGCTTCCGGCGACGATCCGTCCATGCAGTGGACCGTAGCGGTCGACGGCGGGGCCTGCCGCTTCCTGGTCTTCGGTCATATCGTGCTCGGGGAACGTGACTACGAAGCCGTCGCAAACATCGAGATCGACACTGCTGCCAAGCAGATATCGTTCCGGCCCCAGCCGTCTTGGCTTTGGGATCGCTATCCGCATGCGGCCTACCATCTCGTCACCTCGACGCCGGGTGCCTTCGAGGCAATCGGCGGCGATGAGCTTCTCTACAGCGACGGCACGCCTCGCAACGGCCCCTTCATCGCGCTCAAATCGCATCCGGTTCAAGGCTTCAGCTTTGCGGTCACCGGATCGATGACCGATGCGGCGGCAGGCGAACGTCTTGCCGTGCGCTACAAGGACGGCGTCAGCAGCGCTGACATGCTTGCTCCCGCGCAACGCTTCTGGAGCCATGTGACGCGCTGCGTGCGCATCGAAGGAGAAGGGCGGGACGTCACGGCGCAGGCTGTGATGCTGCCTTGGCTGGCGCATGACGCGATCGTGCATCTGAGCGTGCCGCATGGCCTCGAACAATATACCGGCGCGGCTTGGGGAACGCGCGACGCCTGCCAGGGACCAGTGGAATTCCTGCTCGCTTATGAACATGATGCCGAAGTAAAGCAGATTCTGAGCACCGTCTTTTCCGAGCAGTATCGCGACCGGGGCGACTGGCCGCAATGGTTCATGTTGGAGCCCTATGCCAACATCCGCGCTGGCGAGAGCCATGGTGATATCGTCGTCTGGCCGCTGAAGGCGCTGTGCGACTATATCGAGACGACGGGCGATCTCGCCTTCCTAGCCGAAACCGTGCCGTGGCGGGCCGACGACACCATGCAACGGACCGAAGAGACGGCGACGATTTCCGCGCATGTCGATAAGCTGCTCGACACCGTACGCAGCCGCTTCGTACCCGGCACAAGCCTCATCCGCTATGGCGAAGGCGATTGGAATGACAGCCTGCAGCCGGCCGATCCGCATTTGCGCGATTGGATGGTCAGCAGTTGGACCGTCTCGTTGCTTTACGAGCAACTGGTGCGCTACGCTGCGATCCTGACGCTTGCCAGCCGGGACGACGAGGCGCAGACGCTCAAGGAAACCGCCGCCGCCATGCGCGACGATTTCAACCGCCTCCTGATGCGCGACGGTGTCGTCGCCGGCTACGGCGTCTTCGATCCGAGCCATGATGGCGTCGAACTGCTGCTGCATCCGCAGGATACGCGCACCGGCCTGCATTATTCGCTGATCGCGATGACGCAGCCGATGCTGGGCGGCCTCTTCACGCCGGAACAGCGGCATGCGCATATGAAGCTGATCAGTGACAATCTGCTTTTCCCGGATGGTGTGAGACTGATGGAAAAGCCGGCGACCTATGCCGGCGGACCGGAGACATTGTTCCGCCGCGCCGAATCCTCGTCTTTCTTCGGGCGCGAGATCGGGCTGATGTATGTGCATGCGCATCTGCGCTATTGCGAGGCGCTGGCGCTGGACAACGATGCCGACGGTGTCTGGAACGCGTTGGCACTCGCCAATCCGATCGCGGTCAGCGGCCGGCTCGACCATGCCTCGCTGCGCCAGCGCAACACCTATTTCAGCAGCAGCGACGCCGCATTCCACGATCGCTATCACGCCTCTGATGATTGGGATCGCGTCAAGGCGGGCGGTATCGCTGTCGATGGCGGCTGGCGCATCTATTCGAGCGGTCCCGGGCTTTTTACGAAAAGCCTGATCAACAACGTCTTCGGCTTCAAACGGCAATTCGGCGAACGTATCCACAAACCGCTATTGCCGGCGTCGGTTGCCGTTTCCAAGATCGAACTGGATTTTGAGGCGTAATCGCGAAGGGAGCCGCTTGTTGCGGCTCCCTTTGAATTTGCGGCTGGGGGGGTATGAGGTCATATGCGATGGCCTTACCTGCCTCTCAATAGCGGTTATCGTGCACCACGCCCATGATTTCCCCTCCTCGAGACACGCTCACGAGGAGATTGTCGTTGCCGCGCGTTGCCTCAACCAGATAACGCACCCCGACGTCCTTTACGTTCCTGACGTGATAACCCCGCCGTTCCAGGAGGCGTATAACGTCATCCGGGCCGAAATTGTCGCGACGCTCGCCCCATCTATTGGTTGCATCGTGATGCCGGTTCCAGGCGTGAAGAAAATCGGACTCCGTTTGGTCCCGGTCAGAATCGTAGCCGTCCGACGACTGATCCTCGAGAATGACAACCTGAGCAATAGCGGGGCTGACGAGGCCCATCGTAATTGCGGCCGTCACGCCCAAGGCGATGAAGGTAACCCTCATTGGCATTTCCTTTGTCGTTTCTTTCCAATAGGGGAGCGATTTAGTGGGCTCCCGGCACCGGTCCCTTCAGCTTTGATATGCAGGCCTCTTGTGCCGAGGCGCTTGGAGTTGGCTGGGCAGCAGACTTGGCCTTTCGGCTCATCCGTCGCACCCAGCTCACCCACTATGCTCACCCGCATTTTGCGTTGTGTTCTTATTTGTTACGGAATTTAACGACCGCGATGACGTAGCAATCAGGCGGCGCAGGAGACAGGCTGCGCTACGGAGGTTGAGCGACGATCAAGTGCGCCGCTCCAGAGGGTAAGAACGAGGGCAGCGGTGACCAGGATCGCTCCGATCCAAGGGGTAGAGCCGAGGCCGAGCGCGGATTCCACCACCAGGCCGCCGATCCAGGCGCCGGCGGCAATGCCGAGGTTGAAGGCGGCAATGTTCAGCGCCGAAGCGACATCGACCGCGGCCGGGCGCACCTGGCGGGCAAGCTGAACGACATAGAGCTGCAGGCCCGGCACATTGGCAAACGACAGGAAGCCGAGAGCGGCCAGCGTCGGAATTGCCAGCCAAGGCGAAACGGCCGTGAAACTGAACAGCACGAGCACGATCGCCTGGGCAATAAAGAGTCCCGTCAGCGCCTTGACGGGATTGCCGTTTGCAAGACGCCCGCCGACAACATTGCCGACGGCAATGGCAACGCCATAAAGCACCAGGATCAGGCTGACGGCGGAGGCCGCAAAGCCGGTCTCTTCCTGCAGGATCGAGGCCAGGAAGGTAAAAGCGACGAAGGTGCCGCCGTAACCCAGCGCCGTCATGGCGAAGACGATCAGGAGCCGGCCGCTTGCCAGCACGCGGACCTGCTCGCCGATCCCGGCCGGCGGCGCCTTCTTCAGGTTTGACGGCAGCAGCAGCGCAATGCCAGCAAAGGCGATGACGCCAAGAGCCGCGACGACAGCGAAGGTGGCGCGCCAGCCGAAGGTCTGGCCGATGAAGGTGCCGAGCGGCACGCCGGTGACGATCGCGACCGTCAGCCCCATGAACATCATGGCGATTGCCGAGGCACGCCGGTTTTCCGGCACCAGATCGGCCGCGATGGTCGATCCGACGGAGAAGAAGACGCCGTGGGCGAAGGCGGAAAGCACGCGGGCGACAAGCAATGGTTCGTAACCGGGGCTTAAGGCGGCCATGCCGTTGCCGGCGACGAAGAGCGCCATCAGGCCGAGCAACAGGGGCTTGCGCTCGATACCGCCGGTGAGTGCCGTCAGGATCGGCGCGCCGAAGGTAACGCCAAGCGCATAGACGCTGACGATGAGACCGGCGAGCGGCAGGGAAGATCACCCGCAACCGTCGGCAGCAGACCGACGATAACGAATTCGGTGGTGCCGATCGCATAGGCCGCGATCGTCAAGGCAAAAAGAGCTAATGGCATGAGATGGCCCGATCGAAAGGCATCCGGAAATATCCGGCTGCACTGGTTCTTGTTCGATGAGAATATGGTCTCAGGACATTCGATCGATAATTGGCTATATCAACTCAACACTTGTGAATTCAATTCAAAGCTTGAGTGGAGTGATGGACAATCGCGCCGGTGAAATGGACGTCTTCGTGCAGGTGGCCGAGCTTCGCAGTTTCTCGGCAGCGGGGCGGAAATTGCGCCTGTCACCTTCTGCCGTCAGCAAGCTCGTTACACGCCTTGAGGACCGGCTTGGCACACGCTTTCTCGTGCGCACCACGCGTTCGCTGCAGTTGACGCCGGAGGGAGAGGTCTATCTCGAGCGCGCTCAACGCATCCTCGCCGAAATAGCGGAGACGGAGCGCATGGTGACAGCAGGAGGCGCCACGGTCCCGCGCGGACCTCTGCGCGTCAGCGCCTCCGTTGCCATTGGCGTGCGCTGCATCGTGCCACTCATTCCGGATTTCCTGGCACTCTACCCGGAAATAGAACTGGATATTTCGCTCAGCGACAGCATCATCGATATCGTCGGCGAACGCGCCGATGTCGCCATTCGTGTTGGGCCATTGCGTGACAGTTCGCTGAAAGCTCGCAAGCTGCTGGAAAGACGACGCGTCATCGTTGCTTCACCGGCCTATGTCGCAAGGCACGGCCTACCGGTGACGCCGGATGATCTCGACCACCACAATTGCCTGACCTTCAACTTCCGCCCGACCGCCGAAGGCTGGCCCTTTCGCGATCCGGCCACCGGATCAGAGTTCGTGAAGCCGGTCTACGGCAATCTGCAGGCCAATAATGGACCGACGGTGCGCAGCCTCTGTCTCGCCGGTCTTGGCCTTGCCCGAGTCGGATATTTTCATGTGCAGCCCGATATCGAAACCGGCGCACTGGTGCCGGTACTGGAGGATTTCAATGCGGGAGATATCGAGCTGATCCACGCCGTCTATGCCGGCCATGATTATCTTGCCGCACGCATCCGCGCCTTTATCGACTTTTTGGCATCGCGAATCACGTAAAACAGCAATGACCATCAGATAAGCAGAGGGCAGGACTTGGAGACGGCGCTTTATCTTCCGATCAAGAATTTCCTGGAAGCCGCCGGCTACGCGGTAAAGGGCGAAATCGGTAGTTGCGATCTTGTCGGTCTGAGCAAGGATGAACCGCCCGTCGTCGTCATCTGCGAATTGAAGCTAACCTTCAATTTGGAACTCGTGCTGCAGGCGGTTGATCGTGCGGCGGCAAGCGATGAAGTGTGGATTGCCGCCCGCGTCTCGGCGAAGGGCAAGGGACGAGAGAGCGACCGCCGTTTTCGCGATCTCTGCCGCCGCCTCGGTTTCGGCATGCTGGCTGTCTCCGACAACGACACCGTTGATATCATCGTCAGCCCGGTCGCGCCGATGCCGCGCAAGAATATCCGCCGGCGATCACGTCTTGTTGAGGAACATAAGCGGCGCAAGGGCGATCCCGCCCTTGGGGGCAGCACGCGCGCGCCGATCATGACCGCCTACCGTCAGCAGGCACTTGCCTGTGCGATGGCGATCCAGAATGGACAGCAGCGTCCCAGAGATATTCGCGCCAGCGCCCCAGAAGCCGCCAAAATACTGCAGCACAATGTCTATGGTTGGTTCGAGCGCGTCGATCGCGGCATTTACGCCCTGACCGGACTCGGTTCGGAAGCATTGAAGCGCTGGCCGCAGGCGGATGGCGCTTAAATAATAAAGGTGAAGAAATTCGGGCATTACAACGTTAAATTCCAGTAATGTCTTACAAAATTGCAATATAAACATGATCAATATTTAATTTGTAAAATTCATCAGGCGGATCATATAAATCTCCAGCGCCAATTCTTTTTTCTACTGCAAGCTCCGCAGTAAACTCGGATAATAGAGATTCCCCGGAAAGAATAGAAATGGCACTCCGTTCGACGCCTGGTCCCTGACATGGACCCAAGACGCCATATCGCCAACGATCTCGTAAGGGACATCTGCCATGTCAAATCTACTTCGCAAGCATCGCGCCGCTGCCATCGTCGGAGCGGCCATCATAGTCGGCGCAGGGGCCCTGCCCTTCGCCTTCAGCACCCCCGCTGCCGTTGCCGCGACGGCCGAACCTGGCGGCATCATCGCGCCTGGCGGCTCTTTCGCGCCGATCGTCGACGCCGACAAGCCGGCAGTCGTCACCGTTACCACTACGATGAAGGTCACCGATACCAGCGCGGATGCCGGCGACTCCCCGATGGACGAGCAATTCCGCCAGTTCTTCGAGAACCAGGGCATCCCCTTCCCGCAGCAGGAGGCGCCGCAGCATCGTCCGGCGCAGCGCGCCATGGCACTCGGCTCCGGCTTCCTCATCAGCCCGGACGGGGTCATCGTCACCAACAACCACGTCATTCAGAATGCCACGGATATCAAGGTGACGCTCGATGACGGCACCGAACTACCGGCCAAGCTCCTTGGCGCTGACGCAAAATCCGATCTGGCTGTCCTGAAGATCAAGGCGCCGAAGCCTCTCGCCACCGTGGCCTGGGGCGACTCCGATAAATTGAAGCTCGGCGACCAGATCCTGGCGATCGGCAATCCCTTCGGCATTGGCACGACTGTCACCGCTGGCATCGTTTCGGCCCGTGGCCGCGATCTGCACAGCGGCCCCTATGACGATTTCATCCAGATCGACGCTCCGATCAATCACGGCAATTCCGGCGGCCCGCTGGTCGATCGGGACGGCAATGTCGTCGGCATCAACACCGCCATCTATTCGCCGAATGGCGGCAGCGTCGGCGTCGGTTTCGCCATCCCCTCGGATCAAGCCAAGGCGATCGTCGCCAAGCTTGAAAAGAACGGCTCGATCGATCACGGCTATCTCGGGGTCGCCATTCAGCCCGTGACGGCCGATGTTGCCGATGCCGTCGGCCTTTCGCAGCCGCAAGGCGCCCTGGTCGCCAGCGTCAATGACGGAACGCCGGCTGCACGTGCCGGCATCAAGACCGGCGATATCGTCACGGCCGTCGGTAACGAGACCGTCAAGTCGCCCAAGGATTTGTCGCGCCTGGTTGCGGATCTTTCTCCCGGTGACAAGCGCTCGCTCACGGTCTGGCGCGATGGCAAGAGCATGGATGTGAACGTCACCCTCGGCGGCAATGACGACAGCAAACAGGCTGCCAATGACAGCGGTGACGGGAAGGTCCAACCGTCCAATCAGCCGAGCATCGGCGTCGGCCTCGCCAATCTGACCCCGGATCTGCGCGAGCAGCTCAACCTTCCGCACGGTGTCGAAGGTGCCGTCGTCGCCAGCGTCAATCCCGATAAGTCGGCCGCCGCTGCCGGCATCCAGGCGGGCGACATCATCGTCTCCGTCAACGACCAGCCGGTCCACAGTGCCCACGATGCCCAAAACGCAGTTGCACAAGCCGGCAAAGCAGGCCGCAAGTCGGTTCTGCTGCTGATCGAACGCGGCGGCGACAAGACCTTCGTGGCAGTGCCGTTCTCGGCTGCCTAAGCATCTCTCCTGAAAGGTAAAAGCGCCTCGTCTCCGTCACTGGAGGCGAGGCGTATCTATTTCTCGCGATTGCGTCCGCAATTCCCACCATAACGGTGCAGCAAGGTGCATAGCCTCGCGCCGGCGCTATCGTGAGCGAGGGGGAATTTTGAACGACAATACTATTGTCAACCAATAGTTTACGATGTCGCCACAGAAGGCTGACATGTCACACTCCCACAATCGGTCTTTCACTGATACATAACGATTTGCTCACACTGTAGCGTGGCGTGGATTGTGAGGGAAACATGCGCAAGGCGGCAGTCGGAGAAGAGGTTGTGGACGCGGTACCAGTGGATACCGAAGAGCCGATTACCCGCGGGCGCGCGGCGGAGGAGCTTCCGCAGTCCCAGGAGCCCAGTCTCGCCGAGCGTTACGACTGGCTCGAGGCCATGATCAACCATGTGCCGGACTACATCTATGCAAAGGATCTGGAGGGCCGTTTCCTGTTCGCCAACAGGGCCATCGTCTTGAACAATGGACTTGAGCGCGTGGAGGATATGGTCGGGCTGACGGATTACGATATCCATCCTTCGGCGGCAGCCGAGACTATAGCTGCCATCGAGCGACATGTCATGGAGACGGGTGAGCCCGATCTTGGTTTCGAGGAACGCCGTCTGAGAGGCAACGGCTGGCTGATGATGTCGCGCGTTCCGCTGAGGGATAAAACGGGAAAGGTGATCGGCGTCGTTGGGGCCTCGCGGGATATCACGGCCCGTAAACGTGGGGAAAGCCTGATGAAGGCCCAGGCGCAGCTTCTCAAGGCGGTCGCCAAAGGAGTACGCCTTGACCCGTTCCTCAGTGACGTCGCAAACCTGCTCGAAGAGGTCATCCCCGGCACTGCCGCCGCTGTACTCCTGCACAAGGAAGGTGCCCAGCAATTTTATATGGCGGCGGCGTCCCCGTCGGCACGCGCGGCTTCGATTTCGCCGGCAGATATCCTCGACAACCCGGCATCGTGGCGTCGCTTTGCAATTTCGTCGGGTGACGGCGGCCAGCACGGCGCGCTCGCCGTCCAAGTATCCTGCCATGAAGCGAGTCTGTGGGAGTTCCTGACGGGCGTCGCACAAACGATCGGTATCGCGATCGACCGTCACTACGATGCCGAGCGTATCATCTTCCTTGCTGAGCACGATGCCCTGACCGGATTGCCGAACCGTACGCTGCTCGACCGAAAGCTCGACGATATGCTGCGGCGTGCCAACGAAACGTCAAGGAAAGTTGCGGTCGTCTTCCTCGACATAGACAACTTCAAGCTCGTGAACGACAGCCTCGGTCACGCGGCCGGCGACAAGCTGCTCAAGATCGTGGCGAACCGGATCTCCGAGGAGATTGGCAAAGACAATCTGATATCGCGCATCGGCGGCGACGAATTCATTCTGGCACTCGAGCAGACCGATGAAGACTTCGTCCCATGGCTGACGCGCATTCGCGAGGCCGTGGCGCGGCCACTTACCTTGGCCGGAATGGACCTGCAGCTCACCTGCAGCATTGGCATGGCCAGCTTTGCCATACATGGCAGGACCGCCAAGGAACTGTTCGCCAACGCAGATATGGCAATGTATCGCGCCAAGGAGAATGGCCGAAACAGTATCCAGGTATTCGATCCGGTACTGGCCGAGAATGCACGGCAGAAACTCGGGCGATCGGAGGAGCTGAGACGCGCGGTCGAACGGGACGAGTTCGTCCTGCATTTCCAGCCGCAGAAGGACATGACCTCCGGCGAGATTATCGGCGTGGAGGCGCTCGTGCGCTGGAACCATCCGACCGACGGGCTCGTCTTCCCCGGAGACTTCATTCCCCTCGCCGAGGAGTCCGGCCTCATCGTTCCGATTGGAGAGGCTGTCCTGCGCAAGGCTTGCGGCCAAGCGAAAGAATGGCAGAAACAGGGGCTGCCACCCGTGAAGATCGGCGTCAACATGTCTGCCCGCCAGTTCCAGGAACAGGGCATGACTCGTCAGGTGGCCGCAGCCCTCGCCGAGAGCGGCCTTGATCCGCAATGGCTCGAAATCGAGGTCACTGAAAGCCTTCTGATGCGCGACGTGCAGGGGGCGATCATGAAAATGCACGAACTCAACGCGCTGGGCGTCAGTCTCGCCATCGACGATTTCGGTACGGGCTATTCCAGCTTGAGCACGCTGAAACGCTTCCCGTTGTCGCGCCTCAAGATCGACCGGTCCTTTATCGCCGATATTCCCGATGATGCCGACGATATGGCGATCACATCCGCGATCATCTCGCTTGCACGATCGCTGGAACTGGACGTGATCGCGGAAGGCGTGGAGACTAAAGAGCAGGCGCGCTTCCTGTCGGAGGCCGGATGCCATGCCATCCAGGGATACTTGTTCAGCAAGCCTATTCCGGCGGAAGAGGTCACGCGCATAATGCGTGAGCCGGCCCTGAAGTCTTTGTCCAAATAATTTCCTCCAGAGACCGGCAGCTTCAACAGAAAGAACGTTTCTGCGTCGCGTCATCATAGTTTTTGTCCAAACTCTGCCGCGGTGATGATAGAGAAGAAGCGGGGACGGATACGAACCGTCCTCCGGTAGGCGCTGCGTTCTGCCGGGATCATCGACGGCATAAGAGCTTCAGGACTTTGGACGGGGCTGAGCGGCAGCAGGAGTTGGAGTGACCGATCCATACGAGATTCTCGGCATCGGACGCGATGCGGGCGAAGAGCAGATCAAGACCGCCTATCGCAAGCGGGCGAAGTCGGCGCATCCGGATTCCGGCGGCGACACCGATGCTTTCGGACAGCTCCAGAAGGCGTACGAGCTGCTTCTGGACCCGGTGCGCCGAAAGGTGTTCGACGATACCGGCTATGACGTCGAACTCACCGACGCCGTTGATTTGCAGGCCCTAGTCGCCATCGAGAAGCTCATTACAGACATGGTTCTGGACGAGCGCGAACCCGGAACCTTCGATCCGGTCGCCCATATGCGCGCCAGTCTTTTGGAAGAAATCCGCAAGGCACACTTCAGCAAAAGCGAGCTGGAGCGTCATTCCGACCGCATCCGCCTTCATTTGGATCGTCTGGGAAAACGCCCCGGCAAGGATGTCGTTGGCCATATGCTGCGCGCACGCATCAAGGCCATCGCGACCGCGATCAGCGAAACGGAGGCCAAGATTGACGCCACCGAACGTGCCTGCGACATGCTCGACGGCTATCTCTATGTCATGGACGCGCCGATGCTCGAGAACGAGGAACCGATATCGGATGTCGAATGGGATGACACCCCCGGGGTCCGCTCCGCCGCCCAGTGATTCCCGTTAACCCGATGCCCTGCTGAATGCTGGAACTTTCGATCGGCAACCGGGTTTTCTCCCGCGTCAGGTCGAATTCCGACGGTGCCATACGACCAGTATCGGCTCATCGATCGCACAAGGGAGGACATCATGATCAACGAAGATGGATACACGCCTGCGGCAGAATTGGCGCAAAAAAACGGTGCCAGATTTCCCAACGAAAGCAGCGAATACCGGCAGGCGCGAGATGCTCTGCTGGCAGAAGAGATCGAACTTCGGCGGCAAATAGAGCGTGTCGCCGCGCAGCGGCGCGCGCTGCCGCCGGGCGGCATGGTGAAGAAGCGGTATCAGTTCATTAGCCCCGACGGTCCGGTCAATTTCGAGGACTTGTTCGATGATAAGGAAACCCTGCTGATCTACAGCTACATGTTCGGCCCGGAGCGGTCGCGGCCCTGCCCGATGTGCACGTCGTTTCTTTCGGCACTGGAGGGCGAAATACTCGATATCGAACAGCGAATGGCAATTGCCGTCGTGGCTCGGTCGCCGATCGAGAGACTGCTTGATTTCAAGACAGAGCGCCGCTGGCAGAATTTGCCACTCTATTCCGACCCGACCGGCGAATATAGCCGCGATTACCGTGCGCTCGGAGCCAACGGCAACGACAATGCCGCCGTGAATGTCTTTACCCGCAGAGATGGAACGATCCGGCATTTCTGGGCTGAGGAGATGGGTCCGGTCACCGCCGACCCCGGTCAGGATCCACGCGGAGCGCCCGATCTTATGCCGCTCTGGACGATCCTAGACATGACACCCGAAGGCCGGGCAAGAGACTGGTATCCGAAGCTCACCTACGGACATGCTTGAGCGGATCTTGCGTCGGCGATGCCTATGCCTCGCCGGCAGTCACGATGCCGGCAACTGGAGTTTCGGTCACGGCTTTGATGATCACCGCGGCAAGCTGGCTCTGATTAAATGGCTTCGGCAGGCGGAGCAGATCGTTGTTGCTGCCCGCCGGAAGCTCGGCGTATCCGGTAGCAAGGATGATCGGCAAACCCGGCCGCCGCTCGGCGATCTCCGCGGCGAGCTGTGAACCGGTCATCCTCGGCATGGCGTGATCGGTAATGACGATATGGATATCGTCGTGATCCTCAAGCAGCTTCAGCGCCTCCTCGGCTGAATGAGCCTGCAGCACGGTATGGCCGAGATCCTCCAGCATGATTGCTGTGTTCATCAGCACCAGCACGTCGTCGTCCACCGCCAGGATATTGAACAGGCCGCCGGCTGCGGGGGCTGCTTCAATCGCCGGCTCATCCTTCCTCGTCTCGGTCTCCGCTGTGACAGGAAGCCATAGCTCGGCCGTGGTTCCCTCGCCCCTGCGCGATTTCAGGATCAGCTTGCCCCCAGATTGCGCCATCAATCCCTGGATCATGGGCAGGCCAAGTCCTGTTCCCTTGCCAACGCCCTTGGTCGTAAAGAATGGTGTGGTTGCATTGGCAAGCGTCGCTTCGTCCATCCCCTCTCCCTCGTCCCTGACGGAGAGGCATACATAGGCCCCCGCTTTCGGTCCGTCCGCTTCGTCCCTGGCAATGCTGCGAAGTTCGGCGGCAATGACGAGCCGTCCGCCCTTTGGCATCGCGTCGCGCGCATTCACGACGAGATTCAAAAGAGCGTTCTCAAGTTGGTTCGGATCGGAGGTCACCCTTGGAAGGCTGAGGGGGAAATGCGTTTCGATCGTCATCGACGGATCTACCGTGCGCTGCAGCAGGCCGGTCATATCGCGAACCAGTTCGACCAGGTCGAGCGGCTCGATCTTGAGCTCCTGACGCCGAGAGAAGGCGAGCATGCGCTGCGTCAGCGCCGCACCGCGCTGTGCGCCTTGGATGGCGTTGTCGATCAACGGGGTGATATCGGGATTGTCAGCAGTCCGCTTGCGCACGATTTCCAGACTTCCGAGAACGGCCATCAGTAAATTATTGAAATCGTGAGCCATTCCCCCACTTAGCTGGCCGACCGCTTCCATCTTTTGCGCCTGAAACAACTCTTCCCGCACCTGTTCAAGCCTGCGCTGAGCCTCTCTCTTCTCGGTAATATCGCGCGTGACCTTCGCAAACCCCAGAAGCGTTCCATCGTCGTCGCGAAGCGCATCGATGACGACGCTTGCCCAGAACCGGGACCCGTCCTTCCGGACTCTCCAACCTTCGTTTTCGAACCGGCCCTCTCTGGCGGCAATATCGAGCGCCCTCCACGGAAGCTGCGTCGCGCGGTCTTCCTCCGTATAGAACTGGGAAAAATGCTGGCCGAGGATTTCTTGCTGCGAGTAGCCCTTGATGCGCTGCGCACCGAGGTTCCAACTGGAGACGTAACCTCGGGGATCGAGCATATAGATGGCGTAATCCGCGACACCCTGAACGAGAATGCGAAACTGTTCTTCACTCCGCCTGAGTTCTGTTTCTGCTTTCTTTCGTCCAGAAAAATCACGCGTAATCTTTTCAAAACCCAACAAGTCGCTCTCCGCACTTCTGATTGCATCGATGACCGGGGCGCGCTTTCGCAGATGCCATTCCGGTCTCCGAGCCGCCCGGTAAACTACGGAAACGCGGATTGGTTCCGCTGAGGCGCGGACTTCCAATCGAAAGTTACAGGCGGGCGAGGTCATAGAGGCGCAATCCGGTTCGCCGTTAAGCCAACCAGACCGTCACGAAAACATGACGCGTTGTTTTCTGTCAGCCTTTCCGAACGCGGTCCGTCAACTACGAAAACGGCTCGGTCGGCCCCTTGGCGGGATCGGTGAACCAATGCGGTCCTTCCGCCGTCATATAGATATGATCTTCCAGCCGAATACCGAATTTGTCGGGAAAGACGATCATGGGTTCATTGGAGAAGCACATGCCGGCGGCGAGCGGCGTCGCATTGCCACGCACGATATAGGGCTCCTCGTGGATCTGCAGACCGAGACCGTGGCCGGCGCGGTGGGGCAGTCCCGGGAGATGGTAATCCGGGCCAAGGGCGTGTTTTGAAAGCACCCTGCGGGCGGCATCGTCGAGGCTCGAACAGGGTGTGCCGAGCTTTGCCGCACCGAAGACCGCTTGCTGGGCTTCCCGTTCGATGGCCCAGGCTGCTTCGAATTCGCGATTGCCGCTTTCGAGCACATAGGTCCGAGTGAGATCGGAATGATAGCCGTCGATCTGGCAGCCGGTGTCGACAAGCACGACGTCGTCGGCGCCAAGCGTCTGGTCGCCGTCGGCGCCGTGCGGCAGAGAGGTCGCCGTTCCGAAGGAAACGATACAGAAGGTTGAGCCGCCGTCTGCCCCGGCCTGGCGATGCTGCCGGTCGATGAAGTCGACGACCTCTGAAGCCTTGATGCCTGGTTTCATCAGCGCATGCGCCTGCTTCTGGATATTGAGCGTTAGGTTCATGGCGTATTGAATGAGAGCGATCTCGATTGGAGATTTGATGCGCCGCAGCCTCCGGATGATCTGACCGCCATCCTTCAATCTTTCGGCGCCAAAGGCCGCAGCGAGCCTGTGGTAAAAGAAAAGCGGCAGCTCATCGTCTAGTGCAAGCGAGCCGACTTGACCCAGCAGCCGTGACACGAGCCCGGCACTGTTTTCTTCCTCCTCCCACACCAAAATTTCGCCAGGCAGATGCGGCAGCGTTTCCACGCGACTGCGCTCGAAACCCGGGACGATGTAATAGAGTGCTGCTGGTGTGACCAGCGCGCCAAGGAATCGTTCGCTCGGATGCCAGACGAGACCGGTGAAATAGCGCAGGCTTTCCGTCGAGCCGAGCAGGATGCCGGCGATGCCCTCTGCCTCCAGCGCCTCTCTCAGTCGTGCCAGTCGGAGCTTCCTCTCGCCATCGGTGATGCGGGGGACGGGATGGGACCATGTCATCTTGTTTTCCAGTTCCTGTTGCGCTCGGCTCCCGAGCTGCCGACACCGGCTATTGAATGGACACGACTGCGACTGCAGGCATCACGAAATCTCAATCGCAAGGGGACGTTCGAGGTCGCGGGCGATGTATTCCTGAACCTGGCGCACGATCTGCGCTGCATGATCGATCGCCAGCCGGTCGGCGCGGCCGACATCGCCGGCCTCGATAGCGGCGATCATCTCCTCATGCTCGTCCACATATTGACGCGGCAGGCGATCGTCGAAAGTCGAGTAGTAAAGACGCAGGATGCGCCGGCCCTCGTCCAGCAGCCGTGCGAAGAAGGTGGTGTAGTAGGGATTGCCGGCAAGTTCAGCGATGGCGACATGAAATTCGCGGTTCGCCTCGATCATGCCGAAGGCATCTCGAGCAGCTACGGCATCGGCGAATTCTTTCTGCCGGGCGCGCACGCGCTGCATGATCCCTGCATCCTTCCGCCCCGCCGCCCCACGCGTCGTCACGCGATACATCAGCGTCAGCGCCTCGAAATAGGTGGGCAAGCCGGCGAAGTCGATCATCGCAACGATCGTGTTGCGGTTCGGGAGTGTCGTCACCAGCCCTTCCGCGGCAAGCCGAAGCAGCGCCTCGCGGATCGGTGTTCTCGACATCTTGAAGCGCTCGGAAAGCCGAACTTCGTCAAGCGGGCTTCCCGGTTCAAGTGCCATCGACAGGATTTCCCGGCGCAAGGCGACATAGACGCTCTGCGTGCCCGAGCCCCGCACCCGCACATTCTCCGTGTCGTTCACCATCCGATATCCTTCTTCGAAACAAGCATCCTATTATTTTGTTCTGGCGGCTTTCAGCAACAGCGGGCATCGACCCACATATGTCGTTCAAACCATCCTTGAGTCTTGTCGACAGTTTGTATATAACGCAAGTACTTTCAATCGAGGAGCCAAAATGACGACAGGATGGAAGGGCGTATTCCCCGCCGTAACGACACAATTCAACGAGGATCTTTCCGTGGATCTCGCGGCGACGCAGCGCGTTCAGGACGCGCTCGTCAATGACGGCGTCAACGGCCTCATCGTCATGGGAACCTGCGGCGAGAACAATTCGCTGGATCCGGAGGAGAAGCGCACGATCCTGAAGGCGGCCGTCGAAGTGGTAAACGGCCGCGTTCCGGTCGTCACCGGCGTTTCCGAATTCGATACGCGCCGCGCCGTCGCCTATGCGCGCGATGCCGAGAAGCTCGGCGCCGACGGCCTAATGCTCCTGCCCGCCATGGTCTATGTCCCGAAGCCGGAGGAGCTGATCGCGCATTTCCGTACCGTGGCAGAAGCAACTTCACTACCGATCATGCTCTACAACAACCCGCCGGCCTATCGCGTCAATATCGGCGCCGACGTATTGCAGGCCCTCGCCGAGGTGCCGAATATCAAGGCCGTCAAGGAAAGCGCGCCGGATCCGCGCCGCTTTACCGACCTCATCAATGCTTTCGGCGATCGCTTCGACATCTTCGCCGGCCTTGACGACGTCGCGCTCGAAGGCCTGATGCTTGGCGCCAAGGGCTGGGTTTCCGGCCTCACCAGCGCCTTCCCGCAGGAATCCGTAGAGCTTGTTGCCGCTGCCGAGCGCGGCGACTGGGAAGAGGCTCGCCGCATCTATCGCTGGTTCATGCCCCTGCTGCACCTCGACGCCGAGCATGATCTCGTCCAGTCGATCAAGCTCGCCGAGCAGATCATGGGCCGTGGCTCCGAGCGCGTCCGCATGCCGCGACTGCCGCTCTCCGGCGCACGTCGCGCCGAAGTCACCGCCATGGTCGAAAAGGCAGCCGCTACGCGCCCCTCGAAGGCCCGTCAGGCGGCCTAAGCACGAATATGCCGGCAATCGCCAATATGCAGTTGCCGGCTTTTTTCAAAGGTATCTTGGATTAGCGCCAGCGATGGCCTGATCGTCGTATCGAAACGGAATTCTAATCGGCGTCTTCCGGCAATGCCTGGATATAGCGCACGACTCCGTAAAAGATCCCGAAGACAACAAGCACGAAGGCCGCATGACGGATGTCGTGCAGTACCGTGTGGTGATGTCTCACCAGCAGGGAGATCGTATTGTACATAGCTATGGCGAGCGCAGTCATGGCCATTGCCAGTAAAAGCGCCATGTTCCGATGAATAAATTTGACCATCGCTCACCTCTTTTCCGCTTCGCCAGATAGAAGAGAAATTAAGGAGGAATTACGACGGATCGGACGCTCGCGGAGAATGTGCCTAATCCATCCGTGTGCGTTAAATTATTGATATTTAAGCGATAGCCAGATGGCGCGGTTTCCCGCAGGTGAATTACAAATTGTCCATGTCGGAAAAAGGCCACAATTTCCGAACATTCCTGACACAATTGCTTGCGAGCGTACCACCGGATCGGTGATGCGGTGACAAGCGATGAGCCTTTCATTTCAGACCATGGCGGCACTGCGGTTCGGTTACGGCTTTCGCCCTACCGAAACGCCACCTGCCGACAGGGACGCGTTGCTCGACCCGATGCGCGTGGCCGACAGCAACTGCCTTTTTCCGGTGGGCGGCATCGATGCGCGCCGGCAGGCGATCCGCAATGTGGCTGACCGTCTCCGCGACATCCGCAGCAGCGACATCGATGATGCCGCCAAGCGGGATGAGCAGAAGGCTGTCTTCAAAGAACTTCAGCAGAGCTACCAGCGCGATGCCGATGCGCGCATCGCCCAGGCGGTCTTCTCGCCGAACGGTTTCTACGAGCGGCTGGCCGCTTTCTGGACAAACCATTTCTCGGTGAGTGTCGACAAAACCCAGCCGATGAAACTCATCGTTCCCCTGTTCGAGGCCGAGGCGATCCGGCCCCATATCGGCGGGACGTTTCCCGATCTGCTGCGCAGCGCCACCCAACATCCAGCGATGCTGATCTATCTCGATCAAGCGCAATCGCTCGGGCCGGATTCTCCCGCCGGCCTCAAGCGCAACAAGGGACTGAACGAGAACCTCGCCCGCGAATTGCTGGAGTTGCACACACTGGGCGCCGGCAGCGGCTATACGCAGGACGATGTGCGAGCGGCCGCAATGGTGCTGACAGGCATCACCGTCGACCGGCAGGCGGTCGAGGTCGATTTCCGCAAGGCCGTTGCCGAACCCGGCAGCCATCGGGTGCTGGGTGTCAGTTATGGCCGAACTCAGCGATCGGAGCGGGATTATCTGCAGATGCTCGACGATCTGGCGCTGAACCCGAAAACGGCGGCGCATATCAGTCGCAAGCTCGCGGTCCACTTCATTTCCGATACGCCGCCGCAAGCGATGATCGATGCCATGACCCAGATGTGGCGAAAGACGGATGGTGACCTGATGGTAGTCTATGGCGCGATGCTCGATCATCCCGCCGCATGGACGAATGAAGGCGCCAAGGCCCGGCAACCTTTTGACTTTGTCGTAGCCGGTCTGCGGGCGCTCGATCTTCCGAGGAATGCGGCCGCGGGCGCTGTCGTCGATCCGCTTGCCGATGACGAGGGTGCCGGACAGGCGATGGCCGACGACAATCCGCCCATGCCGGGCAATGGTTCTGTCTCGCCTGACAAGGCAGCCAACCCACCGGATCCGCAGGAAGTAAAACGCCGGCAGGCCGCGATCGATGCGACCTTCTATGTGCCGCGCGGTCTCGGCGTCTACGCGTTGCAGCGCATAGGGCAGCCTGTGTGGCGGCCACCCAGTCCGGCCGGCTTTCCCGAGGGTTTCGACGCCTGGATCAATGCCGGGGAATTGTCCGAACGGATTTCCTGGGCGCGGCGCGCAATCGGTCGTTATGGCAAGCAGGATGATCCACGAGAGTTTCTCAAGGCGACGCTGTCGGATGCGGCCCGTGACGACACGATCCGGGTTGTCACGCAAGCGCCGAACAAGATGACGGGTCTGACGCTCGCGCTTGCTTCGCCCGAATTCAATCGTCGTTAGAGCGAGGAACATCCCATGGCAGATAATATGGCCTTCTCGCTTTCCCGCCGCGGTTTCCTCGCTTCCGCCTGCTGCCTGGCGGCTGCGCCGATCTTTACGCCGGTGACCTTTGCGGCCATGCCGGGAGACAACCGTTTCGTGACCATCGTGCTGCGCGGCGCCATGGACGGGCTCGATCTGGTGCAGCCCTATGGTGAGGCATCTTTCGCCGGTTTGCGACCGGATATCGCCATCTCTCCCGATAACGGGCTTGTCGATCTCGATGGCTTCTTCGGCCTGCATCCGGCGGCGGCGGACCTACTGCCGCAATGGAAGGCCCGGGAACTTGCCTTCGTCCATGCCGTTTCGACGCCCTATCGCGACGCCCGTAGCCATTTCGACGGCCAGGACATGCTGGAATCGGGTGGCGGCCACGTCGCCGAGGAAAAGACCGGCTGGCTGAACCGCGCACTCGGAAGCATCGCGCGCTCGACCGCGCATAAGGCGATCGACATCAACACCTCGACCGAATTGATCCTATCAGGCCCCAATACGGTCGACGTCTGGGCCTCGGATTCCGGTTTAGGCATGGGTGCGGATGAGATGCAGTTCCTGACGCGCCTTTATGCCAACGATCCCGCTTTCGCCAAGGCGATGGATGAGGCGATGCGCGCCGACCAATCGGCGAAGATGGGCGAGGCGCCGGGCGCCAAACATGGCGAACAGATAGCCGATGTCGCAGCGCTTGCCGCCAGGATGCTGCTGCGCGAATACCGCATCGCCAGCTTCTCCATCAACGGCTGGGACACTCATGTGCAGCAGGCAGCCCAATTCCCCAAGGCGGCTGGCGACCTGACGCAGGCGGTGCTGACATTGAAGCGCACGCTCGGCCCGGATGCGTGGAAGACGACGGTGGTTCTGGCGATGACCGAATTCGGCCGCACGGTCCGCCAGAACGGCTCGGGCGGCACCGACCATGGCACCGGCGGTTGCTGCCTGCTGGCGGGCGGCACCATCAATGGCGGCCGCGTACTCGGAAAATGGCCGGGAATTAAGGACGAGCACCTCTTCGAGAACCGCGACCTGATGCCCACCGCAGACGTGCGCGAGATCGCCGCCGCCATGCTTTACCGGCAGTTCGGTGTCGGCGCCGACGACCTCAATTCGAAGATCTTTCCGGGCCTAAGCTTCGACAAGTCCTCACAGTTCCTGAAGGTGTAATTCCTCCGCTGACGGTTCGATTCCCATCTTCTCAGGCGCGCCCTTCCCCGATCAGTGGAAGCGCTCTCAGCATGTCTCTGATGGCGATAGCGTCCCATGGCAGGTGTTCGGTAATTCCAAGCCCCACCACGTCCACCTCCCTGGCTACGTCGTTCAAAAGACGAACCACTTGGGCAATGGTCATTCTACCTCGTGGAACTCCCTCGAACGCGTCTGAAGGTGCATTCGGCATCGCGAAGTTGAGGGAACGGAACTGGACGGGATCGATGACATCGAGATCAAAATGGATGGCAACATGCCGGGCGCCCGTCGAACGAAGCCATTCGATCACCGGTTGACTGGTGTCGATTAATTGGGACGGCGTCGCCATGCTGAGCCCCAGCCTTTCAACGATCTCCCATTCCTCAGGCGACATATCGTAGAGCCCTGCATACATCACCTTCTCAGGCTTGACCGGCCGGGCCACCCTATTCGTGAAATCCGGATCGCCCTCTCCCATCAAATTGCCCAGAACCATCGCGTGCGCATGCACGAAATGCTTTGGCGTCATCACATCGGGATGAGCATCGACCCAAAGCACGGCCAAATCGCCCTCATACCGCTCATTGAGGTATGCGAACGGGGCGAGATCGACAAGGCAGTCGCCACCCAGAACGACAATCCTGTCGGGCATTTCCTTCCTGAGGATCTGGTCTGTCGAATCCAGTTGCCGAAGCAATGCACTCCGCGCGACGATGCCGTCTTCGAGAGGAAGTTCGGAGCCATCGGGCTCCGGCACTTCGACCGTTGCGACCGGCCCTGCGGCCGCCGGGGCAAGCCACGCCAGCAACTGTGCCCCGAAATGATAGGCTTCCAAATTTCCCCCTTGCCATTGGGGGATATGCAAACGCAGAGTTTTCGTACTCATTTGTTGCTCCGAGCTCTGTTCGTGGAGCGCCGGCTGCTCTTCATTCGACCATCCAGGTCGGCGCAGCCGTCACGCCCGTATCATCTTCCAGCTTCTGACCTCGAAGGGCAGGATATCGGGACCCGCATCGCGTTGGGCCGGCTCCTCCATCAGATTGACGGCTTCGCTGATTGTCCAGCCGTTTGCCGGGATGACGGCAAGTCCGCCGCGTCGGCCGGCCGGTTCGTAGACGCGCAGCACAAGCCCGTCGCCATCTTCGGCCGGCTTGATGGCGGAAAGCGCGACCGGCGTGCCCGTCACGGCAATCGGAGCGAGCGTCGTCTCCGCGAGACCAGCTGCCGTCGCGACGATCAGCGGCTGATTGAGGTCGTCGGCCTCCTCCCGCACACGACCAGAATGCCATTCGCCGGTGTGCGGCAGCAATGCGTAGGTGAAGCGCTGCACGCCCTCGTCCGCCATCGGATCGGGATAGATCGGCCCACGCACCAGGCTCATGCCGAGCACGTTGCCGCGGGCACTATGGCCGTATTTCGCGTCATTGAGCAAAGCGACACCAAAATCCGGTTCGCTGAGATCGATAAAGCGATGGGCGACCGCCTCGAACATCGCAGCATCCCAGCTCGTATTGGTATGCGTCAGGCGGCTGACGACGCCATAGGCGCATTCGAACGTGGCGGTGCGCGCCCGCGTCGCAACCGGGCTCAGCGAGCGCAGCAAGGTGCGGCGATCATGCCAGTCGATTTCAGTTTCGATATCCAGCCGCTTGGCGTTGGCCGTCAGCACGTAATGTTGCACGATGCTGGAGTCGCGATAGCGATGGACGACCTTGATCGCGGCTCGATATGGACTGTTTTCGACGAGTTCGATGCTTTCCGGCTTGTCGAGACGAACGCCCTTTTCCGGATAGTCTGCGTCGATGTCCCAAGCATCCCAATTGCGCGGCTTGTCGAGCGGATAGACCCAAAGCTGATTGGCGGGTTCCGCCAGCGCCTCGCGGCCGGTCGCCTTGTGCACAAGGCTCTGCACGGCCCCATCCGCGCCGATGGTCACGGCGAGATGCTCATTCTCCAGCCGGTTGACTTCGGCGTGCAAACCGCCGGCGGGCTTCAATGCGGCGCGGTCGAATACATGGATGGAAAGCGGCGAGACTATGTCGCCGGTGGAAAGGACCGTGCCGTCGGCGAGGAGCGCGCGCAGCGGCCGGGCATCCAGCGACGGATTGACGACGACGAGAGCATCAGCAACGCCGCCCTTCGGCAGGGCCGAAACAATGGCGTCCACAGCGTCCTTTTGAGCCGTCCTGGCGTGATCGATGACGGTGGAAAGCTCGCGCTCGGCATCCTGATAGACCTCGCGAATGCTCGATCCGGGCAGGATATCGTGGAACTCGTTCTTCAACGTGACACGCCAGTCAGCCTCCAGGCTCTGCGGCGCGGCGCCACCGATCATATGGGCGATCGATGCCAGGGTTTCGGCTGTTATCAACGCCCGCTCCGCCCTGCGATGCAGCCGCTTGACACCGCTCTGGCTGGTCAGCGTCGCGCGATGCAGTTCGAGATAGATTTCCCCGGACCACGTCGGAACATGCTTTTCCTTCGCCGTGCGATGGGCACTCGTGAAGAAATCGGCCACCTTGCCCCAACGGGCCTTCGGAATGGCGGGGAAATTGCGCAACTGCGCTTCGCGCTCGACCATCTCCGGCGTCACTCCGCCGCCGCCATCGCCATAGCCGACGGCAAGGAGCGAGCTATCATGCAGGGTTTTCGCGCGGAAATTCTTCCAGGTCGGCATGAAACAATCCGGCTGGACAAAGCCGTTATAGCCCTGCATCGGATTGTCGAAAGTATGCGCCAGCACCCGGCTGCCATCCAGACCTTCCCACCAGAAAAGATCATAGGGGAACCGGTTGGTCTCGCTCCAATTGACCTTGATGGTGAAGAAACTCTCGATGCCGCCTTGACGCAACAACTGTGGCAAGGCACCGGAAAAGCCGAAGCAATCCGGAAGCCAGCAGACCGTGTGACGCGCGCCGAAAGTTTTTTCGAAATAGCGCTGGCCGTAAAGGATCTGCCGCACTAGGCTTTCGCCCGTCGGCATGTTCGTGTCCGGCTCGACCCACATGCCGCCGATCACTTCCCAGGAGCCATCGGCCACTTTTTCCTTGATGCGCGCAAGCAATTGCGGGTCGTCAGCCTCCATCTGCGCATAATAATGCGCCGTCGACTGGTTGAAGCGGAAATCGGGCGAGCGATCCATCAAGGACAGCGCCGTATGAAAGGTCCGGCGCATCTTGCGGCGCGTCTCGTCATAGGGCCACAGCCAGGCAAGGTCGATATGGGCATGGCCGGTCAGCAGCAATTCGCCGTTTTGCGGATAGCGTTCCTGCAGCGTCTTCATGCGGGCAAGCAGGCCGTCATAGGCAGCAGCGACCGTCGCGCGCTCATTCTCGGTCAGACCCTGCGGGCTTTCGACCAGCTCGGGCAATTCCCAGATCTTTTGTTGCCATTCGGCGTTCGCCGTGCGGGAAACATAGGGAGCCGTCGCGGAAGGCCAGTCGAGGCTGCGCAGCGCCGTCTCGGCGGCATCGAGCAGATGCGGCACGACATCGTGATCATCAAGCGCCTCGATAGCCTCCACTATCTGCCGCAACAAAAGGTTCAGCCGGTGCACGGGAATGTCCAGCCAGGCGAGCCGCGCCCGGTTTAACTTCGGCTGGCGGTTCGGTTCGCCGAATGGGAAACGGGCAACGCTGTCCGTCGTGATCGAGAGACTGCGATCCTTCAGCGGGAATTCCTGATGGTAGGGATCGAGGCCGAAGCTTTCGCTCCCGCCTCCTTCATAAGCGAGCGTAATCAGGCTCTCGCCGCCGAGATCGAGCTGCAGGCAGGTTTCCTCAAGGGGCCAGTCGGCGGGTACGTTTCCTTGCGAGGCGAAATGCACCACGCCTTTGCGATGCGGCCAGGCCTCACCGATGGCGATATCCTCGCCCTCGAACGTCCAGTGGTGGATTGGCAGTACAGCGCGTTCGCGCCAATGGCTAAGCTCTGCGGTGCGTACCTTGAGGCGGTCTAGGCGCTGAGCGATGGTGAGCTGCATGGCATGTCCTACTTGGTTGATGTCAGGCCGGGACCGCACGGGCGGTCATGGCGTCGCGAATGAGGCATTGCAAAGCAGGAAGGATGCTGACGGCGGGATCAGGCTGATGTGATCGGCAAAAACAGATGGGAAGGGCCACCGGAGAAACATCCCTCGGCCGGGACTTTGGTGCCTGTGCTCACTCGACGGTCTCCTCCTCCTGCGTGAAGCAGGCATAGATTATGGCGAAGAGCAGACCGATGACCAGTCTCAAAATGGAAGCAATTTTTCGGGCTTGTCTCCTCACCCGCGCCAGGCGGCGAGATGTTCGGCGGGGCAATAGACCCCGCCGCTATCGTTCAATGTCTCGGTATGCGCGGCAAAAAGATCGTGAACAGACCGAGCAGCGGCAGATAGGAGCAGATCGTATAGACGAAGGAAATCCCGTGCGTATCGGCAAAATCGCCAAGAAAAGCCGCGCCAAGCCCCCCTGCCCCGAAAGCGAAGCCGAAGAAGATGCCGCCGATCAGCCCGACGCGGCCGGGGATCAATTCCTGTGCGAAAACGACGATAGCCGGGAAGGCCGAAGCAAACACCAGCCCGATCACCACCGTCAGGACGCAGGTCCAGAACAGGTTCGCATAGGGCATCATCAACGCGAAGGGGATGACGCCCAGGATCGAGAACCAAATCACGAAGCGCGCTCCGAGACGGTCTCCGACCGGACCGCCCATGATCGTTCCGACCGCAACAGAACCGAGAAAAAGGAACAGCATCAATTGTGCATCGCGAACGTCGAGATGGAATTTGTCGATGACGTAGAAGGTGAAATAGCTCGATATGCTCGCCATATACACATTCTTCGTTGCCGTCAGCAGGATGAGGATTGCAAGCGCCCAGACGGCCTTGTTGCGTGCTATCGGCAAGGCGCGGCTGGGAGCCGGACGCGCGGCATGCTCGCGGCGATGGCTGACATACCAGGTGCCGACCCAGCTCAGGACGATGAAGCCGATGACCGCCAGAACCGCGAGCCAGGCGACGCTCGATTGGCCGTGCTGGAGCACGAAGAAGGCGGCGATCAGCGGGCCGATGGCGGAACCGGCATTGCCGCCAAGCTGGAAGAGCGACTGCGCCAGGCCATGGCGCCCGCCGGAAGCCAGCCGCGCGACGCGCGAGGCTTCCGGATGGAACACCGCGGACCCGAAACCGATGAGGCTCGCCGCGACCATCAGCATGGGGAAGCTGCCGGCATAACCGAGCAGCACCAGCCCTGAAAATGTGCTGACCATACCGACCGGCAGGGAATAAGGCATGGGCCACTTGTCAGTGACAATGCCGACGACCGGCTGCAGCAGCGACGCCGTAATCTGAAACGTCATCGTCAGCAGACCGATCTGAACGAAATCGAGGGCGTAATTCTCCCGGAACATCGGGTAGAGCGACGTCAGCAGCGATTGCATGATGTCGTTCAAAAGATGGCAGACACTGACCGCCACGACGATTGAAATTGTCGTCTTCTCAAATCGGGCCTGCGCGCCCGAAAATGCCGCAACCATTGAGGATTCCTTCCTGCGCCGACCGATTCTTTCAGCCATGCCGTTTGATCAGCTTTTACACGGCTTGCAGGTGACCTTCTTTCGTGTTTTGGTCCAGTTCTTTCGCGATCGGGCCAAAATGGAAAAGCTCTCTCAAAAGCTGCTGGCGACACTCGACCGAGATCACGAGCAAAATATGCTCTGGATGGAGGGATCGAATGCCGGCGTGCTCGTCCACAGCTCGGAGCCGCCGCAGGGTTACACTGTTCCCTGGCATCATCATCGCCGCACACAATTGCTCTGCGTTTTCGCCGGTGTCGTGCTGATCCTGACGACCCGCGGCCGATGGATGGTGCCGCCCGGCCATGCCTTGCTCATTCCCGTTGGGCTGGAGCACTCCGTCGAGATGCTGAGCGATGTCAGCCTCAAATCGGTCTATGTGATGCCGCGCGACCCGACCCCGCCGGACGAGGCACCCCGCGTCGTCGAAGTGACGGATCTCGCGCGCAGTCTGCTGCTCGAAGCCATCCGGCTGCGGGAAGCGCCGGTCGGAAATCGCAAGGCTGAACTTGTCCTTTCCCTCCTCATCGAAGAGATTTCGACGCTGGAAGAACGCCCGCTCGGCCTCCCCTTCCCATCCGACCGACGGCTGGCGGCGCTCTGCCGTGAGTATCTGGCAAACCCGACCCCGAATGCCAGATTGGACGATTGGGCCGAGAAGCTGGCAATGAGCCGCCGCACCTTCACCCGGCAATTTCGCAAGGAAACCGGCATCAGTTTCATCACCTGGCGTCAGCAGGCGAGCGTCTTCGCGTGCCTGCCGCAACTTGCGGAGGGGCAGCCGGTGACCAACGTCGCGCTGGAAGCCGGCTACGAAAGCGTTGCCGCCTTCACCACCATGTTCCGACGCATGCTCGGAACCTCGCCGCGCACCTACATGGTGAACCGCTGGTCTTTCGACCGGCCGTAGAAGTCGCGCAGATATCCCACCTCTGCAGCCAAAGACATTCATAGGCGGGCATGATCAAAAAAATTTGAGAAAAGCTTTTCTCATCTTGACTCTTGCTTTGAGAAAAGGTTTTCTCACTGCAAATAAGTTCGGGAGAGGACATCTGGAAAACCAGCGGATCAGAAACGGTCGGGTAACGATTCACGATGTTGCCGCTGCCGCAGGGGTCAGCATTTCGACGGCGTCGAAAGCGTTGAACAATACCGGGCGGATGGCCGACGATACGCGGGAACGAGTCAAGCGCGTCGCGACTGAGATCGGGTTCCGGCCGAATGCCTTGGCCAAGGGTCTGCTTAGCAATCGGAGTTTCACTATCGGTCTTTTGACCAACGATACCTACGGCCGTTTCACTCTCCCTGTCATGGCCGGAATTACCGAGGCGCTCGTCGATCACGGCGTCTCGGTATTTCTCTGCACGATCGAAGACGATCCTACGCTCGGAAAGGTTCATGTGGACGCCATGCTGGACAAGAGCGTCGATGGCATCATCGCTTCAGGAAAGAGGATCGACCGCCGGCTACCGGTGGATCTGTCCAACCTGCCCGTGCCCGTCGTCTACGCCTTCACGGAAGGGACACCCGATAGTGTTACCTTCTGCGCCGACGATTTTCAGGGCGCCGCTCTTGCCGTCGAATGGCTGATGGGTCTCGGCCGCCGCCGGATCGCTCATGTCACCGGCCCCGAGAGCTTCGTTTCGGTACGCGAGCGCACAAGGGCCTATCGAAGCCTCGTCGGCGATGCGTTGCCGGTGATGTACGGTACATGGTCGGAAGCCTGGGGCCACGAGGCCGTTGCGAAAATCTGGGATACGCCCGGACCGAAACCGGACGGCATTTTCTGCGGCAACGACCAGATCGCCCGCGCTGTAGTCGACGCCCTGCGCGAGCGCGACGTGCGCGTGCCGGAGGATGTCTCCGTGGTTGGCTTCGACAATTGGGAGATCGTCGCCGCCCAAACACGGCCGCCGCTGACGACGGTTGACATGAATCTCAAGGCACTCGGCCGGGAGGCCGGGCTTACGGTTCTGGCGCTGGCGGAGGGCCGCGCCATCGAACCCGGGATCAGGACATTGCCGTGCGAATTGGTCGTGCGGCAGTCGTGTGGGGGACACCCCGTTCATTAGTTGAGGAAGAGGGGCTGATGGAAATGCCCCATGGGAGGAGAAACATGATGAAGCGACTTCTGGCCGCGACTGGCCTCATATCCTTATGCCTGATGTCCGGCGCGTCAGCCGCCGAAAACATTACGATGTGGGTGCGCTCCGGCATCGGCGATTCCTTCAAGAAGGTCGTCGAGGCTTATAATGCCAGCCACGACGACAAGGTCACCATGACCGAGGTGCCCTTCTCCGAGCTGGTGCAGAAATACGCTACCGCGATCGCCGGCGGACAGGCGCCCGACGCCCTGTCGATGGACCTGATCTACACGCCAGCCTTCGCCGCCGCCGGCCAGTTGGAAGACTTGACCGACTGGGCCAAGAGCCTGCCCTATTTCAACTCGCTCTCTCCGTCTCATGTGAAGCTCGGCACCTATCAGGACCATATCTACGGCCTGCCGCTCTCGGTCGAGACTTCCATTTTCGCCTGGAACAAGGACCTCTACAAGAAAGCTGGTCTCGATCCGGACAAGGCGCCGGCGACCTGGGATGAGATTACGAGCAATGCCGAAAAGATCCGCGCGCTCGGCGGCGATACCTACGGCTTCTATTTCTCCGGTGGCGGCTGCGGCGGCTGCATGATCTTCACCTTCACGCCGCTCGTCTGGGGTGCAGGCGCCGACATTCTCTCGGAAGACGGCAAGAAGGCGACGCTCGACACGCCGCAGATGCGCAAGGCTGTCGATATCTACCGCAACATGGTCAAGAAGGATCTGGTGCCGGCGGGTGCCGCCAGTGACACCGGCGCCAACTTCCTAAGCATCAGCAACGGCAAGATCGGCCAGCAGAGCATCGGCGCCTTCTCGATCGGCACACTGATCACGCAATACCCCGATATTCATTTCGGTGTGACGCTGATCCCTGGTGTCGATGGCAAGCCGTCCTCCTTTGCCGGCGGCGACAACTTCGTCATCACCAAGGGTACGAAGAAGCTCGATGCGGTGAAGAAGTTCCTCGAATACACCTATTCGATGGACGGTCAGAAGATCATGGCGAAATATGGCAGCCTGCCGACGCGTGGTGATATCGCCGACCAGGTGCTTCAAGGCCTCGATCCGCGCATGCAGGTGGGCCTGAAAGCGATCGCCATCGCCAAGACGCCCTACACGCTGCAGTTCAATGACCTGATCAACAGCGCCAACGGCCCTTGGGCCGCCTTCACCAACGCCGCAATCTTTGGAGACAACGTCGATACGGCCTTCTCCAATGCACAATCGGAAATGCAGTCGATCATCGACAACGCCCAGTAGTAATAAACCATCACAGACCGGGGGGGCTTGGCCTCCCGGTTTTCCCCACCAAAACATCAGGAGCATCCCATGGCTGGTCCCGGAGCTATTGCAGCACTGCGGCAGCGCAAGCGGCGGCGGCGTGCCGGTTGGCACGGATTTCTCTACATCGCGCCCGCCATGGCGCTGGTCCTGGTCTTTTTTGTCCTGCCCGTGATCTTTACCGGCTGGATGAGCCTGCACAACTGGCCCCTGCTCGGTAGTCCGCGCTGGATCGGCTTCGGCAATTATACAAGGATGGTGTCGGACGTCCGCTTCATGGCGGCATTGCGCTTCACCGCCTATTATACCGTCATCGTCACCATCGCTATTTTCGCCGTCGCCTTCCCACTGGCGTTCTACGTCGAAAAGCAGCGGCGACTCGTTGGTTTTTACCGCACCATCATCTTCCTGCCCGTCGTCGTCGGGCTGGCGACGGCTTCGCTGCTTTGGGTCTGGCTCGCCAATGTTGACAGCGGCTTTTTCGTACCCGCGGCTCAGGCACTCGGACTGATCGACCGAAGGCCGAACCTGCTTGCGGACTTCGACACCGCCTTTGCCACGATCATCGTGATGGTGGTCTGGAAGATCGCCGGCTTCACCATGATCATCCTGCTTACCGGCCTGCAGGCGATCCCGTCCGAGCTGACGGAGGCCGCTCGCATCGACGGCGCCCGGCGTTGGCAGCGCTTCCGATTCCTGACCCTGCCGCTGATGCGCCGGACGATCGCGCTTGCCTTGATCATCTCGATCACCGGCTCCGTGCTTGCCTTCGACCAGTTCTACATCATGACCAGCGGCGGACCGCAGAACCAGATGATCTCAGTCGTCTACTATATCTTCAACCAGTCCTTCGTGTCCTTCAATCTCGGCTATGGCGCGGCGCTGTCGATCGCCCTCCTCGTCATTCTCGTGTTGATCAGCATCGTCCAGCTCTGGCTGCTGCGCGTCGGGGAGGATCGCCCATGAGCATCGCGAATATGAGCACCACAAAGGTGAGAACCGCAAAAGAGCGTCGTGCCCGGCGGAAAATGTGGAGTGCCGTCAGCTACCACGGCGTCGGCGTCATCATCGTCATCTTCTTCTTCGCACCCTTCGCAATCGCGCTGTTATCATCGTTCCGGCACGGTACGGAGGCGAGCCTTCCGCCCCTGCCGCCGTGGCCGACATCGGGCTTCAGCTTCGATGCCTACCGTGCCCTCGACGGTTTCGGTGCCGGTGTCGTGCAGCATACGCTGAACTCGCTCTTCGTTTCGGTAGCGACGGTCATCCTGACGGTCATGGTCAGCCTGCTCGCCGGCTACGGCTTTTCGCGCTATCAGTTTCCGTTCAAGGGCGCCTTCTTCATTCTGATCATCGCAACGCTGATGATCCCGTTCCAGTCGATCCTGACGCCGCTCTTCATCATCCTGGCAAGGCTCGGCCTCAACAATTCGCTGCTCGGGCTGACGCTCGTCTATGTCACCCTCCAGCTACCCTTCTCGGTCTTCATGATGCGCAACGCCTTCGACGCGGTGCCCAAGGAGATCGAGGAAGCCGCTCGCATCGACGGCGCACGCGATCTGAAACTCCTTTTTCGCGTCCTCTTCCCGCTGGTGCTACCGGGTGTAGCGACCGTTGCGATCTTTGCCTTCCTCAATGCCTGGAATGAGTTCCTGGCAGCGCTGGTACTGCTTTCCAGCAATGAGAAATTCACGCTGCCGGTGTTGATGATCGCGGTCCGGACCGGGCGGCTCGGCGCCGTCAACTGGGGCGCGGTTCAGGCCGGCATTGCCGTCATGACCCTACCCTGCGTCATCGTCTTCCTGCTTCTGCAACGCTATTACATGCGCGGTCTGATGGCCGGCGCGGTGAAATGAACCTCAAACGAAACGGATGAAAGCCATGTCAGACAAGCAAAATCGCCAATTCCGCCCCCTGCCCGTTCCGAATGTCGAACTTCACGGTCTTTTCGGTGCCCGGCAGGACGCGATCTGCAACTCCACGGCCGCCACCCTGCTCGACCGCTGCGTCGAGGCCGGCATGGTCAGGGCCATCGACGTCGACAAGCCAAGCCCTGGCATTATCCTCCCGCTGCAGACGTGGTCGGGCTCGACGCAGATGTTCTGGGACAGCGATCTCGGCAAATCAATCGAGACCATCGCTTATTCGCTCTATCGTCGCCCCAATCCAGAACTCGAAGCTCGTGCCGATGCAATCATCGATATGTATGAAAAGCTGCAGCAGGAGGACGGTTACCTGAACGCCTGGTTCCAGCGCGTGCAGCCAGGCCGCCGCTGGACCAACCTGCGCGACCATCACGAGCTCTACTGCGCTGGACACCTGATCGAAGCCGCCGTCGCCTATTACCAGGCGACGGGAAAACGCAAGCTTCTCGACGTCATGAGCCGTTTTGCCGATTACATGATCACCGTCTTCGGCCATGGTGAGGGGCAATTGCGCGGCTATTGCGGCCATGAGGAGGTCGAGCTGGCGCTAGTGAAGCTTGGCCGCGTCACCGGCGAGAAGAAATATCTCGACCTCGCCAAATATTTCATCGACGAACGTGGCCAGGAACCGCATTTCTTCACAGAGGAGGCGCTGCGCGACGGCCGCGATCCGGCAAAATTCGTGCAGAAGACCTATGAATACAACCAGGCGCATCAGCCGGTGCGCAAGCAGACAAAGGTCGTCGGCCACGCGGTGCGGGCCATGTATCTCTATTCCGGGATGGCCGACATCGCCACGGAATATAATGATGACAGCCTGACCTCTGCGTTGGAGACGCTGTGGGACGATCTGACTACCAAGCAGATGTACGTCACCGGCGGCATCGGGCCGGCCGCCTCCAACGAAGGCTTCACCGACTATTACGACCTGCCGAACGAAAGCGCCTATGCCGAAACCTGCGCCTCGGTCGGTCTGGTCTTCTGGGCCAACCGCATGCTGGGGCGCGGGCCAAACCGGCGTTATGCCGACATCATGGAACAGGCGCTTTACAATGGTGCTATGGCCGGACTGTCGCTCGACGGAAAGACATTTTTCTACGAAAACCCGCTGGAAAGCGCCGGCAAGCATCATCGCTGGATCTGGCACAACTGCCCCTGTTGCCCGCCGAACATTGCCCGCCTGCTCGCCTCCGTCGGTTCCTACATGTATGCGGCTGCGGATAACGAAATCGCCGTCCATCTCTATGGCAAGAGCAAGGCCCGCGTTCCGCTTGCAAGCGGCGTCACGGTCGAACTGTCTCAGGAGACGAATTATCCTTGGGAAGGCGCCATCCGTTTTGGCGTCAATCCAGACCGCAGCGCCCGCTTCGCGCTATCGCTCCGCATCCCCGGATGGGCTGATGGTGCGACGCTCGCCGTCAACGGCGCGCCCATCGATCTTTCCACGATCACCATCGACGGCTATGCTCGCATCGAGCGCGAATGGCAGAGTGGCGACAAGGTCGACCTCAATATTCCGTTGATCCCGCGTACCCTGTTTGCCAATCCCAGAGTGCGCCAGGACGCCGGCCGTGCAGCGCTAATGCGTGGACCGCTGGTCTATTGCGTCGAGACGACCGATAATGGCCGCGATCTCAACGGCATCTCGCTTACCGGCGATCCCGCGTTGGCGCAGACGGCGGAAATTGCCGCACTGGAGGGCGCAGTCGCGCTCGATATTCCGGTGAAGCGCGATGAGTCGGATTGGGGAACGGACCTCTATCGAACGGCGCCGCCGAAGAGCCGCTCCGCCACCGCCCGTTTCGTTCCCTATCATTTGTGGGATAATCGCGAGCCGGGTGAGATGCTGGTCTGGGTCCGCGCCGGCCAGACGCAACACGGAGCCTGACATGGGCAAGAACAGCATGAGATTGACCGGCGTCCGCAAGAGTTACGGCGGGCTGGAGGTCATTCACGGTATCGATCTCGAAGTGCAGGAAGGTGCATTCGTCGTCTTCGTGGGCCCGTCCGGCTGCGGTAAGTCGACCTTGCTTAGGATGATCGCCGGACTGGAGGAAGTGACCGACGGCGAGATCGCCATCAAGGGCCGGGATGTCACCGATCTCGACCCGTCCGAGCGCGGCATCGCCATGGTCTTCCAATCCTATGCGCTCTATCCGCATATGAGCGTGCGTGAAAATCTCGGTTTCGGGCTGAAAATGGCCCGGACCGATGCCGAAGAGATCGAAGCGCGCGTCAGGGCCGCTTCGGCGATCCTCAAGATCGACCATTTGCTGGACCGCCGTCCCGGCCAGCTTTCCGGTGGCCAGCGCCAGCGCGTCGCCATCGGCCGGGCAATCGTGCGGAAGCCGGATGTCTTCCTGTTCGACGAGCCGCTCTCCAATCTCGACGCGGAACTGCGCGTCTCCATGCGCATCGAAATCGCCCGGCTGCACCGCGAGCTCGGCAACACGATGATCTATGTGACGCACGACCAGACCGAAGCGATGACACTCGCCGACCAGATCGTCGTCCTCAGGGACGGCAAGATCGAGCAGGTCGGCAGCCCGCGCGAGGTCTATGAAGATCCGGCCAATATTTTCGTCGCCGGCTTCATCGGTTCTCCGCGCATGAACATGATCGAAGCCGAATGGACCTCTGATGGTTCCGCCAAAGTACCAGGCGGCTCCATCAAGGCGAACATAGGACAGGCGAGCCTTGCGGCCGGCGACAAGCTGATGCTGGGCATGCGCCCGGAACATCTGGTCGTCGTATCCGACAATAATGATGCGATCCGCGTGACCGTCGATTTCGACGAATATCTCGGCGGCACGCGCTATCTCTATTGCCAAACGGAGGACGGCCAAAACCTGATCGCCGAATATCGCGAAGGTCCCGATGTTCAGCGCGGCGATACGCTTTACCTGCGTTGCCCGCCGGAAAGACGCCGCTATTTCGACGGACAGGGGAACCGGCTCCGTTGAAGGATCATCTTCAAAGCGGCGCTGCCTAATCATTTGACGAACAACTAAAATTATGACGATGTTTGCCGGTAGCGCGGGAGCATCTGTTTCGGCGAATGAATTTGGAGGCGGCAGGATGGCCAGACTGACCGAAGACGCCAGGGGCGTCTATGTGATCGCCGTTACACCCTTCACCGACGAAGGCGCGCTCGATTTCGCCAGCATCGACAGCATGGTGGATTTCTACGAAAGCGTTGGGGTGACCGGGCTGACGGTGCTAGGTCAGCTCGGCGAGGCGCCGAAACTGACGGCGGAGGAATCGCGCGCCGTCGTCGAACGCGTGCTGAAGCGCCTCGATGGCCGCCTGCCCGTTGTCGTCGGTGTCTCCGCGCCGGGGCTTGCGCCGATGAAGGAGCTGGCCGAGGCGGTAATGGATCAGGGCGCGGCGGGCGTGATGGTCGCGCCGCCGTGGACGATCAAGACCGACGACCAGGCCTTTGCCTTCTATCAATCGGTCGGTGAAGCATTAGGCGATACGCCCTTCGTGCTGCAGGACTATCCGCTGACGACCAATGTCACCATCGCGCCCAAGGTCATCGACCGGATCATCAAGGGCGTGCCGAACTGCGTCATGCTCAAGCATGAGGATTGGCCGGGTCTGTCGAAGATTACCGCGCTGCGTGCCTCCAGCGACAGTGGTGAAACGCGGCGTATCTCTATCCTCTGCGGCAATGGCGGCCTCTTTTTGCCGGAGGAAATGGACCGCGGCGCCGATGGCGCCATGACCGGCTTCTGCTATCCGGAAATGATGGTTGGCGTCGTAGAGGCTTATCGTGCCGGCAATATCGATCGGGCGCATGAAATCTTCGACGCCTATCTGCCGCTGGCACGCTACGAGCAGCAACAGGGCATTGGCCTCGCCGCCCGCAAATATGTCCTCGCCAAACGCGGTGTCATCAAATCCGCCGCCTTGCGTAAGCCCGGCGCCAAGCTTTCGCCGCTCGACGTGAAGGACGTCGAACGCCTGCTTGCCCGGCAGGCACGCCGTCTTCAGGAGATCGGCGCATGACGCTCGGGCTGGCGAGCAAGGAGGCACTGGTGCTGGGGTCAAGCAAGAGATTAGGCGCGCGGATCAGGGTCGACGAGGGCACGATCCGATCAATTTAAGACAGTGAATATTGGCCAAGGGGGGAGCTTTGGTGGCGAAGACCTATGATTTCATCATTGCCGGCGGTGGTTCGGCAGCTTGCGTCGCCGCTATGCGGCTGGTGCGTGATTTCGGCTTTTCCGTGCTCGTCATCGAGCGTGGGCCGCGCAGGACCGCGAAATTGATGGCATTTCCCGCGGGCTATATGAAATATCTTGCCCGCGACGATTTCCTCGAAATGCATCATACGGTTCCGCAGCCGCAGCTTGGCGGTCGCGGGCCGATCGTTCCGGTCGCCAAGGCACTTGGCGGCGGCAGCGCCGTCAATGCCATGGTCTACATGCGCGGGCAGAAAGAGGATTACGACGGCTGGGCCGCCCATCTCGGCCATGGGATAGAATGGTCCTATGCCAACATGCTGCCGCACTTCAAAGGGATCGAAGCCAATACGCGCTTCAACAACAGATATCACGGCATATCCGGCAATCTGCGCGTCTCCGAGCCGGGACATATCTCGGACACGACCGAGGATTTTCTGCTGGCGGCGCAAGGGCTCGGTCATCCCTACAATCCCGACTTCAACGGCGTCAGGCAAAACGGCGTCGGCATCATGCAGCACACCTACGGCCAGTGGAACGGCAAGATGGAGCGCTCCGATGCCAAGAAGGCCTTCCTCGATCCACTCGCCGGTGACAAGAGACTGGAGATCATTACGGATGCCCGCGTCGACCGCATCGTCATCGAAAACGGCCGCGCGACCGGTGTAACCTGTACGCGCAACGGAGAAAGCCAGACGATCCATGCAGCGCGGGAAATCCTTATCGCTGCGGGCACCTACAACAGCGCCAAACTGATGATGCTCTCAGGCATCGGCCCGGCCGATCATCTGCGCGAACATGATATCGCCGTTACGCTCGATCTTCCCGGCGTCGGCGCCAATCTGCAGGACCATCATGAAGTGCCGGTCATCGCCACGACCAAAGCCAAATCCGGCTATTTCGGCGAGGACAAGGGTTGGCCGATGCTTCGCAACGGGCTGCAATACCTGCTCTTCAACTCGGGCCCGGTCACCACGACGGGCATAGAATCCTGCCTGTTCTACGATCCGGACGGCAGCGAACGGCCATCGATCCAGCTCTATTGCGCCCCGATCGTCTATCTCGACCGTGACGTTTCCTCCGCCAAGCCCAGCTATGGGGTCACCTTCACCTCCTGCCTGCTACGCCCGAAGGCACGCGGCAGCGTCAAACTACGCTCGCGCAACCCGGCGGATCAGCCATTGGTCGACTGCAACTTCTTCGGCGATCCGGACGACCTGCGCCTGACGCTTGCCTCGCTGAAGGTCGCCCGGCAATTGCTGGAGACGGAACCGTTCAAATCGAAGATCGCGGACGAAATCCTGCCCGGCCGGGCGCTGCAGGACGAGGAGGCTCTGACAAAATTCGCCGGCCAGACCGTCAAGACGAATTACCACCCTTCCGGCAGCCTGCGCATGGGACCGGACAATGATCCGATGTCGGTGGTCGACGGAAAGCTGCGCGTGCGCGGCATTGAAGGCCTGCGGGTTATCGATTGCTCGATCATTCCCTTCATCCCGTCGGGAAATACCAATGCGCCGGCAATGGCGATCGGCTCCAAGGCAGCGGAGATGATCGGAAAGAGTTACTGAAGTTCGCCAGTTCGGATGCTTCGATTCCGCGAGAATAAGAACCGCCTCAAAAACAATATGTTACGCGGCTTTGCTGATGCGCACCGGAACCGACTTATAAGACGGCGTGCCGCTTTCCTTGTCCTGATAGTCGATCGGGATCAGGCAGTTTGCCTCCGGATAATAGGCGGCGACCGAACCCGGCGCGATGTCGTAGGAGATCGCTGTCAGTTTCAGCAGCCGCTTGTCGCCCGAAGGCAGCGCTGTTTCGATCTCGACGAGATCGCCATGCTCCAGCCCCTTCGCCGCCAGATCGCGGTCATTCATGAACAATACGTCACGGCGCCCGAAAACGCCGCGATAGCGATCGTCTAGACCATAGATCGTCGTGTTGTATTGGTCGTGGCTGCGTATCGTCGCGAGTTTGAGCAGGCCGGCGTCTGCCACTGCGACATCCTCGTTGAGCCCCTGGAACAGCAGGAATTCCGCTTTGGCGGAAGGCGTCTTCCAAATGCGCTCGGTTGGACCAAGAGGCAGGCGGAAACCGCCCGGTACACGGATGCGCTCATTGTAGCGCGCGAAATCGGGAAAGACGATTTCGATCTTGTCACGAATGCGATCATAGTCGGCTACCAGGTCCATCCAGGCGACCTTGCTATTGGGCAATGTTGCCTGCGCCATACCGGCAACGATCGCCGGTTCGGAACGCAGATGGTCCGAGGCCGGCTTCAGCTTGCCGCGCGAGGCATGCACCATCGACATCGAGTCTTCGATCGTCACCGATTGCGGCCCGGAGGACTGGATATCCTGCTCGGTGCGCCCAAGCACCGGCAGAATGATGGACTCCCTGCCGATCAGCAGTTGCGAGCGGTTGAGCTTGGTATTCATGTGAACGGCGAGGTCGAGCTTGCGCATGCCCGCGGCGCAGAGTTCCGGGTCCGGCAGCGCGATCGAAAAATTGCCGCCAAGGCAGAGCAGCACCTTAGATCGCCCCTCCGCCATCGCCTGCATTGCGGCGACCGCATCGTGACCATGGTGTTCGGGCGATTTGAAGCCAAACGCGCGCTCGATGCCGGCAAACATCGCAGGATTGGGCCTCTCGCTGATCCCGACCGTGCGATTGCCCTGCACGTTGGAATGGCCGCGCAACGGGCAGATGCCGGCGCCGGGCTTGCCGAAATTGCCGCGCAGCAGCAGCAGATTGGCAATCTGCTGCACATTCGCGGTACCCTTGGCGTGCTGGGTGATACCCATGCCGTAGGTGACGATCGTGGCATTCGATTTAGCATAAGCGGCTGCGACCCGTTCCAGCTCTGCCCGCGCAAGGCCGGAGGCCCTTTCGATATCCGCCCATGCCGTCTGCTTGAGGTCGACGGCGAAGGCATCGAAACCGTTGGTGTGTTCGGCGATGAAGGCTCGGTCGACAACGTCTTCCGCCGCCTCGGCCAACTCCAGTATTGCCTTCATGATGCCTTTCAGCGCCGCCGCATCGCCGCCAATCTTCACCTGATAGTAGGAAGAGGCAATCCGCGTCGAACCGAAGGTGCTCATTTCGATCGGGTTCTGCGATCGGCGAAGCGTTCGAGCGCCCGTTCCTTCAGCGGATTGAAGACGATGATCGGCACGCCGCGCCGCGAGCATTCATGCATCGTGCCCATCATGCGCGGGTGGTTGGTGCCGGGATTGTGGCCCATGGAGATGATCAGCTCGCAACGGTCGAAGTCCTCCAGCGAGACCGTACCCTTGCCGATGCCGATCGATTGCGGCAGGCCGACACTGGTCGCCTCGTGGCACATGTTGGAGCAATCGGGGAAATTGTTGGTCCCGTATTCGCGCGCAAAGATCTGGAACAGAAAAGCGGCTTCGTTGGAGGCGCGGCCGGACGTGTAGAACTCCGCCATATTTGGATCTGGCAGGCTGCGCATGATCTCGCCGATGCGGGCAAACGCCGCGTCCCATTCGATCGGCCGATAGGTATCGGTTACCCTGTCATAGACCATCGGGTGCGTGAGCCGCCCTTCATTTTCCAGCTCGTAATCGCTCCATTCGAGCAGTTCAGTCACGGTATGCTTGGCGAAGAACTCGGGCGTCACGCGCTTGTTCGTGGCTTCCCAGGTGACGGCCTTTGCGCCGTTTTCGCAGAACTGAAACGTCGATGTGTGTTCCTTGTCCGGCCAGGCGCAGCCGGGGCAATCGAAACCATCAGGCTTGTTGGTGCGCAGAAGAAGCAGCGGCGCTTCCGTGACATCCATCTGCTCGCGCACGGCCTTGGCGGTCGCCCTCAAGGCACCCCAGCCGCCCGCGGGATTGCTGTAGGTACGAATTCCCGGAACTTCGCGCTTCTTCGCCATAGCACGCTCCTTTGGTTGCCCGCCCGAGACCCGGGAATGAGACTAGCCGATTGACGAGTATTTGCACATTGAGAAGCAGCGAGCGATAAACCCATTGTGCATTTCGCTGCATTCCGAACCCGGCGAAACCCTCAATTCTTGAAGACGAAACAAGCGCCGCCCTTTTGGCGGACTTGAGCGCAAACGGCATCTGCCTCTTCACGCGTCTGCCGGCCGATACGGGCGGCGTATCGGATGCGGAAACCGAAATCTGCATTGCGCTGGCGCACGATAAGCGGCTTTTCTTCATTCAATGGTGATGGAAGCTTGCTGACGTCTTCGGAGAAAAGCCGCCGGACGGTATCGAGTTGGAGGTGCTCCGCAAGCTGGGCGCCCCAGGGCGCCCAGGGTCGCTCCTGCTCCAAAGCGACCTGCTTCAGCCGGCGGCTGCCGGCAAGCGCCATGCAGGCCTGCGCGAAAGGCTTGCCTTTGTCGAGTTCCGGCGCGACGGTATCGGGCGGGTCATCCTTCCATTGCTCGACCGTGTGTGCCGTGATGGCAATCACATAGCTGCGTGTCTCATAGGGAAGATTGCCGGAATTGAGGAAATTTGCGAGGCCGTTTTCGCCGGCATTATAGGCGGCGGCGGCCAAGCCGAGATTGCCGAAACGGTTGCGCAATTCGTCCAGATAGGCCGCCGCCTTGCCCAGTGCCTCCAGCAGGTCGTAGCTGTCCTGAACGCCGCGCAACCGTGCTGTCCCCGGCATGAACTGCGCAATGCCTCGCGCGCCCTTCGGGCTGATCGCATCGGGGCGAAATGTGCTCTCGCGCCAGATGAGCCTGGCGAGATAATCCGATGGCAGATGATTGGCGTGGGCAAAATAGTCGATCGCGTCGCAGAGGTCGCGATTGTAGCTCTCCTTGCGGATGCAAAGTGTCTTGCCGGTATCCGTTACCAAAGGTCCGGAAATGCAGGCCGGTGACGCAACGCTCCATTCAGGCTGGGCCTTCGCGGGGCAAGCGGCCGAGACGACGAAGCCGGACGCAATAACAAAACCTGTGACCCTTACGACAAAGCCGGACCGATGCTGGTTGCCTGCCATCCCTGCGAAACCCGTTTGAAATCGAAATCGCTAGATTGCCTTCTTGATAGCATCGATGCGCGACGACGAAAACTAGGAAGCTGCTGGAGGCTTCCGGATAACCTCCGTTCAACGGTCGGCTATGGCCTGAAAGCTTCGAAGATCAATGCCCGCAGCCATCGATGGACAGGGTCTGCGTCCATGCGCGGATGCCACGTCTGCGCGATGACGAAGCCGGGGGTGGCCACTGGCAGCTCAAACATCTCGATCTGGCTCGCAGCGCCCGGCTGGCAATACGAACGCGGCACCAATCCGATAAGATCGGATGCTGCCGCGACGGCGATAACTGCCGGATAGCTCGGCACGACGAGGTTGACCTTTCGCGAAAGGCCGAGTTCGGTGAGAGCTTCGTCAACGGGACCCGTGAAATGCCCTCGCCTGGAGGAGATCACATGTTCGCATGCCGCGTATCGCTCGGGGGTTATATGCTCCGCCCTCAAAAGAGGATGTCCAGCCCGCGCCACGCCGACAAAGGAGTCCTCAAACAGTGTTTGCCCGCGCAACTCCGCGCCATCACCCGAGATGACCCCGATGTCCAGGTCAATCGTTGCATCCCTCAGGGGCTGAATTTCTTTGTTTGGCTTGGGCGCGAAACGCAGCCGCACACCGGGCGCGGCATTCGTGACGGCGATACTGAGGCGCGCGGCATGTAAGAGCACGAATGCCTCATTGGCACGGATCGTGAAATCGCGTTGCAGCTCGCGAATTTCGACCGCTGGCTGCGGGCTAAGCACGGCCTGGACAGCAGCGGTCAGCGAACGCACCTGGTCTGCTATCGCCTCGGCATGGGGTGTCGCGACCATCGCACGGCCGGCCGGAACCAGAATGGGATCGCTCAACGCTATCCGAAGCCTCGACAACGTCCGGCTCATGGCGGACGTACTTAATCCAAGCTTTCGCGCGGCAGCCGATACGCTCCGCTCACGAAGCAAAGCGTCCAGGGCTACCAGCAGGTTCAAGTCGACATCGGGCATAGGCTGGTTTTAACGAGGCGAGGCGTTCGACGCAACGCTCAGTTTCCTGCGTTGCGTCTGGCGCAAGTCATACACCGCGGATATCCATGGCGCAAACAAACGAACAAAGTGAGCTTCTATGTCCGTAGCATCAATCGGTACCACTGCCCATGACGGCCTGCCCTATCCGCGACGATACATGGCCGTTGCCGTGCTTCTTATGACGCTCGTCCTCGTCGTGTTGGACGGGGCCATCGCCAATGTCGCGCTGCCATCCATCGCGGCCTCGCTTGGTGCCGATGCCAGCGACACCGTCTGGGTCGTATCCAGCTACCAGCTTGCTGTGCTTGTCGCCCTCCTGCCCTGTGGCGCGCTGGGTGAAATTCACGGCCCGCGACGTGTCTTCCTGATGGGTGTCGCTCTCTTCACGCTAGCTTCCGCAGCCTGTGCCCTCGCTGGAAATCTGCCCGTTCTGGTCGCGGCGCGATTTGCTCAGGGGTTGGGTGCCGGCGCGATCATGGCCCTGGCGATGATGAACCTGCGCTTTGCGGTGCCGCAACAACTATTGGGAACGATCATCGGCATCAACGCGATGATCATTGCCATTTCGTCGGCCGCAGGGCCAGGTGTCGCCGGGGCAATCCTCTCTGTGGCCAGTTGGCCTTGGCTGTTTGCCGTCAACATACCGCTTGGCGCAACCAGCGCACCGATCAGCGGCTCTTTCCTGATCGGCGGCTCCGTTCTGTCCCTCATCGCGCTGCTGCGTCTTGAGCGTAAGAACACTACGCCCATTGTGCCGACGGACCTCTTGGCCGATCCTGCCTTTCGGGTTGCCGTCATCGCGTCAGTCGCGTGTTTCACCGGCCAAATGCTGAGCTACGTCGCGCTGCCGTTCTACCTGCAGCACACTTTGCACATGCCGCCGGCGCTGGCGGGGCTCTACATGATGCCTTGGCCCGCCGCGACCATCATCATTGCTCCGATTTCCGGGCGGCTGGCGGGTCGCATCAAGACGGCGTGGCTCTGCGCCACTGGAGGCGCGCTCCTGGCCGCAGGCCTTTTCATCGCGGGTCTAAGTCCCGCCGATCCCCGGGGAATTGCGTTTCTAGTCGGTACGGTGATCGCCGGCGTCGGGTTCGGCCTTTTCCAGACCCCAAACAACCGCATTCTCCTTCTCACCGCACCGAAGGCGCGCAGCGGCGCTGCGGGAGCCATGCAGGGCACGGCACGTCTGCTCGGGCAAACTTTTGGTGCCATTTGTATGTCGATCATTTTCGAAGCCATGCCGCAGACAAGCGCGCCCAGTTTCGCACTTGTTTTGGCCGGCATCTGCGCGGCGGTCTCTAGCTGCGTCAGCCTCAGCCGCGCGCGCTATGAGACAGCCGGATAGAGATCTTATGCCCGGAATGTTTTCCCAAGCTCAGTGTCGGACAAATCGTAATAATGACGAAAATTGTAAACCAGCGGAGACCATTTATGCGGATCGATATGATCGCTATCTCCTTTCAAGAACTCTTCGCAGGCATGCACGCGCAAGATCTCAACAACCGCAACAAGGCCGCCTCCAAGTTCAGCCAGTCTTGTTCCGCCCATTTCATGACGTGACAAGACACGGGCTTCCATTTGAACCGGGCATTCTGCAGCCCGGACCGGGCGAACCAGCTCACTGTCGTGCCTGGAAAATCCCGCTGCTGTGAATTTGTCTTTCTCCGTCCTGAATTGTCTGGACTTCAGTTCGGGTACTGGGTCTTTGCCCGTCAGCGGCGCAAGCTTTTCGACCATCTGCCACATTGAGGGAGAAGGAAGGTTTACGACGCATTCCGGGTGCCGCGCGAGATTCTCCGCGAGCTTGGCATCATTCAACAGGCCAAGTGCCATCGTCCAGCCAAGTGCCCAAAATGACGAGATCGGTGACAAATTCGTCGAACCATCCTCGTTCAGGCTGCTGATCAGTGCAATAGGTGTTCCAAAATACAAGATTTTTGGTTCAACGGTTCTCACTTCGTCCTCCTGAAACAGGATACGTCCGCTTCACCATAAGTGATTTTCGCTCGGCAATGGTGCGATTACAATCGAAGTGTGATCTCCGCCGAAGCCGACCTATTCTGCAAGCCGGCCACCGCACATCGGCGTTGGGACGCCCGTCGTGCCTGGAAAGCTGATCGGCAGGCCTCGCAAGACGCGCACGGCCAAGAATGCAAAGCATTCGGCTTCGACGGCATCCCCACGCCAGCCGAGCGTTTCCGCCGAGATGGGCTCGACGCCAGCGCGGGTCCTGAGCATCGACATGATCGTCGGATTGCGGCGGCCGCCGCCGCTGACCACCAGCTTCTTCGGGCGGCGGGGCAGCAGGTCCAGCGCCTTGCCGACAGCGGATGCGGTGAAGGCCGAAAGCGTTGCCGCGCCGTCCTCGGGGCCAAGTCCGTCAGCCATGGAGGCTCCGAAGTCGAAGCGATCCAGCGATTTCGGATAGGGGGCGCTGAGATAAGGGTGTTGCAGCAGCTTCGCGAGCCTTGCCTCATCCACCGTACCCGCTCGGCCGAGCGCGCCGTCCCTGTCCATCTCGCCAAGGCCATGGGATTTGACAAAATCATTGAGCGGCGCGTTAGCAGGCCCGGTGTCGAAGGCGACGAAATTGCCCTCCCCGTCCGACCAAGTGATGTTGGCGACACCGCCGAGATTGAGGATGGCGGTATCGTCTCCGGCGCCTGCACGCCGCAACAGGGCGGTATGATAGACGGCCGCCAGAGGCGCACCCTGCCCGCCGGCGCGTACATCGGCGGAACGGAAGTCATAGGCAACCTTGGTGCCAAGGATGGAGCGCATCAATTCGCCGTCGCCGAGCTGGCGTGTATCGCCGCGACGCTCCTTTTGCGGCGCGCGATGCAGCACGGTCTGGCCGTGGAAACCAACCGCACCGATATCGGCCATCGTCAGCCCGTGGCTTTCAACAAGATCCTTGACCGCGTCCGATTGCGCACGCGTTAAGGCCTCCTCGGCTTGTCTGAAGATTTCCGGCTCCGGCCCGTTGAAATTCCAGACCCGGGCCTGGGCCAATGTCTCTTCCAGCAATGTCTTGATCCACTCCGGATAGGGCGCCAGCACATAGGGACCGAACTCTTCGATCCGCTCGCCATCCGTCTTGAGCAGGGCGACATCGATATTGCCGTCGAGAACGGTTCCGGTCATCAGACCCACGGCCCAGATTGGTTCCATGATCAAGCTCCTAAGCTTTGTTGACGAGATCGCCGACGGTCTGGCGAAGCGCCACGATCCCGCTGTCGAAATGGCGTGTCGGGTGAATACGGTTGGTGAGCAGCGTCCAGGCCCTTCCCTTGTCGAAATCGATCCAGAGGCCGGTGCCGGTAAAGCCGGTATGGCCGATCGTGCCCGGCGAGCACAAGCTGCCACCCGACCAGCCGTCATAAGGCCGCTCCCATCCATGCGTGCGGGTCGCCGATAACGGCGAGCGCATCAACGCGATGGAGCGCTCGGAGGCGCCGGAGCCTGTAAGCAAACCCACGGCAAAATCGAGGACCGCGTCGGCCGTTCCGAACAGGCCGGCATGCCCGGCACCCTGCAAAGCGGAGCAATTATCATCATGGACTTCGCCCGAGAGAATGCGGTGGCGCCAGGTGCAATCCTCCGTCGCGGCAGCCTGATCGGATGTAGCGGAAAACGCAAAACCCGGGCCGGCATCCATGTCGCGGATCGTCTGACCCGTCAGGCGCTCCAAGGCGAAGCCGAGCAAGATGAAATTGATATCGGAATAAACGGGCGGCACGGCTCGCCATTCGCGCTGTAGAACAAAGGCGCGCAGCAGATCGGGATCGCGGCCGTAGGTATAAAGCGGTTCGACGGCCGGAAAGGGCGTCTGATGGCCGAGGCACTGGCGAAAGGTCACCTTCCGCTCCCAGGCAGCCGCATCATATTGGCGCAGATCCGGCAGCAACGAAATCAGCGGCGCGTCGAGATCGATCGTGCCGGCTTCCGCCAAGGCCAGGATGCGCGGCGTGGTGAAGATGACCTTGGTCAGGGAGGCCAGATCGAACCAAGTATCGGCAAGCATTGGCCGCGTGATCGGAACCTTCTGCGCTGAGCCGACCGCGCGGACCATCCGATCGCCGTCGCGATCGATAATGCCGAGCACGCCGCCGGGAATGCGCCCGGTCGCAACGGCGGCTTCAACGGGCTGGAATGCCCGATCGAAGCGCTGCGCGAATTCCGTCTTCCCTGTCGCCGTCATGCTTCCCCCGCGTCTCTCTTTCAGGCTTCCGCCTGGGCTATATGATCCGGAGCGAATTGTCGCCATTCGGTTGCCGCCGGCTCGAACCCGAGCGGGCGCACCAGAGAGGGGACCTGACGCGTATCCAGCGCAAAATTCTCCCGCCGGCGATCAACCGCCGGAACGGCCGAGATCAACCGCTTGGTATAGGAATGCTTCGGCTGCGACAGCACCGACACGGCATCGCCGATCTCGACGATCTGGCCGGCATAGATCACCGCGATCCGGTGCGCAATCCGCTCGACCACCGCCATGTCATGCGAGATGAAAAGATAGGCAAGCCGGTACTCCCGCTGCAATTCGATCAGAAGATCCAAGACTTGAGCCTGAACGGAAACATCCAACGCCGAGACGGCTTCGTCCAGCACCAGAACCGAAGGGTTCAGCATTAGCGCGCGTGCAATGCACAGTCTCTGGCGCTGCCCGCCTGAAAATTCATGCGGATAGCGTTCGAGACTGTTTTCGGGCAGTCCGACGCGCTTCAGTAGCATGGCCATCCTGTTGCGTGTTTCCCCCGACGCCCGTCCGCCGGCGGCGATGACGGGTTCCGCCAGGATGCTATCGACGCGAAGCCTCGGGTTGAGCGAGGCATAGGGGTTTTGGAACACCATCTGCACGGCGCTCGTCCGGTCCGCCGTCTTTCCGGCATTTGCGGTAAATGTGCCCCGCGTCGACTTCACCAATCCGAGAATTGCCCGCGCCGTAGTGGATTTACCCGAGCCGCTTTCGCCGACGATCGCCAGCGTTTCGCCGGGCAGAAGATCGAAACCGACGCCTTCGACCGCATGCACCGCGCCAGTCGGACGGTAAAAGAAGCCGCCCGATACCGGGAAGCGAACTGTCAGCCCATCAACCTTAAGCGCCGGCGCAGCCTCTGCGGTCTCATCGCGGCTAAAATCCGAACGGGTCGCGCGGCCGGTCGAAAAATGCGGCACGGAATGAAGGAGATGCTGGGTGTAGGGATGGCTGGGTTTATCGAGGATCTGATTCAACTCGCCCTGCTCGACCGCCTCGCCAGCCTGCATCACCATGACCTTGTCGGCGATACCGGCGACGAGACCGATATCGTGGGTGATGAAGATCATCGACATGCCGGTCTCGCGCTTCAGCTCGGCCAGAAGCGCCATGATCTGCGCCTGCACCGTCACGTCGAGCGCCGTCGTCGGCTCATCGGCGATCAGCAGGCGCGGATTGCAGGCAAGCGCGGTCGCGATCATCACACGTTGCAGCATGCCGCCGGAGAGCTGGTTCGGGCAATATTTCAGCCGCCGCGCAGCATCGGGGATGCGGACGCGATCCAGTGCATCCTTTGCTGCAGCGGTCGCCTGACGACCGGTCAGCCCGCGATGCAGGCGGAAAGACTCTTCGATCTGCGTGCCGATGGTCAGCACCGGATTGAGCGAGGTCATCGGCTCCTGGAAGATCATGCCGATCTCGGCGCCGCGGATTTTGGTGAGTTCCGCTTCCGTCGCCGTCGTCAGATCGAGAATGCTGTTGTCGGCCCGCCTCAGCTTGATCGAGCCGCCGACGATGCGACCGCCGCCGAAATTGACGAGGCGATTGATCGAGAGTGCGGTCACCGATTTTCCCGAGCCGCTCTCTCCGACGATCGCCAGCGTCTCACCGGCTTCGAGATCGAAGCTGACGCCACGGACGATCTTGTTGGCCTCAGGATTGCGGCCGAAGCCCACTTGCAGGTTTGATACAGAAAGCAGAGGGTTCACAGGCTGGACCTCCGCATTTTCGGATCGAGAACATCGCGCAAGGCATCGCCGAGCAGATTGAAGCCGAGGATGCTGATCATGATGGTAAGGCCGGGGAAGATCAGCAGCCAGGGTGCGGTTTCCATCAGGTTGCGGCTGTCGCTGAGCATCAAGCCGAGCGAAGAGGCCGGCGGCTGAGTACCGAGGCCGAGGAAACTTAAGCCGGCCTCGGTCAGGAGAGACCATGCCAGCGCCAGGGTGATCTGGACCGTCAACGGCGCGACGAGGTTCAGAAGCAAATGCCGCGTCAGAATATAGGGTTTGCTGCTGCCGAACGTGCGAGCGGCATCGACGAAATCGCGCGATTTCAGCGAGAGGGCCGGCCCGCGCACGACGCGGGTAAAGATCGGCGTATAGACGATGGCGATCGCCGCGACGCTGGTCCAGGTGCCGGGGCCGACTATGGCGATGATCAATAGCGCGAGAAGGATGGCGGGGAATGCCAGCAATACATCCATCGTGCGCATGATCACCCCGTCCCAGCGCTTGCCGAACCAGGCGGCGGTCAGGCCGAGCACGGTGCCGATCAGACTTGCAAGCGCAACGGAGAGAAAGGCGACGATGAAGGACTCGCCGATGCCGTTCATTAGCCGACTAGCAACATCGCGCCCTAGCAAGTCCGTCCCCATCCAAAAGGCGCCACTTGGAGCGTGCAATCGATTGAGCGGGCTCCGTGTTACCGGATCATAGGGGGTCAGTCCCAGCATGCCGAGAATGGCAAGGATGAGATAAACGACGACAATGGCGCCGCCAATGCAGCCGCTCGTGTGCCCGAAAATGGCTTTGACGGTGCGCATCAGCCTTCTCCCAAGCGAACGCGCGGATCGAGCGCGACATAGGCGAGGTCGACGAGCAGATTGACGATCATGAAGTTGAAGGCAATGAACAGGACACAGCCTTGAACGAGTGCGTAATCGCGTTGCTGGATCGCATCGAGCACCAGCCGCCCGAGACCGGGCAGCGCGTAGATCTGCTCGACCAGCACGGCGCCGCCAAGGAGATAGCCAAATTCCACGCCGCTCAGCGTCACCACCGGAATGAGTGCGTTGGGCAGCGCATGACGCCAGATGACGCCCCGGGCTGGCACGCCGCGGCTGCGCGCAGTGCGGACATAGTCGTCACTCAGCACATCGAGCATGGCCGAGCGCACGACACGCGTGACCGAAGCGGCGAAGGCAAAACCGAGTGTCAATGCCGGCAGGATCATCTGGCCGAGATTGCCAAGCGGATCCTGCAAGAACGGCGTGAAGGCGCCCATAGCCGGCAGGACACCGAAGCCTGCCGAAAGGGTATAGATGATGAGAAGGCCGAGAACGAAATTCGGGGTGGACTGCCCGACCATGGCAACGACGCGTACCGCGAGATCGGACAGTCTTTCATTTCTTGTCGCGGCGAAGACGCCTGCCGGCAGGCCAATCAGCAGCGCGATCACCATGGAGAGCAGCGCAAGCTCAAGCGTCAGCGGAAATCGCTCGAGGATGATGTCCAGCACCGGTTTGCCGTAGGTGACGGAAATGCCGAGATTGCCCTGCAGCACACCGAACAGCCAATGCCAGTACTGCACGAACCATGATTGGTCGATGCCGAAATAGGCCGCCAGCGCCTGCCTCTGCTCGGGTGTCAGCAGGCCGGCATTGGTTCCGAGCATAGCCGTGATCGCATCGCCCGGCACCAGCCGGATGGCGACGAATATGAGGACGGACACTCCCAACATGATCAGCGGGAATGTCATCAGCCGGCGCGTCAGGTAACCCATGGGACTTCCTCTAGAACCAGATACCTATCCTTACTGGATGGATACCTTGCTGAGGCCGAAGAGAGAGCCCGTCGGTGTCGGCACGAAGCCCTGCACGTTCTTCTGCTCGGCCGTGTAGCCATAGGCGGTGTAGAGCCAGATCCACGGCGAGACTTCGGCAATGTGCTTTTCGAAGTCGCCGAAAATGACCTTTCGCTTGGTGGGATCGGTTTCGACACGACCTTTCTGCATCAGGCTGTCCAAGGTATCGTCGATATAGTTCGCGACCTTTTGCAGGTTGCCGGTCTTGGTCCAGTAACGGTTATACATCGAATAGGGATCGGCGCTGCCGCCATTCAACGCAACCGCCATATCGAAATTGCCCTTCAACCAGGCATCGACGTAGACGTTGAGTTCCATGACCTTGATATCGAGCTTGATGCCGATTTCGGCGAGCTGCGACTGAATGACCTGGGCTTCGGCAGTGGCGGTTGGCGGCTCGCCAGTGGCGGCGATCACGGTTGCGGAGAAGCCGTTGGCAAAGCCCGCGCCGGCCATCAGCTTCTTTGCCTTTTCGACATCGCGCTTATAGCAGAAGAGCTGACTCGGATCGGTCGCATAAAGTGGCATGGTCAACGGGCCCGTCACCTTGCCTTCGCCGAGCGCTGCCGTATCCAGCACATCCTGCCGGTCGATCGCGCAGGAGATTGCCTGGCGCACGCCCAACTGATCCATCGGCTTGTGCGAGGGGTTGAGCTGCAGGACGTTGTAGGAAAGCACCGGCGTGCGGGTCAGTTGTAGCTTCGGCTCCTTCGGAACCAGCGTCGCTACCAGCGGATCGTTCAGAAGCGCGAAATCGATCTGGCCGGTGCGAAGCGATGCCAGGATCGCCGTTTCATCCGGAAGGACGCTGATGTCGATGCCATCGACACCGACTGTGCCGCCGGCCCAGGCCTTGTTGGCGCTCAGGACTTCCTTGGAATTCGGAACCCAATTGTCGAGCTTGAAGGGACCGGAACCGATCGCCTTCGTGCCGATGGAGCCGGCGGTGATTTCGCTTGCCGGAACGACGGACGCGTTGAGGCTGGTCATCGACGTCAGGATAGGAACATCGGGCTGCGACAGGTGGAAGATGACGGTCGTCGCATCCGGCGTATCGATGCTGGCGATCGACAGGAAATTGGCGCGTGCGGCGGCACCCGTCGCCTGGTCGAGAATGCGCTGGAACGACGCTTTCACGTCAGCCGACGTGACGGCAGCGCCATTCTGGAACTTTGCATTCGGATTGAGCTTGAAGGTCAGCTCCTTGCCGTCGGACGAAAACTGCCAGCTCTCGGCAATGGCAGGAACGATCTGAAGATTGCTGTCGAGCCGGACGAGCGGCTCATAGATCAGCTCCAGCAGGCGGATCGAGGAAAAGGCGGTCTGCTTGTGCGGGTCGAGGCCGGTCGCATCCTGCGCCCATGCCATCCGCAGGGTCCCCGCCTGCGCTTCGGTTGAAACCGCCGCCATGCCGAGAGCTGCCGCCACTGCGACGCACGAAATCAGCTTCCTCGCAAAATGCCTCTTCATTCTTTTCTCCCTCCGAGCGTCTTAACGCTTCCCCAGCCGATTTTGGCTACTTCGTAAAAGCTATTGCCATTGCAACTTCAGTTCACGCGGTCTTTGCATTGATCGCTCTTCGCAGAAATCCACCAGCGTTTTGCAATGCCACGCGGGCGTCTTCAATGCCCATCCCGGTAATTTCCATGAGTATGGCGAGTTTGACATCATTGCCGGTTTGGTCGAGCACGCGACGTGCTTCTTCCTGCGTGCAGCCGGTCGCCTGCATGACGATCCTGGAGGCGCGGGCGACCAGTTTCTTGTTGCTCGCATTCACGTCGACCATCAGGTTCTGATAGCTTTTGCCGATCCGGATCATGCTCGCCGTCGTCAGCATGTTGAGAATAAGCTTCTGCGCCGTTCCCGACTTCAGCCGAGTCGATCCCGTCAGGATTTCCGGACCGACGACCGGAGAAATCGCAAGATCGGCAATGCCGGCGATGACCGAGTTAGGGTTGCAGGACAGGGCAATGGTGGCCGCGCCGACGCTCTTTGCATGGTTCAGCCCGCCGATGACGTAGGGCGTACGGCCGCTGACGGCGATGCCGACGACAACATCCGCGGCCGTCACGTTGATATCCTGCAAAGCTTGGCGACCCTCTTCCGGATCGTCCTCCGCGCCTTCGATCGAGCGTTGCAGCGCGTCGGGGCCACCAGCGATCAGGCCGATCACCATGCTCGGCGGCACGCTGAACGTCGGCGGACATTCAGATGCGTCGAGAATGCCCAGGCGGCCGCTGGTGCCGGCGCCCATATAGATCAGTCGACCGCCTTTCTGAAAGGCCGCGACGATCTGGTTCACCGCGGCGGCGATAGAAGGAATCACCTTCTCGACCGCAGCGGGGACGGTTTGATCCTCATAGTTGATTTCACGCAGAATATCGAAGGTCGACAGCAGATCGATATGCATCGTGTTCGGATTGCGACCCTCGGAAACCAATTGCTCCAGTTCGGATATCAATCTTTGCTCTGTCATGTGCCTGCTCTCGGAAGAATGCTCTTCGATATCAATAGATCAGGGATGGCAAGCTCGATCGACAAGGATCGGGCTAGCCGCAGCAGCCTTGGATTTTCAACACAACGGAAAGCTGGTCATTAGCACAAGCAGCCGGCCTTTATGGCTTCGTTCGCCGCCGTTTCCCTGTTTACCTTCGTTAACATTATGTCCATTTATTCCGCCAGTCAATCATTATAGGAATAAAATATTCCATATTTAATGCGTAAAACCGACGACGCGCGGAGCCGTCATTTTCAGCGGCCGCAGACCGACTTTCTGGCAAGAATGATGGCGCCCGAAACGGCATCGCCGTCGATGGGTTTGAGGCGGCGGCGGACATCCGGCGCCAGCCACGGCTCAAGCGGGCTGGAAAGGCCGCCGAGCAAGGAGACGCGCGGAGCACCCTTGTCGAAGAGGGTGCGGATCAGCGTGTCGATATGCTCGGTCGCGCTCTGGACGATACGTCGCCCGGCGGCATCGCCCTGATCCGCATGGCGCATGACCATTGGCGCCAGAGCGGCGTAGTCCGTGGCGGAGGCGCGGTCCATCCAGGCGACCGCTTCCATGGGATCATTCTGAAATCGCTGCATGATCTCGGCCAACAGTGCCGTCTTCTCGTGGCGGCCATCATTGGCGCGTAGCGCAAGCTGCACAGCTTTTAACCCGAGATCCGCGCCGCTGCCTTCGTCTGAGATCGGAAAGCCGTATCCTCCGACACGCAAGTGGCGACCCTCGACAAAACCCAGGCCGATCGATCCCGTCCCGGCAATGACGATCGCACCGTCGCGGCCCGAATGGGCTCCGAGGCAGGCGCCCTCGCCGTCGCTGACGAAATCGATGCTGGCAAAGGGATGCTTTATGGCTCGTAGCGCCTCTAGCGCACCCTTGCGCCCGATCCCGGCTAGGCCGACGCCCGCGTGAACACGCACGATGTCAGATGGGCTGAGGCCCGCCTCTTCGATCGCGGCTTCGAAAGCCCTCGTAATGGAAGCCCATGCTTCGGCAATGCCGAGCCGCGTGGTCGCGGGGCCGGATAGTCCCTGGCCCAATACGGCCCCGGCCGCATCCTCGATCCTTGCGCGACAGCCGGTGCCCCCGCCGTCGATGCCGAGAAAGTAGCGGACGTCGTCTGTTTCGCCGCTCATGACGTCAATCGTTCGATATCAGCGCCGCAAAGGCGGAGTTTGCGATCCAACTGCTCGTAACCGCGATCGAGATGATAGACGCGGTTGACGATGGTTTCACCCTTCGACACCAGCGCCGCCAACACCAGAGAGACGGAGGCGCGCAGATCGGTCGCCATGACCTGCGCCCCTCGAAGAGGTGCGCCGCCGCGGACCAGCGCCGTGGTGCCCTGCAGCGTGATGTTGGCGCCGAGACGCATCAATTCCGGCACGTGCATGAAGCGGTTTTCGAACACCGTTTCGCGGATCAGCGAGGCGCCTTCGGCGCAGCAGGCGAGCGCCATGAACTGCGCCTGCAGGTCTGTGGGAAAGCCAGGATAGGGTTCCGTAGTGATATCGGCGCCCTTCAGCGGGCCATCCCTCGAAACCACCAGGCCGCGATCGCTTGGCCAGACGCTGACGCCCATGGCTTCCAGCACCTGCACGACGGAAGCGAGATTCTCCAGCCGGGCGTGAATCAGTTCAAGCTGGCCGCCGGTGATGGCGGCCGCGACGGCATAGGTGCCGGCCTCGATCCGGTCGGATATCCCATGATGCCGGGCAGGCTGCCAATTCGTGCTGCCCTCTATCAGGATGCGATGCGTACCTGCGCCCTCGATCCGGGCACCCATGGCTGTAAGGCAGGCGACGAGATCGGCCACTTCAGGCTCGCGCGCTGCGTTCAAGATTTCCGTCTCGCCCTTGGCAGCACATGCCGCCATCATCGCCGTCTCGGTCGCGCCGACGGAAGGGGAGCTCAAAACGATACGTGCGCCCTTCAACCCGCCAGGGGCCGATGCGACGATCAGACCGTTCTCGATCGCGATATCAGCGCCAAGCGTTGCCAGGGCCTTGATATGCATGTCGACCGGCCGTGCACCGATGGCGCAGCCACCAGGCAGGGAGACGCGGGCGTGTCCGAAGCGAGCCAGCAGCGGCGCAAGCACCAACACCGTCGCCCGCATGCGCCTCACCGTGTCGTAGGAGGTCTCCTTGGAGACGATGGCGCTGGGATCGATGGTGGTTCCGTGTGCCGTACGGGTCACAACCGCTCCATGGAGGGCAACGACGCCGAGCATGTTCTCGACATCGGTCACGGCGGGTAGGTTCGTCAGTTCCAGCGGATGCGGACTGAGTAGCGCCGCCGCGATCTGCGGCAAGGCGGCGTTCTTGGCGCCGGAAATCGTCACAGCGCCCTGCAACCTGTTTCCGCCTGATATCCGCAACCTATCCATGAGATGAAACCCGTCGAAGAGAGGGGCGAAAGGAGCATGCGCCATCCCGTCTGTTTCCGGTTCAAGATTATTCATCCATTCCGCCATGTCAATGCGGAGTGGAATTTTTTATTCCTCCCATTTGTGCTAACGTCAGCGGCCGACGGAGTGAAAGCATGGTTGCCCACCCTCAGTCGGATGATATCTTGTGAAGCGATTGTGTCGACGCGTGAACTGGCCTCCACGGCCTGAAGGGGCGGATGTCTATCTTAAAGAAAATCAGCGCGAAGCTCGAAGGCATGGCGCCGGCCGATCGCCAGATCGGGCAATTCATCGTCGAAAATCCGGATCAGATGCTGCGGCTCTCTTCGGCGGCCCTCGCCGCCGAGACCGGCCGCAGCCAATCGAGCGTCGTCAAGTTCAGCCAGAAACTCGGCTATGCCGGTTATCAGGAACTGAAACTCGCCGTCAGCGAGGCCAAGGCGCAGGAATGGCAAGCCCCGGCGGGCATGATCCACGGAACTATCGAAGTCGATGACGGCTATCTGACGATCCTGCAGAAATTGCTCGGCAGCAAGCTGCAGGCCATGCAGCAGACGATCGCCGTCAACAATGAACTCGATATCGGCAAGGCGCTGAAAGCGCTCTACGAAGCCCGCCGCATTCATCTCGCCGGTGTCGGCGCATCCTCGCTGGTCGCTCGAGACTTTTCCTATAAGCTTATGAAACTCGGGCGAAATGTCCTGCACGACAGCGACAGCCATGTACAGATGGCCAATGCTTCCACACTCGGCCCCGACGACCTGCTATTCGCCCTCTCCTATTCCGGCACCAGCATCGAGACTCTCCGGATCGCCGAACTCGCCAGCCAGCGAAATGCCGTCGTCATCGCCGTGACCGGCCTTCAGGACAATCCGCTGGCTCACGTCGCCGATATCCGCCTCTATACCGTCGGCGACGAAGACCGCGTCCGCTCCTCGGCGATTACGGCGCGCGACGCGCAACTGATGCTCACTGACCTGCTGTTCATCCTGCTCGTGCAGAGGCAGCCAGACGCGAACGATTATGTTCACAACAGCGAAGCAGCCGTCTCGGTGCTGAAGGCGAAGCAACTGTCCTAGCTAGCAGGGGCGCTCACCCGTCGCACGCCTATCAAGCACATTCGGCAAGCCAGTGTCTGATATCGTCTATTGAACGCATCAGGATCGACGGATTATCACGGGCCGGAATAAAACCCCAACTCTGCCAGAATGTCTCCGCCTCCGTGTCTATAGCACGAACCACCACAGCCCGACCTGCAACGATATCCGCGCCAGCGACGCAGCGCGCCAGCGCCTCCTTCACCAGAGCCCAGCCGATGCCACGGCCGGCGTAGCGGCGGTCAACGGCGAGCTGACCGATCAATAAGCAGGGGATGGGATCAGGCGGACGGCCCGTGCGAATCTTGCGTGGGGTGGCATTGGGCTCAATGACGGAGGGAGCAAGGCCGTAATAACCAACGACGACATCGTCATCAGCCACGACGAGGACTCGGGTGAATCCGCGTGTCTGATTGGATCGCGCAAAATTTGCCAACCAATCATCCAGCGCAGGTTTCCCACAGGTAAAACCATCCAACCGGTGATGGTCGGATAGAAGCGCGATGCCGGAAAGCGCCATAGTCCTATTGTTCCCACGGCGCCTTGCGTTGCAACCGCTCCCTCACCTTTGCCGACGGAGCTGCCGGTGTTGCGCCGATGACCTGCAGGAAATCATCGAAAGCTCCTGGCGAAAGACGAATGACCGTCTCGTTCAAGATCGCGGTTTGCGCCTCATGAACTGCGGCGCGGCGCATGAACTCCGTACGTGACAGGCCGAGCAGTTCCGCGCCGCGGTCGATGATGGCCAGATCGTCATTGCGCAACCGCATCGATACGGGCGTCTCTTTTTTCTGCGCAGGGGTTGCCATCATATGATCCTCAGTTTCCGAAGAAAAATAGGCCAATGTAATGCAAAGTGCAATACAAGAGAGGCGATCGCATCAAGCGGTTCGCTTCAAAGCCGCAGCGATCGCTTCGGCGGCGGTAAAGCCGGTTTCGAGAGCGCCGTGTGCCGTTGAAAAGCGTGTCGGAGAGCAGGCTTCGCCGGCAAAGAAGAGCCTGTCGTCAACGGTTTCGCCGAGCACGATACGTTCGCCGGAAGCGCCCGGTTCGGCATAGGAATAGGATCCGCCAATATGTGGCTCGCCATGCCAGGCCGACATTGCCACAGCATCAATCCGACGGCCGAAGGCGCTTCCGAAATGCCGGATCAGCTCTTCTCTGGCGAATGCGAGCGCCGTCTGCTCCCCAGAGGCTTCCAGATCCCGCGCCAGTGAACCGCCATAATAGGCCTCGATCAAGGCGGTGCCGAAGGGGCGTATCTGGTAGGAACCCGTTCGGACCTGATCCAGGGAACCCGTCAGTCTGGTATCGATAGGCAGATCGTCTGGCGAGAGAACACTCAGGAACAGCTTGTTGGCAAGCCCCAGCGGTAATCGGCTGGCCGCTTCCCGCTTTCTCGGAAGTGGCGGATCGAATTTGATCTGATCCTTCGCAATCACATTTGTCGCGACCGTGACCAAGACCATGCGTGCACGCAGCGTGCCACGATCCGTCTGCAAAAGGATGTATTCGGCGCCGCGATGATCGATGGTTTGGACCACAGTCGACAGCATCGTTGGTACCGGCTGCGCGTAGGCCGAAATTAGCGTCCCATACCCCTCACGCACGCGCCAGTCCGGGCCAGGGCCCGGATCATAGTGGACATAATCGTGAATGGAGGCCGCCGCGAGCTCGACGCCATTTAGAAACGTGCCGATTGCTTCAACACAGCCATTCCAGCGATTTTCGGGTTCCAGCAGTTCGTCGAGCGATCCGTCCTCACCGGAATCCCCCCGTTGTTCCGCGCGCGCGAAAAAGGCGCCGATGGCGGATCTCGCTTCCGCCCCTCCGATCGTCCGCCCGCCTTCGCTCCAGGGCGCCGGCGTCGTTTCCACCGTCAGCCCAAGCTGGCGGGCAATCTCGGTCCATCCATTCGTCCTCGCCCCGTGGAGCCATCCGCAGCCGAGATCGACGGGCTCATCCGCGAGCGATGACAATCGAAAGGTCCAGGCGCGGCCTCCGACACGGTCCTTCGCCTCGAGAATCAACACCGAAACGTCGGGGCGGAGGGATTGCAGCCGCCGCGCCGCTGCGACGCCGGCCGCACCGCCGCCAATGATGGCGACATCGATTGTTTGGCCCCCGGACCAAGGATTGCTCAAATGCCTTTACCCTTCCGCTATGCCGGACTGTATTGCACCAATGCAGTCAATAATACTTCCAACCAGCGTCCAACCCCCCGTCGATTTTTATCTTCAGGGCTATACCAAAGCGGATTTACTTACGGCTTGATGCCGTTGAGATGACTTTCGAGGAAGTGCAGATTGTCCTGGCCCCAGTAAAGCTCGCCGTCATAGAGGAATGATGGAAAGCCGAAGACGCCATTCTTGATGGCAAACTCACGGTCCGCCGTCCACTTGCCCTGTACGTCCGCATCCTGTTCCCGCTTTGCGAGCGCATCGCCGTCGAAACCTGCGGCGGTGGCGATCGCCTTGCGTACCGCGGGATTGCCGATATCTTCGCCACGACCCCAGAAGGCTTCCTGTAGGGCTTTCGTCAGTTCGAGCCAGGGCTTGCCGTCGAGATAGGCGGCGATGACCATGAAGGCGGCAGGCGCCGGATCGGCGAGCGGCGGGCGATTTTCCAGAAGCAGTTTCTTACCGCGAAAGCCGGCCCAACGCTTGAGATCCCGTTGCCAATATTGCCGGCGAGGCTCCGGCCGATTGCGTGAAAAAATGCCGCCGTTCTCCTCGAGGACGATGGTGAGATAAGGCCGGATTTCCGCGCCTGTCTTTTCGGCGAGATCGAGAAACGGCTCCAGGCCGATATAGGACCAGGGCGAGCCGATGGAAAAAACGTAATCTATGATCTTGGTCACTGTTTGCCGCATCCCATGCATGATGATGAAAACTCGCGGATTTTGATCAGCAAGGCGGCGGGTGTGCAAGCGCCAAGCGAATGCCACGGGGGAATTTCCATAACGATATCGTTACCTGACTACCGCCGATTCCGTCGCTGCTTGCTATGCCAATATCAAGCTCAGCGTTATGCAACCGCTTTCCAATCGAGCCCGATATCGAGCGTCGGCGCGCTATGCGTCACCCAGCCCACCGAGATCAGATCGACGCCCGAAGCCGCAATTGTCGCGGCAGTTGAGGGCGTGACACGGCCCGAGGCCTCGGTGATTGCGCGCCCGGCAACGATGCCTACCGCTTCGCGCAATTGATCGGGCGTCATATTGTCGAGCAGCACGGCGTCGACGCCTTCTGCCATGGCTTCACGAAGCTGGTCGAGCGTGTCCACTTCAACCTCGATCTTGACCATGTGACCGACCCCGGCTTTTGCCCGGCGGATAGCCTCTGTGACGCCGCCTGCAACCGCGACATGATTGTCCTTGATCAGCACGGCATCATGGAGCGCAAAACGATGGTTCATACCGCCGCCGGCACGGACTGCATATTTCTCCAGCGCCCGCAGTCCCGGCGTCGTCTTGCGGGTGCAGACGATCGAGGCTTTCGTGCCGCTGATCACCTCGACGATGCCGGCTGTTACGGTCGCGATACCCGAGAGATGGCCGAGGAAATTCAGTGCGGTCCGCTCCGCCGTCAACAAACCGCGAGACGGGCCTTCGATCGTTGCGATCATATCGCCGGCAGCCACCTTTGCGCCGTCGTGCAGATGACGGATCATGACGATCCGCGGATCAACGAGCTGGAAGGCGAGTTCCGAGGCATCCAGCCCGGCGACCACGCCCGGCTGGCGCGCCACCATGGCAACGGTGGAACGGTGATCCTCCGGGATGACGGCGGCAGACGTGATATCGCCGGCAAGGCCGAGATCTTCCAGCAGAGCATTGCGCACCAGCGGCTCGATGATGAGGCGCGGCAGGGGAACGAGGGTCATGTCAGGCGCTCCTGGCGAAAGTATAGGGAATGGCCGACCGAGCGACCTCCAATGCATCCGAGAGGCGCATTGTCCGGCGCTGAGCGTTCTTCAGTTTCAACGGAAAATCCGTGCGGGCATGGGCGCCGCGCGATTCCGTTCTGAGGCTGGCGAAGACGGCAATCAACAGCGCCACCACGGCAGGGTCGGCGGCCGCACCTTCGCTTTCGACGAGCGGCAGAAGCGCGGCGATTGCTCCGTGGATGGCGCCGGCATTGCGAAGCACGCCGAGATGACGAGAGGCGATCGGCCGGACAAGCGAAGGATCCGGAACTATCGGACGTCCATGGACTGACGTCATGTTCGCAGGGCTAGCAGGGGTGCTTCCTATGTCACGTGCGGCACGCATGCCCATGACGGCGGCCTCCAGCAGCGAGTTGCTGGCGAGCCGGTTGGCGCCGTGAAGGCCGGTTGACGCCGCCTCCCCTGCCACCCAGAGGCCGAAGACGGAGCTGCGGCCGTTTACATCCGTCGCCACGCCGCCCATGTGATAATGGACGGCGGGACGGACCGGGATCAGTTGGCTGGATGGATCGATTCCTGCCTCCCGGCAGAGCGCATCGATCACCGGAAAGCGAGCGGTAAAGCGATTGCCGAGCGCTTCACGCGCATCGAGAAAGACGCGGCCACCGCGGGCGATTTCCGCGCTGATCGCCCGCGCGACGATATCGCGCGGGGCCAGTTCCGCGCCGGGAACCTCCGCCATGAAACGCTCACCTCTCTCATTGACGAGCAAGGCGCCTTCGCCGCGCACGGCTTCGCTGACCAGTGCCAACGGCCGCCGACGCGAATCGAGGGCTGTGGGGTGGAATTGCACGAACTCCATATCCGCAAGAAACGCTCCCGCTCTCGCGGCCAGTGCGATTCCCTGGCCGAAATTGCCGACGGGATTGGTCGTCGCATCGAAGAGACCGCCAATGCCTCCGGTGGCAAGGAGAACGCGGGAGGTGGGCAGAGCGGCCATTCCCTTTGGTGTCGCACATAGGACGCCGCTGATCCGCTCGCCATCCAGGAGCAGCCGCCGCGCCTCATATCCTTCAAGCACCGTAATGGACGGCGTGTTGGCGACGGCCTGCACCAGCACCCGAACAATGGCCGCGCCGGAGCCGTCGCCTTCGGCATGCACGATGCGGCGGCGCGAATGGGCGGCTTCGAGGCCGAGCGACAAGGCGCCCGCGCCATTACGGTCAAAGCGGACGCCCGCCCGCTCCAGAGCGGCAATTGCCGCAGGCGCTTCAGCGATGATGCTTGCGGCCACTACGGGATCGCAGAGCCCATCACCAGCGGCAAGCGTATCGGCGACATGCAGCTCCGCGCTGTCGTCCGCTCCCATGCTGGCGGCAATGCCGCCCTGCGCCCAGGCGCTCGACGTCTCGGCGCCGAGTGCTGCGCGTGTGATGATGACGGTCGGCTGCGGCGCCAGCGTCAATGCCGCCATCAGGCCGGCGAGACCGCTGCCGACGATGACGACACGGCCTGCAAGCTCGTGAAGAACCTCGGTCATATCGCCAGCATCCTTTCCACCGCGCGGCGGGCAGCAACAGCGATTGCGGGATCGACAGTCACTTCATGCTGGTTTTCCTCAAGCGCCCTGCGGATATTGCCGAGCGTGATGCGCTTCATGTGCGGGCAGAGATTGCAGGGCCGAACAAATTCGACATCCGGATGATGGACGGCAACATTGTCGCTCATCGAGCATTCGGTTAGCAGCACGACACGCGCCGGGCGCTTCTTGCCGACGTAATCGGACATGACGGCGGTAGAGCCGGCGAAATCCGCTTCCCTGACGACATCAGGTGGACATTCCGGATGGGCGAGCACCGTTACGCCGGGATAATTTTCGCGTAGCTGGCGCACATCGTCGGCGGTGAAGAGCTCGTGCACCTCGCAATGCCCATGCCAGGCGATGATCTCGACATTGGTCTCGCGGGCGACGTTCTGCGCCAGATATTCGTCGGGGATCATCAGCACCTTGGGAACGCCGAGCGATTCCACCACCTGTTTGGCATTGCCCGATGTGCAGCAGATATCGGATGCCGCCTTCACCGCAGCGGACGTGTTGACATAGGTGACGATGGGAACCCCAGGATGGGCCTGGCGCAAAAGTGCAATGTCTTCCGGCGTGATCGATTCCGCCAGCGAGCAACCGGCCGCCATATCGGGGATCAGCACGGTCTTTTCCGGATTGAGCAGTTTGGCGGTCTCGGCCATGAAATGCACACCGGCGAGCACGATGATGTCGGCGTCTACGTCGATCGCCTTGCGAGCGAGCGCCAGGCTGTCGCCGACGATATCGGCGACACCGTGGAAGATTTCCGGCGTCTGGTAGTTGTGCGCGAGGATGACGGCGTTGCGGCGGCGCTTCAACTCGAGGATCGCCTCGACATCATCCTGAAACATCATCCATTCGGCCTTGGGAATGACGCGGCTGACACGATCATAGAGGGAGGATGCGGATACGGGTTGGTTCATGACCGGCTCTCCTAATTATGCTCAGTTTGAGTATATTGTGCGCAAATAGATATTCTCGTTATGAGCATATGTCAATTGCGGGAGAGCGGTAATTTTGTTCCGGCGAGTTCGCGTTCTTCGAGAATGGCGCGGCGGAAACGGAAGAGCTTGGCCGGACGCCCCCCTGTCTCGCTTTCAGTTGCGCCTGTTTCCTCCACCAGCTCCTGCTGCTCGATCAGCCGGCGGAAGTTTTGCTTGTGCAGCATCAGGCCCGCCAGAGCCTCAACGGTACGCTGCAGCTGAAGGAGCGTAAAACTCTCCGGCATCAGTTCGAAAACGACGGGGCGATATTTGATCTTCGCGCGCAGCCGCGCCATGCCGGTCGCGAGAATCCGCCGGTGATCGGCAAACATCGGCCGACCGGAATTGCCCTGCTGAGCGCAGCCCGCCTCCAAGACAAGCCGAGCCTCATAAAGAAGCTCATAGCGTTGCAGAACAAGGTCTTCATTCCAGGTGGCATCGTTCAAACCAAAAGCGAAATCGGCGCGACGCCGACGTTGATCGCGCTTCGCCGAATCGTCTGATACCCAGCCATTTAGCCGCTCGACAATATCATCCATGATGGCCGGCCGGCCGTTGCGATGGTCTTCCCAAGGGAAATATTCGTACCAACCATGCCATCCCGGCCGGCCACCGCCAGGCGCCGCCTGCTCCCTCACGAGGCCGAGATAGCTGATCGAAATCGTCCGGCCGCCCAGGATCTCGTTGTTCCTGTCTCGGTCGGCAAATGTGTAAAGCTGCTCGAGATAGCCGACCGGATGCGCCGTCTGCTCGCGCACCCATTCGCGAAGACCGCTCTGCAACGTCCGGTGCCCAAGCTCGAACGGTCCCGACGGCAAAGCATCACCGGAGCGCACCGTCATAACCCGAGGATCGTTACCGGTGACGGCCGTCAGAACCGCGATCAATTCGGCGTGCGCAAGTCCGATGGTCAAGGAGATTCCCTATCTTGTTCGAGCTCTGCTTTTCTCGCACGAAGCATTACCGAAGCCAATGCAGCCGTTCGGCCACTCAACAACTCCCGACAATATAAACGCGTGCAAACTCCTACACGCGAGCACTTGCAGCCAGCCAAACACATTGTAAGTGTCCTATTGATATATTGATACATTAGTGCTTTAGTCTTGCGTGTGTGAGGCCGGCCCTGCCGGATTTGGGAGGATATTATGAGCAATATCGGACTGGAGGAGCAGGCAAACTCCGCCATGATGCGAAGGGTGGCGATTGCTTCCTGCATCGGCACCACCGTCGAGTGGTATGATTTTTTCATTTATGCCACCGCTTCGGCGCTGGTTTTCAATAAGCTGTTTTTCCCGAGTTTCGATCCGCTCGTCGGCTCACTGGTCGCGCTCGGCACCTATGCCGCCGGATTCTTCGTGCGACCGATCGGCGGATTACTGTTCGGCTATCTCGGCGACCGATACGGCCGCAAGAGCGCGCTAGTCACCACGCTTCTGATCGTCGGCATCGCCACCTTCGTCATCGGCCTCGTGCCGACTTATGAAAGCATCGGCATTGCCGCTCCGCTGATCCTGCTGTTCATCCGCATGCTGCACGGTTTCGGCATCGGCGGCGAACAGGGTAATGCGATCCTCATCATGTGCGAGCATGCGCCTGCCAAAAGGCGCGGCTATTTCGGCTCATGGGTACAGACGGGTGCGCCCGCCGGCTTCATCCTGCCGCTCGGCATCTTCGCAGCGTTAACGGCCACGCTGTCGGAAGAGGCCTTCATGAGCTGGGGCTGGCGCATTCCCTTTCTGCTCAGCCTCGTGCTGGTGGCTGTCGGCATGTATATCCGCCTACAACTAACGGAATCGCCGCTGTTCCTGGAAATGCGCAGGCGCCGTGCGGAGGACCCGCATCCACTTGTCGAGATCGTCAGGAAATATCCACGCTATCTCGCCCTTGGCTGCGGCACCAAGTTTGCCGAAAGCGTTGCCTTCACCAGCTTTGCGGTACTGATCACCGCCTATGCGACGAGCCGCGGCGTGTCGCGGCCGGTAATGACGACGGCATCGCTTATCGCCATCGTGCTGGAGCTGGTCTGCATGCCGTTTTGGGGCGCGCTTTCCGATCGCATCGGCCGCAAGCCGGTCTATATCCTTGGCGCGTCGACCGTGCTGCTGGCGAGCTTTCCGACCTTCGCGCTGGTCTATTATCGCGTCGACAGCTACATCTGGGTAGGCTTGACGGCGGCGCTGGCCATCGGCCATAGCGCCATGTACGGGCCGCAGGCCGCCTATTTGCCGAATTCTTCCCGACCCGGGTGCGCGCCAGCGGCGTCTCCTTCATCCAGCAGATCGGCGCGCTGATCGGCTCCGTCGGAACACTTGCTGCCGGCTGGCTTCTGGCGCTTTTGAATGGTGCGCCCTGGGCGCTCGCTGGCTTCATCGCTCTCGGCTGTGCGATCACTATCGCCTGCATAGCGGCGCTGCCGGAAACAGCACCGCGCCTTGGGCGATGGAAGGACCTGGTCGACAGCTTGACGTCAGGCGATAATATGGAAGCCCGCCGACAGCGCGCATAAGCAAGAGACAAAATGATATCAGCCTTCGAAGTATTCTCCGACCGCTGGAGTTTTCTCGGCGAAAGCCCGGTCCTGTCGGATGACGGCAACTGTCTCTGGTGGGTCGATACCGAGGGCTGCCGGCTGCTGCGAACCGACGTAGCGTCCGGCAGAACCGAGGTCTGGGATGCGCCGGAGGCTGTCGGCTGCATCGCCCTGCGGCCGGATGGAACGCTGCTGGCAGGCCTTGCCAGCGGCATTTTTCTCTTCGATCCGGCAAAGGGCCGTTTCGACCTCGCCTGCTCGCCGGAAAGCCGTAGGGATGTTCGCTTCAACGATGGCGCCCTCGATCCGGCGGGCCGCTTCTGGGCGGGCAACATGCAATTCACCCTGACCGAACCTGCGGGCGCCATTTTCTGCGTCGAAGCCGATCTTAGTCATCGCCGCGTCTTCGATGGCATATGGACGCCCAATGGGCTCGCCTTCGATCCGGTCCGTAGCCGCATGTATTTCTCGGATTCTCATCCGACCGTACAAACGATCTGGGTCTGCGATTATGATGTCTCCACGGGAACGCCGAGCAATCGGCGCGTCTTTGCGACGACGCATGAATTCGCCGGCCGGCCCGACGGCGCGTTTATCGATAAGGACGGCATCTACTGGATTGCCGGCGTCGAGGGATCACAGCTTCTCCGCTTCGCACCATCAGGCGAAGCGCTGGAACCGATCGCCTTTCCCGTGACACATCCAACTAAGATCGTCATGGACAGAGCCAATCCGCGCTCCATTTTTGTCACGACCAGACGGACCGTTCCCGAGGAGGATACGCACGCCTCGGGGCATGTGCTGCGCGCAACTTTTCGATGATCGTTCTAGGACAAGCGCTTATCGGCTGACGTAATCCGGATATTTCTCGCAAATGAGATCGATGATCGACAGCGTGCCGGAAAGATGCTTGCGAAGCGCTGCCACTGCCTGTTCCACATCCCCCGACTGGATGGCATCGACAATGGCATGATGATCGGCAATGACCTGCTGCTGTTTGCCCGGCATCGGCAGGTTCAGCATGCGAAGCCGGTCGAGATGAACGCTCTGGCGCCGCACGGTTGCCCACAGTCCCAGGATGTCGACCCTTTCGAAGAGGACACGGTGGAAATCCTTGTCGAGGGCATCGAACAGATCGTAGGTCTCGGGTGACGCCACATGCTCTTGCCGCACCAAAACATGCCGCAACGCCGCCGCCGTTTCCTCCGGCGATTCGGCTGTCAGCCGCCGGACGGCTTCCAGCTCGATCGACAATCTCAGGAAGTGCGCTTCGACGGCGTTGCCGATATCGATTCTCGCGACGACGGTGGCGTATTGCGGGTAAACCTCGACCAGCCCCTCCTCCTCCAGCCTGATCAAAGCATCGCGAACCGGCGTCTGGCTGACGTTGAATTCGCTCTGAAGCGAGATGCGCGACAGGACGGTGGTCGGCGGCAAACTCATTGAAAGAATACGCGATCGCAGGATTTCCAGGATCTGCGGCGCCACTTGGCGGGAGCGATCCAAGGCGAATTCTTTCGGGTTTACTTTCACTGGCTACCTTCCTGATCGAGAACGTAAGTTCATAAAGCACAATTTAGGGCTTGATGCACTGATACATTAGTGCTTTAGTCAATTTATGTAAACGCGATTTCACGGGTTTGCGTCATTTGGGAGGACATAATGAGAGGATTTCTTCGCGGCATGACCGCGGTTGCCGTAATGCTGGCCGGCACGTTTTCCGCTAGCGCTGCCGAAAAGACCGATATTTCGATCACACGCCAGCCAGGCATTCTTTATCTCGTCAGCCACGTCATGGAGACGCAGAAGTTGATCGAGAAACGCGCCGAGGCTGACGGCCTGCCGGGCGTCAAGGTCGAATGGCGTACCTTTAGCGGCGGCGGCGCGCAAACGGACGCGCTTCTTGCCGGCAGTGTCGACATCGTCAATACCGGCACCGGCAATCTGCTGCTGCTCTGGGATCGCACGAGAGGCAAGGTCAAGGGCATCGTCACCAACTCCGCGCAGCCGGTCATCATGGTCTCGCGCGATCCGCGCATCAAATCGCTGAAGGACATCCAGCCGGGCGATAAGATCGCCGTGCCGACGGTCGGCGTCTCGACGCAGGCGATCCTGCTGCAGATGGCCGCCGCTCAGATGTATGGTGACGATCAAGTACACAAGTTCGACGCCAATACGGTGCAGCTTGGCCATCCCGACGCCATGGCGGCGCTTGCAAACCAGAACCATGAAGTGAAAAGCCATTTCTCGGCCCCACCCTTCCAATATCTAGAACTGAAGCAGCCGGGCGTTCATCAAGTCGTCGATTCCCGCGACATCATCGGTGGCGAGCTGACGCAAGGCACCTTCTTCACGACGACGCAATTCGCTGATGCCAACCCCACGATCATCAAGGCCATACGCGAAGCGACGGCCGATGCCATCGGTGTAATCAAAAAGGACCCGAAGACAGCAGTCGAGGCCTACAAGACGGTCAGCGGTGACAAGACCAGTGTCGACGACCTCCTGACGATCCTGAACCAGCCGCACATGATGGAATTCCGCATGGATCCGCAGGGAACCATGAAATTTGCGGCGCATCTCCACAAGATCGGGACCTTGAAGGCGATGCCCAAGGCCTGGACCGACTACTATCTGCCGGAAGCGGCGGATCTGAATGGCAATTGAAGCCTGATGGCGGCGCCAATGCCGCCCTCAGCTATCTCTCATGGAGGAGCCTTATGCTTCAGGCAAAAATTGCAGCCGATGCCGTGCCGGCTGAAATGGCCAAGGCCAAACCACTCTTGAACGTCGACAAGGTGACGCTTCGCTACAAGACGCCGAACCTTTTGATCACCGCCACCGAAGAGGTCAGCTTTTCGGTAGCGCAATCGGATCGCTTCGTGCTCCTCGGACCATCCGGTTGCGGAAAATCGACATTGCTAAAGGCCATCGGCGGCTATCTGACGCCGGCGGCGGGCCGCATCGAGATCAAGGGGCAACCCGTGAAGAAGCCCGGCGCGGACCGGATGATGGTCTTTCAGGAGTTCGACCAGCTCCTGCCCTGGAAGACTGTCCTGGAAAACGTCATGTTTCCGCTGACGACCGCCCGGCGCCTGCCTCGTGCGCAAGCCGAAGCCATCGCCCGCGACTATATCGACAAGGTCAAGCTCACTCGCGCTGTGGATACCTATCCGCACATGCTTTCTGGCGGCATGAAGCAGCGTGTGGCGATCGCTCGCGGCATGGCTATGCAACCCGACATCCTGCTGATGGACGAACCCTTTGCCGCACTCGACGCTCTGACCCGCAGGCAGATGCAGGACGAGCTTCTGCAGCTTTGGGAGGATACGCGTTTCACCGTCATCTTCGTCACACATTCGATCGCCGAGGCAATCAAGATCTCGAACCGCATCCTGCTGCTTTCCCCGCATCCCGGCCGCGTCAAGGCCGAGGTTCGCAATGTCGAATCCGTCCGTCACGACACCGCCGCAGCCGCGGAACTGGAACACGAAATCCATCACATGCTGTTTGCCGAAGCCGGACATAGGGAATAGGCCATGAACGCACCGCAGATCATCCTCGCGCCTGAGAGGACCGAACCCGCAGGCCACATCGCCTCTGTCGAGCAGAAACTCGGCGCCATCGAACTTCTTTGGCAGTCGAGCCTCTTCCGCAAATCGTTGCTGATAGTCGTCCTGGCCATCATCTGGGAGAGCTATGCGCGGCATCTCGACAATCCGCTGCTTTTCCCGACACTCAGCGACACGCTGACGGCGCTCTACGATCGTTTTGCAGACGGCGTTCTGCCCGAGCGCATCTGGACGACGCTGAAGGTATTGGTGACGGGCTACGTGACGGGGACGGTCCTCGCCGCTATTTTGACCGTTGTCGCAATCAACACTCGTATCGGCACCGATTTTCTCGAAACAATGACGGCGATGTTCAACCCGCTGCCGGCGATCTCGCTGCTGCCGCTCGCCCTCATCTGGTTCGGTCTCGGCCCCGCGAGCCTGGTCTTCGTGCTCGTGCATTCCGTGCTCTGGGCGGTTGCCCTCAACACCCATGCCGGCTTTCTCGGCGTTTCGCGCACGCTGCGCATGGTGGGGGCCAACTATGGGCTGACCGGACTTTCCTATGTGTTTCGCATCCTCATTCCCGCCGCCTTCCCGTCGATCCTGACCGGATTGAAGATCGGCTGGGCCTTCTCCTGGCGCACCTTGATCGCCGCCGAACTCGTCTTCGGCGTTTCCTCTGGTCAAGGCGGGCTTGGATGGTTCATTTTCGAAAACCGCAACCTCCTCGACATACCCTCGGTCTTCGCCGGCCTGCTGACGGTCATCGTCATCGGCCTCATCGTCGAGAACCTGGTTTTCCAAACGATCGAGCGCCGAACCTTACAGAAATGGGGCATGAAGGAATGACGCCCGCGCAAATTCGAGTCCTCGGCCAATAGTTGAATATAAGGTCTCAACATAATGAATATTAAAAGGAAATCGGTGGACTTGCGCAGCGCCAAATGGTTCGCGCCCGACGACCTCAGAAGTTCCGGACATCGATCGCGCACCATGCAGATGGGCTATGCGCCGGAAGAATGGGCGGGCAAGCCCGTCATCGCCATCCTTAACACCTGGTCCGACGCCAACCCTTGCCACGCGCATTTCAAGCACCGGGTCGAAGATGTCAAACGCGGCATCTTCCAGGCCGGCGGCTTTCCTCTCGAACTACCGGCGCTGTCGCTGTCCGAAAGCTATGTCAAACCGACGACCATGCTCTATCGCAATATGCTGGCGATGGAGGCGGAAGAACTACTGCGCTCGCATCCGGTCGACGGTGCCGTGCTGATGGGCGGCTGTGACAAGACCACGCCCGGCCTCGTCATGGGCGCGCTCAGCATGGGGCTGCCGATGATCTATCTGCCCGCCGGCCCGATGTTGCGCGGCAATTATCGCGGCGAATATCTGGGTTCCGGTTCCGACGCCTGGAAGTTCTGGGACGAGCGCCGCGCCGGCGCCATTTCGGAGAAGGAATGGGTCGACGTCGAAGCCGGCATCGCCCGGTCCTACGGCCACTGCATGACGATGGGCACGGCGAGCACGATGACGGCGATTGCCGAGGCGTTGGGCCTGACCTTGCCCGGAGCGAGCTCCATCCCGGCAGCCGATTCCAACCATATCCGCATGTCTTCGGCCGTCGGCCGCCGCATTGTCGAGATGGTCTGGGAAGACCTTGTCCCCTCGAAGATCGTCACGGCCGCCGCCGTCAGCAACGCAGTTGCAGTGGCTATGGCGACGGGCTGTTCCACGAATGCGGTCGTGCATCTGATCGCCATGGCGCGCCGCGCCGGTGTCGCCCTTACGCTGGATGATCTCGACAAGGCTAGCCGGACGACACCGGTGCTCGCCAATATCCGGCCGACCGGCAAGGCCTATCTGATGGAAGACTTCTACTATGCCGGCGGCCTGCGTGCGCTGATGGCAAAGCTGTCCACGAAGCTCGATCTCTCCGCGCTGACCGTTTCCGGCGTCACCCTCGGCGAGACCCTGGAGGGCGCCAAGTGCTACAATGACGATGTCATCCGCTCGCTCGACAATCCCGTCTATCACGAGGGCTCCCTCGCAGTCGTGAAGGGCAATCTTGCGCCGACCGGAGCAGTCATCAAGCCGGCTGCCTGCGATCCGCGCTTCCACAAGCACCAGGGACCGGCCTTGGTGTTCGACAGCTATCCGGAGATGAAAGCGGCGGTGGACGACGAAAATCTCGACATCACGCCGGACCATGTCATGGTGCTGCGCGGCGCCGGCCCGCAGGGCGGGCCTGGGATGCCGGAATGGGGCATGCTCCCAATCCCGAAGGCACTATTGAAGCAAGGCCATCGCGACATGCTGCGTCTGTCCGATGCCCGCATGAGCGGCACGAGCTACGGCGCCTGCATCCTGCATGTCTCCCCGGAATCGTATGTCGGCGGCCCGCTGGCGCTGCTGAAGAACGGCGACATTATCAGCCTCGATCTCGAAGCACGGCGGATCGACATGCTCGTGGATGACCACGAATTGCAGCGGCGGCGCGAAGCCTGGGTCAAACCCGCGGAAAAATTCGGCCGCGGCTATGGCTGGATGTTCGCCCGCCACGTGACGCAGGCCGATACGGGCTGCGATTTTGATTTCCTGGAAACCGGTTTCGGCCCGACGCCAGGCGAACCCGATATTTATTGACCGCAAAGGACGATATCATGAGCAATTACGTGTTGAGTAGCGAGACCCGCAGCAAGCTTATGGGCGTTGCCACGCCGACGATCGCCACGGCGCTTTTCAAGCGCGGCCTTCGCAACCAATTCATCCAGGATGTTCGCCCGCTGTCACCGAAGAAAGCGAACATGGTCGGCCAGGCCTTCACGCTGCGCTACATCCCCGCGCGCGAAGATCTGAACACGATCGAGGTCTTCCGCAACCCTGAACATCCGCAGCGCGCGGCAGTGGAAGCGTGCCCGCCCGGCGCCGTCCTCGTGATGGATAGCCGCAAGGATGCACGCGCGGCCTCGGCCGGCTCGATCCTGATATCGCGGCTGCAGGTGCGGGGCGTCGCCGGCGTCGTGACCGATGGCGGTTTTCGCGACAGCCCGGAAATCGCCAATCTCGACATTCCCGCCTATCATCACCGCCCGTCCGCGCCGACAAACCTGACTCTGCATCAGGCGATCGAAATAAATGGACCGATCGGCTGTGGCGATGTCGCGGTTTTCCCCGGCGATGTTCTTGTCGGCGACAATGAGGGCGTCATCGTCATCCCGGCCCACCTCGCCGACGAAATCGCCGATGAGACTGTCGAAATGACCGCTTACGAGGATTTCGTCACCGAGGAAGTCCTTAACGGCGCGACCATCATCGGACTTTACCCGGCAACCAGCGACGCGCCGAAGGTCAAGTTCGCCGAGTGGAGGAAGCAGAAAGGACGCTGATCGGCGTCTTCAGCGCTATGTCGAACCGAAATCCCGTCACCGATTACGGGGACGGGATTATTTTTGAGAATAAATAATTATATCAATATATTATCGATATTATCTAATTTGATCTATGAGGACCCCTTCTTTTGGTGTCGTCTGAAAATTCGTTGCCCTTGGCTGCGCACGGGTGTTGGCGGCCTCGCCTCTTGGCATTGCCAATTATGCGCATAACGGTCTAGCTACAGGCAGCCGATCTTTGCCGCGAGAATTTGATAGTTGAGGAGTTACAAGCCCATGTCCGTCACACGCGAAACCCTGGCCCTGTCCCATGCCGGCGCAATGCAGGCTCTTGCGGCAGCGATCGCCCATGCCGAGAAGATCGGCATTCCGCAGTGTGTCTTTATTGTCGACGCGAGCGGCGAAACCATCGCGAGCATCCGGATGGATGGCGCAAAATATCTAAGCATGCATACGGCTCGCGCCAAGGCCCGCACCGCCGCCTCGATCAATGCGCCGACCGGCGCCATCTCCTTCGAATTCGGCACCGCCGCCGGCATCGCCTCGCAAGGCGGCGTCACGCATCTGCCGGGCGGCCTGCCCATCCGTTTCGGCGGCCGGCTTGCTGGCGCGATCGGCGTAGGGTCGGGCACAGGCGATCAGGATTTCGAGGTCGCCCGCGCCGCACTTGCTGCCATTGGAGCCGATGCCGTTTAAGACAGGCTTCTCCCAGTCCGGCCATTTGCGAACGGCGCGTGTCCCCATTCTCCCGTTCAATCTCAGACGGCCGCAGCCGCATGGAAGCGGGACAAGAAAGCCTTCAGCCGTTCATTCTCCGCCACGAGCGCCGGAAGATCCTTCGGCGCTCCCTGAGCGGACACTTTTCCATCAGCCATGAAGACGATGCGGTCGCTGGCGTCCCTGGCAAAGGCGATCTCATGGGTGACCATCAGCATCGTCATGCCCTCCTCCGCCAATTGCCTGACAACATCGAGAACCTCGTTCACCAGTTCCGGATCGAGCGCAGAGGTGATTTCGTCTAACAGCAGGATCTTTGGGTCCATGGCCACGGCGCGGGCGATGCCGACGCGCTGCTGCTGACCACCCGACAATTCCGACGGCAGATTATTGATGCGGTGTCCGAGTCCCACGCGGCTGAGCCAATGCTCGGCTATCTCCCGCGCCTCCTTCTTCGGCTTGCCCCGGACCTTCTGAAGGCCGAGCATCACATTTTCCGCGGCAGTCAGATGCGGAAAGAGATTGAAGCTTTGGAAGACCATGCCCGTTTCGGCGCGCATGCGCGCCAGGTCCTTCTCGCCACGGCGCTGCTGATTGGTGCCGTCCCGATAGCCGACCTCGGCGCCATCGATCTGGATCGAGCCGCTGTCATAGCTTTCGAGAAAGTTCACGCAGCGCAGAAGCGTGGTCTTGCCGCTGCCCGAAGGGCCGATGACCGAGACCACCTCGCCTTTGGCGACATCCATATCGATGGAATGCAGAACCTGGACGGGTCCAAATGCCTTGGCGACATTGCGTATTCTAAGGAGCGGCGTGGCAGCTTGTATATTGTTCATGACGGTCAATCCCTGATGTAGGAGTAGCGGCGCTCCATTCTCCGGCTCAGGCTGGAGAGACTGTAGTTGATCGCGAAGTAGATGAAGGCTCCGAGAAGGTAGAGCGGCATGGCCTCATAGGTCCGGCCGATCACTTCGTTGATCGACTGCATGAGGTCAACGATGCCGAGCAACGAAATCAGAGCACTTCCTTTGACCGCATCGGTCACGCCATTGATCCAGGGCGGCAGAAAGCGGCGTGTCGCCTGCGGGAAAATGACATAGCGCAGGCGCTGAACAAAAGTCAGGCCGATGGCCATGCCGGCTTCCATCTGTCCCTTGGGAATGGAGAGAACGGCGCCGCGCACGTATTCGACGACCTGGGCCGATTTGAACAGCGTCAAGGCGACCACACCGGCCCAAAAGGCAACGATATGCAGGCCGAGTGCTGGAAATCCATAATAGACGATGAAGATGAGAACGAGGATTGGAATGCCTCTGATACAATCGCTGAAGAAGCGCACCAGCAGCTTGATCGGCCAGGGGCCGTAGATCAGCCCGACCCCAAAGACGATGCCGATGCAAAGCGAAAGCGCGACGACAATTGCGGAGACCCAAAGCGTGATCAGCAGGCCCTTCAGAAGGAACGGCAGAGCATAGACGATCGCAGCCATACTAGCGCTCCACCCTGAAATGACCTTCCAGCCGTCGCAGGCCGAACAAGATGAGGTAACCGGTGACGAGATACATCAGGGTCGCGATGATGTAGACCTCTACGATGCGGAAGGTGTTGAAATTGATCCATTGCGCTCCGTAGGTGAGCTCCGGAACCGCGATGACCGAGGCGACCGACGTATCCTTGAACAAAGAGATGAACGTGTTGGACAGCGCAGGCAAGGTGATGCGTGTCATCGTCGGCAGGCGGACGTAAAGGAGACGCTGCAACGGCGTCAGCCCGATCGCCTTGCCCGCATCGATCTGGCCCCGCGGCACGGCTTCGAGACCGGATCGGAACACCTCAACGAGATAGGCACCAGCATAGACCGACAAGGTGATGACGAAGGAGGTCGTCGCGCTATAGGCGATGTTCACAGCGGTCGGAAGTCCATAAAAGACGAGATAGACGAGCAGGATCAACGGCACATTGCGGATGAACTCGACGTAAGCGGCGATGAAACGGCGCACAATTTTGCCGGCCGATACGTACCAGATAGCGAGGACGAGCCCTATCAAGGCACCAATGGCAATGGAAATGACCGCCAGCTCGAGGCTGAGCAGAAGCCCGCCCCACAGCTTGTCGATGTGTCGCCAGATAAGATTGAAATTCAGGTGATAGCCCATGCCGGCCATTATCTCCCGCTAAGCGATCGATGTCTGCGACGGAGCCAGCGCCAGCCGAAGCCGCGCTGGCTCCGTCCAGATCAGATGGTCGGGAAACCCGGTTTGCGCACCGGCGCATCCAGGCCGAAATATTCCTTGAAAGCAGCATCATAGAGCGCCGATTCATGGCCGAACATGGCGGTGTTGAACGTCGTATTGACGAAATACAGCCAGTCGAGATCGCCCTGACGGACGCCGGCGCCGTAAAGCATGCTGTTCCACTGCTTGCCCGCATCGAAATAACGATCGGGATTGCGCGAGGAAAGCCAGCGCACGGTCGACAGATCGACCGCGGCCGCATCGACACGCTTTGCTTCCAAAGCCTGTAGAACGTTCGCCTGGGTGTCGATCTGCATGACCTGCGCATCCGGCAGAACGAGGTGAATGGTCTTTTCCGCGTCGACGTTCTGGAGAATGGAAACGCGCGTGCTACTGCCCCCGGCCAGGAGCTTGTCAAAGGTCTTGTTGTCGGCGTCCGGACGGGTCAGCAGCGCGACGCCTTCGACATAGTAGGGCCGGGAGAAATTGATGAGCTGCGCACGCTGCGCCGACATCGTCATGAACTGGATGGTAATGTCGACCTTGCCGGTAACGATGTTCGGAATGCGCTGCTGCGCATCCTGCTTGACGAATTCGACCTTGGTTTCATCGTCGAACAGGCCCTTGGCAAGAATGCGGCCCATGGTGATGTCCATGCCGACCAGCTCTCCGGCATCGTTCTCAAAATGCCAGGGAGCGTTGGTGCTGCCGGTGCCCACAATCAGGTGGCCTCGATCCAGCACCGTGCGCAGCAGGCTGTCGCTGGCTGCCTGCGCCGCCGCCTCTTCGCTGCTGGCCATCAGGCCAACGGCAGTACCGACCGCCAAGCCACCCAGGCCCAGCTTCAAAAAATCACGACGCTGCGAAATATCGTTCATGTAAGCCTCCGCGTTTGAGATAAAGTTCCCGTAGTCGAGCTTGTTTTTCAAGCTTCCGTCTTATATATAAGACACGTTTCTTATATTTAGGACGATATACCGATTTTGGCGCTGGCGCAATGCCAGAGCGGCAGCAATGGAGCATTTCTGGCATGGTTTCGAACGACGAAGGTGCGCGAAAGACCCGGGAGGCCCATGGACCTCGTGAGCGCGGTATCGATAGAGTCTTGAAATTGCTCGCTTATCTGAACAGGGCCGGGCAACCGGTGCGGCTCGCCGATCTGCCGAAAGCAATCGACGCACCGCGATCGACGATCTACGATCTCGTTGGCATCCTCTCTGATGCGGGTATTCTGGAGACGAACGGCAGCGACAATAGGGTCTATTTCGGCAAGCTGCTTTATCTCTATGGCACGCGTTACCTGCAGGAAAACGACATCATTATTCGCGGCAGGGAAGCAGTCGAGCGACTCTCGAAACAGACCGGCGAGACGAGCGAGCTCTGTGTGCGCCACAGGAACAAGCAGGCGATCGTCCATGCCGCCCCAGGTTCGCGCCCGCTCCGCATCAGCTCGGAGATCGGATCGCAGGTACCGATCCCCTGGACGGCATCGGGAAGGCTTTTGCTATCGCATCTGCCGAAAGAAGAAATCGGCAGATTGCTGGAGGAAGGCGACCTGACCCTTCCCGACGGACGCTCGGTCGACCTTGAGGATTTCGCCCGCGAATGCAGCGAGGCCAAGAAAAAGAAGCTGATCGTCACCACGGGCTTGATCAACAGCTTCACCCAATGCATGGCCGCCCCCATCTGGAACTCGAACGGCATCGTCGAAGCGACCATCTGCTTCGTCCTGCCGATCGATGTTTCGGAGGACCACAAAACGGCCCTGGGCGCAGAGCTCGTTCGCACCGCGGAAGGCCTTTCGATCGGCAACAACTATCTGACCGCGGCTCAATAGATCCCAACGGGGCCTATTGTTCCCGCACCAATTTCAGCACGAGCTGCTGCAGATTGCCGCCGTCGCTGAGTTCGGTTTTGTCGAAATCCCGGGCTCGCTGACGCTGTCTGTCGGAAATCTCGGACAGGCGCTTCGTCAGATCACTCCTGATCTTCTGGCACTCAGGATCGTCGGCGGCACTGAGGCCGACGCTCACGGTCTCAATCTCCTTCACCATGTCCTTGATCATCTCGCCATGCACGAGCTCATGTCTGTGCACGCCTGCGATAAACGTCTCCCAGCTTCTCTTGGTCGAGACCGGCAACTGCTCCGCAGGCTTGGGCAACGTGTAGGTGATTGTCAGCTTCGGTTGTGCGGAAACTAGGACGCAGGAATCGCCCTGCGGTTCGTATTTCCTCGTCCAGGTCAGCTTGAAACCCGTGTGTGCGATAGCGCGCGCTCCACCGCCAACCTCAGGCCCTTTCTCGCCGATCGATTCATAAAGATCCGCGCCAGACTTGCCAGCAATGGCATAGGTCTTCACCTTCTCGACGGCCTGCCACTGGGCGTGCGCAACCATCGGCAATGATGCAAAACACACTGTCAGCACACAAAATCGAACGCCTGCCTTCATGCAAATCCCCATGAACAATGCCCAATGCCGGCGAAACTACCGGGTGCAAATGCCGCTTTCAATCGGACGATGAGAATCCGAACAAACTCGTCCCGCTCAGACGACCGGCGATGACTGCAGGAGTTCTTCGGCCTCCTGCCGGCTCATATGGAAAATCGCCTTGCCGATCTCGAAGCCAAATCCGTTGCGGGCGAATGCGGACAGTTCTTTTGCCTTTCGCTTCTCATCGGGCTCATCTCTCCGAAATGGCCCGAAGCCGCGTTTGCGGGCAAAGATGATGGCCGCGAACAAGTCGTTCGTGGCGTCCAACGCCGTCATCACCGTGTTGCTGTCTATGCCTTTCGAAGCGAGCTTGTAGCCAATGGCCTTCCTTGATTTGCCGGAGCGCATCGCGGACCGCGTGCTGATCTCGGCAAAGGCGACGTCATTAAGGGCGTTCTGGTCATAAGCGAACTGGACCGCGAAATCAGCGACGGCCTTGATCTGCGCATCGCTGATGTCTTCAAACTTCTGTTTCGCTTTTCTCGTGATCGCATCGAACAACTGCTTCTCGGTCATCATCTTGCGTTCAAGGCGATAGATCGTCGAATTGCGTGCCCAGGCCAGCATTCGGGGCGTAGGAGTTTGATCCATGGGCAGAGGATGTTCAGAATCAGAAAAACGGAGTTTCGAGGTGAAGGTGTCTACGTCATGCACCCTGTTTTCGCAACGAAATCCCCTTGCGCACCTGAACACTATTCCGCGAAGAAATCTGCATTTTCCGCGGCGATCCGTTCGATGGCGGCAAAAGCGGTGCGCAAATGGGCTTGCATCACCTTGGTCGCCCCATCCGGATCACCCGTGACGACGCGATGGACCAAATCCTCGTGTTGACGAAAGATCATCTCCAGCCAATCGATCCGCTCGAGCGATAGATAGCGAAGACGGTCGAGGGACACTTTTGCCGACGCGATCATGCCCCAGACATGGGGATGCCCGGCGATTTCCATCAGTGCCCGGTGCATCGCCTCGTCAGACAGGAAAAAGCCGATGTGATCGCCCTTGCCGATCAGCCGCCGTTGATCTTCCAAAAACCGGTGCAGCCGCGCTTCCTTGTCCGCCACGGGTGACGTGGCGGCTTCGGCGACGGCGCTGCATTCCAGCATTTCGCGCACGAACTGCGCGTCCCGAACCGCGCTGATTTCGATGGGTGCAACATAGGTGCCGACCTGCGGCACGACGACCAGAAAGCCTGCATCCGCCAGCCTTTGAAACACCTGCCGAACCGGCGTTCGGCTCAAGCCGACCTCGTCGGCGATCCGTGTTTCCGAAATAGCCGCGCCCGGCCGAAGTTCGCCGGTCAGTATCCGCATATAAAGGACGTCATAAAGGTCCTTGATGCTCATCCGTGGGCGGATTGGTGATACGACCATCGGTTCAATGCGCCTCTGCTGTGATGGTGCTCAGGAAGCGCCGGGCTCGGTCACTGCTCGGATTTGCGATCAGCGCGCGAGGTTCCCGGTCTTCCACGATCTTGCCTTCGTCCATGAAAATCATCCGTGTGCCGACATCGGCGGCGAAACGGATTTCGTGCGTGACGACTAGCATTGTGCGGCCCTCGCGAGCAAGGTCGCGCATGACGCCGAGAACCTCGCCGACGGTTTCCGGGTCGAGCGCCGAGGTCGGCTCGTCGAACAGCAAGATGTGCGGCTCGGCGCAAAGGGCACGGGCGATCGCCACCCGCTGCTGCTCGCCTCCCGACATCTGTGCCGGATAGGCATTCATCCGGTGGGACAGGCGCACCCGTTCGAACAGAGCTTTTGCACGCGCTTCGACCGTCTTCCGATCCTGTTTATGCACGACCACTGAGGCGAGCACGACATTTTGCAGAGCGGTCAGATGCGGATAAAGGTTGAAGTGCTGAAAAATCATGCCGATCCGGCGGCGGACGCTGGTGATCGCGCCGCGTTCATGCGCAAGCACCGGCCGGCCCTCGAAGCGGATCTCGCCGCCCTGGATGTCTTCCAATCCATTAACACAACGCAGCAGCGTCGATTTGCCGGTGCCGGAAGGGCCGATGAAGCAGACGATCTCACCCGGCTGTACCTGCATGGAAATACCATCGAGAATGGTGCGCTTGCCAAAGCGCTTCACCACATTGTCGAATTCGAGGACTGCCTGCGTCATTGTCCGCCTCCCGCGAGCATGAGCTTCGTTCCGACGTTGTAGCGCCGCTCAAGCGCGCCTCCCGCCAGCGAGATTCCATAGTTGATGAGGAAATAAAGGACGCCGAGCATCAGCAGCGGCGCGAAACTGCCGCCCGTGCTTTCGCGGACCAGAAGACCGGTCTTGGTCAATTCGACATAGCCGATGATCGAGGCGAGCGAGGACTCCTTCAGCGTCGTCACATAGACACCGACCGAAGGCGGCAGGACGACCCTCAATGCCTGCGGGCCGACCACATGCCGCATGGTCTGAGCAAAGGTCATTCCCGAGGATTGCGCGGCTTCCCATTGGCCGCGTCCCACGCTCTCGATGCCAGCGCGCATGACCTCGGACATCGTGGCCGTGGCGTGCAGCGCCAGCGCAAGGGTCGCCGCCATAAAGGTCGAAATATCAACCCCAAACATAACCGGCAGGCCGAAATAGGCAAAGAACAGCACAATCAGGATCGGAATGGACCGAAAGAATTCGACAAAAAGCAGAGCCACCACTCTTAGCGGCCACCAGCGGGACGTCCGCGCCAGCGCCACGAAGCCACCCGCGACGGCACCGATCATCAGAGCCAGCCATGACAACCAGATCGTGAGTGCGGCCGCCTTTAGAAAAAGCGGCAGAAAGGAAAACAGGTCGTGATTCATCGGCGCGCACCATTATCCCTGAAAAGCATGCGGCCGATCGCAAGGCGCATGAGGTTCACCGCCTGGCAAAGAACCAGATAGACGCCCGCCGCCACCAAGAAAGTTTCAAAGAACCGGAAGGAGGTGGAGCCGACCGTCTGCATCCACGAGGCCACATCCTCCACGGCGACCGCGGAAGCGAGTGAGGAGGCAAGGATGACTGCGATCACCTGATTGCCGAGCGGGGCGTAGATGACCCGAAAGACCTGCGGCAGAATGATATGGCGATAGGTCTGGACGGGGTTGAAACCCTGCGCCCGCGCCGCTTCGAATTGGCCATGCGCGATGGCGACAAGCCCCGCGCGGATGATTTCTGCCATGTAGCCGGCGCTGTTGAGCGTCAATCCGATCAAGGCGGCGGTGAAGGAAGAGAACCGCAATCCCATGGCGGGAAGCGCGAAATAGACGATATAGAGAATGACCAGAAGCGGCGTGTTCCGCATGATCTCGATATAGGTGATCGCCAAGACGCGCGAGAGGCGGCTCTGGCTGCGCCGCATGATTGCCAATCCGCAGCCGATGATCACGCTGAGGACGATCGCGAGGATCGAAAGGTTCAGCGTAGTCTGCGCGGCATCCCAGAGAAGTGGCAGATATTCGCGAATGCTGCGAAACTGGAGCGTGTAGTGCATGGTCCCCTCCGCCAAGTCCTCTCCGCGGGATGGTGGAGCGGCTCAAGGCCGCTCCCTTTGGATCAATATTGTGCCTGCAGCGCCGGCTGGTCGAAGCCGAACCACGTCTTGAAAAGCGCCTTGTTGTCGCCGGACGCGTTGAACTGGTCGACGAACAGGTTGACGACCCGCAGCCAATCGGCATCGCCCGCCGGTACACCGATGGCAATTTCGGCGCGTGCGAGCGAACCGTCGACCTGACGAAGCTTGCCCGCGTTGTCGCTGATGGCCTTGCGGTTGTAGAAATCGTCTTCCGCCATTGCGTCGACCTGTCCGGACAGCAGAGCGCTGAGTTCGTCGGCTTGGGTGTTGAAACGGACGAGCTGGGCGTTGGGCATATGGGCCGGCACGGCGCGCTCCGCCGTACCGCCGCGGGAAATAGCAACGCGAATCTTGGCGGCATTGGCCTCATCGATCGTCTTATAGGGCGCGCTTGCCGGCACAAGCAGCCGCATATTCGTCACCACATAGGGGTTCGAAAAAGCAACCGACGTCGAGCGCTCGACATTGCGGGTGAAGTCGGCGATCGTCACGTCGACCTTGCCGGTCTGCAGCGACGTTACGCGGCTTGGAATATCGGTAACGACGAATTCAGGATCGACCTTCAATGCCGCCGCCAGCTTTTTCGCGATTTCGATGTCGTAGCCGACAGGCACGCCGTCAGCGCCGACGGTTGCATAAGGCGGCAGGCTGCCGAGCACGGCGACGCGAAGCTTGCCGTTGGAAAGAATCGACTGAAGAACACTGCCGGATTCCGCGAAGGCCGGAACCGAAACGGTTGCGGCGATCGCCAGACCACTAAGAAGACCCAAAAATGCGCGTCTCAAGAACATGGATATACCCTCCCAGGTCATTGGGTTGAATGCTTCCGCTAAGCGGCGGTGATTAGGCATCGAAGGCGAGCTGCACTTTGAGTGTCTGCTCGGGATGCTGTTCGATGAGATCAAAGGCGGCCGCCGCGTCGGCAGCGGCAAAGGTCTGCGTGATCATCGCATTCGGCTTGAGCGCGCCGCTTTCCAACCAGCCGACCACCTCTGGAATGAAACGGCGATTGAGACGAGAACCGACGAGGCTCAGCTCCTTGCGGACGATCTCCTGTTGGCTGACATTGCAAGGCGCGGAGGAAAATCCGAGCAATCCGATCCTGCCGGCAGGCGCGGCGACACGGCATGCTTCCTCAAGCAGGTAAGGGATTCCCGCACCATCGATAACGACCGATGGGCCGAGCCCGTCCAGCTCGCCGGCAACCATGTCCGGAACGGACTTTTCCAAAGAATTGAACACGAGGTCGGCGCCAAATTCACGAGCACGCTCAAGCCGCTTGTCATCGATATCGGCAACGATGCAGCGCGCGCCCTTCATTTTGGCGACCTGCAGCACAGTCAGGCCGACCGTGCCAGCGCCATAAATCAACACCGCATCTTCGGGGCCGCAGCCCGTTCTCGCCAGCACATTCGCGGCAACCGCCAGCGGCTCGGCAAGAGCGGCTATGTCGAAACCGAGGGACGATGAAACCTTTACCGCATTGTCTTCCGGTACGACGGCCACCGACCGGAAGCCGCCATCGCGGTGAACGCCGATCACCTGCAGATTGGCGCAGACATTCGATCGGCCGATGCGGCAGGGATGGCACTTTCCGCAGGAAATGACGGGATCGGCGACCACATGATCCCCGACTGTAAGGCGCGAAACGCCGGCACCGATCGCTTCCACCGTGCCGGCAAACTCATGCCCAATGATACGGGGATAGACGACGAACGGGTTCGAGCCGTGCAGGATGTGTATGTCCGAACCGCAAATGCCGGCGCGGCTGACGCGGATCGAAACTTCGCCCGGCGCCAATTCTCCGGAAGAATTTTCGTCCTCCAACGCCAGCCGATGAGGCGCGCGTACCGCTATCGCAACCATGTATCCTCCCTGCTCCCACCACGGGCCACGCCTCAAAGAGGCGGCTTATGTGAAGCTTGCATACTTGTATCCAAGAATGCTGGGAGGCGCAAGGCTGTTTTTTAGGCTGTCACCGACAAAGCGCCTCTCGTCTCAAAGAAAGGATTCCAGAAGCGAATTCACCAGGTCACGCCAGGCCCTGTTTGCCTGTAGTTCCCCCGGGAAAAGCCCCGGCACAGCAAAGAAGGAGGCTGTTTCGTCGTCCGGATGCCCCGTGTCCGCCGCGGCCTTCAACAGTTCGCTGGCGCGCGGATCGTCCAGAGTATCGGCCCGCTTGAGAAAGGCTATCCAGACAGCCGTAGCAAAGGCGAACTCCGCTCCGTCGCTCCCCGAAGAAAGGGCGTCGACGGCGGGCTGGAAAAGCCGCTGCGGCAGTTTCTGCGAGCCGTCCATGGCGATCTGCAGCGTGCGATGCGCGATGGCCGGGTTGGCGAAACGCTCCACCAACTGATCCATATAGTGGGCAAGATCGATACCGGGCACGGGATCGAGCGTGCGCACCGCCGCCTGCATGTGCCGCCGGACCAGCGCGACATTCTCCGGCACACTCATGACGTCGCGGACGAATTCGAGCTTCTGCAATTGCCCGAGATAGGCGATCAGGGAGTGCGAACCGTTGAGCAGCCGCAGCTTCATTTTCTCGTAGGGCTCGACATCCTTGACAAAGAGCGCGCCGCCCGCCTCCCAGACGGGGCGATCCGAAACGAAATCATCCTCGATCACCCATTGCGAGAAGGTCTCCGCTTCGATCGACAGCCTGTCCTCCACTCCCAACAGCCTTTCGGCTCGGGCTCGGGTTTCCGCCGTTGCGGCCGGAACGATGCGATCCACCATGCTGCAGGGAAAGGACACTTTTTCCGTGATCCAGGCAGCAAGGTTGGGATCGCGCATTTGCGCCATCTCAGTCACAAGACGGCGGACGATGCGGCCATTGCTCGGCAGGTTATCGCAGCAAAGCACGGTGAACGGCGGCAGACCCCTATCCCGCCGCCGGGCAAGTCCTTCGGTCAAGTAACCGATAACGCCCCAAGGGCGGGCCGGCGATTTCAGATCGTTGGCAATTGCGGGATGGGCATGATCAATTCCGCCGCCGACGGGATCGATGCCATAGGCCTTTTCGCTGACGGTCAGCGTCACGACATGGACGGCCGGATCGGCGAGCCTCGCAAGGACAGCCTCTCCATCTTCGCTGGCCGCAAGCGCCTCGACGATCGAGCCGACAACCCGGACGCTATCGCCGGAGCGGTCACGCGCAACAACGCTGTAAAGGCAGTCCTGCGCCTGCATATCATGGGCGATCTCGGTCGACCGCAGGCTGACGCCGACAATGCCCCAGTTTCCAAATGCGTGAGCCAGCGCCGCATCCGTATAAACCGCCTGATGCGCGCGGTGAAAGGCGCCAAGACCTATATGAACGATCCCGGGCTTCAAAACCTGCCGGTCATAAGCGGGAGACTGAATTGAATCATGTGGTTGCGTGCGGGCATTCAATCGTTCCATCAGCGGGCCAATCCATATTGAGGGTGTGACAAGGCACGCTCGATGCCCCGCAGTTCTGCGAGGCCTTTCAACCGGCCGATGGCAGGATAGCCCGGCTGGGCCCCGCGCGCCAAGTCATCCAGGATTTCCTGGCCGTGATCTGGCCGCATGAAAATCGTATGATCCGCGCGCCCCTCGGCTTTGCGCCGCCGCTCTTCCGAAAGGATCGCGGCGATCACCGCGACCATATCGGCATTTCCCTCAAGATGTTCGTCCTCGAAGAAGGAACCCGGCTGCGCCGTCGTTTCGCGGCGGACATTGCGCAGATGAACGAAATGGATTCGCGAGGCCAGCCGCGAGATCATCGCCGGCAGGTCGTTGTCTCCGCGCGCGCCGAGCGAGCCGGTGCAGAAGGTAACGCCGTTGGCCGGGGTGTCCACGGCCTTCAGGATGCGCGCATAGTCCTCTTCGGTCGAGAGAATGCGCGGCAGGCCGAGAAGCGGCCATGGCGGATCGTCTCCATGGGCGCAGAGCCGCATGCCCAACTCCTCGGCGACCGGCACAACCTCGGACAGGAAGTCGACCAGATTGCCGCGAAGGCGGTCAGCATCAATGGCGCTGTAGCGCGCGAGTTCGGCGCGTAATTCGGACAGGGTATAGGCTTCCGCCTGCCCGGGAAGTCCGGCCCCGACGCTGCGCGAAAGCACCGAGCGCTCTTCTTCCGGCATCTCGGCAAAGCGCCGGGCGGCAGCCTCCACCAATTCCGCGGAATAATCGGCCGCCGCATCCGGGCGCTGAAGAATATGCAGATCGAAGGCGATGAAATCGACAAGATCGAAGCGCATGGTTTTTGCGCCGCTGGGCGTCGTCCAGCGTAGGTCGGTACGGGTCCAGTCGAGAACCGGCATGAAATTGTAGCAGACCGTTGAAATTCCTGCTTCGGCCAGACGTCGGAGAGTCTCCGCCCACGCCTTCACATGGCCTTTCCAATCGCCGGACATGGTCTTGATGCTTTCGGAAACCGGGATGCTCTCGACTAGCTCCCACTCTAATCCGCCCTGCCGGATCTCATCCTGCCGCTTGCGAATTTCCTCCAGCGGCCAGGCCATACCCGTCGGAATATGATGGAGGGAGCTGACGATGCCATCCGCGCCAGCCTGAACGGCATCCCTGACGCTGACCTTGTCGATCGGTCCAAACCATCTCCACGTATGTCTCATCCTGACTTTTCCCTTGAAAACCTACGCCACCAAACCAGGCAACAATCGCTCTCGATTCAAATACACTACCATGGTAACATGTCAATGAAGCTGGTCAGTGCGCGCCGTCACGCCTCTGTGCTAAAAGCGTTCCACCCGTACAGGAGAACATCATTGGCTCTGACCGATAGAAAACCGTCATCCCTGCTTGCAATCGATCCGAAACTGCCGATGGCGCCGCAGATCTATGGCAATATTCGCCAGTCGATCCTCAATCTCCGCCTCGCGCCCAAGCAGGCCTTGAGCGAAAAGGAGCTTGCCCTCATGCTCGGCGTCAGCCGCACGCCCGTTCGTGAAGCGCTGATCAAGCTCGCCGAGGATGGGCTGGTCGATATCTTTCCCCAGCGTGGCACATTCGTTGCGCCGATCCGTGTTTCGGAAGTTCTGGAGGCACAGTTCATTCGCGAGGCGCTTGAGGTAGCCGTTGTCGCGCGCGTGACCGAAATGTCCGATCCCGCCGTCGTCGCTCGCCTGCATGAAAGCCTGGCGCGACAGAAGCGCGCGGTCGACAACAGCGACCTGGACGGATTCTTGGCGGAGGATGAAAATTTCCATTTCATCCTGTCCGTATCCGTCAATCTGACACGGGCCTGGAAGGTCATCCAGAATGTCAAAGGCCAGCTTGACCGCGTTCGTGTCCTAAGCCTGCCCGAGCCGGGGCACCTGGCCGAGCTCTACGAACAGCATCTGGCAATCGTGACCGCGATCGAAGCGGGCAATGCTTCGGCTGCCAAAAAACACATGGCCAAACATCTGCAGCAGGTCTTCCGCACCATCGACTCTCTGTTGGCGCGAAGACCTGAGATTTTTGATTGATCCGTCCCGCCGAGAGCGGTGCGGCTTATTTTGCAGACCCACTTGGTCGCAGCGGTATGATTGGCTATTGTTCCGTGGCGGCCCTTGCGCTGAAGCGCAAAGCGTCGAATGTCATTCGATGGCCGGAGGCCGTCCCAAGCACAACATCGCTATAGATCACGGGGCTCTCGCTCTGCTGGCCGCTTTGCGGATCGGATGCAGGTGCTCCCACCAGAGGAGGCAGGAATGGATTATCGCAAGCTCGGTCCCAGCGGGGCTGTCGTTACTGCATATTGCCTTGGCACCATGACCTTCGGTGCGGAGGCCGACGAAGCGGAATCTCACATATTGCTGGACGATTATTTCGCCTGGGGCGGCAATTTCATCGACACCGCCGATGTCTACAGTGCCGGCAAATCGGAGGAGATCATCGGACGCTGGCTGAAAGCGCGGCCGACCGAAGCGCGGCAGGCAATCATCGCCACCAAGGGACGCTTTCCGATGGGCAACGGGCCGAACGATATCGGTCTGTCACGCCGGCATCTCAACCAAGCTCTGAATGACTCGCTTCGGCGCCTCGATGTTGAACATATCGACCTCTATCAAATGCATGCCTGGGACGCACTGACGCCGATCGAAGAGACGCTAGGCTTCCTCGATGACGCCGTCTCTGCCGGCAAGATCAGCTATTACGGTTTCTCCAACTATGTCGGTTGGCACATCGCCAAGGCCGTCGAAATTGCCAAGGCGCGCGGCTATACGCGGCCGGTTACGCTTCAGCCGCAATACAACCTGCTTGCTCGCGATATCGAGCTTGAAATCGTCGCGGCCTGCCAGGATGCCGGCATGGGCCTGCTCCCCTGGTCGCCACTCGGCGGCGGCTGGCTGACCGGCAAGTACAAGCGTGACCATATGCCGACCGGCGCAACTCGCCTCGGTGAAAACCCCAACCGCGGCAGCGAATCCTACGCGGCACGTAATGCGCAGGAACGGACCTGGGCGATTATCGCCGCCGTCGAAGAGATCGCCAAGGCACGCGGCGTCAGCATGGCACAGGTAGCGCTCGCCTGGACGGCAGCACGGCCCGCCGTGACCTCCGTCATCCTCGGCGCCCGCACGCCCGCACAGCTTGCCGACAATCTCGGTGCGGCGGAACTGACTCTATCGGAGGCGGAGATGGGCAGGCTCAACGAGGTCAGCGCACCGCAGCCGTCTGACTACCCCTACGGCAAGGGCGGCGCCAATCAGCGTCATCGCAAGATCGAAGGCGGCCGATAATATATGGTGTGACGTCGGAAGAGCATTGCTTCTCCGCCAGCCGTGGCCGAAGTGAAGTGCCTGGGTCATTGCCCCAAGAGCGCCCGCCTCCCGGCGAGCGCTCTCTTTTTCTGAGGATCGTTACGCCTTGAAGAAGGCAAGCAGGTCGGCGTTGATGACGTCAGCATGGGTGGTCGCCATGCCGTGTGGAAGGTCCTTGTAGACCTTCAACGTCGCATTCTTGAGCAGCTTGGACGACAGAAGCGCCGAATCCGCGATCGGGACGATCTGGTCGTCGTCGCCGTGCATCACCAGCACCGGCACATCGATCTTCTTCAGGTCTTCCGTGAAGTCGGTTTCCGAGAAGGCCTTGATGCAATCGTAGTGAGCCTTGGCGCCACCCATCATGCCCTGACGCCACCAGTTATCGATGATGCCTTCAGAGACAGTCGCACCCGGACGATTGAAGCCATAGAACGGGCCGGCCGGAATATCGTGAAAGAACTGGGCGCGGTTGGCGGCAAGTGCGGCGCGGAAACCGTCGAACACCTCGATCGGCAAACCACCCGGATTTTTCTCGGACTTGACCATGATCGGCGGAACCGCGCCAATCAGCACCGCCTTGGAGACCCGGCCGTTGCCGCCATGTTGGGCCACATAGCGGGCGACTTCGCCACCGCCGGTCGAATGACCGACGTGGATGGCGCCCTTCAGGTCGAGGTGAGCTGCGAGCTCTGCGACATCGGCGGCATAGGTATCCATTTCGTTGCCGGTCGCCGTCTGGCTCGATCGGCCATGACCCCGACGGTCATGGGCGATGACACGGAAGCCCTGGTGCAGGAAAAACAGCATCTGCGCGTCCCAATCATCGGCGCTCAGCGGCCAGCCATGATGAAAGACGATCGGCTGACCTGTGCCCCAGTCCTTGTAGAAGATCTGCGTTCCATCCTTGGTCGTAATCGTGCTGCTGCTCATGATGTCCTTACCTTTCGAAGATTGTTTTACGGGAGAGGCTTGTGCAGTTTGCGCGAAGGGCATGACAACCGCTGTAGCGGCCAGGCCAAGGCCGGCCGTCATAACGCCTCGGCGGGTAGCTTGATTGATCGACTGGCTCATTTCAATCTCCATTTAATTTATATCGCACTATTTATTATCGCGATATCTATATGCTTAAAGCCATTTCGAATCCTTGTCCATAAAAATTTATCGCGATATAATTTTTCGTAATATAGAAAGGATGAGCGCAATTGGAAGATGTCTATGTCAGAACCCACGCCTGTCCCGTTGGACAATCAGCTTTGCTTTTCGCTGTATTCTGCAAGCATAGCTATCAATCGAACGTACAAGCCGATGCTGGATTCGATGGGCATCACCTATCCGCAATATCTGGTCTTATGCACCTTGGGTGAAAATGATGGGCTGACGGTCGGCGCGATCGCCGACCGTCTCGCACTAGAGTCGAGCACCATCACCCCCCCGGTGCAGCGCCTGGAACAGGCGGGCTTTGTCGAACGCCGACGCAGCAAGATCGACGAACGCCAGGTCCATGTTTGGCTGACGGGAGCCGGCGGCGACCTCTTCGCCCGGAGTCGCTGCCTGGGCGAAACCTTGATGGCGCGCTCGGGCATGACGCCTGAGCAGTTGGACGCATTGAACCAGCAAATCCGGGAACTACAGAAGATGCTCGGCGGAGAGCAATAGCCGGCATCGAATTGCCCAACAACGGCTCCATCGAGTCCGACATTCCGGAACATTTCGCCAGCGCCCCAGTTGAAATCGCGGAGAACAAGCGGAAGTGTAAGCAGCAAAGCCCGGATGACATGAAGAAAGGTAATCTGCTTCGATGATCAGCGGAGTGCTTCTTGATCTAGTCGGCGTCATTTACGATGGCGAGGACCTCATAACGGGCGCAACATCTGCTGTCGCCCGCCTGCACGAGGCCGGCCTTCCCGTGCGCTTCGTGAGCAACACGACACGCTCAAGCAAGCAGGCCATTCTGGACCGACTTGCCCGGTTCGGACTTTCAATCAAAAGCGATGAGTTGTTCACTCCCGCGCAAGCGGCCCGCGAGTGGCTTGGTCGACATGAGCAATCGCCCCACCTCCTAGTCCATCCCGATCTTGTGCCGGATTTTCATGACCTGACGGGTAGCAAAGGCAAGGCTGTTGTTGTTGGCGATGCAGGCGAGATTTTCGATTACCGGACGCTGAATAGGGCATTTCGAGAATTGATTGAGGGCGCGGACTTCCTGGCGCTCGCACCGAACAGGGCTTTCAAAGATGCGGACGGAAAACTTAGTCTCGATGCGGGCGCGTTTGTGACGGCGCTTGAGTTCGCAAGTCAGAAGCGTGCCGTCATCTTGGGGAAACCCTCACCCGATTTCTTTCTGTCCGCGCTCAACAGCATGCATTGCTCGAAAACGGAAGCGGTGATGGTGGGCGACGATGCGGAAAACGACGTCGCGGGAGCCTTGCAGGCCGGAATCTCCTGCGCGTTGCTGGTCCGTACGGGCAAATACCGTCGTGAGGACGAGAATCGTTTCAAGCCTTCTCCAACCGCAACGGTGGATGATATTTCCCCAGCGGTCGATTGGATCATCGCCAAGCGCGGCATTTAACCAGGGTCATATACGTGCCGTGAACGTGAGCTGCTTCTACATCGCCGGTACAAATTTCCAAAACACGCCCTCAGAGCGTTCTGGATAATATTTGAATTCGCATTCGAAGCGCCGGCCATAGGCTTCGGCATTGTCGAGGGCCGCCTTGCTCACCGGGTTCATGCCGGTCCCCGGGGCAAACCAATCTTCAAGCAAGTCTTCGGGCACATAGGCACCGATCCGGAGCGGCAGCTTCGTCAGCACGTCGTTCATCTCTTCGGGAGGCATTGTCTTCTCCAACCTGTAACGTCGATGATATCGGACATCGCCAACCGGAGAGATTTTGCTCCGTTCGTTGGGCGTTTAACGGTGATACCTGTACCCGCTGCTCAGAACTCCGCCCTCAGGCGGAGCCATCTGCCTCAAATCCTGGTGGAGCGCATTGGCCGCGAAGGTCCGGAAGCCAGTTGCGGCATCGCCTTGCGAGGCGAAATGACCGCCGGCATATCTGCCTCCAGGCACGCTGCGAGAAACGCCTCACGTGCGACGATCGAGGGGATCACGCCATTCAACGCTCCGTGGCATGACTTGATTGCGCGATCATACCGCTTTCCGTGTCGGAGTGGCCATTCATTTTCGAGGAAATCCAAAGCATCGTATGCGCCGGAGAAACTCCGCTCCAAACCGCATTGCAACCGGATGCTGACGGACCGTATCCAGGGAACGTTGTTGTTCAACATTTTCTTCCTCCAGTCGAATGCCGTCCCAATCGCTCTGAACTATGAATATTGCCCAGTCCCCTTCATCTTCAAGGGAGCGCCGACGGCATTTGGAGATGCGGCGGCCCTAACCCAAGCGCGCCCGGCAGAGTCCAGCACGATCGAAACCGCCGCTTGTAAAGACTCGGCGCCTGTGGGTAAGCTGAGAGCGTTCACACATGCCGTCACGCCAATAGCTCTCAACATATGCTCGTAAGACAGGGTTCTCATCGTAACGAAAAGATCGATCGCGGCCTTGCGGCTTCGCTTGCCGCCATCGCCGGCGCCTTGAACGCATCGGCTTTCTATGCCGTCGGCTTCTTCTCCGCCAATATGACGGGCAACGTCTCCACGCTTTCCGATGATCTGGCGATTGGCCAGTGGCTCTCCGCCCTGTTCTATGGCGGGATCGTGGTGGCGTTCATACTTGGCGCGGCAGTCTCGACGCTGATCATCAACGAAGGCCGCCGCCGTAACGTCTATGCCATTTACGCCTATAGCATCCTGACCGAAGCGGGACTGCTTGCCCTCCTCGGCTGCGCGGATCTCTGGCTGCTGGCCATCTGGCGTGTGCCGGTTCTCGTTCTCGGCCTTGCGTTCCTGATGGGCGTGCAAAATGCCGTCGTCACCCGCATCTCCGATGCCCGCGTGCGCACCACACATGTCTCAGGCATGGCCACCGATCTCGGAATCGAGCTCGGGATCGCCTTCGACATTCTATGCGGACGCGAGCCCAAGACCGAGGCGCGGCACAATCTGACCAAGCTCCGGCTGCATCTCTACACCATTGCCGCTTTCCTGATCGGCGGCATTCTGGGCGTCGTCATCTATCGCGCCGTCGGCGGCTACCTTCTCATTCTGGCCGCAGCGTTGTTGACGATGATTGCACTGGATGCAATTCGGCGGGCGAAATCGACCCTCTCCGCTCCTGGCACCTTTCCATCTGACATAAATCGGTGAGCCCGCGAGGCGCCCGGAAAGCTAAATTCGGCTTTCCGCATACGCAGCTATCATGAAAATCATTCAATAACAGCGCAATACAAGAAATTTCTATTGTTAAACAAGAACATTAAATAGGGAGCGAATTGGCGACCCCTCGATGGAATGGGAACGCGGCTCAGATCGAGCCGACGTTCCCGGATGCGGGCCGCTTAGGCCGACGGCTGCTTCGTCTTGCGAAGATAGGGCAGAACCGTATCGAACGAGCCAAAGCGTGTGATGGCGTCCTCGTTGGAAACGGCGGCCGTGATGATGACATCTTCGCCCTGCTGCCAGTTCGCCGGCGTGGCGACCTGATGCTTCGCCGTCAATTGAATGGAATCGATAGCACGCAGGATTTCGTTGAAGTTGCGGCCGGTCGTCATCGGATAGGTGAGGATCAGCTTGATCTTCTTGTCGGGGCCGATGACGAAGACCGAGCGCACGGTGGCGTTGTCGGCGGGCGTGCGGCCCTCCGAGCTTTCACCCGCGCCGGCAGGCAGCATGTCATAGAGCTTGGCGACGTTGAGGTCCTTATCGCCGATCAGCGGATAGTCGACATCGAAGCCGGTCGCCGTCTTGATGTCGCCCTTCCACTTGCTGTGGCTCTCGACCGGATCGACGGAAATGCCGATGATCTTGACGCCGCGCTTGGCAAAATCCTGCTCAAGGCCCGCCATTGCTCCGAGCTCGGTCGTGCAGACCGGCGTGAAGTTCTTGGGATGCGAGAACAGCACTGCCCAGCCATTGCCAATCCAGTCGTGGAATTGGATCGGCCCGCGGGTCGTCTCGGCGGTAAAGTCGGGTGCGATATCATTGATACGCAGGCTCATGGTGGATCCTCCAAATAGGGGCTCGTCGTCTCTTGCAAATTTTTGGCGGCGAACGTTGGGTTAAAATCTAATCGCAGGATGCCGCCTAATGCATCCGAAGAAAAGTCCTCCTTTTAGGCGGTCGCGGCAGTCGTGGACATAGACCTTCGGGGTCTCCAGTGTTTAGCCCGCGCCTTCAGCATCTCCAGCAAGCCGTATCCGCTCGGCCAGCGCCCGAAGCCGCTCGCGACATTGATATGGCCCGCAAGGCCGATATTCCGGATATCGGAATTCCAGAGGTGCCCGAACATCGTAAGGCGGTCAAGCGTCATGTATATGTCGTTCAGACTGCCGATCGTCATGCTGGGAAAAGGCAAGGCCTCGGTGGGCATGGCTCCGAAAGAAATATGTCCCGCATGCAGCGCCTCGGTTGCCGGAAGATCGCAAGGCGCAACGAGCAGCGCGCCTTTGACGTGTCGCGCCGCCGTCCGGCCCGCCAGCCGCGCTGCCAGGAGGCAGCCGAGGCTGTGGGCAACGATGTAGGCTTCTCCTGCCTCTTCAAGCGCTGCCTCAAGCCTCGCCATCCAATCGCAAAAGTTCGGGTGATCCCAATCGTCCTGATCCACCAGGCGCCCGTCCGGCTGATCCTGCAGCCAGTAACGCTGCCAATGCCCTTCCTCCGATCCGAACAGACCCGGCAAGATCAGCACTCTGCTCATCGCATGTCCATGATTATGCTTTGAGGCATCAGAATACGCCCGCCACAAACGCGAACAAAAACAGGAAGGACGAAATAACGGAGAAAACTTCGATACCATGAACAAGATGGGATCGAATGTCGCTCGGAAACCGGTTCGCAACCGGTCGTCGCAGATCGAAGGCTAATGCCATAGCGGGTTTCCTCTCAATACCAGGGCGCCGGCGTGGAGCACCAATAATAGAGCTCGTAATCGCGCGCCGATGGATCGTGGCTTTCACCCGACGTGATCGTTCTTTCGACAGATGTCCTCAGAGCGCCAGGCTTGCCCGACTGGTGAGGTGCAAGACGGCGGAAAACTATCTTCAAGCGGCTGATGAAATCGAATTTCATGCGATCCTCCATCTCGTTGATCTCGTCACGCAGAACCAAGCCGTCTGCCCTATCGGTCATCCAAGACCGCTCACCAATATTCTCTATAAGAATAGTAGATAAAAGGAACGAGCATCTTTCCTTGCTACGAAAGGGGGAAATCTGTTCTCGAACTGCGCCACCCCGAGTAGCCGTCCGACGCAGGGCTTCGACGTGCGGCCGCCGCGCGGTTGATTGGACCAACCATCGGTACCCCGATTGAACCGAACGCGCTAATACCTATTAGCGACTGTTTGGATGCCCCGGCATGTGGCAAGTATTCTGCGGAATTCGGGGCGGTGCTGAGTCGAAGAATTTCGTGCAGCCACAAAGCGGAAAGATGAGTGCTTTGCGGCGGACTGAATGAAGAGAACTCGCCGCTATCCGCCAGAGGGCAGCGAGTTCTTTTCATGTTCCGTGCCCCTCATGTCATACACCGAGCGACAGCCGGAAGGCCTTGATCCTCCAAGTAGAAATAAGCTTGCCAGCGCGCCCGTGAAGGAGCGGCGTTTCGTGCATCGCCGTCCTCGATATTGCTCAGGGCTAAGCTTCGCCTCGACAGAAACCGCAACATCTCGGTTGAAAACGGGGGTAACGAACTATTTCAGACCCAATCAAAGTCGACACTATCTCGGAAGGATGCTTTTCCGATGGAAAATCAGCCGGTCAATCTCATTCTCGCCGCCCGCGCCGCCTTCAGCCAAGCAGCGGCACTGATTGTACAATATAGCTTCTCCATCCTCGGCGCCGTCATTCTTCTCGTCGCCGGCTGGATTCTGTCCGGCGTTTTAAGTCGGTGGGCCTATGAAGGTCTGTCGAGAATACATGGGATCGATGAGACGCTTGCGCGCTTTTTCGAAAACCTGCTGCACTACAGCATTCTCATTTTTGTCTTTGTCGCAGTACTGGCGCAATTCGGCATCCAGACCGCATCGATCGTTGCTGCTCTGGGCGCTGCAGGCTTGGCGATCGGCTTGGCGCTGCAAGGCACGCTTCAAAACATTGCAGCCGGCATCATGCTTCTGGTGCTGAGGCCGCTGCGCGTCGGTGAGTATATCGAGACTGCCAACGTCGAAGGACGCATTCTCGAAATAGGCTTGTTCGCCACCGAGATGAAGACGGCCGACGGCCTCTACCTGATGGCTCCAAATTCCACGCTCTGGAATACACCGATCAAAAATCATAGCCGCGAGGTCAGCCGGCGCCAGCAATTATCGGTAGCGGTCGGCAACGATGTCGATATCGACATCGTAATGCAGACGATCCTCGAACTCGTCAGATCGGACGAACGGGTGCAAAAGGATCCGCTGTCCCGCGTTTATTCGGACGATCTTACCGCCGATAAGACGGTCCTGATGATCGAATACTGGGCGAAAACGAGGGAATGGTCGGAGACGCGCCACGCCATGATCGAGCGGCTGAGACGAGGCCTTGCCGCCAAAGGCATCTTGCTCAAGTAGATCGCGGAGCGCGTTTGCCGCCAGTCGACGACCTGCCGTCGCAGAAATCTGCCGTGAACGAGCAAAAGGCAAGCGTGGGCACGGAACATACTCTCCTTACGTCGATTTGATAGGCAAAAGGAGATGACCGATGGCAGACAACGCACCCATCAATTCACCAGCAGCCGATCAATCAAAAGCGGCGGAACCGGCAACAAGAGACCTTGAAAAGGAAATCAGAGAGCGAGCTTACGCCATCTGGGAGAACGAAGGCAGACCGGAAGGTCGAGCCGTCGAGCACTGGGAACGTGCGGAAAGACAGATCAGCGGCGAGTTCCATCTCGATAAGATCGAGATCGAGGGCGACGACGTGCCGAAACTTGATGCATTACGGGAAGCCGCCCGCAAACATACCGACGCATTTCTGGTAAAAAGCGATCTGGAAGAAGCGGACGAACGGACGGCCGCGCCGGGGACGCAAGAGCAGCCTTAGGACGACGGCCCCGCAACATTCACCTCTAGCTCGACCGCAGCTTCGTGACTGGCCGATGGAGTTCTATATCGACGCACGGCCTCGTGCAAACGCTCGCCGTTTGGCGCAAATAGGAATGGTATGATCGGCCGCAAATTCTTTCGGCCCCGGCGGCTGCAGCTCTCGGGTTCTCCTCAGGCATGTCTCGGACATCAGGCATTCTTCAGGATGATTTGCCGACTGCCTCCGCATATTCGGCAAATGTCCTGGATCTCCCCAAATCGTCCTCATTGGCAAGCAGCAGAAGGCGAATGGGAAAGAGCATGGCCTTTCGATTGGCTTCTGAAAGGCCTCGGGCCTCGCCATTGACGCCTTGCTGTGCTCGTTCCAACGCCTGCTGCATCTCTCTGCGAGAAACGATGCCGCTGTCGACGAGAAGGGCGTTGATTGAAGCGACTGCGGTGAGGAGACCTTCGAGTTGGAGGTTGGCAGTATTCACAGTTTGACTCCTTCGCCGATGAATTCCACTGGAGCGGTCGCCCCATTGAACGCGATAGCTATGTCGGTGAATTGCATGATGTCCTCCGATGAGAGATGGTTATAAACGGCAGACTGTTCATCAAGTTCCGGCCGTCAGCGGTGCCTTCGGTGGCAGCCATTTATTGCTTATCACTAATCTTGCCACGATGATGACGGAATTGCGTGGTGTTCCCTTCTCCTCCGGCAAATGGGACGACTTACGCAATGGAATGGATCAATCGTTACATCGATCAGCCACTGCTCGATGGCGCAGCCAACTGGCTTCGAGCCTGGCACATTTATTCCGGTCAACCTCCAGAGCGGCTCGAGCCGACTTGGCACCTTGCCGTACTCCTGTTTCTTTTGATTGCCGCTGAACACTTTCTACACGGCTCGGGATTCCTCGTCAGCGCTGCAGCGCTCATCATGCTGGCACTTCCTTCCGTTTGGAAGCTCCATTTGTCGATGAGAAAAGCCGATACATATGGCCGGCGGGAATATGCGCGCCTTAGGACACATGCCTTCGCAAGACGGGAAACAGAATGGTCAGTGAGAATGACTGTCTTGTTCATGTCCGCCAGCCTTCCGTTTTTCGCCGGCTCCGGCGATTCCGTGGGCGCGTATTTTTTGTTCGGCGCAAGTATTTGGTTCGTTCTGACGGCGCCTGTCAAATTCTACCTTCAGGCGGCGGAACCGCCGGAGCCCAATGAGGGTGACAGATCATTCCAGCATGCCGTCGGATTTGGATAGCCAACAAATAGTCGCTCCCGCCCCGGTCGCCGCCGGCGTCCATCTGTGGTTTGAACGATCGATAGCCATGCTCGAAAGGTTAGATTGGCGCGGGCATGACCTTTCGGAACTAATACCGAAGCGCTCCGTTATCTCCTACATCAATCGAAAGGAGACCACGATGCTTTACTATGCTCTCGTGTTTTTGGTTGTGGCAGTGATTGCCGGTGTTCTCGGATTCGGGGGCATTGCAGGCGCCTCTGCCTCGATCGCACAGTTTCTATTCTTCATCTTCCTGGTTTTGTTTATCGTCTCGCTGGTCATGCGGGTCGTGCGGCGACCATAGAACCAAGAAAGAAGCGGTCAAACAATGGCTCGGCTGGGGAACTACGCCTTTTGTAACAACGTCTAGGTCTTTAGCCGGGCTTTCAGAAAATACCCTGGAACTTTCCCAGATTATCGTGGTTTGAACGCGGGTGGCAGGGGGCGCCACTGGGTATCGCATGAACCAAGCAGCGATGCCCTGGCCCGTCGCGTGCTTGCCCAGCTTCGCGGCGGGCCTAAATATCTGCGGGCTTCCGATGATCGTTCTGTACGTCACTTGACCCTACTGGGATGGGGTTGCGGCCCATCCTGGCCGATCTCTCGTAAGTCTATTTAGCCTGTCATTTTCGCTCCTCGTCGCAGGCCTTTTTCCCGAACAAAGACAGCCAAGCAGCGTTATCTCCCCATGAACAACCGAGATAACGAGGAGAAAATCATGGACTGGAATAGAGTCGAAGGAAACTGGAAGCAGGTTAAAGGCAAGGTAAAGGAGCAGTGGGGTAAGCTCACGGACGACGACCTCGATCAAATCGACGGCCGCCTGGATCAGCTCGAAGGCAAAATCCAGGAACGCTATGGTTTGGAAAGAGATCGCGCGCGGCGCGACATTGATAGCTGGTATAACAGGCAGACCTGGCACTAACAGGTCGTATTAGCCAATTGCCCCGCGCCGCGGGGCATTTTTTTGATTCCCGGCACCGAGTCGAATGCCACCCTTCAAAGCCGCAACGACGCTCTGGACGAAGATCAGGTCGACGAAGGCGCCGACCCGACCCAATGGAAATCATTGAATGTCCCCCGCCCAGGTTTCGTCATTCAAGGATGAGGTAGGACGAGCAGGTTCTCTCGGCCGTTCCTCATCGCGATCCGTGCTTTTTCGCGAACGAGTCCTCCGAGATCGATATCGGGGTCACGTTCCGGGTCCAGACCATCCCAGTCCAATGCCACCTGCAGCAGTGCCATGTTCGTCAGGTGGACAAGGTTGCGAAGCTGTAGCGCTTCGGCCGCCTCCTTCGCCGTGGAAATCAGCCTGAACATTCTGACAAATTCACGCACTCTCAGACTATCGTCTTCGGGCATGAGCACCTCCTAATTCGAAACACGAAGGTCACGTTTCTTACGCCGCGATCTCCAACAGTCGGGTCGTAACGGATCGGATCGGCTTCGGGCGAACATAAAGGGGAGCCGAGACTTTGAGCATGCGCCGCATGTTTGCGAGCACACGCTGCGAGACCTCGAACGCACCGCAGCAAACAGGATATTTTCCATATCCGTCGCAGCGGCCGAGTTCCTCAACTTCGGCACCTGCCCGCTTGTACACGCGCTTGAGATAGGGTTCGTAGTTGGAAATCATAGTGTGGATGCCATGATCGAGCGCGCATTCGCAAAGCGCGAGCAGCAACAGGCTGAATGCCCGGCCTGCATCGATGTCGGGAAACTCGCTCGCAATGGCAGCTTCATCGATGCACATGCGCGTTCCTTCCCAAATCCCCGGGGCAACGAGGTCCGTTGCGGCCGGAAACGTGTCTCTGAAGACGTCGTAAAGAAGCGTCGGCCCTGTCGTCGGCATGAGCCGTATCCCGCCGTAGAACCGCATGCGGCGCTCATCGCACCAAACAAGATAGGCGGGGCCGAGCGCATCATAGCTGTCGCGCTCGTAAGGTCCGATGACGTTTACGTCCCAGCCGAGCGTATCTGCGAAGATTGTCTTACGAAGGCGGAACATCTGATCGAGGATGTTCGCATATTTATGATATTCATGAGCCTGAATAACTATGAACATTTTCGCCTCCAACAGTTGCTGTCGTAAGGCGAGAATGGGCCGGAAAACCGCTGTCGGAAATCCCGCAAATGGAGCCCCTCATTTGAGGGGATTGGTCAGGGGCGTGATGATGCGAAGCTGGACGGCTTTGGTGGTGGCAGCCGAGAGGGTGGCGCAGCCCAGCTTGAACCGCGCCGTCTTCAGATAATCGCGTGTCGTATGTTCGGAAATGTCGAGGATCAGCGCGATGTCCTTATAGTCCTTGCCAAGCGCTGTCCAATGCAGGCACTCGATTTCCCTTGGGCTCAAGGATGGCACCGGATCATGTTCGCCATAAAGTTCCAACACGGCTTTGCCGTGGATGAGATGTGCAAGTTCCGTCCATTCCTCTCGGCAACTAACGACCAATTCCTGCCACTTATCGGCCGGCAAGCCTGAATTGATGGAAAGCAACGACCGGCGTCTGGCCTTGTCGGCAACCGGAATGGAATAACCGTTGCCGCCGAGACCATGTTTCTGCGCGTCGACCAATAGTGCATAGGCCTCCGGCGTCGGCTCCACCTCGCTCCAGTCGAACGGAAGTTGACGGAGAAAGCCTTCCCTAACGACGGGATCGATCTTGACGTAGCCACTGAGAAGATATCGGGAAACCCAGGCGTCCGGATAGGTGGTACGCACAAATGGCGCGTCGATCGTATCCATGATGGTCTGCGCAAGATGGTAAGTCACGTAGTCGACGTGATATGCCCCCTGCAGAGACCGAATGGCGCTGTCGACATTCGGCGCCGCTTTGATCTCATTGAAGGCGTGCTCGAATCTTGGGCTGTCGGAAGTTCCCCGCATGATGCACCACCTCGCTTCAATACCATCTTACCGCGAGATTGCTTCCACAAACAAGGGGATCCCCACATATGAGGGGAATGACGTTAGGAAAGGCGGTCGTATATCCTCACGTTAGGAGAGCGAGATGGGCCAATCGGACGAAGCCGAGGAGGCGGTGAGCCAAGCCGCCACTGGATTAAAAACGAGCTGGCACGATATGGCCGGCTCGGAAGCGTTGATACGGGCGCTGATTGCCGAACGCAGCCAACGAACAAGCGAAGCGTTGTTTTGGATTAGGGTCTATCGTGCTCTATCCCCCGAGACGATCGATCCAATCCCTTCTTTTTTTCGATGAAAATCGCGTTCCGGTCAGAATTGCGAACTGAGCTGCACACCTGCCTCTCATGCCATTCACAGGTCCTCGGCCTGCCTGTAACAGCCACCGGATGGCGAACCGATAATCCCATCACATGAAAATTGAAGCGATCCTCTCAACCTTTGATGCATAGGTTGAATGCCTCGTCTCGAAAAAACACCTTAAAAGACATAATAATCAAATCACCGACAAGATTGCTTGAAGCATAAAGAGATGCCCCGCTTAACAAAGCGACGGCGGAATTTCCCGCGATTTCCTGCGACTTTAAGCAAAACGTCACAAGCCATGTGATCTTGTTAGTTTATGCTGTTATGAATTTTGATGGAATGCTATGAGGCCTTCCACGAAGTTTTCGGGAGGTTCCAGCTATCTTCGATCTCGCATCCGGCTACGACCTGTAGCCAATCTCCGGTGCAATCGAAATGACATCCCGATAAGTATCAAAATGATCGCAGTCGCTCACAATGGCAAAGGGAGAGAGCTTGAATGGCACGCATCACGTTGAGGCAGTTGCTCGATGACGCAGCAGAACATGGCTATGGCGTACCCGCTTTCAATATCAACAATATGGAGCAGGCGCTCGCCATCATGGAGGCTGCCGACGCTGTCAATGCGCCCGTCATCATGCAGGCATCACGCGGCGCCAGAGCCTATGCCAACGACATTATGCTGAAGCACATGATGGACGCGGTCGTCGAGATCTACCCGCATATTCCGGTCTGCGTGCATCTTGACCATGGCAACGATCCCTCGAGCTGTATGACGGCGATTCAGGCCGGCTTCACCTCGGTCATGATGGACGGTTCGCTGAAGGCAGACGCCAAGACGCCGGCCGATTGGGATTACAATGTCGGCGTGACGAAGACGGTCACCGACATGGCGCATCTCGGCGGCATTTCTGTCGAGGGTGAGCTTGGCGTGCTGGGCTCGCTGGAAACCGGCATGGGCGAGGCCGAAGATGGTCATGGTGCCGAAGGCAAGCTGTCGCATGATCAGCTTCTCACCAATCCTGACGAGGCGGTCAAGTTCGTTCGCGAGACCAAGGTCGATGCGCTTGCCATCGCCATGGGTACTTCGCACGGCGCCTATAAGTTCACGCGAAAGCCCGATGGCTCGGTGCTGGCAATGAACGTGATCGAGGAAATCCATCGCAAGCTGCCCAATACGCACCTCGTCATGCACGGCTCTTCCTCGGTTCCGGCCGAACTGCAGGAGATCATCAACAAGTATGGCGGCCAGATGAAGCCAACCTGGGGCGTGCCGGTCGAAGAGATTCAGCGCGGCATTAAAAACGGTGTGCGCAAGATCAACATCGACACCGATGGCCGCATGGCGATGACCGGCCAGATTCGCCGCGTATTGCAGGAAGACCCGAGCGAATTCGATCCGCGCAAATATATGAAGCCCGCCATGGCGGCGCTGACGAAGCTTTGCAAGGAGCGGTTCGAGCAGTTCGGAACGGCCGGTCACGCCGTCCGCATTCAACCGCTTTCTGTCGCCGAAATGGCCAAACGCTACAAGTCCGGCTCGCTCGATCCGGTCTTTTCGTAAAAGCTGATGTCGGACGATAGACCGACTCCGGCACAAACGTAAAATGTCGATCCACAAAGCCTGCCGCGGATGGCAAGCTTTGTGGACGCTCCTTCCGGATATGCGAACGGCCGCTCCTCAGGCCGAAGCGCCGACGCCATTGCCGCCGTTTCCGAGGCCTATGATCCACTCCGTCAGAAGCCGCACCGCCTCCCCGCGCTCCGACGTCGTGGGAGAAACGAGGAAGAAGGCTTCCTTGGGATAATAGGCAGTCTCGCCAAACACCACGAGCCTCCCCTCGCGAACGAGATCTCCCGCATTCGACTCCCATCCGAGCAGGACGCCCTGCCCCGACAAGGCAGCCTGAGTTGCCTGAACATAGTTGGTGAAGTAGCGGCCCAGCGCCCGATTTTCGGGCAATCCATTGAGACTGAGATAATCCTTCCAAGTGAGCCAGCTATTGTCGTCGCTTCTGACATGCAGCAAGGTCGCGGTCGACAGGCCGCCTTCGGCTTCGATCCGTTTAGCAACGAGGGGACTGCAGACGGGAACGACCCTTTCGTCAAAGAGCTTAACGCTTCGACCGTCCGTCCATCTGCCCGTGCCGTAGCGAATGACAAGGTCCACGCCGGGCTGGAACTCCGGCGCGCCGGCGGTCGTCAGCACGTTCACGGCGATGTTCTGGTGCTCACTGTAGAAATCCGCCAGCCGCGGCATGAGCCAATAGGTCGCGGTGCCAACGCTGCAGGCGACGGTGACAGATTGTTCGGCAGCATTCTGAAGCGAGCGTATCTGCACGAAGGCCTCCGCAATGCGCCCAAGCCCTTCTGAAACACCGGCCTGTAGAATCCTGCCCGCTTCCGTGAGTGTTGCCGGGCGCTTGCTCCGGTCAAGCAGGCGTGTGCCGACGTAGTCTTCCAGGGTCTTGAGCGCTTGGCTCACGGCCGGTTGCGTAACATTCAGGTCCGACGCAGCCTTCTGGACGCTGCCTGTCCGTAGTACGGTCTCGAAGACCGTTAGCAATCGAAGGGGTGGAAGACGAGCGCCCAATATAATCCCTACATTATACTAGATGTATTTTTTCCAGTATTCAGATTAGCGCCTACCCTCTCTATTGTCCACAAACAAGGGCCTTTCGAGATGAAGGCCAACGGTAAAACATAAGCTAGCAAGAGGGTAGGATGGGCACGAGTCTTTTGAACGAACCACCGGTAAAACTGGGCGAGCTGGGTCTTCATCTCTGCCTGTCAGGTGGAACGGCAAGCTATTTCAACTACTATTGGTTGCGGGATAATTGCCCGACATCGTTCGACAGTCAGACGCGCGAGCGCGTGTTCGATATCTTCCATCTTGATAGTGCACCCGTACCGGAGCAGGCCACGATGGTCGAAAATGCCTTAGAAATCGTCTGGACGGGAGACGGGCACAAGAGCCGTTATCCGCTGAGCCTGCTGGCGCAGTATAGCAACGGCAAGCGCCGGCATGATCCTGCAGACCTTCCGCGACGCCCATGGTATTCGGATCACTATCCCGCCATTGCCAGATTCTCACAGCCGGAGCTTCTGGCCGACAAATCCATCGTCGCCAATTGGCTGGAGGCGCTGATCGTCGAAGGTGTCGCGATCGTGACGGACATGCCCGACTGCAACGAGGGGCTGACGGAGCTGGTGCGCCTGATGGGACATGTACGCCCGACATTCTTCGGCGATTATTTTGACGTGCGCACGCATATCAAACCGACAAACCTTGCCTATACGGCAAAGGCTCTGGAACTGCATACCGACACTCCCGCGGAAGAAATGGCGCCGGGCATGCAATTCCTGCATTGCCGGGCCAATAGCGTCGAGGGCGGCAGGAATCTCTTTCTCGATGGCGTCGCCGTCGCGAACGATCTGAAAAAGGAGTTTCCCGAGGACTTCAAGCTCCTGACGGAAACGGAAATTCCCTATTACTGCGAGCACGACGCCTATGACGTGCGCTCCCGTCAGAGGGTCATCGAACTGGACGAGCACGGCGAGGTGTCCGGCGTCACCATCAGCCAACACATGGCCGATATATTCGACCTGCCGCAGACTTTTCTGGATCGGTATTATCCGGCCTTCTGCCGTTTCGGCCGCATGTTGCAATCCGACAAGTACCTCACGCGCTTCACGCTGAAGGCGACGGAATGCATCGTCTTCGACAATCACCGCATCGTGCACGGGCGGGCGGCCTATTCGGCAAACAGCGGCGAACGCTATCTTCGCGGTTGCTACGCCGATCGCGGCGAGATGCGCAGCACTTATCGCGCGCTGACATCCGAAGGACGGTTCAAATGAACGGACAGGCTTCCCATGCCGATGTTACCGGCGATGATCTCGCACAGTTGCGGATCGATCTGGCGGCCGCCTTTCGTCTCTGCGTCGAATTCGGCTGGAGCGAATCCGTCGGTAATCACTTCAGCGCAGCCGTGTCTGCGGATGGCAAACGGTTCCTGATGAACCCGAAGTGGAAACACTTCGGATCAATCCGGGCAAGCGATCTCTTGTTGCTTGATGCGGATGATCGGACGGTTATGAGCCGCCCAAATGCACCAGATCCGTCTGCATGGACTGTTCATGGCACAATCCATCGCGAATGCCCTGCGGTCCGCGTGCTGCTCCACTGCCATCCGCCCTATGCGACGGCACTTTCCACCCTCAAGGACCCGTCGATGAAGCCGATCGACAACAATACGGCGCGCTTCTTCGGCAGGCTCGGCATCGATCTCGGTTTCGGAGGGATCGCTGATGATGCCGAGGAAGGCGAAAGGCTGGCTCGCTCTCTCGGCAGCAACAAGACCCTGCTGATGGGGAATCATGGCGTTACCTGTACCGGCGATACCGTAGCGGAGGCATTCGAGGATCTCTATTTCTTTGAAAAGGCTGCGAAAACCCTGATGTTGGCCTATTCCAGCGGCCAGGCATTGAACATCCTCTCCGACGAGATCGCCCGCAAGACCGCCGAGGGCTGGCATGCCTACAAGGGCATGGCGTTCGCACATTTCGATTATCTCAAATCGACGCTCGACCGCAGCGACGCGTCCTACAAAGAATAAGGTGGGCGGAAACAGAGGCTGGGCTGGTTCATATCCGCGCTTCCGCGGGCTGCTGGCCAGACGTATCCGTCAGCCGGCCGTCGTGGAATTTCGCCAGCGCATTCACCACGTCTTCGATCTCGGCTTCTAGCCCTTGTTCGGTCCACCCAAGCGCTTCGGCGGCAATTGCGGCGATGTCGCGCAAGCCTTGCATGGTCAGCGCGCCCTCGATCGCAAGCGTCGTGCGCCGGAACACCACGTCCGAAAGATGGACGACGAGCTCTTGCTGCACGATCCAATCGATTTCGAGAGCACTGTAATGTGAAGCCCCGGAGAGGCGCACGGTATCAGTATGCACCGATGGATATTCGAGGATCGCCGTCGCGGTAGTGCCGTAGCGGCTCAAGAGTTGGTCGATCCGCCCCGGCGTCGCACCCGTTCGTTTCGCCACGGCGCGCACCCATTCTGCGCGCGCCGTCGAATTCGCAGGGAAATCGCGGCCGCCGCCGATCGCGATATGCTTTGTGGATTGGCTCCGCGCTCGATTCAGGCGCTGGAGCGCAAGATCCGCAACTTCCTCGGCAAAGCCTCGAAAGGTTGTCCACTTGCCACCCACGAGCGAGACGATCGCAAAGGGGCGATCCGCCTGCGGCTCGATCACCGGAGCGGAATGGTCGCGGCTGATCAGCCCCGGCGACGATGCATCCGAAGCCGGCAAGGGACGAATGCCGCTATAGCTATAGACCACCTGGTCCCGCCCGAAGCGAAGACCCGGCAGCAATGCCTGGACGCTTTCGAGGAAATAGTCGATCTCCGGTTCCTCACACCGGACATTGTCGGGATCGTCACAGGGAATATCGGTGGAGCCGACCAAAGCGAGGCCAAGATAGCCATAGACGAGGCAAATACGGCCATCATCTGCCTCGAAATAGATCATATGGCCATTGAGGCCGCGCACGAGCTCGGGGTGATCGAGCAGGATATGCGAACCTTTCGTGCCGCCGATCAAGTGCGAGGGCGCGCCGAGCGTATCGTTGACGCGGTCAATCCAGGGGCCGGCGGCGTTGACGACAAGCTTCGGAGCAACCGAAAACGTCGTGCCGTCGGTTCGCTCGAAGCTGAGCTTCCCACCCGCCGATGACGTCAGCATGGTGAAGTTTGCCGCCAGCGCATTCTTGTTGGCCTGAAGCCCGTCCATAACCAGTTCGTAAACGAGCCGTTCCGGCCGGCTGATCTTGGCATCGTAGTAAATGCCGCCCGCTACGATATCGGGGGTGACATACGGCATTTCCTTGAGCGCGCGCTTCTTCAATATGAACCGGTGACGCGGCATGACGCGGTTGCGTGATCCGAAGAAGTCATAAAGCGCAAGCCCGATTTTGATAAGAACGGCGCCGCGGCTGCGGGGTGCCGTCGCCGAGCCCGTCAGCGTGCGCAAAGCCGCCCATATGCCCCGCGTCCATGAGAAAATCGGGATGAAGGTTGGCAGCGGCTCGACGCAATGCGGCGCGTTCTGAAGCAGGAGATTGCGTTCCAGCGTCGATTGGGCAACCAGGCCGAACTCACCCGTCTCCAAATATTTCAAGCCGCCGTGGATGAGGCGCGACGGCGCCGCGCTCGTTCCAGACCCGAAATCGGCCTTATCGACGATGAGACAATTGACGCCCTGGGCGGCAAGATCGCGAAAGAGTCCCGCGCCGTTGACGCCGGCACCGAGAATGACGACGTCTATGTCCTTGTCCGGCAACGTCGCAAAGCGTTGTTTCAGATCGGCGGCGATATCGGTCATACCATTATTTCCTACGGAAGTACCGTCAGTGCGAGCTATCCGCGCGCGGCGGCCTATTGTCCTAATCTTGCGATTCAGCGGAGGCGAGGCGGCCGATCTTCGGCCAGATCGGGGTCATTGCCTCGGCGATTTCACGGAACAGATCGTATCTCTCGCGATAATGGAGGCTGCGGGATGCATCCGGATGGAAGGTTGTAGCGATCTTGCGGACATCGCGAGGGTCGCTCTGCGGATCGGCATAGAGACCGACACCCGCACCTGCACAGAGAGCCGCGCCCCAAGCCGCTGCCTCATCCGTCTCCGTTACGGTCACCGGCATCTCGAGTACGTCGGCAAACATCTGGACGACCCTCGGATTGCGGGAAATGCCGCCAGCAAGCCTTGCCTCCCCAAAGGCGAAGCCATCACTCAAAGCATCGACATGGATCTTGTGATTGAAGGCAATTCCCTCGAGAACTGCCCGCAGCATGTCACCGCGATCATGCCAGCCGCCCAGACCGAAGAAGCCGGCGCTTGCGGAAGCGCCGTAGGGCGAACCGAACAGATAAGGGTGGAAAAGCGCCGTCGAGAAACGCGCGAACGCCGCCTCTATCTCCGGCGCCAACAGCGCATGGATCGATCCGCCAGACGCTTCGCTGCTTACGCGTTCGCTGGCGCAAAGGCGATCGAGGAACCAGTCGTAATTCGCCGTCGAAGCCGGCGAGATCGACATGTTGTTCCACTGGCCGGGCGCAATGGCATTGCGGCAGAACCATCGCTTGTCGACGCGCGGTTCGGAGGACAGGGTTTCGTTGATCGAGTACGTGCCGGCAATCACGGCAACCACGCCGGATGCGTAACCGCCAGCACCGAGCGCCGATGCGGTGACATCGTGCAGCCCGGCCACGACAGGCGTTTCCTCGGCAAGGCCGGTACGCGCCGCAGCGGTCCGCGTCACATGACCGACGATCTCGTCGGAACGTGAGGCCGGCGGCAGGGCATCCGCCAGCGCTTCCAGTCCGAAGAGCCTGAGCGCATCCTGCGAATAGTCCTGGCTGGCGACATCGGTGAAGGAGGTGCTTGCTTCCGTCCTGTCCGTTCCGATCACCCCGGTCAGGCAGAAGCGAAGCCAGTCCTTGCAGCTCATGATATGGCCGATCTCCGCAAAACGGGCCGGTTCCTTCTCCTTGATCCAGCCAAGCAGCGCCGACGGCGCCGAGACATGCGGCAATTGCCCAGTAAGCCTTATGGCTTCGTCTGCGACCGGGCTTTCCAGCCAGCGATCGACAACGGCCCCTGCCCGGCTGTCGAGCGACAGGATCGCGCGCCCCAGCGGCCTGCCGGAGCGATCGAGCATGTAGATGCCGTCGCCGTGGGCGGTTGCCGCGACCGCCTGGATATCGGAGGCAGGACGCGTGCTGAGGCTGATCGCCTCGGCGATCGCATCCGCCGTCGCCGACCAGAGCTCATCCATATCGCGCTCGATGTGGCGGGCCCTGGGTATGAACTGCGTGACGCGCCGCCGTGCCACGGCAATCGGCGTGCCGTCGATATCGAAGATGACGGCCTTTGTGACCGTCAGACCACTATCAATTCCGAGCAGACTCGGCATTCTCATGACTCCGGAAAGTGGAAAGGCCGCAGGCATGATCCGGTCCGCGAACAGACTGGCCGCTTTTGGCCCCGTCTATCCTCGCCACTCTCATGACCGACCCCCATCGCCCTTGGCGATGACGACGTTGATATCTTTGGACCGCATGCGGTCGATGTGGATGGCGGGCGTCTTGTCATCGACGACCACGGCATCAAACTCACCGAGCGCCGCGAAGCTGTGCAACGCACGCCGCTCGAATTTCGTGTGATCGGCAAGCAGGATGCGCTTAACGGCGCAGTCGAACATCGCCCGTTTCGTGTCGACTATCTCAGGCGACTGATGGAAGACGATGTCGCCGGTGATCGCCGACATCGAAATGAAGGCGATATCGGCCCGCAGCCTAGTGATCTCGTTGATCGTCATGCGGCCCATGAAGGCGTTGCACCAGCTATAATACTGGCCGCCAAGGGCTAGAAGCGTCACGTCATGCATCCCCTTGAGCGTGTTCATCAGGGTCAGCGAGTTGGTGATCGCCGTCAGCGGCACCTTGGCAGAAAGATGGGCTGCCATCTGCAGCACGGTCGTGGAGTCATCGAAGAAAATCGCCTGGCCAGGCTCAACGAACTGCATTGCCGCGGCCGCAATCGATTTCTTTTCGGCCGCTTGCCGGTTTGAACGGTAGACGTCGCTCGATTCAATAAGGCTGGTGGCGGCGGCCGTGACGATTCCGCGCGTCTTGCGGAAAAGACCGCGGCTGACGAGTTCGTCGACATCGCGATGAGCGGTCATCAGACTGATGCCGAATCTCTCTGTCAGATCCTCGATACGCATGGAGCCTTCCGTCATCACCGCCTCGGCAATCATCTGCCGGCGAGCGAGCTGGCGGGTGTGCCGGCTGTCGCTTGGCAATTCGTCCAAAAGGGATGTTCCTAAGCTTGTCTTCTGTGTCACTTTGGCCCCTGCCGCTGAATCTCGTCGTTGTCGTTTTCGTACAGCGAATGCAGTGCGAAGGCAAAAAGAGGAGATGGAACAACCCTTTGCATTGCGCATGTCCTGGCCGCCTTCCGCAAACTGCCGGCGGCCGAATGGGGGGCGCCGCGACCGGCGCCCCTGTTGTCATCACTGCGACAGCACGAACGGAGCGGTGTATTTGTCGACATTGTCCTTGGTGATCAGAATGCAATCGAAGAGCTGCTTCTCGCTCTTGGCGCCGGTGCTGCCCGTCTTGATGACGTTGTCGGCCTGCTTGACGGCTTCCGCGGAGAAGGTCGCGACCGGCTGCAGCACGGTGTACTGCAGTTCGCCAGCCTTGATCGCGGCAACCGCATCCGGCGAACCGTCGAAACCGCCGACCTTGATCTTGGCGAGCTTGCCGGCTTCCTTCAGCGCGGCGATCGCGCCGAGCGCCATTTCGTCGTTACCGGAAATGACGCCGACGATGTCGGGATTGGCCTGCAGCATGGACTGCATCTTGTCATGGCCCTGGGTGCGGTCCCAATTGGCGACTTCCTGCGCAACCTTCTTCAGGTCCGGATACTGCGTCAGCACCGTTTCGTAACCATTGGAACGGGTTGCGGCATTGTTGTCGGAGGGGGCGCCGAGCAGCTCGGCATACTTGCCCTTGTCGCCGACGCTTTCGACCCATTGCTGCGCGCCAAGTGCTGCGCCCTGCGCATTGTTGGAAACGAGCTGAGCCTTGGCGAGACCTTCCTGGTTGATTTCAGCGTTGACCAGGACAACGGGAATGCCAGCAGCCACTGCCTTCTTCACCGCGCCGACCGAGCCGTCGGCATTGGCCGGATCGAGGATGATGGCGACAGACTTGTTCGTGATTGCCGTGTCGATCAGATTGCTTTCAGTATTGGTATCGCCTTTGTGGGCGCTGACGGTCGCCGTATAGCCCAGCTTCTCGGCCGTTGCCTTGGCGATATTGCCTTCCGTCAGCCAGTATGGGTTGGCCGGATCGTTGACGATGATCGTCATCTGACCGGCGGCCCATGCCGCCCCGGTCAAAAGCGGCGCCACCGCGACAGCCGTCATAACAATGCGCAATCCCTTTTTAAACATTGGTCTCTCTCCCATTTGATGAGCTCAGATAATGCCGGCGAACCGGCGGTGCTTTCCGCAATCGGCGGGCTGTTCGAAGCAGGTCTGCCGTCGTGGACAAGTTCTGTCGCGATCGTCAACCCGACTTGGTCCGACGTCCGTATTGGATGCTGTTCATGAGGACCGCGAGCACGATGACTGCGCCGGTAAACACGGTCTGCCAGTAGGCGGACACGCCGATGATCACGAGGCCGTCAGACAGGAAGCCGATGACGAAGGCGCCGAGCATTGTGCCGCGGACGGTGCCGCGGCCGCCGGTCAGCGCCGCGCCGCCGATCACGACAGCCGCGATTGCGGTCAGTTCATAGGTCGTGCCCGCTGTCGGACCGGCCGAAGTGAGCTGCGATGACAGGACCAGGCCGGCGATCGCGGCGCAGACGCCGGAAAGAACGTAGACGATGATCTTCACCCGCTTGACCGGCACGCCCGAAAGGTCGGCGGCGCGTTCATTGCCGCCGGAGGCATAGAGCCAGCGGCCGAAGGCGGTGCGGCTCAACACCAGACCGCAGATGATGGCGAGCGCCGCCAATACGATGACGCCGATTGGAATGCCTACCAGGCGGTTGAAGCCGAGCCAGTCAAAACCGGTATTGCCGAGTTCCGGACGGCCGCCGAGATTGTTGTAGGTCAGGCCGTTGGTCATCAGCAGCGCGACGCCGCGCGCTACGTAGAGAACGCCGAGCGACGCCACGAAGGCTGGTACGCGCAAATAAGCGATCAGCACGCCGTTCACAGCGCCCACGACCGCGCCGAGCGCGCAGGTGATCACGACGACGGCCCAGACCGGCGGATACAGGATGACGCCGAAACTCGACAGCGTCACACCTTGCATCAGGAAGCCGGCGATGCAGCCCGCAAGGCCAAGTGTCGAGCCGACGGAGAGGTCGATGCCGCCGTTCAGGATCACCAGAAGCATGCCGATCGCCAGAATGCCGAAGATCGCGACATGCGAGGCCATGATCAGGAAGTTGTTGAGCGTGAAATAATAGGGCGACAGAAAGGAAAAGACTGCGACGATGACGATCAGCGCGAAGAACGCGCGGCCTTCGAGGATCAACCGGATGACATTGGTGTTCCGCCTCTGCCCGTTCGCAACCACTTTCTTTTCAGTGACATTCGTGACTGACATAATCAGTGCTCCATAATTGCCGGCTAGTGCGCGACCACTGCTTCGCCCGAGGCGGCCATGATTTTTTCTTTGGTGACGTCGGGACCGAATTCGGCGGATATCCTGCCGCGATGCATGACGATGATGCGGTGAGCGATGCTGAGGCATTCGCCGACCTCCGAGGTCGAATAGATCACCGCCAGGCCCTGCTTGGCGCGTTCGGCCAAAAGCTTGAAGACTTCCGCCTTCGCGCCGACATCGATGCCGCGGCTCGGCTCGTCGAGCAGCATGACCTTGGGTTCGGTCGCGAGCATCTTGCCGATCACGACCTTCTGCTGGTTGCCGCCCGAAAGGGAGCCGATCGCCGCCTCGCCACCGTCAGTCTTGATATGAACCTTGCGGATCGAGTTGTTCACCAGCTCCCGCTCGCGTCCGCCGGAGGTAAGCAATCCCTTGGTGAACGCAGCGATGCTGGCCAGCGAAAGATTGGAGCCGACTGTCATCGTTTGGACGAGGCCGTCGCGCTGGCGGTCTTCAGGCACCAGCACCAAGCCGCTGGCGATACGTCCGGCGATGTTGAGATTGCCGATATCACGGCCTTCGAGCAGGACTTTGCCGCCGCTCGAGCGAAGACGTCCCGCGACGCATTCGAGCAGTTCGGTGCGCCCTGCCCCCATCAAACCGTATATGCAGACGATCTCACCGGCACGGACTTGCAGCGAAAGACGATCCACCGCGTTATAGGCAGCGCCCGAGGGGCCAGGAACCGTCAATTTCTCAAGTGCAAGCGCAACCTCGCCGATCTCATGGCCGATCGGCGTACTTCCGAGGTCGAAGTTTTCGCCGACCATGTTACGGACGATCCATTCGAGATCGATGTCCTTGCGTTCGGCATAAGCGGTCATGTTACCGTCGCGAAGCACGACGGCATGGTGGGTGATCTGAAGCGCCTCTTCGAGATGGTGCGAGATATAGACGATGGAGACGCCCCGGCTCGTCAGGTCGCGAATGACCTTGAAGAGAACCTCCACCTCGCTGGCGCTAAGCGCTGAGGTCGGCTCATCCATGATGAGGATACGCGAATTGACCGACAGAGCGCGCGCGATCTCGACGATCTGCTGCTGGCCGAGGCGCAGATCCTCGACGGGGGTCAGCGGATCGATCTCCTCTTCAAGCTCCGCCATCAGGGCGCGCGTCTGGCGTTCTTCCTCGGCAAAGTCCACGCTGCCGCTCCTGATAATCTCGCGGCCCATGAAAATATTGTCGCGGACATTGAGGTTGGGAGCGAGGCTCAATTCCTGGTGAATGATCGAGATGCCGCATTCGCGGGCATGGGTAGAGGAAGAAAACGAGACCGGCTGACCGTCGAGGACAATCTCGCCGGAACTCGGCTGGACAACGCCGGAGAGGATCTTCATCAGCGTCGATTTCCCCGCGCCGTTCTCCCCGAAGAGAGTGGTCACCTGGCCGCGATGAATGTCGAAATTGACGCCCTTCAGGGCATGGACACTGCCATAGGATTTCGTGATGTGGCGGGCGGCAAGAACCACCTCGCCGCGTGCGCCCTCATTTTGCAGCGCTGCACTCATTTGACTTCGACCTTGACCGGAGTGATCAGCCAGTTTTTCGGATTGATGAGCTTGAAGACGCCGACGACGGATGCGGTCTTGCCCGAGAGATTGTCGACGTCGAGACCCGCAAGAACGTTCTTCTTCATCTCGTTGTTGATTGCCGAACCGGCATCCTGATACTCGATCTGATTGGTGAACTGGCCGAACTCGATGGTGCCCGTGGCATCGCGCAGGTCCGTGCCGTTGACGGCCGGACCCGTCTGGACGCGGACAACGACATCGTCCGGCAATCCATCCACCTTGATCTCGTTGTAATTGGCTTTTCGGGCGCCGAAGACGCCGGTCAGCGAAACCGGCATGACCGGGCCGGTGCTCGTGGCAACACCGTATTTGTCGCCTGCCGCCTTCTTGTCAGCCGCGATCGCATTGGCCAGATCGACGGCACCGACGGCGCGCTGCTCGACATTCGCCACTACCTTCGGGTACTCCTGGGCGCCGTAAGCCTCTGGCGAGAACGCCTGTTCGCGCACGTCATGTTTGGAGCCGATCCTTACGACGGTCGTATCGAAGCCGATCGCCGCGATGACGATCACCGCCGCCGCCACGCTCGCCCACAATGTAATTTTCGGCTTGGAGGCCGCGTTTTGAATTTGTGCACTCATATTCGAAAGACCTTCGGCGCTATCGGCCGGATTGCTCTGTTGACAAGGAAGGGAACCGCGAGCCGCGGCCGGCAATCATCGAAGCCGCTGTCGGCCTGCGCGAACGGAACGGCGCGTGCCTCGTTCACAGACGCGATCGCCTTGGCACGAAACCGGACCGTATTCTGAAACGAAATAGCTCATCGAAACTCCTCCTCGGTTGCCGGCGCTTGTCTCCCCCAATCACCTGACCTCATCATCACAGCTATGACGTTAGCTACGATAGATATATGTTATTAACGTCATCAACCATGTTATAAATTTTCCGATGTGTCAACAGCCTCTCTTGATCCTACTGGCTTCCTGGCGCATTCGCCGTCGATGAGATAGGGCCGGCAACGATAGTCATCGCGCTTGCCGCCATCGCCAGCCTTTCGGCATTCACCAATGCTCGGCTTAGCGTCCATAAATCAACAGAGGCCAAAAATACCGTTGAAAACCAATAGTTTTTAGCGTCAATTTGCTGATTGCTCAATTGACCGCATCCTGGCTGCGGCCACTTCAAGGCCAAGCCATGCAATGCCCGCCAACCAAGCGCCGCTTGGCTCGCGGGATATCCGAAACAATTGACACCATCCATTTTATATGAAAAAAATTACATTGCTAGAAAAATATTACGGACGTTACGATATCTCTATGTTATAATCTGATCGAGCATTTCGGCAGCGAATGCAGTCGTTGAGATGGCGCCGCAGGCGCGGTTCAATGAAAGCGATTGGGGAGGAGCGAAGAATGGATGGGACACAAGGATTGACCGCCGTGGATGCAGGTCTTGGCGCGCCGGAGCTATTGCGCAATGCCTAGCAACGAAACGCTCATCATTGGCATTGATGCGGGAACCTCCGTCATCAAAGCCGTGGCCTTCGAGCTTTCGGGCCGGCAGATCGCGTCGGCCTCGGCGCGCAATCAGTACACGATGGGAGATGACGGCTCCGCTACGCAGCCGCTCGGCCGTACGTGGACGGACTGCGTCAGCGCCTTGCGCGGGCTCGCCGACATGGTCAACGACCTTGCCGCGCGTACCGCCATCATTGCCGTGACCGGCCAGGGAGACGGCACCTGGCTCGTCGGCTCCAATAACGAGCCCGTCGGCGATGCCTGGCTATGGCTCGACGCACGGGCCGCCCCGACCGTCAATCGCCTGACTAGCCATCCGGACAATCGCGCGCGTTTCGAGGCGACCGGCACCGGGCTCAACACCTGTCAGCAGGGCTCGCAGCTCGCGCATATGGACCGCTATATGCCGGAGCTTCTCGATCGCGCCGAAACGGCGCTGCATTGCAAGGATTGGCTCTACCTCAATCTCACCGGCATTCGCGCGACCGATCCGTCCGAGGCAAGCTTCACTTTCGGCAATTTCCGCACGCGTCGCTACGATTCCGTCGTCATCGACGCGCTCGGCCTCAATCACAGAACATCCCTTCTGCCCGAGATCATCGAAGGGACCGAGCTCACGCATCCGCTATCGGCCGATGCGGCAAGCGCGACCGGGCTGCTGGCCGGCACGCCCGTCTGCCTTGGCTATGTCGATATGGTCATGACGGCGCTCGGCGCGGGAGTGCGTACCGCCGGCCAGAATGCCGCTTGCTCGACGATTGGCTCGACAGGTGTGCATATGCGCGCCAAGGCGGTCTCCGATGTCCAGCTCAATGCCGAGGGCACCGGCTATATCATCACCCTGCCGATCCCCGGCATCGTCACCCAGGTTCAGACCAATATGGGTGCGACGATCAATATCGACTGGATTTTGCAGATTGCCGCCGATCTGATGTCCGAAGCGGGCAAGCCTGTAGCCGCCTCGGATCTCATCTCCCGGATCGACGCCTGGTTCGCTCAAAGCCGTCCCGGTTCCATTCTCTACCACCCTTATGTTTCCGAGGCGGGAGAACGCGGCCCCTTCGTCAATGCCCATGCGCGGGCCGGCTTTACCGGGCTCTCCATTCGCCACGGCTTTCCGGACTTGGTTCGCGCCGTGGTCGAAGGGCTCGGCATGGCGACGCGCGATTGTTACGCGGCGATGGGCGATATGCCGCTCGAGCTGCGGATGACGGGCGGAGCGGCACGGAGCCGCGCACTGCGGCAATCGCTCTCGGCCGCCGTCAATGCGCCGGTCAGAGTCTCTGAACGCCAGGAGGCGGGAGCCGCAGGTGTTGCCATGATGGCCGCGGTCGCAATCGGCGCCTATGCGACCATGGACGACTGCATTGCCGAATGGGTGACGCCGCTGCTTGGTGAAACCGAAGCGCCCGACGCGGACGAGGCTCGCCGTTATGACAGACTATTTGCGGCCTATCTAGAGGTGCGGCAGGCGATCGCACCCGCGTGGGACAAGCTCGCTTCGCAGCCATAGGGGCATACACATCCCGCGCGCGGTCGAGACAGATGATTTTGATGCGCAAGGCATCCTAAGGAGCGTGAAATGACTGAATCCGAAATCCTCGATCTCTTCGTGATCGGCGGCGGCATCAACGGCGCCGGCATCGCGCGGGACGCAGCCGGTCGGGGTCTCTCCGTCATGCTCTGCGAGAAGGACGATCTGGCGGAAGGCACGTCATCGCGATCGGGGAAGCTCGTCCACGGGGGTCTGCGTTATCTTGAATATTATGAGTTTCGCCTGGTACGCGAAGCCTTGATCGAGCGCGAGGTGCTGCTGAATTCCGCAAGCCACATTATCTGGCCGATGCGTTTCGTGCTGCCGCATAGCCCGACGGACCGGCCCGCCTGGCTCGTCCGCCTCGGCCTCTTCCTCTACGATCATCTGGGCGGCCGCAAGCGCTTGCCCGGCACCCGCTCCCTCGATCTCAGCCGCGATCCGGAAGGCACGCCGATCGTCGATCAATATACCAAGGGCTTCGAATATTCCGACTGCTGGGTCGACGATGCACGGCTCGTGCTGCTGAACGCCCTCGATGCCGCCGAAAAGGGCGCTCAGATATTGACGCGCACGGCCTGCGTTAGCGCACGGCGCGACAATGGCAGTTGGATCGTTCAGATGCGCGACCAGCGCTCCGGCGACCTGCGCACAGTGCGGGCGCGCGTCCTTGTGAACGCCGCAGGCCCATGGGTCAATGACATCATCGGCCGCGTCGCCGGCTCTAACAGCCATCGCAAGGTCCGGCTCGTCAAAGGCAGCCATATCATCGTTCCGAAATTCTGGAGCGGGCAACATGCCTATCTGGTTCAGAATCATGACCGGCGCGTGATCTTCATCAACCCTTATGAAGGCGACATGGCCCTCATCGGCACAACGGATATTCCCTACGAAGGCCAACCGGAGGAGGTGAAGGCCGACGAGCAAGAGATGGATTATCTGATCGCCGCCGTGAACCGCTATTTCAAGGAGAAGCTGCGCCGTTCCGACGTGATCTCAAGCTTCTCCGGCGTTCGGCCGTTGTTCGACGACGGTCAGGGCAATCCTTCCGCCGTGACGCGCGACTACGTTTTCGATCTCGACGAAACCGGCGGCGCGCCGATGCTCAACGTTTTCGGCGGCAAGATCACGACGTTCCGCAAACTGTCCGAACACGCGCTGCAAAGGCTCGCCAAATTCTTCCCCAAGATGGGCGGCGATTGGACCCGTGCGGCGACATTGCCGGGCGGTGACATTCCGAACGCGGACTACACCAGCTTCGCAGACACGTTGCGCGAGGCCTATCCCTGGATGCCGCGCGTGCTCGTGAACCACTACGGGCACCTCTATGGGGCGCGGACCAAAACCATCATCGGCGACGCCACGTCACTTGCCGGCCTCGGGCGCCATTTCGGCGGCAATCTCTACGAGGCGGAGGTGCGTTACCTCGTTGCTTACGAATGGGCGCAGACCGTGGACGATGTTCTCCTGCGGCGCACCAAAGAAGGCCTGCATATGACCGCGAAGGAGAAGGCGGATTTCTCGACTTGGTTCAAGAGCGAACTGGCTCTGGCCGCCTGAGACATCCGAGGAGGCGATCCCATGGCATTGACACTTTCACTCAACACCAATCCGCTTGTGAACCGCTTCGCCGAGCCGGACGATCTCATCGAGACGGTTGCGCGCGACCTCAGAATCCGCGATCTGCAATTGACGCATGAATTCATCAATCCGAGCTGGCAAGCATCGGCAATCCGACGGCTGACCCGCAGGATGCGAGCCGCGTTGGAGCGCACCGGCGTTCGCGTAACCTCGGGGATGACCGGCCCCTATGGGCGCCTCAATCATTTCGGCCATCCCGACGCCGATGTCCGGCGCTACTATGTCGACTGGTTCAAGACCTTCGCCGATATCATCGCCGATCTCGGCGGCCAGTCTGTCGGCACGCAATTCGCCATCTTCACCTACAAGGATTTCGACGATCCGGCGCAGAGGGAGAGCCTCACCCAGATCGCGATCGATTGCTGGGCTGAGGTTGCCGAGCATGCCCGTTCGGCCGGTCTTTCCTATGTGTTCTGGGAGCCGATGAGCATCGGCCGCGAATTCGGCGAGACGATCAGCGAATGCATTGCGTTGCAGGATCGCCTGATGGCCGCCGATCTCGCGGTGCCGATGTGGATGATGGCCGATATCGATCATGGCGATGTCACGTCGGCAAATCCCGACGATTATGATCCCTATGCCTGGGCGCGCGCCGTTCCCCCGGTTTCTCCGATCATCCACATCAAGCAAAGCCTGATGGACAAGGGCGGGCATCGGCCCTTCACGGCGGAATTCAATGCCAGGGGCCGTATCCAGCCCGCCCCGTTGCTGCAGGCCTTCGCCGAGGGCGGTGCCGAGGACAACGAGATATGCCTAGAGCTGTCGTTCAAGGAGCGCGAACCCAATGATCGCCAGGTCATATCGCAGATCGCTGAAAGCATCGCCTTCTGGGCGCCTCATATCGACACTGGCGCAGGCAGCCTGCGCCTCTAGTTGCAAGAACCCGGCAAGGCTTTAGGACATCAACGTTGCGGCATTACATTTGATTCTTGGTCGAGCACCGATGCCGCAACAGCAACGAAGCCTGCCGCTGGCCACCATCGAAAGGCACCGATGGCGAAAGCGCGATTTGGGGTGAAAGAATGGAAGGGGACAATCGATGGCCGATGCGGATGAGTCGCTCGCCGTGCGCGCCGCCTGGCTGCACTATGCCGGCGGACTGACACAGTCGGAGGTCGCCAAACGCCTTGGCGTTCCGTCGGTCAAGGCGCACCGCCTGATCGCACGGGCGGTCGCCGACGGCGTCGTCAAGGTGACGATCGACGGCGATATCGTCGAATGCGTGGAGCTTGAGACCCGGCTGGCGGAACGTTTCGGCCTGCAATATTGCGAGGTGGCGCCGGATCTCGGCGAGGAGGGCTTGGAGTTTCGCGCCCTCGGCCAGGCCGGTGCCGGCTTCCTGAAGCGGGAGATCGAGCGCGGCGACAACAAGGTTATAGGCCTCGGCCACGGTCGAACGTTGTCATCGGCCGTGCACCATATGCCGCGGTTGAACGCCAAGGGGCTGCGGTTCGTCTCGATGCTGGGTGGCCTGTCGAGAAACTATGTGGCCAATCCCTATGACGTGATGCACCGCATCGCCGAAAAGACCGGCGCGCACGCCTATATGATGCCCGTGCCTTTTTTCGCCAATACCGGCGAGGACCGCGAAGTGATGCTTGCGCAGCGCGGCGTCAAGGAGGTGTTCGATCTCGCCAACAATGCCGACCTGAAACTGGTTGGTCTCGGCACCGTCGATACCGACGCGCAGCTTGTCCTATCCGGGATGGTTGAGCCGCGTGAAATCGCGGAGATCGCGGCCGCAGGCGGCGTTGGCGAGATACTCGGGCATTTCTTCGATACTGACGGACACATTCTTGAGACGACGCTGACGGCGCGAACCCTGTCGGCTTCCTTGCCGCGGTCGAAGAAGGAAAGGCTGGTCGCCTTGGCCGGCGGCGTTGCGAAGGCCGAGGCCATCCGCGCGGTCCTGAAAAGCCGATGCCTCTACGGCCTGATTACCGACGAACGAACCGCCCAGGCGCTTCTGGGGCCTTCCTCGCCACATGAATTATAACAAAATAACAAAATTAATGTGGAACCATGTGATAAACGTGTTACATTCCCAGGCATCCGATCCGGAGAGAACCGGAGCACCAAGATGAAACGCGAAGAACGCCAACAATTGATCGTCAATCTGCTCGTCGAGCACAAAAGCGTCGACCTCGACGACTTGGCCGACCGCTTTGCCGTGTCCAAGATGACCATCCATCGCGATCTCGACGATCTCGAACAGTCCGGCGTCCTGCGCAAGATCCGCGGCGGCGCGACGATCGACGCGGGCATGCAGTTCGAAAGCGACTTCCGCATCCGCGAACGCCAGGGACATGAGGCCAAGGTCAGCATGGCGCGTCGTGCGCTGGAGCTTGTCGAGCCGGGCATGACGGTCATGGTCAACGACGGCTCCATGGCCGCCGTACTCGGCGAGATGCTGTTGCAGAAGCGGCCGCTGACGCTGATCACCAACAATGCCGCGATCATCGAGAGGCTGAAGAACGAAAGCGGCATCACGTTGATTGCGCTGGGTGGCATATATTCGCCGAAATTCAACGCGTTTCTGGGCGTGGTGACGGAGGAAGCGCTGTTTCGCCTCAGGGCGGATATCGCCTTCATCTCGACGCCAGCCGTTTCCGGCACCCTTGCCTATCATATGGATGACAATGTCGTACGCGCGAAGCGGGCGATGATCGCGTCCGCGAGCAAGACATGCCTGCTGGTCAACCACCAGCGCATCGGACATACCGCCCTGCATGTCATGGCCGACCTTGCCGATTTCGACACCATCATCACCGACGACACCCCCGAGCCTGCCGCCCTGAAGCAGCTCGAACGCGCCAACATCAACCTGACCATTGCCTTGAACTGGGAGACGACATGAGCGCCGCACCTCGATTCTGGATTGGAACCAGTTGGAAGATGAATAAGACGCTGGCGGAAGCCAGCAGCTATGCCGAGGCGCTGCGCGCTGCCAATGTCGGCCGGGACGCGGCCATTCAGCGCTTCATCATCCCGCCGTTTACGGCGGTGCGGGAGGTCAAGGCCCTTCTTGCCGGCACCTCCGTCAAGGTGGGTGCGCAGAATATGCACTGGGCCGATGAGGGTGCTTGGACCGGCGAGATCTCTCCCCTCATGCTCAAGGATTGCAATCTCGATATTGTCGAGCTTGGCCACTCCGAACGCCGCGAACATTTCGGCGAGACTAACGAGACCGTCGGCCTGAAGACCGAAGCCGCCGTCCGCCACGGTCTGATCCCGCTCATCTGCATCGGCGAGACGTTGGCCGACCGGGAAAGCGGCCGGGCAACGGATATTTTGAAAGCTCAGGTTCTCGGCGCTTTTTCGAAGTTGTCCGAGGCGCAGAAGGGCGCACAAATCCTTCTGGCTTACGAACCTGTCTGGGCAATCGGCGAAAGTGGAATTCCCGCCTCGCCAGACTATGCCGATGCACGCCATGCCGAGATTGTATCGGTCGCGCAAGATGTGCTCGGCCGCCGCGTCCCCTGCCTGTACGGGGGATCGGTCAATCCGGGGAACTGTGAAGACCTCATATCGTGCCCGAATATCGATGGGCTTTTCATCGGTCGTTCGGCCTGGAGCGCTGAAGGCTATCTCGGCATCCTCGCCCAATGCACCGCCAAACTCCAAGGAGATAGACGTTGAAGATTGCAATTGCAGGAGACAGTGCGGGCGAAGGCCTCGCAAAAATTCTCGCCGACCACCTGAAGGACCGCTACGACGTGCAGGAAGTGTCGCGCACGGACGCCGGTCCGGATCCGTTCTACGCGAACCTTGCCGATCGCGTCGCCTCGGGTGTCATCGGCGGCACCTATGACAAGGCGATCCTCGTCTGCGGCACCGGCATCGGCGTCAGCATCTCGGCCAATAAGGTCCCCGGCATCCGCGCGGCACTGACGCACGACACCTATTCGGCCGAACGTGCCGCACTTTCGAACAACGCGCAGATCATCACGATGGGCTCCCGTGTCATCGGGCCGGAACTTGCCAAGGCCATCGCCGACACCTTCCTTGCGCACACATTCGACGAAGAGGGCCGCTCGGCCGGAAACGTCAAGGCAATCAACGAAGTCGACGCGAAATATAACGCCCGCTGATCTGGGCTATGCAGACATCGCCGTGTGACCTAGCTCTCAAAGCGACACACGGCGATAATGTGGCATTATCAGCGCCCGTCATAGCACCAATTTGCCGTTGGGGATGACAACGTCTGGTTCGTCAGTTATAAGATCCCTGCGACTCATGAGGGAGATCAGTTAGATGAGACATTTCGGCACCAATCAGCGCTGAACAGCGCCGCCGAATGCGGGCTGCTGTTCAGTCCATCCTTGTCTAACAATATGATCTCTCGTGCCCTTGGAGGGCATTCATGTTTCGTCGCTTTTTTTCCTATTATGCGCGCTACAAGACCCTGTTTTTTCTCGATTTCGGCTGCGCGGTTGTCGCTGGTCTTCTCGAACTGGGCTTTCCGCTGGCGGTCAAGCTCTTTGTCGATGAGTTGCTGCCGAGCCGTAACTGGGGTCTGATCGCCGCGACTGCCGCGCTGCTGCTGATCGTCTATGCGCTGAACACCGGCCTGATGGCCGTGGTCAACTATTGGGGTCATGCGCTTGGCATTTCGATTGAATCGGACATGCGCCGCCAGGCCTTCGACCATATCCAGAAGCTCTCGTTCCGCTATTTCGACAACAACAGGACCGGGCATCTGATCACCCACGTGACCAAGGATCTCGAAGAGGTGGGCGAAATCGCCCATCACGGACCCGAGGATGTCTTCATCGCCATCATGACCTTCATCGGCGCTTTCCTGCTGATGTTCTCGGTGCACTGGAAGCTGGCGCTGCTGACGACGATCATCGTGCCTTTCATGACCTGGCTGGTCAGCCGCTACGGCGCCAAGATGACACTGAACTGGCGCAGCCTGTTCACCAAGGTGGGTGACTTCAACATTCGCGTGCAGGAGAGCGTTGGCGGCATCCGGGTCGTCAAGGCTTTCGCCAACGAGGATTACGAAAGCCGGCTTTTTGCCCGCAACAACGAGGACTACAAGGCCACAAAGCTCAATGCCTATGCCTATATGACGGCGAGCATCGCGCTCAGCTATTTCAGCACGCGCCTCGTGCAGCTCGTGGTCATGGTGGCCGGAACTTGGTTCGTGGTGTCTGGCGAACTAACCTATGGTGGTTTCGTCAGCTTCCTGCTCCTGATCAACGTCTTCTTTCACCCGATCGACAAGATCACCTCGGTGCTCGAAATGTATCCGAAGGGCATCGCCGGCTTCAAACGTTTCCTGTCGCTGATCGATACACAGCCCGACCTTGCCGACCGGCCGAACGCGTTTGCGGTCGATCATCTCAAGGGCGATATCGTCTATAAGGATGTCAGCTTCGGCTATTCGAATCAGGGTACGATCTTCGATGCTCTGAATCTGACAATATCGGCCGGAGAGACGGTCGCTTTCGTCGGCGCTTCGGGAACAGGCAAGACAACGATCTGCTCGCTGCTGCCGCGCTTCTACGACGTGACCGGCGGCAGCATCACCATTGACGGCATCGACATCCGCGATATGACGCAGGCCTCGCTGCGCAGCCAGATCGGCATCGTGCAGCAGGACGTGTTCCTGTTCGGATCGACCATTCGCGAGAACATCGCCTATGGAAAGCTCGGCGCGACCGATCAGGACATCATGGAGGCGCTGCGCCGCGCATCGCTCGATGAATTCGTTCGTTCGCTGCCCGACGGCCTGGACACGCCGACCGGCGAACGCGGCGTGAAACTGTCGGGTGGGCAGAAGCAGCGTCTTGCCATCGCGCGCATCTTCCTCAAGAACCCGCCGATTCTCATCCTCGATGAGGCAACGTCTGCACTCGACACGGCAACCGAATTTGCCATCCAGCAGGCATTGGCGGATCTTTCGAAGGGGCGCACGACCCTGGTGGTAGCGCACCGGCTGACGACCATCCGCAACGCCGATCGCATCATTGTCATGGGGCCAGACGGCATTGTCGAGCAGGGAGCGCATGCCGAGCTGCTGGCGCGCGGCGGTAGCTATGCCAGGCTTCACAACGCTCAGTTCGATACGCTTCCATGATGTCGACGAGCACGTAAAGGTTGAGCCCGGGAGACCATCCTTCCGGGCTTAAATTTCTTCCGACAAAACGCGCAGCCTTTGTGACGGAGGTGGTCAAATCGCATGTGGACGGGTTCCAGAAAGAGCCCGTCTAGCCTACCATCAAGGTTGCTGGCACTCGGCAATTCTGCCCGAGCCAGAAACGGCCTGCGCGCCGGAAGAGAAGACAATGGATGATCTGTTCCCCGCGACCTCCATGCCCGACCGAGATTGGTGGGCGGCACTTTGGCCGCGACCGGCGGAGGTCCTGGCTGATCTCGGCATTCAGCCCGGCATGACCGTGCTCGACCTGTGTTGCGGCGATGGTTATTTCACCGCGCCGCTTGCCGGTCTCGTCGATGGCCGTGTCTATGCCCTCGATCTGGATGCGGAAATGATCGAGCAGGCAAGAATCGAGGTCGAGCGCCTCGGCGGGACTGTGCGCCAATGGATCAACGCCGATGCGCGCGAAATCGCGTCGCTTCTGCCCGAACCGGTCGATTACGTGCTGATGGCCAACACCTTTCATGGCGTGCCGGACAAGCCGGATCTGGCGCGGGCAGTCTGGCATGTCCTGCGGCCCGGAGGCTTGTTCGCGATCGTCAACTGGCATGTGATACCCAGAGAACAAACGGTCGTGCTGGATCAGCCACGTGGACCGAAGACGGACATGCGCATGTCGCCCGACGCGGTGCGAAGGATCGTCGAACCTGCCGGATTTGTCACTGCCCGCGTCGAGGAACTGCCGCCCTATCACTACGGCATCATCCTGGAGCGTGTGTAGCGGCGAAGGCCGTCCGAGAATGCCCGCGAACTCCTAATGCTTCATCATCAAGGGAAGCGTGGAATGCGATAGAAGGTGGCGCGTAATGCGGCCGAGAAGCAGCTCCATAAAATATCCGCGCTTGAACGCACCGATCAGCAGGCATGTCGCGCTCGTGGATCTGGCAAACTCGAGGATAGTTTCTCCGACCGGCCGGCCTCCGGCGCTGACCGCGACGACGTCGCCCCTAAGGCCGAGCTGATCAAGCAATTCGCTGGCCGTGCGCTGATAGTTTCCGTCCGCTCTATCGTCGATGCATAGAACGGTGATGCGATTGGCCACAGCCAGCCAGCGTCTTGCCGCAACGACGGTGCGCAGCGCATGTTTGTGCGGTTTCCAGCCGATCAGGACATGGCCCAGCAGATTGCCGGAGTAAGCCCCCGCAGGCGGCACCAGCACCAGCTTATGCTTCTTGAACAGAAGATCATAGAATGTGTCTTGCGCATCCATGTTGCCGTGACAGGGAGCGACGACAAGCGCCGTCTCATGGCATTCGGTCATCACGCAGCGCTCGATATCGCCCCGGCAATCATCCAGGAAAAGGCTCGCACGATCCGGCCGCTCCCGCTTCCAATCCTCAAAGGCATCGGCAATCCGCTCGAATCTTTGGTGCGGAGAGTTCTCGTCCATGTCCCGCAGGATCTGCAGGTCAATTTCCTCAGGCGCGGCAATCATCCTTTCGGGATCGGCCCCGATATGCGCTGCAGCCATGCTGCCATGTATGGCACCCGCGGCATCCTCGGCGAGATCCAGGCAGTTTCGGACGATGGCGGGATCGGGCAGCAAAGCGAGAACATCGGCATGGACAGTCAATTCACGCAGGGTGCCGGCCAACAGGAGACTTGTCTTTCCGAGTGGCGGTTTGGTGTCGCTTTCATGTGCGGGCGGGCCCATCATATCGGACCTCCTTCCGCGATGCTCCGTACCTCTCGTGGCACGGTTGGCGGATTCTACTCTGAGATCGAACGGCCCGCAACGCGGCAGGCATTCTCCCTTGATCCGAAGCTCAAGCCCGCGATCGCCAATGTAAACAAGCTTAACCGCACTAATGGCGCGGATGCATGCACTGCCCGTGGTCGGCCAGAACTTCGATCACCCGGCACTGGTCGATACGGCCGTGGCCGCAACCTTCGACCATCGTCTCCAGCTCGGCTTTCAGGGCCGTCAGGCTGCGTATCTTTTGTTCGACTTCGATCAGGCGGGCCTTGGCGATGGCGTCGGCGGAGGCGCAGGATTGATTTGGATCGTCCTGGAGCGCCAGAAGCGTCCTGATCGCATCGACCTCGAAGCCCAATTCGCGGGCGTGGCGAATAAAGGCCAGCCTGTGAAGGTGCGATTGCTCGTAGGAACGCTGGTTGCCCTCGCTCCGGTCCGGTTCAGCCAGAAGTCCGATGCTTTCGTAGTAGCGGATCGTCGGCACCTTCACGCCGCTTTGCCGGGCCGCTTCGCCAATCGTGATCTTTTTCATGATTTTCCTCTTGCACCTCTAGCCACTAGAGGATGTAGGAGAGATGCCACGGTTTGACAAGGAAACGGATCATGGCAGCGACAGGGGAAGCACGGTATAGGGTGAGCGGCATGGACTGCGCCTCATGCGCGGCCAAGATCGACACGGCTGTGAGACGCATGCCGGGCGTAGAGGATGTCTCCGTTTCCGTCACTGCGGGAACGATGACCGTTCGTCACGACGAGACCAGCAATCTCACCGCGATCGAAAAGAAAGTGACGGGCCTCGGCTATTCCCTCGCGCCGCTGGCTGGCAAGGCTGAGCGCGCGCTCTCCGAACATCGACATGACCATCATGACCATGATCATGATCATCATCACAATCACGATAGCCATGATCATTCATCGCACGACCACGCCGATCATGATCATCACGACCACGCCGTAAAGGAAATCGAGGGGCTGCATGGTCACGACCATACGCCCACGGATGGCCCCTGGTGGGCGAGCAGGAAGGGCCGGCTGACGATCGTATCCGGCGCGGCACTGGTCGCCGCCTATGCCATCGGCCATCTCGTGCCCTCGATTTCATCCTATGCCTTCGTTGTCGCCATGCTGGTCGGTCTCGTGCCGATCGCGCGCCGCGCCGTGATGGCGGCGCTGGCGGGCACGCCCTTCTCCATCGAGATGCTGATGACGATTGCGGCCATCGGCGCGGTGATCATCAATGCCGGTGAAGAGGCGGCGACCGTGGTCTTCCTCTTCCTCGTCGGCGAATTGCTGGAAGGTGTCGCCGCCGGAAAGGCGCGCGCAAGCATCCAATCATTGACGACCCTGGTCCCGAAAACCGCCTTGATCGAAGACAACGGCGAGACCCGCGAAGTGCAGGCCGAAAGCCTTAAGGTGGGTGCGGTCATTCTCGTGCGTCCGGGCGACCGCATCGCAGCCGACGGCACGATCGTCGAAGGCGAAAGCGCCATCGACGAAGCGCCGGTCACCGGAGAAAGCACGCCGGTACGCAAGGGCGTGGAGGCCAAGGTTTTCGCTGGCACCATCAACACGGATGCCGTGCTGCGTGTCAGAGTGACCGCGGCCGCGGCCGACAACACGATTGCCCGCGTGGTGAAGCTGGTCGAAGAGGCGCAGGAATCCAAGGCACCGACCGAACGCTTCATCGACCGCTTCTCGCGCTATTACACGCCCGGCGTGGTCGCCGTCGCGGCACTGGTCGCGGTGACGCCCCCGCTGGTGGCCGGCGCAAGCTGGCTAGAATGGATATACAAAGGCCTCGCTATCCTGCTGATCGGCTGCCCCTGCGCGCTGGTGATCTCGACGCCCGCCGCGATCGCGGCCGCCTTGTCGGCAGGCGCCCGCAGCGGCCTGCTGTTGAAAGGCGGCGCTGTTCTCGAAACAATGGGCAAGGTGACAAAGGTTGCCTTCGATAAGACGGGCACCCTGACCGAGGGCAAGCCCAAGGTGACGGACGTCCTGGGCTTCGGTCTCACCGAGGCACAGGTTCTCTCACGGGCGGCAGCTCTCGAAAACGGTTCGAGCCATCCGCTTGCTCTCGCAATTCTGGAGCGGGCGAAATCCGATGGTGCTCCGGTCCCGCCTGCGGCCGAAGCCAAGGCCTTGCCCGGCAAAGGCGTCAGCGGCCGTGTCGGAGGCGAGACCCTGTCGCTTCTCTCTCCGCAGGCGGCTCGGGAGAGTGAGCCATTGTCGGCCGAACAGGACGCCCGGATCGAAACCATGAACGACGAAGGCAAAAGCGTCTCCGTTCTCTTGGTCGACGGCAAGATCGCCGGCCTGATTGCCATGCGCGACGAACCCCGCGCCGATGCGCGCGCCGGAATCGAGGCGCTGCGGACAGCCGGCGTCGGTTCCGTCATGCTGACCGGCGACAATGCCCGCACGGCCGGTGCAATCGCGAAGGGTCTCGGGATCGAACCTCGCGCGCAGCTCCTGCCGGAAGACAAGCAGCGCATCGTGCGCGAACTGCAGGCGCAAAAACAGATCGTCGCCAAGGTCGGCGACGGCATCAACGATGCACCCGCCTTGGCGGCCGCCGACGTCGGCATCGCCATGGGCGGCGGCACCGATGTGGCGCTGGAAACGGCGGATGCCGCCGCTCTCCACGGCCGCGTCACCGATGTCGCCAACATGGTCGCGCTGTCGCGGACGACGATGAGCAACATCCGCCAGAACATCAGCATGGCGCTTGGCCTGAAAGCGGTGTTCCTGGTGACCACGATTGCCGGCATCACCGGTCTCTGGCCGGCGATCCTCGCCGATACCGGCGCGACGGTACTTGTCACTGCCAATGCGATGAGACTGTTGCGGTGGAAGGGCGTGTTCAGCGGTCGTTTGATGAGCGCGCGCTGATCCCAAATTTGCCCTGCAATGCGGCCCGGTATGCGGATTTCAAGGAATCCACAGCCGGGCCTTTGTTTTTTAACCAGTTCGGTAGTGGCCTTGCCGTTACCGCGTGTCGGGCTTGATCCCCTAGAGGGTGAGACCGCAATCCCCATGTGAAAAATAGATTGATATATAAAAAATAGATTGACCTGATAGCAGATGTCAGACCAATTTAAGGTCATGACGAAAGCAATGCTAACCCCTCTCCCGTCAATCGACCGGACGCAGCAAGTTATCGACGCGCTGTCCGACTTTATCGAGTCTTCGAAGCTCCAGGCCGGTGACCGGTTGCCGACGGAGCGCGAGCTGATGGCGGCCCTTTCGGTTGGGCGCTCGACGATCCGGGAAGTCGTCACGCATTTTCAAGCCCTGGGTGTCGTGGAAACCCGCAAGGGCAGCGGCACGTATCTGCTGAAACCCGTTTCCAAAGCAACCATCCATATGCCCTTGTCGCTCGATACCGCGCATCTGCGCGATGCGCTGCTGCAGACCCTGGAGGTTCGCCGCGGTATCGAATGCGAGGCCGGAATGGTCGCCGCCAAGAGACGCACGACCAAGGATATTGCGATCATCGAGGAGAAGCTCGATGAAATGGAGCGCGTCCATATCGCAAAGGGCACGTCCGGGCCGGAGGATCTGGCGTTTCACCTCGCCGTCTACGACGCCACGCACAATCCGCTGTTCAAGCAGCTCCTCGAACAGATGCGTGGCAGCTTCGAGCGGTTTTGGACCCACCCCTTCGACCGGCAGGATTTTGCCCGCCGGTCCTTCCCCTTTCACCGCACGCTGTTCAACGCGATCGTTGCCCAGGATCCCGAGGCGGCGCGCGCCGAAACATTGAAAATTCTCGACGTCGTCGAGGAAGACATCAAGGAAATGTCCAAATGACTGACGGGCTAGAGCCGTTCGATCTCGCTTCCCTCATCACGGCCCATGACGACGGCAACTATGCCGATGCCGTGGTGCCGCCGATTTTTCAGACATCGCTTTTCACCTTTGCCAATTACGACGACATGATCGCTTCCTATCGCGGCGAGAAGGTGCGGCCGATCTATACGCGCGGCCTCAATCCGACCGTGCGCATGTTCGAGGAAATGCTGGCAAAACTCGAAGGTGCAGAGGATGCGCTCGGCTTCGCGAGCGGCATGGCGGCGATCTCTTCGGCCGTTTTGAGCTTCGTCGAACCCGGCGATCGGATCGTCGCGGTCAAGCATGTCTATCCGGACGCTTTCCGCCTCTTCGGCACGGTGCTGAAACGCATGAAGGTCGAGGTGACCTATGTGGATGGCCGCGACGAGGAAGCCGTTGCCAAGGCACTTCCCGGCGCGAAGGTTCTCTATCTGGAAAGCCCGACGAGCTGGGTGATGGAAGCCCATGATGTCGGCGCGCTCGCCGCACTCGCCAAGAAGCATGGCGCCGTTTCCATGATCGACAACAGTTGGGCCAGCCCCTATTTCCAGCGGCCGCTGACGCTCGGCGTCGATCTCGTCATCCATTCCGCCTCCAAATATCTGGGCGGTCATAGCGATGTCGTTGCCGGCGTTGTTGCCGGCTCGAAGGCGATGATTGCGCGGCTGAAAGCCGAGGCATATCCTTATCTCGGCGGCAAGCTTTCGCCTTTCGATGCCTGGCTTTTGATCCGCGGCCTGCGCACCCTGCCGATCCGCATGAGGGCGCATGAGGCAGCCGCAATGACGATCGCCAAGCGGCTGCAGGAGCTCGATGTCGTCGAGCAGGTCTGCCATCCGGGCCTTGCCAACCGCTTGCCCGCCGGGCTCAACGGCACCTCGGGCCTGTTTTCATTCATCTTCCGCGAAGACGTCGATATCCGCGCCTTCGCCGATCACCTCAAGCTCTTCAAACTGGGTGTGAGCTGGGGTGGGCACGAAAGCCTGATCGTACCGGGCGAGGTCGTGCTTCAGCAGAAGGCACAGCCGAATTCCGCGCATACCTTTGGTATCAACCCGCGGTCCGTACGTCTCCATGTCGGTCTCGAAGGAACCGAGGCGCTGTGGAGAGATATCGAGGAAGCGATCGCCGCCGCCTCATAAGACCATCAACCCGAGAGAAACACCTAAACAGGGGGAACTGACATGAAAACACTGATCACGGCAGCACTCTTCGCCACCATGATGGCGGGTACGGCGTTTGCCGATACCACGCTGAAGCTCGTCGAAGTCATTACCAGCCCGGAACGCACCGAGACACTAAAGTCGATCGTCGCCAAGTTCGAAGCAGCCAATCCGGGCACGAAGGTCGATATCATTTCCCTGCCCTGGAACGAGGCCTTCCAGAAGTTCGCTACCATGGTTTCGGCGGGTGACACGCCGGACGTGATGGAAATGCCCGATACCTGGCTGTCGCTCTATGGCAATAACGGCATGCTCGAAAGCCTCGAACCCTATCTCGCGAAATGGGATCAGACCAAAGAGCTGACGCCGCGGGCGCTCGAACTCGGCCGCGATGTGAAGAATACGGCCTATATGCTGCCCTACGGCTTCTATCTGCGCGCCATGTTCTACAACAAGAAGATCCTGAAGGACGCCGGCATCGCCGAACCGCCGAAGACGATGGACGATTTCGTCAAGGCATCCGAAGCAATCTCCAAACTGCCCGGCAAATACGGCTACTGCATGCGCGGCGGCCCCGGCGGTCTAAACGGCTGGATGATCTTCGCGGCCTCCATGGCCGGCGACAACAAGTACTTCAAGGATGACGGCACCTCGACGATGAACAGCCCCGGCTGGGCCAAGGGCATTGAATGGATGGTCGATCTCTACAAGAAGGGTTATGCGCCAAAGGACAGCGTCAACTGGGGCTTCAATGAAGTCGTCGCCGGTTTCTATTCCGGTACCTGCGCTTTCCTCGATCAGGATCCGGATGCCTTGATTGCGATCGCCGAACGCATGAACAAGGACGACTTCGGCGTCACTCCGCTGCCGAAGGGTCCGGACGGCAAGTCCTTCCCGACGATCGGTTATGCCGGCTGGTCGATGTTCGCGACGAGCCAGAACAAGGATCTGTCCTGGAAGCTGATCGCAACCCTTGAAGGCAAGGAAGGCAATCTTGAATGGAACAAGAAGATCGGCGCCTTGCCGGCCTATACCTCGGCTGAGAAGGACCCCTTCTATGCCGGCGACCAGTTCAAGGGTTGGTTCGAGGAACTGGCCGACAAGAACACGGTTCCGACTGTCATGCCGACCTATCTCGAGGAATTCGCCTTCTTCAAGGATTCGCTCGCCATCAAGACGTCGCAGCAGGCGCTGCTCGGCGATATCTCGGCCAAGGATCTGGCTGATCAATGGGCCGATTATCTGACCAAGGCGCAGCAGAAATTCCTTGCCAAGAAATAAGATCGCCTGACCGGCGGCCGAGCGATCCGCCGCCGCTTTCCGCACATGACACAGACGGCGTCCGAACGCCGCGAATGGGAACATTGGCCGATGACCATGACCGCCGACACGCTCGACAGGCGTCACGACCGCAGGCCGTGGCTGAAGCGCTTTGCCGATGCCTCGGAGCCCTATCTCTACAGCGCTCCCGCGCTCATCCTCATTATCGCCGTCATGCTGGTGCCGCTGGTGATCGGCATTTCCTATGCGTTTCGGGATATTCAACTGCTCAATCCGTTTTCCGGCGGCTTTGTCGGCCTGGAGCATTTCCGCGATCTTTCAAAGGATGCCGCCTTCTATTGGGCACTGAAGAATACGCTCTGGTGGACTGGCGCCTCGGTGGTTTTGCAGTTCATCTTCGGGCTGATCCTTGCCCTCTTGCTGGACAAGCCGTTTTTCGGCAGGGCGATCGTCCAGGCGCTGGTTTTTCTGCCATGGGCGGTCCCCTCCTTCCTTGCCGGCCTCAACTGGTCATGGCTCTTCAATCCCGTGATCGGGCCTATCCCGCACTGGCTCTTCGGCCTCGGCCTGATGAAGGAGCCCGGCAACATTCTCTCCGATCCGCAATATGCGATGTGGGGCCCGATCGTCGCCAATGTCTGGTGGGGCATTCCCTTCTTCGCCATCACGCTGCTGGCCGCTCTCCAGGCGATCCCCAGGGATCTTTATGAAGCAGCTTCGATCGACGGTGCAGGCTGGTTCCAGCGCTTCCGCTCGATCACGCTCCCATTCCTGGCTCCGACTATTGCTATCACGGTGCTCCTGCGCACGGTCTGGATCTCAAACTTCGCCGATTTGATCGTCGTCATGACCGGCGGCGGACCTGCCGACCGCACCCAGATCGTCGCAAGCTATATCTTCACCCAGGCCTTCAAGCGGCTGGATTTCGGTTATGCCTCCGCCATTGCCCTCGTCCTGCTCCTGCTGCTGCTTGCCTATTCCATGCTGATCATCCTGCTGCGGCAGACCCTGCTGAACAAGGATTGAGCCATGAGACGATCCGTCATCCCCACCATCGCGCATCGCCTGGCAATCCTTTGTTATGTGGTTTTTGCGCTCTTCCCACTCTTCTGGCTGTTGAAGGTCTCGGTCACACCAAACGACCTGCTCTATACGGAAGGCGTGCGCATGTGGCCGTCGCGCACGACATGGGAGCACTATGCTTTCGTGCTGCAACACAGCGATTTCCCGACATTTTTTGAAAACAGCCTGATCGTCTCTGCTTCGACGGCGGTCGCGGTGACCGTCTGCGCGTCGCTCTCCGGCTACGCGCTCTCGCGCTTCACCTTCCGCGCCAAATACTGGATCGTGGCCTTGATGCTGCTGACGCAGATGTTTCCGCTGGTCATGCTGGTCGCGCCGATCTTCAAGATCCTGACGCCGCTGCATCTCACGAACAGCCTGACCGGACTTGTCATCGTCTACACGGCTTTCAACGTGCCCTTTGCCACCTTTCTGATGCAGTCCTTCTTCGACGGCATCCCGAAGGACCTTGAGGAGGCGGCGATGATCGATGGCGCGACGCAGTTCACCGCGTTCCGGCAGATCATTCTGCCGCTGACGCTGCCCGGCATTGCCGCGACGCTCGGCTTCGTCTTCACGGCCGCCTGGAGCGAGCTGCTGTTCGCGCTGATGCTCATCAACGGCAATCAGGCAGCCACCTTCCCCGTAGGCCTTCTCACCTTCGTTTCGAAATTCTCCGTGGATTTCGGGCAGATGATGGCGGCGGGCGTGATGGCGCTTATTCCGGCCGGCCTCTTCTTCCTGCTCATTCAGCGTTATCTCGTGCAGGGCCTGACGGCCGGCGCGGTCAAGGGTTAGTCAAATGGCATCGATCGATATCCAGAACGTCAAGAAAGCCTATGGCCATGTGCAGGTGCTGCACGACATCGACCTCAGGATCAAGGATGGCGAATTCGTCGTCCTCGTCGGCCCCTCCGGCTGCGGCAAGTCGACATTGCTCAGGATGATCGCCGGCCTCGAAGACATTAGCGGCGGCGAGATCCGCATTGCGGACAACCGGGTCAACGAGCTGCATCCGAAAGACCGCGACATCGCCATGGTGTTCCAATCCTATGCGCTCTATCCCCACATGAATGTCGCCGGCAACATGAGCTACAGCCTGAAGCTCCGGAAGATCGCGAAAGACAAGATTTCGCGTGCCGTCGCGGGTGCGGCCTCGAAGCTCGGGCTTGACCCATTGCTCGAACGCCGCCCAAAGGCGCTTTCGGGCGGCCAGCGCCAACGCGTCGCCATGGGTCGCGCCATCGTGCGCCAGCCGAAGGCCTTCCTCTTCGACGAGCCGCTTTCGAACCTCGACGCGCGCCTGCGCGAACAGATGCGGGCCGAAATCAAGAAACTACATGGCGACCTGAAGGCGACCTCAATTTATGTGACGCATGATCAGATCGAGGCGATGACGCTGGCGGACCGGATTGTTGCCATGCATGGCGGCGTGGTTCAGCAGGTCGGCAGTCCGCTCGAGCTATACGACCGTCCCGCCAATCTCTTCGTTGCCGGCTTCATCGGTTCTCCGGGGATGAATTTCCTCGACGCGACCTATGAAACCGGCGGTGTTAGGCTCAAGGACGGAACGGTTGTTCCACTTTCGGCAGCGCCGAACCTGCCGGACGGCGCCAAAGTGACGCTCGGCATCCGGCCGGAGCACGTGATTTTGTCCTCGGACGACTCCGGCATCAGCGCCGATGTGGAGCTTATCGAGCCGACCGGTTTCGGCATCATTCTCCACCTTTCGCTTCATGGTCTGCCATTCAAGGTCTTCACGCTCAATCGCGATGTGCTGAAGGCGGGGCCGACGGTAAATGTGATATTCCCGCCGCAGCATCTGCATGTCTTCGATAGCGACGGAAAACGCGCGGGATAACAATGGCAGCAAATTGCCGCATTGAGCTTGCGCGCCGAACATCCTAAAGGTTGCGCGCTAGAGGGATGAGGACGGCCGTGGGGAAGAAGCACTTCTGCACAACACAGTGGATGGTGCGCATCATGTGCGCCCTCGCGCTGGTGCTTGTCGGCTTCGCCCATCAGCCGCCGATTTCCGATGCCGATGAGCTCACCCCTGCGAAGCTGGTGCAATACCGGTTGCCGGACGGGACCCTGCCGATCCTTTGCGTCACCTACAAGGGCACCGACGGTAAGGAACACAGCAAGACACATGCGCCGGGATGCGAAGCATGCCGGATCGCCACGGCAGTCCTGCTTCCCGCGCCGCCGACGGATGTCTGCGAACGTCTTGCCTCTTCCGATCAGGATGTGCTCGCGCCAAGAGCCGAAGCTTTCCATCGCCAGCTCTATCCGCCGAATACCGGCCCCCGCGCTCCGCCCATCCTCCAGATCACTGCTTGAGCCTGCGTTGCGGCACAAGCCGTGACGCTTGTCGTCAACGGCGGCCGGACCATGCACGAGAACTGATCGTGCCGGCTGCGGGCAGATTGCCTCCATGCTGAACATCGCGACGCGAAACGGGCTGCCTCGGCATCCCAAACGCGCGTGCACATCCGCATAAGGCTGCGACCGGAATGGCCGCTCCTCCCCGCAGCGTATCGCTCTACCACGATATGATATCTGCCGCGACCGGCACCGGTCTCGGAAAACCACTCCACAGAAACTGTCGATTACCAACAAAGAAGGAAGACCAACATGCCCATGATGAAGAAGCTTGCTTTTATCACCGTCGCAGCCAGCATTGCATTTGCCGGCCAGGCATTCGCCCATGCCCACCTTAAGTCCGCCGTTCCCGCCGCTGACAGCACGGTGAAGCAGGCACCTTCGGAACTCGATCTTACTTTCACCGAAGGACTAAACCTCAAGTTCAGCGGGGTGAAGGTTACCGGTCCGGAGAAGATGGCGGTGAAGACTGGTGAAACCATGCTGATGAACGGGGACACCACACTGATGGTGCCGGTTACTGACAAGCTGACGGCTGGCAAGTACACTGTGGAGTGGCATGCCCTTTCAGCCGACGGCCATAAGACCGAAGGGACCTATACCTTCACCATCGCGCCATAAGCCTACCGATACGGCGGCAACTTATCTGGGGCGCGCAATCCTTTCTGCTGGCCAAAAAGGTTCTGGATCGCTCACCGAGCAATTGAACTCTGGTCGGCAGGAGCGGCGCGGCCATAGACCGTAAACCGCTCATCCCTAGCAATGGGATGATATGCGGAAAGCAGCGCGGCAAAACGTGCTTGACCAAGCACGTAATCGGTCCAAAGCGGCTCGTCCTGCTGGATGACGATCAGATCGTAGCTGTGGCTGGCGAACTCGGCATATTTGGTGTCCAGATAAGCATCCGATCGCTTCTGGTAGCGAGCGGCATCCGCCACCTCTCCTTTTGCTGACGCCTTCCGAGCCAGAACATACGCAAGGGCGCCGAACCAGTCGCTGTTATTGGCAGACAAAAAGCGGGCCCCGACAATCCTGGCGAGCGGATGGGCAGCGGCGATGTCGCTGCCGATGACGCCGAGCGTCGGCTCTCCCTTCGATGCCGCTTTCACTGCCGCGACGAAAGCGTCGCTCGGCTTCTCCGTCTGTAAAAACGGCAGCCATGCAAACATGACGACAATGACACAAAGAATGCCACGTCCGAGCGTTTCACGGTTGTAACGCCAGCCGGAAGACGCTGCGACCCTACAAAGCACAGCAACAAGGGCCAGCGAGATCGCAGCGAAAGCATGGTAGGCCCACCCCTTACCCTGATAGAGCAACGGCGCGACGGCAGCGAGTGAAGCCAGAAGCGTCACTGCGCAAAGCGGCGTCACTGGTGCCTTGGGTGCAACAATCCGGAACAGAAGCAAAATCAACAGGTACGACGGCCCACAGCTCAGTGCGACCCTGACCGGATCACCTATCTTCATGTAGACATCCGCTACCTGCGGGAGGAGATCTCGCATAAATTCGGGCGTCAGCAAAAAAACGAGCGCGATATAGGCGACACCGACAATGCCGATGATGCAGTTCTCGGGCGCCAGAAGTAGCCACGGGTTTCGCCGCCGCCAGGCCACATAGAGCGCGGGCACGATGTAAGCCACGACATAGTAGGCCTTCACCAGAACAAGAATACTGCCGCAAAGCCCGGCGCCGACAATCAGGGCGATACCGGGTGCGACACGACGCGTGGTGTCGGCCCGCAATGCCATGAGCGCCAACAAGGGCAGAAACAGCACCGTGCCGACGTGATCTCTCTCGGTGAAGGTATTGCCGGGAAAAATCGTGAAAAGTGTGACGAAGAGAGGTAGCAGCCGAAGCAGAGCGTGATTTTCGGCAAAGCCCGCCCGCCGGATGATTAAGGCTGATAAACCCAGACCCACGACCACTGCGAGGCAGGTGTAAAGATAGATACCGATTTCGGGGGCGATCCCTGCCCATCTCGACGCTATGATCGCCGGCAGGAAAAGCCAGATCGAAAACGGCGGATTGCTGTCGATTACATCGACATAGAGCCGCTCTCCATTGAGTACCCGCTCAGTCATTGTAATGAGCCAGCTCGTGTCGACGATGGTTCCCCATCGCTGCTGCCACACCGCCGCCACCAAGAAGACCACGGCACTCTGGATCAGCGCAATCCGCAGCACCGACGACGTCGTCGAACTGAAGCCGGCCGTGTCCGTCGCGCTACTCATGTTCGGCTGCCCCTGTTACCGCCCAACATGGCGGCTGAGGTGTCGCCGTCGCTGCACCATAGATCATGTAAAACGTACCAATGCCCGAGGGAGTTATGACGCGACTATAGCGCGAACTTGCTAAACTCGGCGTTAAGGCTTGGCATAGTGGCAGGGCAGTCACACTGATCGGCGCGGCCACGCTTGGGATACGGGTTCTACCAGACGAAAGGAATGAGCCGATATCGCACGCGGGCCGCATAGGCTTGATAGCCGCTCAGTTCGGCAGTTAGAGCACGCTCCTCATGCACCGCTCGCCAGGCGATACCGAAAATGAATATCACGGAGAATGCGAGGCCCAGCCAGGAACCAAGCAATAGCGGCATGCCAATAAGGAAAAACAACGCGCTCGCATACATAGGGTGACGAACAATGGCGTAGGGTCCGGTATCGATCACCTTCTGATCCTTCTGGATCTTCACCACCGGCGCAGCGAAGGCGTTTTCGCGAAACGTCCACCAGGTACCGAGCATGTTGACCACCATGCCGAACCCGCCAAGCACCTGCAGCCATGGCGGTACCGCTCGAAAGCCCGTCCGAGCCGCGTCCCAACCCATGAAGGATATCCAGCCTAAGAAGGCCAAAACGAAAAACATCAACCAGACGCGATCCCATGGCTTTTGATCCCGTTGCAGCGGAGATGCCATACGTTCACGCAACAGGCGCGGGCTGTGCTTCGACAGCCAAAGGATCATCGCCAAGCCGCCGAGCAGGAAGAATGCGATCACAACCCAGGCGCCCGGAAAAGCCAGCGTGCCCGCCGGCCATAGGATCAGGGCCGCGATGAAGACCGACCAGGCCAGGAGTTGGAGCAAATAGATCGCCATTGCACACTCCAGAAAAACGTGAGCACGAAAGTCTGGCACACCTTGAATGCAAGCGCGCGTCTTGCGACAGTGCTCTTTGACCGATGAATAAAATCCATTTCACGTTGATATTGTTCCTCAGACGATGCGCCCGCCCTCCTGTTGCTGCAACTCCCCCGAAAGCCCAATCCCCGATATGCGCTTGTCAGCCCCGGTTTCGAATGTCATTGGTCGAACAGTCAGCTAATTCACACGCAGTTTTCCAAATGAAACTTGATGCAATCGATTTGCGCATTTTGGATGCCATTCAACGCGATGGCCGCATCACCAAGCTCGCGCTCGCCGAAAAGGTAGGACTTTCGCCGACGCCATGCTGGCTTCGTCTGCGCAAGCTCGAGAAGGCCGGGATCATTACCGGCTATCATGCCCATCTGGCACCGCGTCGGCTCGCGCCGGTTGCAAGGGTTATGGTCGAACTCACTCTCGCCAACCATCGCCAGAGCGACTTCGAGCGCTTTGAGCGAGCAGTCTCTTCCATTCCGGAAATCATCGCCTGCTGGTCCGTCGGCGGCGGCGTTGATTACATTCTGAAGATCATGACGCCCAATATTGATGCCTATCAGCGCCTGATCGATGGCCTTTTGGATCGCGATCTCGGCATCGAGCGCTATTTTACCTATATCGTGACAAAGACCGTGAAGGAGGAGACCCTGCTTCCGATCGCCGATCTCCTTTCCACCGAACTTCACGACGAATAGAGAATCTCTCTACGACTGCGCGTCTCTTTAGACCCTTCCTCTCTTTCAGCGGCGATCAATGGACAATGTCTCGCGGCGCTCCGTGAGACCATTGCGGCACCTGAAAAAGAGAGGTTTGCCGATGACCGCAGTGCGCGCCCGTCCCGCCTATCATGAAGCCCTGTCACGACTGAACGACCGGCATCTGCTGCGGGATCTTTCCTATGTCGGCGGCCGCTGGGTCGCCGGCAAGACCGCCGCGAGCTTCAACGTCGCCGATCCCGCCTCCGGCACCACGCTCGCCTGGGTCTCTAGCCTCAGCAGGAGTGAGACATTCGAGGCGATCGATGCCGCGGCGAATGCCTTCTCAGCCTGGCGCTCGCTTCTGCCGCAGCAGCGCGCATCGATCCTGCACCGGTGGTATGAGCTGATGCTCGCCGCCAAGGACGATCTGGCGCTGATCATGACGCTGGAACAGGGTAAGCCGCTCGCCGAATCTCGCGGCGAGATCGACTATGCTGCGAGCTTCATCGAATGGTATGCGGAGGAAGCCAAGCGCATCAACGCCGAAAGCGTCACTAGCCATCTGCCGGACACGGAAATGATCGTGCGCAGGGAGGCATTGGGCGTCGCCGGCATCGTGACACCGTGGAACTTTCCCTCGGCCATGGTCACGCGCAAGGCTGCGGCAGCCCTTGCTGCCGGATGCACTGTCGTTGCCCATCCATCCTCCGAGACGCCGCTGTCGGCGCTTGCGCTTGCCGAACTCGGAGAGCGTGCCGGCCTTCCCGCTGGCGTCTTCAACGTCGTCACCGGCAATGCTGCGACGATCGTCGGAGCTCTCTGCGAGGATGCTCGGGTGCGAGCACTGAGCTTTACCGGCTCGACGGGCATCGGCAAACTGATTGCCGGCCAATGTGCTGCGACCATGAAGCGCCTGGTGATGGAGCTCGGCGGGCATGCGCCCCTTATCATCTTTGACGACGCCGATCTCGATCGTGCCGTGGACATCGCCATCAATGCCAAATTTGCGACCTCCGGCCAGGATTGTCTGGCTGCCAATCGCATTTTCGTGCAGCGCTCGATCATGGAGCCCTTCGTCGCAGCTTTTGCCAAGCGGATAGCGGCCCTTAAGGTCGGTGACGGACTGACGGACGCGGTCCACATCGGTCCGCTGATGCACGAGCGCGCTGTGGCGAAAGTCGAGGAACATGTGGCCGACGCGCTGAAACGCGGCGCAAGGCTTGCCATCGGCGGAAAGCGCCACGCGGCGGGAACACTCTTTTTCGAACCGACACTGCTTGTCGATCCATCCCCCGACGCACTGATCATGCATGAGGAGACATTCGGACCCGTCGCAGCGGTGAGTTCATTCGATACCGAGGCCGAAGTCGTCGCTCGCGCCAATGATAGCGAATACGGCCTCGTCGCCTATGTCGTGACGCAAAACGGCGCGCGCCAGATGCGCCTCGGCCGGGCGCTTGATTACGGGATGGTTGCGATCAATCGCGTGAAGATCACCGGCGGACCGGTTCCCTTCGGCGGCTGGAAGCAATCCGGTCTCGGCCGGGAAGGCTCGCGCCACGGCATCGAGGCTTTCACCGAGCTCAAATATCTCTGCATCGACACCGCAGCCTGACGGGCGACCCCACCCCACTTTCAGCAAAGGAAAATATCATGTTGGACAAGCGGAACGAACTGAATGCGTGGGACAGGGATCACTTCTTTCATCCCTCGACCCATATGGGAATGCATGCGCGCGGCGAAACCCCGACCCGCGTCATCGGCGGTGGCGAAGGCGTCTACATTACCGACATCAACGGCAAGAAGAGCCTCGATGCCTTTGCCGGTCTCTACTGCGTCAATGTCGGTTATGGCCGGCAGAAAATCGCTGACGCCATCGCCGAACAGGCGAAGAACCTCGCCTATTATCACGCCTATGTCGGGCATGGAACGGAAGCATCGATCACGCTTTCCAAGATGATCATCGACCGGGCGCCGAAAGGCATGAGCCGCGTCTATTTCGGCCTCTCCGGCTCGGACGCCAACGAGACGAACATCAAGCTCATCTGGTATTACAACAACATCCTCGGCCGGCCGGAAAAGAAGAAGATTATTTCGCGCTGGCGCGGTTATCATGGATCAGGCGTCATGACCGGCAGCCTTACCGGCCTCGAACTCTTCCATAAGGCCTTCGATCTGCCGCGCGACCCTATTCTTCACACCGAAGCACCCTATTTTTTTCGCCGCGCCGATCGCTCGATGAATGAGGAACAGTTCGCCCAATATTGTGCCGACAAGCTCGAGGAGATGATCCTGGCCGAAGGTCCGGAAACGGTCGCCGCCTTCATCGGTGAACCGATCCTCGGCACCGGCGGCATCGTTCCGCCGCCGAAGGCCTATTGGCAGAAGATCCAGGCCGTTCTCGACAAATACGACATCCTGCTCGTCGCCGACGAGGTCGTCACCGGTTTCGGTCGGCTTGGAACGATGTTCGGCGCGGACTACTACGGCATGAAGCCGGATCTGATTACGATCGCAAAGGGCTTGACCTCGGCCTATGCGCCGCTGTCCGGCAGCATCGTCTCGGACAAGATGTGGCAGGTGCTCGTACAAGGGTCCGATCAGCTCGGCGCCATCGGCCACGGCTGGACCTATTCCGCCCACCCGATCTGTGCGGCGGCCGGCATCGCCAATCTCGAACTGATCGATGAACTCGGCATCGTGGAGAATGCCGGTTCGACAGGTGCCTACTTCAGGTCGGAGCTTGCCAAGGCTGTCGGCGAGCACAAGCATGTCGGCGAGGTCCGTGGCGATGGGCTCATGGCGGCGGTCGAATTCGTCGAAGATCGGGACGATCGCAAATTCTTCGATCACGCAAAGAAGATAGGCCCCCAGGTGGCGGCAGCTCTGCTGGAGCGTGGGGTAATCGGCCGTGCCATGCCGCAGGGCGACATTCTCGGCTTCGCGCCGCCTTTGTGCCTGACGCGCGACGAAGCCGACATAGTGGTCAGGGCCACGGCGGATGCGATCAGAAGCGTATTTTCAAATCTCTGACGTAGTGCGCGGCCGACAATAGAGGCAGCTCAAACGAAGATCGTTCAGTCCGTTGTTGACAATGGACTGAGCCTATCGGCTTGGCCATCGCCATGCCGCATTGAATGGTGTACATGGATATCCAGCAATTGTACCGGATCAATCCATGCTTCGTCATGATTCAAAAGGCCAGCGCAACGATGTCTGGAAGCCCGTCCTTCAGCACCGCAAGGGCGTGACCAAACATAAGCTGCTCACCGACAAGATCATTTCCGATATCGATGAAGGCATCCTGCCGGTTCATACGCGGATGCCGACACATCGCGATCTCGCCCATGCGCTGGGGATTTCGGTGCAGACCGTGAGCATCAGCTACAAGGAGGCCGAGCGGCGCGGCTATCTGCGCGGCGAAGTGGGTCGCGGAACTTTCGTGCGCAGCCGCATCACCGAGCGCGCCGACAGCTTCATGCTCGACCGCGACCCGAGCGGCAGCGCCGACCTTTCCATCATCCGCGCCGTCTATACCGAAGCGCATGAGCGATCGGCGCGCGAGCTGATGCAGGCGCTGGCCGAAAGCGACAACAGCAGTTTCATGCGCCCGTGCCGGCCGATCGCCGGCTTGGATGCCCATCGTACCGCGGCGCAGACCTGGCTGGCGCGCCTATCCGTCGATGCCGATCCCGAGCGCATCCTGATCACCAACGGTGCCGCTCATGGTCTTTTCCTGGCGGTGGCCTCGGTGGTGCGGCCCGGCGAGGTCGTCCTGACCGAGAACCTGACGGATCACGGCATTATCGGCCTTGCCAACGTGCTGGGCTTTACGCTGCGCGGTCTTCCGACCGATCGTGAAGGCATCTTGCCGGGAGCCTTCGAAGCCGCCTGCGCAGTCGGCGACGTATCGGCCCTGGTCATCGTTCCCTCGCTCAACAACCCAACTAGCCATGTCATGGGTGCGGAGCGTCGTCATGCCATTGCCAACATTGCGCGCCGGCATGGTGTTTTCGTCATCGAGGACGAAGTCTACAAGCCGATGCTGCGCGATCCCCTTCCCTCCATGCCGGACCTGCTGCCCGAGCTCGGCTTCTTCGTCACGAGCTTTACGAAATCGGTAATGACCGGCCTGCGCATCGGCTATCTCGTCGTTCCGGCTCACTATTCCATTCGCGTTGCATCAATCCTGCGCGTTACGGGATGGAGTGCCACCAATGTCGTCGCGGAGATGGCATCGCGCTGGGTACTGAATGGTACCGCCAACGCGCTGATCGCAGTCCAGAGAAGCGAGGCCCAGGCGAGACAAGCGATCGTATCGGACGTGCTGGGTCCATTTGTCTCCGGCAGCCATCCTCTCTCCCTATGCGCTTGGTTGTCGGTTCCCGAGCGCTGGACGGAGGAAGGACTTGTTCGCGTTCTCGCCAGCAAGGGTGTTGCGGTCACGCCATCAGATCCATTTGTCGCTGGCGGAGAACGGCCGGTCGGCGGAATTCGCATCTGTCTTGGCGGCCGCCTGTCACACTCGGCGCTTCGCTCTGCGCTTGAAACGGTCCGCGGTGCCTTCGAACAACTGCCGCCGATTTTCGACGTGGGATCGATCGCATAAACCAGCGGTTTCTCAGTCACAGGACGGAATGCAGAAACTCCTTGGTACGGTCTTCCTTCGGAGTGCTGAATATCTGTTCCGGCTTGCCTTCTTCGCAGATGCGGCCCTTGTCGAAGAAGCAGACGCGATCGGATACCTCTCTTGCGAACCGCATTTCGTGGGTCACCAGCAGCATGGTCAAATCGTGCTCATGCGCGAGATCGCGAATGACGCCAAGCACTTCGCCGACAAGCTGCGGGTCGAGCGCGGAAGTCGGCTCGTCGAATAGCAGGACCCGCGGACGCATGGCGAGCGCCCGGGCTATGGCGACGCGCTGCTGCTGGCCGCCAGAAAGCTGGCTCGGATAGTGATCCTTCTTCTCGGAAAGACCGACCATGCGCAAAAGCTCGATGGCGCGAGCCTCCGCTTCGGCCCGTCCAAGTCCCAGCACGCGCGTCGGCGCCTCAACGATATTGCGCAGCACGGTCATGTGCGGAAACAGATTGAAGCTCTGGAAGACCATGCCGACATGCGTGCGGATCTGGCGCAGATGCGCTTCGCTGGCGCGGAACCGTCCGCGGCCTTTTTCCTCATGATAGGACATTCCGGCCAGGTGCAATGTGCCCTCCTGAAAGGGTTCGAGTGTCATGAGGATGCGCAGAACCGTCGATTTGCCCGAGCCCGACGGTCCGATCAACGTTACCTTCTCGCCGGGTGCAACCTCGAAACAGAAGTCATCGAGAACGGTAAAGTCGCCGTAGCGCTTGGTGACGTCGTGGAAGCGGATCAGGGGTTCGGTCATCTCAAAGCAATTCCGTTTTTCGGCAGCGTCTTCTCGAGCCAATGAATGGCCGCCGAGCAGACGAGCGTGAGGATGAGAAAGATCAAGCCGACGAGCGACAGCGGTACCAGATATTCGAAGGTCCGATCGCCGATGAGGTTGGCAAGGTTCAGCATGTCGACCACGGTGACGACGGACAGAACCGGCGTCTCCTTAAGCATGGAGACAAGATAGTTGCCCATGGCGGGGATGATACGAGGGATCGCCTGCGGGATGATGATATCCCTGTAGGTCAGGCCGCGCCCCAGATTAAGGGCCGTCGCTGCCTCCCATTGGCCGCGCGGCACGGCGTCCAGGCCACCGCGATAGACCTCCGACGTGTAGGCCGAATATTGCAGGCCGAGCGCCAGCGCGCCCGTAAGAAAGGCCGGCAGGACGATCCCGTAGATCGGCAAGACGTAATAGAGGAAGAAGAGCTGCACGAGCAGCGGCGTATCGCGCAGAAATTCGATGACGCACGCTGTCGGCCAGGAGATCGCCGCGAAACGGCTGCGCCGCAACAGCGCGAAGACCAGGCCGAGGACCAGGGCGATCGCAAATCCGGCCGCCGCCGCCTCCAGCGTCACGATCAATCCTATGCCGAGGATCGGCAGGATCGACAACGCGAAGGAGAGCGTCGAGGACGTATCCCAAGTAAAGCCGTACATCATGCCGGCGCCCTCCCCGGAAAGGCGGCGCCCCGGCGAAGGATCGTCTCGAGCCAGCGCATGAAGACGACAAGGATAAGCGCCATGATGAAATATCCGATAAGCGTCAGCGAATAGATCCGGACGCTGTCCAAGGTGATGTTGCGCAGTTGCTGCGCCTGGAAAGTCAGGTCGCTGATCGAAATCAGCGACACCAGCGCCGTATCCTTCAGGTTCTGGACGGCGAGATTGCCGAATGGCGGCATCATCTCCACCACCGCCTGCGGCAGGACGATATGGAAGAGCGTCTGCCCGTGCCCGAAGTTCAGGGCGCGCGCCGCCTCGTGCTGGGTATCGGGAACCGACTGCAGCGCACCGCGCACCACCTCGGCGCCATAGGCACCGATGTTCAGCGCCAGGCCGACGATGCCCGTCGTGATGGGATCGAAGGAGATCCCGATCAGCGGCAGCGCATAATAGAGCCAGAAGAGCTGCACCAGCAGCGATGTGCCCCGGAATATTTCTATGTAAACCAGCGCGATCCAGGAAAGCAGCCGGCCGCCGGCGAACCGCGCAAGGCCGGCCGCGAAAGCAAAGATTGCGCCGAGCAGCATCGAGGTGACGCCGATGATCGCCGTCACCTCTGCGCCCTTCAGCAGTGCTGGAAGATAATGGGTCCAGCTCATGTCCGGGTCACCTCCGTCCGCAAGATGCAAGGGGCTGGTCGGCTAGGCCGTCGCCGATGGGCAAAGACCAAGCCGATGGATATTGCCGACCTCATTTGCCCGCGCACAGGTCTTCCGTATTCTTGGTTCGCGCGGCCTCGACGCTTTCGGCGCTAAGTCCGTAGGACATCAGGATCTTCTTGTAGTCATCGGTCTTCTTGAAGGCGATGAGCGCCGTATTGAACGCCTTGTAGAGATCCTTGTCTTCAGGCCGGAAATCGAAGCCGCCATAGCTTCTGACTGACTTGCCTTCGATGACCGGATCGGTGAAGGGGGCCGCCTGCTCGACATTCGAGCCACCGCCTTGAACCAGCTTGGCGACCGTCAGCTCCGTTGCGGCATAGGCGTCAGCACGGCCGGTCTGGATGGTCGAGAGCGCATCGGCATTGGCCTGGATCATGACGATCTGGGACTCCGGAATGCCGAGGCCATGGAAGAAATCGAGCTGATCGGCGCCCGAGACGATCGCGACCTTGAGGGACGGATCCTTCTTGATGTCCTCATAGGAATGCAGCTTCTTCGGATTGCCCTTCGGCACCAGCAGGCCTTCGCCGTAGCTCGAGTTCGGCGTGGTGAACTGCACCTGCTTGCAACGCTCCGGGAGGATGTTCTGCTCGGCGGCGACGAAATCGAAGCGCTTGGCCTTCAGGCCGGGGATCAGCGATCCGAACGGCGTCACGGTCCAGTCGACCTCCTTCACGTCCATCGACTTCAGGACGGCAGCAGCAACATCAGGACCGATGCCCTTGGCAGCGCCGCTCTCGTCCATATAGCTGTAGGGAACCTCATTGGCGCTGGCGCCGCGGATATAGCCATCCTTCTTGATCTGCTCGAGGCTGGCGGCATGGGCGGAAGCGGCCAGGCCGATGGTCAGACCCATGGCGGCAAGGCTGCGGTAAAAATTCGATCTCATCGTTCACTCCTCTGTGGTTGAATTCCGTCATCGGCTGTCCGGTTTTCCGGATCTTTGCCGTTAGCGGGGTGGTGATCCGCGCCGCACTGTCGCGGCGCGGCAATTCAGGGGGCCTCCGTCAAGGCCGCGACGACGGCGAGGCAATCCCCAGTGTTGATGAGGCCGGGGAAATGACGTGCGGCAAGAACGCCGTCCAGCGCCACCCGATAGTCAAAGGGTATTGATCCGGTGCGGCCGACCGGATGCACCCGGGCGATGATCTCTCCGGCCGCAACTATGTCGCCAAGATCCTTCACGGGTTCGAAAAGACCGTCTGCTTCGGCAAAGACGAAGCAATCGGAGGACGGCATGTCGAGCCACTGCGTTGTTCCCGTCTCCGGCGCGCCGGCAACGATACCGGCTTGCTTCAAGACGTTCAGAACGCCGCGCTTGGCAATGGAAGCCGTGCGTGCCGATATGGTTCCACCACCCGAAAGCTCGGTCGTCACAAAGACCTTGCCCATCTCCTCGGCGGTCGTGTCGTACATGCCGACTGCATCGATCTCGATCATCCGCATGGAATAGGGCGCGGAAAACGCGGCGACCGCATCGAAGCAGGCCTTTTCCTGTCGCTTGTCCGGCAGCGCATGGGCTGCGGCATACGGCAGGAAATCGAGCGTCCGGCCGCCCGAATGGAAGTCGAGCACGATGTCTGCCAGCGGCAGCAGGTATCGGGTGAAATAATCGGCGATCTTTTCCGTCACGCTACCGTCGGGCCGGCCGGGAAAGCTGCGATTGAGATTGCCCTTGTCGACCGGAGACGTGCGGGTACCGGCCTGAAACGCCGGATAATTCATCGCCGGGACGATAATGACCCTCCCCTTGACCTCTTCCACCTTCAGCGTCCGGGCGAGATCGAAGAGCGCGACAGGCCCTTCATATTCATCGCCGTGATTGGCACCAGTCAAAAGCGCCGTCGGACCATCGCCGTTTTTGATGACGCAGACCGGGATCATGATCGAGCCCCAGGCGGAATCGTCACGCGACCAGGGCAGGCGCAGGTGACCATGTTGGACGCCATCCCGATCGAAATCGACGGTCGGCGTTATGGGTGATGGGCGTGTGATCATTGTCATCATGTTCATGCCGGCCGATCACTTCACGACAAGTTTGCGGGGTACGTTGGACAGGCATTCGACACCGCTCTCGGTGATCACGATGCTTTCCGTGATCTCCATGCCCATGTCTTCCAGCCACAGCCCCGTCATGAAATGGAAGGTCATGCCGGGCTGCAGCTCCGTGCGATCGCCAGGGCGCAGGCTCATGGTGCGCTCGCCCCAATCCGGCGGATAGGACAGGCCGATCGGATAGCCAGTGCGGTTATCCTTGACGATCCCGTATTTCCTCAGCACCGCGAAGAAAGCGTTGGCGATGTCTTCGCAGGCGTTGCCGGGCTTGGCCGCGGCAAGGCCTGCCTCCATGCCTTCGAGCGTTGCCTTCTCGGCATCCAGAAAGGCTTGGGTCGGCTTGCCGAGAAAGACGGTTCGCGACAGCGGACAGTGATAGCGGCGATAGCAGCCTGCAATCTCGAAGAACGTCCCCTCGCCGCTCTTCATCGGCTTGTCGTCCCAGGTCAGATGCGGCGCGGACGCGTCGGCGCCCGATGGCAACAACGGCACGATTGCAGCATAGTCCCCACCAAAGCCATCGACGCCACGGATACCGGCATCATAGATTTCGGCGACGAGATCGGATTTGCGGATTCCGGGCTCGACTTTCTCGACGATCCGCTTGTGCATGGCGGCGACGATGCGGCCAGCCTTGCGCATATAGTCGAGCTCGGTCGGGCTTTTGACGGCGCGCTGCCAGTTGACGAGCCCCTGGGCATCCTTGAAGCGGGCATTCGGCAGGTGCTTGACCAAGGAGGCATAGGCCGCAGCGGTGAACCAGTAATTGTCCATTTCGACGGCGATCGAGGCATTGGCCCAGCCGCGTTCCTCGATGATCTGTGACAGGAGATCCATCGGATGGCGTTCGGTCGACTGCACATAATGATCGGGATAGCCGATGATGTTGTCGTGGCTGAGATAGGCCGTGCGCTTGGCGCCGTTGGCATCCTGGCCGCGTCCATACCAGATCGGTTCGCCGGAACCGGGCACCAGCACGCACTGATGCACATAGAAGGACCAGCCGTCATAGCCCGTCAGCCAATGCATGTTGGACGGATCGGTCACGATGATGAGATCGATACCGGCCTTCTCCATGGCTCGCCGCGTCTTGGCAAGCCGATCGGCATATTCGGAGCGGGTGAAATTGAGGGTCGGTTCGCTCACGCTGGGTCTCCTGATGCTTTTGTCGTTTCAATGGCTTGTCCCGCACCGGCAGCGACGGCGCGACGATGGGCAAGCGTGGCAATGGCCGTGTCCTGCACGCCCGTGCCGGTCAAATCGCAGAGCGTGATTGCCTCGCGTGACCGACGGCCGGCGGCTTGGCCGCAAATGATGGCGCCCAGTTCGGGAAAGGTCGCATCTTCCCTCACAAGACCTGCAACGATGGCATGATGCAGTTCGCCGAGCCGGCGGGTCTGCTTCAGGCTATCGGCGACATAGGGAGCGGCCCGCAGGATCGCCTTTGGATCGATCTCGTTTTTGTGCTCCGCATCCGAACCTATGGCTGTGACGTGCTGGCCGGGCTCCAGCCAGGAGGCGTCGAGGATCGGTTTGTTGGACGGCGTGGTGGTGACGATGATGTCGGCGCCGCTGCAGGCCTGCTTGGCGTCAGCCTCGGCCGAAACCGGAAAACCGAGCTCAGTGGTAAGCTCATCAGCAAGCCGTTTGGCCTTTTCCGCATCGCGTGCCCAGATACGGGCAGCTTCGATCGGCCGTACCAAAGTCAATGCGCGAAGCTGCAAGCGTGCCTGCATGCCGGCGCCAAGGATTGCCGCGACCCGGGCATCCGGGCCGGCAAGATGTTTTGCGGCAACCGCGCCCGCGGCGGCCGTTCGCACATCGGTCAGATAACCGTTGTCGAGCAGAAGCGCTTCAACCAATCCGGTATGCGCCGAGAGCAGCATCATCAGCCCGTTGGTGCTGGGCAGGCCAAGCGAGGGATTATTGAAAAAGCCAGGGCTTACCTTGATCGCGAAGCTGTCGACATCCGGTACATAGGCCGTCTTGACATCAACTTCGCCACGATGGGCGGGGATATCCAGCCGCATGATCGGCGGCATCTCCACCGCGTTGGTCGCCAAGGCCGCAAAGGCTTGTTCAACGCATTCGACGGCGTCCGCGTCAAGCTGAACGATTTTGCGCAAATCACTTTCCGTCAGCACAAGCACGCGCGCCATCACCCCACCCCCGATTTGATGCCGTTGACGATTTGGCGATGGACCACCGGATCGATGTTGCCACCTGAGACGACAATCGCCGTCGGGCCATCCGGTCTGATCTTGCCGGCAAGCAGCGCCGCGATACCGACCGCACCCGCGCCTTCGACGATTTCGCCTTCGACCGTCGCCGCATGGCGGATGCCGGCCGATATCTCGTCTTCGCTGAGCAGGATCACTTCGTCGAGAAGGTCGCGGCACATGGCAAATGTCAGGCGATTGTCGAGCTCGATGCCGCCACCCAGCGAATCCGCCAGGGTTTCGACCTCCTGGACTTCAAGCGGCGCACCCGCGGCAAGGCTCGCCGCCATCGCCGCGCCCCGCTCCATCGATATACCGATGACCCTGGCCTGCGGCCGCTTGGCCTTGATGGCAGCCGCAACGCCCGACGCCAATCCACCGCCTGACAGGGGCACGAGGACAAGCGCCACATCCGGCAGGGCATCCGCGATCTCGAGCCCGATGGTTCCCTGGCCAGCGATCACGTTGGCATCATCGAAGGGCGGCACGAAGCTCATGCCCTCCTCCCTTACCAAACGCTCGACCTCGCGCATGGCATCATCCTGGGATTGGCCGGCAATGCGCACCTCGGCTCCAAGGCTGCGGATCGCCTCGACTTTATTGGCGGGAACGAGCGCCGACAGGCAAATGATCGCCCGCGCACCCAATGCTGCGGCGGCGTGCGCGACTGCTCTGCCGTGATTGCCCGTGGACGCCGTTGCCAACCCGCGCGAACGTGCCTCCTCGCTGAGGCAAAGGATCGCATTGGTCGCTCCGCGAAGCTTGAAGCTGCCGGTCGTTTGTTGATTTTCCAGTTTGAGAAATACGGATGCGCTGGATTGGCGGGAGAGCGCGTGCGAGCGCATCAACGGCGTACGGACGACCTGTCCGGCAATGCGTCGCCGTGCCTCTTCGATATCGGACAACGTCACCGTCGCGGTCATCGCGCGGTCCGTCGCTCTGAAAATGCCATGATTGACGTCAGCACGATTTCATATCTCTTTCGCCACCGATGTTCATGACATCAGCGTGAAAGAGACAAAAGATCATGTCAATCTTATTATTGTTTCATTACAATTATGAATAGCATATGGCGCCTTTCTCGTGGCGCCAGCGATCTAATTCACCCCATGGGAACGCGGACATCGTCATCTTATCCGCGTTCCAAATCGAACTTCTCCGCCCTAAGCACGACCGGTGAGTTTAACCTGCCCGATCAAAACCTGCTGTCGGCTGGATCTATCGAAGCGTGCCCTTCACGCAGCCTGAACAACTGCATGCAGCGGGATTTCAACGTCGATTTCCAACGTCGAGACGTGTTCGTTGCAATCCATCTTGACTTGCACCTTATCGCCGTCGAGCTGCACGTGCTTTGCTATCACGCCGAGGATTTCCTCCCTGAGCAGCGATACCAGGTCCGAGCCTGCCGACGAGCGTTCGTGGGCAAGAAGCACCTGCAGGCGTTCTCTAGCCGCCGGTGCGGTTCTTTGTTTGCCGAAAAGACGAAAAATGTTCATGCCGCCCTCCGTCCGAATATCTTGCCGAAAATGTTCCGCTTCTCGCCGGGAATCGTGATCGGCAGAACTTCGCCTGTAAGCCGGCGAGCGGCATCGAAGTAAGCCATGGCAGGTGCGCTGCGGCTATCGGCCAGCGTGACAGGGGCGCCGATGTTGGAGGCGCGCAGGACATCCATGCTTTCCGGAACGATGCCGAGGAGCGGAATGGAAAGGATCTCCAGAACGTCGTCGACCTTGAGCATGTCGCCGCGCTCTGCGCGGTTGGCGTCGTAGCGGGTCAGGAGCAGGTGCTTCTCGATCCGCTCGCCGCGCTCGGCTTTGGCCGTCTTGGCATCCAGCAAGCCGATGATGCGGTCCGAATCGCGCACCGACGAGACTTCCGGATTGGTGACGACCACTGCCGTATCCGCGTGGCGCATGGCCAGAGTAGCGCCGCGTTCGATCCCTGCGGGGCTGTCGCAGATGATCCAATCGAAGTGTTGCTTCAAATCGTTGATGACGCGCTCGACACCCTCGGCAGTCAGGTTGTCTTTGTCGCGGGTTTGCGAGGCCGGCAGCAGGAACAGCGTATCCAGCCTCTTATCGCGGATCAGCGCCTGGGGGAGCTTGGCGTCGCCATGTATGACATTGATCAGATCGTAGACGACTCTACGCTCCGCCCCCATGACGAGGTCGAGATTTCGCAGCCCGACGTCAAAATCGACGACAACGACCTTATCATTTCTCTGCGCCAGAGCCGCTCCAAGCGCGGCGGTCGAGGTCGTCTTGCCAACCCCGCCCTTGCCTGACGTGACTACGATGACTTTCCCCATCTTGCTCTCCTCTGTCGTGGCCGGCTGCCGGCTCAGATAAGTTTCTCTGCCATGATCGCATCGCCTTCGAGCCAGAGCTGAACAGCCTGTCCGCGAAGGTTGGGGGCCATGTCTTCTGCCATTTTGTAAATACCGTCGATCGCGACCAGCTCCGCCTCAAGCTTCCGGCAGAAGATGCGCGCCGATGCGTTTCCGATCGAACCCGCCATGGCTCGGCCGCGCAAGCTGCCGTAGATGTGCACCGACCCGCCCGCGATGATTTCCGCACCGGAAGAAACCGATCCGATAACCGTGACATCCCCTTCGGGGAAGATCACCGACTGACCCGAACGCACCGGTTCCCTGATGACGATGGACTGCATTGCCGGCCGGGTCTCGGGAGCCGCCGGTCTGCTGCGCACCTCGACGACTGGCTCCTGCACCGGAACCTCGTTTACAGGCACCTCGATATCGGAAACCGGCCGACCGCCTTTGAGCGCGGGAGGCATACCCGGACCGAGGATTGAAGGGCGCGCGCCCTCGATACCCATGATGCTGACATTGCGCCGAGCAAGTTCCCCGATCAGATCCTTCAACCCCGATCGGTCGATCGACAGATCCGTGAGGTCGAGCACGACAGGGCGCCCCAAAAAGAAGCCCGCCGAACGCGCGGCGAGATCATCCAGCCTGATCAACCAATCATCGATGGGAAGATCCGGGGAAAGCATGACCGCCAGGAAGGAACGGCCTTTGATGCGGATCGAGCGAGCGTCTGTTAGCACTTTGGTCATCTGTGTAAATATTTCGTTGACCCTGTGTACCGCCGCTATGGTTAACAAATGGTTAACGCAACAGGGATGGCGCCCAGCATTGCCTCGCCCTCCTGCCGATTTTATTGTTAAGTTTCCGACACTTGCAGAAATGACCATCGATCGGGCCTGCGTTAATGAAGGCACCAAAATTTAAAGCGGCCACGAGAACTCATCGCTTACCGGAGCGCCGAAAGAGGCCAATTGGCCGCTTGGTGCGAAAGCGTGAGCAAATCGTCTTCCGACTCAGCTCAATGATTTGGTAGCGCGGCTGGTTTTCCGAACAAAAAACCCTGCACATGAGTCGCGCCTGATGCGCGAGCGGCATCCAGGTGCTCGTTCTTTTCGATGCCTTCGGCAACGATGATCGGGGCGACGCAAGATGCAAATCCGACCAGATATTGCAGGCTGCTCTGTCCCTTTTCTGAGGTCCGCACATTCCGCACCAGCGAAGCGTCGATCTTGATTATATCGGCCGGGACCGTCAGCAGTCGCGCAGGCGTGGCCATACCCGCTCCGAAGTTGTCGATCGCCACCCGGCAGCCGAGCGCGCGAACGGCTGCCAACCTCTCGACGCCCTCACCCACCAGTGGGTAAGTTTCCGTGATCTCCAGCACAAGTCGCGGAGCGAGTTCCGAATGGCGCTCGATTTGCCGGAGCATTTGTTTCCAGTGATCTGTGACAGCCAAATTGGCGGCGGAAATGTTGCATCCGAGTACGAGATTTGGATCCCGAGCCAAGTTCGCCAGAATCAAGTCCAGCATGCGCGCATCAAGATCGAAGGACGCGAGGGAGGATTCCAAATAGGGCGCAAAGGATGCAGCACGATGGACAACGCCACGGGCATCCGCAATCCGGGCAAAGCACTCCCAATAGAGCACCTTTTCCGGAACATCGATTTGGCTGACCTTCTGTGCGGCGAAACTCAGTCCGCGATCGGAAACAGCCTTGGACATAGTGAGGAATACCTCCAGCGATGCTATTCCCAGTCATTGTTTTCGACTGTGGCAGGCCGCCAAATCGTTGGCGCGTACGTCCTTACACGGAAACCTACAACCGAACGGCGTCGTCGGGTTATTTGAATTTCGTATGTTAGTAACTTATAAGTACATCGGGACGACTAATGGTGTCAAATCCTCAATCACTGCGAGCTTTTATGCAACCTTTCTTTTGCGTCGAAAGGCGGCCCGTGTTCCTTGTCCACAAGCAATCGGTCACCTAAAGCTTACACGATTCGGTCTTCCAAGACAGAATCAGAGGCCGCCAGCATTGCGTAGCTAGCTGAGTCGGAGATCGAGCTCGCGATAGAGCTTCTTCAAATTCGGCAATGATTTGAGCTGCCACGAAATCTGTTTGGAACCGCGCACCGTCATCTGCACGTCGGCACGTTTGCGGGCCTCTATCGTCAGTTTCGCAAGCAAGTTTATGCCCGACGAATTCAGAAACTGAAGGCCTGTCAGGTCGAGCGTCAGCCGCTCAGGGTTTTTCTCGAGCAAATCGGTCGCCAACTGGAAGATCGGAGCATAGGCGTCCGATCCGGCCAGACGCATGGAACCGTCAAAGAACACGACATGTCCTTCAGTCCAAACGCGAAATGCCTCTCCTCTAATTTCCATGGTCAAAACTCAGCCATTCTGGACGGAAGGGATCGGTAAGGAGGCATATGTCTCCAGATGAGTCGGACCGTTGGGCCGATTCGCATCAAAAGTCCACGCCAAGTCAGTCTCATAGTCACTCATCAGCGTCAGCAAGCCAAGGCCCGACTCGCTGCCGAAAGTCGACGCCGCGTTCTTCTCGATTTGCCGAATGAGGAGGTCCGAGGGGTCATCAGTGGTTATCTGAGCAAGCAAATGCTGAAAACGCGCAGCAGTTTCATTGTCGATAAAATTCGAGACCCTCATGCGAAACCGTTCTCCTTCTATCGAAGCCGAAATGCCGATTTCACCGGATACACGAAACTTCACGGCATTTTCAATAAGTTCGTTGGCGACGTAACCGATGTCATGGCGAACCTGGTGATAGACTTGACGTAACCTCTTGTAACGCAAAGCCGATATTTCAGCGATAAAATCGGATGTCATCGAACAATGGGACCAGCTCAAAGCGAGCGGTCCGTCAAGCAATCGGAGGAAAGTAGCGCTGTCTGCACTGCTGTTTGCTACAAGATCTGCGAGCCCAAAGACGACGGTCGCCATGCTATCACCTATGTCTCATTACAACCAGTGTTATATCGTCGTGAATCTTTTGCGACCCGATATAAGTCATGAGGTTTTCTAGAATACCGTTCATTACGTCCTGGGCACTGCCGCCATAAAGATCGCGGGCCGATTCACAAAGCCGTTCAATTCCATATAGTTCGCCGTTTCGGTTCTCAGCCTCCGTGACCCCATCGGTATGCAGAACGATGATGTCGCCACGGCCAAAGGCGACTTCTCTGGTATCGACAAATTCGGAAATATCCGAATCGAGCCCCACGGGAAGCCCGAGGTCGCCTGTTTCTATCCGCTCGACCTCTCCACCTTGTCTCACGACAATCAGATCCTCGTGTTGGCCGGAAAGCGTCAGCCGCTCCCCGTCATAGTCGAGAAAGGCGAGGGTCAAATGTTTGTCGGTCTTCGTTCGCTCGATGTTCTTGTAAATCGTGCGGTTGAGATCGGTCAGGAACTTCGTCGGATCGGTCTCCCCGGCCTCCTGCAAGGCGCGTGCGACGGACTGAACCATCAGCATGAGCACGCCGCTTTCAAGGCCATGACCGGTGACGTCCCCTATTCCGATCTTCAGCCTTTTTCCGTCCTGCAGGATGTCATAATAGTCGCCGCCGACCTCGTCGGCGGGGCGCATAAAGGCGGCGATCTCCAACTGCTCGATGGCCGCAAGTTCGTTTTGGCGCGGCAGGACCATGAGCTGTATGCGCTGGGCGACGGCCAGCTCGGCGCCAAGCCGCACGTTCTCGCTCTTCAATTGCGTGTTCAGCGCCGAAATTTCCTCTTTCGCCTCGGCAATTTCCTTGGTTCTTTCCTCCACCAGCGATTCCAAATTTTCCGTGTGGAAGCTTATCTCTTCCGCCATGCGGTTGAATGCAACGCCCGCCTGACCCACTTCGTCTTGCGACGGGATATCAACCCTGACCGAATAGTCTTTCGCCTGAATGCGCCGCGCCGCGCCTGCGAGCGCGCTGATACCGCTGGTAATGCGCTTGGAAACCGCAAATACCGCCCCGATGACAATCATCAGCGATATGGAGATCGCCAGGATCTGGTAAATAAGGATGCGGTTTGTCGCTCGCGATATTTCGTCCTGCGCAGCAAAAAGCGAGGCATAAATCTCCCGCTCCGGCACCACAATTCCGAGCGACATCGCTTCCTTTTGAATGGGACCGGAAACCCAAAGGTTGGTCGGCGCTATTTGCTTGACGACAACCAGATACGGAATCTTCTCCCCCTGCTCGTCAAACATAATATGCTGAATGACGCCGTCACGGTCCAAGGGGAGCGTTGCCAGCGCCTTTTGCGTGCTGTTGCGGAAGGAACGATCAAGGCCGGTCACGCCCTTGTCGCCAGTCTCGCTCGAAGAGCGCAAGCCAATGGTCTTTTCGCCTGCGTGGTTGATGGCGACGACATTGCCGTTCGACATCGTCAGGAAGCCAAAGCCGGTGTCGGCAACCTTCACGCT